>NZ_JQEI01000030.1 GCF_000743355.1 Serratia sp. Ag1
GATAGATACCACCAATGGGCAGGGCACGCTGTGCCAGGCCGGGCATCCAACGCCTTTTGTTATTGGTAGCGGCGGTGAGTTACAGGCTGTGGGGCAGGGTGGCATGCCTGTGGGGTTGTTTCCTGACGCCGAGTATCAGGATAGTCACTTTACTCTCGGCGTTGGCGATCGCCTGTATCTGTATAGCGATGGGATTACCGAGTGCGAAAACCACCAACAGGAACTTTATGGGGAGGAGCGCCTGCAACAGCTCTTGTGTGAATACCGAAAGTTACCGAAAAACCAGCTGTTTCAACGGGTAGAGAAGGCATTAAGCGCCTGGCACAGCGGCGAAACCGATGCCTTGCAAGAGCAGGATAAAAAGCCGTCTCGGCCTTTTGCCGACGATATCTCGCTGATGGCTATTGAACGCATAACCTGAAGAGTTTGAGTGGCGGGGAGCTGAATGTTCTTCAGGCTGCTGACAAAGTTAGATATTAGGGAGAGCGTGCCGATGGGGTCGTAGCGGCGTAAGCCGCCGGAGTGCCCCTCGGTGCGCTAGGCCCGGGTATCTCGGGTTAAAAGACCACTTTGTCATTAAGCTCAGTGAAATACCTTCGGGTACTTCACTCTCCCTTGCCACGGATCGCGGTATAACAGCATGAATGACAGCAAAACGGTTTCTAATATTGTTTCCCGCTCTATGTTTTCTTTTCTGCAACAGCATGACGTCCCCGCCGCCTTGATCCATCGCCGTACTGGCATCACCCCCTATGAACTAACCCAGTCAGATACGCGAATTTCAGCAGCACAACACTATCGCCTGATGATTCTGGTCGAAGAAAAGCGCGAATTTCTGTTTAGCGACTATCAGCCAGATCTCGCCTTAGCGGATATTTTCCGCTGCTGGGGTACCCTCTCTTCACTCTTGACCAACAGCAGCAGTCTGCGTCAAGGGGTGGAGAATTACCTGAAATACCGCCCTATCATTGGGCAGACCGACCATATTCAGGTCTATGAAAACGATGAACAACTGATGCTGGAATACCTCAACAGCGGCCCCGAAATACTGAGCGCCTCGCTGGCATCACCATTGGGTAATTTCACTATTCTGGCGGAACTCATCGGCCACTACGATCGCCAAACCTATGCTTCTATTCAGGTCACGCTGAAAGGGATCAGTGCCAATGCACGGCAATCCCAACAACTGTCATCGCTATTGGGTTTCAGTTGCCAGATGGGTGCTGCACGCAATACGCTTACCTTTAGCAAGCAACATATTGATCAGCCTTATGATTTTTATAACCACAAGCTGTTTGAGACGATCCAGAAAGCCGCCGATAGCGAGATCAACACCATTATCAGCAACGCAACCCCGCTCACCCAAGAGGTGAAAAACTGCCTCAGGGCACATTACCAGAACCCAACAGTGCATCAGCCCAATCCGGCTAATGAAATCACGCTGATTTGCCAAAAGATGTCGATACCACGCTGGACGCTGCAGCGTAAATTGCTGCACGAAGGCCAGAATTTTACTGAGTTGGCACAGCAGACCAAAATGGAAGAAGCTTGCCGCTTGCTGCAACAGCGCAACCTGACCCTCAGCGCTATCAGTGAACGGCTCGGCTTTTCATCTCAGGCCGCGTTCAGCCGTTTCTTTCGCAACAAGATGAACACCTCCCCACTGCGCTACCGCAATGGGCTCGCCACCTACGATAAAGCCTAACGCCTCAGTTCGCCTGATTAATCACCCGTGCGATATCACTTGAGGTTTTCAGCACGCGGATCTCGGTGAACAACTCACTGGCTTCCTGATATTCTTTACGCAAATAGCTCAGCCACTGTTTGATACGTGCCACGTGGTACATGCCGGTATCACCCTGCTTTTCCAAGTGCACATATTTTTGCAGCAACTGCACTACCTGCGGCCACGGCATGCGCGGCTCGTTGTACTTCACCATCCGGCTCAGGTTAGGCAAATTCAACGCACCGCGCCCTAGCATCACCGCATCGCAACCGGTCGCCTGCATACAGTCTTGCGCACTCTGGTAATCCCAGATTTCACCGTTGGCGATCACCGGAATAGACAACCGCTGGCGGATCTCGCCGATAGCAGGCCAGTTGATGCGATCGGCCTGATAACCATCCACTTTGGTGCGGCCATGTACCGTTAGTTCTGTGGCCCCGGCCTGCTGCACCGCGTCGGCGATCTCAACGCTGTGCTGGCTCGAATCCCATCCCAAACGCACTTTCACTGACACCGGCAAATGGGCGGGCACCGCCGCGCGCATCGCTTTGGCACCTTGGTAAATCAGCTCAGGATCTTTTAGCAAAGTGGCACCACCACCGCTGCCGTTAACATGCTTTGAAGGGCAGCCACAGTTGAGATCGACCCCGTAAGAGCCTAGTTCCACGGCACGAGCAGCATTTTCCGCCAGCCATTGCGGATACTGACCAAGCAGTTGCACACGCACCAACGTCCCTGCAGGCGTGCGGCTAGCCTGTTCCAGTTCGGGGCATAGACGATAAAAGGATTTGGCGGGCAGCAGTTGATCGACCACGCGTAAGAACTCGGTGATGCAGAGATCGTAATCGTTCACCTCGGTGAGCAATTCCCGCACCAACGAGTCGAGAACGCCCTCCATCGGAGCTAAAAGTACGCGCATGCTAACTCCTGCTAAAAAAGACGCGCAATAATACGGGCGAAAGGCCTCAGCAGACAAGCAACTCGAATTATTTTGGGGATATAACCAAAGCATCAGAAATTTATTCTGCCGGGTGATTAAGTGCCAAAATCGCGCACGTCTTATCCAGTAATGATTCGACCGATGCACGGTTACCGCTATCCCAACCGCGTTTGGTGGTCAGCAGGATAAAACCTGTTTGCCCTGAAAACTCGGTTGGCACCAACGCTACACCGTACTCTGCTAGCTGCGATGGCGATAAATGAAAATGCTCAGCAACCGAGCGGATCGGGTAAATCCCCATCGCAGTCGGTTGCACCACCCGGCGGGCATAATAGGTATGACGCAATAACTTATCGGGCAATGCCGACCACGTCTCCTGTATATAAGGACGTTCTGCCTGCAGTTGACGGTACACGTCCTCACGCAGGCAGGTCAGGTGAATATGCAACTGATTCTGACTGCGGCCATAAGCCGAATTGATTGCCATTCCCAACCTCTCGTCAGGCACTGGCTGGCCATATTCGGACGTTAACCGGTGACGCATCAACCAGGCATAGCCAAAGTAATCCGTGCGCCCATCCAGCAAAAGCTGAGGGCTTTCAATACCCGATAACGGCGTAGTGGGAACCAGAATAAAATGATAAGGGTAACGCGGATTCTGAATAACGCTGAACCCCTGCTCTTTCCCTTGACCTGGTGGCATATAAACCTGCTGGCAAGGGGCCGGATCCTGCTGGTGCTGATAATTGACCATGCAGAGCTTATCCACCACGCCCCACAAAGCATCTGAACGCGCACATCCTGCCAGCAACAATACCCCCAACAACACGAGCCCCTGCCGGCTGCACAAACGAGTAAATTTTATCATCTGTTTCTCGGTTTTATAACGTGAGAACCACCAGAAATTTTCTCCAAAAACAAAAACCCCCCGTCAGCCTAGCGCTCACAGGGGGTAGGTACTCTCTTATTTACCACCAAGAGAGTGGCTTTGTCGCTTACTCGCCCGGCTTGCGGTTGCGTGGACGGCGCGCAGGTGCCCCGGAACGCGGTTTGCCATCACCCTGTGGGCGAGCGCCGCCGCCAGAGCGATTTTCGTGCTGACCACCACCGTTGCCGCTACGTTGCCCACCGTGCCCCGCACGCTGACCACCGCCGTTATTCCGTGGCGCACCACGGCCACCGCCCTGACGCCCGTTGATGATCGGTTCCGCCTTAATCGACGGATCCGGCTCATAACCCGGCAGGGCAATGCGTGGGATCTCACGCTTCAGCAGGCGTTCAATGTCGCGCAGCAGTTTGTGTTCATCCACGCACACCAGTGAAATCGCTTCACCAGTACGTTCTGCACGGCCAGTACGGCCAATACGGTGCACATAATCTTCTGGTACGTTTGGCAGTTCGTAGTTCACCACATGCGGCAACTGATCGATATCCAGGCCACGAGCGGCAATATCGGTCGCCACCAGCACGCGGATTTTACCGTCTTTAAAATCGGCCAGCGCACGAGTACGCGCACCCTGGCTTTTGTTACCGTGGATCGCCGCCGCCGTGATGCCATCTTTATTCAGCTGTTCAGCCAGATGGTTAGCGCCATGCTTGGTACGGTTAAATACCAGCACCTGCTTCCAGTCACCTTCGCCAATCATCTGGGAAAGCAGTTCACGCTTGCGCTTTTTATCCACAAAGTGAACGCTCTGCTCGATCTGCTCAGAAGCGGTGTTACGGCGAGCCACTTCCACCGACGCCGGGTTGTGCAGCAGTTTGTTGGCCAGCGCTTTAATCTCGTCAGAGAACGTGGCAGAGAACAGCAGGTTCTGGCGCTTCGGTGGCAATTTAGCCAGCACGCGACGGATATCATGGATAAAGCCCATATCCAACATGCGGTCTGCTTCATCCAGCACCAGAATTTCAATTTTGGACAGATCAACCGCGTTCTGATGCTCCAGATCCAGCAGGCGGCCCGGTGTTGCCACCAGAATATCCACGCCACCGCGCAGCTTCATCATCTGCGGGTTAATGCTCACGCCGCCAAACACCACCAGCGAACGCAAACGCAGGTATTTGCTGTAGGATTCGACGTTTTCACCGATCTGAGCGGCCAGTTCGCGGGTTGGCGTCAGAATCAGCGCCCGCACCGGACGGCGGCCTTTATTCGGATGATCGTGCTTGCTCAGCAATTGCAACAACGGCAGAGTAAAACCAGCGGTTTTACCCGTACCGGTCTGTGCACTGGCCATCAGGTCACGACCTTCCAAAACCACAGGGATTGCCTGACGTTGAATTGGCGTAGGTTCGCGATAGCCCTGTTCTTCAACAGCGCGCAGAATTTCGGCACCTAAGCCGAGGTTTTCAAATGACATAGTAGAGAAAAACTCCAGATCCCCCCTAACCTAAACAATGTTCGGTGCAGTTTCCTGGGAGGATGATCAGACGGGGCATAGGGCGGTGCTCGCATTTTTATTAACGGCACCACTTTGGCATACCACGAGGAATTGGCACAAACTGCAGTGCACCAAGAGTTTGATTGTAACAGAAGTCGAATAAAAAAAAGCGATTTTGCATAAGCCGGTGCCAATTAACGGCTGAAAAAGGAGGATACGCGGGTAATCCCAGACTAAATGCAGGCTTTTATTTACATTCCGTAACTTCGGGCCTAAAGTTAATCAATCATATGATTAACTTTAGCGAGTAGTCATGGCATCCGTCGAAAATCAGTACACCCCCAGCCGGGCACGCGGTGAACAAGCGCGTCAGCAGCTGCTCGCCGCAGCGATTGAAGTGTTTGGCGAGTATGGGATCCAGGGAGCGACTACCCGAGAAATCGCCCAGCGTGCCGGGCAGAACATCGCCGCGATTACCTATTATTTCAACTCGAAAGAAGGGTTGTATCTGGCAGTAGCTCAATGGATCGCCGACTTTATTCAACAATCGTTCCATGCACAGAGCCAGGAGGTCGAAAATTTCTGGCTGCTGCCCGCCGCACAGCGCACGCCGGAACAACATCTGTACCACCTCAAACGCGGTTTGTTGGACTTCAGTGAATTAATGACCCAGCCGCAGACGCTCAATCTGAGCAAAATCATGTCGCGCGAACAGCTTTCACCCACCGACGCTTATCCGCTGATCCACCAACAGGTGATTGCACCATTACACCAGATGCTATGCCGCTTGCTGGCGGGCTATACCGGTCTGGATGCGCAATCCACCAAGATTGTGTTGCACACCCATGCGCTGATAGGCGAGGTGTTGTCATTCCGCGTCGCGCGTGAAACCGTGCGCCGTCAGGCAGGCTGGCAGCAGATTGGCAGCGATGAGGCAGCACAAATCAGCGCCGTGCTGGCTGAGCATATCGATATTCTGGTTAACGGGTTGCGCCAACGTTACGGCGCATAGCCCCTTTTTTCACACTGCAACTGGCAGGAAGCATGATGAACAAGAAAAGCATTGCCATTATCAGCGGAGTTATCGTGATAATTGCCGCTGCCGCCTACGGCTTCTGGCATTACCAGCAACAACAGGAAAAACCGCTGACGCTGTACGGTAACGTAGATATCCGCACGGTGAATCTGGGTTTCCGCGTTGATGGCCGTCTCGCCACGCTGATGGTCGACGAAGGTGACAGCGTGCAGCCGGGGCAATTGCTCGGCAAACTGGATGATGGCCCATACCTTAATGCGCTGCTGCAGGCACAGGCCAATGTCGCCAGCGCCACCGCCAAACTGGCGCTGTTGCAGGCGGGTTATCGTGATGAAGAGATCGCCCAAGTGCGTTCGGAAGTGGCGCAGCGCCTTTCGGCCTTCAACTACGCCGACAGCTTCCTGCAGCGGCAGCAAGGATTATGGGCCAAAAAAGCCACCTCCGCCGACGCCTTGGAAGACGCCCGCACCCTACGCAATCAGGCGCAAGCCAACCTGCAGGCGGCGAAAGATAAACTGGCCCAATATTTGAGCGGTAATCGCCCGCAGGAAATCGCTGCCGCCAAAGCCAATCTGGCTCAAACCGCAGCAGTGCTGGCACAGACACAGCTAAACCTGCAAGACACCACCCTGACTTCCCCTTCTGCCGGTACTGTGCTGACGCGGGCGGTTGAACCCGGCACCATGCTCGGTGCAGGCAGCACGGTATTGACTCTGTCACTGACCGAACCGGTCTGGGTACGCGCCTATATCAATGAAACCCACCTGGGCAAAGCGGTGCAAGGAGCAGAACTGCGCATTTATACCGACAGCCGCCCCGGTAAGCCCTACCACGGCAAGATTGGTTTTGTGTCACCCACCGCCGAATTCACGCCAAAAAGCGTCGAAACACCGGATTTGCGTACCGATCTGGTTTATCGCCTGCGGGTCATTGTCACCGATGCCGACGAGGCGCTACGCCAGGGTATGCCGGTCACTATCCGTTTCACACAGCCGTAAGGAAGGGTGATGGAACAGGCACATACCATTGAGCTGGTGGCATTGGAAAAGCGCTTCCCGTCACTCGCCAAACCGGCGGTTGCCAGCCTGACAACCACATTGCGCAGCGGCGCAGTTACCGGGCTGGTCGGCCCCGATGGCGCAGGTAAAACCACCCTGTTACGCATGCTGGCCGGGTTGTTGAAACCCAGCTGCGGCCAACTGCGCGTCGCCGGGCTGGATCCGATCGCTCAAGACCGCCAACTGCATGCCATTCTCGGCTATATGCCACAAAAGTTCGGGCTGTATGAAGACCTGACGGTGATGGAAAACCTGACGCTGTACGCCGATCTGCGCGGTGTCACTGGCGATCTGCGCAAGCAAACCTTCGAACGGCTGCTGACTTTTACCGATCTGACGCGTTTCACCGAGCGCCTGGCGGGCAAGCTTTCTGGCGGCATGAAGCAGAAACTCGGGCTGGCCTGCACGCTGCTCGGCCAACCGCAGGTGTTGTTGCTGGACGAACCCGGCGTCGGCGTCGATCCTATCTCACGCCGCGAACTGTGGCGCATGGTGCATGAACTGGCCAATGACGGCATGCTGATCCTGTGGAGCACTTCGTATCTGGATGAAGCCGAACAGTGCCGCGAAGTGTTGCTGATGAACGAGGGCGAATTGCTGTTCAGCGGTGCGCCACAAGAGCTCACCCAACGTATGGCCGGGCGTACGGTACTAATTGATGCCCCGGCGGGTAGCCACCGGGCGCTGTTGCAGCGGGCGATCTGCCTGCCCACCGTGAGCGATGGCGTTATTCAGGGCAAATATCTGCGCTTAATCCTGAAAGCGGGAGAAGATCATCAGCAGGTATTACGCGATCTGGCGCTGCCTGCGGCGGAGTTGACCGAAGCGGACCCGCGTTTTGAAGATGCGTTTATCGATCTGCTCGGCGGTGGGCCAAACAGCAAGTCGGCGCTGGCAGAAATCATGCCTAACGTGGCGGGCAACAGCGCGGAAACGGTGATCGAAGCGCAGGGATTAACCAAGAGGTTCGGTCATTTTGCCGCCACCGATCATGTGGATTTCAAAGTGCAGCGCGGGGAAATCTTTGGCCTGCTCGGGCCCAATGGAGCCGGTAAATCCACCACCTTCAAAATGATGTGCGGCCTCCTGGTGCCAAGCGACGGCAAGGCGCTGGTGCTGGGCATGGATCTGAAAACCAGTTCCGGCAAAGCACGCCAGCACCTGGGCTATATGGCGCAAAAGTTCTCGCTGTATGGCAACCTGACAGTGGCACAAAACCTGAAGTTTTTCTCTGGCGTGTATGGTTTGAGCGGCAAAGCGCAGCGCAACAAAATCCACGAAATGTCTACCGCCTTCAACTTTGGCCCGATCCTCAACCAAACGCCGGACTCTTTGCCACTCGGTTTCAAACAGCGGCTGGCACTGGCCTGCGCGCTAATGCATGAGCCGGATATTCTGTTTCTTGATGAGCCTACCTCGGGGGTTGATCCCCTTACCCGGCGCGAGTTTTGGTTACATATCAACGGTATGGTGGATAAAGGTGTCACGGTGATGGTCACCACCCACTTTATGGACGAAGCGGAATACTGCGATCGCATTGGGTTGGTGTATCGCGGCAAGATTATCGCCGCCGGTACGCCGGACTCCCTCAAACAGCAGGTCGCCAATGCTGACAATCCTAATCCCTCAATGGAACAGGCGTTTATCGAACTGGTGCAGGGTTACGATCGGGAGGCAACCTTATGAGCGATCACAGCGGCTTTTCCTGGCGGCGCTTGCGCGCGCTGTGCCTGAAAGAAACCCGGCAAATCCTGCGCGACCCAAGCAGTGGCCTGATCGCCTTTGTCATCCCACTGATGCTGCTGTTTATCTTCGGTTACGGCATCAATCTGGATTCCAGCAAGCTGCGCCTGGGGATCCTGATGGAACAGCACAGTGAAGAAGCCCGCGATCTGGCCAACGCTTTTGCCGGTTCGCCCTATATTCAACCGACCATCAGCGATAATCGCCAGCAATTGATTGCCATGATGCAGGCCGGCAGCATCCGTGGGCTGGTGGTGATCCCCAACGACTTCGCCGAACATCTGGCACGGCCCACCGATCGTGCACCGTTGCAGGTGATTACCGACGGCAGCGAACCCAATACCGCCAACTTTGTGCAAGGTTATACCCAAGGTGTCTGGCAGATTTGGCAACAACAGCGCGCCACCGATCGCGGGCAGGAAGATAAACCGCTGATCGAGATCCAGATGCGTTACTGGTTTAACCCGGCGGCAATCAGCCAGCATTTTATTATCCCTGGGGCAATTACCATCATTATGACGGTGATCGGCGCGATTCTGACTTCGCTGGTGATCGCCCGTGAATGGGAACGCGGCACCATGGAAGCACTGCTTTCTACTCAAGTGACGCGCAGCGAGCTATTGCTCTCCAAACTGGTGCCTTATTACTTTCTCGGCATGATTGCCATGGTGCTGTGCATGGTGGTTTCAGTGTTTGTGCTCGGCGTGCCCTATAGAGGGTCATTAATCATCCTGCTGGTGATCAGCAGCCTGTTCCTGGCCAGCACGCTCGGTATGGGGCTGCTGATTTCCACCATTACCCGCAACCAGTTCAACGCGGCGATGGTGGCGCTGAACGCCGCTTTTCTGCCTTCGATTATGCTTTCCGGCTTTATTTTCCAGATCGACAGCATGCCCGCCGTGGTGCGCGCGGTGACCTATATCATTCCAGCGCGTTATTTTGTCAGCACCCTCCAGACGCTGTTTCTGGCGGGCAATATCGGTAGCGTCCTGTTGGTTAACCTGCTGTTTCTGATCGCTTCTGCAGTGGTATTTATCGGCCTGACGGCCTGGAAAACCCCACGCCGACTGGATTGAGGAGAGAATATGTTTCACCGCCTGTGGACTCTGATCGTCAAAGAAATGCAGTCGCTGCTGCGCGATCCGCAAACCCGCGCCATTCTGGTGATGCCGGTGATCCTGCAGGTGCTGCTGTTCCCGTTTGCCGCTACGCTGGAGGTGACCAATGCCACCATCGCGGTATACAGCGAGGACAGCGGCCAAGCCTCGATCGAGCTGACACAACGTTTTGCCAAGGCCAAGGCATTTTCACAGGTGTTGTTACTGCGCAGCCCACAGGAGATCAAACCCACTATCGATAACCAGAAAGCACTGCTGCTGATCCGCTTCCCGGCCAACTTCTCACGCGATATCGCCAGCGGCAATACGGCAGCCTTGCAGCTAATCCTTGATGGCCGTAACTCCAACAGCGCGCAGATCGCCGCCAACTATGTGCAGCGCATCGTACAGGATTATCAGAACGAACTGATCGGCGGGCGCGCCAAACCCAACAACAGCGAACTGGTGGTACGCAACTGGTATAACCCGAATCTGGATTACAAATGGTTCGTGGTACCTTCATTGATAGCGATGATCACCACCATCGGCGTGATGATTGTGACATCGCTTTCGGTCGCACGGGAACGGGAACAGGGCACGCTGGAGCAGTTACTGGTGTCGCCGCTGACCACCTGGCAGATCTTTATTGGCAAAGCGGTGCCTGCACTGATCGTGGCAACCTTTCAGGCTTCGATCGTGCTGTTTATCGGTATCTTTGCTTATCAGATCCCGTTTGCCGGTTCGCTGCTGCTGTTCTACGCCACCATGCTGATTTACGGGCTTTCGCTGGTCGGATTCGGGCTGCTGATTTCCTCATTATGCAACACGCAGCAACAGGCGTTTATTGGGGTTTTCGTGTTTATGATGCCAGCGATCCTGCTTTCCGGTTATGTGTCGCCAGTAGAGAATATGCCCGTGTGGTTGCAACATCTCACCTGGGCTAACCCTATCCGCCACTTCACCGATATCACCAAACAAATCTATCTGAAAGATGCCAGTTTCAGCATTATCTGGCACAGCCTGTGGCCATTGCTGGCGATCACCGCCACTACCGGCAGCGCCGCTTATGCGATGTTTAGAAGGAAGATTGCTTAACAGAAGGAAAAGATAAGCCGCAGCCAACAACGCTGCGGCTTGAAAGACGACGGGTATTTAGCGGCGGTTGCCCAGAATACGCAACAGCATCAGGAACAGGTTGATGAAATCAAGATACAGCGTCAGCGCACCAACGATGGCGTATTTGCGGAAACCATCTCGGTCATCGGCATTCAACTGTTCGCCCAGGGCTTTCAGTTTTTGCGTGTCATACGCCGTCAGGCCGACAAACACCACCACGCCGATATAGGTAATCGCCCAGGTCAGCGCCGGGCTTTTCAGCCAGATATTCACCAGCGACGCCAAGACAATGCCGATCAACCCCATAAACAGCATGCTGCCAAGGCCGCTCAGATCGCGCTTGGTGGTGTAACCGTACAGGCTCATGGCACCGAACATCCCGGCGGTCACCACAAAAGTGCTGGCGATCGAGCTATAGGTATAAGCAATGAAAATGCTGGATAACGTCAGCCCGGTCAGCGCCGAATAGAGCATAAACAGCCCGGTGGCGACAGTGCCGCTCAGGCGGTTCACCATGCCGGAGATCACAAACACCAACCCCAGTTGGGCGATGATCAACCCAAAGAAAGTGATCTGGCTGGAGAAGATAAAGTTGAGGATTGCAGGTGTATTAGCTGCATACCAGGAGACAAACGCGGTCAACAGCAAACCACAGGTCATCCAGCCATAAACCTGCGCCATATAAGCCTGAATGCCGCTGTTGGCACGCTCGACGATCGAACCATTACGTGGATATCGGTCCATGACGGTTACCTTTTACATGTGAACTGAGTTTTGGGGAAACACCCCTGCCAGTAATAAGCGTATCACAGAAAACGTGATGCGGAACCGGCAAAGATATTGATTTATTTCTGCTGTTGATGCGGGATTTACCAGCGCTTGGCCGCCTGCCGATCGGTATCGCGGGCTTCAACCCAGCGCTCCCCTTGTTCGGTGGCTTCACGCTTCCAGAATGGTGCACGGGTTTTCAGGTAATCCATAATAAACTGCGCAGCGTCGAACGCCTGGCTACGATGCCCGCTGGTGACGCCAACCAACACAATTTCATCGCCAGGGAACAGATCGCCGACGCGGTGGATCACCGTGACCCGCTGTAACGGCCAACGGGCGCGCGCTTCGGCCACAATCTCTGCCAGCGCTTTTTCGGTCATGCCAGGATAATGTTCCAGCGACAAGGCGCTCACGCCATCTCCCAGGTTATGGTTACGCACTTTACCGGTGAAGGTCACCACCGCGCCGTCGTCGTCACACTGCGCCAACCATTGGTACTCTTCACCGACGCTGAATGGCGCTGCGCCGACGCGGATACGGGTATTTTCCACGCTTAACCTCCGGTTACCGGCGGGAAAAACGCGACTTCATCACCCGCCTGCAGCGGATGCTCGCTCGCCACCAGTGATTGGTTGACCGCCGTCAGCAATTTGCCCGACTCCAGCGCCAGCGCCCAACGTTCGCCACGTTCGCACAGCGCCTTGCGCAGCGCTTCTACGGTTGGATATTGTGCCGGTACGGCCAAAGTGGCAGTCCCCACCAGTTCACGCACCTGCGCAAAGAAAAGAATATTGATCATAGATCCACCTTGAAATCCCCGGATTTGCCGCCGCTTTTCGCCAGCAGCCGCACCGGACCGATTATCATGTCCTTCTGCACCGCTTTACACATGTCGTAAATGGTGAGCGCCGCTACCGACGCAGCGGTCAGTGCTTCCATTTCCACCCCGGTTTTACCGGTCAGGCGGCAACAGGTTTCGATCCGCACGCGGTTATGTTCAGGCTGTGCCTCAAGCTGCACTTCCACTTTGCTCAGCATCAGCGGATGACACAGCGGGATCAATTCCCAAGTGCGTTTCGCTGCCTGAATGCCAGCAATGCGCGCCGTGGCGAACACATCCCCTTTGTGATGGCTGCCATCAATAATCATTGCCAGCGTCGCAGCCTGCATTTCGACAAAGGCTTCGGCGCGCGCTTCACGCACCGTCTCCGCTTTAGCGGAAACATCCACCATATGGGCTTCGCCTGCGGCATTGATATGGGTTAACTGTGTCATAAACTATTTCTTCACGTGGGGCAGGAAGTTACACGGGCGATGGCGCGCATCCAGTTGCTCTTCAATAATGCGTTCCCACGCGGTGCGGCAAGCGCGGGTAGACCCTGGCATGGCGAAAATCACCGTGCGGTTGGCGATCCCGGCCAGAGCGCGCGACTGAATGGTGGCAGTGCCGATCTCTTCAAACGAAACCATGCGGAACAGCTCGCCAAACCCTTCTACTTCGCGATCAAACAGCGGCAGCAGGGCTTCTGGCGTGTTGTCACCGGCAGTAAAACCGGTGCCGCCGTTGATCAGCACGGCTTGCACGTTGTCGCTGGCAATCCACGCCGAAACCTGCGCACGGATCTGGTAAATATTATCTTTAACGATGGCGCGATCCACCACCTGATGCCCGGCCTCCTGCGCGGCTTCTTGCAGGTATTGGCCAGAGGTATCTTCCGCCTCGCCACGGCGGTCCGAAACGGTCAGAATGGCGATCTTGGCCGGAATAAATTCGCTGCTGGTCTGGCTCATAGCTAAATAGGCTCCCCTATTATGAAATCTACGGGTATCAGCCGCCGATAAACGATAAATTCTGCGTGATGCCGCTGTTCCCCTGGTGCAAGAAATGCGTCTGCTTTTTAGTGCGTAAGCCACCTTGAATACGCATCTTCAGCTCTTCGAGCTGGGCGTCGTCTGCCAACAGATCGCGCAGGGTAATCCCCTGCTCACCGAACAGGCACAGATGCAGATTGCCAATGGCAGACACCCGCAGCCGGTTGCAGCTGGCGCAGAAATCTTTCTCATAAGGCATGATCAGCCCAATCTCCCCCTGATAATCCGGGTGACTGAATACCTGCGCCGGGCCGTCACTGTAACCCCGCGTCAAACGCTGCCAACCCTGCTGTTCCAACTGTTGGCGGATCACGTTGCCGGAAACATGGTGCTTGCAGAACAGTTCGCTGCCTTCGCCAGTTTCCATCAGTTCAATAAAGCGTAGTTGGATCGGGCGATCCTTGATCCAGCGGAGGAAGCTGGCCAGTTGCTGGTGGTTGACGTCGCGCATCAGCACCACGTTAACTTTCACCTTGCTATAGCCAGCGGCAAAAGCGGCGTCAATGCCCGCCATCACCTGATAAAATTTGTCCTGCCCGGTGATAGCATGGAACTGACGCGGATCGAGGCTGTCGACGCTGACGTTAATCGCCGTCAGGCCAGCCTCACGCCAGCGGGCTACGTCGCGCTCCAGGCGGTAACCGTTGGTGGTCACCGCCAGCGTGCGGATCGCCGGGTTTTCACGCACGGCGGCGACAATCTCGGTAAAATCGCGGCGTAACGAGGGTTCGCCACCGGTCAGGCGCACCTTTTCGGTGCCCAGTTCGGCAAACGCGCGGCTAACGCGGCGGATTTCACTCAACGAGAGAAAAGCATTGGGGCTGCCGCTCGGTTTATAACCCTCCGGCAGACAATAGGTGCAACGAAAGTTACACACGTCAGTAATCGACAGGCGCAAGTAATAGAACTTACGCTCAAAAGCATCAATGAGTTGCGGTACCATAACACCTTCCAAATACGGGAGATGCGAGCGTTTCCACTCTGCACCCTGGTGGCTGACTTCGCCACGGCCCAGGCACCCTATTGTTCATGGAACAACGTAGGCACAAAGGCTAGGAGTTTGGATTTCAATTCCGGTTAGATAGGCTAACCCGAGTGAAACCGTGGTTTTCAATAGAATTCTAACGCGAAACAACGGCGATAGCCATTGCACAATTTCGCTATATAATTATATATACAACGATTTTAGCGGCT
Source organism: Serratia sp. Ag1 (assembly GCF_000743355.1). GTDB lineage: Bacteria > Pseudomonadota > Gammaproteobacteria > Enterobacterales > Enterobacteriaceae > Chania. The sequence continues at coordinate 14,935 of NZ_JQEI01000030.1, forward strand.
GAGAATCTGGTTAACCATCATAAACAGCCATCACACCGATGAATTGACCAGAATCACGCAAACTACACTCTTCTTCGCATTTTCTTACTAAATCAGCTACTTTATGCGGGCAGTCAACACCCAGTCTTAAGGAATTTTATGCGCAATCGAACCCTCGCCGATCTCGATCGGGTGGTGGCATTAGGTGGCGGTCACGGCCTTGGCCGTGTGATGTCGTCTCTGTCATTTTTAGGATCCCGCTTAACCGGCATTATCACCACCACCGATAACGGCGGTTCTACTGGCCGTATTCGTCGCTCTGAGGGAGGGATTGCCTGGGGGGATACGCGTAATTGCCTTAATCAGCTGATTACTGAACCCAGCGTGGCTTCCGCAATGTTTGAATATCGCTTTAGCGGCAATGGCGAACTGGCGGGGCATAATCTGGGCAATCTGATGTTGAAAGCACTCGATCACCTCAGCGTACGTCCGTTGGAGGCGATCAATCTGGTGCGTAATCTGTTGAAGGTTGATGCGGCGCTGATCCCGATGTCGGAGCAGCCGGTTGATCTGGAGGCGCACGATCACGAAGGCAATCAGATTTATGGCGAAGTGAATATCGATCAATTGGCGACGATGCCACAGGAACTGATGCTGTATCCCCACGTGCGCGCCACGCGTGAAGCCGTGGAGGCGATTGCGCAGGCTGAGCTGATCCTGATTGGGCCAGGCAGTTTTCTCACCAGCCTGATGCCGCTGCTGCTGCTTGACGAGATGACTCAGGCCCTGCGCCGCAGCAGTGCCAGTATGATTTATATCGGTAATCTGGGGCGTGAGATAAGCGTTGCTGCCGCAGCGTTAACACTCAAACAAAAACTGGAGCTGATGGAAGAGAAAATAGGCCGGAAAATGATTGATGCGGTAGTGGTCGGCCCACATATCAACACCGACCAAATGCACGACCGTATTGTGGTCAAGCAACAACTGGAAGCCAGCGATATGCCGCACCGCCACGATCGCCAATTGCTGCGCCAGGCGCTGGAGCAGGCGCTGGCACAATTGGCCGCTCGCACTTGATCAATTGACGAGCGCCGTTAGCTGGCATGTGAGGGGATAGCTCTCAATCTCTGCCGCGATGCCAGGGGTTATCGCTGACGGTGTCGATATAGAGATCTTCTACCTGCTTGCGCGCCCACGGCGTGCGGCGCAAAAACTTCAGGCTGGACTTGATGCTCGGATCGCTGCTGAAGCAGTTGATACGGATGCGCTCAGCCAGCCCATTCCAGCCGTAATGCTCCACCAGTTTGTTCAGTAATTGTTCCAGCGTAATGCCGTGTAGCGGATCTTTTGATGAATGTGCAGTCATGATCGGCAGCTCGTATCAGTAATCGGGGCGCATACCTTAATCAGCAAACTTGCAGGCGGCAAGGAGTTTATCCTCGCCTTCTGCACGCTAAATCGGTTATGAAATCGCAATAAACTGCTCACGCAGCTGGTGGATTTCGTCACGCACGGCAGCAGCCTGCTCGAACTCCAGGTTTTGCGCATGGGAATACATCTGGCTTTCCAGCTCGCGAATTTTCTGCTCCAACGCTTTGGGCGTGAGGTGCTGATACGTTGCGGCACTCTCAGCGGCTTTCCCCTTCCCTTTGTGTTTACCACGTGAACTCGGTTGCCCCAGTTGCAAAATATCGCCCACTTTCTTGTTCAGGCCCTGAGGAACAATGCCGTTGGCTTCATTATACGCCTGCTGTTTGGCGCGACGGCGTTCGGTCTCGCCTATCGCTTTCGCCATGGAGTCAGTAATTTTATCACCGTACAGAATCGCTTTGCCGTTGAGGTTACGCGCCGCACGGCCAATGGTCTGGATCAGCGATCGCTCGGAACGCAGGAAACCCTCTTTGTCGGCATCCAGAATAGCCACCAGCGACACTTCCGGCATATCCAACCCTTCGCGCAACAGGTTGATCCCCACAAGCACATCGAACTCGCCAAGGCGCAGGTCACGGATGATTTCAACACGTTCGACGGTGTCGATATCCGAGTGCAGATAACGCACCCGCTCGCCGTGCTCCTCGAGGTATTCGGTCAAATCTTCCGCCATCCGTTTGGTCAGCGTCGTCACCAACACGCGTTCGTTAATCGCCACCCGCTTGCGGATCTCGGAAAGCAGATCGTCAACCTGTGTGGTAACCGGGCGGACCTCTACCAACGGATCCAGCAGGCCAGTTGGGCGCACCACCTGATCGATAATGTCGCCACCGGACTTCTCCAGCTCATATTTGCCCGGCGTAGCGGAAACATAAATGGTTTGCGGCGCCAGCGCTTCAAACTCTTCAAAGCGCATTGGCCGGTTATCCAACGCCGAAGGCAGGCGGAAACCGTATTCCACCAGCGTTTCTTTACGTGAACGGTCACCTTTGAACATCCCGCCGATTTGCGGAATAGTCACGTGCGATTCGTCCACGACCAGCAGGCCATCGGCAGGCAGATAGTCAAACAGCGTCGGTGGTGGTTCGCCCTCGGCGCGCCCGGAAAGGTAACGCGAGTAGTTTTCAATGCCCGAGCAATAACCCAGTTCGTTCATCATCTCCAGATCAAACTGGGTACGCTGCGTCAACCGCTGTTCTTCCAGCAGTTTATTATTGGCCAGCAGCACCTTGCGCCGTTGTTCCAGCTCAACCTTGATCTCTTCCATTGCCTGCAGGATGCGCTCCCGTGGCGTGACGTAGTGAGATTTAGGGTAGATGGTGAAACGCTGCACCACCTGCGCAATCTGGCCGGTCAGCGGATCGAACAACGACAGACGCTCCACTTCTTCGTCGAACAGTTCGACGCGCAGCGCCAGTTCGTCCGATTCCGCCGGGAAGATGTCGATCACCTCACCGCGCACGCGGAAAGTGGCGCGCTGGAACGCCTGATCGTTGCGGGTATATTGCAGTTCCGCCAAGCGGCGCAGGATCGAACGCTGATCGATGATCATGCCTTTGGTCAGGTGCAGCATCATCTTCAGATAAAGATCGGGATCGCCCAAACCATAGATGGCGGAAACAGAAGCCACCACGACCACATCACGCCGCTCAAGCAGCGCTTTGGTGGCCGAAAGACGCATCTGTTCAATATGCTCGTTCACCGAGGCATCTTTCTCGATAAAGGTATCGGAGCTCGGGACGTAGGCTTCAGGTTGGTAATAATCGTAATAGGAGACAAAGTATTCCACCGCATTCTCGGGAAAGAACTCTTTCATCTCGCCGTAGAGTTGCGCCGCCAGGGTTTTGTTGGGTGCCAGCACCATGGTTGGCCGATTGAGATCGGCGATCACATTAGCGATAGTAAACGTCTTGCCCGATCCGGTCACCCCGAGCAAGGTCTGGTGAGCCAGGCCATCTTCCAGCCCCATTTCCAGTTTGCGAATGGCCTCTGGTTGATCGCCAGCCGGGGCGAATTCTGAATGCAGTTTGAAGACTTTGCTCATATGTACCCTGAATGATTCAAGTTGCCGCCGGGCGACCAAGACAGCATCTGCTGGCCACGGTCTTTAGAGATGTAAAATCTGATAGCCTAAACCATCGCTTATGATACTGGATATAAAACCAGCTTCAAGTGAATTCGTCGCCTTAGTATCCGTTAATCGAAGGGTTAGTCACCTAAGAGCTGGCGCTACTGCAACATCGCTATTGTCAACCCTCATTTTATCCCCAGACTTTAAGAAAAATTAACATATTGACAGCATTCAGGCTAAAGCGATGTTTTACACATCAATCCGTTACTCACTTGCTTGATTTTAATTAATCTATTGATATTTATTGGTTTTATAAAAAAGACGAGAATACGGGCAACGCGAACACAACCCGCGTCCGCTCTCTGTTTACGCCGCTTTTCTAAAGATAATACACAAGGTTATCCACAGGAATAGTGGATAACTCACACCGCCCCACAGGGGCCGGGAGTTACAGAAAGAACGCTTTTCTCGCCAAAACGTCCTCTAAGGTGATTTTTTAGTTATTTTTTCATAATAATGTGGCTTTGGTTATGACAATAAATACTAAAGGGATGGCTACCTGGTGCCCACAATCTCTGTTCCCATCCAGACTGCGACCACCGGCTGGCGCTTGCACCATTTCCTACCCATCGCGCACCACCAGGGTGCAAACCGCCCTGCGCCATGGCATCGCTTTTTACGCTCCCAGCCCCTACGCCACGGCCATAGGTACCGTTCTTAACCAAACGGTAACAGTATTTTTCTTATCCTCTATCAATAAGGTTGGCCTAAGAATTGCTCGATTGTTCACAGCCTGCAACAGCACCGGGTTCGACTGCGCGAAACACAGGAATCAGCATTAACACCTAAAATAAGCGATAACGGCTGGTAACCCCGCTTTTCAGCTATCCCGACCACGAGTAAACAGGAGGATGCCAAATGCTAAGTTTACGCGGCGTGAATCAATACTATGGGCATAACCATATATTGTGGGATATCAGCCTTGAACTGCCTCGTGGGCAATGCACCCTGTTGCTTGGCCGCAACGGCGTGGGTAAAACGACCTTGGTTAATTGCATTATGGGCTATTTGCCGATTGTCAGCGGCAGTATGACCTGGCAACTGGCTAACCAACCACCACACAACCTCTTGCAGCAGCCGATGGAAAAGCGCGCAGCCCTGGGTATCAGCCACGTGCCGCAGGGGCGGCAAATCTTCTCGCAACTGAGCGTGGAGGAAAACCTGCAGATTGCCCTGCTGGCTGGCGGGGATAAAACCCGGCGTCTTCCGCCAATGATTTACAGCCTGTTCCCGCATCTGCACACCCGACGGCTGTATCGTGCCGGGGATTTGTGTGGCGATGAGCAACAGCAACTGGCTATTGCTCGCGCACTGGTGCTGGAACCGGAGTTACTGATCCTTGATGAGCCGACCAGCGGTATCTCCCCCTCACAGGCTAGCGAAATCAGTAGGATCATCCGCACGCTGAACCACGAATTCGGTATGACTATTTTGCTGGTAGAGCACACGTTGCCCTGTCTGCGTCAGGTGGCGGATGGGTTTTTCCTGATCGATCAAGGCCGTAACGTGGTTAACGGCCCCTTGGAACAGTTGGATGCAGAATTAATCAGTACCTATCTGGTGAGCTAAGCGTTGAGCACTCAGCCAGCGGACTGCAAAACGGCAAGATCGAGATACCCGCCCAGCGCCTGTTGCTCTATCTGCGGCAAATACGGGATTTCCCCCAGCAGCGGCGCGGGCAACAGACGACGCAGCGTGGCCAGATATTCCTGGTGGCGTTTGCCGGGTTGGGTGACATCGTTAGCGATCCAGCCCGCCAGGCGTAACCCCGCTTGCTGAACCGCCAGCGCGGTGAGCAAAGCATGGTTGATACAACCCAGCTTGATACCCACCACCAGGATCACCGGCAGTTGTTCCTGCTGCACCCAATCGGCAAAAGTGTGTTGTTCTGAAAGCGGAGTAAACCACCCCCCGGCCCCCTCCACCAACAGCCAGTCAGCACGCTGCTCAAGATGGCGTAAACCGGCAGAAAGCTGGACCAATGAAATCGGACGATCTTCGGCTTGGCTGACAATATGCGGTGAAGTGGGCTCGGCAAAGGTGTAAGGGTTTACTTCGGCATAAGCCAGCGGCACGCTGCTGTTTTTCTGCAACGCCAGCGCATCTGTATTGCGTAAACCCTGCGGCGTCATCTCACTGCCGGATGCCACCGGCTTATAACCGGCACAGCGCCAACCAGCCGCACAAGCGGCCTGCAACAGCGCACTGCTGGCCACGGTTTTGCCCACTTCAGTATCGGTTCCAGTCACAAACCAGCGCTCAATCACGATAAATCACTCCATAAACCAGATGATAACTGAGGGGAAACTGGCCGCGTTGGCGTGGATAAGCGGCCTGCAGCGCGGCTAATCGCTGGCGGGAAAGCAGGCCAGCCTCACGCCCCTGGTGCAAATGCGTGGCGCCAATGCCTTTCAGCGATCGCATCAGCGCCATCACGTCCGGGTATTCGAGGGTTTGCCACACGCTTTGCAGATGATGGCGATAGTCACCGCAGGCAGCGGCAATCTGCGCCAGCGGCAGAAAATCATTCACATGGCGTTCACCATCGACCTGCTGCCAGGCATCTCCCAGTTCATGTAACGAACCGGCAGCCAATGTGGAAAACAGGATCACGCCACCGGGCCGCGTAATGCGGTACAGCTCCGCCAGCGCACGCGGCAGCGAACTGCACCATTGCACCACCAGGCTGCTGAAACTGATATCCACCGCCGCCGTGGGCAGCGGGATCTGTTCAATATCGCCCAACAGATAAGCCTCTGCCGCCTGCCGTTGGCGGGCAAACGCCAGCATGCCCGGCGCCAGATCGAGCGCTGTTACCTGCTTGCCCAGCTCACGCCAGCGGCGGCTGAAATAACCGGTGCCGCAACCGGCATCCAGCAATTGTTGCCCCGGGTGGTTAAGCCCCATCCCCAGTAAGCGTTCACCGACTTCACGCTGCAACAACGCTGCGGCATCGTAACTTTGCGCCGCGCGGCTGAACGCCGAGGCCACCGCCTGCTTGTTCACCGAATCAGCGGCTAACGTCATGTAACACCTCCAGCAAACGGTCAATATCCTGCGGCTGATGCGCCGCCGTCAGGGTGATGCGCAACCGCGCACCGCCCGGCGGCACCGTCGGTGGACGAATGGCACTTACCCACAGCCCGTGCTCACGCAGGCGTTGTGCCAAGTCGAGTGCTCGCTGGTTATCCCCCACCAGCAGCGGTTGGATGGCGGTATCTGAATCAGTTAATGCCAACGGCAAGCTGGCGACCCCAGCACGAAACCGCTGAATATGGCGTTGCAACCGGCTACGCAACGCATCCCCTTGCTGGATACAACGTAACGCCGCCTGCAAGGCACAGGCCTGTGCAGGTGGCATAGCGGTGCTGTAAATCAGATGGCGGGCAAACTGCAGCAGGTATTCCGCCAACGGTTCATCGCACAAAATCGCGGCACCACTGACGCCAAACGCCTTACCAAAGGTCACCACCAGCACTTCTGGACGAACCCCCTGCTGCCAGCAGCTACCACGCCCCTGTTCACCGCGCACGCCGATGCCGTGCGCATCGTCCACCATCAGCCAGGCTCCGGCCTGCTGCGTCAGGCGATGCAGTTCAGCCAACGGCGCGCTGTCGCCATCCATGCTGAATACGCCTTCGGTGATCGCCAACTGCTGGCCTGCGCAAGGTTTCGCTAGCAACGCCGCTAATGCCTGCGGCTGATTGTGGCGAAAACGCCGTAACTGCGCGGGTGAATGATCGGCGGCCTCCAAGATTGACGCATGGCTGAGTTTATCCGCCAGAATGCGATCGTCGGCCTGCATCAACGCAGCCAAGAGCGCCTGATTGGCGGCATAGCCAGAGACAAACAGCAGCGCACGCGGGTAACCAAGCCATTCCGCCAACTGTTGCTCCAACTCATCATGCGGTTGGCAAAAGCCGGTAACGTGGCCTGAACCGCCGCTGCCAACGCCGTAGCGCGCCGCTCCTTGCTGCCAGGCGGCGATCACTTCCGCCTGCTGGCTGAGGCCCAGATAGTCATTGCCCGAAAAGTTAAGGTAGCGTTGATTGCCAAGCTGCAGATAGCGGCCATTACCGCCCTGATTGACCTGTCGCTGACGGTAAGCGGCGGCACGTTGCCGTGCACCCAGAGCCTGTTCGATCCGTTGTTGCCAGCTCATTACAGCGCCGCGTTGTAGAATTCAGCGCTGTCGGCCTGCAACAACTGCTCTGCCAGCACTTGTTGTTGCTGATTGTCGCCATAAGCGGTGGCCGTTTGTTGCGGGTTCAACCCCAGCTTGCGGAACAGTTGCAGATCTTTGTCTTCGTCCGGGTTCGGCGTGGTCAGCAGTTTGCAACCGTAGAAAATCGAGTTGGCACCGGCCATAAAGCACATCGCTTGGGTCTGTTCGCTCATCTGTTCACGGCCAGCCGAAAGGCGCACATAGGACGATGGCATCATGATGCGGGCAATAGCGATGGTGCGGATAAAATCGAACGGATCAACGTCAGCGTTATCGGCCAATGGCGTCCCTTTGACTTTCACCAGCATGTTGATCGGCACACTCTCCGGCGGCTTGGGCAAATTAGCCAGTTGCACCAGCAACCCGGCGCGATCGCTCACCGCTTCCCCCAGGCCGACGATGCCGCCAGAACAGACTTTGATACCCGCTTCACGCACTTTATCCAGCGTGTCCAACCGTTCCTGATAGGTGCGAGTGGTGATGATGTTGCCGTAAAACTCCGGCGAGGTATCCAGATTGTGGTTGTAATAGTCCAGGCCCGCCTCGGCCAGGCGCTCGGCCTGGCTGCCGTCCAGCGTCCCCAGCGTCATACAGGTTTCCATACCCAGCGCTTTCACGCCCTGCACCATCTGTTGCAGATACGGCATATCGCGTTCGTGCGGGTTTTTCCAGGCCGCACCCATGCAAAAACGGGTGGAGCCAGCCGCTTTGGCTTGGCGTGCGGATTCCAGCACCTGTTCCACCTGCATCAGCCGTTCAGATTCCAACCCGGTTTTATAACGTGAACTCTGCGGACAGTACTTGCAGTCTTCTGGGCAAGCGCCAGTTTTGATCGAAAGCAGCGTACTCACCTGCACTTGCTGCGGATCAAAATGTTGGCGGTGAACGGTTTGCGCTTCGAACAACAATTCAAGCAGGGGTTTATCAAACAGGGCCTTGGCTTGCTCTAGGCTCCAATGAATGCGATCGGTCATTGACGACATATCCAAAGAGAGAAAAGTGTCGTCAGTGTAAATATTGCGGATATACTGTCAACCATTCTGTTTTTTTTTGGTTTACAACAATGTCTCTGACCGCTGACGATCTCGCCTTCGATCAACGCCACATTTGGCACCCTTACACGTCGATGAGCCACCCTCTGCCCTGCTACCCGGTCGAATCAGCCCAAGGGGCTGAATTGCAGTTGGCGGATGGCCGCTTGCTGGTAGACGGAATGTCGTCCTGGTGGGCCGCAATCCATGGCTACAATCATCCGCAACTGAATCAGGCAGCAACGCAACAGTTGGAGAAAATGTCGCACGTGATGTTCGGCGGCATTACTCATCCGGCAGCCATTGCGCTCTGCCGCAAGCTGATCGCCATGACGCCAGAGGCTTTGCAATGCGTATTTCTGGCGGATTCCGGTTCCGTGGCAGTGGAAGTGGCGCTGAAGATGGCGCTGCAATACTGGCGGGCGCGCGGAGAACGGCGGCAGCGGATGCTGACCCTGCGCCACGGTTATCATGGGGATACCTTTGGCGCAATGTCAGTATGCGACCCCGATAATTCTATGCACAGCCTGTATCAGGGGTATCTTGCACCACATCTGTTTGCCACTGCCCCCCAATGTCGTTTTGACCAACCTTGGGATGAGCGGGATATCGCGCCTTTCGCCGACTTACTGAATCAGCACCGAGGCGAGATTGCGGCCGTGATCCTGGAGCCCATCGTACAAGGTGCCGGTGGGATGCGTATCTATCACCCCACCTATCTGCAACGGGTGCGCGAGCTGTGCGATCGCCACCAGATTCTGTTGATCGCCGATGAGATCGCCACCGGTTTTGGCCGCACCGGCAAACTGTTCGCCTGCGAACACGCGGGCATCGTGCCGGATATTCTCTGCTTGGGCAAAGCGCTGACCGGCGGTTATATGACGCTTTCTGCCACCCTGACCACGCGTTCGGTCGCCGAAACCATCAGCAATGGTGCGGCAGGCTGCTTTATGCATGGGCCGACGTTTATGGGCAATCCACTGGCTTGTGCAGTCGCCAGTGCCAGCCTGACCTTGCTGGAAGAAAACCGCTGGCAGCAGCAGGTCGCGGCTATCGAATCCCAACTCCGGCAACAGTTAATGCCGCTGTCAGCCTTGCCGAAGGTGGCGGATGTGCGCGTGCTGGGGGCGATTGGCGTGGTGGAGATGCGGGAAGCGGTGAATGTCGCCGAGTTGCAACGCAGCTTTGTTGCACGCGGCGTGTGGATCCGGCCATTTGGCAAGTTAATCTACCTGATGCCGCCTTACATTATTACGCCGGAACAGCTCGCCCGCCTGACCGCTGCGGTGGCTGCGGCGGTTGAATAATCATAGGGTTCAGCCCACTGAACCCTATGACTACTGACAAAGCCGGTTATTAGGGGGAGCGTGCCGAAGGGGTCGTAACGGCGTAAGCCGTCGGAGTGCCCCTCGGTGCGCTAGACCCGGGTATCTCGGGCTAGAAGACAACTTTGTCATCAACCTCAGAGTTCAAAACATCACGGCCAGTATTATTTAGCCAGCACGCTTACCCACATTGGGCCTTTGCCCACCGGATAGCGCGCCAGCGTAGTCAACACACCACTGGCCTGATCGATCGCACAGACTTCAATATGGCCGGATTTCTGCCCGGCAGAAATCACAAAACGGCCACGGTGATCGATATTAAACCCGCGCGGCTGCTCTTCCGTAGCATGATGCCCCACTACCTCAATACGGCTACCGTCGGCGGCAACGCTGAAAATAGTCAGAATGCTGGCGGTACGATCGCTAGCGTACAGGAAGCGACCATCCGGCGTGATATGGATATCTGCCGCCCAGCGGGTACCGGTAAAATCGGCGGGCATCATATCCAGCGTTTGCACCAGCGAGTATTCACCGCCGTTTTCACTAATCGCCAACACGTCTACCGTGCCATCCAGCTCATTCACGCAGTAAGCAAAACGCTGGTTCGGATGGAAGGCCATATGGCGTGGGCCTGCCCCCGCTGCAGCGGTTACCGCGTCCTGAACGTGTGGCGTCAGTTGGCCTTGCTGGCTCAGGTTGAACAGGCGGATGCGATCCTCTTTCAGGCACGGCACCAGCAGCAACTGGTTGGTGGGATCGATATTCGCTGAATGCGGCGCAGTCAGGCCGTCAATCTGCTGGATCGGGGCAGTGACGACGCCATCACGGCCAATCGGGCTGACACTGGCACAGTTGCCGCTGTAAGAGGCAGAAAACAGGTAGCGACCCTGCAGATCGGTTGAAATATGGGTCGGGCTGCCCGGCAGCGGAGCCATACCCGCTTCCTGCAATGTGCCATCGGCCTCAATACGGTAGCTGACAATACCAAACGCCGGGCGCACACCAACGTAAAGGTGAGTATTATCCGGGTGGATCGCCATCGGTTGTACCTGCCCTGGTGCATCCACCGTTTGCAGCAGGGCCAGTGCCCCCTGCTCGTCCAACTGCCAAACGTGGATCTGCTGGCTTTCCGGGCTGGCAACATAAACGATTTGCTTCATTTGCGCTCCTTAATGAGAAAGAGTAACCGGTTTCAGTTTTTACGGTTTTCTCTAGCTTACCTGACATCCGTCACATAACAACCCCAGCATGCAGCGCACTCCCCAACGGTTTTATCGAACGGTTATCCGTTGTACCATCAGGTCATTTTCTTGCTAATCAAACTAGGATCGCTATGAGCTACCGTGTTATTGCCCTTGATTTGGACGGCACCTTGCTGGACAACCAGAAACGCATCCTGCCACAGTCGCTGGCAGCCCTGGCAGAGGCCCGCGCCGCCGGTATCAAGGTGGTGATCGTTACCGGTCGCCACCATGTGGCTATTCATCCTTTCTATCAGGCTTTGCAAATCGATACGCCTGCCATCTGTTGCAACGGCACCTACCTGTACGATTTCCAGCAGCAACAGGTGTTGGCCGCCGATCCGCTGGCAAAAGATCAGGCCAAGCTGGTGTTACAAATGCTGAAACAGAGCAATATCCACGGCCTGATGTATGTAGATGATGCCATGCTGTATCAAGAAACCAACGGCCATGTGACGCGTTCGCTGGCGTGGGCAGCAACTTTGCCGCAGGCGCAACGCCCGACATTGCTGCAGGTCGACAGTCTGGTTCAGGCTACAGATGAGGTGCAGGCGATCTGGAAGTTTGCCACTTCGCACAGCGATATCCCGGCGTTGCGCCAGTTTGCTGAAACCGTGGAACAAGAGCTGGGCTTGGCCTGTGAATGGTCATGGCACGATCAGGTGGATATCGCCAAAAACGGCAACAGCAAGGGCAACCGCTTGCAGCAATGGGTGGAATCTCAGGGTTTGACGATGGATCAGGTGGTAGCATTCGGCGATAACTACAACGATCTGAGCATGCTGGAAGCGGCTGGGTTGGGTGTTGCGATGGGGAACGCTGACGCCGCGATCAAAGAGCGCGCCGATCTGGTGATCGCCGATAACTTGCAGCCGGGTATTGCTGACGTCATCCACTCTCGCATTCTGAGTTAACGCTATTTTTTGGCGGCCTTTAATTGGCGGTGATGCTCGCCCGTAAAGCCGCCGCTAAAACGTTCAGTTACCCTCGCCTGCGTACCGGGGCACCATCAGCGACATAATAAGGCACCTCAATACGCGCCAAGGCTTGGCGGCCCCGAATAGCATCCGCTATCTTCTCGGCAATCATGATAGTCGGCGCATTCAGGTTACCGGTGGTAATCAACGGCATAATGGATGCATCAACCACCCGCAGCCCATCAATGCCGTGCACTTTACCGTCATTACCGACCACCGCCATATTGTGGTACCCCATCGCGTTTGAACAAGATGGGTGGTAAGCCGTTTCCGCGTGATTACGCACAAAGCTATCCAGCTCATCATCGCTTTGCATATCAGCGCCCGGTGAAATCTCTTTGCCGCAGAAAGGTGCCAACGCCCGCTGTTGCATGATTTCACGCGTAATGCGGATCGCTGCGCGGAATTCCCGCCAGTCCTGCTCATGCGACATATAATTGAACAGAATGCTTGGGTGCTCATGCGGATCTTTTGAGCGAACCTGGATCCGCCCACGACTCGGGGAACGCATCGAGCCCACATGCGCTTGGAAGCTATGCACTTTTATTGGGTTGGAACCATTGTAGTTAACCGCGACGGGCAGGAAATGGTACTGAATATTCGGCCAGTCGAACTCGTCATGGGTGCGAATAAAGCCACCGGCTTCAAAGTGGTTGCTGGCACCGATCCCGGTGCCCATCGCTAGCCACTCCGCTCCAATCGCTGGCCGACGGTGCAATTTCATCGCTGGCGACAGGGAGACGGGTTGCTGACATTCATACTGAAGATACATCTCCAGGTGATCCTGAAGATTGGCACCCACGCCAGGCAGATCGAGAACTATCGGGATATCTAGGCTCTTCAACAGTTCCCCTGGCCCAACACCGGAACGTTGCAGGATTTGCGGTGAAGCAATCGCCCCTGCACAGAGCAGAACCTCACGGCGCGCCCGGGCTGTGCGCCGCTCCCCTTTCTGTAACCAGGCTACGCCAGTAGCTCGCTGGTTATCAAAAAGAATACGATCGGTCACCGCATGCACTTCGATGGTCAGATTCGGGCGTGACCGCGCCTGATCGAGATAGCCCCGAGCGGTACTGGAGCGGCGGCCACGCGGCGTAACCGTCCTGTCCATCGGGCCAAAGCCTTCCTGGCGGTAGCCATTCAGGTCGTCGGTGCGGGGATACCCGGCCTGAACCGCGGCGTCAACCATGGCGTGAAACAGCACATTGTTATCAGGCTTTGGCGTCGTGACGCTGACCGGGCCATTGTCACCGTGATAATCATTGCCGCCGATATCACGGCGTTCAGCCGCCTTAAAATAGGGCAGGCAGTCCAGATAACTCCAGTTCTCCAGCCCTTTCTCCTGCGCCCAGCCGTCATAATCCATCGCGTTGCCACGAATGTAACACATCCCATTAATCAGCGATGAACCGCCCAGGCCTTTGCCGCGCCCGCACTCCATCCGGCGGTTATTCATAAAGGGCTCAGGATCGGTGAGGTAGGCCCAGTTGTAACGGCGGCCTTGCAGCGGGAAAGCCAACGCCGCAGGCATCTGGGTACGGAAATCCTGACGATAGTCCGGGCCACCGGCTTCCAGCAGCAGCACCGTCACGTCTGCATCTTCCGTCAGGCGCGTCGCCAACACGTTTCCGGCCGATCCGGCGCCGATAACAATGTAGTCATACTCATTGATATTACTCATAAAGCACTCCAACATCCTGTGTCATCAGAAGATCGAACTAAAAGCGTTCAGCTCCACCTGAATGGATTTGATACGCGTGTAATGGGAGAGAGAACAGATGCCGTTTTCCCGGCCTACGCCAGATTGCTTATAGCCACCCACGGGCATTTGCGCTGGTGATTCTCCCCAGGAGTTGATCCAGCAGATCCCGGCCTGCAACTGGTGGATAACGTGATGCGCCTTTGCCAGATCGCGCGTTACCACCCCGGCCGCCAGACCAAAGTGGGTGTTATTGGCGCGGGCAATGGCCTCTTGCTCGTCGTCATAGGTCAGAATGCTCATCACCGGGCCAAAGATTTCTTCCTGAACGATGGTATGGTGGTCTTCACAGTCGGTAAAAATGGTGGGCTGCACATAGGCCCCCAATGCGAATACGCCGGAGGTTTCGCGCATGCCTCCGCACAGCAGACGAGCACCTTCGGCTTTGCCCTTTTCGATATAGCTCAGCACGTTTTCCATATGCGCGAAGCTGGTCAGTGGCCCGAAGTTGGTGTTCGGGTCCATCGGTTCACCCAGGCGAATACGCTTGACGCGAGTGACTAACGCCTGTTCCAGCGCTGCCTGCTGCGAGCGGTGCACGAACACCCTTGTACCGTTAGTGCAGACCTGGCCCGAGCTGTAAAAGTTAGCCATCATGGCGATATCCGCCGCCTGTTCGATATCGGCATCAGGCAGGATCAGCAGCGGAGATTTGCCCCCCAGCTCCATGGTGACTTCTTTAAGAGAAGAGGCGGCGGCGCTGGCCATCACTTTCTTGCCGGTTTCGATACCGCCAGTGAAAGAGATCTTCTCAATACGCGGATGCTCCGCCAACCATTGCCCCACCTGGCGGCCTGCGCCTTGCAGAACGTTAAACACGCCATCCGGCAGGCCAGCCTCAGTGTAGATCTCAGCCAGCTTCAATACGCTCAACGGTGTAACTTCGCTGGGTTTGAAGATCATGGCATTGCCTGCCGCCAAGGCCGGAGCCGATTTCCAGAGCGCTATCTGGATAGGGTAGTTCCAAGCGCCGATCCCGGCGGTAACGCCCAGCGGTTCACGGCGTGTGTAAAAGAAGCTGGTGTCGCGCAGCGGGTACTGTTCACCCTCGATAGCGCTTGCCAGCCCCGCATAATACTCCAGCACATCAGCCCCGGTGGCGATATCCACCACCGAGGTTTCAGAATAGGGTTTGCCGGTATCCAGCGTTTCAAGCTGCGCCAGCTCGTCGTTGCGTTCACGCAGGATCGCCACCGCCCGCAGTAACACCCGCGCACGTTCCGTTCCCGTCATCGCCGCCCAGATTTTTTGGCCGCGCTCTGCGCTGGCTACCGCACGCTCAACGTCCGCTTCATTGGCGCGCTGCACTTCAGCCAGCACTTCGCCATTGGCCGGGTTGGTGGTGAAAAACGTTTCGGAGCCGCTGGCGTTGGTCAATCGACCATCAATATAGAGTTGTTGCAGAGGAAATTTAGGCATCGGGATATTCCTTATGTTTATCTCCGTCATACTTTCAGTCGCAGACTTGCCCGCCACTGAAAGCATTGGGGATATGCAGAGCGGGTTCACCGGCTGGCGGTACGCCCGGTGTAGGGGGAGAGGATGTTTTCGACATAGTCGTAGGCGATTTCGCTGGCTTTATGCACGTCAAAATCCAGCCCGGTCAGGCTACCGCGCAGCCATAAACCATCGATCATGGCCGCCAGGCCGCGCGCGGCTTTACGCGCCTGCTCCTTTGGCAGATGCCTTTGAAATTGAAAGCAGCAATTTGAAAATAACCGGCTGTCGTTAGCACGCTGCAAACGGCGCAGCTTAGGCTGATGCATGCTCGCCGCCCAAAAATCGAGCCAGGTACGCATGGACAACGCGCTGGTCTGGCTGGGGTGAAAGTTGCCGTCGATAATGGCAAACAGTTGCTCTTGCGCGCTCGCGCCCGCCTTCTTGCGATATTCGGCCACGGCGTCGCGCAGATCGCACAGCACCTTGCGCATGGTCGCATTAAGCAACCCTTCCTTATCGCCGAAATAGTGGCTGACTATCCCGGTGGACATGCCCGCCTGATTGGCAACCTGAGAGATAGTGACGCCAGCTAAACCGACATTGCCAATAGTCGCAAAAGCAGCGTCTATCAGTTGTTCCCTTCGCCGTTCGGGTATGTCTTTACGGTACATATCTTCTCCAAGAATAAGTTCATGATGAGGCAAAATTCATTGATTGCTCATTCAATCAACATACTATATGCTGCAAAAATGTCAATAAATAGAAACAAAAGTTAATTATTTGTTTTCATTAAGTTACGGATAACTAACACCTGCACATAGGATCTACAAATGACAGTGATTGGTCCAAAATCAACCGGCGCAGAACCGGTCCGGCTCAATACCCCCGTTTTTTTCGCCTCAGGTCTGGTCATCCTTTTACTGGGCCTGTTAATCACCCTGTTCCCTTCCAGCAGCCAGAAATGGCTTCACGATGCCCAAATATGGGTATCCGATGTCTTTGGCTGGTATTACATGCTGCTGATGATAGTTTGCATGGTGTTTGTCTTTTGGCTGGCGCTGTCGCGCTTCGGGTTCATCAAGTTAGGGGGCGCGGACGAAGCGCCGCTGTTCAGCTATCCATCCTGGATCGCCATGCTGTTTTCGGCTGGGATTGGTATCGCGCTGGTTTATTACGGCGCTTATGAACCGCTGGATCACTTTCTGCAACCACCGGAAGGCATTGGCGGGACACCAGAAGCGGCGCGTAAGGCGATGGCTATCACCTTTTTGCATTGGGGGCTGCACGGTTGGTCGCTCTATGCGTTGATCGCCACCGCACTGGCCTATTTCGCCTATTGCCGTGGCTTGCCGCTGGCGCTGCGTTCCGCGCTCTACCCAATGTTTGGGGAACGCATCCATGGCTGGATTGGTCACCTGGTCGATAGCTTTGGTATTCTGGTCACCGTGATTTCGATGGTGACCAATCTGGGGATCGGTGCCCTGTTGGTCAACTCGGGTCTGAACTATCTTTTCGCCGTTCCGCAGACGTCATCGGTATTACTCGTCTTGATCGTCGTAATGATGATAGTGGCTACGCTTGCCGCCGTGACCGGCGTTGAGAAAGGTATTGCGATGCTGTCGAATATCAACGTCGGTTTTCTCTGCCTGCTGCTGCTGTTTGTGTTTTTAACCGGCCCGACGCTCAACCTGCTCAATGGGATGCTGCAAAATACCGGGGATTACCTGACCTCGATTATCGGCAAAAGTTTTGATGTTTACCTTTATGGCAAAGCACGCGCATGGCAAGGCAGTTGGACGCTGTTCTATTGGGCCTGGTGGGTTGCCTGGGCGCCTTTTGTGGGGATGTTTATCGCCCGCATCTCCAAAGGCCGCACCATTCGTGAACTGATCTTCGGCGTGATGTTAATCCCGTTGGGTTTTACCCTGGCGTGGCTGTCGATCTTCGGTAATACCGCGATCAATCTGGTATTGGAACTCAGCAATAGCCTGCTTGGCACGGTAGCGCTGGCCGATCCGCCGATGGCGGTGTTTAAGCTGCTTGAATATTTGCCTTACCCGCCAATCACCGCCGGTTTCACCATTCTCATCAGTTTCCTGCTGTTCCTGACTCCGGTGGATTCAGGCACGCTGATGATCGCCAATCTTTCCAGTAAAGGCGGAACCAACAACGATGACGCGCCAGCCTGGCTGAGGATCTTCTGGGCGGCAGTGACAACGCTAGTGTGTGCTGGCCTGCTTTATGCGGGCAGCTTCAGCGCCATGCAAACTGCGGTAGTACTCTGCGGGCTGCCGTTTTCGGTGGTGATCGTGCTGTATATCATTAATTTATATAAGGCGTTGCACCTGACGGAACTCAATACGGTTAAAACAGAAAACCTCAATCTGTAACAATCGGCAACGCTGCCGATGTTAGCCATAACGGGCGGAGCACTTCCGCCCTTGTATTCAGTTCCCCTCGCGGCTGATCGAAACGCTCTTGATTTGCGCATACAGCCACAGCCCCGTTTTAATCAGCAACTCATCACGTGCCCAAGGGGTAATGCGAGCCCACAGCACGTTTTCCCCCACCGCTAACTTCACTTCCACCTGCCCATCAACCTCCAGACACTCCACTACCTTTGCTGGCAGAATATTACGAATGCTGCTGTTGAGCGGCGGCTGTAGTACCAGCGACACATCGGTGGCGTTAATGCGGATGCGCAATTGGGTGCCGACAGGCGCAGCAATCGCGCCCACCCACAGACGTCGATCGCCCAGGGCCAGCGCTGTCATGGCGTACTGCTGATGATGCTCAATCACGCTGACGCGCAATACGCTGCTCTGATCTTCACGCTGTAGCCAAGGGCGCAGCGCGCTGCTGGCCCAAACTTCTTCCAGCCCGCCCAATGCACGTACCTGGCCGTTATCCAGCACCAGCACTTGCTCCGCCAGCCGCAGGATCTCCTCCATGCTATGGCTGACGTAAAGGATTGGGATATTGACGTCCTGCGCCAACCGCTCCAGGTAAGGCAGCAGTTCACGCTTGCGTGGCAGATCGAGCGAGGCCAAGGGTTCATCCATCAGCAACAGTTCCGGCGCAGTGAGCAACGCGCGGCCAATGGCTACGCGCTGTTTTTCGCCGCCAGAAAGCGTTAACGGCAAGCGGTTAAGCAACGGCGCTATCCCCAGCAGCTCCACAATACTGTCAAATTGATCACGCATGCTGGCTGCCATGCCGTACTGCAAGTTACCGCGCACGCGGTAATGCGGGAACAGGCGCGCATCCTGAAAAACGTAACCCACACGGCGCTTTTCCGGCGGCAGGCAAATACCGCTGGCGGTATCCACCAGCGTGCGGCCATTGAGCGCAATGCGCCCCTGTTGCAAACGCGTCAGGCCGCTAATGGCATTGATCAAAGAAGTTTTACCTGCGCCGGAAAGCCCGAAGATCGCGGTAATCCCCTGCGCAGGCAGGTTGGCCTGCACATTGAGGTTAAGATCGCCAAGCTGCTGGGAAAAATCCAGTTCTAACATCTATAACCCCATGCGCCTGCGGCCCCAACGGGCCAGCCATTCAGAAACCAGCAACGCCGCCAGCGCCAGCACAATGGCAATCACGCACAAACGCGCAGCGGCGGCCTCGGCTCCAGGGGTTTCTATCAGGGTATACATTGCCAGCGGGATGGTGCGGGTTTCGCCGGGAATATTGGAAACGAAAGTGATCGTTGCGCCAAACTCGCCCAAAGAACGGGCAAACGCCAATACCACGCCCACGATAATCCCGGGTAACGAAAGCGGTAAAGTGATGGTGAAAAACACCCGCCACGGATTAGCCCCCAACGTGCGGGCCGCCTGTTCCAAACGCGTATCCACCGCCTCTAGCGCCAGCCGGATGGCCCGCACCATCAGCGGGAAAGCCACCACCGCCGAAGCCAAGGCCGCACCACGCCAACTGAAGCTAAAACTGAAACCAAACCAGTCATACAACCGTTCACCGATAAAACCGCGTCGGCCCATGGCGATCAGCAAGAGATAACCCACCACCACTGGCGGCAAAACCAGCGGCAGGTGAATCATGCTGTCCAGCAAAGATTTACCGGGGAAATGGCAACGCACCAGGATCCAGGCCATCAGAATACCCAGCGGTAAACTGCAGATCACCGCCAGGCTGGAGACTTTCAGGCTTAGCTCAACGGCTTGCCATTCATACTCGCTGAGTATCATTTACGTGGGGTGAATCCATAACGTTGGAAAATAGCAGCCGCTTCCGGGCCTTGCAGATAGCGGTAGAAAGCGCTGACGCTTGGGTTTTGACGATCCTTGACTATCGCCATCGGGTATTCAACCGGTTTATGGCTGCTTGCCGGAAAGGTACCGACCACTTTCACCTTCTCACTGGCTACCGCATCCGAAGCGTAAACAATCCCCAATGGCGCTTCTTCACGCTCCACCAGTGCCATTGCACTGCGCACGTTGTTGGCTCGCGCCAGCTTGGGTTCTAAAACCGCCCAAGCCCCCAGATTCTGCAACGCTTCTTTGGCGTACAGCCCCGCCGGAACATGATCCGGGTCCCCCACGGCCAAGCGGCCACCATTGAGTAAGCTGGCCCAATCGGTGGTTTTGCTGATGTCGATGTGACCTTGCCTGGTTGCTTTGGCGGCGATCAGCACCAGTTCATTACCCAGCAGAGTATAGCGGGTGTCTTGCACCATCTGCTGCTTATCGATCAGGTAGTCCATCCACTGCTGATCGGCAGAGATAAACAGATCCGCCGGAGCCCCCTGTTCAATCTGGCGCGCCAGGGTTGATGAAGAAGCAAAAGAAGCCACCACCTGCACGTCTTTACCATGCTGATATTGGGTAGCGATCTCCTCAAGCGCGTTAGTCAACGAAGCGGCAGCAAAAACGGTGACTTTTTCTGCCGCCGAAGCCTGTGCGGCTAAGCCGAAAAGCAATGCTATACCGCCAATCCATGTGGGCCATCGTGGTTTCATTATTTTCTCCGGGGAAGATCGATTGAGATTCCGCTATATAAAAAATGATATAACGCAATACGGAATCTTGTCATGCGGTTTATCGGCAAACTGAGAGGTAACTTGAGAAACACCCGCTGATAGCCACCAGCGGGTGTTTGGGATAGGGATTAACTGCGTTTTTCGTTGGTGTGGCCGATTTTCGAGAAGACGTTAAAGACTTCTGCCAAGGCATAAATCAGACCAAGGATAATAGCCATCACAACGGGCACCATGACCACGGCAAACACCAGACTTTTCAATAATTCAAACATAGTAGTCTCTCTTTACTGCTTATTTAAACGGCTGCGCAGGTTTCACTGTAAACCAAAAAGCAGACAAAAGCCGCGTTATTTTAAAGGATGCAGAGAATTTGGCCTCTGCGAAACGTGCGCATTTGGCGCTTCTGGCCAAATCAGCGACAATGACTTTTTAGCCGTTGATGGAAGCTATCATGCAGGCAGAAATCCTCCTCACCTTAAAACTGCAGCAAAAACTCTTCGCCGATCCGCGCCGCATTGCGCTGCTTAAGCAGATCGAGCATACCGGTTCGATCAGCCAAGGGGCCAAGCTGGCAGGCATCAGCTATAAAAGCGCCTGGGATGCCATCAATGACATGAATCAGTTAGCGGAACAGACGGTAGTCGAGCGCGCAACCGGCGGTAAAGGCGGCGGCGGAGCGCAGGTGACCCCCTATGGCCAGCGGCTGATCCAGCTTTACGATCTGCTGGGCCAGATCCAGCAAAAAGCTTTCGATGTGCTACAACAGGATAATCTACCGCTCGATAGCCTGTTAGCCGCGATCGCCCGTTTCTCCTTGCAAACCAGCGCCCGTAACCAGTTTTTCGGTACCGTGATTGAACGCGATCGCCAACAGGTACAGCAACACATCAGCCTGTTGCTGGCCGATGGGCAAACCCGGCTGATCGCCGCCGTTACTCAGCAAAGTGCCGAGCGGTTGCAGCTTGCCCCGGGTAAAGAGGTGTTGGCCTTGATTAAAGCGCCTTGGGTCAAACTCAATACCGATCCGGCACTGAATGGGCTGGCCGACAATGTGCTGGAGGGGCGAGTGGCCAGCATTCAACCGGGCAGTGAACACAGCGAAGTACTGGTGACGCTGAAAGGGGGTGAAACGCTGTGCGCCACTCTGCCTAATCAAGAACTGGCGCAGTTGAAGCTCAGCGCAGGCTCAGCGGTGCATGCACTGTTCAATGCTGACCGGGTGATTGTGGCTACGTTGTGTTAAACGCAACATGATGTTGCAGTATTGTCGATTGACATCTTTTCCCCATACGCCTATTTCTAAAGCAAATATACCCGTCATACTTCAAGTTGCTTGGGTGTTGGCTGCTCACCGTCGCCCCAGTCACATAGTCAGCTATGCTCCTGGGGTCTCCGTTGCTGGCCGCCTACAAGCAACTCGAATTATTTTGGGTATGATTGCATAACAAGGAATAAATGATGTCGTTGTTGCACATTTCGCAAGGTTCATTTCGTTTAAGCGACACCCGCACCCTGCAACTGGATCAACTGGAGATTAAATCCGGTGACAGTTGGGCGTTTGTCGGTGCCAATGGCAGTGGGAAATCAGCTCTGGCACGTGCATTGGCGGGGGAGTTAATACTACTGAAAGGCGAGCGCCACAGCGATTTTCACCGCGTGGTACGGATTTCGTTTGAGCAATTGCAAAAGCTGGTCAGCGATGAATGGCAACGCAACAATACCGACCTGCTCAGCCCCGACGAAGATGATACTGGCCGAACGACAGCCGAAATCATTCAGGAAGATGTGCAGGATCCTGCCCGTTGCCAACAATTAGCCGCACAATTTGGCATTACTGCTCTGCTTTCTCGCCGCTTCAAGTATCTGTCTACTGGCGAAACGCGTAAGGCTCTGTTATGTCAGGCCCTGATGCCGCAACCGGATTTGTTGATTCTTGATGAACCGTTTGATGGCTTGGACGTCAATTCACGGGCTCAACTCGCCGCGTTGCTGGAAACCCTTTCGCAACAAGGTTATACGCTGGTGCTGGTGTTGAATCGTTTTGATGAGATCCCGGATTTTATTCAGCAGGTGGGCGTGTTGGCAGATTGTACCCTCACCAGCCAGGGGCGACGTGAACAGGTGATGGCCGAAGCGTTGGTCGCTCAACTGGCACATAGCGAGAATCTTAACGGGCTGACGCTGCCAGAAACCGAAGATCCGCTGAATAAAACCACGCTACCGACCGATCAACCGTTAATCGTGTTGCGCAATGGTGTGGTGAGCTATAACGATCGCCCCATTCTTAACCAACTCAGTTGGCAGGTAAACCCCGGTGAGCACTGGCAGATCGTCGGCCCGAACGGTGCAGGTAAATCCACTCTGCTCAGCCTGATTACTGGCGATCATCCGCAGGGTTACAGCAACGATCTGACGCTGTTTGGCCGCCGACGCGGTAGCGGTGAAACCATCTGGGACATCAAGCGCCATATCGGTTACGTCAGCAGCAGCCTGCATCTGGATTACCGCATCAGTTCCAACGTGCGTAACGTGATCCTGTCCGGTTTCTTCGATTCGATCGGTATCTATCAGGCGGTCTCCGATCGCCAGCAGAAACTGACCACCCAATGGCTGGCTCTGCTTGGGCTTGGCGGGGAACAAGGTGATGCCCCTTTCCACAGTCTCTCTTGGGGCCAACAGCGGCTGGCGCTGATCGCCCGCGCACTGGTCAAGCACCCGGCGTTGCTGATCCTTGATGAACCTTTGCAGGGGCTGGATCCGCTGAACCGCCAACTGGTGCGGCGTTTTATCGATGTGCTGATTGAGCAAGGCGCGACCCAACTGCTGTTTGTCTCACACCATGCGGAAGATGCCCCACAGTGTATTACTCACCGTCTGACGTTTGTCCCAGAAGGTGACGGTTATCGCTATCAGTACGACAATTTAGCGTAGATTCCCTGGGAGGGATGTCTCTCGTTCACATTTTGAGGTTTGTTGTGGGATGGGTGTTTATTTCGGTCGCTACACTTTTTGTGTTTATTCACTAACGTGGTGAACGCGACCGAGTTGGGGGCTCAAGAGCCAGCCCCCAACACCCCGGCCCTTGCCATATCAGGCGGTGGGCTTCGCCCACTTCCCTCACTCCGCCACCGCGCATTAAGGCCGGCTACGACAGGCGTCCCTGCCTGTCTCGCCTGAACGCGCCGTCCGTGGCGCGTTCGCCTATGCGCTGTGTCTCCGTTCGGCGCCTTCAATGGCCTCAACACCCGTGCTCATCTCACCGACAATAAGCGTGGGCAGAGTACAGACAGGACCTCACCTTGGGCCCAGCAATTGTCGTTCAGTGTAGGTTCATGAGATTGTATGCTGTTTACGGCAATTCCCATTACACCTGGCTGATATAGGCAAGTACGTTGTGTATAAGAGGCAGCACCTGTGAGCGCGCGCCCTCACCCAATGACATATTCGGCAACACTTCCCCGCAACACATCACACTTAGCCTTTTATCATATGAGGTAGGCAAAACCATTTTCTGGAGAGGGTATGTCTGCCGCACTGATTATTATTGACCTGATTGAAGACCTGGCAGGCCCGAAAGGGCGAGCTAACCATTGCCATGAACAGTTGGTGGCGCAAGATATCGTCGCCCACACCAATGCGGCTGCCGCTTACGCGCGGGTACGCAAAATTCCGGTCATCTGGGTGCGCGTCGGCTTCGCCGACGATTATCATGATATTCCCCCCCATTCCCCACTCTTCAACCACCTTAAACACATCGGAGCATTGCGCTTAAGTAACGGGGGCTGCCACTGGCTGAAAGGGCTGGAGGTAAAACCAGAGGATTTACAGTTCGAAAAAAAAGCAATTTCGGCCTTTGCCGGTAACAATTTGTTAGCCTGGTTACAGCAGCACCGCTGCCATCATTTGCTGCTCGGCGGTATCAGTACGTTGCTGGCGATCGAGAGCACCGCACGGCAGGCGCATGATGCCGGTTTCCAAGTCACGGTCTTACAGGATCTCTGCACCGCACCAACGGAAGAGATCCACCAGCAAAGCCTGGAAACGCTGCAAAACCTTGGCCGCGTCATACGCTCACAAGCCTGGATGCAGGGATAACAACCTGTTGATGCCCTGCCGCCACGGTAGGGCTAACGCGGGCATTTACCACATTTTTCATCACTGCTTTGACCATTGCGCTAATTTCCCTGTGCTACTATCCCATTCAGCACTCATTTCACAAGTCACTAACAAGCTGACCCTTTTGTATCGGGTACAGCGTGTTTACTCTATACAGGAATCACGATTATGTGGGGCGTACTTTCGGCTTCATTGTTTTTCTTACCCTTTAATCGGCTGTTTGCCGGGATCCTGTTAGCCGCTGCGGCAGCAATGGGAGTCTACCATCAGATCCTGACGCCACTGGGCCTGGCTTACTTGGTACCGATCGCCATGGCGATTTGGCTGCGCCAGCAATACCGCCAGCAGCGAGCCGCCGCACTCATTCTGGAAATCTTTCTGGTTGCCAGCTCTCTGGCGCTGTTTTGTCACCTGATTCCGGGCTTCAATAACCCATTGATGGTGGTACAAGAAAAAACCGGGCCATTGAGTTCCCCCTATTCCCTGTATTACAACTTCGACAAAGCCTTGGTGCCCTTCCTGCTGTTTGCCTGCCTGCCAACGCTATTCAACGCTGGCAAAACCGAGCAGCAGGTAGGCATTAGCGCTTGGGTGCTGCTGGTGTTAGCCGTTCCAGCCTTGCTGTTGCTGGCCGTAGCACTTGGTGGCCTGAAGATTGAACTGTATATGCCGACGTGGATCCTGGCGTTTATGATGGCCAATCTGTTCTTTGTTTCTCTGGCTGAGGAAGCCCTGTTCCGTGGTTATCTGCAACAGCGCATCCGCCAGTGGTTAGGTGCTTACCCTGCGTTAGTCATCACGGCATTGCTGTTTGGCGCTGCGCATTTTGCCGGTGGGATGCTGATGGTGATATTTGCTACGCTGGCCGGGGTGATTTATGGCTTGGCCTGGATGTGGAGTCGTCGTCTGTGGGTGCCGGTTGTTTTCCACTTTGGCCTTAATCTGACCCATTTATTGTTCTTCACCTATCCCGTGTATCAGCATCCGTAATCCTTCTGGCTGGCAGGTTTCCCTGCTGGCCAATACAGTGGAAGCGTTACCACTCATTCACCTCTCCTTAGGTTCAATCTATAGCTAACCCTCTTCTTTTTGACAATTCCCTCAATGTAAACGATTTCATTATTGGTGATAGATCACCTTTTTATCATCACAAGCGTGCTATCTTTCCCCCATTATTTCTGCTGCGTCTTGATCCATAATCGATCATGCAGTAGTGAAAACGATTACAGAATACCGACAGGTAGATGAAGGAAGCGTTATGTCCGATTTTAATCCCATCGATCACCCACATCGCCGTTTCAATCCGCTCACAGGCCAGTGGGTACTGGTGTCTCCTCATCGGGCCAAACGTCCGTGGCAGGGCCAGCAAGAATCACCCGCGCAGGAAACGCTGCCCGCGCACGATCCCGACTGCTTTCTGTGCCCCGGCAATCAACGCGTTACCGGCGATCAAAACCCCGTCTATCCCGGCACCTACGTTTTTACCAATGACTTTGCCGCGTTGATGCCCGATACGCCCCTGGCACCAGAAGCCCACGATCCGCTGATGCGCTGCCAAAGCGCACGCGGTATCAGCCGGGTAATCTGTTTCTCACCCGATCACAGTAAAACGCTGCCACAGCTCTCGCTACCCGCGCTGGAACAGGTGATCGCCACCTGGCAGGAACAAACCGCCGATCTTGGCCGCACTTATCCTTGGGTGCAGGTATTTGAAAACAAAGGGGCGGCGATGGGTTGCTCAAACCCTCATCCGCATGGCCAGATATGGGCTAACAGTTTCCTGCCCAACGAAGCCGAACGTGAAGATCGGTTGCAACAGGACTATTTCCACCAGCATCAGTCCCCTTTGCTGGTGGATTATGCGCAGCGTGAACTGGCTGATGGCAGCCGAACCGTGGTGGAAACCGAGCACTGGCTGGCGGTGGTGCCATATTGGGCTGCGTGGCCGTTCGAAACCTTGCTGTTACCCAAAGCCCCGGTGCAACGCCTGACTGAACTCACCGCCGCACAGAGCAGCGATCTGGCGCTCGCCCTGAAAAAACTCACCAGCCGTTACGACAATTTGTTCCAGTGCTCTTTCCCTTACTCGATGGGTTGGCACGGCGCGCCGTTCAACGCCGCCGACAATCGCCATTGGCAACTGCATGCCCATTTCTATCCACCACTGCTGCGTTCCGCCTCGGTACGCAAATTTATGGTGGGCTATGAAATGCTGGCAGAAACCCAGCGCGATCTCACCGCAGAACAGGCGGCAGAACGCCTGCGTGCAGTCAGTGATATCCATTATTGTGAAGCCGGAGTGAAATAATGAGCCTCAAAGATCATACTCAAACCCTTTTTGCCCAACACTTTGGCTATACACCTACCCTCACCATTCAGGCTCCGGGCCGGGTCAACCTGATTGGCGAACACACCGATTATAACGATGGTTTTGTCCTGCCTTGTGCGATTGATTACCAAACGGTGATTAGCTGTGCCCCGCGCAACGATCGCCAGATCCGGGTTTTGGCTGCCGACTATGATAACCAGCAGGATCTGTTCTCGCTGGATGCCCCGATCGTCAACCACCCTAGCCTGCGCTGGGCCGACTATATACGCGGTGTGGTCAAGCATCTGCAGTTGCGTAATGCGAATTTTGGCGGTGCCGATCTGGCGATCAGCGGTAATGTGCCGCAAGGGGCTGGGCTCAGCTCTTCGGCCTCACTAGAAGTCGCCGTCGGCCAGGCCATACAAGCGCTTTACCAATTACCACTCGATGGCGTCGCGCTGGCGCTGAACGGCCAGGAGGCCGAGAACCAGTTTGTCGGCTGTAACTGCGGCATTATGGACCAACTGATATCGGCGCTGGGTAAACAGGATCATGCA
Organism: Serratia sp. Ag1; assembly: GCF_000743355.1. GTDB lineage: Bacteria > Pseudomonadota > Gammaproteobacteria > Enterobacterales > Enterobacteriaceae > Chania. Next base: position 42,451 of record NZ_JQEI01000030.1, read on the forward strand.
CTGCTGATCGATTGTCGCTCACTGGAAACGCGTGCGGTGCCGATGCCGAAAAACGTGGCGGTGGTGATCATCAACTCCAATGTAAAACGAGGCTTGGTTGACAGCGAATACAATACCCGCCGCAAGCAGTGTGAAGAGGCCGCGCGCTTCTTTGGCGTTAAGGCGCTACGGGATGTCAGCCCGGAACTGTTTTTCCCGATCCAGCACGAGCTGGATCCTCTCGTTGCCAAGCGGGCACGCCACGTAATTAGCGAGAATCAGCGCACGCTGGCCGCTGCCGATGCGCTGGCTGCGGGCAATCTCAAACTGATGGGTAAACTGATGGCAGAATCACATGCATCTATGCGTGATGATTTCGAAATCACCGTTCCCGCCATCGATACGTTGGTTGAGATTGTTAAAAACACCCTTGGCGATCGCGGTGGCGTGCGCATGACTGGCGGCGGTTTCGGTGGTTGCATCGTAGCGCTGATGCCGCTGGATTTGGTGGAGCCGGTACGCGCGGCGGTAGCACGGGAATATCCTCTGCAGACCAATGGGTTACAGGAAACTTTCTATGTCTGCAAAGCGTCGCAAGGAGCAGGCCCATGCTGACCGATACAGCCCCTGACGGCCAGCCGTTTATTCTCACCACCCTGCGCAATGCCGCTGGGATGACGGTCACGCTGATGGACTGGGGGGCTACCTGGCTTTCTGCCGTGTTGCCGCTGAAATCGGGAGAAAAACGTGAGCTGCTGCTGGGCTGCAAAACACCGGCAGATTATCTGCATCAAAGCGCCTATCTAGGGGCAACCGTTGGGCGCTATGCCAACCGCATTGCACACGCCAGCCTGTTGCTTGATGGCAAACCGCACCCGCTGGTAGCCAATCAGGGAGAACACCAGTTGCACGGCGGGCCAGCAGGGTTCCACAACCGCCGCTGGCAAATCGTTGCCCAGAACGAGCAACGGGTGGTTTATCAACTGCATTCGCCTGACGGTGACCAAGGGTTTCCCGGTAATCTGGACGTTACCCTGGAATACCGGCTTACCGACGATAACCGGCTGGAAATCGGCTATCAGGCCCTGGTCGACCGCGCCTGCCCGGTCAATTTGACCAACCATGCCTATTTCAACCTGGATGGAGCAGGTCACGATGCGCGCCAGCAGCGTTTACAACTGTTTGCTGACCACTACCTGCCGGTAGACAGTGCTGGTATCCCCTGTGCTGACTTAACCGAAGTAGCAGGCAGCGGCATGGATTTCCGCCAGCCGAAAACCCTGTTGCAGGATTTCCTGCATGACCACGATCAACAGTTGGTAAAGGGCTATGACCATGCCTACCTGCTGCACCGCACCAGTAGCCGATTAGAAACCCCGGCGGCACATCTGTGGTCGGCTGACGGCCAAGTCAAATTAACCGTATTCACCAGTGCCCCGGCTTTGCAACTCTACAGCGGTAATTACCTGGCTGGCACACCCGCGCGTGAAGGCGGCACCTATGCCAACTATGCCGGTGTGGCCTTGGAAACGGAATTTTTGCCCGATAGCCCAAATCATCCCGAATGGCCGCAACCGGATTGTTGGCTGCAACCCGGCCAAGTTTATCAGAGCGCCACGCATTATCAGTTTAATCCTATCTGACCCACCACGCCCCTCGCCACGCGGCCAGGGGCGGTATGGTTATAAATACTTACCCTTTTACCCTTCTATCCCGCCAGCGGTGAACTTTCCTTATTCCAAACCCAGGTCTAGAATCAAACGGCGGTGATAAGCGCAACATGTTGTGCTTAATCACAATTCTCGGCCATTCTGGCCGGTCAATAGCTGAAGGAACACCTATGCGTCTGATTACTGCACTTCCATTACTCGCAGGTCTCATGTTGAGCACCCATCTGATGGCTGCTGACACCGCAGCAAAAACGCCTTCTCCGGCGCAGGCAGCCCAGCAGAAGCGTATGACCGATTGTAATCAACAGGCCTCCAGTCAATCACTGAAAGGCGATGAACGTAAAACCTTCATGAGCAGTTGCCTGAAATCCGAGGGGCACCAAACAGAAAAGGCCCTCACACCGCAACAGCAGAAAATGAAAAACTGTAACGCCGATGCTGCTCAAAAGAGCCTGAAAGGCGATGAGCGTAAAACCTTCATGAGCAACTGCCTGAAAAAGTCAGCCTGATCGCATTAACTCTCCGGCGTGTTTGAATCGATCTCACTCGCGCCGCTGTTAGCTCCCCACCGACCAAACTGCACGATTCCGCATGCCTTGTGGCCAGAAATTGACTATGGTTAAACGATGGTCGATTGTTTGTAAACTGCTACCAAACATGCTGGGCATATTGATTGCCGAGCCACCGGATGCAGTAATATAATGATTATCGTTATCATTAAAAATAGTGAGGAGCTAAGCTATGGCTGTAACGAAACTGGTTTTAGTGCGTCACGGCGAAAGCCAGTGGAACAACGAAAACCGCTTTACCGGTTGGTATGATGTTGATCTGTCTGACAAAGGTCGTACCGAGGCAAAGGCAGCAGGTAAGCTGTTAAAAGATGAAGGCTTTGCTTTCGACTTCGCTTACACCTCAGTGCTAAAGCGCGCGATCCATACGCTGTGGAATATTCTGGATGAACTCGATCAGGCCTGGCTGCCAACTGAGAAATCCTGGAAGCTGAACGAGCGCCACTACGGTGCTTTGCAAGGCCTGAATAAATCTGAAACCGCTGAAAAATACGGTGATGAGCAGGTGAAACAGTGGCGACGTGGCTTTGCCGTGACGCCGCCGGAGTTGAACAAAGATGATGAGCGTTACCCAGGCCACGATCCACGCTATGCAAAGCTGACCGACAAAGAGCTACCCACCACCGAAAGCCTGGCTCTGACCATCGATCGTGTGATCCCTTACTGGGACGCAGAAATCCTGCCGCGCATCAAGAACGGTGAACGCGTGATCGTGGCAGCACACGGTAACTCGCTGCGTGCTCTGGTGAAATATCTGGATAACCTGAGTGAGGATGAAATCCTCGAGTTGAACATCCCAACCGGCGTGCCGTTGGTGTATGAATTCGACGAAAATTTCAAACCGGTAAAACATTACTATCTGGGTAATGCCGATGAGATCGCTGCCAAAGCGGCTGCGGTCGCCAACCAGGGTAAAGCGAAATAACCCTTCGCGGTAAAATGCAAGAAGCCCCCGGTTTTTAACGCCGGGGGCTTCTTTTTTAGCGACTGCCGGGAGTTAACTGCGGCGCGCTTTCACCGCAGCAGCCAGCTCACGCAAGACGCTTTCGGTATCTTCCCAACCGATGCAGGCATCGGTCACGCTCTTGCCGTAAACCAGCGGCTCACCGCTTTCCAGGTTCTGATTCCCTTCCACCAGATGGCTTTCGATCATGACCCCGATAATAGCTTTCTCACCGCCACGAAGCTGCTTACAGACGTCTGCGCTCACATCCATCTGCTTCTTAAACTGCTTACTGCTGTTAGCATGGCTGAAATCAATCATCACCAGTGCTGGCAAGCCTGCTTTCGCCAAGCCTTCCTTCACTTCTTTTACATGCGCAGCGCTGTAGTTGGGCTCTTTGCCACCACGCAGGATGATATGGCAATCGCCATTCCCGCCCGTATTAACAATCGCCGAATGCCCCCATTTAGTAACAGACAGGAAGCAGTGTGGCGCACCGGCAGCGTTGATAGCGTCAATCGCAACCTTAATAGTGCCGTCAGTGCCATTCTTGAACCCTACCGGGCAGGACAGGCCAGAAGCCAGTTCGCGGTGCACCTGAGATTCCGTAGTACGAGCGCCGATGGCTCCCCAGCTCATCAGATCCCCCAGGTACTGTGGGGTGATCATGTCAAGGAACTCACCCGCAGCAGGCAGGCCGCTGTCATTGATATCCAGCAGCAGTTTACGCGCCAAACGCAGGCCATCGTTGATCTGGAAGCTGTTGTCCATATGCGGATCGTTGATCAGCCCTTTCCAGCCAATGGTAGTACGCGGTTTTTCAAAATAAACCCGCATTACCACTTCCAGTTCGCCGTTCAGTTCTTGACGCAGCTTCAGCAGGCGCGCGGCATACTCTTTTGCCGCTTTGGTATCGTGAATCGAGCAAGGACCAATCACCACCAGCAGGCGATCGTCATTGCCACGAAGGATTTTGTGAATCGCATTGCGAGCTTTTGACACCGTTTCCGCAGCCTGTTCAGTGGCCGGAAACTTCTCCAGCAGAGCCACCGGAGGCAGGAGTTCCTTAATTTCTTTTATGCGTAAATCGTCGTTTTGGTAATTCATAGCTTTTCCATTCGGTATCGGGAAGGTGTATTTCGCAGCGTTTATCATGAGATCCCAACAATCTAGCCTGTGAGACTGGTGCTGTAAATCACCTTTGGCGTGCATATGCCCTAAATATATCGTTCCAGCTTGCACGATTAGCCAAGGACGGTGAACTCAGGAGCGGCCTCCTGAGTTCTGGATTGCTGCATTATGCTACAGAAGACAGTGGGCGGGAATGATTTCGGGTGGCGGCGCGGATCCACAACCAGGAACCGTTGAGGGCGATCAACGTCAGAATAACGTACTCCAGCGCCATTGCGTATACGCCCTGGTAGGCAAAAATTGCGACACTGATGACATCAATCACCACCCACAGTAACCAGTTTTCAACGTATTTGCGCGTCATCAAAATCATCGCCGCAATCGACAACACCATCATCGTTGAATCCCAGAACGGGAAAGCATCCGGCTGCAATTCAGGCATTTGCACACCCAGGCCAAGTGCCTGCATCGCCGTGACCGAAATCTGTGTCAGGGAGGCAAACACGCGATCGATATTAAAGGTCATCAAGGCAATGCCCAAAATACAGATCGCCCCCCACATCAGCGCTTTAGGCAGCGACAGCCAGCGGATCTTCAGTTCAGCCTGATGATCCTGCGTCTGACGGCTCCAAGCATACCAGCCGTAAATATTCGCCACGAAGAAAAACAGCTGTAACAGCAGGCTGGCGTAAAGCTGGATCTGGAAAAAGATCACCGCAAACAGCGTCACGTTAATCAAGCCAAACAGATAGTTGATGATTTTCTCTTTGCTGGCATACCAGATGCACAACAAGCCAAACAGCGTACCGATAGCCTCAATCCATGACAGATCGTAACCCCCAGCACCAAGCGGAATGTGAACCAAAATATTGCTGGTACTAAAAAAACTCATCTCGCTATCCTTATCATCGAACGGTTAATCGGCAATCAGGCATTCCCTTTCACCGGCATTTTCAACTGGGCGGCAAACGCCAGCATGCGGTTAAGCGGGATCAACGCTTTTTCACGCACGGCTCTATCAACAAAAACCTCATGCTGGGCACCGCCCTGTTCCAGCCCTTCAGCGATCGCTTGCAAGCCGTTCATCGCCATCCACGGGCAATGCGCACAACTGCGGCAGGTTGCTCCCTCACCAGCCGTCGGAGCTTCAAACAGCTCTTTATCTGGGCAAGCCTGCTGCATTTTGTAGAAAATACCGCGATCGGTGGCGACAATCAGTTGCGGATTGGGCAACGCTCTCGCCGCCTGAATCAGTTGGCTGGTTGAACCTATCGCATCAGCCAAATCGACGACTGCTTGCGGTGACTCGGGATGCACCAATATTGCCGCTTCTGGGTAGAGTGCTTTCATGCGTATTAGCGCTTGGGTTTTAAACTCGTCATGGACGATACAAGCGCCTTGCCAGCACAACACATCGGCTCCAGTCTGCTTCTGTACATAATGGCCAAGATGGCGATCGGGTGCCCAGATAATTTTCTCACCCAGGCTATCGAGATGTTCTATCAGCTCAACGGCAATACTCGACGTGACGACCCAATCTGCGCGTGCTTTCACCGCTGCCGAGGTATTGGCATAAACCACAACCGTGCGATCTGGATGCTGATCGCAAAATGCCTGAAATTCTTCCTCTGGGCAGCCGAGATCGAGCGAGCATTCGGCATGCAGCGTCGGCATCAGCACGCGTTTCTCTGGGCTGAGGATCTTGGCCGTTTCCCCCATAAAACGCACACCGGCCACCAACAGGGTTGAGGCTGGATGGTTGCTGCCAAAACGCGCCATCTCGAGTGAATCCGCCACGCAACCGCCTGTCTCTTCGGCCAATGCCTGGATCTCTGGATCGGTATAGTAGTGAGCCACCATCACCGCATCACGCTGTTTGAGCAAGGTTTTGATTTTCTGCCGATAAAAAGCCTTTTCGGCTGCATCTAGCGGCACCGGTTTCGGCGGGAAGGGGTACACCGCCGCGTTGACATCAAACATTTCACTCATCGCTATCGTCTCTGTGCTAGGCTGTCCGTCTGCTTGTCAGGCTCTCATTTGCCCTCACAAACGCCCTCGTTTTATATACTAAACAAAATACCTAAAACCTAGCGAAAAGTCGCTGACATTTTTCGATTAACCGTGCCTATTGTTTAGCAGATTGAAAATTTAAGCCTAAACCAGATAATTGAATGGTTAACACGGGGTTTTAAGGGGGCGATCTGAATAGCTGAATTTGAAAACTGAGATTAAGTCGGTTGGGGAAGCAGAGGCAGTGCAGGATTGCTCGAGTTTACATCGTGAGACCAGATCTTGACGATTCTCATCCTTCACGATTTAACTTTATGCCGATGTCTTAGAGATGGTGGGTCGTGCAGGATTCGAACCTGCGACCAATTGATTAAAAGTCAACTGCTCTACCGACTGAGCTAACGACCCGCAGAGTGGTGGGTGATGACGGGCTCGAACCGCCGACCCCCTCCGTGTAAAGGAGATGCTCTACCAACTGAGCTAATCACCCACTGCTGTGGTTACTGCTATATTGCTCGACTTGACGTCTTCAGCTTCTTATTGTTTACGAATTTGCATTTTGCTCATTCGCTAAGAAGTTGGTGGGTCGTGCAGGATTCGAACCTGCGACCAATTGATTAAAAGTCAACTGCTCTACCGACTGAGCTAACGACCCACTGCTGTGGTTACTGCTATGCTGCCCGACTTGAAGTTTTAAGCTTCTTATCGTTTACGGATTTGCATTTTGCTAATCCGCCAGGAAATTTGGTGGGTCGTGCAGGATTCGAACCTGCGACCAATTGATTAAAAGTCAACTGCTCTACCGACTGAGCTAACGACCCAATTTCCTCGTTGCTTTAACGTCTTGCAAGATGTCTTGGCAACGGCGGCATATATTACTAATTTCTCTTGGCAGCGCAACCTAAATTTTGGCTAAATCGGTTTAACTGCTTGTTCTTCACGCGAACAAGCCCAGAAACCGGTCAAAATGACTAACTTCTGGGCTTGTTTATAGCTTACAAACTGGCTTGACGCTTCTTGGCCTGCTTGGCAGCATCGCTGGTTGGGTACTGCTTGATCACCTGCTGGTAAACGGCCTTGGCTTTATCCGTCTGGCCTTTTTCCTGCATGATCACCCCAACTTTAAACATAGCGTCCGGTGATTTGGGTGACTTTGGGTAATTCTTCACCACCACCGCATAATAGTAAGCCGCATCCTCTTTTTTACCTTTGTTGTAGAACAACTGACCTAACCAATAGTTGGCATTAGGAAGGTAAGTGGACTTCGGATACTGCTTTGTGAAGGATTGAAAAGCAGAGATAGCCTGATCATACTGCTTTTTTTCCAGCGCCAATGAAACAGCCGCGTTGTAGTCGCTGTTCTCATCGCCGGTACTCGCCGGAGTCTCTGCCGCAGCAGCAGGTGCACTGCTGTCAGCGCCCGCAGATGCCGCCGTAGCCGCCGCTGCACCACCGGCTGCAGCAGCCTGTGTGCCGCCCTGGCTGAGACTATCCATCTGCTGATAGATCTGTTTCTGACGTTCAACGACCTGATTCAGCTGATACTGACTTTCCTGGATCTGCCCACGGAGAGTATCGATATCACGTTGATTATCAGAAAGTTGTTGCTGAAGTTGGTTTAAAAGCTGGCTCTGAGCATTACTGATGCGCTCAAGCGAAGTGACACGGTCTTCGACCGAGCCGGAGCCGACATTACTGATTGGCGCTTGGGCAGTAGCGGCCCATGGGACCGCTACGCCAACCAGTAACGACAGACCCAACAGGTGACGTCTGAAGTTACTGTTCATGTGATTCTCTTAGTAAACCAGAACGGCACGACGGTTTTTAGCCCAAGCCGCTTCGTCGTGGCCCAGTACCGCTGGTTTCTCTTTACCGTAAGAAACGATAGAGATCTGGTCAGCAGAAACGCCTTTACCTTGCAGATACATTTTCACTGCGTTAGCACGACGCTCGCCCAGTGCAATGTTGTACTCTGGTGTACCGCGCTCATCCGCGTGGCCTTCAACGGTCACTTTGTAAGACGGGTTGTTGCGCAGGAATGCAGCGTGCGCATCCAGCATCTGAGAGAACTCAGAGCTGATGTCATATTTGTCAAAACCGAAGTAAACAATGTTGTTTCTCTGCAGTTCTTGCATCTGCAGACGTGCTTGCTCTTCAGAAGACAGGTTGCTGCTGCCATTCTCCATACCGTTACCAGCACCCATACCAGACTGGTCATTATTCGCGCTTTTGTTAGAACTACAGGCCGCCACAGCCAGAACTGGCAGTGCCAGCAGTAGAGCTTTCAGCACTTTGTTCAGTTGCATTTCTTTGATCCTTTTATAGTTTGCTATACATATTTACACATGCATCACAGATACGGCGACCAGGCAGGTGATTTAACCTGTCCATCAGTTGCCGGAAGACGCGCTTTAAAACGTCCATCAGTCGATACCAACTGCAGGACTGAGCCCATACCTTGCGTGGAGCTATAGATCACCATAGTACCGTTTGGTGCGATACTCGGCGTTTCGTCCAGTTGCGTGTTCGTTAATACCTGAACAGCTCCAGAAGTCAGATCTTGTTTGGCAATATGCTGAGAACCACTGTTAGAACTCACCATCACCAGGAACTTGCCGTCCGGGCTCACGTCAGAGTTCTGATTCTGAGAACCTTCCCAGGTCAGACGCTGTGGTGCCCCACCGTTTGCATTGATTTTGTAAATTTGCGGGCGGCCACCCTGATCGGAGGTATATGCCAGAGACTGGCTATCCGGGAACCAGCTCGGTTCGGTGTTGTTGCTGCGGCCATCGGTAATCTGGCTGATCTGGCCAGAAGCCAGATTCATCACATACAGATGCAGGCTGCCACTCTTCGATAAAGCAAAGGCTAAACGAGTGCCATCGGGTGAGAATGCCGGTGCCCCGTTGTGACGCGGGAAGGAAGCCACCTGACGCACAGAACCATTGGACAGCGTCTGGATAACCAGTGCCGAACTACCGCTTTCAAAGGTCACGTAAGCCAGCTTGCTGCCGTCTGGTGACCAGGCTGGTGACATCAGTGGCTCTGGTGAACGGTGTACGACAAACTGGTTATAGCCGTCATAGTCTGATACGCGCAGTTCATACGGGAATTGCCCACCGTTGGTCTGCACCACATAAGCGATACGGGTACGGAAAGCCCCTTTGATACCGGTCAGCTTTTCAAACACTTCATCACTGGCGGTGTGGGCAGAGTAACGCAACCACTGTTTGGTGACCTTGTACTGATTCTGCGCCAAAATGGTACCTGGAGCCCCTGAAGTATCCACCAACTGGTAGGAAACCAGATAGCTGCCATCAGCACCGGGCTGCACTTGGCCGACAACCACGGCGTCGATACCCAATGCAGTCCAAGCCGCCGGTGTTACCTCAGAAGCCGTGGCCGGTTGCTGCGGCATACGTGCTGCATCAATCGGGTTGAATTTGCCGCTGTTGCGCAGATCTGCGCCGACAATTTGACCGATATCTTCCGGTGGCGTGCCTGGGCCCGCCCACTTAAATGGCACCACGCCAATCGGGCGAGCGGAGTCGACCCCTTGGGTGATTTCAATGCGAACTTCCGCGTGCAGCACGGATGCCCACAGGACTAACAAACCTAACATTACTCGAAATGCCTGCTTCATCTCATCTCCCATATCCAGGCGGGATGCCCGCGATAAATTAGCAGAATTTTAACAAACCAACGCAAACAAAACTACGTTTACCCAGAAAATCTCGAATTTTCAGCGAACAACGCTGCAAACTGCAAGATAATGGGTAAGATCCCTGTTGGTTACCTTAGTACGTCCTTGCATTTTACTCAGTTAAAACAACCAGTACTGCGGTTTGAATATGAGAGGAGCCATTTCTCTCCACCATACACGTCCAGTCCTGTAACTACTTAGGATTAAAGTCAATGGGGGCATTTTTAAATGCCTCATAAACTTCTTTACTCGGCGGTTTTGGTATTTTCGCCTGTCTAGCCGCTGCTAGAGCTGCCTGGCAAAGCGCAGGATCGCCACCTTCAACTTTCGCATCAATCAAGAGACCATCCGGAGCAAGTTTGATTCTCAATCTACAAGTGCGCCCCTTGTATGAAGTCCAGTCATAAAATTTGTTCTGTATTGAATTCTGTATCTGGCTACCATAGCTATCCAAATCGGCACCACTAGCTCCTGCGGTCTTGGCATTGCCTTGACCTGCCGGTTTACCATCGCCTTTAGCCTTGGCACCGGCTTTCGGCGCATTTTTGCCATCTGCCAAACCACCAAACAGATCATCGACTTCAGCAGACTGCTTCGCTGCCTCAGCCGCCGCCTTCTTCTTGGCATCCGCCGCTTTTTTAGCTTCCGCAGCCTTCTCAGCAGCGGCAGCCTTTTTCGCTTCTTCCGCCGCCGCTTTCTTCTCGGCTTCAGCAGCGGCCTTTTTCTCCGCCGCCTCAGCGGCTTTCTGTGCCGCAGCAGCCTCAGCCTCTTTCTTCGCCTCTTCTGCCTGCTTTTTGGCAGCGGCAGCAGCGGCGGCCTCTTTCTTGGCTTCTGCCTCGGCTTTCTTCTGCGCCTCTGCCTGGGCTTTGGCTATTTTATCTGCCTCGGCTTTGGCTTTTGCTGCAGCCTGCTCAGCGGCTTTCTGCTGTTCTTTCGCCTTAGCCGCTGCAAGTTCTGCTGCTTTCTGCTGTTCAGCCGCCTGTTGCTGCTGTTCGGCAGCCTTTTTCTGCTGCTCAGCCTGTGCTTTTGCATCCTGTGCTGCTTTTTCCTGCGCAGCCAAGCGTGCCTGTTCAAGCTCTTTCAAACGCTGTTGTTCCACAGCCTGTTTCTGCTGCAGTTCTTCCGCCTGCTGCTCCGCCTTCTTCTGGCGTTGCTTTTCGGCACGCTGCGCATCATTGCTTTGCTGTTGTTGGCGATTATATTGCTCCACCACCGCCCCAGGATCGACCATCACGGCACCGACCACGGAACCGTCGCCGCCACCGCCAGCGCTCATTTCAGCGTTTTCGTGCAGCGATCCCCAAATCAACAGGGCAATCAATATGATGTGCAGAACCACCGAAACAATAACGGCGCGGTTCAGCTTATCGTTTTGCTCAGTTGCCTTTACCAAAATAGAGTCCCAAAAACTGGTGCTTAAACGGGGTTTCTGCTGATTGCAGAAACCGGGTTGCCTCTCACCTTGCGGTTAGATTGGCTGGGTCATCAGCCCCACGGAAGCGACGCCCGCCTGATGGAGAATATTCAATGCCTTGATAATCTCATCATAGGGTACTTCCTTTGCCCCACCGATCAAAAAGACCGTCTTCGGGTTAGCCGCCAAACGCGACCGGGCTTCAGCCGCAACCTGCTCAGGCGGCAACAGCTCCATACGATTATGATCCGCCACCAAGGTATATTGGCCGACACCGGAAACCTCCAGAATCACTGGCGGATTATCATCGCTGGATACCGTTTTGGAATCTGTCGCATCAGGCAAATCAACTTCAACGCTTTGAGTGATAATTGGAGCCGTTGCCATAAAAATCAGTAACAGCACCAACAGCACATCCAGCAACGGAACGATGTTGATTTCTGACTTCAGCTCACGACGGCTACGACCACGAACTTTCGCCATGCTACCTCCTACTTATTTGCTGTCGCTGGAGAAGGCCTGACGGTGCAGAATCGCGGTAAACTCTTCCATAAAGTTGTCGTAATTCTGCTCAAGCTTGTTAACACGCTGGTTAAGGCGGTTGTAGGCCATCACGGCAGGGATCGCGGCAAACAGACCGATCGCGGTAGCGATCAAGGCTTCTGCGATACCCGGTGCCACCATCTGCAGCGTGGCTTGCTTGACTGCGCCCAACGCAATAAAGGCGTGCATGATCCCCCATACGGTACCAAACAGACCGATATATGGGCTGATAGAGCCTACGGTACCGAGGAAAGGAATATGGGTCTCCAGCGTTTCGAGCTCGCGGTTCATCGATATGCGCATTGCACGTGATGCCCCTTCGATCACTGATTCTGGCGCATGGTTATTGGCACGGTGCAAACGGGCAAACTCCTTGAAACCAGAATAGAAGATTTGCTCAGAGCCCATCAGGCTATCGCGGCGCGCCTGGCTTTCCTGATACAAACGGGAAAGCTCAATACCGGACCAGAATTTGTCTTCAAAGGCTTCGGCGTCACGCGTAGCCGCATTCAATATGCGGGTACGCTGGATGATAATCGCCCATGAAGCCACTGAGAAACCTATCAGAATCAGCATGATAAGTTTAACCAGCAGGCTTGCCTTCAAGAATAAATCTAGGATGTTCATGTCAGTCACTGCTTAAACTCCGCGACAATAGACTTAGGAAGCGCTATCGGCTTCATTTGGTGTGGATCAATGCATGCAATCAACACATCGGCCTGACTCAAAAGAGTACCGTCAGAATTGATAATGCGTTGAGCAAACGTGAGAGAGGCCCCACGCATTGAGGTGATTTCACTCTGCACCTCCAGCAGGTCATCAAGACGCGCTGGCAACAGATAATCGACCGTCATGCGCCGGACGGCAAAAGCGACATGTTCCTTGAGAAGCTGCTGTTGATGAAAGTTATGTTGACGCAGCATCTCTGTGCGCGCTCTTTCATAAAAGGCGACGTAGCGGGCGTGGTAAACCACACCGCCGGCATCGGTGTCTTCGTAATAGACACGAACCGGCCATCGAAACAACGTATTACTCACGATACTTCCAAGCCAATGCAATTTAACGTTGCTACTATACGCAAGACGGATCGGGTTGGGAATGGGTGACAGGAATAATTATGGGCCTGAATGGCCCATAACATGCGGATATGCTGCAGATTATAAAGAAACGTAAAGTAATCCTGCGGCCAGAATTACTATTGCAGGCAATGGCGCGAAAAATGCTCGCCAGAACACATTCTGGGGCCGAAAACCGACGCCGTGAACCATGCCCGCACATACCGCCCATATCAGCAGGATCCCCTGCCATATTTCCAGTGAGCTGGTACGCGCCGCAAAACGGCTGGGATCCCAGAAAATACAACCCGCTAAAATCAGCGCCAGTATCAATGAAAGGGCCCGAATGGGGCCCTTGTCAGTGATAGCGTTCAGCTTGTCAGAAAGCGATGAACTCATTACTTACTGTCTTGCTGTGCTTTTGAATCTTCACTGTGCTCAAGTGCCAGAGCCGTAATGATACCGAAGGCGCAGGCAAGAAGCGTTCCGAGGATCCAGGCAAAATACCACATGGTTTAGCTCCTTTTGCTTAGTACAGTGAATGCTTGTTGTTTTCGATGAACTGCTTATCCAAGCGCCCAAACATTTTGTAGTACGACCAGCAGGTGTACGCCAGAACGATTGGCACGAAGATAATCGCCACAATAGTCATCACTTTCAACGTCAGCAGGCTAGAAGTCGCATCCCACATGGTCAAACTAACGTTAGGCACGGTGCTTGAAGGCATCACAAACGGGAACATAGTGACCCCGGCCGTCAAGATCACACAGGCAATCGTCAGCGATGAGGTCAGGAATGCCCATGCCCCTTTCTCCAGGCGGGAGAACAGGACAGTAAACAACGGCAGAACCACACCCAGCGCCGGTAGCGCCCACAGAATTGGATATTTGTTGTAGTTGATCAGCCAAGCACCCGCTTGATGAGCCACTTCTTTACGCAACGGGTTGGACTCCGCCGCAGTATCCAGAACCGAGGTCACCACAAAGCCATCAATCCCTTTCACCAGCCAGATACCCGCCAACAGGAAGCAGACAGCCATCACCAAAGTCGCGACCTGTGCCGCAGCGCGTGAACGCAGGTGCAGTTCACCTGTGGTACGCATCTGCAGATAAGTTGCCCCCTGGCTGACCAGCATCGTCAGGCTGACAATACCTGCCAACAGTGCGAACGGATTCAGCAGTTGGAAGAAATTGCCGGTGTAGAACAGGCGCATGTATTCATTAATGTGGAACGGTACCCCTTGCAGCAGGTTACCAAACGCCACACCGAATACCACCGCAGGCACAAAGCTGCCGATGAAAATGCCCCAATCCCACATATTACGCCAGCGGCTATTCTCCAGCTTCGAACGGTAGTCAAAACCGATCGGACGGAAGAACAACGCAGCCAACACCAGGATCATGGCGATATAGAAGCCTGAAAACGCGGCAGCATAAACCATCGGCCAGGCAGCAAACAGCGCCCCCCCGGCAGTGATCAGCCACACCTGGTTACCGTCCCAGTGCGGAGCGATAGAGTTGATCATTACCCGGCGTTCGGTATCGTTTTTAGTCAATACAGGCATCAGGATACCGACACCCATATCAAAACCATCCGTTACCGCGAAGCCGATCAGCAATACGCCAACCAGAACCCACCAGATAAATCGTAGTACTTCATAGTCAAACATAAGTGGACTCCTGTTTAGCGCGCTGCTTCCTGCACGGCGGCAGTCGGTTGTTCAAAATGATAGCGGCCAGTTTTCAGGCTGCTTGGCCCCAGACGCGCAAACTTGAACATCAGGTACATTTCGGCCACCAGGAACAGGGTGTACAAGCCGCAAATCAGCCCCATCGAGAACAGGATATCGCCTGCAGTCAACGAAGAAGTGGCTACTGCTGTTGGCAGCACCTCACCGATTGCCCACGGCTGACGACCATACTCAGCGACAAACCAACCGGCCTCTACTGCAATCCAAGGCAATGGAATGCCATACAGCGCTGCACGATGTAACCATTTCTTCTCGCCAATACGGCCACGCAATACGCTCCAGAACGACATGCCGATGATGAACAGCATGATCACGCCGCAAGCCACCATGATACGGAACGAGAAATACAGCGGAGCAACACGCGGAATCGAGTCGTTAGTTGCCTGTTGGATCTGCTCTTCTGTCGCGTCAGTCACGTTTTCGGTATAACGCTTCAGCAACAGGCCATAGCCCAAGTCCTGCTTGATATTATTGAATTCTGTGCGTACAGCAGGATCGGTATTGCCACCACGCAGGCTTTCCAGCAACTGGTATGCCTTCATACCGTTACGGATACGAACCTGGTGCTGCGCCATCAAATCCCGCAAGCCAATAACCGGGGTATCAAAGGAGCGGGTAGCAATCAGGCCGAGTGCCCATGGGATTTGAATCGCAAAGGAGTTCTCCATTCGCTCCTGATTCGGTATACCGAACAGAGTAAATGCCGCTGGAGCAGGTTGAGTATCCCATTCGGCCTCAATGGCAGCCAGTTTGGTTCTCTGCACGTCACCCATTTCGTAACCAGATTCATCACCCAGCACGATAACGGAAAGAATCGCAGCCATACCAAAGCTGGCAGCAATCGCAAAAGAACGCTTGGCAAATGCGATATCACGGCCTTTCAGCAGATAGTAAGAACTGACACCAAGAATGAACATGGCACCGGTGGTATAACCTGAAGCCACGGTGTGAACAAACTTCACCTGTGCAACCGGGTTCAACACCAGTTGGGAGAAGCTGACCATCTCCATACGCATGGTTTCGAAGTTGAAGTCAGAAGCGATCGGGTTCTGCATCCAACCGTTGGCAACCAAAATCCACAAAGCAGACAGGTTTGAGCCAAGAGCGACAAACCAGGTTACCGTCAGGTGCTGTACCTTGCTCAGGCGATCCCAGCCGAAGAAGAACAGACCTACCAGCGTTGACTCGAGGAAGAACGCCATCAGACCTTCGATAGCCAACGGGGCCCCGAAGATATCACCGACGTAGTGAGAGAAATATGACCAGTTAGTCCCGAACTGAAACTCCATGGTCAAACCGGTGGCCACACCCAGAGCGAAGTTAATTGCAAATAACTTGCCCCAGAATTTGGTCATATCTTTATAAATTTGTTTGCCGGACAGCACATATACCGTTTCCATAATTGCTAACAAAAACGCCATACCCAGCGTTAATGGAACAAATAGAAAATGATACATAGCTGTTAAAGCAAACTGTAAGCGCGACAGTTCGACAATATCAAACATCTTGACTCCTTGCTCCTCGCAGGAAGACTCCGACTTGCGGTTATCGGTATGACTCCGTGAAGAGTATCCGGTAACGCCCCGCAGTGAATGCCCTTAAAAACAACAAATTTGATCCCGTCTGCCCACTTTCAATCGCACATTCACTGCCAGACCCTAGTAGCTGGGAGTCAAACATACCGATGAAAACCGACAGCGGATAACAAATGCAACAAGACTTACCATCCCTAATTACACAATGGCATGATACTCGCCAAATCCCATACAATAAATAGGTTTTTACGTGACATGGCTTAGACTTTTGGCGACAGGTCAAAAAGAAGCCTAAAGAGGTATTCAAGCTTATTTTGATCCAGAACAATTTAAGCCTATCTGCATATTATTTCCAGATTCTATTGCGTATTTTCACGTAACTTTCCTGCTGCTATGTTGCGTAATAGTTTAATTGTTTTTTATTGATACTTTTGTGTTAAATAAATGTAATTTAAAATAATCATCGCTGTGTTAATTGAGGATAATCATTCGAGATATATTAACTTTTTATTTCCAATAATTAATTGCAGTGATTTAACTCACAAATTGACTTGCAACTTATTAATCATAGACCATATTGAGAGATTGATCGCAAATCATGTAAATATAGGAGAATGGCTATGGTAGTTACGTGGATTCAGGCCAAAAACCGCTTTTTTGAACGCCCTGCAATCGATAGTTCAAGGGATAAAAAAGGCCACTCATAGAGTGGCCAAACATGTCGAAAAACTGTTTTATCTTTAAATATCAGCGATTCAAGACGGCTTTCACTGCGTCACCGATGTCAGCCAGGCTGCGCACGGTTTTGACGCCAGCAGCTTCCAGAGCCGCGAACTTCTCATCCGCAGTACCTTTACCACCAGCAATGATGGCGCCTGCGTGGCCCATACGCTTACCTTTCGGCGCAGTAACACCCGCGATATAGCCAACAACCGGCTTGGTCACGTGATCTTTGATGTAAGCAGCCGCTTCTTCTTCAGCGCTACCGCCGATCTCACCGATCATCACAATCGCTTCAGTCTGCGGATCTTGCTGGAACATCTTCAGAATATCGATAAAGTTAGAACCTGGAATCGGATCACCACCGATACCTACACAGGTTGACTGGCCCAAACCCGCATCGGTCGTTTGTTTTACCGCTTCATAAGTCAGCGTACCTGAACGGGAAACGATACCCACTTTGCCTGGCAGATGGATATGGCCTGGCATAATACCAATTTTACATTCACCTGGAGTGATCACGCCTGGGCAGTTAGGGCCGATCATGCGTACACTGGCTTCATCCAGCTTCACTTTCACCGTCAGCATATCCAGCGTTGGGATGCCTTCAGTAATGGTGATGATAAGCTTAATGCCTGCATCAATCGCTTCCAGGATGGAGTCTTTACAGAACGGCGCGGGAACATAGATGACCGAGGCGGTTGCACCGGTAGCTTCAACCGCTTCACGCACAGTGTTAAACACTGGCAGGCCCAGATGCACGGTACCACCTTTACCCGGTGTAACACCGCCGACCATTTTTGTTCCATAAGCAATAGCCTGTTCAGAGTGGAATGAACCTTGGCTACCGGTGAAACCCTGGCAAATGACTTTGGTGTTCTTATCAATTAAAATGGACATTATTTCCCCTCCACTGCCGCAACAACTTGCTGAGCCGCATCTGTCAGGCTGGTCGCAGCAATGATATTCAAACCGCTGTCTGCCAGTTTCTTGGCACCCAGTTCGGCATTGTTCCCTTCCAGACGCACGACTACCGGGACGTTAACCCCAACTTCAGCAACGGCGCCAATGATACCGTCGGCGATCAGATCGCAACGCACGATACCACCAAAAATATTCACCAGAACCGCTTTCACTTTGTCATCGGACAGAATGATTTTGAATGCTTCGGTCACGCGCTCTTTGGTTGCACCACCGCCCACATCCAGGAAGTTGGCAGGTTCACCACCGTGCAGTTTTACGATGTCCATAGTGCCCATCGCCAGACCAGCACCGTTGACCATGCAACCGATATTGCCGTCGAGAGCCACGTAGTTTAGCTCCCATTGAGCCGCACGGGATTCACGCTCATCTTCCTGAGACGGATCGCGCATTTCGCGCAGTTCAGGCTGGCGGAACAAAGCATTGCCATCCGCACCCAATTTACCATCCAGGCAAATCAGGTCACCCTGCTTGGTGATCACCAACGGGTTGATCTCAACCATCGCCAAGTCGCGCTCCAGGAACAGTGTTGCCAGACCCATAAAGATCTTGGCAAACTGATTGACTTGCTTGCCGGTCAACCCCAGTTTGAACGCCAGCTCGCGCCCTTGGTAAGGCTGTGGCCCTGCCAGTGGATCGATGACCATTTTGTGAATCAATTCCGGCGTTTCTTCCGCAACTTTTTCAATCTCGACGCCACCTTCAGTGGATGCCATGAACACCACGCGACGGCTCGCACGGTCAACGACAGCACCCAAATACAACTCTTTGTCGATATCCGTTGCTGCTTCCACCAGAATCTGGTGCACCGGCTGACCCAATGCATCAGTCTGATAAGTCACCAGACGTTTACCCAACCAGGCTTCAGCAAAAGCACGAATGTCTTCTTTGCTGTTAACAACTTTAACACCGCCAGCTTTACCGCGGCCACCAGCATGAACCTGACATTTCACCACCCACGGGCCGGAGCCGATTTTAGAGGCGGCTTCTTCTGCTTCACGCGGTGTAGTACAGGCGTAACCGGTTGGTGCCGGCATACCATACCGAGCAAACAGTTGTTTTGCCTGATATTCGTGTAAATTCATGATGTTCTATCCATTCAGGTCTGAAAAGTTTTAGCCTGTCACCTTCAAACAATCTCAGTACAGGCCACATAGCACAGAGTTTAGGTGCGGTAATTACCGCACCTTGGCAGGGATTAAACGTCTAACAACAAACGAGCCGGATCTTCCAGCATCTCTTTTACCGTCACCAGATAACCTACGGATTCACGGCCATCGATCAGGCGATGATCATAAGACAGTGCCAGATACATCATCGGTTGAATCACAACCTGGCCGTTAACCGCCATCGGGCGATCTTTGATCGCGTGCATGCCCAAGATGGCGCTCTGTGGTGGGTTGATGATCGGCGTGGACATCAGGGAGCCAAAAACACCGCCATTGGTAATGGTAAAGTTACCACCGGTCAGTTCTTCCACCGTCAGTTTGCCGTCACGGCCTTTGATCGCCAGATCTTTAATTTTCTTCTCGATATCCGCCATGCTCATGGTGTCTACGTCACGCAATACCGGCGTCACCAGCCCACGTGGAGTCGATACCGCAATGCTGATATCAAAGTAGTTGTGGTAAACCACATCACTACCGTCGATAGAAGCATTCACTTCTGGGAAGCGTTTCAGGGCTTCGACTACCGCTTTAATGTAGAAGGACATAAAGCCCAAACGTACACCGTGACGTTTTTCGAAAGCCTCACCATATTGCTTGCGCAGATCCATGATCGGCTGCATGTTGATTTCGTTGAAAGTCGTCAGCATTGCGGTGCTGTTCTTCGCTTCCAACAGGCGCTCTGCCACACGCTTACGCAGGCGGGTCATCGGCACGCGTTTTTCGCTACGGCCACTCAGAGCAGGCTGCGGTGCTGAAACTGCGGCTGGCTTATCCGCCTTCTTGCTGCTGGCCAAGTGGGCTTCCACGTCTTCGCGGGTGAGACGCCCACCGACTCCGCTACCTTTGATAGCGGCAGCGTCGAGATCGTGCTCAGCAATCAGGCGACGGATCGCCGGGCTCAGTGTGTCGTTATTCTCTTCTTCCAGACTCGCTGTGGCGCGCTGTGCTGGGGTGGCTTCTTTACTCAGCGGTTTCGCTTCGGTCGGCTTGCCGGAGCTGTCACCTGGACGGATACGCCCAAGGATCTGGCGAGAGGTTACCGTTGCCCCTTCATCTTCCAGAACCACATCAAGGATCCCCGCTTCACTAGCCGGTACTTCCAACACCACTTTATCAGTTTCGATCTCAACCAGAACCTCATCACGCTTTACCGCATCGCCTGGTTTTTTATGCCAAGTGGCTACGGCTGCATCAGCAACCGATTCAGGAAGTTCAGGAACCAGAATGTCTACGCTACTCATTAGCTTTCCCTTAAGTTTTTTACCCTTGATCTTGCAAAGTGCAGTAAGGCTGGCAGTTATTTCCCCCAGGCAGTGGGTTAGCCACATGCCTGGGGAATGATTCGATACCGCCTTACCGCCCCTTGAAATCTATAGGGTATTAATCAATGTTTAACGCATCATTGACCAGAGCCTGCTGCTGCTTCTGGTGTACGGACAGATAACCCACCGCCGGAGAGGCGGAGGCTGGGCGCCCGGCGTAACGTAAAGAAGCCCCAAATGGGATCACTTCGCGGAAATTGTGCTGACTGCAGTACCAAGCTCCCTGGTTCAGCGGCTCTTCCTGGCACCAGACGAAATCATGCACATGCGCGTACTGCTCCAAGACCGCCTGAACTGCCTGATGCGGGAATGGGTACAATTGCTCAATGCGTATGATGGCAACGTCTTTCTGGTCATTCTTACGGCGCTGTTCCAGCAGATCGTAATAAACCTTACCGGAACACAGCACGACGCGTTTCACCGCCTGCGGATCCAGTTCGTCGATCTCACCGATAGCCAGTTGGAAAGTGCCGTTTGCCAATTCTTCCAGAGAAGACGTCGCCAGCGGATGGCGCAGCAGAGACTTAGGCGACATCACCACCAACGGACGGCGCATACCGCGCAACGCCTGACGACGCAGCATATGGTAGACCTGAGCTGGTGTAGACGGGATGCACACTTGCATGTTCTGCTCTGCACACAGTTGCAGATAGCGCTCAAGGCGAGCAGAAGAGTGCTCTGGCCCCTGGCCTTCGTAACCGTGCGGTAACAGCATCACCAAGCCACACATCCGGCCCCATTTCTGCTCACCAGAACTGATGAACTGATCAATCACCACCTGCGCACCGTTGGCGAAATCACCGAACTGCGCTTCCCAGATAGTCAGTGTACGTGGTTCAGCAGTGGCATAACCGTATTCGAACGCCAAAACGGCTTCTTCCGACAGGACGGAATCCCAAACTTTGAACTCACCCTGCCCGCTATGAATGTTAGCCAATGGAACATAAACCGAACCATTTTTCTGGTTGTGCACCACGGCATGGCGATGGAAGAAGGTGCCACGACCAGCATCTTCACCAGAGATACGGATTGGGATGCCTTCATCTGCCAATGTGGCATAGGCCAGCGTTTCAGCCGCGCCCCAGTCAAATGCTTTATTACCCGCAGCCATCTCAGCCCGATCAGAGTAGATTTTCGCTACGCGCGACTGCATTTCGACCGCTTCAGGCACAGTGCTGATACGACGAGCCAGCTCCTGCAGACGCTTCATCTCAACCTTGTTTGGGTACGCTTCGTCCCATTCGTGATTCAGATACGGCGACCAGGTAAAGGAATGCAGGTTCATTGGACGCCATTCTTCAACCACACAATCACCGCGATCCAGGGCATCACGATACAGGTTGACCATTTCAGTGGCATCTTCCAGGCTGGCAATATTCTGCTCAGCCAAAACATCAGCGTAAATCTTGCGTGGCGTTGGGTGCTTCTTGATCTTCTGGTACATCACCGGCTGGGTTGCACTTGGCTCATCGGCCTCGTTATGCCCGTGGCGGCGATAACAGACCAGATCGATCATCACGTCACGCTTAAAGGTATTACGGAAATCCAGCGCCAGACGGGTAACAAATGCCACAGCTTCTGGATCGTCAGCATTCACATGGAAGATCGGTGCCTGAACCATCTTGCCAATGTCGGTACAATACTGGGTAGAACGCGCATCCAACGGGTTAGAAGTCGTGAAACCAACCTGGTTGTTGATGACGATGCGTACCGTCCCCCCCACTTCATACCCACGTGCCTGCGACATGTTCAGGGTTTCCTGAACCACGCCTTGACCAGCAATGGCGGCATCGCCGTGGATAGTAATTGGCAGCACCATGTTGCTACGCGCTTCATCCAGACGATCGCGACGGGCGCGCACTGAGCCCATCACTACCGGGCTGACAATTTCCAGGTGCGACGGGTTGAACGCCAATGCCAGGTGAACCATGCCACCTTCAGTTTCGACATCAGAAGAGAAGCCCTGGTGATATTTCACGTCGCCAGTGCCCAGGTGTTCTTTATGTTTGCCAGCAAACTCGTCGAACAGGTCGGCAGGTTTTTTACCCAGTACGTTGATCAGTACGTTCAGACGCCCACGGTGCGCCATACCCAGCACCACTTCACGAGTACCGTTTTTACCCGCATGGCGTATCATTTCTTTCAGCATTGGCACGAGTGCATCGCCACCTTCCAGCGAGAAGCGTTTCGCACCTGGGAATTTAGCACCAAGATAACGCTCCAAGCCTTCCGCTGCGGTCAGTTCGTTCAGGAAACGATGCTTCTCGGCGGCAGAAAAACTGGCCTGCCCCACAACCGATTCAATACGCTGTTGGATCCAGCGTTTTTCTTCGGTATTGGTAATGTGCATATACTCTGCACCAATGGAGCCACAGTAGGTCTGCTTCAGCGCGGTATACAGATCGCCTAACTTCATGGTGTCTTTGCCGATAGCAAAAGACCCCACGTTGAAGGTTTCCTGGAAGTCGGCTTCACTCAAGTTATGATAGGCAAGACTAAGATCGGGAACACGCTCCTGCTGCCACAAGCCGAGTGGATCAAGGTTGGCATGCTGATGCCCACGGAAACGGAAGGCGTTGATCAGTTGCAATACCTTGACCTGTTTAGCATCAGTTTCAGGATCGTTGATAGCGGTGCTGTAACGTGAAGAGTCTTTCGCCAGGCGGCGGAAGTAGTCTCGCGTTTGGGAGTGGAGCTGATCGGGTTTAACACCCGCAGTTGGTAGCTGTTGAAAAATGGAACGCCAACTATCTTCAACGGAACTCGGATCGGTTAAAAAGTCTTCATAGAGCTGCTCTATGTAGGACTGGTTCGCGCCCGCCAGATAGGAGGAATCCAGCCAGGCCTTCATTGCGCCGTTCTGCATTATGATCCCTTAAGCTTTAAAGCTTCAGTTTTCGCCGTGGTTAACATAATTACCGTGATGGTACGGTTTGCCGTAAAACGGTTCACTCGACGTGCTTATAACCTGATACAGCTTAAATG
The DNA here is from genome assembly GCF_000743355.1 of Serratia sp. Ag1. Taxonomy (GTDB): domain Bacteria; phylum Pseudomonadota; class Gammaproteobacteria; order Enterobacterales; family Enterobacteriaceae; genus Chania. The sequence continues at coordinate 65,930 of NZ_JQEI01000030.1, forward strand.
CACGTTCTGTTTTGGACCTTACGATCCCTTACAAGGAACCTCTAAAAACGGATGAACCAGCATAATTGTCTAGAACAACCGCTTTTAGAGACTCCCTCTTAGAATGTGCGCCGGGAAAGCCCCGGCGCAGCATCTCATCCCAATTATGCGCCGCGTTGCAGTAGCATAGACTTGATATGGCCGATTGCACGCGTCGGATTCAAGCTCTTAGGACATACACTGACACAATTCATAATGCTATGGCAGCGGAAAACACTAAAAGCGTCGTTCAGATCATCCAAACGTGCTTCTGTTTCCGTATCACGGCTATCAATCAGGAAGCGGTAAGCTGCCAACAGGCCTGCCGGGCCAACAAACTTGTCAGGATTCCACCAGAACGACGGGCACGAGGTTGAGCAGCAGGCACACAGGATACATTCATACAAACCATCCAGTTTAGCCCGCTGATCTGGCGACTGCAGGTGCTCACGCGCAGGAGGATTCTTGCCATCGTTCAATAAGAATGGCTTAATCTTTTCATATTGGGCATAAAATTGCCCCATATCCACCACCAGATCGCGCACGACCGGCAACCCTGGCAACGGGCGAATCACGATCTTGCTGTTACCTTTGCTCAACGACGAGACGGGGGTAATACAGGCTAAGCCATTTTTACCGTTCATGTTGAGGCCGTCTGAACCACATACCCCTTCACGACAGGAGCGGCGGAACGACAGGCTCGGATCTTTTTCTTTCAGTTGGATTAACGCATCCAACAGCATCATGTCCCGCCCTTCTTCCGCTTCCAGGGTGTAATCCTGCATATGCGGAGCGGCGTCAACGTCCGGATTATAGCGATAGATAGAAAATTCAAGTTTCATCGATCAAGCTCCGCAATTAGTAAGAACGCACTTTCGGCGGGAATGCCGCGCGCAGTTTCGGCTGCATATTGACTTCACGACGCGTCATGCTTTCCGATTGCGGCAGATACAGCGAATGGCACAGCCAGTTGGCATCATCACGCTCTGGGAAGTCGAAGCGGCTATGTGCGCCACGGCTCTCAGTACGGAAGTTGGCCGATACGGCGGTGGAATACGCAGTTTCCATCAGGTTATCCAACTCCAGGCATTCAATACGCTGAGTGTTGAATTCGCTGGAGGTATCATCCAGGCGTGCATTCTTCAGACGTTCACGGATCACTTTCAGCTCTTCCAACCCTTTAGCCATTGCATCACCTTCACGGAATACCGAGAAGTTGTTCTGCATGCAGGATTGCAATGCTTTACGGATTTCGACCGGATCTTCACCAGAACGAGTGTTATTCCAACGGTTGAGGCGATCCAGCGACGCTTCTACATCAGAATCGCTGGCATCACGGCTTTCACCCTGTTCGGCCAAAGACTCCTGCAAATGCAACCCAGCAGAACGACCAAACACCACCAGATCCAGCAACGAGTTGCCGCCCAGACGGTTGGCACCATGTACCGATACGCAGGCAATTTCACCAACGGCAAATAGCCCTGGGATCACCACGTCTTCGCCTTTTTCGTTCACGGTTAATGCTTGGCCGGTCACTTTGGTCGGGATACCACCCATCATGTAGTGGCAGGTTGGGATAACCGGGATAGGTTCTTTCACCGGATCGACGTGAGCAAAGGTACGGGACAATTCCAGAATACCCGGCAGGCGGGATTCCAGAACGTCTTTACCCAGGTGATCCAGTTTCAGTTTGGCATGTGGGCCCCATGGACCATCGCAGCCACGGCCTTCACGGATTTCAATCATGATTGAACGGGCAACCACATCACGGCCCGCCAAATCTTTGGCATTAGGTGCGTAGCGCTCCATGAAACGTTCACCGTGCTTGTTCAGCAGGTAACCCCCTTCACCACGGCAACCTTCAGTGACCAGAACACCTGCACCAGCGATACCGGTTGGGTGGAACTGCCACATCTCCATATCCTGCACCGGCACACCGGCACGCAATGCCATCCCCACACCGTCACCCGTGTTGATGTGCGCATTAGTGGTGGATTGATAGATACGGCCCGCACCACCGGTTGCCAGGATGGTGGCTTTAGCTTTGAAGTACACCACTTCACCGGTTTCAATACAGATAGCAGTCGTACCAACCACCGCACCATCCTGGTTTTTCACCAGATCCAGCGCGTACCACTCAGAGAAAATGGTGGTGTGGTTTTTCAGGTTCTGCTGATACAGCGTGTGCAACAAGGCGTGGCCGGTACGGTCAGCGGCAGCGGCGGTACGTGCAGCCTGTTCGCCACCAAAATTCAGCGATTGGCCGCCAAACGGACGCTGATAAATGCTGCCATCATCCAGACGGGAGAATGGCAGGCCCATGTGTTCCAGCTCCAGAATCGCTTCCGGGCCAGTTTTACACATATATTCGATCGCATCCTGGTCACCGATATAATCGGAGCCTTTCACCGTATCGTACATGTGCCATTCCCAGTTATCTTCGTGGCTATTACCCAAGGCTACGGTGATACCACCTTGTGCAGACACGGTATGGGAACGGGTCGGAAATACTTTAGACAAAAGGGCACAAGTTGAACCCGCCTGGGAAATCTGCAGCGCAGCGCGCATACCTGCGCCGCCTGCACCGATCACAACTGCATCAAACTCTCTGACTGGCAGTTTCATTTAAGCACCCCACACTACGATTGTTCCATACAGTAAATAGACCAGCAACGCGACAACGATCGCCAGTTGCAACACCAGGCGCAACGCCAATGGCTTGATATAGTCCGTCAGCACCTGCCACATTCCAACCCAGGCGTGAACCAGGATGGATAACAGCGTCAGCAAGGTGAATACTTTCGTAATAGAGGTGGCAAAAAAACCACGCCATATTTCATAGGTGATGTCTGGAGCGGTGACGACAAAGCCCAGGATATACAGAACATAAAGGGTAATGACGATAGCGGAAGCACGCAGTAACAACCAATCGTGTACGCCGTTGCGCCCTAATGCAGAAACGTTGCTTACCATACGAGGACTCCAGCCAGAATAGACAGCACGACGGTCAGGCCGAACGCCACTTGGGCAGAACGGGTACCTGCAGCTAAACTCTCTTCGACATAGCCAAAATCCATTAACAAGTGACGGATGCCACCGCAAATGTGATAGGCCAGCGCAGTGAGGATCCCCCAGAAGACGAATTTCACGAAGAAGCTATTCATGATGGAGGCAGCTTGCAGGAATCCCTCTTGAGAGGAAAGAGACAAACCCAACAGCCAGAGAAGGATACCTACGGCAACGAAGGTAATTACGCCAGAGACTCGGTGTAAGATGGACGCTATCGCAGTTACAGGAAACCGGATCGTTTGCAGATCCAGGTTGACAGGTCTTTGTTTTTTCACGTTTTTGCCCACACAGCTCTTATTATTTTCGTTCCTCCGGGCCTGGGCGGGGATCAGACAGCGTTAAGAGCCAAAACCCTTACACGTCACGCGCTCAAACATCGACTTCCATTGTGCTCAAACGGCGCGTAGTTATAACGCTGGGTGCTCCTACTTCAGGGTAATCCGGAGACCTGGCGGCAGTATAGGAGGATCACATTCTTATTACAATTCCCATACAATCCCTTTGGGGACATTTCCCTCGAACAGTGATTCAGATCACGATTTTCACATTTCACACTAAATTAATTATCTGATTTGACAAGAGATCAACATTTCAATTACAAATAGGGTAGCAATCGGTCCTATGATGCGCTACCAGTCTACAGATACACTTCCCCCTATGCTTAAGTTATGCAACAGTGTGTCTCGTTAGCATTTCAGACATATCGTAGGCAGTAATTAAAAAATAACGAATCCCGAAGAATCGTTAGCAACTGGCAACCCATCTCGCTTGCCGGGTCAGCCCTCTGTACTCAACTCGCACATTTGCGCAGTCGCTCACAGAGTTAGCGCCCGCTCCATTTTATTGCGGGCAACCAGCCGAGATTTAAGGTATTTCAGTTGTTAGAGGTTTTTAAAATAAGGCGCTAAGGAGACTGTAAATGACTGATAAGAAAGCGACGCTAAGTATCAATAACGGCGAAGCTCCGATCGAACTGGGCGTGCTCACCCCAACACTAGGCCCCGATGTCCTTGACGTGCGCACCTTGGGCTCCAAAGGTTATTTCACATTTGATCCCGGCTTTACTTCTACCGCTTCCTGCGAATCCAAGATCACTTTTATTGATGGTGATAAAGGTATTCTGTTGCACCGCGGCTTCCCTATCGAGCAGTTGGCAAAAGAATCTTCTTACCTGGAAGTGTGTTACATCCTGTTGTACGGCGAAGCCCCGAGCAAAGCAGAATTTGAAACCTTCAAAACCACCGTGACCCGCCACACCATGATTCACGATCAGATTACCCATCTGTTCCGTGGTTTCCGCCGTGATTCACACCCGATGGCAGTACTGTGCGGCGTGACCGGTGCTCTGGCAGCCTTCTATCATGATGCGCTGGACGTCAACAACGAGCGCCACCGTGAAATTACCGCGTTCCGTCTGCTGTCCAAAATGCCGACCGTGGCGGCCATGTGTTACAAGTACTCAATCGGTCAACCTTTCGTTTATCCGCGTAACGATCTCTCTTACGCCGGTAACTTCCTGCGCATGATGTTTGCCACACCGTGCGAAGAATACGTGGTGAACCCAGTGCTGGAACGTGCAATGGACCGTATTCTGATCCTGCACGCCGATCACGAGCAGAACGCCTCAACTTCTACCGTGCGCACCGCTGGCTCTTCTGGCGCTAACCCATTTGCCTGTATCGCCGCCGGTATCGCTTCCCTGTGGGGGCCTGCGCATGGCGGTGCCAACGAAGCCGCACTGAAGATGCTGGAAGAAATCAAAACGGTTGAACACATTCCAGAATTCATCAAGCGCGCCAAAGACAAGAACGATTCATTCCGTCTGATGGGCTTCGGCCACCGCGTATACAAAAACTACGATCCGCGCGCCACCGTGATGCGTGAAACCTGCCATGAAGTGCTGAAAGAGCTGAACAAGAAAGACGACAACCTGCTGGAAGTCGCAATGGAGCTGGAGCACATCGCGCTGAACGATCCGTACTTCATTGAGAAGAAACTGTACCCGAACGTTGACTTCTACTCTGGCATCATCCTGAAAGCCATGGGTATTCCGTCTTCCATGTTCACCGTTATCTTCGCCATTGCCCGCACCATCGGCTGGATCGCACACTGGAACGAAATGCACGACGAAGGCATCAAGATTGCTCGCCCACGTCAGTTGTACACTGGCTACGCCGAGCGTGATTTCAAGTCACAGAACAATAAGTAAGCTTGTCGTTTCCGCTATACCAAGCCGCCCGTCTCAAGCCGGGCGGTTTTTTATTGGCTATTTCTGGCATCCAGGGCACCAATAAAATGGCCGTGATGAGAGGGCTGTTTTCTCGATCATCGCACCACACCGTGGGCAAGGTTCACCACTGCGATGGAACACGTTAAAACGGAACAGGCTGCCATGATGGCGATTATCATCCACTTGGCCTCGGGTGTGATAAGACAACCGGGGAATAGCGAGTAACGCCTGCGCTAATCGGTGCAACTCTGCTGCTGTTAACTCACACGGCTTATGCTTGGGTGCCAATTGCGCTTGCCATAAAATTTCGGCACGCAGATAGTTCCCCAACCCGGCCAAAAAGGCTTGATCGAGCAACATTCCCCCTAATTGCCGTTTGCAGAATTTGGCAGACAACAGCCGCTGTTTAACCTGCTCCAACGTTAATGCCATATCCAGCACGTCGGGGCCGATACGTTTCAAAAATGGATGCTGTTCAATTTCACCACGCGCTGCAAGAGTGATATCAGAAGCGCTATACAGCAAAATCGCCCAGTCCGCATTTCCCAGCCTAACGCGCAGATCGCGCTTGGTTTGCGGCGTCTCACCGGCTTTCACCACCTGCCACACACCGTACAGCTGATTATGGCTGTACATCGTCAAACCGTTGGAAAAGTCGGTTAACAAGGCTTTTCCCCTTGGTTCAATGGCGGTAATACATTCGCCCACTAAATCAGCCTGATAGTGCTGCAATTGGGGAAAAGCGAACCAGACTTCAGTCAACGGTTGGCCTATCATCACCGCTGCCAGTTTATCTGCCGCCCTGCGGATCTCCGGCCCTTCCGGCATACCCTACTCCTGTAACTGAAAAAGGCCCTGCGTACAGAGCCCTTGGATTTAAACTACGGGAACACGCCTTAATGCGTTGTTCCACCGACCACTTTCAAATCATCCTCAACCTGTAACGCGATCAAAATAGCCAACTCCAGTGCTAACAGCACGTTTTCAGCAGCCATACTGGGTTCACCAGGGTGGAATGCAGCCTGTTCCGGCAGATACGGAATATGGATAAAACCGCCTTTCACCGCCGGTTGCTCAGACAAACGATGCAACAGGCCATACATCACATGGTTACAGACATAGGTTCCGGCAGTTTGCGAAACCGAAGCGGGGATCCCGGCTTCACGCATTGCACTCACCATGGCTTTGATGGGCAATGTACTGAAATAAGCAGCGGGTCCGTGCTCAACAATCGCCTGATCGATCGGCTGTTGCCCGCGATTATCAGGAATACGCGCGTCGTCAACGTTAATCGCTACCCGCTCCAGGGTAATATCAACACGCCCGCCCGCTTGCCCGATCGCCAAGACTAACACCGGCTGCAGCTCATCAATGGCGGCATTCAACGCCGTTAGCGCCTCACCAAACACACAAGGCAGTTGGCGCGCCACCACACGCACACCGGCCACTTCACGCTCATCGAGTTGCTTCACCACTTCCCACGAAGGGTTGACCCGCTCACCGCCGAACGGCTCAAAGCCGGTAATCAGTACTTTTTGCATATCTGCACCTACAGGAACATCAGGAAATAAAGCAGGAAAACGTTCACCAACAGCAAAGTGACCCCGGTCGGGATCTGCGCTTTGATCACCGCATTCTTGTCCGGCAGTTCCAGCAATGCCGCAGGCACAATGTTGAAATTAGCCGCCATTGGCGTCATCAACGTACCGCAATAGCCGGAGAACATACCGATAGCCGCCATCACCGCCGGATTACCACCGTGTTGCAGCACCAGGATCGGGATACCGATGCCCGCAGTGACAATCGGGAAGGCAGCAAACGCATTGCCCATCACCATAGTCAGCACCGCCATACCAATAGCGTATACCGCCACGGCAATGAAACGGTTATCCACTGCCAAGTATTCTTGCGTCAGATGAGAAATCGCAGTGCCAACACCAGCAGTAGTGAACAAGAGGCCCAACGTAGCCAAGATCTGCGGCAGAATAAATGCCCAGCCGATGGAATCCAGCAAACGGCGCGCTTCCTGAATCGGCTGTAGGGCTTTTTCATGCGTCATTTTCACGGCAATAAGCAGGCCCAGCACACAACCGACCGCCATGGAGAATAATGTGATCAGGGTGGCATGATTACCGCTGCCAAACACCGCATTTTGCAATGCCGGAATATTGTTGAACAACAATACGCCGATAACCGTTACAACAGGGATGGCAAGAGCGGGAATAAACAGGCGGTTCCCCAAACGCTGCGCGCTGGCTTCGCGCTCTTGCGGGCTACGCTGATGATAACTGCCAAGGCGTACACCGCCGAAACCGGCAATCAACGCCATCACGACGACCAGCACACCGACCACTATGTGTAATTGGCGTTTGGCTTCTGCACCGCTGCCGAACAACCCGTAAGTCCAATCCCCTATCAGGAAAACCAAACCATACAGCGCCCAGAACAGGCCGGTAGTGATACGACGAGGATTGGCACGATCGCGGAACGACATCACCGCGACGATCAGTAATACAACACCGGCTAGCCAATAAAGATATTGTTGCTGGAAATTCATTTGCCATCTCCTTTCGCCTGCAGCGCGGCTTGATTGAGCTTGCTGAGTTCAGCAGTCAGTTGCTTATCCATGCGATACAGACGGAATGCGTGGATCAGGAAGGCAAAGATCGCTGTTGGGATCCCCCACAGCGCAATATGCAGCGGCTCGGTCTGAATACCACCCGATTCCAGCATAAAGTTATGCATGAAGATGATCGCCCCAAAAGCGACGAAAATATCCTCACCAAAGAACAGGCCGACGTTGTCCGTCGCGGCTGACATCGCTCGCAGCCGATGGCGCACGCGCTCAGGCAATTCACCATAACGGTTTTCTGTTGCGCCTTCGGCCATTGGAGCCAACAGCGGGCGCACCATTTGCGGGTGGCCACCCAAACTGGTCAGCCCCATTGCCGCAGTAATTTCACGCACAAACAGATAAACGATCAGCAAGCGCCCGGCGGTGGCACTTTTGATTTTAGCGATCCACGCCTGCGCGCGCTCTTTCAGCCCGTGACGCTCCAGCAGGCCGATAACCGCCAATGGCAACAACAGGATCAACGGCAAGTTGCGGGTGTTGATAAAGCCCTCGCCCAGCTTTTCCAGAATCACGTCTAACGGCATCAAGGCCGCCAGCCCGGTAACAATCCCGGCGACGATCACCACCAGCACCGGGTTGAAGCGCAAAACGAACCCAACCACGATGGCGGCAATCCCAATCAGTGGCCAGAGATTTACGGTTTGTTCCATAGTTTTTGTCCCTTCTTTTCTACGTTGTGTTTGCTGTGTTTCTTATTTTTATCTCAATACTCTTACTAATCCGCACTGACGCGGATCTGCTGCTGCCTGAAACTCTCGCGCAACTTACGGGCATACGCCAACGCATGTTCGCCATCGCCATGCAGGCAGACCGTTTCGGCCTGAACCGCAGCCCAGGTTCCTGTTACGGTGCGCACCCGATGATGGCGCACCATCTCGAGCGTTTGTTCCAATGCCAGCTCATCACTGGCAATCAGTGCCCCATGCTGGCCACGCGGTACCAAAGTGCCATCGGCCTGATAGCCGCGATCGGCAAACACTTCCTGCCACGTCGCCAAACCCAGCCTTTGCCCGGCACGAATCAGCTCGCTGCCTGCCAGGCCGACCAAGCGCAAGGTCGGATCCACCGCCAGCACCGCACGGGCAATGGCTTCAGCTAGTTCGGGCTCCACCGCAGCCTGGTTATACAGCATGCCGTGAGGCTTCACGTGCACCATGGTACCGCCTTCGGCACGCGCGATCGCCGCCAGCGCGCCCAGTTGATAAATCACCTGCGCATAGACCGTTTCCGCAGGCAACTGCATACGGGTACGGCCAAAGTTTTCCCGGTCGGGGAAGCTCGGGTGCGCACCGATAGCTACGCCATATTGCAGCGCCCAACGCACCGACTGCCGCATGGTTTGCGCATCTCCCGCATGAAAGCCGCAGGCGATATTGGCGGAACTGACCAGTTGCAGCAGCGCCTCATCATTAGCACAGCCTTCGCCGAGATCGGCGTTCAAATCAACGATCATGGAGCCCCCAGGCAATCTGTTGAATAAAGTGATCCTGCTCAGCCTTGGCGCGTTGCGCGTCAGCCAATGTGCAAGGGATAAAATGAATAGCTTCACCTAGCCGAACCTGCGCCAAATGGTAGAGATCGGCTTCGATCACGCAGGCAATACGCGGGTAACCACCAGTAGTTTGTGCATCGGCCATCAGTACGATCGGCTGGCCGTTATGCGGCACCTGAATGACTCCTGGCAACAACCCGTGGGAGAGCATTTCACGCTCGGTCGTTCTTGTCAGAGCCGTGCTGCCATGCAGGCGATAACCCATACGGTTACTTTGCGGGCTGAGCTGCCAAGCGGTGCGCCAAAAGGCATCCTGCGCTTCTTTGCTGAACTCTTCATACTCTGGCCCCGGCAGAGCCCGGACCCGGTTATTGAACAGTAACTGCTTCACACCCAGGCTGTTGACCGGTAATTTCTGGCTGTTGCCCAAGGGCAAAACATCGCCATCTTTCAACTGCCGCCCGCCAAAACCACCGAACCCCGCTTTCAGATCGGTACTACGCGAACCCAACATCTCTGGCACCGCAATCCCACCTGACAACGCCAGATAACTGCGCATTCCACGCTTAGGCATTTTCAGCGTGAGCTTTTGGCCTTTTTTGACCGGGTAGCGCCACCCGGTCCACAGAGAATTCCCCTCTAACTGTGCATCGCAACCGGCGCCGGTCAGAGCGATCCAACCATTTTGGCTAAACTCGGCGCTGAACTGCCCAAGCGTAATCTCCAAACCGGCAGCTTCCACCGGGTTGCCCACCAGCAGGTTGGCAATTTTCAGCGCAGGTATATCAAGCGCACCACCCTGACTGATGCCTAAACGCCGGAAACCGTTGCGGCCCAAATCCTGAACCGTGGTGTAAATACCAGCACGCAGAATTTTCAGCATACTCCCTCCTTCTGCGGCACGAAGCGCACATTGTCGCCAGGGCGCAACAACGTCGGTGGCATTTCATTGGGGTTAAACAGGGCCAGCGGCGTGCGGCCAATCAGTTGCCAGCCACCGGGCGTGACGAGCGGATAAATCCCCGTCTGGCCGCCCCCGATACCCACCGAACCGGCGGCAACCGAAAGGCGCGGCTCCGCACGACGTGGCATCGCCAGCCGTTCCGGCATCCCACCCAAATAGGTGAACCCCGGCTGAAAACCGAGAAAATACACCACATAAGCCCCCGAAGAATGGCATTCCACTACCTGCTGCGGCGTCATGCCCGTATATTGAGCCACCTCATCCAGATCGGGGCCATATTCGCCACCATAAATCACCGGGATATCCACCTCACGGGATTCCAGCACCAGGCTTTCGTTCCCTTCCCAGCCCTGCTGCAACAGTGCCAACATGGCTGCAGCATCCGCCTGTGGCGTATACAACAACAGCGTCAGGTTATTCATACCCGGGACCACTTCACGCACATCAGCATGGTGGTTTAGCTTTTCTGCCAATGCCCAAATTCGTTGCTGGCTCTGCAACGTAACCGGTGGTGCCAATTCAAGCACGACAGCTCTTTCCCCTAACAGGTAATATTGTGCTCGCTGCACCTTGTTCTCCTTAATTCATTACAAAACGCATCAGTTATGCGTGACAGCATTACCGCTGTCAATAGGAAAACCCTTGCCAAAATAATGGATTAGAATTTTTTAGGGTCCGGCTACGCGAACCCATAGGGGAAATCAGGCGGGATTCGGGATATCAATAAAGGTCACATCAAAGCCATGTTGCTGAGCCAACCACTCCCCAAGTGCCTTGATACCGCCGCGTTCGGTGGCATGATGCCCAGCCGCAAAAAAGTGCAGGCCCATTTCCCGCGCCGTATGGATGGTCTGTTCAGAAACCTCACCGCTGATAAAAGCATCAACGCCAAACCGTGCTGCGCTGTCGATAAAACCTTGGCCCCCACCGGTACACCAAGCCACTTTGCGGATACGTTCAGGCGAATTATCGCCACAGTGCAATACCGCCCGCCCCAGGCTGTTTTCAATACGCTGTTGCAGCTCATCAGCACTGAGCGATTGCTCAAACTCACCGTAGGGCAGCAAGGATTCAACCTCGCCCAACACGCGGATCCCGAGCATTTGGGCCAGTTGAGCGTTATTGCCCAGCAGCGGATGCGCGTCCAGCGGCAAATGATAGCCATACAGGTTGATATCATTGCTCAACAGCGTTTTCAGCCGATTACGTTTCATACCACGCACCGATGGCGCTTCGTTTTTCCAGAAATAGCCGTGATGCACCAAAATGGCATCCGCCTGATGTTCCACAGCGGCATCGAGCAGTGCCTGGCACGCCGTTACGCCAGTGACAATGCGCTGCACCTGCGCGCGCCCTTCCACCTGCAGGCCGTTCGGCGCATAGTCCTGAAAAGCGGCGCAGTTCAGTTCGGTATTGATCAGATTTTCCAGATCGAGGTTGTTCATTGTTTTCTCACTTTTTATACCCAAAATAATTCGAACGACTTGAAGTATGACGGGTGTATACCCTGTAGATTTCAAGACAATGGGTATGATTCAAAATTGCTGCCGTTCACCCTGTTCCATCACGATAAACTTCACGCCCAACTCATTACCCTGCTCCAGTTGCTGTTTGATGGCGGCACGCACATCCTCGCCCTGCTTGAAGCTGGGTTTGATATGGCTGATCACTACCGGCAGATCTTTCAGCGAGCCCTCTCCCCCGCTGTATTGCTGTAAGTTTTTCAGCTCTTTCAGCAACCAGGCAGGGGTCAGATGACCATAGAGCGATTTATCTTCCACGCCGTTAGGGTAAGAAGTTTCGATAATCATGCCTTTCAGCTTCTTCTGCTCAATCAGCGGCCCCAACGCCCGCCAGATGGTGTCCAGATTGCGCGACTGTTCCAGCGCATCCGGGCCAGTATCGCCAAAATAGGCGAATAAACCTTCACGATCAGAAACCAATAACATCGAGGAAGGGTAACGATCGTGGCTGAGCGGATACATGACGCCGCTCAGCCCCGTTAACCCTAAGGTGAAACGCTGCTGGGGGCGCACCGTCTGCAAGCGGTAAGTCCCCAACCGGGTGCCATTACCCGCATCGGTAAAATTGGGCCAGGCCTTCCAGTTGAAGTAGTGATTGCGCAACGTCAGAACGGTATCCGCCTGCGCATAAATGGTTTTCTTCTGGTCTTCCGGTGAGGCAATAATCAGCCCGGCGACATGATCCAAGTGCGCATGGCTGATAAAGTAACTATCAATAAGCTGGCGGAACACGTACCCCTGTGGCGTATAAGGGGCCGCCAGTTCAGGCGTCACCTGTGGGAAGCTGCCATTCTGCAACCCTTTGGCGATGCCCGGCAGCAGTGAACCGGCATCCAGTGCCAGATATTGCGTTTGGTTGTCGCTGCGGATCAGGTAAGAGGTCAGATTGCCATCGCTGACGCCGCCGTCGACGCCCAGCGCCACTACGTCAAAACCCGCCATTGCCAGTGCAGAGTAGCCGCTCAGACACAGCGCCAGCATTTTTTTCATCATCAGGGAGCTCCTTGGTATTGCTTTAACATCCCTCTCGCTTGGCCGCTTCGAAAGCCGCCAACGTCTCTAACCGGGCCTGTTTGTGATCGACAATCGGCAACGGGTATTTCAGCACGCGCCGCTGTTTTTCTGCCCAGCGATGGGGTTGATGAATGTCATTGTCCGGTACATCCGCCAGTTCAGGCAACCACTTGCGAATAAAAGTGCCTTGTGGATCAAAACGTTCACCCTGTGTCGTCGGGTTGAAAATGCGGAAGTAAGGTGCCGCATCCGTACCGGTAGAAGCCGCCCATTGCCAGCCACCGTTATTGGCGGACAGATCGCCATCCAGCAGTTGAGACATGAAATAACGCTCACCGGCACGCCAATCGATCAACAGATCCTTTACCAAAAAGCTGGCGCTGATCATACGCAACCGGTTGTGCATCCACCCGGTTTGATTCAGTTGACGCATCGCCGCATCAACGATCGGGTAACCGGTCTGGCCCTGTTGCCAAGCCAGTAGCGCCTTATCATCAACCTGCCAGCGCACCTTATCGGTCCATGCGATAAAGGGACGATGCTTGCATAACGCAGAATGCGCCACCATCAGATGGCGATAAAATTCACGCCAGATCAGTTCGTTCAGCCAGCAGAAAGCGCCGCTTTCGGTGTTTTCTAGCACATCCAGGCATTCTGCCCGTAACCGGTTAAAACACTGGCGCGGGGATAACACGCCAATGGCCAGATACGGCGACAAGTTGCTGGTGCCTGCGATGGCAGGCAAATCGCGCTGTTTCACATAGTCCTGCACCTGTTCACGGCAAAAACTGCGCAACCGTTGCAGCGCCGCTTCTTCACCTGCCGGATACGCCTCCCCAAACTCCATCAGCGGATAATCGAACGCTTCTGGCACGGTAACGTTCAGCGCTTCACCACGAGCGCGGGGGGCGGGTACTGAACTGACATCAGACTCCGTCAGGCGTTGGATAAACGCCCGGCGAAACGGCGTGTAAACCTTGAACATCTCCCCACCGCCAGTAAGCACGCTGCCCGGCGGTAACAGCAAACTGTCGTCAAAACTGTGGCAAATCACGCTCCCAGCCAGCCGTTGTTCAAGTTGAGCATCACGCTGGCGCTCGTTAATTTCATACTGGCGGTTGTAAAACAGCGCGCTAACCTGCCGTTGCTGGCAAAAATCCACCAACCAGGCCACTGATTCTGCAAAGTCATGGCACTGATGGCCAATCAACGCGATACCGCGCTCCGCCAGCGCCTGTTGAGCCCGCAGCAGGTTGGCATGGATAAAGGCAGCCTGACGTGGGGCCATCTCATGCTTGCGCCATTGGCCCGGGGTGGCAACAAACACCGCCAATACGTTAGCATCCGGATCGCTACAGGCCGCATGCAACGCTTTGTTATCGGTAATGCGCAAATCATTGCGCAACCAGACCAAATGGGTCTTCATAATCTTCCCTTCTGATTAATGACCATAACGCAAGCGCAGCGCTTCCGGGTAGGGTTCAAAATAGCGCTGCTGCGCCAGATAACTGTCAGGATATTCAGCCATGTAATGCTTTATCAGCGTGATCGGGGCCAGCAATGGTTGCATCCCCTGGCGATAACGATCGATCAATTGCGCCAGTTCCTGACGCTGAGCGGAACTCAGCTCACGGCGGAAATAGCCCTGCACGTGCATTAATACGTTAGTGTGATTACGCCGGGTGGCTTTGTGTTTTAACAACGCCATCAGACGGCTGCGGTATTCCACAGCAAACTCTTCCAGTGACGCCCATTTTTCAATCCCAGCCACAAAGCGGCCAAGTTCGCGATATTCAGGTTGTGAATGCGCCAGCAATGAAAGTTTATAACGGCTGTGGAAAGCGATCAGCCCACCGCGCGTCAACCCTTTCCGCCACAACATATTCAGTTCATAGAGTGCAAATACCCGCTCGACAAAGTTCTCACGCAGCACCGGATCGCTCAGGCGGCCATCTTCCTCTACCGGCAGCCACGGCATCTGGCGCATCAGTTCGGCAGTAAATAAGCCGACACCGCTTTTACGCGCCCCTTCACCGTTTTCGCCATACACTTTAACCCGCTCCATACCGCAACTGGGCGATTTGGCGCAGACGATATAACCGCATAACTCCTGCAGCTCAGCAACGCGCTGCTCAGAGAACTGCTGCATCTTGTCGGTGACATCGACTGTGCTGTCGTTACTGTTGCACAGCAGGATCTGTTGCTGTTTCTTCACCAGCCGCAATGCGGGCCGTGGCGCAGGTAAGCCTATCGCCATTTCAGGGCAAATTGGCTCGAAACGAACATAGGGAGCCAATTGATCTACGGCAAAATCGAAGCGCTTATGCCCACCGTCGAAACGCACCGGCCCACCTAACAGACAAGCACTGATCCCCACTGGAATTTTTTCATTCATATTCGCGCCCCAAGAGGTTAGATGATGCAAAAAGTGTAGAGGAATTCGCGCGTTAGTACGACCTTGTCATGCAGAAACAAAAAACCCCCGCCAAAAAGGACGAGGGTTTCAGTGTAGAGCGGCTACTGGTAATCAATAGAAATCGCCAGATGCGGCCTCTGCCTGCTGCAACCAGACCGGTTTGTCACTGGTTTTTGACCAGACGCGATGCAGATAGCTGTAAAAACGGGCGCGATCTGAACGGAACAACATTACCGGCAAAGTGAGCAGCATCGCCAGCAGCACTGCGCTGCGGCGCAGGAAGATCCGATGCAGTGGATAGGCGTGATAGTTAGACATGCGAACCTCCTTGAAAGCACCTGCAACGGAACTATCAGGAACCGTATGGATGCAAAAATAGATAATCTGAAAACTGTACAAAATTTTACCGCAATTATTGTAATTTTACTACTGATCAGACCACTAAATGAGGCAAAAAATCACCAACAAAACCGCAATCGCGTAATTTTGTTACATGAAAGTTAACAAAAAATTCAACATTGGTTAGAAAGTATTAGACGTTCTGTGTCATCCACATAGTCTTAAAAAATACAAAACCTTAAAAAAATAGAAATAAAACCGTTTTTCCTGACATATCCTACAAGTTTTTTACTTATATAAATCCACACTAAAAGTATAACAATAAAATAAATCCATAAATGATAGAGAAAGAACAACAGATAAAATTCCAGCAACCAGATCGCAGATAATTCTCACTTTAAGAGCAGGGTTATTTAGAAAGATCTTAAAAAATTCCGTCACTAGAAATAATTTGAACATATACTTTTAAAGTAATAACACCTGCGTAAAAACCAAAAGGTAGCCTTTGTATGATTAAGTTACAGCAATTGAAGATTTTTCAAATGGTCGCCGACTTAGGAAGTATAAGGGCAGCATCAGCAGCACTGCACCTTACGCAACCGGCGTTGACTCGCAGCCTTAAAGAGCTGGAAGCCTCGCTGGAGGTTGACTTAATCATAAGAGGTGCAAATGGTATTACGTTGACAGAAGCGGGCAAAATATTTAAGTTTCGTACGGAGCAAATACTCAGGGATCTTGAGTCAACAAAAAATGAAGTTCGGGAGGTGGTAAAATTCCGCAACCGCAGCATCTCATTTGGCTTTTCCTCATCGCTCACTTACACCGTGTTACCCAACACCATCAAACGTTTTCAGGGCTACTTCCCCGAAATCGAGATTAACCTCATCGAGGGGCAACTGACGGAATTGCTGCCCAAAGCACGTACGGGAGAGTTGGATTTCTGTATCTCTGTTATTTCAGATAGTATATCGCTCAGTGATTTTGTTATTGATTCCTTTTTTAGCATGCCTTTTTATATTATTGCCCGGAAAGGGCATCCGCTAGAAAAATGCTTATCCATAAAAGAGCTTGCCTGCGCAGATTGGTGTTTACCCTCAAATTCATTTGGTTATCAAAAAGAAATCGAATCAATAATATTCCAGTGCAAAACAAGCAAGAAAATCCTTCGGGGGGATTCCAGTGAAACCAGATTCAGCATGGTTTTAAATACTGATTATATTACAATCTCACCTGCTGCTGTCTTTAATGATTACTTACTTAAAGATAACTTAGTCATTATTAATGTTAAAGAAAAAATACCTAACGCATTATACTGCGTGATACACCAGAGTAAATTCCCGTTATCTCCAGGAGCTAAATGGTTGATTGATGAACTTAAATCCAGCATAAAAGAGCATTGTGATTATTGGGGCACTGATTGTGATTTTCCAAAGTAATAGGCACTGGTCTATACCCTAAATAGTTCGAGTTACTCGCGGTGGCTTAGAGCCATCCCAATAGGCTCTTAATCCAGGCCGAGTAACGCACGCTCTGTAGCTGCTTAACTTTCAGCCATTTTTACACTTTCTTTATACCGCGCTGCGTTATTTTTTCATCTTCTTTCCACCTTATTCCCTACACTCAGCTTATCAAAAATTACTCATCTGGAGGTGTCCCGTGAGTTTCAGCGTTATTGGTGGTGCGCTGCTGGTTCTGCTGCTGTTGGGTTATCTGATTTATGCCCTGTTTAATGCGGAGGATTTCTGATGGCCGCTTCAGCCTTTTTACTGATCGCCAGCTTTATGCTGGTGCTTCTCTTGCTAGCCCGACCTCTGGGCAGCTTTATTGCGCGCCTGATCGAAGGTGAGCCACTGCCGGTGCTGCGTCATTTTGAAAGCACCGTCTGGCGCTGTTGCGGTAATAACAGTGCTGAAATGAGCTGGTGGCAGTATGCCTTGGCCATTATGGGGTTCAACCTGCTGGGTTTAGTGCTACTCTTGGCACTGCTGATGGCTCAGGGATCCTTGCCACTTAACCCGCAAGGATTCGCCGGGCTATCTTGGGATCTGGCGCTTAATACGGCAGTCAGTTTTATTACCAATACCAACTGGCAAGCCTACAGCGGTGAAAACACCCTCAGCTATTTCAGCCAGATGGTTGGGTTGACGGTGCAGAACTTCCTGTCTGCCGCCACCGGTATTGCCGTGGCCTTTGCGCTGATCCGCGCCTTTGCCCGCCGCTCCAGTGCCACTATTGGCAATGCCTGGATCGATATCCTGCGCATAACCCTGTACCTGTTGCTGCCGCTGTCGCTGCTCATCGCACTGTTTTTTGTCAGCCAGGGTTCACTGCAAAACCTGTTGCCTTATCTCCATCTCAATACCCTGGAAGGGGCGCAGCAGACGTTGCCGATGGGGCCGGTGGCTTCGCAGGAAGCAATCAAAATGCTGGGGACCAACGGCGGTGGCTTCTTCGGGGCCAACTCTGCGCATCCGTTCGAGAACCCAACGGTATTAACCAACTTTGTGCAGATGCTGGCGATCTTCCTGATCCCTTGCGCGTTGTGCTTTGCTTTTGGTCAGGTTGCCGGTGAAAACCATCAGGGCCATACGCTGATCTGGGCGATGGCGCTGATCTTCGTGATTGCCGTAGTGGTGGTAATGTATGCCGAACTGGCGGGTAACCCGCATCTGAGCACATTAGGCAGCGCCAGCAATATCAATATGGAGGGCAAAGAATCCCGCTTCGGCATTCTCGCCTCGAGTATGTTCACGGTGGTTACCACGGCAGCGTCCTGCGGCGCAGTCAACGCCATGCTCGACTCCTTCACCCCGCTGGGCGGCCTGGTGCCGCTGTGGTTGATGCAGATTGGTGAAGTGGTATTCGGCGGCGTCGGCTCCGGCCTGTATGGCATGCTGCTGTTCGTGTTGCTAACGGTATTCATCGCTGGCTTGATGATTGGCCGCACCCCGGAATATCTGGGCAAGAAGATCGATGTCTACGACATGAAAATGACCGCACTGGCGATCCTGGTTACCCCAACGCTGGTGCTACTGGGCACGGCGCTGGCGATAGCTACCGACGCCGGTCGCGCGGGCATGCTCAACCCCGGTGCACATGGTTTCAGCGAAGTGCTGTACGCCGTGTCTTCCGCCGCCAACAACAACGGTAGCGCCTTTGCTGGCTTAAGCGTCAATACGCCGTTTTACAACCTGTTATTGGCCTTTGCCATGTTTGTTGGCCGCTTCGGGGTGATCCTGCCGGTTCTGGCGATTGCCGGTTCGCTGTGCGTCAAAAAACGCCAACCTGCGGGCAACGGAACGTTGCCGACTTACGGGCCACTGTTTATCGGTCTGTTAATCGGCACCATTCTGCTGGTAGGCGCATTGACCTTCGTACCCGCGCTGGCATTGGGCCCGGTAGCCGAGCATTTACAGCTTTGGTTGGCAAACTCACAGTCATAGAGAGAATAAAACGATGACTCGTAAACAACGTGCGCTGTTTGAGCCCGCCTTGGTGCGAACCGCGCTGCTTGATGCAATGAAAAAGCTGGATCCGCGTGTGCAGTGGCGCAACCCGGTGATGTTCGTGGTGTACATCGGCAGTCTCCTGACCAGCACCATCTGGTTAACCATTCTGGCCGGTAAAACCGACGGCAACGCCGCTTTCACTGGCAGTATCTCGCTGTGGTTGTGGTTTACTGTGCTGTTTGCCAATTTTGCCGAAGCCTTGGCAGAAGGCCGCAGTAAAGCTCAGGCAGCCAGCCTGAAGGGCACCAAAAAAACCAGTTGGGCGAAGAAACTGGCCAACGCCAAACGCGATGCGGCCAGCGAGAAAGTCTCAGCCGAAAGCCTGCGCAAAGGGGATATCGTACTGGTGGAGGCCGGTGACACCATTCCGTGCGATGGCGAAGTGCTGGAAGGTGGCGCCTCGGTGGATGAAAGTGCCATCACTGGCGAATCAGCACCGGTGATCCGCGAATCCGGCGGCGATTTTTCGTCCGTTACCGGCGGGACGCGCGTGCTGTCTGACTGGCTGGTGGTGCAATGCAGCGTGAACCCGGGTGAAACGTTTCTCGATCGCATGATCGCCATGGTGGAAGGGGCCAAACGCCGTAAAACACCGAATGAGGTGGCGCTGACCATTCTGCTGATCGCCTTGACCATCGTCTTTGTGCTGGCAACCGCCACTCTGTTCCCTTATTCACAATACAGCGTGGAAGCCGCAGGCAGCGGTACCGTAGTCTCGATCACGGTACTGGTGGCGTTGCTGGTTTGCCTGATCCCGACCACCATCGGTGGGTTGCTGTCCGCCATCGGCGTAGCCGGGATGAGCCGGATGCTCGGGGCCAACGTGATCGCCACCAGTGGCCGGGCAGTAGAAGCCGCTGGCGACGTCGATGTGTTGCTGCTGGATAAAACCGGCACCATTACTCTGGGTAACCGCCAAGCCTCGGAGTTCCTGCCCGCCCCCGGCGTCAAAGAGCAGGAACTGGCCGATGCCGCACAGCTTTCCTCATTGGCAGATGAAACCCCAGAGGGCCGCAGCATCGTGGTGCTGGCGAAACAGCGCTTCAATCTGCGTGAACGTGATCTGCAGGCCTTGAACGCCACTTTCGTCCCCTTCTCGGCCCAAACCCGTATGAGCGGCGTTAACGTGCAGGATCGGATGATCCGCAAAGGCGCGGTAGATGCCATTCGCCGCCATGTGGAATCGAATAACGGCCACTTTCCGCGTGCTGTTGACGATCTGGTGGAAAGCGTAGCCCGTACTGGCGGTACACCGCTGGTCGTCGCAGAAGGGCCGCGCGTGCTGGGCGTCGTGGCGCTGAAGGATATCGTCAAAGGCGGCATCAAAGAGCGCTTTGCTGAACTGCGCAAAATGGGCATCAAAACGGTGATGATCACCGGGGATAACCGCCTGACCGCTGCGGCTATCGCCGCCGAAGCCGGTGTGGACGATTTTCTGTCAGAAGCCACGCCTGAAGCCAAGTTGGCGCTGATCCGCCAATATCAGGCCGAAGGCCGCCTGGTTGCCATGACCGGCGACGGCACCAACGATGCGCCCGCGCTGGCACAGGCCGACGTGGCGGTCGCCATGAACTCCGGCACTCAGGCAGCTAAAGAGGCAGGCAATATGGTGGATCTGGATTCCAACCCCACCAAACTGATCGAAGTGGTGCATATCGGCAAGCAGATGCTGATGACGCGCGGTTCACTGACCACCTTCAGTATCGCCAACGATGTGGCGAAATACTTTGCCATTATTCCGGCGGCCTTTGCGGCGACCTATCCGCAATTGAATGCGCTGAACATCATGAATCTGCATTCGCCCTCATCTGCCATTATGTCGGCAGTGATCTTCAACGCACTGGTGATTGTGTTCCTGATCCCGCTGGCGCTAAAAGGGGTGAGTTATAAAGCACTGAGCGCGGCGGCACTGCTGCGGCGCAACCTGTGGTTGTACGGTTTGGGTGGCCTGCTGGTGCCGTTTGTCGGTATCAAGCTGATCGATCTGCTGCTCACCGCGCTGCATATGGCCAGTTGAGATAATGAGGAAATAATGATGTCTTACTTACGCCCTTCATTGGTGATCTTGCTCCTGCTGACGCTGATCACTGGCATCGCTTACCCACTGCTGACTACCGGGCTGTCACAGTTGCTGTTCAGCCGTACCGCCAACGGCTCGTTGTTATATCAAGGCGACAAAGCCGTCGGTTCCGCCCTGATCGGCCAGAACTTCTCCAAACCGGGGTATTTCTGGGGCCGCCCTTCTGCTACTGCCGATTCGGCCTATAATGCCATGGCATCCGGCGGCAGTAATTTGGCAACCACCAACCCGGCGCTGGATAAAGCCATCGCCGAGCGGGTGAAACAACTGCGCCAAGCTAACCCGACCATGAGTGGGCAAATTCCGGTCGATCTGCTGACCGCCTCCGGCAGCGGACTGGATCCGCAGATTTCTGTGGCGGCAGCGCAGTACCAGTTAGAGCGGGTAGCCAAAGCCCGTCAGTTGCCTACGGAGCAGATCGCCAAGCTGATTACAGAAAACACCGAACGTGCCACCCCCAATTTTATGGGTGAATCTGTAGTCAATGTGCTGAAGCTGAATCTGGCGCTGGATGAGCTGAAATAAGCGTTTGCATCGGAATACAAGGAACTTGCAATGGTGGATGAAGAACAGCAACGCCCCGATCCTGATAGCCTGCTGGCGTTAGCCAATGAAAAACCGCGTGGCAAGCTGAAGGTATTTTTCGGTGCCTGCGCCGGGGTGGGCAAGACCTATGCGATGCTGCAAGAAGCGCAGCGCCAACGCGCGCAGGGGCTGGATGTACTGATTGGGGTGGTTGAAACCCATGGCCGCAGCGAAACCGCCGCGTTGCTGGAGGGGCTATCGATCCTGCCACCAAAGCGAATCCAGCACCGTGGCCGCCTGTTGCACGAGTTCGATCTGGATGCGGCTCTGGCGCGCCATCCGGCGCTGATCCTGATGGACGAGCTGGCACACAGCAATGCCTATGGTTCACGCCACCCCAAGCGCTGGCAGGATGTTGAAGAACTGCTGGATGCCGGGATTGACGTGCTGACCACCGTGAACGTGCAGCATCTGGAAAGCCTCAACGACATCGTGGGCGGCGTGACCGGGGTGCGCGTCAGAGAAACGGTGCCCGATCACGTTTTTGATGAAGCCACGGAGGTGGTGCTGGTGGACTTGCCACCGGACGATCTGCGTCAACGGCTGAACGAAGGCAAAGTCTATATTCCTGGCCAGGCCGAGCGGGCCATTGAGCACTTTTTCCGTAAAGGCAATCTGATCGCTCTGCGCGAACTGGCATTGCGCCGCACCGCTGATCGCGTTGACGATCAGATGCGTGCTTTTCGCGACAGCCAAGGGCAGGAAAAAGTCTGGCATACCCGCGACAGCATCCTACTGTGTGTCGGCCATAACAGCGGCAGTGAAAAGCTGGTGCGTATCGCTGCCCGTTTGGCGGCTCGGCTCGGCTGCCACTGGCATGCGGTTTATGTAGAAACCCCTAAATTACATCGCTTACCGGAGAATCAACGCCGGGCGATTTTGCGTGCGCTGCGCTTGGCGCAGGAGCTTGGAGCAGAAACCGCCACGCTCTCTGATCCTTCGGAAGAACGTGCCGTACTGCGCTATGCCCGCGAACATAATCTGGGCAAAATCATCATAGGCCGCCGGGGTGAGCAGCGTTGGAAAATGCGCGGCAGCTTTGCCGATCGGCTCGGCCACCTCGGCCCGGATCTCGATCTGGTGATTGTGGCCTTAGAAAATGACGTTCCGTTGCCGCAAAGCAAGGAGCATGATAACCGTACCTTCAGCGAGAAATGGCGATTTCAGCTACGTGGTTGTGCAGTGGCGGTGGCGCTGTGCGCCATTATTACCCTGCTTTCTCAATGGTTTTTGACCGGCTTTGATTCGGCCAACCTGGTGATGATCTATCTGCTGGGAGTGGCCATCGTCGCCCTGTTCTTTGGCCGCTGGCCATCGGTGTTTGCGGCGGTGATCAACGTCGCCAGCTTTGATTTGTTCTTTGTGCAACCGGAGTGGTCATTTGCCGTCAGCGATGTGCAATACCTGCTGACGTTTGCCGTGATGCTGACCGTCGGTATTACCATCGGTAACCTGACCGCCGGGGTGCGCTATCAGGCGCGGGTCGCACGCTATCGGGAACAACGAGCCCGGCATTTGTATGAAATGTCCCGTGGGCTCAGCCAGGCGCTGAGCAACGAGGATATTGCCAAAACCAGCCGCCACTTCCTTTCCAGCAGCTTCCAGGCAAAAATTCTGTTGTTGTTACCCCAGGAAGACGGCTCCTTGAAACAGATGGCCGGTGAAGAAGGTGGTTTACTGTCGGTAGATGAGGCCATCGCTCGCTGGAGTTATGACAAAGGTATGCCAGCCGGGGCTGGCACTGACACGCTGCCAGGCGTGCCTTATCAGCTCTTGCCGCTTAAAACGTCCAAGCAAACCTTCGGTCTGTTGGCGATCGAACCCACCAATCTGCGCCAACTGATGGTGCCAGAACAACAGCGCTTGCTGCAGACCTTTGCCGTGCTGATTGCCAGCGCCCTGGAACGCCTGCATCTGGCGCGCAGTGCCGAAGCGGCTAAACTGGATGCCGAACGCGAGCAACTGCGTAACTCACTGCTGGCCGCCCTTTCACACGATCTGCGTACACCGCTTACCGTGCTGTTCGGTCAGGCAGAGATCCTGACGTTGGATCTGGCCGCCGAAGGCTCCAAGCATGCCGCACAGGCCAGCCAGATCCGCCAACAGGTGTTGAGCACCACCCGGCTGGTGAATAATCTGCTGGATATGGCGCGCATTCAGTCTGGGGGTTTTAACCTGCGCAAAGAGTGGCAATCATTAGAAGAGATCGTCGGCGCATCGCTGCATATGCTGGAACCGCTGCTGGCCCAGCACGAAATCAAAGTTGAGTTGCCGCCAGAAATGGTGCTGATTAACTGTGATGGCAGCCTGCTGGAGCGGGTATTCACTAACCTGTTGGAAAACGCCAATAAATATGCTGGGGCGGAGGCAATGATTGGGATTCGCGCCCGCACGCTGCCAGACTGGCTGGAGGTGGAGGTGTGGGACAGCGGCCCCGGCATCCCGGCAGATCAGAAGCAGCTTATCTTCGACAAGTTCTCCAGGGGTAATAAAGAATCCGCTATTCCTGGCGTTGGCTTGGGATTAGCGATTTGTCGTGCCATTATTGAAGTACATGGTGGCCGCATCTGGGCAGAAAACGGGGCGAATGGTGGTGCCAGCTTCCGCTTTATGTTGCCGCTGGAGGCCCCACCCGAAGTGGATAATGAAGACTTTGACCTAAAAGAGGTACAGTGACCACAACACCCACCAACATTCTGATTGTTGAAGATGAGAAAGAGATCCGCCGCTTCGTGCGTACCGCGCTGGAAAGTGAAGGTTTGCGGGTATTCGAAAGCGAAACGCTGCAGCGTGGGCTGATCGAGGCTGGCACGCGCAAGCCGGATCTGATTATCCTCGATCTGGGGTTGCCGGATGGCGACGGGTTGAACTATATCCGCGATCTGCGGCAATGGAGTGCTATTCCGGTGATCGTGCTTTCTGCCCGCAATGCAGAAGAAGACAAGATTGCTGCACTGGATGCCGGTGCCGATGACTATCTCAGCAAGCCGTTTGGCATCGGTGAATTGCTGGCCCGCGTGAGGGTGGCACTCCGACGCCATTCAAATGGCCAGCAGGAAAGCCCGTTGGTGACATTTGCCGAGATTACCGTCGATCTGATCAACCGCCGCGTATTGCGCAACGATGAAGATTTGCATCTGACGCCTATCGAATTCCGCTTACTGGCCGAACTGCTGGCCAACTCCGGCAAGGTGCTCACCCAACGCCAGTTATTGAGCCACGTTTGGGGGCCGAATTACGTCGAGCATAGCCACTATCTGCGGATTTATATGGGCCATCTGCGGCAAAAACTGGAGGCCGATCCGGCGCGCCCCAAGCATTTACTGACTGAGACCGGCGTCGGTTATCGCTTTATGCCCTGAAGATATGTAAGGAAAAAGCGCTGTAAAAACACTTCAGACTACTGACAAAGCTCGTTATTAGGGAGAGCGTGCCGAAGGGGTCGTAGCGGCGTAAGCCGCCGGAGCGCCCCTCGGTGCGCTAGGCCCGAGTATCTCGGGCTAAAAGACCACTTTGTCATCAACCTCAAGCGCTGCAAAACAGCGCTTTTTCAGCAGAGTAGGGAGAGATTACTTGGCTGAAGCCAATACCGCACTCACGATCTCAACCGCTTCATGCTCGATCTGCTCGCGGTGCTTGGCTCCCAGGAAGCTTTCGCAATAGATTTTGTACGCTTCTTCAGTGCCGGAAGGACGAGCGGCAAACCAGCCGTTGTCGGTCATCACTTTCAGCCCGCCGATCGACGCACCGTTCCCCGGTGCAGCAGTGAGGCGTGCAGTGATAGGATCGCCTGCCATCATGCTGGCGGTAACCATCTCAGGTGACAGCTTGGACAACGCCGCTTTCTGTGCAGAGGTGGCAGGTGCCTGCAAACGGTTATAGCTTGGCGCACCAAAGCGTTCCGCTAACCCATCATAGTGATGCTGCGGGTTAGCGCCGGTTACAGCGGTGATTTCTGCTGCCAGCAAGCACATGATAATGCCGTCTTTATCAGTAGACCACGGTGTCCCATCAAAACGCAGGAAAGATGCTCCAGCGCTTTCTTCGCCACCAAAACCGAAGCTGCCGTCAAACAGACCATCGACAAACCACTTGAAACCGACTGGCACTTCCACCAGCTTACGGCCCAGATCGGCCACCACGCGGTCAATCATCGCGCTGGAAACCAGCGTTTTGCCAACCGCAACATCAGCGCCCCAGCGTGGACGGTGCTGGAACAGGTAGTTGATCGCAACCGCCAGATAGTGGTTCGGGTTCATCAGGCCTTTTGGCGTGACGATGCCGTGGCGATCGTAGTCAGGATCGTTGGCAAACGCCAAATCAAACTTGTCACGCAGCGCCAGCAAACCAGCCATGGCGGATTCGGACGAACAGTCCATACGGATAATGCCGTCGTGATCGAGGTGCATAAAGCGGAAGGTCTGATCGATAGAGTCATTCACTAACGTCAGATCCAGCTTGTAATGCTCGGCAATGCGCTGCCAGTAGGCAATCCCTGAACCACCGAGCGGATCAACACCCAGTTTCAGGCCAGCGCGTTGAATGGCTGGCATATCAACCACGTCAACCAATCCTGCGACATACGGCTGCACCAGATCCTGCGCATGCAAATGGCCGCTGTTCCAGGCCTGTGCCAGCGTTTGGCGCTGAACACCTTGCAGCTTGAGCGCCAGCAATTCGTTGGCACGCTTCTCGATCACCGAGGTCAGATTGGTGTCTGCCGGGCCGCCGTTAGGTGGGTTATATTTAATGCCACCGTCTTCTGGCGGGTTGTGCGAAGGGGTAATCACGATACCATCCGCCTGCGCACCGCCTTTGCGGTTGTAACACAGGATCGCATGTGACACCGCTGGGGTAGGAGTAAAACCATTGTTTTCCTGAATCACCACGTCAACGCCGTTGGCCGTCAACACTTCCAGCACGGAAATAAACGCAGGTTCAGATAAGGCATGGGTATCTTTGCCCACATAGCAAGGGCCAGTGGTGCCTTGTTGGCGGCGCACTTCAGCAATTGCCTGCGCGATAGCCAGAATATGGTTTTCATTAAAGCTTTGGCGCAACGCGCTGCCGCGATGGCCAGAAGTACCAAATTTTACCGCATGAGCGGCATTGTCAGCTTCCGGTTGCAGCACATAGTATTGTGACGTCAACTGAGCTACGTTGATTAAATCACTTTGCTGAGCAAGTTGCCCGGCACGTGGGTCATTCGCCATCGATCTCTCCCTAATGCCTGTCCTGCCGCCGGGCAATGTGTCGCTGACGGCCACCGTGACGGGCTGTTTGCTTAAATTAGACAGTTCCGCAAACTTTCTCGATCAGTTCCGCCGGGAACTGCATCGCCTGCATGATGTGCTCGATCATGCTGCGCTTGCGGCCAGTATTGGTATTGGTAATTACCCAGTAAGGCGTGCCAGGAACGTGTTTCGGTTTAGTATGCGTTCCGTTCGCCAACAGGGTTTGCTGATCGCCAGCAAAATAAGTGCGGGTACGGCCATGCAATGCATCGGTTGCCGCAGTGAAACCCGCCGCGTCAATGGTGTACAGCGTGGAAAGTACCAGCATAAAACGGTTGACCGCTTTGTTCTGCTCAGCATATTCATCTGACAACAGCAGTTCACGCACGGCACGCACGCGATCGCGCGCAGGTACTACCGCCACCGTTGGCTCCGTTGCTTTGATGCCAGCGGCAACCGGCGCGGTACGCACAGGTGCCCCCGCAGTAAACTTCAACATACGCCGTAAAATATCGGACGCACTTTCACCAATATGTTGCGTGTGGCTGGCAATATAACGGTAAAGCTCCTCGTCGACTTCTATAGTTTTCATCTTTATCCAAAACAATAATTCAATTGATTTTTATAATGTTTGACGGCCATTAAAGAACAGCTCAATGTTGACCAACATTTTTCCAACCATCTGGTTTTACGATATTTCACTGCTTTGGGGTAGATTAACAGACTCTAGAGGGCCAGCCAACTTCCCCCGCAGGGGTAAAAGATATCAATGCTCTGCTGTTATCTGGCATATCGCACCACCACAAAGTGAACTCTTTACTTGCGCCGATGATCAAACGGGCAACTCGCCACCTAAGCATGCTACCCTGACCAAACGTCTTTAACTCGTGAACTTCACCATGAAATTACATTATCAACTCTTGGCTGCCGAGGCCGACACATTGCCGGTAATCCTGATCCACGGAATGTTCGGCAATCTGGATAACCTTGGCGTACTGGCCCGCGATCTTAACCAGCAGCATACGGTAATCAAAGTCGACTTACGCAACCATGGGCTCTCACCGCAGGCTGACGAGATGACCTATCCGGCGATGGCGCAGGATCTGCTGACCCTGCTGGATGATTTGCAGCTTGATAAGGTCATCGTTATTGGCCACTCAATGGGGGGTAAAGCGGCCATGGCGCTGACAGCACTAGCGCCTGAGCGAATTGCACAACTGATCGTGCTCGACATTGCTCCGGTGGCTTATGACGTTCGCCGCCACGACAAGATTTTTGCTGCTCTGCAGGCGGTGAGCGATGCCGGGATTACCCAGCGGCAACAGGCGGCACAGCTCATGCGCGAATACCTGGATGAAGAGGGTGTGATCCAGTTTCTGCTGAAGTCTTTTCATGCTGGAGCCTGGCGCTTTAACCTGCCGGTTTTGATCGCACAATACGCAAGTATCATCGGCTGGCAAGATGTCCCCTCTTGGTCGCATCCCACGCTGTTTATTCGCGGCGGGCTTTCCCCTTATGTGCAGGACGCCCACCGCGAAGACATTGCCCGCCAATTCCCGCAGGCCCGCGCTTATGTGGTTGCAGGCACCGGCCACTGGGTGCATGCGGAAAAGCCGGATGCCGTGCTTAGAGCCATCCGCCGCTTTCTGAACGAAGCCTGAAGACAAAGTGATGAAAAAATGCGCTAAAGAGAATAACTTAGCGCTTTTCCCACTAAGTTAAGCATTGTCGTTGCTCTATCTGCTGGGGTAATATGGCGCGCTATTTCCGACGCCTTTCAAGTTGCCGTCTTGTTGATGGCAAACTCCTTGAAATTCTGCGGGGATATAATTTTGCCGCCCTGTCCAGCGTGCAACTCAGCGCTTGGCTGGGGGTGAACTTGGGTTAGGGTTTATTGACCCGAATGGTGTTAACTGAACCATCTGAAAGCAAGCAATCGCTCTCTGATGCAAACTCCCTTGCAGTAGTCCGCAACAATGGCAAAAGAACAAACGGATCGCACGACGCTGGATCTGTTCGCAGATGAACGCCGTCCGGGGCGCCCGAAAACCAACCCGCTTTCCCGTGATGAACAGCTTAGGATCAATAAGCGTAATCAGCTACGGCGTGACAAAGTGCGTGGGTTACGGCGTGTAGAGCTCAAAATCAACGCAGACGCCGTAGATGCCCTGAACAAACTGGCAGACCAGCGCAACATCAGCCGCAGCGAATTGATTGAGCAAATGCTGCTGGCAAAACTGGCAGAAGAGCCATCAGAACCATGAGCTCTTCAGCGGTGCGGCGTTAAGGATGACGCCAAAGCCACCCCGCGCGGCGAGATTCCCCGGCATCGCATAAATGCGATAAAACCCCAGAGCACATTTCTGGCATGATAGTTATTTAGCGGTAAGAGCGTCCCGATGTTGAACTCTTGCCTTGATCTTATGTAAGACGATACCCAAGGGCTCGATGTTGCAGACAAGCAACCTGCGAACTCCCAACGTATATTCATTGAATTAAAAAGGTTATCTGCAATATGGCTCATGTAGGCATTTTCTTTGGCAGCGATACTGGCAATACCGAAAACATTGCCAAGATGATCCAGAAAAATCTTCAGCAAAAATTCGGCAACGATGTGGCGGAGATTCACGACATTGCCAAAAGCAGTAAAGAAGATCTGGAAGCTTTCGACATTCTGCTGCTGGGTATCCCCACCTGGTACTACGGTGAAGCACAGTGCGACTGGGATGACTTCTTCCCAACGTTGGAAGACATTGACTTCAACGGCAAACTGGTTGCCCTGTTCGGTTGTGGTGACCAAGAAGACTATGCAGAATATTTTTGCGATGCGATGGGCACCATTCGTGACATCATTGAACCACGCGGCGCTGCGATCATCGGCCATTGGCCGACCAAAGGTTACCACTTTGAAGCGTCTAAAGGCTTGGCTGATGACCATCATTTTGTCGGCCTGGCTATTGACGAAGACCGCCAGCCAGAACTGACCAACGAACGCGTAGATGCCTGGGTCAAACAGATCGGCGAAGAGCTGAGCCTGGCCGATATCGTCGGTTAAACGCCAAGTTCCAGAAAGCCCTGCAAAGCGCATAATGTCAGATGCAGGGCTGCTATCGGCATCACGTATTAGAGTAATAGAAGCTACAAACCTGTAACTTCCCACCTCATCACGGTAGACTGCGCTATCGGTTTATCCCATCCATCAAGGCATTGCATGTGCTGTATGCAATGGTGCATACATATCTTTGTTAACAACCGACAGTTTCTATTTAAGGCCGGCGGTTCTATAATGAGACGCAATTGACTCTTTGTGCCGACCGATGCCACAGGCGAAAACGCCTCAACTTGATTAGCATAGTAACAGGACTGAATCCGCATGACTGACAACAATAACGCATTGAAGAAGGCCGGCTTAAAAGTCACGCTTCCGCGACTTAAAATCCTGGAAGTATTGCAGGATCCGGAATGCCATCACGTCAGTGCGGAAGATCTGTACAAAAAACTGATAGATATGGGTGAAGAAATTGGCTTGGCAACGGTCTACCGCGTGCTGAACCAGTTTGATGATGCGGGTATTGTCACCCGTCACAATTTTGAAGGCGGTAAATCCGTATTCGAACTGACCCAGCAGCATCATCACGATCACCTGATTTGCCTGGACTGCGGCAAAGTGATCGAGTTCAGCGACGAATCCATTGAAGTACGTCAGCGCGATATCGCCAAGCAACACGGCATTAAGCTCACTAACCACAGCCTGTATCTGTACGGCCATTGTGAAATTGGTGACTGCCGCGAGAACGAAACGCTGCACGACAAAAAATAACGCTGGCCTGCCAGAATCAGAAACCGCCTCAAGTCTTGGCGGTTTTTTTGTGCCCGCTGGTTACCAACAAAAAAACCCGGCCAAGACATCAGGCCGGGGGAAATGATAACTCCAAATGAATACACTCTCTTGCAACACTTCTTGCTGACACGGGACTACACCTGCAGCCCATCCGCCGACACGCAGATGGGCTGAGTTTGGGCTTAGGCTTTTACCGATTCGGCCCGGCTAAAGCGCTTGCCATCCGGGCTTACGGCACGGATTTGGACATCACCAGCAACCGCAGGGCGGGCGCGATCGTCATAACGCTGCCACTGCTTGCCACCATCAGTCGAATATTCAATCCCCAGACCCGGCAAGGCAATATTGGCCTCCAATTTGCCATCGACAACGCGTGCGCCAGGCACTGGCAGACGGTAGCTCACTCCACCTTTATCCAGCTTGGCCAACTCACGTTGCCCGATCAGGTTAGCAAAGTGCAGCCAGTCCTTTTCCAGAGTTTTGGTATCGACCTGATGAGTTTCACCGCCTTTATATTCACGGCCAGCTTTGTAATCCTGCTCCCAACTCGCACGGTGCCAGGCGCGTTCCGCGACAGACAGGGCGCGTGGGTAAATCATGTATTCCATCTGCTGGTCGGTACGCACCACTTCGCTCCACAGCTGGGCCGAAAGACCATAAGCACCCGGCCATGGTTTGTCGCTCTTGGCGGTGAAGTGGTTACCGTCGCGGTCAACCGAAGTTTCTGCGTTTTGTGGCAGGTTATCCGGCGCGAAGCTGAAGATCTTCTGCTCATCACTGAAGCGGGTGCCCCAGTAATAACCATGCTCTGCCGGTGTCACTTCATAAGGGAAGTCCATATAGACATAATCCGGGTTGGAGATGATTACGTCGTAACCCTTGTTCGCCCAGTCGTTAACGGAGTCGAAACCGCCCCAATACAGGGTATCCCAGAAGTTCACTGCAACATTTTTGGTCGCGAAGGCTTTCGAATCCTTGGCATCTTTCAGGCCATCCTGCCACGCCTGCATTCTGTCAATGCCGTGCGCTTTCACCAGTTGGCTGACTTCAAGCCCGAAGTAGCTCGGCAAGTGTTCCATATCTTCCACTTTGCCTTCTTTGATCATGGCCTGACAAACCTGAGACTTGGCCCATGGTTTATCTTCGTTGCTCAGATCAAGGATCCCCTTGCCCGCTTCCGGTTTCTTCACGTCGGTATAACCGGCTCCCAGACGGATGTTCTTCGCCTCATCCCCGCCAAAATGCCAGGTTTTCAGCGGCTGACCGGCTTCTTTATGCATCTGGGCAATTTCACCAATCACTTTATCAACAAAGTTTTTGGATGAGTCCAGGCATGGGTTCAAGTAGCTCTGGCGGTTAAAATACTGCACCGAGGTGGTGTTAGAAGTATCGGTCGGATCAAGCAGACGGAACTCATTCGCCTCTTTATCTTTGCCTTCAGCCAGCAGTTTCTTATAACGAGCTTCCATGGAGACAATGGCAGCGCGGGCGTGTGCAGGCATATCAACCTCAGGGATCACTTCTATCTGGCGTGCCTGAGCATATTTAACAATGTCGATATAATCCTGACGGGAGAAGAAGCCACCGTGCGGCTCTGGGCCCGAACCGTATTGCGGCAGCAGACAGGCCGTTTCGCTCAGATCATGACAGCGCTGACCACCCACTTCAGTCAGTTCTGGCAAGCCTGGGATCTCAATACGCCAGCCTTCATCATCCGTCAGGTGGAAGTGGAATTTGTTCAGCTTGTACGCTGCCATCTGATCCAGCAGACGCAGCACCGCATCTTTATGGTGGAAGTTACGCGCAACATCCAGGAACATGCCGCGATATTGGAAGCGCGGTGCATCTTTGGCATCCAGCGTGGCGATCTTCTTGCTGCCGTCAGACGGGATCAGCGACAGAATAGACTGCAGCCCATAGAACACCCCAGCCTGATCGAACCCGGTAATCACGGCCTGCTTCTCACCGATCTTCAGTTGGTAGGCACCAGGAACCGCCAAATCACCTTTAAATGCGCTCGGCTGGATATCCGTTTTGATCGGATAACCACCAGCCTGGTTTGCCACGCCCAGCAATTCAAAACGCTTGGCTGCCGCATCTGCGGCAGGTTTGGTCAAGGCACTCAGATCCAAGGCAACGCCTTTACTCAGATCCACATCATGCGGATGCACCTTAACGTCCATTGGTGTCGGGAGGATCTGGCCACGCAATGCGGCGGCAGGCAACACCTTCAGGTCTTGGTTCTTGATGAAGCGGCTTTCAGGCACCATCAGAATGTTATGGTCATCCTTGGTGCGCTTCCACTGGTCACCGGTAAATGGTGTAACAAACTGGTTTACATCTTCGGTATCGGTATTCGCCAGGATCTTAGGCTTGGCATCGCCTGAAGTGGCATACCAGCGCGGCAGGAAGTCACTATGGAACACCTGCCAGTATTCCGCAATAATCGGAATTTCAACCGCCTGCTTGGCCGGGAAGCTGGTGAACTTGTCTGTAGGTTCCAGCTTGTACAGATCGCCCGTAATATGGGTGATCTTGAACTGCTCGTTATCCACTTTCAGCGTCTGACGTGGGCTGTGGAAATAAATAGCCCAGTCTTTATCTTTAATCTCTTGGCCATCGTTGGCCAGAGTAATCAACACTTTATTACATGACGCCCAATCGGCGCCCAGCTTGGCACAATCAACGCCATTATCGGCAGCCCGGTTGTCCAGCATCTTCAGATTCACTTTAAGCTGGCTGAGCTGATCGACAACCTGCTGGCTAGCGACGGCTGAACCCAGGCTGCCAAACAGCCCAACGGTGGCCGTTAGGGCTGCAAGCGCACTCATCTTGAACTTATTCATCTTCAACCTCTTCGGTAATCAGTGGTTATTGTCGCGAATCTCTTGCCAGACTTTCTCTACGTGCTTTTTGCTTTAGCAACAGCTGGCAGCATGATTCGCTTTAAAACGTTATTGCCCCGGTGGCAGTACCACCGGGGCAAGTTTTAGAAGACGGTGAATGGCGCAATCACGATGAATTTGACGTCTCTTTCATCCTGGAAGATGTTGCCATAACCACCGCTCCAGCTAGGCAGATCGGAATGGTTGTCATATTGCGTGAAGTGCAGCTTGAACAAGGTGCCTTTAGCACGGCCATCCTGCAGAGCATAAGCCGCATCCAGGCTGTAAGCGCTCTCTCTCAGGCGCTGACTCTGATCGTAAATCGGGTTAGTGCTAGGCTTCGCATCCCAGGCATAGACATAAGAAGCCCCGACCGACAGACCAGGAATGTTCCATTTGCTCAGGTCATACATCACGCCGCCGTAAACGGCTTTTTCACCGTTGGCGTTGAAGTCGGAACGGTTATCCCACCAGATATCGAGACGGCCATTGGAAGAAGCATAAGTCGGGGTCATACGCTGCAGGAAGAACCCTTGGTTCCCCTCTGCCTTGACCATGGTGCCTTCCAGACGCCAGTTGAACTGACCGGTGGTATAGCCGAAGGTCAGCGCCTGCAACCAGGCCAAACCGTCATAGATGCTGTTAGGATCGCGGCTGTCACTGACACGATCTTCAGCGCCGTAGAACTGGTAGCTGGTGGTCAGCGGGTTGCCCACCACATCAAATTTGTAAGAAGCCTTGGTGAAATACTGATTCACGTAACCTTGTGACTGACCGACAGCGGCTTCCAGCACCAGATCGTTTTTGAAGTCGTACTTGGCACCCAATGAATGCAGGTAGGAAACACGCGTCTCGCGGTCATTCTGCCGGAAATCGTCCATCTCGATATGCCATGGCGCTTTATACTTGTTGGCCCACATGTATGAGAAGCTCAGGGCACCGGCATCACCGTAATCAAGGTTGGCCCCCGCTTCCGCCCCCTGATAGGTGCCTGGCATAAAGCTCCAGTGCGGAGCAAGCAGCGTTTGGCCGCTTGGCTGGATGTAACCTGCGCGCGCCCACATCGGGCCATATTTGAATTTACCGGCGGCTTTATACAGGCTGATACCACTCTTATCGCCAGAGTAATCTTCATCATAAGTACGATTACGGCTGGAGAAGGCGATTTCATTAGGGTGACCACTTTCTTTAGACTCAGCAATCTCAATGGCGCTGAATGCCCCCACATCCAAACCGAACATGTCCATGGCATAGCCGGAAGTAAAATCCAGGCTCAGGTTAGCGGTGGCATGCGAAAGGTTGGTTGCAAATGAGTCATAGTTAGGGTTCTTTACCGTAACTTTCGTGCCATCGAGTAAGGTTTCTTCTCTTGTTTCATTGAGATCTTTGCGATCGCGCTGGCGCTGCCAGTAATACACCCCGCCAGTCATCGTCGAATCATCAATAAACCCTGCAGCTTGCGCTTCAGGTGCCATGACAAATCCTGTTCCTAACAATGCACCCGCGATAGCGAGTACCAGCGTTTTACGCTGAGCACCGTGCGTACCCATAGAAAATTCCTCTTTGACTTGACGTTAAAAGTGCGCCCGCCAGTGTTCACCACTGCCCTGAACGGCCGCTAATAAAACCCAATCGGGTGAAAATTCTGCTGACAGGTGAAAACCCTGCTCAGCTTTATTGCTAGCGCTAGACTATTTTTCGCGACGCGAATTATCAAATGAAAAGTGAGATAGAATTGTCAAAGTATGACAAGGAGCACATATCGATAAGATTTTGTTACAGCAGTGAGCAACCGCTGTTTTTGAATAAAAAATTCAATAAAATCAGAATAAATAATGATAATTAGGTAAATACCCTGACAAAATAAAGGGTTCGACCTGATGACGACAAAAATTTATGAAAAAAATGAGAGCGCTCTACAAATGATATTAATTTTCATCGCGAATATACAAAGAGGAACTCTATAAGCAGTGAAAAATCTCAACATCATGAAATTTTATAGAGAAAGAGAAGAGATAACGCTAAGTTATCGGTGAAAAGCAGGCGTGATGTGGATGAAAAAAGGGTTATTTCAAGCAATAAAAAAGCGCAGCCTGAGCTACGCTTCAAAAAGAGACCAAAATCAGCGTTTATTCGCCGATTTTCGCCCAGGTATCACGCAGGCCAACGGTGCGGTTAAACACCAGGTGCTCTGCTGAAGAGCAACGGTTATCTGCGCAGAAATAGCCTTCACGCTCAAACTGATAGGCTTTCTCTGGTTGTGCCGTTGCCAGGCTTGGCTCAACAAACCCGTGCTTGATCACCAAAGACTCCGGGTTGATGGTAGACAAGAAATCATCTGCCGCTGCCGGGTTGGCGACGCTGAACAAGCGGTCATACAGGCGGATTTCTGCTGGCAGCGCGTGTGCCGCAGAGACCCAGTGGATTACCCCTTTCACCTTGCGGCCATCCGCCGGATCTTTGCTCAACGTATCAGGATCGTAAGTACAGTAGATGGCAGTGATTTCGCCATCAGCGTCCTTCTCGACGCGCTCGGCCTTAATTACATAGGCATTGCGCAAACGAACTTCTTTACCCAATACCAAGCGCTTGTATTGCTTGTTGGCTTCTTCGCGGAAGTCGGCACGATCGATATACACTTCACGGCTGAACGGCACTGCGCGGCTACCCATTTCCGGTTTATTCGGATGGTTAGGCATGGTGACCATCTGCACATCGTCCGTCATGTTTTCAATGATCACTTTTACTGGATCCAGCACGGCCATCGCCCGTGGGGCGTTCTCATTGAGATCGTCGCGGATACAGGATTCCAACGCCATCATCTCGACGTTATTGTCCTGCTTGGTCACGCCGATACGCTGGCAAAACTCGCGGATAGACGCAGCCGTATAACCACGGCGGCGCAGGCCAGATACGGTCGGCATACGCGGATCATCCCAGCCTTCCACCACTTTCTCGCTCACCAGCAGGCTCAGCTTGCGCTTGGACATGATGGCGTACTCAAGATTGAGGCGCGAAAACTCATATTGGCGTGGGTGGCAATCAATAGTGATGTTCTCCAGCACCCAATCGTAAAGACGGCGGTTGTCCTGGAATTCCAGCGTACACAGCGAATGGGTAATCCCTTCCAGCGCATCGGAAATGCAGTGGGTGAAATCATACATCGGGTAGATGCACCACTTGTTGCCGGTCTGGTGGTGATCGGCAAACTTGATGCGATAGATAACCGGATCGCGCATGACGATAAACGGTGAAGCCATATCGATTTTCGCGCGCAGACACACGCTGCCTTCGGCAAATTCGCCCTTGCGCATCTTTTCGAACAACGCCAGGTTCTCTGCCACTGGGCGATTACGATACGGGCTATCTTTACCCGGTGCGGTCAGGGTGCCGCGATACTCACGGATCTGCTCAGGCGTCAGCTCATCAACATAAGCTAAACCTTTACCGATCAGTTCAACCGCATACTGATGTAATTGATCGAAATAGTCGGAAGAGTAACGGACATCGCCGCTCCACTTGAATCCTAGCCACTCCACATCCTGCTTGATGGAATCCACAAACTCGATGTCTTCTTTTGCCGGGTTGGTATCATCGAAACGCAGGTTGCACTTGCCTTGGTAATCCTTGGCAATACCGAAATTCAGGCAGATGGATTTCGCATGGCCGATGTGCAAATAGCCGTTTGGCTCCGGCGGGAAACGGGTCTGTACCGACGAATGCTTCCCTGAGGCCAGATCTTCATCAATAATCTGACGGATAAAATTGGTTGGGCGGGCTTCGGCCTCACTCATATCACTATTCCTCAAATACAAAGCGCTACACATAACCCCCTATGTTCCAACAAGCCACGTCTGGAAACAACCGTTAGTTTCATGAAAATTCGCTCTGCCAAACAAAAATAAAAAAGCGGGAAAAGATCGCTCTTTCCCCGCCAAGATGATGGCCCGTTTAGCGCCTGAAAAAGTTCAGGTGAAACGGCTTATTTTTGAATCTCGAACAGTGTGGTCTGGCCTGCAACCACATGACCGGTTGCTAAGGCAGTCAAACCGGCATAGTCATCAGCATTGCTGACCACCACTGGGCTGATCATCGAGCGAGCATTGGCATTCAGGTATGCCAGATCCATTTCCAGAATCGGCTGACCTGCTTTCACCTCTGCACCCTCTTCAACCAAGCGCTTGAAGCCCTGGCCATTCAGCGCAACGGTGTCGATACCCATGTGCACCACAATTTCTGCCCCTTTATCGGTTTCCAGGCAGAAAGCATGGTTGGTGTTGAAGATCTTCACCACGGTGCCATCGGCTGGTGCCACAACGGTCTTCTCGGTTGGGCGAATAGCCACACCGTCACCTACCGCTTTGCTGGCAAAGGCTTCATCCGGCACCTGCTCCAACGCCACCACTTCACCGGTAACCGGTGCTACCAACGCCTGGAAAGAGGCTTTCGGTGCATTAGGCACTGCTTGTGGTTTCACTTCTGCAGCCGCTGCGGGTGCTGCCGCAGCAGGTACTGGGCCTGCGGCCATAACATTACGCATTGCACTGGCAATCAGTTCGGCACGGGTACCCACGATCACCTGCACGCTCTGCTTGTTCAGACGGATCACGCCGGAAGCACCCAGACGTTTGGCAACGGCATCGTTAACCAACGCAGAGTCTTTCACGTTCAGACGCAGACGAGTAATACAGGCATCGATACCGGTCAGGTTGTCAGAACCACCGATCGCCCCAACGTAACGGCGAGCCAGCGTGGTCGTTTCGTTTTCGTCTTTACCGCCGTCGTTATTCACGTTCACGTCATAACCGTCAGTTTCGTCACCGGCAACCGCCAGTTCACGGCCCGGAGTCATCAGGTTAAACTTGTTAATAGTGAAACGGAACACCACGTAATAAATGACAAAGAACACCAGACCTTGTGGGATCAGCATATACCAGTGGGTTGCCAGCGGGTTACGCACCCACAACATCATATCCACAAAACCGGCACTGAAACCGAAACCAGAAATCCACTGCATACTGGCGGCGATAAATACCGAGATCCCGGTCAGTACGGCGTGGATCACATACAGCACCGGAGCCACGAACATGAAGGAGAACTCCAGCGGTTCGGTGATACCGGTAAAGAAGGCCGCAAAGGCCCCTGCCAGCATAATCCCCAACACTTTGGCTTTGTTCTCAGGGCGTGCACAGTGATAAATCGCCAATGCCGCACCCGGCAAGCCGAACATCATGATTGGGAAGAAGCCTGCCTGGTAACGGCCCGTAATACCCACGATGCCTTTACCGGATTCGATAGACTGCTGGCCACCGAGGAAGTTAGGAATATCGTTGATACCGGCAACGTCGAACCAGAATACGGAGTTCAGCGCATGGTGCAGACCCACCGGGATCAACAGGCGGTTGAAGAATGCATAGATACCCGCACCCACGGAACCCAGTTTCTGGATATGCTCACCGAAGTTCACCAGGCCGCTGAAGACTACCGGCCAGACGTACATCATGATGAAAGCCACCAGGATCATCAGGAACGAGATCAGGATTGGCACCAGGCGGCGGCCACTGAAGAACGACAGCGCTTTCGGCAACTCAACGCCGCTGAAACGGTTGTAGATCTCAGCAGAGATGATACCCACCAGAATACCAACGAACTGGTTCTGGATTTTACCGAACGCAGCAGGCACCTGATCAACGGGTATTTTCTGGATCATCGCCACGGCACCCGGCGAACAAAGGGTGGTTAGCACCAGGAAACCGACAAAACCGGTCAGCGCAGCAGCACCGTCTTTGTCTTTTGACATACCATAAGCCACACCAACGGCGAACAGCACCGGCATATTATCGATGATGGCCGAACCGGATTTGATCAATAAAGCTGCAAAGGCATTGCCACCGCCCCAACCAATAGGATCAATCCAGTACCCGACGCCCATCAAGATGGCTGCAGCAGGCAACGTGGCAACCGGAACCATCAAGGCCCGGCCTACCTTTTGCAAATAACTAAGAATGTTCACCTTTTCCCCCTATTCGTCCGCGAACGGACCCTGTTGGTAGTTTATTGAGAATAACTCACTACCTTTTTAGAAATACATATCGTATGGCAATTCACAGGCGATATCCCACCGCATTCAGTGGTGGGATATTGTCTCTTCATGCGGAGTGTAAAAAATTTATTTCGTATCGCAAATTAAAACCTCGTTTTTTGTGATTTAAATCACCAAAAAGCAGTCTTAAGCTGCCACATTGCTAGCCATCGCACAAAACTTATTTTATCATTCAAAAAATCAAAGGGCGCTTACGTTTAACGCGAGCTTCGCAAAGCTGAGTTACGCTTAAGGCTCAGGTTCTGGCCCCATCACAGTATAGCCACAGTTTATTTTACCAAGAGGTGTATGATGAGACTTATTCCACTGAAAGATACCGCACAAGTCGGCAAATGGGCTGCACGCCATATCGTCCAGCGTATTAACGCATTCCAACCCACTGCCGATCGTCCGTTTGTTCTCGGTCTGCCTACCGGCGGCACCCCACTTGAAGCTTACAAGCATCTGATTAAGATGCACAAAGCAGGTGAAGTCAGCTTTAAGCACGTGGTAACCTTCAACATGGATGAATATGTGGGTCTGCCGCAGGAACACCCTGAAAGCTATCATACTTTCATGTATCACAACTTCTTCGATCACGTTGATATTCCGCATGAAAATATTAATCTGCTGAATGGCAATGCGCCGGACGTGGACGAAGAGTGCCGCCAGTACGAAGCCAAGATCAAGTCCTACGGCAAAGTTCATCTGTTCATGGGCGGCGTCGGTGTTGACGGGCACATTGCGTTCAACGAACCCGCCTCTTCTCTGTCTTCACGTACCCGCATCAAAACGCTGACGGAAGAAACCCGCATCGCTAACTCCCGCTTCTTTGACGGCGATGTCAGCCAGGTACCAAAGTACGCCCTGACCGTAGGTGTCGGCACCCTGCTGGATGCAGAAGAAGTGATGATCCTGGTCACTGGCCGCGGCAAGGCACAGGCGCTGGAAGCTGCGGTTGAAGGCTGTGTCAACCACATGTGGACCATCAGTTGCCTGCAGTTGCACGCGAAGTCCGTTGTGGTGTGCGACGAGCCTTCCACTATGGAACTCAAGGTGAAAACCGTTAAATATTTCCGTGAGTTAGAAGCGGAAAGCGTTAATAGTCTTTAATTTTTGCAGGGGGCTACATGTTCGCTTTAACCCAATGCCGGATTTTTACCGGCCACGACGTGCTTGATGACCACGCGGTAGTGATTGCTGATGGTCTGATTGAACGAGTCTGCCCGCTGGCTGAACTGCCCGCTGGCATTGAAACGCGCGATCTGGGTGGCGCCATCCTAGCCCCCGGTTTTATAGACGTTCAGCTCAATGGCTGTGGCGGTGTGCAGTTCAACGACTCACTGGAAGCCATCTCAGAAAAAACGCTGGAAATCATGCAGCGTGCCAATGAAAAATCAGGCTGCACCAGTTATCTGCCTACGCTGATCACCTGCAGCGACGATTTTATGAAGCACGGCATCAACGTGATGCGCGCTTACTTGAAGAATAACCCGAATCAGGCGCTTGGCCTGCACTTGGAAGGCCCATACCTGAGCCTGCTCAAGAAAGGCACGCACAACCCGGCGTTTATCCGTCAACCCACCAGCGAGATGATCGACTACCTGTGTGCTAACGCAGACGTGATCACTAAAGTGACGCTGGCACCGGAAATGGTTGAGCCACATTTCATCGAGCAATTAGTTCATGCGGGTATTGTGGTTTCTGCCGGTCACTCGAATGCCACTTACGCTGAGTCACGTGTCGGTTTCGCCGCGGGTATTAGCTTCGCCACACATCTGTACAATGCCATGCCATATATTACCGGGCGTGAACCTGGCCTGACAGGGGCCATTTTCGACACGCCTGAAGTCTATACCGGCATCATCGCCGATGGTCACCACGTCGCCTGGGCGAGTATCCGTAACGCTAAACGGGCAAAAGGTGATAAATTGGTACTGGTTACCGACGCCACGGCACCCGCAGGCGCGGAGATTGACCAATTTATTTTCGCTGGTAAAACAATATACTATCGTGATGGATTGTGTGTTGATGAAAACGGAACCCTGAGTGGTTCGGCATTGACCATGATCGAAGCCGTGCAAAACAGTGTGGAACACGTGGGTATCGCACTGGACGAAGCGCTGCGTATGGCTACGCTCTATCCGGCACGCGCCATCGGTGTTGCACAGCGTTTGGGCACGATCGAGGCTGGGAAGGTGGCAAACCTGACCGCATTTACCCGTGATTATAAGATCACCACAACCTTCGTTAACGGTAACGAGGTTTAATTCCTGACAAAAGAGTAAAATTATTGATGAGCACTGGCGGACAGGCACAAATAGGGAACGTTGACTTAGTCAAACAACTCAACGGCGCAGCAGTTTATCGTCTGATCGACCAACAGGGCCCAATCTCGCGGATTCAGATTGCTGAACTCAGCCAGCTTGCCCCCGCCAGTGTCACTAAAATTACTCGCCAACTGTTGGAGCGCGGGCTGATCAAAGAAGTCGATCAGCAAGCTTCTACCGGTGGCCGCCGCGCTATATCCATTGTCTCCGAAACCCGCCAGTTC
The DNA here is from genome assembly GCF_000743355.1 of Serratia sp. Ag1. Classification (GTDB taxonomy): domain Bacteria; phylum Pseudomonadota; class Gammaproteobacteria; order Enterobacterales; family Enterobacteriaceae; genus Chania. Next base: position 108,400 of record NZ_JQEI01000030.1, read on the forward strand.
CACACCGTCGCCGTGCGCCTTGGCCGCCATGATGCCACCATAACGCTGTACGACATGAGCGGCAAATCGCTGGGTGAAGAGCATTACTCGCTGCCGGAACGCACCCAGGAGACACTGGAAGAAGCCCTGTTCAACGCCATTGAGCAGTTTATTGACCACTACCAGCGCAAACTGCGCGAGCTGATCGCCATCGCCGTGATCCTGCCGGGCTTAGTCGCCCCTGCTCAGGGTGTGGTGCACTATATGCCGCACATCAGCGTCAACAACTGGACGCTGGTGGATAACCTTCAGCAACGTTTCAACGTCACCAGCTTTGTCGGCCATGATATCCGTAGCCTGGCGCTGGCAGAACATTACTTCGGTGCCACACGCGACTGCGAAGATTCGATCTTGGTGCGCTTGCACCGTGGGACCGGGGCCGGAATTATCGTCAATAGCCAAATCTTCCTGAGCAACAACGGTAACGTCGGCGAAATCGGCCATATTCAGATCGATCCCCTCGGTGAACGCTGCCACTGCGGCAACTTCGGTTGCCTAGAAACCGTCGCGTCGAATGCGGCGATCGAACAACGTGTCCGCCACCTGCTCACTCAAGGCTACCCGAGCAAACTGACGCTCGATGATTGTAACATTGCCGCTATCTGCAAAGCCGCCAACCGTGGCGATCTGTTGGCAAGTGAAGTGGTCGAACACGTTGGCCGTTATCTCGGCAAAGCGGTGGCGATCGCCATCAACCTGTTCAACCCACAAAAAGTCGTCATCGCGGGTGACATCACCGAAGCAGACAAAGTGCTGTTACCTGCAATCCAAAGTTGCATCAATACTCAGGCGCTGAAGAATTTCCGCAAGAATTTGCCGGTAGTCACCTCAGAGCTTAATCATCGCTCGGCGATCGGCGCTTTCGCCCTGGCCAAACGCGCCATGCTCAATGGCGTGCTCTTACAGCGGTTGCTGGAAAGCTGAACCGTTCTCCGGCAATTCAATCAAGAGAAACAGCAATCATGATGATTAAAAATATAATATGTGACATCGACGGCGTACTGATGCATGACAACACCGCCGTTCCGGGTGCCGATGTGTTTCTGGCGCGCATTCAGGAACAGGGGATGCCGCTGGTGATGCTGACCAACTATCCCTCACAAACCGCGCAGGATCTGGTGAACCGTTTTGCCGCCGCCGGGCTGGAGGTGCCAGAAAGTGCGTTTTATACCTCGGCGATGGCCACCGCTGATTTTCTCCGTCGCCAAGAGGGCAAAAAAGCCTATGTGATCGGAGAAGGCGCACTGATTCACGAACTGTATAAAGCCGGTTTTACCATTACCGATATCAACCCGGATTTCGTTATCGTTGGTGAAACACGATCGTACAACTGGGATATGATGCACAAAGCGGCCTATTTTGTGACCAATGGCGCACGCTTTATTGCCACCAATCCCGATACCCACGGCCACGGGTTCGTTCCTGCCTGTGGAGCGCTGTGCGCACCAATCGAAAAAATCACCGGGCGCAAACCGTTCTACGTGGGTAAACCAAGCCCGTGGATTATCCGCGCTGCACTGAACAAGCTGCAGGCCCACTCAGAAGAAACCGTGATTGTCGGCGATAACCTGCGTACCGACATCCTGGCGGGCTTCCAAGCCGGGCTGGAAACCATTCTGGTGTTATCCGGCGTTTCCACCTTAAATGATGTCGAAACCATGCCATTCCGCCCGAGTTACATCTTCCCTTCGGTTGCAGATATCAATATTTTCTAAGCCCGCTGGGCGGCAAATGTCAGCCGCCCGGTTTTACCCTTGCCCCACCCTCCGCTAATGCCAGTAAAATCCCCAGATCACCTCAAAAATTGCATATTCCCTAATTTTTTTGGCCTTAAACTGAATATCCGCTAATATTTTAGTCTACCTGTCTGACTATTTATCAGCGTAACGTTAAAACGCTTGCATCTTCCTCAGGTTTTGGCGCATTTTCATCAGCAACAGGCAATAAAACCGCGCCATCCTTGATAAAACGGTAATTCCGCCCGTAAACATCACAGCCCAAGAAAAGTCGTTAGGAGAGTTTGTATGTGTTCTATTTTCGGTGTGCTCGATCTGAAGTCCGATCCGGTTGAACTGCGTAAAAAAGCGCTGGAACTGTCGCGCCTGATGCGCCATCGCGGCCCGGACTGGTCCGGTGTTTATGCCAGCGATAAAGCCATTCTGGCACACGAACGCCTGTCGATCGTCGACGTGAACAACGGTGCCCAACCGCTGTACAACGCAGCGCACACCCACGTTCTGGCCGTCAATGGTGAGATTTACAATCATCAGGCACTGCGCCAGCAACTCAGCGATCGCTATGAATTCCAGACCGGTTCCGACTGTGAAGTCATTCTGGCGCTGTATCAGGAAAAAGGCCCGGACTTTCTCGACGAACTGCAAGGCATGTTCGCCTTTGCGCTGTATGACGCAGAAAAAGATACCTATCTGATTGGCCGCGACCATCTCGGCATCATCCCGCTTTATATGGGCCACGATGAGCACGGCAACCTGTTTGTCGCTTCTGAAATGAAAGCCCTGGTGCCGGTCTGCCGCAGCATCAAAGAATTCCCGGCTGGCAGCTACCTGTGGAGCCAGGACGGCGAGATCCGCACCTACTATCAGCGCGATTGGTTTGACTTTGACAACGTTAAAGACAATGTCACTGATGCCAACGCCCTGCGTAACGCACTGGAAGAAGCGGTGAAAAGTCACCTGATGTCCGACGTTCCTTACGGTGTGCTGCTCTCCGGCGGCCTGGATTCTTCAGTGATTTCTGCCATTACCAAAAAATATGCCGCACGCCGTGTGGAAGATGATGAGCGCAGCGAAGCCTGGTGGCCGCAGTTGCACTCCTTTGCCGTCGGCCTGGAAGGCTCACCCGATCTGCGCGCGGCACAAGAGGTCGCCAACCATCTTGGCACCGTCCACCATGAAATCCACTTCACGGTGCAAGAAGGGCTGGATGCGATCCGCGACGTGATTTATCACATTGAAACCTACGATGTAACGACTATCCGCGCCTCAACGCCGATGTACCTGATGTCACGTAAAATCAAGGCAATGGGGATCAAAATGGTGCTGTCTGGCGAAGGAGCTGATGAAGTGTTCGGCGGCTACCTATACTTCCATAAAGCGCCGAATGCCAAAGAATTCCACGAAGAAACCGTGCGCAAGCTGTTGGCGCTGCATATGTATGACTGTGCCCGTGCCAACAAAGCCATGTCGGCCTGGGGGGTGGAAGCCCGTGTGCCGTTCCTGGATAAAAACTTCCTTGATGTGGCGATGCGTATTAACCCGAAAGACAAGATGTGCGGCAACGGCAAGATGGAAAAACATATTATCCGCCAATGCTTTGAATCTTATCTGCCCGCCAGCGTGGCTTGGCGGCAGAAAGAGCAGTTCTCCGATGGCGTAGGTTACAGCTGGATCGATACGCTGAAAGAAGTCGCAGCCCAACAGATCAGCGATCAACAGCTCGAAACTGCGCGTTTCCGTTTCCCGTACAACACACCGACCTCAAAAGAAGGCTACCTGTACCGCGAAATCTTTGAAGAACTGTTCCCACTGCCGAGCGCAGCAGAGTGCGTTCCTGGTGGCCCATCGGTAGCTTGCTCATCAGCAAAAGCCATTGAATGGGATGAATCCTTCAAAAAGATGGACGATCCATCTGGCCGTGCTGTCGGTGTTCACCAGTCAGCCTACCAGTAAGCCAACACGCTGTACCCTACGGCGGGCCTGAGGGCTCGCCTTTGTCGCTGTTTTCAGACATTAATTGTCTTAATTGATGTTTTTATCACCAAGCTGTTCACAACCCAGACAAACGATACGCTCAGGCGCTTTTTCGGGAAAAAACTTGTTGACGCAAAACGGCCATATACGCATAATGCGCCCCGCAACGCCGATGAAGGTTGCGCGAAAAAAGATGGCTACGTAGCTCAGTTGGTTAGAGCACATCACTCATAATGATGGGGTCACAGGTTCGAATCCCGTCGTAGCCACCATCTTTTTTGCGGGAGTGGCGAAATTGGTAGACGCACTAGATTTAGGTTCTAGCGCCGCAAGGTGTGCGAGTTCAAGTCTCGCCTCCCGCACCATTTTCTTTCATCGAGTTGTTTAGCAGCAGGTGGGGTATCGCCAAGCGGTAAGGCACCGGTTTTTGATACCGGCATTCCCTGGTTCGAATCCAGGTACCCCAGCCATATTTTTTTTAAATCTGGCTGCTGTTAAAAGTTGATTGTGTTATTGGGGTATCGCCAAGCGGTAAGGCACCGGTTTTTGATACCGGCATTCCCTGGTTCGAATCCAGGTACCCCAGCCATCAAACACCATTGACCTGTCAGTAAGTGACGGCTACGTAGCTCAGTTGGTTAGAGCACATCACTCATAATGATGGGGTCACAGGTTCAAATCCCGTCGTAGCCACCATCACATAATTTCCCACTGGGGTGTCGCCAAGCGGTAAGGCTCTGGTTTCTGATACCAGCATACCCAGGTTCGAATCCTGGCACCCCAGCCAAATTCAGAAGAACTCGCTTTGGCGAGTTTTTTGCTTTTTAAAGCTGAACTCAAGACCAAACTCAACAAGGCTGAGCCTGGCCACCAAGAGATCACAAACCCAGCGCATACTTCAACGCGTGTTCCTTCAGCTTGCCCGCGCGTTGCGCTACCATCAACGCCAGATTGCGCGCCACGCCCAACGGGGCTAGATTGTTGCTGAAAGCGGCATAAAACAGATCCATACCGCTTTGCATCAACAGGTTATCGGTACGCCGACGGCGCTGATAACGCATCAAGACCGCTTCGCTGGCCCAATCCTCCCCCAGTTCACGCGCACCGATGATCACATCAAACAAAGCATCCACATCGCGGTATCCCAGATTCACGCCCTGCCCGGCCAATGGATTAATGGTGTGAGCAGCATCACCTAACAAAACTAATCCAGGTTGCACATAACGCTGCGCATGAGTGCGCACCAAAGGGAAGGAACCCGCAGCATGTACCTTCACTGCGCCCAAGCGCGACGGGAAAGCCGCAGCGACTTCACGCTCCAGTTGCTCCAGCGGCAAAGCCTGCAATTGGCGGATTCGCTGTGGGCTGTCGTACCAAACCAGCGAAGCCCATGGCCCGCACAAGGGCAAGAAAGCGCGTGGCCCAGAAGGGAAAAACTGCTGCCAGGTCACATCCTGCTGCGGAGCGCCAGTTTCTACGCTGATCAACAGGCAGGACTGACGATATTGCCAACCACTGGTGCCAATCGCCGCCAGTTTACGCACCTGTGAATGTGCACCATCCGCCCCTATCACTAAACGCGCCTGTAAGGTCTCAGACGAGCTTAACGTCACTTGCCAGCCCGAGTGCTCTCGTTGCATCGCTTGCAGCGTGGCAGGACAGTAGAGCGTTAAATTCTCGCACTGTTCCAATTGCTGCCACAGCGCCAGTTGCAAAATACGGTTCTCAACCATAAACCCCAGTTCTGGCAGCCCCAGCGATGCAGCATCAAACGCGACCAGTGAGGATGCCCACTCCCAGGTTTCCAAACGGCGATAAGGTGCCAAACGCATTTTCTCCACCGCCTGCCAGGCACCAAGCTGCTTCAACAGGCTTACGGAAGAGCAACCGATAGCGGAAATACGCAGGTCCGGCGGGCTTTGCGCGTCAAACGCTTCTGGAGCCTGATGCTCCAGCAAGGCAACAGACAACCCGGCCTGTGCCAGCCCCAAAGCAGCGGCAGCGCCAACCATACCGCCGCCCACCACCACCACATCAACCCGTTTTTGAGAAGTCTTCATTTTGATTGTACTTTTCAGTTAATTAAGCATCGGCCGACCGGTTACGGCATTTTCAGCCAGTGTAACGGATTTTTAATTTGGCTTCAGGTCGCTCTGCTGGTCACCACCGCATCAAATGTTTACAATGCCCCACTTGCATAGCGCTTAACGCAATTTTCTCTTCGCACTGAGTAATGGCAAATCAATGATGAAAAAACTGCATATCAAAACCTGGGGCTGCCAGATGAATGAGTACGACTCATCAAAAATGGCGGATCTTCTGGGAAGCACACACGGTTACGAATGGACTGATAACGTTGAAGAAGCGGATGTGTTGCTGCTGAATACTTGCTCAATTCGCGAGAAAGCGCAGGAAAAAGTTTTCGGTATGCTGGGCCGCTGGAAGCTGCTTAAAGAAAGTAATCCAGAGTTGATTATCGGCGTCGGTGGCTGTGTGGCTTCGCAGGAAGGCGAGCACATCCGCAAGCGAGCGCCTTGCGTTGACATCATTTTTGGCCCGCAGACGTTGCACCGGCTGCCGGAGATGATTAACCATGTGAAAGGCACCCGCAGCCCGATCGTGGATATCAGCTTCCCGGAAATCGAGAAATTTGATCGTCTGCCAGAACCTCGAGCTGAAGGGCCAACGGCCTTTGTCTCGATCATGGAAGGCTGTAACAAATACTGCACGTTCTGTGTAGTCCCTTACACCCGAGGTGAAGAAGTCAGCCGCCCAAGTGACGACGTGCTGTTTGAAATCGCTCAACTCGCCGCGCAAGGCGTGCGTGAAATCAACCTGCTTGGCCAGAACGTTAATGCCTATCGTGGTGCCACTTACGACGGTGGGATCTGTTCTTTTGCTGAACTGCTGCGCCTGGTTGCCGCTATCGACGGCATTGACCGCGTCCGTTTCACCACCAGTCATCCGATTGAGTTCACCGACGATATCATTGCGGTGTATGAAGACACGCCGGAATTGGTGAGCTTCCTGCATCTGCCGGTGCAGAGCGGTTCAGATCGCATTCTGACCATGATGAAACGTTCCCATACCGCGCTGGAATACAAAGCCATTATCCGCAAGCTGCGTAAAGCGCGCCCGAATATCCGCATCAGCTCCGATTTTATCGTCGGCTTCCCTGGCGAAACCCAGGAAGATTTCGAACAGACCATGAACCTGATCGCCGACGTGCAATTCGACAACAGCTTCAGCTTTATCTATTCGCCGCGCCCCGGCACTCCAGCAGCCGATCTGCCAGACGATATCAGCGAAGAAGAGAAAAAGCAGCGGCTGTATATCCTGCAGGATCGTATTCAGCAGCATGTATTACAATTCAGCGACCGTCTGGTAGGCACCGTACAGCGTATACTGGTCGAAGGGACCTCACGCAAGAGCGTGATGCATCTGGCTGGCCGTACCGAATGCAGCCGCACGGTCAATTTCGAAGGTTCGCCGGAGATGATCGGCCAATTTGTTGATGTCGAAATTACCGGAGTGCACGCTAATTCACTGCACGGTACCGTAGTGCGCACCGAGCAGCAGATGGAACTGCGCGTGCATGAATCCCCTGGGGCGGTGATTGCACGCACTCGTAAGGAAAATGACTTAGGGGTCGGCACTTACCAGCCTTGATACCGTTTGCATGGCCATAACCCGTTTTCTCTGCCGGGCTCTTTTTTGCCCGGCGTTTTTTTTATTTTGATGATGAGGCAATCTTATAATGCAACTTCCACACTGCCCGAAGTGCAATTCCGAATACACCTATCAGGACAACGATATGTTTATCTGCCCTGAATGTGCCCATGAGTGGAGCGACAGCGCTGCGGCAGAAGACGCAGATGCGCTGATCGTCAAAGACGCCAATGGTAATCTGCTGGCCGATGGCGATGCGGTCACCGTGATTAAGGATCTGAAAGTTAAAGGCAGTTCTTCCATGCTGAAGATCGGCACCAAAGTGAAAAATATCCGTTTGGTGGAAGGCGATCACAACATCGACTGCAAAATCGACGGTTTCGGCCCGATGAAGCTGAAATCCGAGTTTGTGAAAAAGAACTGATTCTTTCCGGTTGCCAGGGCCAAGTTAATTGGCCCTCATCATTTTCCCCCTTGAATTCTCCTCTCTGCGCACAGATAGATCTGGCCATACTTGCGCCCGCGCTGCGCACCATGAATAATTCAAGAAAGAGAGTTCGGGGTTTGTCCTGAACGCGTGCGTTGAAAACGCAGTTACGTGACATCAACCAGGCCCTGAGTGAGCCTTGAGGAATAGTTTGAACGTCGCAACACAAGAAATCCTGTTAGAGCCCGCAGACAACCAGCGCCTGCTGAGCCTGTGTGGCCCGTTTGATGACAACATCAAACAGCTCGAACGCCGGTTAGGCATTGAAATCAATCGCCGTGACAACCGCTTCAAGCTGGTCGGTAAAAACCTGTGCGTGGTTGCCGCCGCCGATATCCTGCGCCATCTGTACGTGGATACCGCCCCGATTCGCGGGGTGATCCCGGATATCGATCCAGAACAGATCCACCTGGCGATCAAAGAGAGCCGAGTGTTGGAACAGGTTGCCGACCGCGTGCCGGATTACGGCAAATCCGTCACCATCAAAACCAAGCGCGGCATGGTTAAGCCACGCACCCCCAATCAGGCGCAGTACATCGCCAATATTTTCGCTCACGATATCACCTTCGGTATCGGCCCGGCAGGCACGGGTAAAACCTACCTGGCGGTTGCCGCTGCCGTCGATGCGCTGGAGCGTCAGGACATCCGCCGTATCCTGCTGACCCGCCCGGCGGTTGAAGCCGGTGAGAAACTCGGCTTCCTGCCGGGGGATCTGAGCCAGAAGGTCGATCCCTATTTGCGGCCGCTCTACGATGCCCTGTTCGAAATGCTGGGCTTTGAGCGCGTAGAAAAGCTGATCGAGCGTAACGTGATCGAAGTCGCCCCGCTGGCCTATATGCGTGGTCGTACCCTGAATGACGCCTTTATCATTCTGGACGAAAGCCAGAACACCACCATCGAACAGATGAAGATGTTCCTGACGCGCATCGGTTTTAACTCAAAAGCGGTGATCACTGGTGATGTCACCCAGATCGATCTGCCACGCAACCAGAAATCCGGCCTGCGCCACGCAGTAGAAGTGCTGTCTGAAGTGGAAGAGATCAGTTTCAACTTCTTCCACAGTGAAGACGTGGTGCGCCACCCGGTTGTCGCTCGGGTGGTGATCGCCTATGAAGCCTGGGAGGCCGCCGAGCAGAAACGCAAAGACGCCATCGCCGAACAACGTAAGCGTGAGGCAAATATTGCTTCTGAGCAGGAGGCACCATGAGCCAGGTTATTCTGGATCTTCAAATCGCCTGTGCCGACAGCCAGGGGTTACCGGATGAAGCCACCTTCCAGCGCTGGTTAGAAAACGTGTTACCGCAGTTTCAGGAAGAGGCCGAAGTCACCATTCGCCTGGTGGATGAGGCAGAAAGCAATGAGCTGAATCTGACTTACCGCGGTAAAGATAAGCCCACCAACGTGCTGTCGTTCCCGTTCGAAGCACCACCGGGGATTGAACTGCCACTGCTTGGCGACCTGATCATTTGCCGTCAGGTGGTTGAACAGGAAGCCATTGAGCAACAGAAGACGCTTGAAGCACACTGGGCGCATATGGTTGTTCACGGTAGCCTTCATCTGCTAGGGTATGACCATCTTGAAGATGATGAAGCCGAAGAAATGGAGTCTTTGGAAACCGAGATCATGCAAGGTATGGGTTATCCAGACCCGTATCTGGCGGAAAAAGACCCCAACTGATGTCAGCTTCAGCCCCATCTGGTGCTGAAGCTGACCACCTTAACTCTGACATGAGTGATATTCACTAAACGCCATGAGCGACGACCATTCACAAAGCAATGACAGCCCCAGTCCCAAAAAGGGGTTTTTTACTCTTATCCTTAACCAGTTATTCCACGGTGAGCCAAAAAACCGTGGCGATCTGGTCGAGCTGATCCGTGATTCCGAGCAAAACGACCTGATCGATCCCGATACCCGTGACATGCTGGAAGGCGTGATGGATATCGCCGAGCAGCGCGTGCGCGATATCATGATCCCACGTTCCCAGATGGTGACGCTCAAGCGTAACCAACAGCTCGAAGAGTGCCTGGATGTGATCATCGAATCCGCTCACTCGCGCTTCCCGGTGATCAGCGAAGATAAAGATCACATTGAAGGCGTTCTGATGGCCAAGGATCTGTTGCCGTTTATGCGCGCCGATTCCGAGCCTTTCAGCCTCGACAAAGTGCTGCGCCCTGCGGTGGTGGTGCCAGAAAGCAAGCGGGTTGACCGGATGCTGAAAGAGTTCCGTTCGCAGCGTTATCACATGGCCATTGTGATTGATGAATTCGGCGGCGTATCCGGCCTGGTGACCATTGAAGATATTCTGGAACTGATCGTTGGCGAAATTGAAGACGAATATGACGATGAGGAAGATCGTGATGTCCGCCAGCTCAGCCGCCACATGTTTACCGTGCGTGCGCTGGCACCAATCGAAGACTTCAACGAGATTTTCGGTACTCACTTCAGTGATGACGAAGTCGACACCATCGGCGGCCTGGTGATGCAAGCCTTCGGTCACCTGCCTGCACGCGGGGAAACCATCGAAATCGAAGGTTACCTGTTTAAAGTTGCGATGGCCGACAGCCGACGCATCATCCAGGTACATGTCAAAATTCCGGACGATTCTCCACAACCGAAACTGGAAGAATAAATCACAGATGGCTAAAGCCTATTTACTTGAACGCCAGCGGGTTCGCGCCCTGCTGGCGCTATTGTCAGGTGCCTGCGGCACGCTGGCCTTCTCCCCTTACGATTTTTGGCCTGCCGCCATTGCCTCGCTGTTTGGCCTGCTGGCGGTTACTCTCAACCGCACGACCCAACAATCTGCCCTGCTCGGCTTTTGCTGGGGGCTCGGCCTGTTCGGCAGTGGTGTGAACTGGGTTTACGTCAGCATTGCCGATTTCGGCGGTATGCCGTTTGCCATCAATATCTTCCTGGTTGTGTTATTGGCAGCCTATCTTTCGTTGTATACCGGGCTATTTGCCGGGTTACTGACGCGAATCTGGCCACGCACCACCTGGTGGCGACTGGCGATTGCTGCACCGGCGCTCTGGCAATTAACGGAGTTCCTGCGCGGCTGGGTGCTCACTGGCTTCCCTTGGCTGCAGTTTGGTTACAGCCAGATCGACGGCCCGCTGCAAGGTATTGCTCCCCTTCTGGGCGTGGATGCGATCACCCTGCTGCTGATGTCCCTCAGCGGCCTGCTGGTGTTTGCCGTAGCGCATCGCCGTGTTATTCCGGCGGTCATTGCGCTTGCCATGCTGTTGTTACCTTGGCCACTGCGTCAGCTTCACTGGTTTACACCACAACCGGAAAAAACGGTGAAGATCGCCATGGTGCAGGGCAATATTGCCCAGTCAATGAAGTGGGATCCCAAAGCGCTGGTCAATACGCTGCAAACCTATCTGGATGAAAGCCGTCCATTTATGGGTAAAGCACCGATCATCATTTGGCCGGAATCGGCCATTCCAGACGTGGAAAGCAACCAGAACGGTTTTCTCACCATGATGGATGACCTGATGCGCGCCAAAAATAGCAGCCTGATCACCGGGATTGTTGATGCGCGTGCGACTCCGCAAGGCACGCAATTCTTCAACAGTGTGATCGTCTTAGGTGAAGAAACGCCGTACAACTACCCGGCAGCCAACCGCTACAACAAGCACCATCTGGTGCCGTTCGGCGAATTCGTACCGTTGGAAACACTGCTGCGCCCGCTAGCCCCGCTGTTCGATTTGCCGATGTCCTCTTTCAGCCGTGGCGATTACGTGCAGCCGCAGTTAAGCGTGCGGGGATTCAACCTGACGGCGGCCATCTGCTATGAAATCGTGCTGGGCCAGCAAGTACGCGATAATTTCCGGCCAGATACCAACTTCCTGTTGACTATCTCTAACGATGCTTGGTTCGGCCATTCGATTGGCCCGTGGCAGCACTTCCAGATGGCACGCATGCGGGCGCTGGAATTGGGCCGCCCTCTGCTGCGCAGCACCAATAATGGCGTGACCGCCGTGGTTGGCCCGCAGGGCGAAGTGCAGGCCTCGATCCCGCAATTCACCCGTAAGGTTTTGGCGGTGGATGTCACCCCAACCACTGGCGTTACGCCATATGCGCGTTTTGGTTCCGCGCCAGTTTGGCTCCTCACGGCCCTGCTGGGCGGTGCGGCGCTGATCGCTCGCTTACGCCGTAAGTAATTGCTTTTCAGGGCGCAACTGCGCCCTGCCTCACTTCGCGCTCCCCTCTTCTGGCACGTTCCTTGCTTTAATTACCAGGTAACAGGTACTGATTGATTTGTACTGACATCGTGCGGCACGTAATGCACAGCGCCAGAGCACAATATGCACCTTCGCAGTGCAATGGCCATTTATTGCATCCATTTGGTGCGCGTGATGTCGCAAAAAATGAAACAAATTAGTTTCATACCGTTCACAATCGGCTATTTTCTATCGGTAATACGTCTAAGAGTCTCTATACCCAAAATAATTCGAGTTGCTTGTAGGCGGCAACTGAATGAATCCCCAGGAGCTTACTCAAGTAAGTGACTGGGGTGAGTGAAGGCAGCCAACACCCAAGCAACTTGAAGTATGAAGGGTATAAACACGAGCCGTTAATAGCCGCTTTAACCCGATGTTCCTTGAGCTCGGGCAATCACAACATCAGAGGAGTTGGACCATGCAAATGCGCAAATTGGCGTTATCGTTACTGCTGATCGGTATGGCGAGTAGCGTAGCCCATGCGGAAGAATTAACCGGTACGCTGAAGAAAATCAAAGATAATGGTGTGATTGTTGTCGGCCACCGTGAATCCTCAGTTCCGTTCTCCTACTACGATAACCAGCAGAAAGTGGTGGGCTACTCCCAGGATTACTCCAACCTGATTGTTGACGCAGTCAAGAAAAAACTGAATGCCCCTAATCTGCAGGTGAAAATGCTGCCAATCACCTCGCAAAACCGTATTCCACTGCTGCAAAATGGCACCTTTGACTTTGAGTGTGGTTCCACCACTAACAATCTTGAGCGCCAACAGCAGGCTGCATTCTCCAATACCATCTTCATCGTCGGCACTCGCCTGCTGGTGAAAAAAGGTTCCGACATCAAAGATTTCAAAGCTCTGGCGGGCAAACCGGTTGTCGTGACTTCGGGCACCACTTCTGAAGTGCTGCTCAACAAACTGAACGACAAAGACCAGATGAAGATGCGCATCATCAGTGCCAAAGACCATGGTGACTCTTTCCGTACTCTGGAGAGTGGCCGCGCAGTGGCCTTTATGATGGATGATGCCCTGCTGGCAGGTGAGCGTGCTAAAGCCAAGAAACCTGACCAATGGGAAATCGTGGGTGCACCGCAGTCCAAAGAAGCCTATGGCTGCATGATGCGTAAAGACGACGCCGAATTCAAAAAACTGGTCGATGACACTATCGCTCAGGCACAAACCTCGGGTGAAGCCGCCAAACGGTTTGACGTCTGGTTCAAGCAACCGATCCCACCGAAAAATCTTAACATGAACTTCGAACTGTCTGACGACATGAAGCAACTGTTCAAAGAACCTAACGATAAAGCATTGAACTAAAAGCCAATTAAAGCTTAAACAACCGGCTTTTTTGATGACTGGCGATGGGCAGACAGGTCGGCGGGAGGTCGTTCCCCTCCCGCATTCTCCTTCTCAAACAGAACAGCGCACACAATAAGCCAGCCAGACTGGCGTGCGCTGCTCCGACTGAATAGTCATCACGCTTTAAGGTGCTTTGCACTTGCTTAACGGAGTTTGTTATGTCGATAGATTGGAACTGGGGTATCTTCCTGCAGCAGGCCCCGTTTGGGAATACCACTTACTTAGGCTGGATTTGGTCTGGCTTCCAAGTCACGGTAGCCCTCTCCGTCTGTGCTTGGATTATTGCTTTCTTTGTCGGTTCACTGTTCGGTATCTTGCGAACCGTGCCAAACCGTTTTCTTTCCACACTGGGCACGTGTTACGTCGAACTGTTCCGCAACGTACCGCTGATCGTGCAATTCTTCACCTGGTATCTGGTGATGCCGGAACTGCTGCCTGCCAATCTTGGCATGTGGTTTAAAACCGAGCTGGATCCCAATATTCAGTTTTTCGTCTCTTCCATGCTGTGCCTTGGGTTGTTTACCGCGGCCCGCGTCTGCGAACAGGTACGCGCCGGGATCCAATCCTTGCCGCGTGGCCAACGCGCCGCAGGGCTGGCAATGGGGCTGACGCTGCCACAGACCTATCGTTACGTGCTGTTGCCAAATGCTTACCGGGTGATCGTTCCGCCGATGACGTCGGAAATGCTCAACCTGGTGAAAAACTCCGCCATCGCTTCCACCATCGGGTTGGTAGATATGGCAGCCCAAGCCGGTAAGCTGCTCGACTACTCCGCTCATGCTTATGAGTCCTTTACTGCCATCACTCTCGCTTATATCGGCATTAACGCCGTCATTATGCTGTTTATGCGTATCGTTGAGAGAAAAGTGCAGTTACCCGGCCATATGGGGAGTAAATAATGTACGAATTTGATTGGGGCTCGATTGTCCCGAGCTTCCCGTATCTGCTGCAGGGCTTGGCGGTCACGCTGAAAATTACCGCGATCGCCATCGTCTTTGGCATCATCTGGGGTACTGTTCTGGCGGTGATGCGCCTATCACCGATTAAACCAATCAGCTGGTTTGCGGCGCTGTACGTCAACCTGTTCCGCTCCGTTCCGTTAGTTATGGTGCTGCTGTGGTTCTATCTGGTGGTGCCAAGCTTATTACAACAGGTTCTAGGCCTGTCACCGAAAACCGATATTCGCCTGATCTCGGCTATGGTAGCCTTTTCCCTGTTTGAAGCGGCCTATTACTCGGAGATTATCCGCGCCGGTATTGAGAGCATCTCACGCGGCCAGTCTTCTGCGGCGTTAGCGTTAGGGATGACAAATTGGCAATCCATGCGGCTGGTGATCCTGCCGCAGGCCTTCCGTGCCATGGTGCCACTGCTGTTAACCCAGGGGATCGTTCTGTTCCAGGATACTTCGCTGGTTTACGTGCTGAGCCTGGCAGATTTCTTCCGTACCGCCTCAACCATTGGCGAACGCGATGGCACACAGGTTGAAATGATTCTGTTTGCTGGACTTGTCTATTTTGTTATCAGTATCGCCGCATCGGCGCTGGTAAGCTATTTGAAGAAAAGGACTGTTTGATGATATCCCTGAAAAATGTTTCTAAGTGGTACGGTCACTTTCAGGTTCTGACCGATTGCACCACCGAAGTCAAAAAAGGCGAAGTGGTGGTGGTCTGTGGTCCTTCAGGCTCCGGCAAATCTACCCTGATTAAAACGGTCAACGGGCTGGAGCCGATTCAGAAAGGCGATATTCTGGTCAACGGCACGCAGGTTAACAACAAGAGCACCAATCTGGCGCAACTGCGTTCCAAAGTGGGCATGGTGTTCCAGCATTTTGAGCTGTTCCCGCATCTGTCGATCATTGAAAACCTGACCTTGGCGCAGATCAAAGTGCTCAAACGCGACCAAGAAGCGGCGCGCGAAAAGGGATTGAAATTGCTTGAGCGCGTGGGCCTGTCCGCACATGCCAACAAATTCCCAGGCCAGTTGTCCGGTGGCCAGCAGCAGCGCGTAGCGATCGCCCGTGCGCTATGTATGGACCCGATCGCCATGCTGTTCGATGAACCCACTTCCGCCCTCGACCCGGAAATGATCAACGAAGTGCTGGACGTCATGGTGAAGCTGGCGCAAGAAGGGATGACCATGATGGTGGTAACACACGAAATGGGCTTTGCCCGCAAAGTGGCCCATCGGGTGATCTTTATGGATGAAGGGAAAATCGTTGAAGACCGCAACAAAGATGACTTCTTCAACAATCCGCAATCCGATCGTGCCAAAGACTTCCTGGCTAAAATCCTTCATTAATTCAACAGATGCGCCCCAGCCTGGGGCGCATCAATCATTCATTTAAGGCTCAAATGGCCGACGCTGGAACTGATCGTGGCCACACTTCGGGCACAGCGGCAACACTTCCGGCGTATAAAACGCCAAATGGTGATGGCATTGCTCACACACCAGATTCCCTAGCCCCACCACTTCGCCACTGTGATACACGCCGTGATGGCTGACATCCTTGAAGACCTCATGCCATTCCAACTGGGTTTTGTCGGTGATCTCCGCCAGTTCCTGCCACAGGCTTTCTTTAATCACTCGCATAAATACGCTGTCGGTGAGATCATCCTGGCTCTCTTTATAGCTGCGGGCAAACTCCTCCAGATCGCGGCGCACGGCTTGCGTCACCTGCTCCACCTCCGCACGCGTCAATTCACCCACCTCATCCAAACGTTTCTCGGCACTGGCAACCAGTTCGTCGATATCACGTTCCCCATTCTTCAAACGTTCCGTCAGAGATGCCACCAACTCACGGTAATACTGAGCAACCTTGTTCATAGTCTCTCCTCGATGAACTGTTGTGACAGGACTTATCCCTTCATTCTAGCCCTAAAACACTGATGACACTGGGTTGGTGTGACGGATTGGCCGGTTGTGGATCACATCATGGCAATGTTTTTTTTAAATACGCGGCGTCAAGGCGCTTGGTGTTGTTGCCGGGAGGTCTTATCAGCTATGCTATGCGGATCTAAGTACTCAACAGAATGCTACGGATGTAGCTGTTTCACACCTACAGGACCACCGGCCGCCATGCAAGAGCAATACCGCCCCGAAGAGATAGAGTCGAACGTACAGCTTCACTGGCAAGAGAAGCAAACTTTCAAGGTTACCGAAGATGCGAGCAAGGAAAAGTATTACTGCCTTTCCATGCTGCCTTACCCTTCCGGTCGCCTACACATGGGCCATGTGCGTAACTACACCATTGGCGACGTGATCTCCCGTTACCAACGCATGTTGGGCAAAAACGTGCTACAGCCGATCGGCTGGGATGCTTTCGGCCTGCCGGCAGAAGGCGCAGCGGTGAAAAACAATACCGCACCGGCTCCGTGGACCTACGACAACATTGAATATATGAAGAACCAGCTGAAACTGCTGGGCTTCGGCTATGACTGGGATCGCGAGATCGCCACCTGTAAGCCTGATTACTACCGTTGGGAGCAGTGGTTCTTCACCAAGCTTTACGAAAAAGGCCTGGTTTACAAGAAGACGTCTGCGGTGAACTGGTGTCCGCACGATCTGACTGTGTTAGCCAACGAACAGGTGATCGACGGTTGCTGCTGGCGCTGTGATACCAAGGTTGAGCGCAAAGAAATTCCACAGTGGTTCATCAAGATCACCGCTTACGCCGATCAGTTGCTGAACGATCTGGATACGCTGGAAAGCTGGCCAGAGCAGGTGAAAACCATGCAGCGTAACTGGATTGGCCGTTCTGAAGGCGTAGAGATCACCTTCAGCGTGACTAACAGCGATGAGCAGGTCACCGTTTACACCACCCGCCCGGACACCTTTATGGGTGCCACCTATGTGGCCGTAGCTGCCGGTCACCCGCTGGCCCAGCTTGGGGCGGTTAACAACCCGGCGCTGGCCGAATTTATCGACGAATGCCGTAATACCAAGGTTGCCGAAGCCGACATGGCCACCATGGAGAAGAAAGGCATGGCCACCGGCCTGTTTGCCATTCATCCGCTGAGCGGTGAAAAACTGCCGGTCTGGGTTGCCAACTTCGTCTTGATGGAATACGGCACTGGCGCGGTGATGGCCGTTCCTGCGCACGATCAGCGTGACTGGGAGTTCGCCACCAAGTATGGCCTGCAGATCAAGCCAGTCATCCTGAATCTGGATGGCAGCCAGCCGGATATTGCTAGCGAAGCAATGACCGAGAAAGGCGTGCTGTTCAACTCCGGTGAGTTCGACGGCTTAGAGCACGAAGCGGGCTTCAATGCCATCGCGGATAAACTGGTCGCGCTTGGCGTTGGTCAGCGTAAAGTCAACTACCGCCTGCGCGATTGGGGGGTTTCCCGCCAGCGTTACTGGGGCGCACCGATCCCGATGGTGACACTGGAAGACGGCACCGTGATGCCAACGCCAGAAGATCAACTGCCGGTGATTCTGCCTGAAGATGTGGTGATGGATGGTATCACCAGCCCGATCAAAGCCGATCCTGAGTGGGCAAAAACCACCGTCAACGGCCAGCCAGCGCTGCGTGAAACCGACACCTTCGATACCTTTATGGAGTCGTCCTGGTACTACGCGCGTTACACCTGCCCACAGTATGACGAAGGGATGCTGGATCCGGCGGCGGCTAACTACTGGCTGCCGGTCGATCAGTATATCGGCGGGATCGAACACGCCATTATGCACCTGATGTATTTCCGCTTCTTCCACAAGCTGATGCGTGATGCTGGCCTGGTGAATTCGGATGAACCTGCCAAGCGCTTACTGTGCCAGGGCATGGTGCTGGCAGATGCTTTCTATTACACCGGCAGCAACGGCGAGCGCATTTGGGTTTCCCCGGCAGATGCCATCGTTGAACGTGACGAAAAAGGCCGTATCACCAAAGCCGTCGACCCAGAAGGCCACGAGCTGGTTTACGCTGGCATGAGCAAAATGTCGAAGTCGAAGAACAACGGCATCGATCCACAGCTGATGGTCGAGAAATACGGTGCTGATACCGTTCGTCTGTTCATGATGTTTGCCTCACCGGCAGAAATGACGCTGGAATGGCAGGAATCCGGGGTTGAAGGGGCAAACCGCTTCCTGAAACGCGTCTGGAAACTGGCTTACGATCACGTGGAGAAAGGGGCCGTTCAGCCGCTGGACGTGGCCGCATTGAACGCCGATCAGAAAGCTCTGCGCCGCGACGTGCACAAAACTATCGCCAAAGTGACCGACGATATCGGCCGCCGTCAGACCTTCAACACCGCGATTGCCGCCGTGATGGAACTGATGAACAAGCTGGGCCGCGCGCCACAGGAAACCGAGCAGGATCGCGCCCTGTTGCAGGAAGCTCTACTGGCCGTCGTTCGTATGCTGTATCCATTCACCCCGCACATTTGCTTCAGCCTGTGGCAGGCGCTGAACGGCGAAGGTGATGTGGATACCGCCGCGTGGCCAGTCGCCGATGAAGCTGCGATGGTAGAAGACTCCAAGCTGGTGGTGGTTCAGATCAACGGTAAAGTTCGTGCCAAAATCACCGTGGCTGCCGATGCAACCGAAGAGCAAGTGCGTGAACGTGCTGCGGAAGAACATCTGGTAGCCAAATATCTGGAAGGGGTCACGATACGCAAAGCGATCTACGTTCCGGGCAAATTGCTTAACCTGGTTGTGGGTTAACACAAGGAGGCATTGTGCGACATCGTATTCTGACGCTGTTGCTGGGGTTGGCGGT
This sequence comes from Serratia sp. Ag1, assembly GCF_000743355.1. GTDB lineage: Bacteria > Pseudomonadota > Gammaproteobacteria > Enterobacterales > Enterobacteriaceae > Chania. The sequence continues at coordinate 127,601 of NZ_JQEI01000030.1, forward strand.
GCTGGTCACCGCTGGCTGCGGTTTTCACCTGCGTGGCACCACGCAGGTTCCCACAGAAATGCACAAGCTGATGCTGGACAGCTACGATCCGTTTGGCCCACTGACGCGCGCCGTGCGTGCTCAGTTGCGCAGCAACGGCGTCACCATTGTGAGCGATGCCACTCGCAAGGATGTGCCGTCTCTGCGTATCGTAAGCTCAACTCAGACCCAGGATACCGTTTCGATCTTCCAGGATGGTAAAACGGCAGAAAACCAGATGGTAATGACCGTTCAGGCACAGGTCTTGATCCCGGGGCATGATATCTATCCACTGAACGTCACCGTATTCCGTTCGTTCTTTGATAACCCCTTGACTGCCTTGGCTAAAGATGCCGAGCAGGACATCATTCTGCAGGAAATGCGCCAGCAGGCCGCGCAGCAGATTGTGCGCAAATTAATGACGGTTAATGCTGCAGAATTGGCGACTCAACAGAAAGCCGACGCTGCCACTGAAAAAACAGCCAGTCAATCAGCACAATGATTCGTCTCTACCCTGAACAACTTGCCGCGCAGCTCCGTGAGGGGCTGCGCGCTTGTTATTTGTTGAGCGGCAACGATCCTCTGCTGCTGCAGGAGAGCCAGGATCTGATCCGCCAAGCGGCTCAACAGCAGCAGTTCACCGAACACTACAGTATTTCTCTTGATGCCCAGACTGACTGGAATGCCATTTTCAGTATCTGTCAGGCGATGAGCCTGTTTGCCAGCAGGCAAACCCTGCTGCTGATTTTCCCGGAAAATGGCCCAAGCGCCCCGATGGGCGAACAGTTGGTCAAGTTGGCGGGCTTGCTGCATGACGATATTTTGCTGGTGCTGCGCGGTCCGCGCCTGACCAAAGCGCAAGAAAACAGCGCCTGGTTTAAAGCACTCAGCCCTAACGCCGTTTTAATCAGTTGCCAAACGCCTGAGCAGGCACAGTTACCCCGCTGGGTGGCGCAACGAGCGAAATCCATGCAGTTGGATCTTGATAACGCCGCCAATCAACTGCTGTGTTACTGCTATGAAGGTAACCTGCTGGCACTGTCGCAGGCGCTGGAACGGCTCTCTTTGCTGTATCCAGATGGTAAGTTGCCGCTGCCACGCGTTGAACAGGTGGTTAATGACGCCGCACATTTCAGCCCCTTTCACTGGTTGGATGCCTTGCTGGCAGGCAAAAGCAAGCGCGCCTGGCACATCCTGCAACAGTTACAGCAGGAGGATGTTGAACCGGTGATCCTGTTGCGTACTCTACAGCGTGAACTGCTGATGTTACTGACCCTGCAACGCAGTATGGCAAGCACCCCGCTGCGCACACTGTTCGACCAGCACAAAGTCTGGCAGAACCGCCGCAGCCTGATTACTCAGGCTCTGCAACGCCTGTCAGGCCAACAATTGCAGCAGGCCGTCCACTTGCTGTCCCAGCTTGAAATCACCGTGAAGCAAGATTACGGCCAGTCAGTCTGGTCAGGGCTGGAAGCCTTATCGATGCTGATTTGCGGTAAACCCCTTATCACGAGTCTCCCTGATGCTCAGTAAACCGCAACTGCATGCTTTTTTTGGTGGCACTTTTGATCCGATTCATTACGGCCATTTGCGCCCGGTTGAAGCACTGGCTCAGGAAGTTGGCTTACACCGCATCACCCTCTTGCCAAATCATGTGCCTCCGCACCGCCCGCAGCCGGAAGCCAGCCCGCAGCAACGGCTGAGGATGGTTGAATTAGCCATCGCCGATCGCCCGCTGTTTACCGTGGACGACCGCGAACTGCATCGCACGACACCTTCCTACACCATCGAGACGTTGGAAACGATTCGTAAAGAACGTGGCACTGCGTTACCTCTGGCGTTTATCATTGGCCAGGATTCACTGCTGACGCTGCACAAATGGCACCGCTGGCAAGCCCTGATGGAGGTCTGCCACCTGTTGGTACTGGCGCGCCCTGGTTATAGCGATCGGATGGATACGCCAGAATTACAGCAATGGTTGGAACAACATCAGGTTACCGATGCACGCCAACTCAGCCAGCAACCGCAGGGTTATGTCTACTTGGCAGAGACTCCGTTGCTGGATATCTCGGCAACCGAGATACGCCAGCGCCGCCATCAAGGGCTCAGTTGTGATGATTTGTTACCACGCAGCGTACAACGCTATATCGAGTTACAGGGTTTATACAGATAGTGCTATACTGCGCCGCTCTTTTTCAGGTATCCGCTGAAAAACCCGGAAACCTTGGCTGACCGGGCCGTGGCCGCGAGGCACACACAGAGCAGGATCCTACCGATATCATCATTATTCAGGCCATACTGCAGCCTGATAAACAGAACATACCCGAGGGGGAACCTTTGCAAGGTAAAGCGCTCCAAGATTTCGTCATTGATAAAATTGATGACATGAAAGGCCAGGACATTATCGCTCTGGATGTGCAGGGCAAATCCAGCATCACCGACTGCATGATCATCTGTACCGGTACATCGACCCGTCACGTGATGTCGATCGCCGAGCGTGTCATAGAAGAAGCCCGTGCCATCGGCATGGAACTGTATGGCATGAAAGGCCAGGCTGCTTCAGACTGGATCGTGGTCGATCTGGGCGAAGTGATTGTGCATGTGATGCAGGAAGAAAGCCGCCACCTGTATGAACTGGAAAAGCTCTGGAGCTAAACGGTGAAACTGCAATTGGTTGCCGTCGGCACCAAAATGCCAGACTGGGTGCAGACCGGCTTTATGGATTACCTGCATCGCTTTCCGAAAGATATGCCGTTTGAGCTGACCGAAATCCCGGCGGGCAAACGCGGCAAGAATGCGGATATCAAACGCATTCTGGAAAAAGAAGGCGAACAGATGCTGGCGGCGGTCGGTAAAGGCAACCGCATTGTCACCTTGGACATCCCAGGAACACCTTGGGAAACGCCCCAGTTGGCACAACAGCTTGAGCGCTGGAAGCAGGATGGCCGCAACGTCAGCCTGCTGATCGGTGGCCCCGAAGGGCTGGCCCCGGCGTGTAAAGCGGCGGCAGAGCAGAGTTGGTCGCTGTCGCCATTGACCTTACCGCATCCTTTAGTGCGTGTTTTAGTCGCCGAAAGCCTCTACCGCGCCTGGAGTATTACCACCAATCATCCTTACCACCGGGAGTGACCGGCGGTGACAGTAATCGAGTGAAATAAAGTAACGGGATGAAAATAGACAGTAACCCTTTTCGCGACTATACGGCAGAATCTGCCCTGTTTGTACGCCGTGCCCTGGTGGCGCTTTTGGTCATTCTGGTGCTGACAGGCATCCTGATTGCCAATCTGTATAATCTGCAAATCGTTCGCTTTGAGGATTACCGTACCCGTTCCAATGAAAACCGCATCAAACTGGTGCCCATTCCCCCCAGCCGCGGCATTATTTACGATCGTAACGGCACACCACTGGCGCTCAACCGCACCATCTACCAGTTGGAGTTAATGCCGGAAAAAGTTGACGATCTCAATGCCACGCTGGAAGCATTACGCCCGATTGTTGAGCTTACTGATGATGACATCGCCAACTTTGAAAAAGAGCGCAAGCGTTCGCGGCGTTTTGTTTCGATCCCGGTCAAAACCGCGCTGACCGAGGTTCAGGTCGCCCGCTTTGCCGTCAACCAGTTCCGCTTCCCCGGCGTGGAAGTGAAAGGCTATCAGCGCCGTTACTACCCCTATGGCTCTGCCCTCACCCACGTGATCGGTTATGTTTCAAAGATTAACGATCGTGACGTCGAGCGCCTGGATAAAGATGGCAAACTGGCCAACTATGCGGCTACGCACGATATCGGCAAGTTAGGCATTGAACGTTTTTATGAAGATACCCTGCATGGCAAAACCGGCTATGAAGAGGTTGAAGTCAACAACCGTGGCCGGGTGATCCGCCAGCTGCATGAACAACCGCCTTCCGCCGGTAAAGACGTTTATCTGACTCTCGATCTCAATCTGCAGCGCTATATCGAGCAACTGCTGGTGGGCAGCCGAGCAGCAGTGGTGGTCAGCGATCCACGCACTGGCGGCATTCTGGCGATGGTGTCCAACCCCAGTTACGATCCGAACCTGTTCGTTGACGGCATCTCCAGCAAAGATTATCAAGGATTGCTCAACGATCCGAACCGCCCGTTGATCAACCGCGCTACCCAAGGGGTATATCCCCCGGCATCAACGGTGAAACCCTATATTGCCGTCTCGGCCCTCAGTGCCGGGGTGATCACTCGTAATACCGTGGTGTTCGATCCTGGCTGGTGGCAACTGCCCGGTTCCGAAAAGCGTTTCCGCGACTGGAAAAAGTGGGGCCATGGTCGCCTTAATGTCACCAAAGCGCTGGAAGAATCTGCAGATACCTTCTTTTATCAGGTTGCCTATGATATGGGCATCGATCGCCTATCGAGCTGGCTGAGCAAATTCGGTTACGGTGACTATACCGGTATCGATCTTTCTGAGGAGCGTTCCGGCCTGATGCCGACGCGTGAGTGGAAACTCAAGCGGTTTAAAAAACCTTGGTATCAAGGGGATACCATTCCTGTCGGGATCGGCCAAGGCTACTGGACCGCTACGCCGATCCAGATGTCAAAGGCACTGAATACACTGATCAACGACGGTGATGTCAAAATACCGCACCTGCTGCAAAGCACCAGAATCAACGGCGCTCTGGTGCCATTCCGTCAGGAAGAACACAAACAGATCGGTGATATTCACTCCGGCTTCTGGGAAATCGCCAAAGACGGTATGTACGGCGTCGCCAACCGGCCAAACGGCACGGCCCGCAAGTACTTTGAGGGAACCCCCTATAAAGCAGCGGCAAAATCGGGTACGGCGCAGGTATTTGGCTATGAAACCTATAACGCCCACAAACTCGCAGAACATCTGCGTGACCATAAGTTGATGACCGCTTTCGCGCCGTATGATAACCCGACGGTATCCGTCGCCATCATTCTGGAAAACGGCGGTTCAGGCCCGGCGGTTGGTACTATCACCCGCCAGATCCTCGACCATATCCTGTTGGGCGACAACAATACGCAATTACCGGATGCAGCCCCACTGCCGCCAGGTATAGAAGGTGATTAAGGTAGAACATGACTGAAAGCCAACAAAAGGGTTCCATCTGGACCAAAATCCACATCGATCCCACTTTCCTGTTATTTATTCTGGCCCTGCTGGTCTATAGCGCCTTTGTGATGTGGAGCGCCAGCGGCCAGGATATCGGCATGATGGAACGTAAGATCGGCCAGATCTTGATGGGCCTGATCGTGATGGGGGTGATGGCACAGATCCCGCCACGCGTTTATGAAAGCTGGGCACCGTATCTGTACATTTTTTGCGTCATCCTGCTGATTTTAGTCGACGCCTTCGGCCAGATCAGTAAAGGAGCACAGCGCTGGCTGGATCTGGGCTTTGTCCGTTTCCAGCCATCAGAAATCGCTAAAATCGCCGTACCGCTGATGGTGGCTCGCTTTATGAATCGCGATGTCTGCCCACCTTCGCTGAAAAATACCGGTATCGCGCTGGTGCTGATCTTCCTGCCCACGCTGTTGGTTGCCGCACAACCCGATCTCGGCACGTCAATTCTGATCGCTGCCTCCGGGCTGTTTGTGCTGTTCCTGTCTGGCATGAGCTGGAAGCTGATTGCTTTTGCCGCCGTGTTGCTGGCGGCCTTTATTCCGGTGCTATGGTTCTTCCTGATGCACGGCTATCAGCGGGATCGCGTGATGATGCTGCTCGATCCAGAAAGCGACCCACTGGGTGCCGGTTACCATATTATTCAGTCAAAAATCGCCATCGGCTCCGGCGGTTTGTCCGGTAAAGGCTGGCTGCACGGCACACAGTCGCAGTTGGAATTCCTGCCTGAACGCCATACCGATTTCATCTTTGCGGTACTGGCTGAAGAGCTTGGCCTGATCGGCGTTCTGATCTTGCTGGTGCTCTATCTGATGGTCATCATTCGTGGGCTCATGATCGCCGCACGCGCGCAAACCACGTTTGGCCGCGTCATGGTCGGTGGATTGATGCTGATCCTGTTCGTCTATGTGTTTGTTAACATCGGTATGGTAAGTGGTATTTTGCCAGTCGTTGGCGTACCTTTGCCTCTGGTCAGCTATGGGGGCTCGGCGCTGATCGTCCTCATGGCTGGGTTCGGCATCGTTATGTCGATCCACACGCATCGGAAAATGCTGTCTAAAAATCTATAAGGGGTAAGTCATGCGTAAGGAATGGCTTTGGGTCGGTGCAGTGGCTATTACAGTATTACTTTCAGCCTGTACCACAACGCAAGAACAACCACCGGCTCCGCAGCAACAACCCTATAACGGGCCAGTGACCGAAATCGGCGGTGTGGAGCCTCGCTATGAGCCCTATAACCCTGGTACGTTACAGGACTATAAGGCTAATGGCGCAACTTATCGCATCGTTAAAGATCCACAAAACTTTTCGCAGACCGGCCTGGCGGCCTGGTATGGCGAAGAGGCCAATGGCAACACCACCGCAATTGGTGAACGATTCGATCATAATGCCCTGACTGCGGCACACCCAACCCTGCCGATCCCAAGCTATGTGCGCGTCACCAACCTGGCGAATGGCCGCCAGTTGGTGGTTCGCGTCAACGATCGCGGCCCGTATACGCAAGGCCGGATTATCGATCTGTCAAAAGCCGCAGCCGACCGTCTCAATCTGACCAGCAACACCAAGGTGAAGGTGGACTTTATCAGCGTTGCGCCTGATGGCACGCTTAGCGGCCCCGGTAGCATTGGCACCATCGTTGCCAAGCAGAGTTACGCTCTGCCACAGCGCCCGGAGCTCGGTTCGAGCAACATGGGGACGCCATTACAACAGGAAGCCCCCATCGCCAACGATGCTGTAGCGCGTCCGATTGATAACAGCAGTCTGAACGACGATAGCAACGGCAGCTCGCCTGTTCGTAGCGGTGGATTCCTCGGAGCGCCAAGCGCCTTGCCAGCCGGAGTACTGGAAGGTTCTGAACCGCCGCCCCCAATTGTCAGCACGCCTGTCGCCGCCGCGCCCATGGCTGTCACAGCGCTCAATACCAGCGGTAGTGTCGTCGTTCAAGTCGGTGCCCTGAGCAACGCCGAGCGCGCACGCAGTTGGCAGCAACAGCTCAGCCAGCAGTTTGGCGTGCCGGGTAAAGTGTCTACCAATGGCAGTGTTTACCGCGTGCAGTTAGGACCGTTCAATAATCGCCAGCAGGCAGCTGAACTGCAGCAGCGTTTGACCAACGAAGCACAACAACAGTCTTTTATCACTGCTGCACCCTAAAACGTGATCCCCGTCAGGCCATCGCGGTTGATAGGGCCTATTCAGCCGAAACATTTTCTTTCAGCTAAATAGGCCCAAACCACTATCAGCCGGGTGAATGCATAATGCCTGTCGGGATCCCATCTGTTATAGTGTGGCTCGTTTTTAAACTTAATCTCACGGATGTTGTCGTTCCGATCATGAAATATGTAACTTCTTTTCGCTTAATCAAAAGCATAACGCTCGGCACCGTCATCGCGATAAGCGCAGCGTCAGTTGCCTATGCAGACGATGTTAATATCAAAACCATGATTCCAGGTGTCCCGCAAATTGATGCGGAAGCTTACATCCTGATTGATTACAACTCCGGTAAAGTATTGGCTGAATCTAACGCCGATGCCCGTCGTGACCCCGCTAGCCTGACCAAAATGATGACCAGTTATGTTATCGGCCAGGCGCTGAAGTCTGGCAAGATTGGCCAAGAGGATCTGGTCACCGTCGGTCAGGATGCCTGGGCAACCGGTAACCCGGTATTCAAGGGCTCCTCGCTGATGTTCCTGAAGCCTGGCGATCGGGTGCCAGTCTCCAAACTGACACGCGGCATCAATCTGCAATCAGGTAACGACGCCTGTGTCGCCATGGCTGATTACGTCGCCGGTAGCCAGGATGCCTTTGTTAACCTGATGAACACCTACGTCAAACAGCTTGGCCTGCAAAATACCCACTTCCAGACCGTACACGGCCTGGATGCCGAGGGCCAGTTCAGCTCGGCACGAGATATGGCGTTGATCGGTCAGGCGCTGATCCGTGACGTCCCAGACGAATACGCTATCTATAAAGAGAAAGAGTTTACTTTCAATAATATCCGCCAGATGAACCGTAACGGCCTGCTGTGGGATACCAGCCTGAACGTTGACGGCATCAAAACCGGCCATACCGATGCGGCAGGCTACAATCTGGTGGCTTCCGCCACCGAAGGCCAAATGCGCTTGATCTCAGCCGTGTTAGGCGGACGTACCTTCAAAGGCCGTGAAACCGAAAGTAAAAAGTTGCTGACCTGGGGTTTCCGCTTCTTTGAAACCGTTGCCCCACTGAAAGCCGGGAAAGAGTTTGCCTCTGAACCGGTCTGGTTTGGTGATGCTGACCGTGTCGAACTGGGCGTGGATAAAGACGTTTTCCTGACTATCCCGCGTGGCCGGATGAAAGATCTGAAAGCCAGCTACGTGCTGAATACGTCAGAAATCCACGCGCCACTGGCTAAAAATCAGGTTGTCGGCAGTATCAACTTCCAGTTGGATGGCAAGACCATCGATCAACGCCCGCTGGTGGTGTTAAACGAAGTGAAAGAAGGCGGCATCTTCAGCCGTCTGGTGGATTACATCAGGCTGATGTTCCATCACTGGTTTGGTTAAGACTTGAAACCGGGGATTTCAGCCCCATATGATAGTTAATACTCACTCCCGCTCCGGCGGGAGTTATGATTTATAGATAAGCTACACCACGGAGCGCACTCACATGCAAAAAACTAAACTGAACGAACTGCTCGAATTCCCTTGCACCTTTACCTACAAAGTAATGGGCCTGGCACACCCCGAGCTGGTAGACCAGGTGGTTGAAGTGGTGCAGCGCCATGCTCCTGGGGACTACAACCCGCAGGTTAAGCCGAGCAGCAAAGGCAATTACCACTCGGTTTCCATCACCATTACCGCCACCCATATCGATCAGGTGGAAACGTTATACGAAGAGTTGGGCAACATTGAGATTGTCCGCATGGTGCTGTAATTTCAACCTGACGCCCTTGCTTCAACCCGTGGGATAAATGCTGGTCGGCAGCCAGGGCGCTCGGTATAATGACTTTCTCACTTCTGTAACCTGACGATGACTCGTTTGCAACATAATAAGATCATTTTGCGTCAACTGGGGTTGCAGCCCTATGCGCCTGTATCCCAAGCTATGCATCACTTCACCGACAGCCGCACCGAGTCGACCCCGGACGAGCTGTGGCTGGTGCAGCATCAGCCGGTGTTCACCCAAGGGCAGGCAGGCAAAGCGGAACACGTTCTGATGCCTGGCGATATCCCGGTGGTTCAGAGCGATCGCGGCGGCCAGGTAACCTACCATGGCCCAGGCCAACAGGTGCTGTATGTGCTGGTGGATCTGAAACGCAACAAAGTTGGCGTACGCCAACTGGTCACCGCCCTGGAAGAGACCGTAATCAATACCCTGGCCCATTTCAACATCGCCTCACGCGCACGCCCTGATGCCCCCGGCGTTTATGTTGGCGAGCAGAAAATCTGTTCACTGGGTTTACGCATCCGCAAAGGCAGCTCATTTCACGGCCTGGCACTGAATGTCGCCATGGATCTGGCCCCATTTCAGCGTATCAACCCCTGTGGCTATGCCGGGATGCAAATGACACAAGTTAGCGCGCTGGAGCCCGGCGTTAGCCTAGAAGACATTCATCCGATCCTGGTACAAGAATTTGTTCATTTACTCGGCTACCAGACGGTCGAGCTTCATAACTGGAACCCGCACGATTATGAGTAAACCGATTCAGATGGAACGCGGTGTCAAATACCGCGATGCAGACAAAATGGCGTTGATCCCGGTAAAAACGGTGGTCACCGAACGGCAGGAGCTGCTACGCAAACCCGAATGGATGAAGATCAAACTCCCTGCCGACTCTACGCGCATTCAAGGCATCAAAGCCGCAATGCGCAAAAATGGCCTGCATTCGGTGTGCGAAGAGGCTTCTTGCCCGAACCTGTCAGAATGTTTTAACCACGGTACGGCGACCTTCATGATCCTCGGTGCCATCTGCACCCGCCGCTGCCCGTTCTGCGATGTCGCTCATGGCCGCCCGGTGGCACCAGATGCCAATGAACCGGAGAAACTGGCACAGACCATCGCCGATATGGCATTGCGCTATGTCGTGATTACCTCAGTGGATCGCGACGATCTGCGCGATGGCGGAGCACAACACTTCGCTGATTGTATCGCCGCAATCCGTGCCAAAAGCCCAAATATCAAAATTGAAACGTTGGTTCCTGATTTCCGTGGCCGTATGGATCGCGCTCTGGAAATCCTGACGGCGACCCCGCCAGACGTGTTCAACCACAACTTGGAAAACGTGCCACGTATTTATCGCCAGGTACGCCCGGGGGCCAACTACGAGTGGTCGCTAAAACTGCTGGAGCGTTTCAAAGAAGTGCACCCGGATATCCCAACCAAGTCGGGCCTGATGGTCGGTTTGGGGGAGACCAATGCGGAAATCGTAGACGTCATGCGCGATCTGCGCCGCCACGGGGTGACCATGCTGACTCTGGGCCAGTATTTGCAGCCGAGCCGCCATCATCTGCCGGTACAGCGCTATGTCAGCCCTGCCGAGTTTGACGAGATGAAAGAAGAAGCGATGGCGATGGGCTTTACTCATGCCGCTTGCGGCCCGTTTGTTCGCTCCTCTTACCATGCCGATCTGCAAGCGAAAGGCCTGGAAGTGAAATAAACGCGGTAATCTTTTGTTACGCTTAGGCCGGTAAACGCGCCAAAAAACGGATGACCTCACGGCATCCGTTTTTTATTGCTTAACGCTGGTTGGCTGTATTAAACGTCTTTCTTCTCGACGCTCTGCGCTGCCGACGGGTTTTCTGCGCTGTTCTGCGCGGGCGGGGTTTCGTCCCCTACGGCTTTTTTGAAGCCTTTCAACGCCGCACCTAAGTCAGCGCCGAGGGTGCGCAGTTTGCTGGTACCAAACAGCAGCACGACCAACACCGCAATCACCAGAAGTTTGGTAATACTGATACCTTCCATATTCACCTTCTTTTTCATTATGGCCGCAAGATGCGGCGAGGGAACCAACCTTGCCTATTAATATTTAGCTATTTTTCCCTCTTTAGAACAACAACAACATGTAACAGAGTGAGATCTCTCAGAGATGTTCTATGCTTAACGTCATGGGGCGAATCTCGCTATTTAGCGTTTCACAAGTGGATGATACGCTGCGTCATTAATCACAGGGGGAAGCGTTAGATGCCAATCGCTCCATTAGCGGTCAATGCCCGACGGTCGGGGCTCAGTTTCGCCAAACGGACTTACCTGCCACGTATCGTCGGCCTGGGGATTGGTTTTTTTTGTGTGCTTGCCACAATTCTCCCCTTACAACCCCCGCTTGCCGTATGGGTCCTACTGGTATTCAATGGGTTCATCTGGCCACATATTGCCTACCAGCGTTCTATCCGCTCTGCAAAACCGTTCATAACCGAAACCAATAATCTGCTGATCGATGCCACGCTGGGCGGTATCTGGGCAGCGATCATGGGTTTTAATGCATTACCTAGTGCGGTGATCTTGTCGATGATGGGCATGAACAATATTGCCTCAGGCGGGCTTTCACTGTTTTTTAAAGGGCTGGTAGCCCAGGTTGCTGCAGCCGTACTGACCAGCGCCGCGCTTGGGTTCCCATTTTATCCGCAAACCACGCCCATGCAGGTGTATATCTGTTTGCCCATGCTGTTTATCTACCCGACATTCCTCGGTTTTGTCACCTACAATACCGCCAGACACCTGGCAGAAAAAAAACAGGAGCTGTTGCGTATTAGCATGCGGGATGGTTTGACGGGCCTCTATAACCGCCGCCACTGGGAACATCTGCTGCACAACGAATTTGACAGTTGCCGACGTTATGACCGCAAAGCTACGCTGATCCTGATAGATCTTGATCACTTCAAAACGATTAATGATACCTTTGGCCATGCGTTAGGGGATGAAGCCTTGATCGTTCTGGCAGAAGAATTGTTATTAGGCTTACGCGTGGTCGATATCGTGGGCCGCTATGGCGGTGATGAATTTGGTGCGGTGTTACCAAATACTAATGCCGACCAGGCCAGCCAGGCTCTGAAGCGTATTCAAGACCGTTTAGATGAAATTATTTTCCGCGAAGCTCCCGAGTTAAAGTTGCGCATCAGCGCCGGAATCGCTGACTATCAGCCAAGCATGCACGACTACCAAGCGTGGCTAAAAGCGGCAGATGGTGCGCTGTACCGCGCCAAAAACAATGGCCGTAACCGCCAGGAACGTGCCATCTCCCAAGCCTGACGTAAAGTCAGACTACAAAACAGCGGATACAGCGTGTAAAATCCCTCCGGCACGGCAAAAGACCCGCGCCGACAGACGGAGATGACATTCCTCCATAACCGCCTCACAGGCTGATGATGTCTACGCAACCTCTCAGAGGGGCGTAGCGCTATGCTTGAACCTTTCTGAGCTTCCTCAATTTTTAGTGAAAAGGTTTTCGATCATGTTGAGTTCTTTGCTGGCCGTGTTTATTGGCGGCGGTTTAGGTAGCGTGTTGCGCTGGCTGGTGAGTATGAGATTGAATCCACTGCATCAGCATATCCCGTTGGGCACGCTGACCGTGAACCTGCTCGGAGGGTTTATTATCGGTTTAGCCCTTGCGCTGTTTACCCGTGTTACTCACCTGGATGCGACCTGGAAACTGCTGATCACCACCGGTTTCTGTGGCGGATTAACCACTTTCTCGACGTTTTCGGTCGAAGTGGTTTATCTATTGCAGGATGGGCGTCTGCTTTGGGCAATTGCCAATATGTTGCTCAACCTGGCGGGCTCGCTGAGCATGACGCTGCTGGCTTTCGTGCTGGTTAATGCGTTAAGCGGGCAATAAAAAACCCGCTCATGGAGCGGGTTTTAAGAATTTTGGCTACTGTAGCTTAGATAGCGATAACGTTAGCAGCAGATGGCCCTTTGGCACCGTTCGTGATTTCAAATTCTACACGCTGGCCTTCAGCAAGAGTTTTGAAACCATTGCTAGCGATAGCAGAGAAATGGACGAAAACGTCTTTGCTACCATCTTCTGGGGTAATGAAGCCGAAACCTTTGGATTCATTGAACCACTTAACGCTACCTTTAATCTTAGACATCAAACTTACCTTTAACGTGAATGTAAGACACAAAGTGTGTGTCAGATACAGTACAGCAATTAGATGGGATTTTGTCCATAACCGAGATCACATAAAATCGATAAAAAGTGGAAAAATCCGCAATCTGCACAGTAAATCGCCGGTTACCTTGGGTAATCGTTAGCAACATAGCCCGATCCTCTGAGCACTTCCGGCACTTTCCCGCAGAATAGCCCCCTGTCACCGCGAGGCATTCCGCGCTATCATAAATACTGTTACGAATGACTTTATGAGAATGATGATGAACGGCAAGATAACGACTTTTTTTGAAGACAAAGGCTTCGGCTTTATCACCGACGAGAACGGGGAAAATCGTTATTTTCACGTGATTAAAGTGCAAAACCCAGAGTTGATTAAAAAGAATGCGCTGGTGACTTTTGAACCCACCAACAATGCCAAAGGGCCATCGGCCTTTGCGGTAAAAGTACAGGCACCCAGCAAATACATCATTATTGCTAATGAAAGAATCAAAATAACCAGTATTAAATCCTTTCACACTTTTACAAAAGAAGTACCGGTAAAAGCAAATATTGATAAAGAAAACACCGTGCTCTCGGTCGGTTTACTGATGAACCGTATCCGCCCACAAGCCGCTGAAACACCGCAAGCCACAGAGACGCTGCGTATGCTGTCGATTACCACCTTCCAGAATGTGACCCACACTTTCTCAGAACATGAAGTCGATATTGATGAAACGCTCCAGGCCTTAAAGGCGTTGTAAAACAGTAGGAAAACAATTAAAGCTTTTTAATATCGCCTGTGTTAGCGTAGTTTTTCACCTGACACAGGTACATGCCATGTCTGAATCCATCAGCGTCAAAGGTTTTAACAACCGCAGCACCCAAATTGCCTGCCCTAAATGCAGCTATGTTACCAAACAGCAATGTTCTAGATTGCGTAAAAACATCACGCTGATCTGCCCCAATTGCGGTACACAGTTCACACCAAAGCAAGGGTGAAGTTTACTTAAACATATTATTATTCAGTGTATTACTGCTGATAATGTTAAACGATGCAACACGGTTATGCCCTTGGGATTTGGCGCGGGATAGCGCAATCTCCGCCTTGTTCATCAACTGCTCGAAAGATTTCACTTCATTCATCGCCAGGCTGGCAACCCCGACGCTGATCGTGATGCGCAACGGAGTTTTGCCTTCAGGATTCATATCAATACTCTCCATCCGCTGGCACAGATATTCCCCAAATGCCACCGCTTGCATTGCCAGCGCACGTGGCATCACGATGGCAAACTCCTTACCCCCCAGGCGACCAAACAGCTGATCGTGGCGCAATTCACTCCGCAGGAGACGGGAGAATGTCGCCAACACCCGGTCGCCGCTCACATGGCCATACATATCATTAATCAGTTTAAAATGATCGATGTCGATCAGCAGCAGTGATAACGCCTCTTTCGCTTGATGCTTATGTTCCAGCAACTCTCTGGCTTTACGCATAAATACACAGCGCTCCAAGGCACCGGTCAGTACATCATGATTGGCGTTATAGTCCAATTGACGCAGCAGTTTGCGGTTAACGGCCTGAGAACTGGCCAGAATCAACGGCCCCATCACCAGCATTGCGATACCTAAACGGGCAGACATCAGCGTATCAAACACACCGGCATGGGTACCGGGTATTTCATACAACATCATGTTAACGGAAATGCTGATAATCTGGGTCACTCCGGTGAGCAGCGTCAGCAGGGTAACGGTAAACAAGTGATAGCGCACAGCACACCACAGCAGGGCCGGGATCGGGAACGCTATCGCTCCCGGCCCACCGATATAGACGCTAAACGCCAGGGAACACAGCAAAGCCAGTAGCGGCATACTGGTACGCCATTGCCAGTTTATCTGGATACGCAACAGTTGTTTAAAACGAGGAGCTGCCAGAACCACAGGCAAGAGCAGCAGGTTAGTCGAGAATTGTTCGCTGAACCACGCTCCCCAGGCGGTAAAAACCGTGTTGTTAAACAGGCTGTCATTGCGCAGCACCGATAACGTGGAAGAGAGTGCGGCCCCCAACAGGCAGGCAATAAACATATATAGAATCGCCTGCGGTTTCCCCATGCGCCGCTGAGACTGTGGCAACATTCGCATCACGCTATAACCACTGGCAATCAGCGCCATGTTGCAGGCATTCAGCCACAATGCCAGCCGCCATCCCTCGGCGGTAGTCAAATCGGCAACGACCATACCCAGGTAAATAGCCACCCATCCGACGATGGTGTCATAACCAGGTTGACGCAGCATCAGCCCGAGCAGAATAGCGTTCACCGGCCAGAACAGCGAAAGTGCGCCTAATGGACGAGTGAAAATGCCAATCAATGAAAGCACGAAAGTCAGAATAAAAAGATTTATCAACAGAATCGAGGCGGGCAAACGTTGTTTCGAATGTAATACAGTGTTCATCGTTTGAACCACCGCGTCATAATAACCACAAAAACTTTATGCATATTCTTTTCCCGGCAAAATGAGAATGACAAAACGAGTTCTCATCTGAAAAGCCAAATGAATCAGTCAGAAACTGTACAACTCCTTATTTAATGGAATCAGCTTAATTCACTCTTACGGAATTAGAAGTTCACATTGATGGGCGCACTTTTATATCAGAAAAGTCTTATATAATAACCAGTTAAACATTCATCACTTTAAATATAGCTCATCGACTCAAGCTAACAGGGTATAGCTTAATCCTCACCATACTTCAAGTTGCCTGGGT
>NZ_JQEI01000031.1 GCF_000743355.1 Serratia sp. Ag1
TCAAGACTCTAGCGTGCCAGTTTCAAATGCAGTTCCCACGTTAAGCGCGGGGATTTCACATCTGACTTAACAAACCGCCTGCGTGCGCTTTACGCCCAGTAATTCCGATTAACGCTTGCACCCTCCGTATTACCGCGGCTGCTGGCACGGAGTTAGCCGGTGCTTCTTCTGTAGGTAACGTCAATCAACACATGTAGTAAATATGTCGCCTTCCTCCCTGCTGAAAGTGCTTTACAACCCTAAGGCCTTCTTCACACACGCGGCATGGCTGCATCAGGCTTGCGCCCATTGTGCAATATTCCCCACTGCTGCCTCCCGTAGGAGTCTGGGCCGTGTCTCAGTCCCAGTGTGGCTGGTCATCCTCTCAGACCAGCTAGGGATCGTCGCCTAGGTGAGCCATTACCCCACCTACTAGCTAATCCCATCTGGGCACATCCGATGGTGTGAGGCCCGAAGGTCCCCCACTTTGGTCCGAAGACGTTATGCGGTATTAGCCACCGTTTCCAGTAGTTATCCCCCTCCATCGGGCAGTTTCCCAGACATTACTCACCCGTCCGCCGCTCGCCGGCAAAGTAGCAAGCTACTTTCCGCTGCCGCTCGACTTGCATGTGTTAGGCCTGCCGCCAGCGTTCAATCTGAGCCATGATCAAACTCTTCAATTAAAAGCTTGATGTGCTGCAACATGTACAGCGATGCTCGAAAATCAACGTTCGTAATAATTCATTCAAATGAATTACTGCTTGGTCACTCTTCAAGACTTGATATTTTTTTGTGCTGCCGAAGCAGCTGGATATCATCTTGTGAGTGCCCACACAGATTGTCTGATAAATTGTTAAAGAGCGTGGTTACCGGGTTGCTTCTCGGTAACGCGGGAGGCAGATAATACGCTTTCCCGCTGAAGAGTCAACTTTTTTCTCTTGCGAGAACCGGTATCTTTACCGGGTTGCTTCTTCTTGCCTGGGCGACGTGTTGGTCGTTGTTCCCGGTCAGTGGAGGCGCATTATAGGGAGTTCCGCGCAGGCCGCAACCCCTAAATTCAAAAAACGGTTCAAGCGCGGTTATTTTCAACAAAACGCTGTGTAAGTCAGCGTTTTTATCACTTACCCCCTAAAATCGCCGTAAAACAGGCCCCCCTAGAGTAAAATAAAAGATAATAAAGCAAGCCAAGGATCCACAGCCATGCAATTTGATGCTCAGCAACAGGCCGCACAACGAAATCTTTCTTATCTGCTGGCAGAAAAACTCGGTCAACGCATTTTAGCTGGCGAATATGAGGCTGGCAGTATCCTGCCCGGTGAGATGGAGTTGGGGGAACAATTTGGTGTCAGCCGCACGGCGGTGAGAGAAGCGGTAAAAATACTGGCTGCCAAAGGGATGCTGCTGCCTCGCCCACGTATTGGTACAAGAGTGATGCCACAGAGCCAATGGAATTTTCTCGATCAGGATTTATTAGCCTGGTGGATGACAAGAGAGAACTTCGATCGGGTCATGCAGCACTTTCTGATCCTGCGTACCACGCTCGAACCCCAGGCTTGCTCACTGGCAGCGGCCAATGCCACAGCGCAACAGAAAGAGCAGCTCACGCAATTAATGTTGGAAATGCACACGCTGCACACTAATTTTGACCACGAGCGCTGGATTGAGGTCGATACCCAGTACCACCAACTGATATACGAAGCCAGCGCCAACCCTTTTTTAACCTCATTCGCCAAGTTATTCAGTTCGGTGTACCAGGACTATTTTCGTGCGATTAGCGGTAATGATGTGATTAAACTGCAAAACCATCAGGCGATTGTCGATGCCATTGTGTCTGGCGACAGCCAGGCCGCTTTAGCAGCATGCCAAGCTTTGTTGCAAGATAACGAATAAACTCACTGCTTATATAAAGAAGAAAGATTCAAACCGGTTAGCGGTAACCAACAGAGGCGCGTTCCACCAACTCGGGGGTCAGTACCAACACTTGAGCATCGCGTTCGGGGTGTTGCAGACGGTTGAGCAATGCATCAATGGCCAACTCCCCGAGTGAATCTTTTGGCTGATGGATAGTACTCAGCGGCGGCGTCAAATACTTGGCCAGCTCGATATCGTCATACCCCATGACGGCCATATCCTGCGGCACCACCATCCCCGCCAGATACAGAGCCTGATAAATCCCTACGGCTATGGCGTCGTTCCCGGCAAAAACCGCATGTGGCGGTTCGGCCAGTGCTAATAGTTGCTGCATCCCCTGAACGCCACCCTCAAATTCAAAATCACAATACACTTCATAGCCAGACGGAATCTCGAGCCCGGCACGATGCATCGCCCGGCGATACCCTTCCAAACGCTGGTGCGCGGTGGTTTTATCCTGTGGCCCGGCAATGCAGGCAATTTTGCGATAGCCACGGCTAATCAAATACTCGGTTGCCATTTCACCACCAAGTAACGAGTTATCCTGAATAATATCATTAGCTCCACCGAACGGAGCCCAATCCATCATCACAATAGGTAAGGAGGGATAACGGCTCAGCGCATCCGGTGATGGACGATGATTCTCGGTGCACATCAAAAGCAAGCCATCGACTCGCTTTTGCAACAGTGTTTCCATACTGCGGTTCATACGTGCCTCGTCTTCTTCGGTATTGCACAGAATCAGACTATAGCCACGTTCATAGCAACTGCGCTCTACGCCACGCACCACTTCGGCGTAAAACGGGTTATTGCTGGAGGTGACCAGCATACCAATGGTATGCGTGGTGTTGAGTTTCAGGCTGCGCGCCAATGCTGACGGGGCATAGTTAAGCTGTTCGACGGCCACCATGACTTTATCGCGTATGCTATCACTGACAAAACGATTGTTATTAATAACGTGCGATACCGTCGAGGTTGAAACACCAGCCAGACGAGCAACATCTTTCATGGTGGCCAAAAGTATTACCCCTGTTGCAACAAGAAAGCGTCAATTTCTTCACGCCAAGGTACTGAAGGCTGAGCGCCTGGGCGGGTAACGGCAATCGCTGCCGCCGCATGTGCAAAGCGCACGGCATCATCCATCGCCTTGCCTTCCAGCAACGCCGTCACCAATGCGCCGTTAAACGTATCACCAGCCGCAATGGTATCGACCGCTTTCACCTTAAAGCCCGGCACACATTTGCCGTTACGGTTTTCACTCAGCCAGACACCCCGGCTACCGAGCGTGATAATCACCCGCTCAATACCTTTATCATGCAACGCATTAGCGGCACGGGCAGCATCGCTGTCATTATTAACGGCAATACCGGTCAGGCGTTGAGCCTCTGTTTCATTCGGCGTGATGATATCGATCATCGCCAGTAACTCATCCGGCAACTCGCGAGCCGGTGCAGGGTTAAGGATCACCTGCGTATGGTGTTGCTTTGCCAGCTCGGCAGCAGCAATCACCGTCTCTAACGGAGATTCGAGCTGCATCAGTAACGCGTCGGCCTCAATCACTTGCTGCTGATAACGCTTGAGATAATCGGGCGTCAGGGCCGCATTGGCACCAGCGTCGATACCAATCACGTTCTCACCTTCAGCATTAACAAAAATCAGCGCCACCCCGGTGGTATGTCCAGCAACGGCCTCAATCGGTTGGGTATCAATGCGATCGGCTACCAATTGCTGGCGAATACGTTCACCAATATCATCAGCCCCGACACAGGCAATAAACGCTATCTCTGCACCACTGCGCCCGGCAGCCACCGCTTGGTTAGCGCCTTTGCCGCCAAAAGCAACGTTGTAGTGCTTCCCGATCACCGTTTCCCCTGGGTGGGGAAACTGTTCGATATTAAGGATATGGTCGGCATTAATACTGCCCAAAACCACCAGCTTTCCTGTTTCCATCGCATTGATTCCTGAAAAATTACGCGCCACCGTAACACCCGTTCCGGTGGCGTAAAGATGACTTACTTGGTCACCAGCTTCAGATCGACCGGAATAGTGGCTGGCACTTTTTCGCCTTTCAGCACTTTATCAGCCGTTTCAATGCCAATTACCCCGATTTGATCCGGGCGTTGTGCCACGGTTGCCGCCAGTTTGCCACCTTCAACCGCTTTTACGCCATCATCGGTGCCGTCAAAACCGACCACCACTACGTCAGTTTTACCGGCAGTTTGCAGCGCACGCAGCGCACCCAACGCCATTTCATCGTTCTGGGCAAATACTGCCTGCACGTCTGGATGGGCAGTCAGCAGGTTCTGCATCACGTTCAAACCTTTCGTGCGATCAAAATCCGCAGGCTGGCTGGCCAGCAGTTTAAATTTGTTCTGCTCCAGAGACTGTTTGAAGCCTTCGCCACGTTCACGTGCCGCAGAAGTCCCGGCGATACCTTCCAACTGGATCACTTTCGCATCAGCCCCGGCTTTCTTGGCAATGAAATCACCGGCCATTTTACCGCCTGCGCGGTTGTCAGAAGCGATATGGCTGACCACTTCACCTTTGGCAGCAGCACGATCCAAGGTGATTACCGGGATCTTGGCCTGATTGGCCATCTTAACGGCATTCCCTACCGCATCAGAATCGGTTGGGTTGATCAGCAGCAGTTTCGGGTTTTGCACCATCAGGTCCTGCACGTTGGCCAGCTCTTTTGCCGGGTTGTTCTGAGAATCCAGCACCACCAGGTTGTAACCCAATTTGTTGGCTTCCTGCTGTGCCCCTTCTTTCATCGAAACAAAGAACGGGTTATTCAGCGTTGAAACCACCAGCGCGATAGTGTCTTTAGCCAGCGCATTGGCGCTCAGAGTGGCCGACAAAGCA
Organism: Serratia sp. Ag1; assembly: GCF_000743355.1. Classification (GTDB taxonomy): domain Bacteria; phylum Pseudomonadota; class Gammaproteobacteria; order Enterobacterales; family Enterobacteriaceae; genus Chania. The sequence continues at coordinate 4,753 of NZ_JQEI01000031.1, forward strand.
ATAGCAGAAGCGAGTACGGCCAGTTTTTTCATTTTCATGTTCGAGATTCCTGTAGGAGAAGAAGCGTCTGTGAATACTGCGGGCTGGCGAGCCCGCCTCTAAAGAGACTTACTGCTTTTTGTTATCAACCAGAACCGCCAGCAAAATAACGGCTGCTTTCACGATCATTTGGTAGTAAGAAGAAACACCCAACAAATTCAAACCGTTATTCAGGAAGCCGAGGATCAGCGCACCGATCAGTGTACCGACAATGCGCCCCTTGCCCCCAGCCAAACTGGTCCCCCCCAGCACCACCGCAGCGATGGCATCCAGTTCATAACCGGTCCCCGCCGTAGGCTGTGCCGACGATAAACGTGCCACTTCGATCACCCCAGCCAGCGCAGCCAACAGGCCGCACAATGAGTAAACGATGATTTTCACTTTATCGACGCTGATGCCAGACAAACGGGTCGCGGCCTCGTTCCCCCCCAGCGCATAGATATAGCGGCCCAGGCGAGTGTGATGCAGCATGTACCAGGCGGCGATAAACACGATCGCCATAATCCAGATCGGCGTTGGCACCCCCAATGGGCGGCCAATACCAAACCAGCCGAAAGCATCCGCCACATCGGTAAAGCCGGTATTTATCGGGCTGCCGTTGGTATACACCATGGTGACACCGCGTAGCAGCAACATCATCACCAACGTGGCAATAAATGCCTGAACTTTGCCCTTGGCAACAATAATCCCGGTGCCAGCCCCTACGGCGGCCCCTAATGCCAAAGCTGCCGCCACGGCGACTACCGCATTGATTTCAAGGCCGACAATCGACGCCGCTACCGCTCCGGTCAGCGCCAGCAGTGATCCCACCGACAAATCGATACCGGAAGTCAGGATCACTAACGTCATACCCACCGCCATAATGGCGTTCACCGACGTTTGCTGCAAAATATTGAACAGGTTGTTGAGGGTGAAGAAATTCGGGCTCATTGAAGACACCACGGCAATCAGCACCAGCAGCGCAATCAGCGATTTCTGCTCTAACAGCCACTCTTTACTCAACCAGCGCTTAGCTGTGATAGTCTGGGAACTCATATCTGATTACTCCTGCTTTACGCCGTATTGCTTGCCGACAGCGGCTGCCATCAACACTTCCTGAGTAGCCTGTTCAACCGGGAATTCACCGCTGATATGGCCTTCGTGCATCACCAGAATGCGGTCACTCATGCCCAGCACCTCTGGCATTTCCGAAGACACCAGAATGATGCTCAACCCTTCCTGCTTGAACTGGTTAATTAACTGATAAATCTCTTTCTTGGCACCGACGTCGACGCCACGGGTCGGTTCGTCGAGGATCAGCACTTTTGGCCGGGTCATTAAGCCACGGGCGATCGCCACTTTCTGCTGATTCCCCCCCGAAAGCAGGCCAATCGGCTGTTCCATTGATGGCGTCTTGATATTAAACAGGCGGATAAAATCGTTCACGGCCTGCTGTTCGTCGGCCTGTTTCAGGCTGCCACCGCGACGGCTGAAATAGCGCAGGGCGGTCAGTGACATGTTTTCCTTCACTGACATCCCTAACACTAAACCATCACGTTTACGGTCTTCGGAAATATAAACAATGCCATTCGCCAGCCCATCCTGTGGTGAATGAGTAACGACCTCGCGGCCATCAAGGCTGACGTTGCCGCTGTGACGCGGAGCTGCACCGTACAGAATCTTCATCAATTCGGTGCGCCCGGCCCCCATCAGGCCAGCGACACCCAAAATTTCGCCCCGATACAGGGTAAAATTGACGTCGTGGACGCCTGGGCCCGAAACATGGCTGACCTGCAGGCGCTTTTCACCGCGTGGCAGATTCAGGCGCGGATACTGTTCTTCCAGCTTGCGGCCCACCATCATTTCGATCAGCGAATCTTCCTGCAGTTCGGCGACCGGGCATTCGGCGATAAACTGACCATCGCGGAACACGGTCACATCGTCGCAGATTTCAAAGATCTCTTTCAGACGATGGGAAATATAAACAATGCCACGGCCTTCTGCTTTCAGTTCATTGATGACGCTGAATAAAGAAGCCGTTTCGGTATCGGTCAGCGCATCGGTGGGTTCATCCATAATGATGACTTTCGATTCAAAGCTCAGCACTTTGGCAATTTCGACCATCTGCTGATCGCCAATCGATAATTCCCCCACCAGCCGGTGGCTGCTGTAACGCATGTTCAGGCGCGCCAACAGTTTGTCCGCTTCGGCATACATGCGTTTCCAATCGATGCGGCCAAAGCGGTTAACAAACTCACGGCCAAGAAAAATGTTTTCAGCAATGGTCAGTTGAGGGATCAGATTCAGTTCCTGATGAATAATGCCGATGCCCGCTTCTTGCGAATCCTTCGGCCCGTTGAATACCACCTCTTTGCCCAGAAAATGCTGGCTGCCCGCATCTTTGCTATAGATACCGGTCAGCACTTTCATCATGGTGGATTTCCCGGCACCGTTTTCCCCCACCAGTGCCATTACCCTGCCGGGATAGACACTGAGGGCAGCGCCAGAAAGCGCTTTAACGCCGGGAAAGGCTTTATCTATTCCTTGCAGTTGCAGTAACGGTTGCATAGTTGCCTCAGAAAGTGACGCCGGAGCAGAGAATGACGTTGGCATATGGCGAACATTCTCCACTGCGGATCACTGCTCGGCTGTGCTCGGTTTGTGCCTTAAACTCGCTGTGGCTGATATAGCTCACGCTTATGGTATTGCCCTGGTGTTGACTAAGTTGTTGCAACTGAGCAAGCAACGCTTCATGGAGTTGCGGATTTTGTTTAACTATCTCTTCCGCCAGAATGGCGTTTTCTACCTGCATTTCCTGCGTAACCACCCCGACCACCTGTAAAAACGTCGGTATTCCTTGGGTCAGCGCCAGATCGATACGCTGCGCCGCTGCCGGGATCGGCAACCCCGCGTCACAAATGGTGATCTGATCGGTATGACCGAGGCGGGAAATCACCGCAGAAACTTCAGAATTTAGTAGCACGCCTTTTTTCATCTTTTCACTCCAACAGCGAAACGTTTCGCTCATAATGGAGTTTAAAAAAACAGCGGGGGAAGACAACCATAAAGTTGCAAAAACGTGATCGCCATCGAAACGTTTCGCTCGCGTTTGACAAGCAGATAAATAAATATCCTCCGGCATAGCCGGAGGTTTTTCATATGCGCCTGTAAGGCTCTCTTACCTGCCGCGCCCTAACAGGCGCATGACTACCTCACATTTGCATTACTTCTGTTACTTACTGCCCGTAAACGGGCTACATCAATGTAAGGGCGACTGTAGTTACCATCACATCTTTCTATACACATATCTTCCTTAGCGCATATGACAGTTTCCTTTGTACTTACCCCCCAAGACACTGAATAAGTAACGTGTTGGTACTTCTCTCATTCATCGGGTATGCGCTAAGCCTTTCTCATCAACTATTAGCGGCTTATCTATCTCCAGAGGTGCTTTGTTGCTACCTGACCACAAGCGTTACTGGCCATTAAAAGAGCCGACTCAAAGCTGGAAGCTTTACGGAACCCCCAGCCTAGCTGGGGGTTTTCTGAATACAAGAAAAGGGCTAAGTCAGTCAACTCAGCCCTTCAGGGTTTATATCTCGACCTGCGTTCCCAGTTCGATAACGCGGTTTGGCGGGATCTCAAACTGGTCAGGAGCGCGCAACGCATTGCGGCTCAGCGCGATAAACAGTTTGCCACGCAGGAACAGATACCATGGCCGTTTGGTGAGGATCAGCGATTCGTGCGACATAAAGAACGAGGTTTCCATCATGCGGCACTGTAGCCCTTCCAAACCGCAACGGTGGAACACCTCCTCAACGTTTGGCGTTTCACGCCAGCCATAACTGGCCACCACGCGCCAGAAAGTCGGAGACAGTTGTTCAATGGTTACCCGGCGCAGATTATGCACATAAGGCGCATCTTCGGTACGCAGCGTCAACAGAACCACACGCTCATGCAGCACTTTGTTGTGTTTGAGATTATGCAGCAACGCAAATGGGATCACGTTGGTGGCCCGAGACATAAACACTGCGGTGCCTGGCACACGAACCGGCGGGGATTTCTCCAGCGAGGCAATCATCGCCTCAAGAGAATTACCGTGCTCATGGATACGGCGTAACAGGCTGAAGCGCTCGCTTTTCCAGGTGGTCATGATGATAAACATCATCAGCGCCAACGTCAGCGGTAGCCAACCGCCAGAGAACAACTTCAGCGCATTGGCAGCAAACATCGGCACATCAATAATCAGCAGGATCGCGAGCGTGCCACCCACCAGAAAGCGGTTCCAATGCCAGTTTTTAAGCGCTACCGACGTTATAAGAACGCTGGTCAGCACCATCGTTCCGGTTACCGCAATACCATAGGCCGCCGCCAGATTACCTGAATGCTCAAAGCCCACGATCACCAGCACGACGGAGATGTACAGTAGCCAATTGACGACCGGGATATAGATCTGGCCCGACTCCATTTCTGAGGTGTGGATAATGCGCATGGGGGACAGATACCCCAAGCGCACCGCCTGCCGGGTCAGTGAAAATACGCCGGAAATGACCGCCTGAGAAGCAATAACCGTGGCCAGTGTCGCCAGGATCAGCAATGGGATCAAGGCCCAGTCAGGGGCTAGCAGGAAGAAAGGGTTCTTAATCGCCTCGGGGTTTTTCAGCAGCAGAGCCCCTTGACCAAAGTAGTTGAGTACCAGAGAAGGCAGCACCACGCTAAACCAGGCCAGGCGGATCGGGAATTTACCAAAGTGCCCCATATCAGCATACAAAGCTTCTACGCCGGTAATAGACAGCACCACCGCACCGAGCGCAAAAAATGAGACCTTCTTATATTCAATAAAGAAGTTCAGCGCCCACTTGGGGTTCAACGCCTGCAACACTTCAGGGTTATCGATAATGCTGCGTAAACCAAGCAATGCCAACGCGATGAACCATAACAGCATGACTGGCGCAAACAGCTTGCCGACGCTACCGGTGCCATGCTTCTGAATCACGAATAATAAGGTCAGCACCAGAATAGATAACGGCACAATATAGGGATCAAGCGACGGCGCGGCGATTTCCAGCCCCTCAATCGCCGACATCACCGAGATGGCCGGGGTGATCACCACCTCGCCATAAAAGAAACTGCCGCCAATCAGGCCAAATATCACCAACCAGGCGGTAGTGCGTGGTGAGGTATTGCGCCCGGCTAACGACATTAATGTCAGAATGCCGCCTTCACCAGCGTTATCCGCACGCATCACATAGGTGAGATACTTCAGGGAAACAATAACTACCAGCATCCAGAAGATCAGGGAAAGAAAACCAAAAACCACATCAGGACGGACATCAAACCCATAATGACCGGAGAAACATTCCCGCAGGGTATAAAGAGGGCTGGTACCGATATCACCGTAAACCACCCCAATAGCCGCCAGGGTTACCGCCGATAAAGACTGTTTATGCTCTGTGCTCATAATTCATTTCTTTTGCTAGGTCATCTGGCAACCGATGCATCCGCATCAAGCTAGAGATACGGGCTCCAAGATCCATTACGCCCACGCATCCAATGGCTTTCAAGTGTAGTTGAATAACCTACAACGCTGTGCCTGGAAAGACAAAGAAGATAAAAGGCGCACAGTATGCACCATTTATCAGGGTTACCTACCCTGATCTCTGTCGCTAAAAATAAACAAAATGTGAACCATATCCACTCTTTTTCAGGTGAAAACAATACGAATCAACAAGCTATACCGTTTTTTAGAAAAAGGTGGTTTATCATCTCATTCTCCAGCAAGATTGGCTATCAGCCCATTAAGCTGGCCTTAAACCACGGACAACGCGGACTATTTTATGGCGTCATCATCACTTCTGGCAGAACGGATTTCCCGCCTCAGCAGTGCGCTGGAGAGCGGCCTTTATGAACGACAGGAAGCCATCCGGTTATGTTTACTGGCCGCACTCTGCGGCGAAAGCGTCTTCTTGCTTGGCCCCCCAGGGATCGCCAAAAGCCTGATAGCCCGCCGGTTAAAGTTCGCTTTCCGCAGTGCCCGTTCATTCGAATATCTGATGACGCGTTTTTCTACGCCGGAAGAAGTGTTTGGCCCGTTGTCGATTCAGGCGCTAAAAGATGAAGGACGCTACCAGCGCTTAACCTCCGGTTATTTACCCGAAGCGGAAATCGTGTTTCTTGATGAGATCTGGAAAGCGGGTCCGGCAATCCTCAATACGCTGCTGACCGCGATCAACGAACGCCGCTTCCGCAACGGCAACAGCGAAGAAGCCATTCCTCTGCGGTTGCTGGTCACCGCCTCTAACGAACTGCCAGAAGCGGATAACAGCCTTGAAGCCCTTTACGATCGGATGCTGATCCGCCTGTGGCTCGATAAGGTACAGGATAAGCAGAATTTCCGTTCGTTGTTGATCAACCGCCAAAGTGAAAGTGACAACCCGGTGCCCGAAGCATTGAGCATCAGCGATGAAGAGTTCCACCAATGGCAGCCGCAAATCGATAAAGTCAAATTGCCGGAAAATTGTTTTGAGCTGATTTTCCTGCTGCGCCAGCGTTTGGATGCGCTGGAACAGGCTCCTTATGTCTCCGATCGCCGCTGGAAAAAATCGTTGCGGTTGCTGCAGGCCAGCGCATTCTTTAGCGGTCGCGATGCTATTGCTCCGCTGGATTTGATGCTGCTGAAAGATTGCCTGTGGCACGATCTTACCTCACTGAAACTGTTGCAGCAGCAGGTCGATCAACTGCTGGCTGAGCAGGCCTATCAGCAGCAAACGCTATTAATCCAGCTACAGCAGACACATACCCGTTGGATGCAGCACCAGCAGCAACAAAGCGATCGCCAGGCGATCTACCTGGTTAAAAAAGGCGGTATGTTCAGCCGCAAGCCGCAATATGCGCTGGAAACCCCGCTCGCGGGTAGTACGTTAACCCTGCTGCTGCAAAAACCGCTGCAACTGCACGACATCCAGGTTAATCACCTCAGCATTGAAAGCAGCGCCCTGGAAAACTGGCTGCAAAAAGGCGGTGACGTGCGTGCCAAGCTGAATGGCATTGGTTTTGCCCAGCAGATCGAACTGGAAGTAGACGAGCAACTGCATTTGACGGTGCTGGATATCAGCCGCCAACCTTCGTTACTGACTTCTGCAGGTAAACCAACCGGCGGCACACCGCAAGCACTGCTGGACGAAATGGAAACGCTGACCCAACGCTTGGCGGAGCAGCGCAGGTTATTCAGCCTGCATCAGCCATGCCTGTTTGTTTCAGCCAGCGGCTTGGCAAAGATTGAAGCCAGCCTGTTGCAGGTTGCCGAACAGGTTAAGCAGCAGTACCAGCAGATGCGCGGTCAATAACGATGCTCAGCCTTGAAACGATTGATCTGCTGCTGTCGATCGCCGAAGGGGAACTGATCGAAGAGATGATCATTGGCATGCTGGCAGCCCCGCAGCTCATGATGTTTTTTAATAAATTCCCAGCCATACGCCGGGCGCTCAACCGCGATTTGCCACGTTGGAGATTACAGCTAAAAGAACGCATTCATCAGGCAATGGTGCCCCCCGCACTGGCGCAGGAGTTTTACCGTTACCAACAGTGCCAGTTGGAAAACAACACCCAATTCTTTCATCACCTCAACGACACGCTCGAACTGCTGCGTCAGTTAGTCTCACCATTTTATAAGCAGGCGCAGGAGCTGGTTGATGCAGCCGATCGGCAAAACCAGCCAGACAGTTTCCAAACCCTGTTTTTACAGCGCTGGCGCATCAGCCTGACGCTGCAGGCCACCATGCTGCATCATCAGTTGCTTGAGCAGGAACGCGAACAGTTGATGGCAGAATTGCAGGAGCGGCTGGCGTTAAGCGGTGCGCTGGAGCCGATACTGGCTGATAACGACACCGCTGCCGGGCGTTTATGGGACATGAGCAAAGGCCATTTACAGCGTGGTGATTATCAGCGGCTGGTGGAATACGGTGATTTTCTGCAGCAACAGCCGGAATTGCAAAAACTGGCAGAGCAACTGGGGCGCAGTTATGAGGCCAAAGCGGTGCTGCAACAGGATGCGCAGCCAGAACCTTTTCGCATGATGGTACAGGTTCCTGCCATTCAGCCAGAAGAAGTCAGCGGTATTCACCAAAGTGACGATATTCTGCGTTTATTACCCCCCGAGCTGGCAACGTTAGGCATTGAAGAGCTGGAGTTTGAGTTTTACCGACGGCTGCTGGAGAAGCGTTTATTAAGCTATCGACTGCAAGGCGATGCCTGGCAGGAACAGATCGTGATGCGCCAGGTTACCCATAAGCAGCAGGATCAGCAGCCGCGCGGGCCATTCATCGTCTGCGTTGACACATCCGGTTCAATGGGGGGATTTAACGAACAGTGCGCCAAAGCCTTTTGCCTGGCCCTGTTACGCATTGCCCTGGCCGATAACCGCCGCTGCTACATTATGCTGTTCGCCAACCAGATTGTGCACTATGAACTGACCGCCGCCAGCGGCATTGAGCAAGCCGTACGCTTCCTCGGCCAGCAATTTCGTGGGGGCACCGATCTGGCCGCCTGTTTGAGTGCAGCGGTGAGCAAAATGGCAGAAAGCGGTTGGGTTGATGCTGACGCGGTGATTATTTCTGACTTTATTGCCCAGCGATTGCCAGACGAAGTGATCAAAAAGGTGAAATTACAGCAACAAAGCCACCAACAACGATTTCATGCGGTAGCGATGTCTGCTTATGGCAAACCCGGCATCATGCGCATTTTCGATCATATCTGGCGCTTCGATACCGGGCTAAAAAGCCGTTTAATGCGCCGCTGGCGGCGCTAAACGCAACTTACAGCAGCCCTTCAACCGCTTCACGCACTTCAGGTGCCCACACGCCACACTGTACCTGACCGATGTGCGACAGTTGCAGCAACAGCATCACCAAACGTGATTGACCGATACCGCCACCAATAGTCTGCGGCATTTCACCACGCAGTAATGACTGGTGCCATTCCAGCTTCAGGCGTTCCTGATCGTCGGTCAACGCCAACTGGTGCTTAAGCGCAGCGGCATCAACGCGGATCCCCATGGAGGACAGCTCAAACGCATCCTGCAATACCGGGTTCCACACCACGATATCGCCGTTCAAACCAGCCAGCCCATCGGCTGTTGGTGTCGTCCAGTCATCATAATCCGGCGCACGCACGTCGTGCGATTTGCCATGTGACAGTTTGCCACCGATACCAATCAGGAACACGGCACCTAACTCTTTGGCAATAGCACGTTCACGGCCTTTGGCGTCCAATTCTGGGTAACGCTGCAGCAGAGTTTCACTGTGAACAAAATGAATCTGCTCTGGCAGGAACGGGGTCAGACCATATTCACGGCTCACTGCTGCTTCCGTTTCTTTTATCGAAGCATAGATGCGCGTAACGGTGTCTTGCAGGTAAGCCAGATGACGTTCGCTGTCGCCCATTACGCGTTCCCAATCCCACTGATCGACATAGACCGAGTGGATCGGCGTCAGACGATCTTCATCCGGGCGCAGGGCTTTCATATGGGTATACAAGCCTTCGCCTGCGCTGAAATCGTAACTACCGAGGGTTTTACGCTTCCATTTCGCCAGAGAATGCACCACCTCAAACGTGGCATCAGGCAAGGTTTTCACTTTAACCTGCACCGCTTTCTCGCTGCCGGAAAGGTTGTCTTGCGTGCCATCGCCCAAGCGGCTGAGGATCGGAGCCTGGACTTCAATCAGCCCCAACTGTTGTTCCAGTTGGCGAGAAAAGAAAGATTTCACGAAGCTGATTTGCTGTTGTTTTTGAATAAACTGCTTTTTCATTGCCGTATCTCTTAAATAACCTGTCTAGTTGCCGACGATTAAGCAACAGAATGGCATCACAATTCAATATCCATTAATCAATATTGCCTTTTCGTTTTTAATCGTTCATTTTTAAGCGGTGATAATTCAACAATCATCAATTATAGGGGGATTTAATGGCAGAAATTTATCAGATCGATAATCTCGATCGCGGCATTCTCAACGCCTTAATGGCAAATGCACGTACCGCCTACGCTGAACTGGCGAAGGCTTTTGCCGTCAGCCCCGGCACAATTCATGTCCGGGTAGAGAAAATGAAACAGGCTGGCATCATTACTGGCGCACGGGTGGATGTGAACCCAAAACAGTTGGGTTACGACGTCTGCTGTTTTATCGGCATTATATTGAAGAGTGCTAAAGACTACCCTTCAGCATTGAGAAAACTCGAAAGCCTGGAGGAAGTGGTGGAAGCTTACTACACCACCGGGCATTACAGCGTGTTTATCAAGGTGATGTGCCGTTCCATAGACGCGTTGCAACAGGTACTTATCAACAAGATCCAGACTATCGACGAGATCCAGTCAACCGAAACTCTGATCTCGTTGCAGAACCCCATAATGCGTACCATTGTGCCTTAACGAAGCGATTTCTATCCCCTGATTATCCACAACTAGATCCCAGCCCATTCACAGCGTACAATGCTGCCTCTTTGGCAAGGTTGGGATCATTCATGGCAGATATTACTCTGATCAGTGGCAGCACGCTTGGCAGTGCTGAGTATGTCGCTGAGCATTTGGCTGAGAAACTGGAAGCCGCAGGTTTCTCCACAGAAATGCTGCATGGCCCTGAATTGGATGAACTGGTGCTGAATGGGCGGTGGCTGGTGGTTTCCTCCACCCATGGAGCCGGTGATTTACCCGACAATCTGCAACCACTGCTAGAACAAATCGCAGAGCAGCAACCCGATCTCTCCTCGGTAACCTTTGGTGCTATCGGTTTGGGGAGTTCTGAATACGACACCTTCTGTGGTGCGATCAAACAGATCGACGATCTTTTAGTGGCTCGTGGAGCAAAAAGGATCGGCGATCGACTCGAGATCGACGTGACCCAGCACGAAATCCCTGAGGATCCTGCCGAGGAATGGGTAAAGAATTGGATTAATTTACTCTAATTAGCTCAAAGATCGCGCGAACGATTGTGGATAACTAAGCTTAAAAGCAGGGTAAAAGCCGTAGTTATCCCAATAACAACCGCAGTACGCTTTTCATGCTGTGCATAACATGCCTTTTAGATCCCAGCTTATCAGCGCCAGGATCACCGATCATTAACAGCAAACGATCCTCATTAATCTGCTGATCTTCATCGATAATTGCCAGTTATCCACAAAGGATCGCGATCCTAATAAGAGATCTAATAAAGAGATCTTTAAATAAAAAAGATCTTCTTTTAATTAACGACGATCCTGAGCGCTTGGTCGATCGTCTAAACTTGAGTAGAATCCTCCCCCAGGGCAGATCAAGATCGTTCGCAAGTACTTCGAGGTGCAGTTCCATGTTTTATCCAGATCAATTTGACGTCATCATCATCGGTGGTGGCCATGCCGGTACCGAAGCTGCCATGGCTGCGGCACGTATGGGTCGTCAGACGTTATTACTGACTCACAATATCGACACGCTGGGACAAATGTCCTGTAATCCAGCGATTGGAGGTATTGGGAAAGGGCATCTGGTTAAAGAAATCGATGCACTCGGTGGCCTAATGGCAACGGCGATCGATCATGCAGGCATCCAGTTTAGGATACTAAACGCCAGCAAAGGCCCGGCGGTGAGAGCTACCCGTGCTCAGGCCGATCGCGTGTTGTATCGCCAAGCCGTCCGTACCGCTTTGGAGAACCAGCCAAACCTGATGATCTTTCAACAAGCTGTTGAAGATCTGATAGTGGAAAACGATCGTGTTGTAGGTGCAGTGACCCAAATGGGGCTCAAATTCCGTGCCAAAGCCGTGGTGTTGACGGTGGGAACTTTCCTTGATGGCAAGATCCATATTGGTTTGGAAAACTACAGCGGTGGCCGTGCTGGCGATCCGCCATCAATCTCGTTATCACAACGCCTGCGTGAATTGCCTTTACGTGTTAATCGCTTAAAAACCGGAACTCCACCACGTATCGATGCACGAACTATCGATTTCAGCGTATTGGCCGAACAACATGGTGATACGCCAAGCCCGGTATTTTCATTCCTGGGGAGTGCCAGCCAGCACCCGCAACAAATGCCGTGCTATATCACCCATACCAACGAAAAAACCCATGATGTGATCCGCAATAATCTGGATCGTAGTCCGATGTATGCCGGGATCATCGAAGGGATCGGGCCACGTTATTGCCCGTCGATCGAAGACAAAGTGATGCGTTTTGCCGATCGAAACTCACACCAGATCTTCCTGGAGCCCGAAGGGTTGACCAGTAACGAGATCTACCCGAATGGGATCTCCACCAGTCTGCCATTTGATGTACAAATGCAGATCGTGCGTTCAATGGAAGGGATGCAGAATGCCCGCATCGTGCGCCCGGGTTACGCCATTGAGTATGATTTCTTCGATCCCCGCGATTTAAAACCCACATTGGAAAGCAAATTTATCCAAGGGTTGTTCTTTGCAGGTCAGATCAACGGCACCACCGGTTACGAAGAGGCGGCAGCACAAGGTTTGCTGGCTGGCCTGAATGCTGGGCGCTATGCGGCTGACGATGAAGGTTGGTCACCGCGCCGCGATCAGGCTTACCTTGGGGTGCTGGTAGACGATCTCAGCACCTTAGGCACCAAAGAGCCTTACCGTATGTTTACCTCGCGGGCTGAATACCGCTTGATGCTGCGTGAAGATAATGCCGATCTACGCCTGACGGAAAAGGGCCGTGAATTGGGGCTGGTGGACGACATTCGCTGGGCTCGCTACAACGCGAAACTGGAGCATATTGAGCAGGAACGCCAGCGTTTACGCGATATCTGGGTTCATCCACATTCAGAAAACGTGGAACAGGTTAACACTCTGCTGAAATCGCCGTTGTCACGTGAGGCCAACGGTGAAGAGTTGCTGCGTCGGCCTGAAATGGATTACACCCGCTTGACCGGGCTTAGCGCTTTTGCCCCGGCACTGGCTGATTCTCAAGCCGCTGAGCAGGTAGAAATTCAGGTGAAGTATGAAGGCTACATTGTGCGCCAGCAGGAAGAGATAGACAGACAGCAACGCAATGAGAATACTTTGTTGCCATTAGATCTCGATTATCGCCAGGTTTCCGGGTTATCGAATGAAGTGATTGCCAAGCTTAACGATCATAAACCGAATTCGATCGGCCAGGCTTCGCGTATTTCAGGTATTACTCCAGCGGCCATTTCCATTCTGCTGATCTGGCTGAAAAAGCAGGGCTTGCTGCGCCGCAGCGCATAAAACCTGTGTTCATTTTGCCGTTTGCTTATCTGCTGAGCAAACGGCCACTGACATTACCCCATGCCTGAATTATCATAGCCGCTCTACAGAACCGCATGGCCAGATGTGTTGTTCCATTTTTGTCAGAGGATCCCATTGTGCAAAAAAAATTAGATTCGCTGCTCTCTGCGGCAGGAATTGCGCTTCCCGATCAACAAAAACAGCAGTTGCTGGGTTATGTCGGTATGCTCGACAAATGGAATAAGGCTTACAACCTCACTTCGGTTCGCGATCCATTGCAAATGTTAGTCCGTCATATCCTCGACAGCATTGTGGTTAACCCTTATCTGCAGGGATCGCGTTTTATCGATGTCGGTACTGGCCCTGGGTTACCGGGGATCCCGTTGGCGATCGTGCGCCCGGATTCACATTTCACCCTGTTGGACAGCCTGGGCAAGCGCGTGCGTTTCCTGCGCCAGGTACAACATGAACTGGGGCTGAAAAATATTGAGCCGGTACAGAGCCGTGTGGAGGACTTTCCAGCGGAGCCACCGTTCGACGGGGTGATCAGCCGTGCTTTTGCGTCACTGCAGGATATGCTTGCCTGGTGTCACCATCTGCCTGCAAAAGGGCAAGGGCGTTTTTATGCGCTGAAAGGTGTTCACCCTGAAGAGGAACTGGCTCAGTTGCCTGCAGATATTACCCTTGAGTCAGTGGTTCGTTTGCATGTTCCTGAATTGGAAGGAGAACGGCATCTGGTGGTACTCAAGGCGAATTAAGTTTGCTCAGAATCAAATAAGTATCGGTTAAGCGGTCATCGGGAAGGTAAATATAAGCGGGTTAATAAAAAACAATCTGCCTTTTATCTTTTTTACTTTTTTTTAACAATAAAGGCACGCTTCGATTACAGAAAACCACCCTATTGCCAAATGTAATAGTCACGTTAGCGACGATATGTGAAAGATTCTGTTGTGCGGTCGATGTTAATTTGCTGTTGCTGCATTCGTCCTGAGAATGTCAATAGAAGGTTTTTCTCGGGTAGAAGGATTGTTTTTGAAAGGTTAACCTGCAATATTTTGATTTATAATAAAATTTTATCGCTCGATTAGCTAAAGACTCTGGCCGAAAGGGTGAGGTATAAATTAATGATGATGAGTATTGTGATCAGGTGCACGTTTTCTTGAGCAATACAGGAATAATCAGACAATTAAATGCGTACGATTATTCCGGCTTTTTTCTGACATAAGCTGCTCGAAAAAGGGAAATTTAAATAATTGTTCACCTTTTCGCTACTTATCGATTGAATTCGTTGGAGTGGCCCGTATAATTTGCTCGTTTTTGGCTGTTTGACTTGGAACCGCAAAAACAGTTTTATACGTCACTCAGCATACCCTTTAGGGTACGGAGAGAACAAACGTCATGTCTGTGTCCCTTTACAGCGGAAAAGTTGCACGCAAGCTGCTGTTCTTGCAGTTAATGACTTTTGTTCTGATCAGCGCTGCTTTCGGGTTGAAAAGCCTGGAATGGAGCGTCTCGGCGTTGGCGGGGGGGCTTGCTGCCTGGTTGCCGAATGCCATGTTTATGCTGTTTGCCTTGCGCCATCAGGCGCAAACGCCAGCACCCGGCAGGGTTGCATGGTCGTTTGCTATTGGCGAAGGATTAAAGGTCGTGGTCACCATTGTTTTGTTGATCGTGGCGCTTGGGGTGTTCAAAGCGGTGTTTATGCCGCTTGTCCTGACCTATTTAGCGGTGTTAGTGGTGCAGATCGTGGCACCGACCGTGATTAACCGTTACCGAACTTAACTCAATAAAGGGTAAGAGGCATCATGTCTGCAGGAGCAATCAACACTCCACAGGAGTATATCGGTCACCATCTGACGCATCTTCAGATCGGGACGGGTTTTTGGTCGATTAACGTCGACTCAATGTTTTTCTCCGTTGTCCTCGGGGTTATCTTCCTGGCGATTTTCCGTAAAGTGGCTAAAAACGTCACCAGCGGCGTTCCCGGTAAGCTGCAAACCGCTGTTGAACTGCTGGTTGGGTTTGTCGACAACAGCGTGAAAGACATGTATCACGGCAAGAGTAAGGTGATCGCACCGTTGGCGCTGACCGTGTTCGTCTGGGTGTTCCTGATGAACATGATGGACCTGATCCCGGTTGATTTCCTGCCGCTTCTCGGTACGTGGTCAGGGTTGCCTGCACTGCGCGTGGTGCCTACCGCAGACGTTAACATCACTCTGTCGATGGCTTTGGCCGTGTTTGTCCTGATTCTGTTCTATAGCATCAAAATGAAAGGCGTTGGTGGGTTTGCTAAAGAGTTGACCATGCAGCCGTTCAACCATCCGTTGTTTATTCCAATCAACCTGATTCTTGAAGGTGTCAGCCTGCTGTCCAAGCCTGTTTCTCTGGGTCTGCGACTGTTCGGCAACATGTATGCGGGTGAGTTGATCTTCATCCTTATTGCCGGCCTGTTGCCGTGGTGGTCACAGTGGGTTCTGAGCTTGCCTTGGGCAATCTTCCACATTCTGATCATTACGCTTCAAGCCTTTATTTTCATGGTTCTGACGATCGTTTATCTGTCGATGGCATCTGAAGAGCACTGATTTTCTTAAAACACTTGCACTTTATAAACTGAAATAAACTGGAGACTGTCATGGAAAACCTGAGTATGGATCTGCTGTACATGGCTGCCGCTGTGATGATGGGTTTAGCGGCAATCGGTGCTGCGATCGGTATCGGCATCCTGGGTGGTAAATTCTTGGAAGGCGCTGCTCGTCAGCCTGACCTGATTCCTCTGCTGCGTACACAGTTCTTTATCGTTATGGGTCTGGTTGACGCCATCCCGATGATCGCTGTTGGTCTGGGTCTGTACGTGATGTTTGCTGTCGCGTAAGTCGAAATAGTTCTCGACAAAGAAACCACATTATTAACTTTTAAAGAGGCATTGTGCTGTGAATCTTAACGCAACAATCCTCGGCCAGGCTATTTCGTTCATCCTGTTTGTCTGGTTCTGCATGAAGTATGTATGGCCGCCTATCATGGCTGCCATTGAGAAGCGTCAGAAAGAAATTGCTGACGGTCTCGCTGCTGCAGAGCGTGGCAAAAAAGATTTGGACTTAGCGCAAGCCCATGCGACCGACCAACTGAAAACTGCTAAAGCAGAAGCTCAGGTGATCATCGAGCAAGCCAACAAACGCAAAGCTCAGATCATGGATGAAGCGAAAGCAGAAGCCGAGCAGGAACGTAACAAAATCGTGGCGCAGGCTCAGGTTGAGATCGAAGCCGAACGTAAGCGCGCTCGTGAAGAGTTGCGTAAACAAGTCGCGATGCTGGCAATTGCTGGTGCCGAGAAGATTATCGAACGTTCCGTGGATGAAGCTGCTAACAGCGACATCGTTGATAAACTGGTCGCTGAACTGTAAGGAGGAAGGGGCTGATGTCTGAATTTGTTACTGTAGCTCGCCCCTACGCCAAAGCAGCTTTTGACTTTGCCGTTGAGAACCAAAGCCTGGAGCGCTGGCAACAAATGCTGGCGTTTGCTGCTGTTGTCACCCGTAACGAACAGATGGCTGAATTGCTTTCCGGTGCTGTTGCACCAGAAACGCTGTCCAAAACGTTCATTGCGATCTGTGGTGATGAGCTCGACGAACATGGCCAGAACTTTATCCGCGTAATGGCCGAAAATGGACGTTTACTGGTTCTCCCAGCCGTGTTGCAGCAGTTCATCGAACTGCGTGCTGCGCTGGAATCCACCATCGAAGTCGACGTGCTCTCTTCGAGTGCACTGAGCGATGAACAGCAGGCCAAGATTGCCGCTGCGATGGAGAAACGTCTGTCACGCAAAGTTAAGCTGAATTGCAAAATTGACAAGTCTGTACTGGCCGGTGTCATTATCCGTGCTGGCGATATGGTGATTGATGGCAGCGTTCGCGGTCGTCTTGAACGCCTGACAGACGTCTTGCAGTCTTAAGGGGACTGGAGCATGCAACTGAATTCCACCGAAATCAGCGAACTGATCAAGCAGCGCATTGCTCAGTTCAATGTAGTGAGCGAAGCTCACAATGAAGGTACCATTGTTTCCGTCAGTGACGGGATCATCCGCGTACATGGTCTGGCCGATGTTATGCAGGGCGAAATGATCGCACTGCCAGGCAACCGTTATGCAATCGCATTGAACCTGGAGCGTGACTCTGTAGGTGCCGTGGTAATGGGTCCGTACGCGGATCTGGCCGAAGGCATGAAGGTTAAATGTACTGGCCGTATTCTGGAAGTTCCCGTTGGCCGTGGCCTGTTGGGCCGTGTGGTCAACACCTTGGGCGCACCTATCGACGGTAAAGGCCCGGTTGAGCACGACGGTTTCTCCCCGGTTGAGACTATCGCACCTGGCGTTATCGAGCGTCAGTCGGTCGATCAGCCTGTACAGACCGGTTATAAGTCTGTTGATGCCATGATCCCGATTGGCCGTGGCCAGCGTGAGCTGGTGATCGGTGACCGTCAGACCGGTAAAACCGCTCTGGCGATCGATGCGATCATCAACCAGCGCGATTCCGGTATCAAATGTGTTTACGTGGCTATCGGCCAGAAAGCGTCAACCATCGCTAACGTGGTGCGCAAACTGGAAGAGCACGGCGCACTGGCTAACACCATCGTGGTGGTTGCTACCGCATCTGAATCTGCTGCACTGCAGTACCTGGCGCCTTATGCCGGTTGTGCAATGGGTGAATACTTCCGTGATCGTGGTGAAGATGCTCTGATTGTTTACGATGACCTGTCCAAGCAGGCTGTTGCTTATCGTCAGATCTCCCTGCTGCTTCGTCGTCCACCAGGTCGTGAAGCTTACCCTGGTGACGTATTCTATCTGCACTCCCGTTTGCTGGAGCGTGCAGCGCGTGTTAACGCTGAATACGTTGAAGCTTTCACCAAAGGTGAAGTGAAAGGGAAAACCGGTTCACTGACCGCTCTGCCGATCATTGAAACCCAGGCTGGTGACGTTTCCGCGTTTGTTCCGACCAACGTAATCTCGATTACCGATGGTCAGATCTTCCTGGAATCCAACCTGTTCAACTCTGGTATTCGTCCGGCAGTTAACCCAGGGATCTCCGTATCCCGTGTGGGTGGTGCAGCACAGACCAAGATCATGAAAAAACTGTCCGGTGGTATCCGTACCGCTCTGGCACAGTATCGTGAACTGGCTGCGTTCTCTCAGTTCGCTTCCGATCTGGATGATGCAACCCGCAAACAGCTGAGCCACGGTCAGAAAGTGACCGAGCTGCTGAAACAGAAACAGTATGCGCCAATGTCTGTCGCACAACAGTCTCTGGTGCTGTTTGCCGCTGAGCGTGGCTATCTGAACGACGTTGAAGTCGCGAAAGTCGTGAGCTTCGAAGCCGCTCTGGTTGCCTATGCCGATCGCGAACATGCCGAACTGCTGAACCACATCAACCAAACTGGCGCTTATAACGATGAGATCGAAGGCAAGCTGAAAGGCATCCTCGATACCTTCAAGGCAACCCAGTCCTGGTAACGCACAGTAGCCTGCTGTTGAAAAACAGCAGGCTGTCTGGCAATGAGGAGAAGCAGAGATGGCCGGCGCAAAAGAGATACGTAGTAAGATCGCTAGCGTGCAAAACACGCAAAAGATCACTAAAGCGATGGAGATGGTCGCCGCCTCCAAAATGCGTAAATCGCAGGATCGCATGGCGGCCAGTCGTCCTTATGCAGAGACCATGCGCGAGGTGATCGGTCACCTGGCGTTAGGGAATCTGGAATACAAGCACCCGTACCTGGATGAGCGTGACGTTAAGCGCGTTGGGTATCTGGTGGTGTCTACTGACCGTGGTCTCTGCGGCGGTTTGAACATTAACCTGTTCAAGAAGCTGCTGGCAGAGATGAAAGGCTGGTCTGAGAAAGGTGTCGAAGTTGATTTGGCACTGATTGGCTCAAAAGCCACCTCTTTCTTTGGTTCCGTGGGCGGCAAAGTGGTTGCCCAGGTAACCGGCATGGGGGATAACCCTTCCCTGTCGGACCTGATCGGGCCAGTGAAAGTGATGCTGCAAGCCTACGACGAAGGTCGTTTGGACAAGCTGTACATCGTCAGCAACAAATTTGTTAATACGATGTCCCAGGAACCGCAGATACTGCAACTTCTGCCATTGCCGCCTTCCGATGACGGTGAGCTGAAGAAAAAATCCTGGGATTACCTGTATGAACCCGATCCAAAAGTGCTGCTTGATACCTTGCTGCGCCGCTATGTGGAATCGCAAGTTTATCAGGGCGTCGTGGAAAACCTGGCCAGCGAGCAGGCCGCACGAATGGTCGCGATGAAAGCCGCAACCGATAACGGCGGTAGCCTGATCAAAGAGCTGCAGTTGGTATACAACAAAGCGCGTCAGGCCAGCATCACTCAGGAACTCACCGAGATCGTTTCGGGAGCCTCCGCGGTTTAACCAGGTTATTACCCTTAATAGTTCAGGTTGCGGGGATGCGGCTAACGCAACAGCAATTTGAAATATGACGGGTAAACGAATTACGTAGAGGATTCAAGATGGCTACTGGAAAGATTATCCAGGTAATCGGCGCCGTAGTGGACGTCGAGTTCCCTCAGGATGCCGTACCAAAAGTGTACGATGCTCTTGAGGTCGAAAACGGCACCGAGAAACTGGTGCTGGAAGTTCAGCAGCAGTTGGGTGGTGGCGTGGTTCGCTGTATCGCCATGGGGACCTCAGACGGTCTGCGTCGCGGTCTGAAAGTGACCAACCTGCAGCACCCAATCGAAGTACCGGTAGGTAAAGCTACCCTGGGCCGTATCATGAACGTATTGGGTCAGCCAATCGACATGAAGGGCGACATCGGCGAAGAAGAACGTTGGGCGATTCACCGTCCGGCACCAAGCTACGAAGAGCTGTCGAACTCCCAGGATCTGCTGGAAACCGGTATCAAAGTAATGGACCTGATCTGCCCGTTTGCTAAAGGCGGTAAAGTCGGTCTGTTCGGTGGTGCGGGCGTAGGTAAAACCGTAAACATGATGGAGCTGATCCGTAACATCGCGATCGAGCACTCCGGTTATTCGGTGTTTGCGGGCGTGGGTGAACGTACTCGTGAGGGTAACGACTTCTACCACGAAATGAACGACTCCAACGTACTGGACAAAGTTTCCCTGGTTTACGGCCAGATGAACGAGCCACCAGGTAACCGTCTGCGCGTTGCGTTGACCGGTTTGACCATGGCTGAGAAGTTCCGTGACGAAGGCCGTGATGTTCTGCTGTTCGTGGATAACATTTACCGTTATACCCTGGCCGGTACCGAAGTGTCCGCACTTCTGGGCCGTATGCCATCGGCGGTAGGTTATCAGCCAACGCTGGCGGAAGAGATGGGCGTTCTGCAAGAGCGTATCACCTCAACCAAGACCGGTTCGATCACTTCCGTACAGGCCGTTTACGTGCCTGCGGATGACTTGACTGACCCATCACCAGCCACCACCTTTGCTCACTTGGATGCAACCGTGGTACTGAGCCGTAACATCGCTTCTCTGGGTATCTACCCGGCTGTTGACCCGCTGGATTCCACCAGCCGTCAGCTGGATCCACTGGTTGTTGGCCAGGAGCACTACGACGTCGCGCGTGGCGTGCAGTCTATTCTGCAACGCTATCAGGAACTGAAAGATATTATCGCGATCCTGGGTATGGACGAGCTGTCAGAAGATGACAAGCTGGTGGTATCCCGTGCGCGTAAAATCCAGCGTTTCCTGTCTCAGCCGTTCTTCGTGGCAGAAGTCTTTACCGGTTCTCCGGGCAAGTTCGTATCGCTGAAAGACACCATCCGTGGTTTCAAAGGCATTATGGAAGGCGACTATGACCACCTGCCAGAGCAGGCGTTCTACATGGTTGGCACCATTGAAGAAGCAGTGGAAAAAGCCAAGAAACTGTAACGCCTGAGAGGAGGTTTATATGGCTATGACTTACCATCTGGATGTTGTCAGTGCTGAAAAACAGATGTTTTCCGGCCTGGTGCAGAAGATCCAGGTGACAGGCAGCGAAGGCGAACTGGGGATTTTCCCTGGTCATGCGCCGCTGCTGACTGCCATCAAGCCTGGCATGGTGCGTATTGTTAAACAGCACGGTGAAGAAGAGTTCATCTACCTGTCCGGCGGTATCCTTGAGGTGCAGCCGAGCGTGGTTACCGTGTTGGCGGACACTGCCATCCGTGGAACGGACCTCGACGAAGCTAGAGCGCTGGAAGCGAAGCGTAAAGCTGAAGAGCACATCCGTAGCTCTCATGGTGATGTCGACTATGCTCAGGCATCTGCTGAACTGGCGAAAGCGATCGCGAAACTGCGCGTTATCGAGCTCACCAGAAAAGCGATGTAAAATCCCGGCGTTGTATACAGTGCCTGGAATTAAGAAAGCGGCCCATGTGGTCGCTTTTTTTTTGCTTTAAAATAAGCGTTTCAACCGGGTTGGCATTGTGATGTATTAGCTTGGTCAGCGGGATTAAAGCGTCTCCGATCGCCGACAGTTTTTTTCACCACCGGCTGATATTGTTCCGGTTAGCGGCACGCTTAGAGCCATGCGGCCTGTGCTGAATTTGTGTAGAGAAATATGTAGTATTTTCACCACCAAAGGGTTTTACTTTCGTCCATCAAAATGGAGTTACCAGGTTGCTTATGTCGAACAGCGCAATGAGTGTGGTTATCCTCGCCGCAGGCAAGGGAACACGCATGTATTCCGATCTTCCTAAAGTGTTGCATCCGTTGGCAGGTAAGCCGATGGTGCAGCATGTTATTGATGCAGCCATGAAATTGGGCGCGCAGAAAGTCCATCTGGTCTATGGTCATGGTGGAGATCTGCTGAAAAGCAGGTTAAAGGATAATGCGCTTAGCTGGGTGCTACAGTCGGAACAGTTAGGAACAGGCCATGCGATGCAGCAGGCCGCTCCACATTTCGCCGATAATGAAGACATTCTGATGTTGTATGGCGATGTTCCATTGATTTCAGTCGATACGCTGACGCGCCTGCTGGCGGCAAAACCGCAGGGTGGTATTGGCCTGTTGACGGTAAAACTTGACGATCCGAGCGGGTATGGCCGTATCGTGCGTAACAATGGTGACGTTGTGGGTATCGTCGAGCATAAAGATGCCAGCGATGAGCAGCGTCAGATTAATGAAATCAACACTGGCATTCTGGTGGCGAATGGTCGCGATCTGAAGCGCTGGTTGGGGATGTTGAATAACAATAATGCTCAGGGTGAATTCTACATCACCGATGTTATCGCTCTGGCTCATGCCGACGGCAAAAAGATTGAAACAGTGCATCCCGCACGCTTGAGCGAAGTGGAAGGCGTGAATAATCGCCTGCAATTGTCGCAACTGGAGCGTGTCTATCAGGCCGAACAGGCTGAAAAACTGCTGCTGGCGGGCGTTATGTTGCTGGATCCGGCGCGTTTTGATCTGCGGGGTGAACTAGAACATGGCCGCGATATCTCGATTGATGCCAACGTCATCATTGAAGGCAAGGTTAAGCTGGGCCATCGCGTGCAGATTGGTGCCGGTTGTGTGCTGAAAAATTGCGTAATTGGTGATGATTGCGAAATCAGCCCTTACAGCGTGCTGGAAGATGCGGTACTGGACGCGGCTTGTACGGTGGGCCCGTTTGCCCGTTTGCGCCCAGGCGCAGAGCTGGCTGAAGGTGCACACGTCGGCAACTTTGTGGAAATCAAGAAAGCGCGGTTGGGTAAGGGGTCCAAAGCGGGCCATCTGAGCTATCTGGGTGATGCCGAGATCGGCGCAGATGTGAATATTGGTGCCGGGACGATCACCTGTAATTACGACGGAGCTAACAAGCATAAGACCATTATTGGTGATGGCGTGTTTGTGGGTTCTGATACCCAGTTGGTGGCTCCGGTGTCGGTAGGTAAAGGCTCCACTATTGCTGCTGGCACTACGGTTACCCAGAATATTGCAGAAGATGAACTGGTACTGAGCCGCGTTAAGCAGGTGCATATTCAAGGCTGGCAGCGCCCGGTGAAGAAAAAGTAACTCGTTTCGCCCCCTTCTCCCTGTGGGAGAAGGTTGGGGTGAGGGGAATAAACCACTCCTGCCCCTGTTTTGCTCTGTACTTTTATCCTAGAGCGCAGAGCAAAACATAATAACCCCACCATCTACAGGCTCGGGGATGCACGGTTTACTCGTCATACTTCAAGTTGTATGTGCATTGGCTGCGTTCGTTCGCCCCAGTCACATAGTTATCTATGTTCCTGGGAACTCGCGAACTTGCCGCCTTCCTACAACTCGAATTATTTAGAGTAAAAAAACCGGCGAAATCAGGTCAAGACATCGAAGACGCCCCGAAAGGCGTTTAATTAGGAATACAAACTGATGTGTGGAATTGTAGGCGCAGTAGCGCAACGTGATATTGCAGAGATCCTGTTAGAAGGTTTACGCCGTCTGGAATACCGTGGTTATGACTCTGCGGGGTTGGCTGTGGTTGATGTTGAAGGCAACGTCAGCCGTTTGCGTCGTGTCGGCAAAGTACAAAAACTGGCCGAAGCGGCAGAACAGCATGCTCTGCACGGAGGAACCGGTATTGCTCACACCCGCTGGGCAACGCACGGTGAACCTACCGAAGCGAATGCGCATCCTCATATTTCTGATTACATTACCGTGGTGCACAACGGCATTATCGAAAACCATGAACCGCTGCGTGAACTGCTGGTTGAACGTGGTTACCGCTTTAGCTCAGAAACCGATACCGAAGTGATTGCCCACCTGGTGCATTGGGAGCAAAAACAGGGCGGTACACTGCTGGAAGTGGTTCAGCGAGTGATCCCGCAACTGCGTGGTGCCTATGGTGCCGTCGTGATGGACAGCCGCGATCCGAGCGTATTGGTTGCTGCCCGTTCAGGTAGCCCGTTAGTGATTGGCCGTGGTGTGGGTGAAAACTTTATCGCTTCTGACCAGTTGGCACTGCTGCCGGTAACCCGCCGCTTTATCTTCCTGGAAGAGGGGGATGTGGTGGAAGTAACCCGCCGCACTGTCAGTATTTTTGACAAGCAGGGTAACGCGATTGAGCGCCCAGAGATTGAATCTCAGGTGCAATACGATGCTGGTGATAAAGGCGCGTACCGTCATTACATGCAGAAAGAGATTTTTGAACAGCCAATGGCGCTGAAAAACACCCTTGAAGGGCGTTTCAGCCATGGCCAGATCAATCTGAGTGAACTGGGCCCACGCGCTGATGAGCTGCTGGCAAAAGTGCAACACGTACAGATTATCGCCTGTGGTACTTCTTATCACTCTGGTATGGTGGCGCGTTACTGGTTCGAATCGCTGGCGGGTGTGCCATGCGATGTGGAAATTGCTTCAGAATTCCGTTACCGCAAGTCTGCCGTGCGCCCTGGTAGCCTGATCGTCACCTTGTCTCAGTCTGGTGAAACGGCGGATACGCTGGCTGCACTGCGCCTGTCTAAAGAGTTGGGTTACCTGGGGTCACTGGCGGTGTGTAACGTTGCCGGTTCTTCTCTGGTGCGTGAATCCGATCTGGCCCTGATGACTAAAGCCGGGACCGAAATTGGCGTAGCATCAACCAAAGCCTTCACCACTCAGCTTGCCGTATTGTTGATGCTGGTGGCACGTATTGGCCGCCTCAAAGGCATGGCTGAAAGCGTCGAGCATGAAATTGTTCACGGTTTGCAGGCGCTGCCAGCACGCATTGAGCAGATGTTGTCTCTGGATAAGAGTATTGAAGCGTTGGCGGAAGGTTTCTCTGACAAGCATCACGCACTGTTCCTTGGCCGTGGCGATCAATATCCGATCGCGATGGAAGGGGCGCTGAAGCTGAAAGAAATCTCTTACATCCACGCAGAGGCTTATGCCGCGGGTGAGTTGAAACACGGCCCGTTAGCGCTGATCGATGCGGATATGCCGGTGATTGTGGTGGCGCCAAACAACGAATTGTTGGAGAAGTTGAAGTCCAATATCGAAGAAGTGCGCGCGCGTGGTGGTCAACTGTACGTGTTTGCCGATCAGGATGCCGGTTTTGTCAGCAGTGAAGGCATGACCATCATCCAGTTGCCACATGTTGAAGAGATCGTGGCACCTATTTTCTACACTGTACCGTTGCAGTTGCTGTCCTATTATGTCGCGCTGATCAAAGGTACCGACGTGGATCAGCCGCGTAACCTGGCGAAGTCTGTCACCGTAGAATAACCGCTTGTCAGCCACTAAAAAAACCGGCCTTTGTGCCGGTTTTTTGCATTCCAGTTTTGCCTCTTGGCGCTGCATCGCTGTTTTCCCACCACTCGAATTATTAAAGTAATACCTTTTTTTATTGTGGGCAATTAAGTCTAAGATTATGCTTAATTAACTTTACTTTATCTTAGAATAAGGCTGAATCATATTAGGGATAAATGAATGATTTCTAAATTTTAAAAAAGTAATTTAAATTGTTGAGTGAATGTTATATCGAGTTTGTGGTATATTCGTTAGGAAATAAGGAGTTTTTTCTCAAAGGAGTGAGAAATGTGGGCGGTGGAAATTAAAGAGATTTGCAAGAGTTATTATCTCGGGCAATCCAAGGTAGAGGCACTGAGAGATATTAATATAAAGATTGCCTCTCAGCGTTTCACCGTATTATCTGGCCAATCCGGGAGTGGTAAAACGACGTTATTGAATGTGATTGGGGGGATTGATTGCCCCGATAGTGGTCGTTTGGTTATTGCCGGGCAGGAAATGTCACAGTTAAGTGACGATCAGCGCAGTGCATTTCGCGCTCGTTATTTAGGGTTTATTTTTCAGAACTTTAATTTAATCCCTGTCTTGAACGTTTGGGAGAATGTTGAGATCCCACTCATCCTGCAAGGGACAACCGTTGCACAGCGGAAATCTGTAATTACGAATATGTTGGAAACCGTTGGCTTGGCAGACAAGGCTCGTTCGTTACCGGGGCAACTCTCTGGCGGCCAGCGTCAGCGTGTCGCTATTGCCCGGGCGCTTATCCATCGCCCTTCTTTAGTGTTGGCAGATGAGCCAACCGCTAATCTGGACAGCAAAACCGGCAACTCTATCTTGCAGTTGCTTCGGCGTTTGCAGCAGGAACATTCGGTGACCGTGGTGTTTTCCTCCCATGATCCCCAAGTTATTGCGGAAGCTGATGTTCTTTATAAGGTACATGACGGCAACGTTACCCAGATTGCAATGCAGTAAGTTTCCCGCTGGAGAAATAATCACCATGCAAACATTCAAGCTAGCCTTACGCAATTTACTACGCAACAGGCGGCGGACTTTTTCGACCCTTTGTGCAATTATCGTTGGCGCCATCGGCATTCTGTTGTTCGGTGGCTATAACCGCTCTATTGAATATAGTTTGCAAACAACTTTTGTCCGCGATACCGGCCACCTGCAAATTCAACACAAAGACTATTTATTGTACGGAACGGCCAACCCGGCAGAATATAGCATCAAGCACTACCAGAAAATCATGGCGTTAATTGATAAAGACCCCGAATTACGCGAGATGGTCGTGGTCAGCACGCCTGTGTTGATCCTCAATGGTATTGCCGGGAACTATGCTGCGGGCACCTCTCGGCCAGTATTAATTTATGGCAGTGAAGCGGCAGGGCAGGAGGCTCTGAACCAATGGGACGAATACCATCTTGGCAAAGGGATCCGTGATAACACTCTCAGTGCGAAGGAACCCAATGCAGCATTGATTGGTACAGGGGTGGCCCGCATGTTGCAGTTGTGTGGTTTTATCGCCGATCAGCTCTGTGGCAGTTCAGCCCCTCTGGCAGAGAGCGGCAGCACAGAGTTGCCTGACGATCTGCAACTGCTGGCGCAGCAGACGCATGAACAAAGGGAACCAGCTGCCGAAGATCAAATTGAACTTTTGGCCGCCTCGGTTGGTGGGGCACCCAACATCATTCGTGTAAAGGTGGAAACCGTTCAACCGCAGGCTGCCAGAGAGCTGGACGACAGCTACGTCGGCATCCATTTGGCGCAGGCTCAGCAACTGGTTTTTGGGCGTGAGCAGCCTGGCGTCACGGCGATTAATCTGCAGTTGCGTAATACAGAACAATTAGAGGCTGCACGCACGCGTTTGCAACAATTGTTCCAGACCTCGTTAGCTGATGAGCCTCTCGCTGTATACGATTTTTCTCAGTTGCAGCCGTTGTACAGCCAGATCCTGGACATGTTTGGCAAGATTTTCCATTTCCTGCTGGTACTCATCCTGTGTATTGCGCTGTTTACCATCAGCAACACGATGAGCATGGCTGTCATGGAGCGTACGGCTGAGATCGGCACGCTGCGTGCGGTGGGGCTGAAACGCCAGGATATCCAGCGCCTGTTCCTGAATGAAGGCGTCCTGCTCGGCATTATCGGTTGTATTGCCGGTATCATTATTTCGCTGTTTTTGGCTTATATCATTAACCGTTCCGGCCTCACCTGGCATCCGCCGGGCGTTATTTCACCGATCCCGATCAGGATACGCATCTGGGGGGAATGGACGATGCTGTTAAGCGTGCTGGTTATCCTGATGTTAGCCGCGGTGTGTTCATCTTGGTGGCCTGCCCGGCGAGCAGCCAACGTTCATATTGTACAAGCGCTGCGCCATGCCTGATCCCATCGCAATGGATGGTGGGATATTGTTCACTTACACGGAAGATTTACCTAATGAAGCTTTGCTTAATCTCTGGTCTTTTATTCAGCCTGTTTACCGGTGGCCAAGCATTGGCTGCGCTCGATGCTCAGGAAATATTGAAAAAAAGTGATGAGGTTCGTAACCCCGATCGCTCTTTTAGCCTGAGTACCGTTCTGGTCAGCTATAAAAATGGCAAACAGCATGAGACCAGCACATTGCGTCTATATTCTCGTGCCTATCCGAGTGGCCAGTTTCGCAGCCTGGTGAAGTTTATCAGCCCGCAGCGCGATGCCGGTAAGTTGACCTTGAAAAGCGGCAGGGATCTGTGGCTTTACGATCCGGTCAGCCAGGCCAGTGTGCCGATTTCGCCACAGCAACGTCTGCTGGGGCAGGCCGCCAATGGTGATGTGGTGACGGCAAACTGGAGTTACGACTATCAGGCCACTTTAGCCGGTGAAGAGCAGGTGTTGGACGGGGAACGCAAGCAGCGTGATTGTTATCGCCTGCATCTGGTGGCCCGTCATCAGGATGCGGCCTATCCGTCGATGGATCTCTGGGTAGACAAACAGGACTTCAAAAGCTGCAAAGCCGAGTTTTACGCTGTGAACGGCAATTTATTGAAGACCACCTATTTTCGTCGTTACCAGCCAGTGCTTGGTGGCGATCGCCCGACAGAGGCGGTGATTATTGATGGGGTAAACTCACAGTTGGTTACCGTGCTCAAGCATCAGGATTTCGCCTGGTACGATGTTCCTGAAGCCTGGTTACAGCGGGATTACCTGCCACATTTCAAGGATGACTAGTGGATGAACAGAGCGCGATACTCTTCTTTGTCATGGATGGTGGCATTATCGGTTCTCTATGGCCAGTCTGCCCATGCAGAAGATGCTACGCTGGCGGCTCTGGATCTGGCTGACAACACCTCGTTTTCACTCATAAAGAGCAAAAAGCTCAACATGATGGCGGAAGCGGCCACCAGCATGAAAGAGAACGGTGGCAATGCGCAACGTGTTTCTATCGATCTGCGTTGGGATGCGCCTTTGACCGCTAATCCTTCTCAGGATTGGCGTTTTATATTGGCTAACCGTTTTGACAGCCATTTCTCCCCGGCCTTGCGTAGTGACAGCAGCGTGAACTCGCTGAAAGAAGCCTACCTGGCTTATAAAGTGACGCCGCGCCTGCTGTTAGATGCGGGCCGGGTCAATACGCGCTATGGCCTGGCATTTGGTTACAATCCTACCGATTTCCTTGGGCAGGGTACGGTGCGCTCGGTTACCTCTGCCGATCCTGAAACACTGAGAAATAACCGTTTGGGCAATGCCATGCTCCGTTGGCAGTATCTTTGGGATAAGGCTGCTTTTACGGCTATTTGGTCACCCAAGCTCAGCGAACAGCCAAGCCAGCAAAGTGCCAGCCTGGATTGGGGTGCCAGCAACTCCAGACAGCGTATTTTGCTGGTGGGCAGCTATCAATTTGCAGAGAATCTGAATCCACAAGGGTTGTTTTTGCAAGAGCAAGGCCGCTCGCCGCAGTTGGGTTTCAACCTTTCCAGGGTACTGTCCCATTCCACTCTGTTTTACACCGAATGGGCTGGTGGGCGGCAGGCTTACGCTTGGCAAACTTCCTGGCCGGAACAGCAGCAGGAAGTCCGCTGGCGTAACCGCTTGGCCTATGGTTTCACCTGGAGCGGTGAAAACCGGTTAACGCTACGTGCCGAAGGCCACTACAACGGGAGTGCGGATAATCAGCGAGCCTTGGGTTTCTTCTCCAATTTGCCATCTTATGCTACGGCACAAGGTAACATCTCTCTCGGTGAGTCCCAGCAGCAGGTGCAAAACGGGCTGATGCCGCGCCGCTCCGTGCTGTTCCAGGCCTATTGGAAAGATGCTGTTGATAATTACGATATCAACGCCATCTGGCAGCGCGATCTGCAGCGGCAGCGTAATATGGGGTTTGCTGAGGTGCGTCGCCATATCGGCCCGGTGGACTTGGCGGTGCAATGGCAGAAAGTCTATCGTATGGATGCAACACAATGGGGGCAGCCGAGCCCAGAACGGCGTTGGCAATTGTTACTCAACTACTATTTTTAAACCCGATCGCAATATAAATCTGGCTGGCAGTGACGCACTGCCATTTTTATTTCATTGATTTTAAACTGGATTTGTAGGTTTCTGTTCGTTGTAATACAACTGTCATATTTCATACATTTTTCTGTCACGAAACTGTCCTATTTTCCCTCCTGCAACAATACTTACTCTGATGAAAACAACCCAAAGTTGATTTTTGAATATCCCATTAGGAGGGATTATGAAACTGATGCGTACTACCGTCGCCGGTATTGTGGCAGCGACTTTCTCCCTGGCCTCTGTGTCTGCGTTCGCTGCTGCCAGCTTGACCGGTGCAGGTGCGACATTTCCCGCGCCGGTTTACGCCAAGTGGGCAGATTCTTATCAGAAAGAGACTGGCAACAAAGTTAACTATCAGGGGATTGGCTCCTCCGGCGGTGTGAAGCAAATCATTGCCAATACCGTTGATTTTGGTGCTTCTGATGCACCGCTGTCGGACGACAAACTGGCTGCCGACGGCCTGTTCCAGTTCCCTACCGTGATTGGCGGTGTGGTGCTGGCCGTGAACATTCCTGGCATCAAGTCTGGTGAATTGACCCTTGATGGCCAAACCCTGGGTGATATTTATCTGGGTAACATCAAAAAATGGAATGACCCGGCGATCGTTAAGCTGAACCCTGACGTCAAGCTGCCGGATCAGAACATTGCTGTCGTCCGCCGCGCGGACGGTTCTGGCACCTCCTTCGTCTTCACCAGCTACCTGTCTAAAGCCAACTCGCAGTGGAAAGAGAATATCGGCGCAGGTTCAACCGTTAACTGGCCAACCGGGCTGGGTGGTAAAGGCAACGACGGCATCGCGGCGTTCGTTCAGCGCCTGCCGGGTTCTATCGGCTATGTTGAATACGCTTACGCTAAGCAAAACAACCTGGCATACACTAAACTGATCTCAGCAGACGGCCAACCGGTTAGCCCAACTGAAGAGAGCTTCAGCGCAGCGGCCAAGGGCGCGGACTGGAGTAAAACTTTTGCTCAGGATCTGACCAACCAGAAAGGCGACAACGTCTGGCCGATCACCTCCACCACCTTCATTCTGATGCACAAAGAGCAGAAGAAGCCTGAGCAAGGCGCAGAAGTGCTGAAGTTCTTTGACTGGGCTTACAAAACCGGTGCCAAGCAAGCCAGCGACTTGGATTATGCTCCACTGCCTGCGGAAGTGGTTGAGCAGATCCGTGCCGCCTGGAGAACCAACATTAAAGACAGTTCCGGTAAAGCCTTGTTCTAACTATGCAGGGGGTGCGGAATTTACCGCGCCTCAGCCTGATGTGTCAGGGCTCAGCGTGCTGGGCCCTCCTAGCTTTAAACAGAAGAGTAACCTATGGCTGGATCTAAGCCGACCATGAAAGCACCAAGTAAGAATGGTGACATTATCTTCAGCGCGCTGGTTAAACTGGCGGCGCTGATTACCCTATTGTTACTGGGCGGCATTATTGTTTCGCTGATTATTGCCTCCTGGCCGAGCATGCAGAAGTTCGGCTTCGCCTTCCTGTGGACCAAAGAGTGGGATGCACCGGCTGAACAGTTTGGTGCGCTGGTGCCGATCTACGGCACGGTGGTGACCTCACTGATTGCGTTGCTGATCGCCGTACCGGTCAGCTTTGGGATCGCCCTGTTCCTGACCGAGTTGGCTCCTAACTGGCTGAAGCGCCCACTGGGTATTGCCATTGAGCTGCTGGCGGCGATCCCCAGCATTGTTTACGGCATGTGGGGCCTGTTCGTGTTCGCTCCGCTGTTTGCCCAATATTTCCAGACCCCGGTGGGCAACGTGCTCTCCGGCATCCCGATTGTCGGTGAGCTGTTCTCCGGCCCGGCGTTTGGTATCGGCATCCTGGCCGCTGGGGTGATCCTGGCGATTATGATTATTCCTTACATTGCCGCAGTCATGCGCGATGTGTTCGAACAAACCCCGGTGATGATGAAAGAGTCGGCCTACGGCATCGGTTGTACTACCTGGGAAGTGATCTCGCGCATCGTACTACCGTTCACCAAAAACGGCGTGATTGGCGGCATCATGCTGGGGCTAGGCCGTGCGCTGGGGGAAACCATGGCGGTGACCTTTATCATCGGTAATACCTACCAGCTCGACAGCTTCTCGCTGTTTATGCCGGGCAACAGCATCACCTCGGCGCTGGCTAACGAATTTGCCGAAGCAGAGTCCGGGTTGCACACTTCTGCGTTAATGCAGTTGGGGCTGATCCTGTTTGTGATCACCTTTATCGTCCTTGCGCTATCGAAATTTATGGTAATGCGCCTGGCTAAGAACGAGGGACGCTAACGTGGCAACGATGGATATGCAAAACCCTGCGGCACTGGCAGAAAGCCGCCGCAAAATGCAGGCCTGGCGCCGCCAGAAGAACCGTATTGCGCTGTTCCTGTCGATGGCGACGATGGCATTTGGCCTGTTCTGGCTGGTGTGGATCCTGTTTTCTACCGTCACCAAAGGCATCGACGGCATGTCGCTGGCGCTGTTCACTGAAATGACGCCGCCGCCGAACACCGCAGGTGGTGGCTTGGCGAACGCTATCGCCGGTAGCGGCCTGCTGATCCTGTGGGCGACCATTTTTGGCACCCCACTGGGCATTATGGCGGGGATCTACCTGGCGGAATATGGCCGTAAATCCTGGCTGGCGGAAGTGATCCGTTTTATTAACGACATTCTGTTGTCTGCGCCATCCATCGTGGTGGGGTTGTTTGTTTACACCGTGGTCGTGGCGAAAATGCAGCACTTCTCTGGTTGGGCGGGGATTATCGCGCTGGCCTTACTGCAGATCCCGATCGTTATTCGCACCACTGAGAACATGCTCAAACTGGTGCCGGATACGCTGCGCGAAGCGGCCTACGCGTTGGGTACGCCGAAATGGCGCATGATCTCGGCGATCACCTTGAAGGCTTCGGTTTCTGGCATCATCACTGGCGTGTTGTTGGCGATTGCGCGTATTGCGGGTGAAACCGCGCCGCTGCTGTTTACCTCGCTGTCGAACCAGTTCTGGAGCACGAATTTGATGCAGCCAATCGCCAACCTGCCGGTGACCATTTTCAAATTCGCCATGAGCCCGTTTGCCGAATGGCAACAGCTGGCTTGGGCGGGGGTGCTGTTGATCACCCTGTGCGTACTGTTACTGAACATCCTGGCGCGTGTGATTTTCGCCAAGAAAAAGCATTCATAAAAATTTAAGCGCCAGCCTGGCTGGCGCGGTGAAAAGAGAGAAGTCTTGATGAGTATGGTTGACTCTACTTCCAGCAGCAAAATTCAGGTACGCGATCTGAATTTTTATTACGGCAAATTCCATGCGCTGAAAAACATCACGCTGGATATCGCCAAGAATAAAGTGACCGCGTTTATCGGCCCGTCCGGCTGTGGTAAATCCACGCTGCTGCGCACCTTCAACAAGATGTATCAGCTCTACCCAGAGCAGCGTGCTGAAGGCGGTATCCTGTTGGATGGGCAGAATATTCTGACCGATAACCAGGATATTGCCCTGCTGCGCGCCAAAGTGGGTATGGTGTTCCAGAAACCAACGCCGTTCCCGATGTCGATTTACGACAACATCGCTTTCGGTGTGCGCCTGTTCGAGAAGCTGTCGCGTGCCGATATGGACGAACGCGTGCAGTGGGCGTTAACCAAGGCGGCGCTGTGGACCGAAACCAAAGACAAGCTGCACCAGAGTGGCTATAGCCTGTCCGGTGGCCAGCAGCAGCGTTTGTGCATCGCGCGCGGTATTGCCATTCGCCCGGAAGTGCTGTTGCTGGATGAACCTTGCTCGGCATTGGATCCGATCTCGACCGGCAAGATTGAAGAACTGATCAGCGAGCTGAAGTCTGACTACACCGTGGTGATTGTGACCCACAATATGCAACAGGCGGCGCGCTGTTCTGATTCCACTGCATTTATGTATCTGGGTGAGCTGATCGAGTTCAGCGATACTGACACCCTGTTCACTGCGCCACAAAAGAAGCAGACCGAAGATTACATTACTGGCCGTTATGGTTGATGAGGATGCATCATGGATAACCTGAATTTAAACAAACATATTTCTGGCCAGTTCAACGCAGAACTCGAGCACATCCGCACTCAGGTCTTGACCATGGGTGGGCTGGTGGAACAGCAACTGACCGACGCGATCACCGCAATGCATAATCAGGACGGTGAGTTAGCCAAGCGCGTGGTTGAAGGTGATGCCAAGGTTAATATGATGGAAGTGGCGATCGACGAAGCCTGCGTGCGCATCATTGCCAAACGCCAGCCCACCGCCAGCGACCTGCGTTTGGTGATGGCGATCATCAAAACCATTTCCGAGCTGGAACGTATCGGCGACGTGGCGGATAAAATCTGCCGCACCGCTTTGGAGAAATTCTCCCAGCAGCATCAGCCATTGCTGGTGAGCTTGGAATCGCTTGGCCGCCACACCGTGCAGATGCTGCATGACGTGTTGGATGCTTTTGCGCGTATGGATCTGGACGAAGCGATTCGTATTTACCGCGAAGACAAAAAGGTCGATCAGGAATATGAAGGTATCGTGCGCCAACTGATGACCTACATGATGGAAGATTCACGCACCATTCCAAGCGTGCTGACCGCCCTGTTCTGCGCCCGCTCGATTGAGCGGATTGGCGATCGTTGCCAGAATATCTGCGAATTTATCTTCTACTTTGTTAAAGGCCAGGACTTCCGCCATCTGGGCGGCGATGCGTTGGAAACGCTGTTGGCTGAAAACAAAGATGAGAAGAAACAGTAATTTTGCCAATGTGTTACACCCAAAGGCGCTGAAAACAGCGCCTTTGGTGCATTAAGAGGCCACAAATATCAAATGGTTATAAATATAGCGTTTAATATTATTTCCTGACCTAAGTGAGGCTTGCTAGCTTGTCAGCCAGCACAACATTCATCCATTAGGAGCCTCTTATGAAACAGCGCGTTCTCGCCTTAACCTTGTTAGCCAGCCTGAGCAGTCTTGTTGTAGGGGCTGCCCATGCCGACAAACTCGACGATATTAAAAAAGCTGGCGTGGTGCGTATCGCGGTATTCGACAGTAATCCACCGTTTGGCTATATCGATCCGCAAAGCAAAAAGCTGGTGGGTTATGACGTCGATGTGGCTAACGCCATCGGCAAAGCGCTGGGGGTGAAAGTGGAACTGCGCGCCACCAACCCGGCCAACCGTATTCCTCTGCTGGTGTCCAAAAAGGTGGATCTGATTGCCGCCAACTTCACCATCACCGATGAGCGAGCCAAAGAAGTGAACTTCAGCGTGCCATATTTCGCCACCGGCCAGAAGTTCATCGCCCATAAAGGCGTGCTGAAAACCCCGGAAGACATCAAAAACCTACGCATTGGCGCAGATAAAGGTACGGTGCAGGAAATTACCCTGCGCGAGCATTACCCTACCGCCAAAGTGATCTCTTATGACGACACGCCGCTGGCGTTTGTGGCCCTGCGTAACGGCAACGTACAGGCGATTACTCAGGATGATGCCAAGCTGGTTGGCCTACTGGGTAATCTGCCTGCGGCGCAAAAAGCGGATTTCGAGATTTCCCCGTTCAGTATCACCAAAGAGTACCAGGGCGTGGGTATTCCTAAAGGTGAAGAGCGCCTGACTGCCACCATTAACGATACGCTGATCAAACTGGAACAAGGGGGTGAAGCGGTGAAGCTTTACGATCGCTGGTTTGGCCCGGAAACCAATTCTGCCCAGCCGCGTGGCAGCTTCAAGATCGGCCCGTTGGATCAACAGCCTAAAGCTTAATCTCCCGAGGCCCTTCCTTATTGAGGAGGGGTATACCGCATATGAATTTGCAACAACTCTCAGATTGGCTGCTGGCACCGCAATATCTGAGCTGGCTCTGGCATGGCTTCCTGCTGACGCTTTGGCTATCGGCCTGCGCCGGGCTGGCTGCGACGCTGCTGGGATTGGTGCTGGCAGCCATGCGCGATAGCCCTCTCCGCCCGTTAAGCGGGTTGGCAGTGGCTTACAGCGCGCTGTTTCGTAATACTCCTCTGCTGGTGCAACTGTTCTTCTGGTATTTCGCCGCCGGGCAAATTCTGCCCTCAGCCGCTATGCAGTGGCTGAATACTCCGCACGCTTTGGGATGGATCGAATGGCCATCATTTGAATTTCTGGCGGGTTTCTTTGGCCTGACGCTCTATTCCACCGCCTTTATTGCTGAGGAGATCCGCTCTGGCATCCGTGGCGTTGCCGCTGGGCAAAAGCATGCCGCCCATGCATTAGGGCTGACTGGCTGGCAATCTATGCGTTATGTGGTGTTGCCGCAGGCGCTGAAAATCGCTTTCCCGCCTCTTTTGGGGCAGTACATGAATGTGATCAAGAATTCATCCCTGACCATGGCCATCGGCGTGGCGGAGCTGTCTTACGCTTCGCGCCAGGTAGAAACCGAAACCCTGCGCACCTTCCAGGCGTTTGGCGTGGCAACGGTGTTGTATATCGCCATCATTGCTCTGCTGGAAGGGTGGGGCATGTGGCGTCAACAGCGTAAACCGCTTGGGGGGCACTAAGATGGATTTCACCGTTATCCACGAGAATTTAGGTTACCTGCTGTGGGGGACTTTTCCCGATGGGCCATTGGGTGGTGCGGCGCTGACGTTGGCGATCAGCCTGATGGCTGGGGTCGCCTCGGCGATCTTGGGTACTTTACTGGGGGTAGCGCTGGCGATGTCGCGCGGGGTGCTGGCGGGGTTACTGGCGGCGCTGTTGGGTTTCTTCCGCGCTATCCCGGTGATCATGCTGATTTTCTGGACCTATTTCTTACTGCCGATGGTGTTCGGTGTAGACATTCCAGAAATTACCACCGTCGTGTGCGCGCTGGCGCTGATCGCCTCGGCCTATCTGGCTCATGCGGTCAAAGCGGGGATTGTCGCCATCGGGGCTGGGCAATGGCAGGCGGGGCTTTCTTTGGGGCTGAACCGCTGGCAGGTGCTGCGGATGATTGTCTTGCCGCAGGCGCTGCGCATGATGGTGCCTTCGTTTATCAACCAGTGGATCTCGTTGATTAAAGATACTTCGCTGGCTTATATCGTCGGCGTCGGGGAGCTGACGTTCCTGGCAACCCAAGTGAATAACCGCAGTATGGTGTATCCGATGGAAGTGTTCCTGTTTGTGGCGCTGGTGTATTTCATCTTTTGCCTTGCGTTGGATGTGCTGGCGAATGGGTTAAACCAGCGTTTTAGCCCACAAACTCAGGTGCTGAAACGCGGTTGGCGCTGGTGGCGCAACCGACTACCCTTACCGACCAGCTAAGCTCGGAATGTAGGTTGCCCTTGGTTCGCACCGCGCATCTAGTTGCCCGTATCAGCTCCAGACATGATTTTCACCAACCGCACGCAGCTCATTCATCAACTTTTTTGCAACCAGCGTCAGAGGGAGACGTTGCGAGTAAATAAAGTGATAAGTGGCATCCGGCAACGGCTTTTTAAGCGGAAGCATACAAAGATGATCTTTTAAATAAGGTACTTTTAACATCTCTTGGGATGCCACGATCAAATAATCAGCGTCGAAAACCATTTGCAGCCCTGCGGTGAATGTATCACCTCTGACAACCGTATAGGGATGGTGCGGCTTGGGGAACAACAGCGGAGTTAACTGGCTGTGATAGCCCTGATT
The DNA here is from genome assembly GCF_000743355.1 of Serratia sp. Ag1. GTDB lineage: Bacteria > Pseudomonadota > Gammaproteobacteria > Enterobacterales > Enterobacteriaceae > Chania. The sequence continues at coordinate 42,347 of NZ_JQEI01000031.1, forward strand.
CTCCCCCGGTAAATACCACTTTGCTTCTTCCAGTTGTTCCAAAGAAGTGCACTGAGCCAGAGGGTGTTTCTTGCGGGCCAGCACACAAAAGGAGGTCGTGAAAAAGGGCTCGGTAATAAAATCGCTGGGTATTGCCTCGGCTCCTGTGGTGCCAATAGCAAAATCCAGTTTGCCTTGCCGTATGCCAGACAGCAGCTCAGGAGGTTGCCCCTCCGTGAGATAGATATTCACCTGGGGGAAGCGCTTCTGAAAGCGTTTAATGGCCGCAGGCAGCATGGCGAAAAAGGGCAGCGAGGAGCTGCCCAATGCGACGCTCCCGCGCGATGAATAGGTCACCTGTTCCACTTCATTGACGGCCCGTTCCAGCTCCCTCAGGATAAACTGGATACGGGGTTCCAGTAATTGCCCGGCCTCTGTCAGCACGACACCTTTCGGGCCACGTACCATCAGCGAGGTACCCAATGTGTTTTCAAGTTCATTAATTGCCCGTGTTAATGCGGGTTGTGCCTGATTCAAGGTTTTCGCGGCAGAGCGGAAACTGCCGTGCTGTATAATAGACTCGAATATTTGCAGTTGACTTAATTTTGGCAGGTGTTTCATAAATACTATATATTTCTTACTTTTATTGTTTTTTAATTAAACTTAATGCTGTTTTTATCGGCATTCCATAATGGTTTGTTTAGGGTTTTACTGGCTTTTTATTCGGCCATGTTTATGCATTCAGGTGGTTCTATTAATTCCCCCTGTTTTTTAGGTAAACAAGATTTACTCTGTGTATCAATTTTTGCTACCCGACGATATCTTGACGTTACCGCAGGAATCGAACATTGCATAAATATAGGATGCAGAGAGGGTAAGCCCAATTTTGCCAGAGCGGCCCGTTTGTAGTGGCTCACTGTCTTAATGCTTAGCCGCAATTCATTGGCTATCTGTATTGGTGTTCTGCCACTTAATAATCCATTTAACACCGACAACTCACGTAATGAGAGTGAAATATTGGCATTAATATCTTCTTTAACGCCATTAAAAACATTATCTAACACTTTCTGTATTTGCTTTAGCGGACTAGAGATATCCAGTATTGCGCTGATATTGCCATTCCTGGAAAGATAGTTGCTTAAAAATTCCGTATGCCTGCCATGGACAAGCAATAACACCTTTGTTTTTGGGTGTGTTATGGGTAATGTGTTAGATATAAAGTTAATTAATGGTGCCAGGTTGTTTTCTTTGCCGTTCAAGGCAAGGATTAAAATATCAATACCTGATACGGAAACACAGTATTCCTTACACTCCTCCAGGGTTTTAAACGTTACGAGCTCGGTTGGTTTATTCGTGTAAAGAGAATGATTAAATAATGTCTCAATACCAATGGAAGTAAAGTGACAGGGAGATTGAATGACAATTTTTCCCTTACGCATAGATATCCTTTTAAATTGCTAGTAAATATAAAATATGGGTTAAACATCACTTCAGCAGAGAGAGCTCTGCTCGAAGTGACTTGAATATACTCGTCATACTTCAAGTTGTTCGTTCAGTTACCGCGTTACTCGAATGACTTCGGTTAGAGATGAATTTAGGCTTTTGGCGTGATCATAAAATTTAATGTGTCGGTATGCATGCCCGCTTGGGTGGTTGCATTCTTGAACAGATTGATTTTTGGCGTCCAGCACATTTCGCTGCGTTTATCGACGCTGCTGGGCAACTGTGAGAGCGTAATGTAATTAGCGGCAGTGGCCGGGAAGTTAAAGTTATTGCCCGTCACCCCGTCATTACTCACTAGTTGCAGGTTATACAGCAACTGGCTGCCGTTGCTGCCATTCAGGGCAAACAGGTTGCGCCCCCCTTGCGAGCTGTAACTGTTGCTGACGCTCAGGGCATAGCTATTAGCCTTAACCTTGTCGGTGAGATAGTTCACGCACAGGTTGTTACTTGCCACGGCATTGATCGTAGCCGCATAACCGTTGCCCGCCACCGAAACGTCTGGCAGGTCACCCACGTCCGCCGTCCCTAATATCCATTGGGCCGTTTTCAGCGTGAATTTGGGGTCTGAATTGATCAGATCCTCCCTTGGGGGTGCGATCGCCGTAGATGAACCTGCCAGACAGCCTGTTGTCCTGCCAGGGACGGCAAAATACCATCCCGAGATAGTTTGATCCGGGGATACAAATCTTGTATCTATCCTGAGAGCCGGGTAAATCAAGGGGTTGCTCATATCGAACCTGACCTTGACAGAACCTGTGACGTTCCGCAGTACGGACCCGAACGGTGGTACGATCGCTATCCCGCCATCACTCTGTTTGATGACTTGCGCGTTACCTAATGTTAACGCGAGCGTAAAGTCTGCCACTTGCAGCGGTGACGGCGTGACAGTTGGCATCGTTTGTCCACCGATGAATCCATTCACTGGGATCGGTATACCGACATAAATTATGTTGAGAGTCTGAGTTGTAGGAAAGTTATCTGCAACAAAATTAAATGAACCTTCCCAGATGCCATTACCAATCTCGGTAACCAGGCAGTTACTGATGTTGACAACTGCTTGAGCGCCCGTCATACCCAGCAGACCTGAAGCACAAGCCAATACAGAAAAAATCTTCGTTTTCATTACACATTATCCTCTATGTTTGTGGAAACCCGTTGCCGGGTTCGCTATTTACCATCGGTCACACCGGCCTCATGCCAGACCGACCTGCCAGTAACGCGGCAGCCTTAAACCTGAACTTCAAACAGCAGTACCAGCTTGCCCAGGTAATTGCCTGAGATACTGCCCAATACCCCTTGTGGCTGAAGTGCGCTCAAAGACAGCAGATAACTGCCACTTGAGGTGTCGCCGACCAGCGGCGGATTGCTGAAGGCAACCGGCGTGGTACTCAGGGCCTGCAGTGATGTGGGCGTGCTGCCAAAGCTCACCTGCTCAGTGGTGAATGTCAGTTCGGGTTTGGTTTCATGCGTCAGCACCAGCGGGTTCACCAGCGACACCGCAAAATTGCGCTCGTTACGGATGCTGACCTGCACCGGCACCTGGGCCTGGTAGCAGGTGGTGTCACTGCCTGTGCTGTTGCTCAGCGTAAGCGTGTCGTACCAGCCGCCACCGGGTTTTTCTACGGTGATCTTTGGCATTTGAGTCAGGGTAATGCTGACCGGTACGCCGCCTAATGGGGTATCTGCTGCACTTACCAGACCCACCCACAGCAGTAATAGCGTGGTGAGTGCCTGTTTCCAATGGTTCATCTGTGTTCCTGTCATTTGTTTTAAGCCACCACACAGGTGTAGTAATTGTCTTTTGGTTTGGTCAGGTCACAGCGATAGCGCCCCTGTTTGCCGCTCACGGTGATTTCCTTCAGCAGCGTCGAAGACGCCAGCGAGAACAACCCGTTCGGATAAACCGTATCGCCACTCTCCTGCAGCGTCCCGCTGACCGGTGCACCCTGCGAGTCCACCAGGAAACCGTTGTACAACAGGTTCATGCTCACCTCTGCTTTCACCGGGTATACCTGGCCCGGATGGGCGCGAACCACGTTGGCCGGCAGGCGGATATTCATATCCATCCCGCTATCCACCGTTTGTGCCCGCGCAAAGGTTACGTCCTGGTAGCTTGCCAGCGGCACGGCATAGGTGCTGCCCCCACCTACCGGGGTGCCTTCTACCTTGAAGCCGTATTTCGCCTCCCCCAGCTTCGGCGTGGTCACCAGCAGGGCGGCACCGCTCGGGCTGGTGCGCCCCAGCGCGATCCCGTCTTTGCTGACAGCCAGCATGCCGTTGTAGTTGAAGCTGCCGCTGGTCACGTCATTGTCCACCCCGACCCGCACAGAGGCGTCCCCGCGGGTGCCGCTGCGGCGAGCACTTAGCCCCACGGCGTTGGTGCGGCCTATTTCGCTGAAGTCCACGCCCGCGTAGGTGGTGCCAGTGCTGTCCTCAAACTCGCGGCTGTAGCTGCCACCGGTATGGAGCTTGCCGCCGTAATACGCAGCGTTCAGCGTGCCGGTATTGCGGTCCAGCATGATGGTGGTATTCAGGAACAACCCGTAATTGTTGTTACTGTCGTTAAAGCCCCCCTTCTGTACCCCGGTGGAGATCACCGCCCAGACCCCATTGCCGCGCCAGTTCCAGGAGCTCTGCAACTGGTGACGTTCGCTGTTGGCAAAACGGCTGTAGTTGTAGCCCAGACGGGTAGGACCAAACTGACGGCTGTAGCTGAAGGTGGTGCTGTTACTCGCCGGGTACAACGTGGAGACGGCCGTATTCTGGTACTGCGACGCCGTCAGGTAACCCAGTTGCTGGTTGCCTGCCGTCAGGCTGGCATAGCCCCCGACGTGTTTTTCACCGGCCATCAGCCCCACAGTCGGGGTCACGTCCACGTCGGCCACCTGCATCGGCCGGGTCAGGTTGTGCTCCATGGCCCAACTGTTGCCGCTGCCCTTGAGCAGGGCACTGCTGGCGGCAAACCAATCGGTCTGGAAACTGGTCCCCATATTGAGCAGGGTACGTTTGGTATCCAACTCCTTGCCGAGCGTCAGGTACCAGCCGGTACCGCCGCCGTAGTTGATGTTGGCAATCTGCTGGTTTTCGGTGCTGACTATCCGGCCGCTGCGGTTGATCAAACGGATCTCCACACTGTAGAACCCGCCGGGCAACTGGTTGTAATCAATCTCGTTGCGGCCAATCACCGCCGGTACGCGGCGGATCAGGCGGCCATCGCGGTAAAACTCGTAGTCCCCCTCGGCAGTGGCAAACAGCACCATCTTGCCGGCAGACTGGTTGTCGAGTTCCAGGTTTTCCTGGCTGCCCAGGGTGACGAACTGGTCAAAGCTCGGGTTCAACGACGTGTTGACGCTGCCCGCAACGTTGTCGCGGCTGTCCTGGCGGCCACCGCGCAAGTAGGTACTGGCGAAGTTCTTTTGCAGATACCAGGTACTGACGCCCTGATCGGTAGTATGAACGTCGTAATTCTGGCTCTGGTTATAGTACCAGTTGAAGTAACCATAACTCTGGGCAGGTAAACCCAGGAACCCTTGGCCGAAGGCGGAAACGGCCTGGTACTCGTTCGAGGCGGTACGCACATCCAACGACTGGTTATGAATAAAGCCGAAGCTTGTCTGTGGTTTTACATAATGTTGGCTACCATTGGTAATGCTCAGCGACTGTTTGACTTTATCCAAAGAGACGAACTGACCATCAACCGTGTAATCACAACCATTGGGGCAAACCGCATAGGGGATATTGGCCAGCACCTTGTTGAGCAAGGCGATCTGCTCGGTGGACACCCCATTCTGGCGGTAGAGAGCCTCATTGAAAGAAAGGCGGTTGTCTTTTGCTGACCAACTGATTGGCCCTGGTAGCGGTTTACTGTCGAGGGTGGCAAGATACTGTATGGAGGTATCTTGTTCGGTATCGGAAAAACCGGCAGGAACCTGATATTCGATCTGGGTACTCTCTGCATATGTCGCGGCTGATGGCGCCAATAACAATAAGCCGGTTGCCCATCCTGGGATAATTTTTTTCATGATGGACAACTCCAAAATAATGTTTATTAAAAACATCAATAAAAACCAATAGCAAAAAAAGTTTTTTTGTTATTATTCTCTATTGTTTTTTAGTAATAATTAGGGTTATAGAAATAACCCTAATTACTTAATTAAAAGCGATAATTAAAATATATTATGCTTTTGGTTCGAACAGCATCACCAGGTCACCTTGATATGCGCCGTTGGTTGAACCTGTTGCGTTGGTTGGCGCATTGGCAGTGATTTTCAGCGTATAGGTGTTGTCATAGCCCCCCGGTGCTGTGGTGGTCTGAGTGATTTTCAGAGGTGTGCCCTGAGCAACTGCTTTACCCGCGAAGCTAACCGCAACGTTAGACAGCTGAGCACCGTCAGCACGCGCAACAGTCAGTGGCTGTACCAGAGAAACATTCACTTCGGTGTCAGTGGTGTAAACACGCACTGGCAGATCGTTAGAAGCGAATGAAGTCTGGGTGTAGTCTTTGGCGAACAGTTCTTCTTTGTCATACCAGGTGCTGCCGTCTGGCTTAGAAACAAAGATGGCATCATTGATATTTGCGACAATAGTAATCTCTTTTTTGATACCAGCAGCGTGAGCCATACCGGTAGACAGAACAGCAGCAGCGACAACAGACAGAAGTGTCTTTTTCATTACGTCTTACCTTTTAAAATTTAACTTATTTGGTTTGGGGTATTTGCCTGCTAAACTTAATGCGATTAAATTTTTTCAATATATTCATCATGCTTCAATTTTCATAAGGGGTGACTTTTTTAATCAGTCCATTTGTGGGTTTCACCACATTGGGCCGTCGAGTCGCCACCTTTTTGCAAATTGAATTTTTCAGTCTATATGTGAAGAAAACCATTAAGTATTAGAGGTAAATTTAATTAGACATAGAAAGGGGGGTATAATTAAGCCACTAACTAAATCAGTAGGGGGAATATAAGATTATTCTCTGTTTATGTAAATCCAACATTTTTTTATCCGTCATGCAAAAAAATTATACCATAGTGATAAAAGATATTTTTATTTAATAAAAATCAATTAGTTAAGTTTTTTTGTTGTTTTGCTATGCCGTGACTTTATTAATCTTATCCTGATTTTCTGTTAAACCGCATTTATTTTATGGGAATAATGGTATGGTTGCTCCAGGTTTTCAACAATTGTGCCGTAACGCCGTGACCTCTTGCATGCCAAATCTATCCAATCGCCCTTGACAAGAATGACTTTAAATTAAGATTTTTCTCATTTGTGTGTGTGATATCGAGCCCTTCCTGGCTGGCTGCTTCCGAATCACCGGTAACAATTTCACCGATTGAGATATTTCAAATTACTTGGGTACTGCCTGCGTTACCCGACCCAGGTCGGGCCCGCTCCTATGGGTTAGTTCTTGTTGCCAACAAGTAACTTGAATTATTTGGCATAGAGGTTCTAAATCAACTAACTCCACACACGATTAGTCATTTTTGTTATCAATGATAGAAAATCATTAACTCCCCAGACCCAAGGAAAAGTCTTATATTAGTCTCCGTGGTTAAGGGGCTTGCTGATTGAAGTTTTTCTGTCGTGTCTGGCTTCTTTGTTGACCATAAAAAATAAATCTTGGTTATCATCCTTTATTGAGCTGGCAAGCCATTTGATGATGGTTATTGACTATGTTCAGTACTGGATTAAAACGTTTCTTAATGAATAAGATCGTCTTGAAAAAGGAAAAGTAATAATGAAAAAGATTCTTCTGTCTGTTGTCGCTGCTGCTGTTCTGTCTACCGGTATGGCTCACGCTGCTGGTATCAATAAAGAGATCGCTATTGTTGCAAATATCAATGATGCCATCTTTGTTTCTAAGCCAGACGGCAGCACCTGGTATGACAAAGAAGAACTGTTCGCCAAAGACTACACCCAGACTTCATTCGCTTCTAACGATCTGCCAGTGCGTGTTTACACCACTGACACCGAAGTGAATGTTTCTCTGGTACAGCCACTGACTGTTGCACGTGCTGATGGTGCCCAGCTGTCTAGCGTTGCTGTTAGCTTCGCGGGTAAAGCGGTTGTTCAGGGCACGCCTGTGAAAGTCATTCAGACCACCGCTGCACCAGGTGGCTATGACAACACCTATACGCTGAAGATCACTGCTAAAGCGCCAACCAACGCCACAGGTTCTACCAACGGCGCATATCAGGGTGACCTGGTTATGCTGTTCGAACCAAAAGCATAATATAGTCGCATAATATTCTTTATTGAACATTATTCATTTAATAGGGTTGCTTAGGTGACCCTATTGTTTAGGTTTTTTGCAATACATTTAAGTTTAATGTGTTTACAGTGCAAATAGCCGTTTTTTAATTTGCTGCGGAAAACATCAATAAAACAAAATTGTTTTATTGCAAATAATATTAGGTTAATAACCTTTGACGTTAATTACTTCTTTATAGAATGGAATCTCCATGGCCAAAGTTATCCCAGGATGGGCAACCGGCTTATTGTTATTGGCGCCGTCAGCCGCGACATATGCAGAGAGTGCCCAGATCGAATATCAGGTTCCTGCCGGTTTTTCCGATACCGAACAGGATACCTCCATACAGTATCTTGCCACCCTGGACAGTAAACCATTGCCAGGGCCGGTGACCTGGTCGGCAAAAGACAACCGCCTCTCTTTTAATGAAGCTCTCTACCGCCAGAATGGGGTATCCACCGAACAGATCGCCTTGCTCAACAAGGTGCTGGCCAATATCCCCTATGCGGTTTGCCCCAATGGCTGTGATTACACGGTTGGTGGCCAGGTTGTTTCATTGGATAAAGTCAAACAGTCACTGACCATTAGCGATGGCAGCAAACGGTATGTACAACCGCAGACCATGATGGGATTCATCCATAACCAGTCGTTGGATGTGCGTACCGCCTCGAACGATTACCAAGCGGTTTCCGCTTTCGGTCAGGGTTTTATCGGTTTACCCGCTCAGAGTTATGGTTACTTCAACTGGTATTACAACGAAAACCACAACTACGACGTTCATACTACCGATCAGGGTGTCAGTACCTGGTATCTGCAAAAGAACTTCGCCAGTACCTACTTGCGCGGTGGCCGCCAGGACAGCCGCGACAACGTTGCGGGCAGCGTCAACACGTCGCTGAACCCGAGCTTTGACCAGTTCGTGACCCTGGGCAGCCAGGACAACCTCAAACGAGACAACCAGTCTGCCGGCAAGATGGTACTGTTTGCCACCGCTGACGGGGACTACGAGTTTTACCGCGATGGCCGCCTGATCCGCCGCGTACCGGCAGTGATCGGTCGCAACGAGATTGATTACAACCAGTTGCCCGGCGGGTTCTATAACGTGGAGATCCGCCTGGTTAACCGCAGCGGTCAGGTGGTCAGCACCGAAAACCAGCAGATTGCCAACATCAACTACGGCGGCGGTACCGGCTGGTACCTGACGCTCGGCAAAGAGCTGGATACCGAGCACACCCTGTTCAATATGGGGGCCAGTTTCCAGACCGCCTGGTTTGCCGCCAGCAGTGCCCTGCTCAAGGGCAGCGGCAACAGTTGGGCCATGGAGCACAACCTGACCCGACCGATGCAGGTGGCCGACGTGGACGTGACCCCGACTGTGGGGCTGATGGCCGGTGAAAAACACGTCGGGGGCTATGCCAGCCTGACGGCAGGCAACCAGCAACTGGGTTACCTGACGGCGTCGCAGTACCAGAATACGGCCGTCTCCACGTTGTACCCGGCGAGTAACAGCACCACCTTCAGCTACAGCCGTCAGTTTGGTCCTACCCGTCTGGGCTACAACTACAGCCGTTTTGCCAACAGCGAACGTCACCAGTTGCAGAGCTCCTGGAACTGGCGCGGCAATGGGGTCTGGGCGGTGATCTCCACCGGGGTACAGAAGGGGGGCTTTAACGACAGTAACAACAATTACGGGTTGTTCCTGAATACCACCATCATGCTGGACCGCAATACCGGCACGCTGAACGCTGCGTATTACGGCGGCAAGCTCCATACCGGTGGCAGCTACAGCCGCGAGTTTGAGGACAGCACCGGCACCACCTACGCGGGCGTGGACTTCAGCGAAATAGGCCGCACCAACGCCGTGGGGCTAAGTGCTCGCCGCAGCGGCACCCGCGGGGACGCCTCTGTGCGGGTCGGGGTGGACAATGACGTGACCAGCGGCAGCTTCAACTACAACGGCATGCTGGCTGCCAGCAAAGACGGGATCGCGCTGGGGCGCACCAGCCCGAGCGGTGCCGCCCTGCTGGTGACCACGCCGAAGCTGGGGGAGGCGAAATACGGCTTCAAGGTAGAAGGCACCCCGGTAGGTGGGGGCAGCACCTATGCCGTGCCGCTGGCAAGCTACCAGGACGTAACCTTTGCGCGGGCACAAACGGTGGATAGCGGGATGGATATGAATATCCGCCTGCCGGCCAACGTGGTTCGCGCCCATCCGGGCCAGGTTGTAGTGGATCACAAAATCA
>NZ_JQEI01000032.1 GCF_000743355.1 Serratia sp. Ag1
CCGAGATTGGTTCTGGTGGTTGCGTGCATACGGTAGAAGGGTATGTAATGTAACGGCTGGAATGAGAAAGAATTTGCCTGGCGGCAATAGCGCGGTGGTCCCACCTGACCCCATGCCGAACTCAGAAGTGAAACGCCGTAGCGCCGATGGTAGTGTGGGGTCTCCCCATGCGAGAGTAGGACACTGCCAGGCATCAAACCCGTAGAAGGCCATCCGCAAGGATGGCCTTTTTGCGTTTTTAAGAACAAAATTTAACGTTTTTTCATCTAGTTACACCCTACTATTTAATCTCTATCACAAAACTCACGTTTGCCCCCCTGTTTTACCCGTTATGTTTAGCCTCTTGTCAGGATTTATTGTTAACTAAAAACAAACAATTAAGAAACAATTAACTGACAATACATCGGCTTATATTGCTGGACTAGAATGGAGAAATACAATGGCAGAAACCACCTTGGTTATTGATAATGAGGAAAGTGCCGACTTGGCGGCACAAGATAAAAAGAAGCGTATTTTCGCTATTGTTGGAGCTTCATCGGGGAACCTGGTGGAGTGGTTTGATTTTTACGTTTACTCCTTTTGCTCAATTTATTTTGCCGCTTCATTCTTTCCTGCAGGTAACAGTACGACACAGCTATTGCAGACTGCTGGCGTTTTTGCTGCTGGTTTCTTCATGCGGCCAATCGGCGGTTGGTTATTTGGCTATATTGCCGACCGACACGGTCGAAAGAACTCAATGTTGATATCGGTGTGCATGATGTGTGCCGGATCGCTGGCAATTGCTTGTTTGCCGACCTATGAAGCGATCGGGAGCTGGGCTCCAGCCTTGTTGTTGATTGCCAGATTATTTCAGGGACTCTCGGTTGGCGGTGAATATGGTACCAGCGCCACCTATATGAGTGAGGTGGCGGTGAAGGGGAGGCGTGGTTTTTATGCTTCCTTCCAATATGTGACGCTGATTGGCGGTCAATTGCTGGCGTTGTTGGTTCTAGTCGGTTTGCAACAGATCCTTTCCACTGAAGAGCTAAAGGCTTGGGGGTGGCGTATTCCGTTCGCGCTGGGTGCGGCGTTGGCGGTAGTGGCATTGTTTCTGCGCCGTTCACTGAATGAAACATCCGACGAGAAAACCCGTAGCCATAAAGATGCTGGCTCACTGAAAGGGTTATGGAAAAACCGTAAGGCATTCCTGATGGTGCTGGGTTTTACTGCTGGCGGCTCGCTGAGCTTTTATACCTTCACCACTTATATGCAGAAATACCTGGTCAATACCACCGGTCTGGACGCCAAACTGGCCAGCGTTATCATGACCGCCGCGCTGTTCATTTATATGCTGTTGCAGCCGCTGATAGGAGCGTTGTCGGATAAGATTGGCCGCCGTAGTTCGATGCTGATCTTTACCTCGCTGGCGACTCTGCTGACGGTGCCAATTCTGTTTACCCTGAAAAACGTTACCAGCCCTTATGCCGCATTCGGTCTGATCGTGCTGGCGTTGTTTATTGTCAGTTTCTATACCTCGATCAGTGGGTTGTTGAAAGCAGAGATGTTTCCACCAGAAGTGCGGGCATTAGGGGTCGGCCTGTCTTATGCGGTAGCTAACGCCATGTTTGGCGGTTCGGCTGAATATGTTGCACTGTCGCTGAAGTCTTTCGGAGTGGAGCAGGCCTTCTTTTGGTATGTCTCTGCGATGTGTTTGCTGGCAATGTTGGTGTCATTAAGGCTACACCGCAAGGGTAAAGAGCTCGAACTCTAATTGTGGTACAAGCCGTAGCCAGCCAGACAAAAAAGCCCGGCATTGCCGGGCTGCACGAGGAGACGATTAGCGCGCGGTTATAATATACGGCTGATCAATCGATCAATACGGATACGACGTAAGCGGCGGATCAGCTTACGCACTTTGACCGGATACTGCTGGATGCTCTGTAGCTCAAGATAATGATTAACCACAGTGGTATGAGTACGGATCATCTCCAGCTCTTTGTGACGCTGTTCTCGCATTTCCTGTTTGGGGTCATGAATCAGGATCGCATTTTCCAGATCCAGCCGCCAAGCACGCGGATTAAGATTGTTACCTGTGATTAATTGCCACTGATCGTCTACCCACATACCTTTCAGGTGATAACTGTTGTCGCCATCTTTCCACAGGCGAACAATAAGTTGCCCGGTATCAACATAGCGTTGCAGGCGGCTCAAGAAACGGCGCAGGTTGATTTCGTAAAGATAGGGCAGTGCACCGATAATTTTGAACGGCTGATCTTCTGGAATATAGAAGTCGTTAGCCGTCTTATCACCCACGATGATTTCCACCTGTTTCCCCTGGCGCAGCAGATAAATAATATTACGCACCAACAGGGCTGGCAGATTGAAATAAGGTGTGCACAGTGTCAGTTTCTGATCGGCACTGGCCATCAGATGATGAATGGTTTTATTCAGGATGCTTTGTTTGCCGAGCCCCACCAGTGGTGTGACTGCCAGTTCATCATTGCCTGCTGTACCCTGAAACTGATAACTGGCACGGCGCAGGGCAAAACGGAACATACGTGTTTCGTTTTTGATCTCCGGGCTTTTTGGCCGATCGTCACGATCAAGACGTTGCACCGCACCAGCGACCAGTAAGTGATGCTTGATGTAATCGATCAAGGTATCAGCCAGTACCTGGTTGGAGATTAACTGGTAGCGATCGTAACGGTATTTATCGTGTTGGTGCAGGTACACATCATTAATACTGGCACCGCTGTAAATGACGGTATCGTCAATCACAAAGCCCTTCAGATGCAACACGCCTAGGGCTTCACGGGTATTGACGGGAACGCCATAGACCGGAACCGAAATCTGTGGGTGTTGTGCCGCCATGGCACAATACCAATCGGCGTTGGTATTGGCTGCCGCAGCGCCAATACGCCCACGCTGAGCGCGATGCCAGTCGACCAGAACACAAATCTCCAGTTCTGGACGCCGCTGTTTGGCTTGATAAAGCGCCTCAAGGATATCGCGGCCAGCGTCATCATGCTCCAAATAGAGCGCAACCAGATAAATCCGCGTTGTTGCATTGGCGATCGATTCCAGCAGCGTGGTGCGGAAATCTGACGGTGCATAAAGGGTACGGACATCAGCAACCGTCTGGGGGAGTTTGGGCAGTTGTGCAAGGTGTTGTTGATGTTTACTACGTTTAAATTTTGACAACATCACAGTGCGCTTCTTCTCTCATGTTTGGATGGCCTGAATGCCACTCGCATTAAAACCATCATTCGAATAACCGGGGATAATACCACTACTTGCCCGATTGCGCGTATTTTTTGGCGTTAAGTGGTGGATTCGTAGCGCATTGCGACAGAGGTCACGGCGTTACGCTAGCCTGTAACGGCAAGGTTAAATTGACAATACCTTCATCAATCTGGATATCGACGGCAAAGCCCAGTTTTTGCGCAAGAGTCACCATGCCACGGTTATTCGGCATCGTAATGCCAGTCAGACGGGTCAGCCCACGCGCACGCGCATAGCCGATAAGCTTCATCATCAGTTGCCTGCCGAGGCCCAGCCCTTTCAGATCGGAGCGCACCAGCACGGCGAATTCAGCATCGGTATTATCTGGATCAGAAAGCGCACGGGTGACACCGATAATCTCTTCACCATTACGCACGGCCACGAAAGCCATCTCTCGATCGTAGTCGATTTGCGTCATGTTAGCCAAATCGTCATGACTAAACTCGTTGATCTCACTGAAATAGCGGTAATAGAGATCTTCTTTGGTAACGAGATCGATAAAATGCTTCAGGGCAGGTTCATCTTCCGGCAGAATCGGGCGGAACAGGCATTGTGAACCATCTTTCAAAGTAATGGTTTCTTCCAGTTCATGGGGATACGGGCGGATAGCCAGCCGTGCCTGCGGATCGCCGCTGAAAGGGGCGAGCTGCATGGACACATCCAGCAAGGTAAACTCGTTACCGGCAGCCAGTACCGGGTGAATATCCAGGCGTGAGATCTGTGGGCAATCCAGAATCAGGTTGGAAACCTGAACCAGCAGGCGGCTTAAACCGGGGATATCAAGCGGGCGCAATGCGCTGCGGCTACGGATTTTGCCGCCTTTCACCGCCTGCAAGACCAGATAGCGTGCCAGAGCCATATTTAACGGCGGTAGCGCAACGGCAACCTGATTTTCCTGCCGCCATTCGACCCCCCCTTCGCCCAGCATAATCAATGGGCCGAAGATGGCGTCTTGCTCTACGGCAATATGTAACTCCTGCGCTCCGGCCCGATTAGCCATGCTCTGTACCAAGAGCCCATGGATCCGCGCCTGCGGATAAGTGCGTTTTACCCGGTCGAGGATCGCTTCTGCCGCGCGTTGCACTTCGATGGCGGTACGCAGATACAGCATAACGCCCTGTACTTCCGATTTGTGCGGTATATCTGGTGAGCGCAGTTTCAACGCCACCGGGTAGCCGATTTGCTCGGCAATATGGACTGCTTCGGCGCTGTCACCGGCGATCCAGGTTGGTAGCGTGCTGAGCCCATAAGCTTGCAGAATCGGTTGTACTTCGTGCGTATCGAGCTGAGTCGCTCCTTCCGTCAGTGCCCGATCGATTAATCGGTGTGCATCGGCGGTATTGGCGGTCAGCCCTACCGGCAACGCAGGGGTTTCTTTTAACTGTTTCTGGTTGCGGCGGTATTCCACCATATGCATAAACGCGGTGACGGCCCCTTCTGGCGTACGATAGGTGGGGATCCCGGCTTCGGTAAACTGACGGCGTGCTTCCTGCGAAGAATATTCCCCACACCAGTTGGTCAGGAAGGTGATGCGTTTACCGCGCGGATGCTGTCGTATCGCCTCAATCAGCCGTTCGGCGGTTTCTGTGCCCGGTGACGCCGCGCTCGGGGCATGGATCAACAACAACGCATCGTAGTCTTGGCTATCCAGCAATGGCTGCAGAGCTGCCAGATAACGCTGTGGTGTGGCGTCATCACGCAGGTCAATAGGATTGTTGGCATGAATAAATTCTGGCAGGGCCGCTTTAAGTTTCGCCTGCGTTTCTTCCGTCAGCATAGCCAGTTTGCCATTGCGCGCCAGCAATTCGTCCAGCGCCATGGCGGCGGGGGCGGCACCATTGCTGATAATCATCAGCCGCTCACCGCGCAGCGGATGCATATGGCTTAAGGTTTCTACGGCGGAAAACAGTTCATGGGTGTCTTGCACTCGCAACAAACCGGCGCGCTGGATGGCGGCATCATAGGCTGCATCCAGCCCTTGCTGGCTGTTAAGTAGCCGTTGCGCCTGCTGGCTGCGGCCACTTTTGATCACCAGAATCGGTTTATTGCGTGAGGCACTGCGTGAAGCGGAAAGGAAACGGCGTGCATCGTTGATATTTTCCAGGTACAGCAAAATAGCACTGGTTTTGCTGTCGCGCGCCAGGAAGTCGAGCAAATCATCAACGTCGATATCCAAGCTGTCACCCAGCGCGATAAAATAAGAGAAACCGACCTCACGCTGTTGTGCCCAGTCCAGAACGGTATTGGCTACGGCGGCGGACTGGGAGATAAACGCCAGTTTACCTTTCTGGATAGGAACCGGCGAAAAGCTGGCATTAATGCCGTGCCACGGTGCAAGCAGGCCCAGGCTGTTTGGCCCGAGCAGCCGCATCGAATAACGCTGTGCGGTGGCTTTGAGCTCGGCGAATTGCTGATGAGGCGCAGAGAGCACGATCGCTGCTTTGCAACCGCGTTCCCCCAGTTCCTCAATCAATTGCAGATTACGTTGGGCGTTAACGCACAACACGGCCAGATCGGGCGTCAGCGGCAAACTGGTGACATTGGGATAGGCCATGACACCGCACACGGCCTTGTAGCGAGGGGTCACCGGTAAAATCGGGCCAGTAAAACCCCCGGCCAGCAGGTTGCGCATCATCAGATAACCGGCGCGATTAGATTGCTGCGAAGCGCCGATCACGGCGATCGACTTGGGGCGTAACAGTGCTTCTAATCCTCGCTGGCTCATATACGGCTCCTGATATCCCTTAACTCTCTGTGTATATAACTTATCGCCTGATTTTAGGCGCTTTGTGGCAGGTTTGCTGTGACCGATGCCTCTGAGCGGCAAGCTTTCCCTGCCAGATATTGGGCGCGGAAGTAATTGAAATGTTGCACAAGGCCAGCAGCAGCCTGTTCGTCCCCAGCCTGTTGCAACAACGCAGCGGCGACTTCGGCGGTGCAATGCTGCTCGGTGCGGCTGGCTTCGCGCAATTGGTAACCGGAGGCCGCCAGCACGTTCAGCGAGAAGACCGGGAATGGATTCAGATAGGGGCTTTTGCGGAACATTTTGCGTGCTTCCGCCCAAGTGCCATCAAGCATGATAAATAGCGGCGGTTTTCCGTTGGCCGGTAATTCACTGAACACCAGGCGTTCGGGATCGGCATAGGAAGCCGGGAAAACCACGTAAGGTTGGCGGCCTGGATCGTTGATCGCCTCGATTAAGCCGGGATCGACCTCGGTACGTGACCAGAGGAAAGCCTGGGTGTCTGGCAAGATATCGGCGATCAGGCGGCCAGTATTGCTGGGCTTGAGTGGCTCGGTGCCGAACATGATCAGGCAGAATCGGCTGTTGGCCAACTGTGGCTTAATGGTAGCGCACAGACAGTTCTGCTGTGGTAACAGGCAATGTTGACAGCGTACCGCACGGCAGCCGCGAGCTCGAAACGGGCGGGTAGCCTGGGCTAAACGGAATTGGCGCAGGCGGAGTACAGCGTTGTCAGTCATAACGATCCTGAGAAAAACCGTTATTGTATACCCAAAATACTCAGAGTTGCAGGTAAGCGGCACGGCGGTTGAAGTAATAAATCACCACATAGAAAAAGCCCGGCAGGAGAACCAACCGGGCTTTAATCGGTACGCTAAACAATCGGCGGCGCTGCCAGGCTTTTTGCGTTAAACTAAATCGTTGAGCCAGTTATCAAACGGCGTTTTCGGCATGGCACCATTGAGCATATCGACCATTTTGCCTTCACGGAACATCATGATGGTCGGAATACTGCGGATACGGAAACGAGCGCTCAGTTCGGGTTCAGCTTCGGTATCGACCTTCACGAAACGCACCTTGCCAGCACGTTCTTCAGCCACTTCTTCAAAGATCGGGGCGAAGTTGCGGCACGGGCCGCACCAAGGGGCCCAGAAGTCGACCACGACTGGCAGATCATCTTGCAACAGGTGGTCAAGGGTGGCGGCAGTGGCGTTAATCACTTCGCCGCTGAATAATTCATGGCCGCAGCGGCCACATTTAGCGCCATCGGCCAAGCGATCTTCAGGTACGCGGTTGATGGCATTGCATGCTGCACAAACTGTATTCATGGTTACCTCGGGTGCTGGCACAGCGGTAGATACTCATCATACTTCAAGTTGCACAGGTATGGCTGCGGAACGGGCAACTCGGATTATGTAAAGTATAGGCCGCGAATATGTATCCTCAATATTGTTTATTATCGGCAAAAACGCTGCATCGAACCAAGTGATTTGCTCGATGGGTGTGATAGTTGCTGGCTTTTGCGCAAGTTGGTGGCTTAGCGTACCAACATCAGGTAATCTTCGCGCCCTGCGCGTTGGTGGAGAAGACAATGAACGACTCATTTAGTGGCAAGAACGGTAAGGTGAAGGTGATGTACGTCCGCAGTGACGATGACAGCGGCGACAACCGTAACAAGAATAAGCGTCCGGAAGGCAAAGGCCGCCCGGCTGATAATGCACGCGCTGGTGGCCGTAGCAATCAGGATAAAGCGCGTAGTAATGACCGCCGTGGTACCGATTCCCGCCGCAGTGACAGCGATCGTCCACGTCGCCCGGCGCGCACTGAAGATCGTGGTGGTTACGATTCCCCTTGGAAAACCGTATCCCGTGGCCCGGCAGAAGAACCGGCGTTTGATCACGGTGGCATCAGCGGCAAAAGCTTTATCGATCCAGAGCAGCTACGCCGCCAACGTGCAGAAGAAACCCGTGTTTATGGTGAAAACGCCTGTAAAGCGCTGTTCGCCAGCCGCCCGGACGCCATTGTGCGTGCCTGGTTCGTGCAGTCGGTCACGCCGCGTTTTCGCGAAGCGCTGCGCTGGATGGCGGCGAACCGCAAGGCTTACCACGTGGTGGATGAGGAAGAACTGGCGAAAGCCTCTGGCACTGAACACCATGGTGGCGTGTGCTTCCTGATCAAGAAACGTCAGGGTTTGGAGGCGCAGACCTACTTGCAGAACGCCCCGGCCAAAGATTGTGTGCTGGCGCTGGAAGAAGTGGGCAACCCGCATAATCTGGGGGCAATTATGCGCTCCTGTGCGCATTTTGGTGTTAATGCCGTGCTGTTGCAGGATCCGGCTTTGCTGGAGTCGGGTGCAGCGGTGCGCACTGCAGAAGGCGGCGCAGAACATATCAAGGCAATTAACGCTGATGATTTCCTGTCGGTCTTGGATACCTTCCGCAAGGCCGGTTATACCATTGTAACCACCTCTAGCCACAAAGGGACCACTCTGGCACAGGCCAAACTGCCAGCCAAAATGGTGCTGGTATTGGGGCAAGAGCGTGATGGCCTGAGCGACAGCGCCTGGCAACAAGGGGATATGAGCGTGTCTATCGGCGGCACTGGTAAGGTAGAAAGCCTGAACGTCTCGGTGGCGACCGGTATTCTGCTGGCCGACTGGTGGCGTCAGAATCAGGCGTAACTTAAATACGCAGAAGCAAGAAGAAAAAACGGGTGCTCGCAAGCACCCGTTTGATGTTGATAACAAAGTGGCTGTTTAATCCTAGATACCCGGGTCTAGCGCACCGAGGGGCGCTCCGGCGGCTTACGCCGCTACGACCCCTTCGGCACGCTCCCCCTAATAACGGGCTTTGTCAGCAGTCTGAAACAGGTTCTGCAAGCACCCGTTTTAGTTGTATGGTTAGTGAGCACCACCGCCGCCGCCACCGGAACTGAATGGCGGTTTGGCGAACCACACCAGTGCCAGCAGGATCAGGAACACCCCGGCAGACAGCCAGAAAATCTCGTTGGCTGAGATAATCAACCCCTGAGCCGTGATCTCATTGGCAATATATACTGAGGCCTGCTGTTTGCTCATCCCGAGCTGTTCAAGCTGAGTGTACATCTCCTGCGATTGCGGATTGAACGGGTTCACAAACTCGGTCAAATGCGCATGGTGCATTGATTCGCGCTGGGTCCACAGGGTAGTAGTGATTGACGTGCCGATAGAGCCAGCCAGCGTACGCACAAAGTTCGACAGACTCGATGCGGCAGCCATGCGCTCTGGCGGTAACCCTGAAAGAGTTATGGTGGTCAACGGCATAAAGAAGCAGGCAATAGCGAAGCCCTGCACAAACTGCGGCCACGCCGAAGCGCCAAAATCCATCCCCGGTTCAAACGTATACGCGCGCCAGTAGAAGCACACGGCATACATAATAAAGCTGAACGTCACCAGGCGCCGCATATCCAAGCGGTTACCGAAGCGACCTATAATCGGTGACAGCAGGATCGGGATCAGCCCGACCGGCGCAGATGCCAGCCCGGCCCAGGTGGCGGTATAGCCATACACCTCCTGCAGCAACTGTGGCAACAGCACAATTGCCCCGAAATACAGCATGTATGCCAGGCTGATACACAGGCAGCCGATAGTGAAGTTGCGCGATTTGAACAACGATAAATCCACTACCGGGTGATCGTCGGTGAGTTCCCACACCACCAGGAACACCAGAGAGACTACGGCTACCACCGTCAGGACGATAATCTCCGTCGAACTGAACCAATCCAGTTCTTTCCCCTGATCGAGCATGATTTGCAGCGAGCCGATGCCCACCACGAGCAGAATCAGCCCGACGGTATCGATCGGCCTGATCTCGGTTTTGGTTTCGCGGCCCTTCAGCGTCGACATTGCCACCAGGATCACGAACAGCCCGATGGGGATGTTGATAAAGAAGATCCAGCCCCAGTGATAGTTATCGCTGATATACCCGCCGAGAATCGGCCCGAAGATCGGCGCAACGATCACGGTCATCGACCAGAGCGCCAGCGCCATCGCGCGTTTGGCGGGAGGGTAGTTGTTTAAGAGTAAACTTTGCGACAGCGGGATCAACGGCCCGGCCACCACACCCTGGATCACGCGAAAGAAAATCAGCATGCCCAGGCTGTTGGAAATACCACACAGCCAGGAAGCGAGGGCAAACAGTGCCGTGGACCACAGGAACAAGCGCACTTCGCCGATACGCTTTGCCAGCCAACCGGTGATCGGGATGGAGATGGCGTTTGCCACCCCAAACGAGGTGATCACCCAGGTTCCCTGCGAGTTGGAAGACCCGAGGTTACCGGAGATGGTCGGTATCGCAACGTTGGCAATGGTGGAGTCCAGTACCTGCATAAAGGTCGCCATGGCGAGAGCGACCGTCATCCAGGCAAGCTGGGCACCTTCAAGCGGTTTTTGTGCCAAGATAGCCTCCCATGCGCTTAACCTGCGTTTGCATGGATCACATCGGCGATCATCTGGTCAACAGGGGCCAGATCCAGCATCAGTGCGCTGGTTTCATAACGTGGTTGCTCACGTACCACATCGGAGAGGACGCGCCCATCGCGATTGCTGGTGTCAATGGTCACCAATGTCGAAAGACCGATCCGCAGCGGATGCTCAGCAATCTGTTTGGGATCAAGCTCAATACGCACTGGCAAACGCTGCACCACCTTGATCCAGTTACCGGTAGCGTTTTGCGCAGGCAGCAGCGAGAAGGCGCTGCCAGTACCCATATCAATACCCACCACTTTGCCTTGGAACACCACGTCGCTGCCGTAAACGTCACTGACCACGGTTGCCGGTTGGCCAATACGCATGTTGGCGATTTGGGTTTCCTTAAAGTTGGCATCGACCCAGAGATGGTCAGCCGGTACCACCGCCATCAGCGGCATTCCTGGCGAGATTTGTGCGCCGACCTGCACGCTACGGCGTGAAACAAAGCCAGTGATCGGGCTGATCACCCGGGTGCGTTGCAGCGCCATCCAGGCATCACGCATCTGCGCAGCCGCCTGCAGAATGGCGGGTTGCTTTGCCAGTGGGGTATTCAGCACCATGGCCTGATTGGCGTTGTATTGCTGCACTGCCACTTCCAACGCCGCTTTTGCACCGTCTACCGCTTCACGTGCGTGTTGCAACTCTTCCCGGCCAATCGCATCCACGCTACCCAGCACCACGCGGCGTTTGAGATCGTTTTCTGCTTTGCTCAGTTCGGACTTGCGCAACGCAATGTTGGCCTGATACTGCTTACTGTTAACGACCCATTGATGTGTCTGGCGCACACTGTTGGCCAGCGCGGTTTTGGCACGTTCAAACGCCTGCTCGGCATCGGTAGGATCGAGCGTCAGCAGAACATCCCCTTTCTGGACAAAATCGGTATTGTCGAACGTCACACTGTTTACGCTACCAGACACTTGCGCCATGATTTGCACCTGATTACCGGCAACGTAGGCGTTATCCGTTTCCTGATGATGACGCAGCACCAGGAACCAGTACACTAAATAGGCTACGCCAATAGCAATAAAAACAACCGTCAGCAGCAACAGCCAAAATTTACGCTGCTTTTTTTTGCTCTTCGGTTGCGGCGGGGTTTGAGTTTCCTCGCTTGCACTCATGCTTTTCTCCACGCTCTAGATCTCTTGGTTATACTTTCGAATCCGCCGCCGCCGGGGCCTGATAGCCACCCCCCAACGCACGAACCAATCCAATTTTTGCTTGCACCAGATTGCTGCTGGCATTCAGTTCTGCCTGTTGCTGCTGTAGTAGCTGCATTTGGCTGGTCAACAGTTCGTCACGCCCGATAATCCCTGCCTGGTAGCGGGCGCTTGCGACTCGGTACACCTGCTGCATGGATTGTGAAGCCGAAGCCGCCTGCTGCAGCTGTTTGGCACTGCTTTGCTGAACGGTAATGGCATCCGCCGTTTCCTGCACTGCATTCAGAATAGTTTGGTTATAGGATTCCACGGCTTCATCATAGAGTGCAGACTCCTCGCCCAGCTTGCTGCGTAGCGCACCCGCGTGGAAGATGGGCAGAGAAAGCGCTGGCATCACGTTCCACGCTTGGCTCGCCGCTTCAAGCAGATTAGGGTTGGTGCCACCGACATGGGTGGTATTCAAACCGGCAAAGGCTGAAATCGACAGGCTGGGGTAAAACTCTTTACGCGCTGCGCTGACGCGTTTGTCGTATGACTCGACCAGTTGGCGCTGTGCCGCGATGTCCGGGCGTTTGCCCAGTAAGTCGGCGGTCAGTTCTCCTTTAGGGGCCAGCAGTTCTGCTGTAGGCAAAGCCACGGGATGCAAAGACTGCATCGCATTCTGCCCTTGGCCCGCCAATGCGGCCAACTGATGCTTAAGCTGCTCAATCTGTGACTGCAACTGGATGATCTGCTGTTTGGTTCCATCCGCCTGTGCCAGCGTTTGCTGTGGCACATCAACGCCATAGATCCCGGCCTTATACTGTTGTTGGCGCAATTCGGCCAAACGCTGGTGGTTGCTGACCTCCTGCTGCAGCACTTTTTCCAGCGCATAGTTGGCCTGCAACTGATAATAGGCCGAAGCCACCGAACTGGTCAGCGCCAGCGCCGCTTGTGCCTGTTCTGCGCGCGCGGCATCAACCTGTGCTTTGGCTGCGTTGACCCGATCGCGATATTTGCCCCACCAGTCAAACTCATAGGCCAGATTCAGGCCGAGTGAATTGTTGGTTTCATAAATCGGCGATGTTGGGTAACCGAAACCCTGATTGGTATTTTGCGAGACGCGCAGGCGATCGCTACTGGCGTTAAGATCCAGCTTCGGGCCGTTGGCGGCACTGGCTTCACCGACCACGCTCTGGGCTGCACGCACGCGGGCAGCCGCTTGTTTGAGCGACGGCGAATTTTGCAGCGTTTGGGCCATCAGCGCATCAAGCTGTGGATCATTCAGCGTGCGCCACCACTGCGGGCTAACGGCCAGTGAGCTGACTTTGGGCTGCGCAAGCTGCAGGTGTTGCGGGTCTAGCAGTTGGGATTGCGGGCCGATATTGTCGGTTGATGCACACCCCGCCAGCAGTAAAACGGCGCACAGCGGGGTAAATCTCCAGTTCAACGGGGATCGCATAAATAAAGTACCTGAACAGAAATTATTGGGATAACTGTTCTGTAATTTCCATCTTATCCAGGCGGGCCAAGAGTTTACGCGTCAGTTTTTCAAGCTGCTGCTGCTCTTCGTCATTTAGCGTGGACCATAGGAAATGCAGAGCTTTGTGCTGCGGTGGCAGCAATTGGCCGATAAATGCTTCTCCGGCAGGCGTCAGGTGCAAGTGTAGACACCGGCGGTCATTGTCGCTTTCCCGGCGTTCAATCCAACCGCGTTTCTCCAGTTCATCGGCAATACGGGTCGCATTGGTGCGCGAAGAACCCAACGCAGAGCTTAGCTCAGAAGGCTGGATACTGTGGTTTTCCTGAGCATCTAACGTAATGAGAGCCATGAACAACGTTTCGTTGATTCCCTGCGCTTTCAGCATTTTATTGCGATTTTCCAGCAACTTGCTTTGCATATGCATACAAAGACGGGTCAGCAGAATCTCTTGGTAAGGGAAGTTTGCCTGGCGCTTGGCGCGGAAATTAAGCATTTGTTCTATGGGCGTAAACGAGCTTTCCATAATCTTTAGCCTCATTAGTTTCGTTTGGTATAGTAACGATAGTGATTAATAATGTAAATCGTCGACAAAGGGAATCATTTAGCAATTCGTGTCATTTGTAAGTCATTTGTAAATTATTAACATTACAAAGACTATGGCTTTGTGGGTGGCGACACCCAACAGGTATTCCCGACAGTTGAGATACATAAATTTTATTTACTGGATCTGGCATATTTCCGCAGCATTCTGTATGAGCGAAAAGCGTGAAGAGGGGACAGAAAGCCGCGGCAACAGGGTTACATGATTCATCGGGCTACAGAAAATATCTCCACCATCCTTTGGAAGGTTGTTGGATATACCCTTCATACTTCAAGTTGCTTGGGATCTCCGTTACTTGCCGCCTTGAAGCAACTCGAACTATTTAGAGTAAAATAATTTAACTCGATAACAATACCAGAGAGTTAATGAGGTTAATACTCTCTGGCATTTAATAAATGACAAAAATAACTATATGCTTGCTAACTAAGAAATGACTGAGCCTTGCGGATCATGGCGTTTTCCTCGCCACCAGGTCAGCAGGTTTAGCAGACATAAAACTCCCCCGATGGCTGCAACGCCGTTCCAACCCGCATGCTGATAAGCACTGGCAGAAAGCACTGAACCCAAGGCGCCACCAATGAAATAACTGGTCATGTAGCCTGCGGTCAGGCGATTGCGTGCTTCTGGCAGAATGCGGTAAATCACGCTCTGGTTAGTGACATGCACGCCCTGTACCGCCAGATCGAGCACCAGAATGCCGATAATCAAGGCCCAGACGGAATGTTTCGCTAATGCAATCGGGATCCAGGACAACAGTAGCAGCAGCAGGCCGACGCTGGTGGTCAGCCCTGCTTTGCCTTTATCTGCCAGATGCCCAGCGCGTGACGCCGCCAGAGCACCAGCGGCACCCACCAGGCCAAACAGCCCGATCACCCCTTCGGAATAATTGAACGGCGGTGCGGCCAACAGGAACGCCATTGAAGTCCATAAAATGCTGAAGTTGGCGAATGACAGTGCACCGATAATGGCGCGGGTGCGCAGCAACGGCGTGTAGCAGAACAGCGAGAAGATGGATTTCAACAACTGCGGATAATTCAGACCAGAATGCTGTTTATAGCGCGGCAGGGCGCACCATAGGATCAGCGCCACCAGGATCATCAACACGCTGGCAACCCAGTAAATGGTGCGCCAGCCGCCGATGGCCGCTAAAGCTCCGGCAACGGTACGCGCCAGCAGGATCCCCAGCAACAGGCCACTCATGATGATACCGACGGTTTTACCGCGTTTCTCTGGGCGAGCCAGCGTGGCGGCCAGCGGCACCAGTAACTGGGCCACTACCGAGAATAACCCGGTGAGCGCGGTGCCGAGGATCATCATTGACAAGGAGCCGGAGGTTGCGGTGATCAGCATGCCACCGGCAGCCAGCAACGTCATAAACACGATCAGCCCACGGCGTTCAAACATATCGCCAAGCGGTACCAGGAATAGCAAGCCTACGGCATAACCCAACTGCGCGGCGGTGACGATAAACCCGGCCTGATTGACCGACAGGTTAAAGCTTTGCGCAATGGTTTCCAGCAATGGCTGGGCATAGTAGTTACTGGCGACGGCGATGCCGGTAGCCATGGCGATGATAAGGGTTAATAAGGGGCTCAGGCCCTGACTTTCGGTTTGCGGCTTCATTGGGATGCAGTTAAAGAATATTCAGTGGTGCAGAGTATCGAGCAAGGCAGGTTGTTAAAACAATGTTTAATTTCTCACTGAGCCCAAAATGGTAAAGTCGTTTTGGCTGTTTAGCAAAATGGTGTCAGGGCGCAGCGTACTGCGCCCACTGAAAGGTTATGACTTTGCCGCTGCGGCGGCGGTTTCCACCCAATTATCAAATGTTGCCTGATGCGCCTTGATCCAGCCATTGACGTGATTCTGAATGTCCGCTTGAGAAGCTTGCCCCTCATGCATCCGCAGATTTTGCGCATTCACATCGGCAATCGGTAATTGCATGATGGAAAACAGCTTGGCGGCAGCCGGGTTAGCCTGCGCCCATGCCTTGTTGGCCGCAATCCGAATGGTATTGACCGGGAAACCATAATTGGCCCCGTTTGGCAGTTTGGTATCCACGTTCTTCTGCTCACCCGGCAGCGACGAGAACGGCACTTGCAGCCAGACTACATCGCGGCCCGGCACCAGCACATCACTGACCCAGTAAGGCGTCCAGGTGTAGTACAGCACCGGTTTGCCTTCTTTAAAGCGGGTGATGGTATCGGCAATGATTGCAGCATAGTTGCCCTGATTATGTTCAACGCTGTTGCTCAGGCCGTAAGTGTTAAGGTGGTGGTTAATCACCGCCTCACAGCCCCAGCCTGGCGTACAACCAGTCAGATCGGCTTTGCCATTACCGTTGGTATCAAACAGTTTGGCAATCTTGGGGTCTTTCAACTGAGCGATATTGGTAATCTGATACTGCTCAGCGGTTTTTTTGTCGATCAGATAACCCTGTGCCGCACCGTTGATGTATATCCCTTCACGATAGAACTTGTCATCGCCCCCGGCGGAGCGGTACTGATCGGCCTGAAGTGGATCCCAGTTCACTGCGATAAAAGTGGCATCGCCGGAGGCGATGGAAGTGTAGGCCACGTTATAATCCACTTCCCGAGGTTCTTTCACCTCGTAGCCGAGCTTCTCTAACGCTTTGCTCACCAGCAATGTCTGGAAGGTTTCTTCAGAAAGGGTGCTTTGTACCGGTTGTACCGCGATACCTTTTCCTGGCAAATCAGCAGCGGAGGCAACCTGTGAGCCAATCAGTGTGGTAAGGGCAATCGCCCAGATTCCTGTGGTGCGCATAATTATTCCTCTGGTTTTATACCCGTCATACTTCAAGTTGCTTGGGTGTTGGCTGCGTTACTCGGCCCATACTGGGCCTCGCCCCTTCGGGGCCGCTGCAAGCAGCGTTCAAATCTGCCAAGCAGATTTGTCACTCACCCCAGTCACTTACCTGAGTAAGCTCCTGGGGATTATGAGCCTCATAAATGAGGCTCACCCTGCGGGCCAGCGCAAGCGCTGTTCAAACCGGTCTTTGACCGGTTTGTCATTCGGTTGCCGCCTACAAGCAACTCGAATTATTTTGGGTATAGATAAAGACGATCAGGCTTTTTTGATAAACGGACGAGTCATCAGCCCGATGGGGCCGTGGGAGTACCAGCGGCCAATCCCTTTGCTGCGGCGGTCGCGGCCCAGCGCTTGGGTGAGGCGATCAAGAATAATCGCCAGAATGACAATCCCGACCCCGCCGACGGCGGCCAACCCCATATCCAGGCGACCAATGCCGCGCAGCACCATCTGGCCCAAGCCACCGACGGCGATCATTGAGGCGATTACCACCATCGACAGCGCCAGCATCAGCGTTTGGTTAACGCCAGCCATAATGGTCGGCATTGCCAGTGGCAGTTGCACCTTAAACAGCAACTGACGCGGGCTGGCACCGAAGGACTCGGCAGCTTCGATCAGATCTTCCGGTACCTGGTTGATGCCCAGAATGGTCAGGCGCACAATCGGCGGTAACGCGAAGATAATGGTCACGACGACCCCCGGCACGTTACCGATGCCGAACAACATCACGATCGGTACTAAATAGACGAATGCGGGGGTGGTCTGCATGGCATCAAGCAGAGGCCGTATCACTTTGGCCGCGTGTTTGCTGCGTGCCAACCAAATGCCGAGCGGCAAGCCGAGCAGAATGCAGAAGAACAGCGCGGTGAGCACCAGCGCCAGCGTAACCATGGCTTGCGACCAGGCACCGATCGCGCCAATGGCCACCAGTGACACCAGCGTAGCAACCCCCATACCGAGGCTGGTGATCTGCCAGGCGATCAGCGAGAACAGCACAATAGCGATCGGCGCGGGCATGCCCAGCAGCAACTGCTGGAAACCGCTGAGAATCAGATCTACTGGTACACGGATGCCTTGGAACAGTGGGCGGAAATGCAGGACCAACCAACTGATGCCTTCGGTGACCCAGGAATCCAGTGGCACCCAGGTATGATGGAACGGATCGAGCAGGCTAAAACTGTCTGGCTGTACGGGCGCACTGTTAAGCCAGTCAGCGCCTGGTGCGGCAGCATCATGAGCGGCACCCGTTGACCAGGGATCGCTGCTGGTGGCTGTGCTGGAGGCTGTTGCCCACGGATCTTGTTGATTACTCATGCGTTGGGCCCTCTTTATCTAAAGCCTGCAACAGCATGGCTTTGGAAATGATTCCGATATAGTTGTTCTCTTCCCCTACCACTGGCACGGCACAGGGAGCTTGCGCCACCAGTGAGATCAGCTCACTTAGTGGCATATCGGCTGGCACCGGTTGCGGGGCATCCAGCAGCGCATCATCCAGCGTTTGCTTGGCTGCCAGCGCCTGCTTGAGTGAATCTATCGACACCACGCCGATAAATTTCTTGCCGCGTTCAACCACGTAACCATAATCACGGTCTTCTTCACGCAGCAGTTGCAGTGCTGAACGTGGGCCAAAACCGGGGGTTTTGCGAATCAACGTGACCGGGCGGCGTTGGGCGATATCTTTAGCACTGAAAACGTGGCTGATATCTACGCCACGGAAGAAGGTGCGCACGTAATCATTGGCCGGATTATTTAATATTTCATCCGGTGTTCCTACCTGAATCACTTCACCACCTTGCATAATGGCAATCCGATCGCCAATACGCATCGCTTCATCTAAATCGTGGGAAATAAATACAATGGTGCGCTGATGTTTTGCCTGTAATTTGACTAATTCATCCTGCATTTCGGTGCGGATTAATGGATCGAGCGCAGAGAAGGCTTCATCCATTAACAATATATCCGGATTGTTCGCCAGAGCGCGGGCTAATCCTACCCGTTGACGCATACCACCAGAAAGTTCATCGGGATAAGCGTGAGCATAATTCTCCAGGCCAACCTGATGCAATGCATCTAATGCTTTTTCCTGACGTTGCTGCAAAGATATACCTGCTAATTCCATGCCAAAGGCCGTATTATTTAATATGTTCATGTGCGGCATTAAGGCAAATGACTGGAACACCATGCTGATCTTATTTCGCCGTACGGTACGCAACGCCGTATCGGATATTTGGGCAATATCTTCGCCATCAATCAGTACCTGACCGCGCGTGGGTTCTATCAGACGATTGAGAAGGCGTACCAGGGTGGATTTACCGGAACCGGAAAGCCCCATGATGACAAATATCTCGCCTTCTTCAATGGCCAGAGAGGCGTTTTTTACGCCGATTGATAACCCTGTTTTTTCCCGTATCTGATCTTTTGTCAGATCGTGTTTAAGCAGCTTAAATGCCCGCTCCGGGTGTTCACCAAATATCTTATATAAGTTCTTTACTTCGAGTTTAATTGCCATGCAAATATCAATTTCCTGTGATGTATTATCGAGCGATAAAATTTCCTAATAGAAAATAAGAGTGCTATATACCCTAACATACTGACACTCTGAGACAACCTTATTTTGCTCTTTCGTCGGTAATTAATAGATGTGATAGGCGGGAAATATGGGGGGTTAATGCATGCTTATTAACGTCCAGCATGCATTAATTATTGACAGGAAAATCAGCGGGAAATATCAAAGCGTTGGCTCTTCAGCACTGGCCGAAGTGACCACCAATTCCACCTGTTGCTGTTGCAATAATGTTCCCAATGAAGGGGGCGGTGGAGTGTCGGTAAATAACGCCGTTACCTGGCGGGTATTGCCAATAGCGACCGCCGCAGAAGCATGGAATTTGGTGTGATCCGCTGCCAGCAGAATATGGCGTGAATGAGCCATCATTGCTTTCACCACGCTGGACTCGTTGACATCGAACTCCAGCAAATCCCCATTAGCTTCGATCGCCCCGACGCTGGTAATCAGATAATCGGCGCGAAACCCTTCAACAAAAGTCATTGCACAGGGGCCGATAATGCCACCGTTATTCGGGCGCAGCGTGCCACCCGGCACCATCACTTCAAACTCGGTATTTTTATACAGAATATGCGCCACCCGCAGACTGTTGGTGATAATCCGCAGGTGGCTGTGATTCATCAGCGCCCGGGCGATATGCTCAACCGTGGTGCCGATGGTGATAAATACCGTGGAGCGATCGGGAATGTAATCGGCGATCGCTTCCGCAATGGCGATTTTTTCTTCGGTGTAAGAGAGTTCACGCTGCTCAAAAGCGGTGTTTACCACGCTGGAAGCGCGCCCTGCGCCGCCGTGATGACGGGTAATCAGCCCCTGTTCGCTCAGCTTACGGATATCGCGCCGTACTGTCTGTGTTGAAACCGCCAGCAATTGGGCCAGTTCGTCGATATTCATGTAACCGCGCTTGGTGATCAACTGAATCAGCTGATCGTGGCGCGGGTTGCCGGTAAGTTCAGTCAGACTCATGTTTAGCTCTCTTAAATATTGTCATCAGTTGATCATCTTATACAAAACTGGCCAGGAAAGAGTCTGTTTGATCACAGTTGGGGATGCCTGCGCGCCCGCCGGGGCGGGTACACTTCAAGGCGGCAACGGCATTGGCATAGCGTACCGCCTGTGCGATATCCGGTTGCGAACCCAGTGCTACCGCCAACGCGCCGTGAAAAACGTCCCCTGCGCCGGTGGTATCCACCACCTCAACCTTAAAGCCCGGCTGATGTTTCAGCTGACCGTTTTCCAGCCAAAAACAACCTTGCTTTCCTTGAGTGACATAAACCTGTCCGTTTTTGTCATTTTTTGCTAACCGTAATCCTTTTTCTGCTGCGGTTTCTCCGGTCATTCGGGCCAAACCTGGTTCAGAGAAGGCGGCATGATCGGCCAGTGCTACCAGCGGACGGATGTCTTGCGGCGTTACGTCGGCATCCAGCAGTGTAGTCACTCCAGCGCGTTGCGCCAGTGTAAAAGCCGTCAGGGCTCCCTGATGCCAGCGCACGTCAGCCAACACCACGTCATAGCGGCTAAAGTCGATCTCGTGCAGCCAGTCGGCATCTTCCGGCAGATCGGGGCTGGGGTGGTTGATAATGATACGTTCACCCTGCGCATCCACCAGCACCGCCGACTGCGAAGATCGAGCCTGCGGGTAGCGGCGGGTATAACCGACATTAACGTCATAACTCTCCAGTTCTGCCAGCAACGTTCGCCCGGTGGCATCGTCGCCAACGCGGCCAATGAAATCGACCTCTGCACCCAGCTTAGCCGCTGCGACGGCGGCGGTTGCTGCGGGGCCACCGCCGATTTCTCGGTAATCGTTGGCGACATATTTCCCGCCCCCTTGTGGCAGTTTCTCCACGTAATACAAACGGTCTTGCACCGTAATACCTACACAGGCAATGCGAGTCATAGTCTGGATCCTCTGTTGTATACCCGTCGTCTTTCAAGTTGCAGGGGTGTTGGCTGCCCTGACTCACCCAAGTCATTGAGTAATCTCAACTCCTTGGATTCGCTCGGTTGCCGCCTACCCGTACCTTGAAATCCATAGGGTATATGTTTCTGTTTCACTAAAACGGTTTGCGCCAAAAAGTGGTGGCCGATCACGATGCCACCATTTTAATTTTCTCAAATGTTAAAAGAGTGACGCGTGTCAATTTTTTGACCATAAATTACAAATACGATCAAAAACAGACATAAATGATCTGTATTGTGCGAGGTAAGTTGACACAAAACAGACAATCGTAACGAACAGGAGAGAACCATGGCACAGATCGCATTCGTCGGGTTAGGGCAAATGGGGGCACCGATGGCCAGCAACCTGATTAAGCAGGGTCACCGGCTGAGCGTTTTTGATATCAGCCCAACGGCGGTCAGCGCTTTGGTGGCACAGGGGGCAACGGCGGCTGCCAGCCCGGCGCAGGCGGTACTGGACGCGGAATTTGTGATCACCATGCTGCCGAACGGCGATCTGGTGCGTGAGGTGTTGTTCGGCGCGGCTGGCGTGTGCAGCACGCTGTCGCCAGCGGCACTGGTGATCGACATGTCCACCATTCATCCGCTGCAAACTGACCGCTTAATCGCCGATATGCAGGCTCAGGGGTTCAGCCTGATGGATGCCCCGGTAGGGCGCACTTCCGATCACGCGCAGGCGGGCACTTTGTTGATTTTGGCCGGTGGTACCGCCGAGCAGGTACAGCGCGCCACGCCGGTACTGATGGCGATGGGGTCGGAATTGATCAATGCCGGTGGGCCGGGCATGGGCATCCGCGTGAAGCTGATCAACAACTACATGAGCATTGCGCTTAATGCACTGTCTGCCGAAGCGGCGGTGCTGTGCGAAGCCTTGGGGCTGTCGTTTGACGTGGCGCTGCAGGTGATGAACGGCACTCCGGCAGGCAAAGGGCACTTCACCACCACCTGGCCGAACAAGGTGCTGAAGGGCGATCTCAGCCCGGCGTTCATGATCGATCTGGCGCACAAGGATTTAGGGATTGCGCTGGATGTCGCTAACCAGTTGCACGTTGCCATGCCGTTGGGCGCGGCGGCGCGCGAAGTTTACAGCCAGGCACGCGCCAGCGGGCGTGGGCATCAGGATTGGAGCGCCATTCTGGAACAGGTTCGTTCCGCTTCCGGTCTGGCAGGCAAACATTGATTGATGACACAAGCGCCTGATGTTCAGCGCGCATAGGGGAGAGAAAATGCCTTATTTATCCGGTTACACCATGGTCCAGCACGCGTGGAAAAACGGCTACGCCATTGGTGCTTTCAGCGCTCATAACGCCGAAACCATTCGCGCCATTTTGCTGGCCGCCGAGCAGGAACAGGCACCGATCATGATTCAGGTGGGCCAGAAAGTGATCAGCGTGATGGGCTTAGAGCCGATGAAAGCGATGATCGATGCTTTTATGCAGGACATTACCGTGCCGGTGTGTGTCCACCTCGATCACAGCCGCAGCTTTGCGCAAACCATGCAGGCGGTACAGGCAAGGTTCCAGTCGGTGATGTTTGACGGCTCACATCTGTCATTCGACGAAAACGTGCGGATCACCCGCGCGGTGGCGGATGTGGCTCACGCGCTGAATATTGGGGTGGAAGGGGAGATCGGCAAGATCGGCGGCACTGAAGACGACATCTCGGTGGATGAAAAAGACGCCCTGATCACCACCAGCGATGAAGCGTTGAAGTTTTCCGAACTGACCACCGTGGACTATCTGGCGGTATCGATTGGTACGGCGCACGGTTTGTACAAGCAAGAACCCCGGCTGGCATTTGAACGCCTGCATGAGATCCGTGAGATCGTCCGCAAGCCTATCGTGTTGCACGGTGGTTCCGGCGTGCCGGATGAGCAGATCCGCAAGGCAGTAGCGCTGGGGGTCGCCAAGATCAACGTGGATACCGAACTGCGTCAGGCGTTTACCCTAGGTGTGGCTGAGGTGCTGAACAAAGACCCTGAAGAGTTTGTGCTGGCGGTTTCGCTTGGTCGCGGGCGTGATGTGATGAAGGAAAGAGTGGTCGAAAAAATCCGGTTATTCGGCAGCCACGGCAAGGCCGTGCTGTTTTAAGCATCTGTTGTTGCGCGGCGTCGTGTCGCGCTAACCATAAGGTTCAAGCTATGACAACCATTCAACGTCAGCATTTTGGTGAACATCAAGGGCAGGCGGTTTCTCTGTTCACGCTGAGCAATGCCAACGGTATGCGGCTGTGTGTGACTGACTACGGCTGCATCATTACCCAACTGTGGGTGCCAGATCGGCACGGGCAGGCAGAAGACATCGTGATGGGGTTTGACAATCTGGCTGCTTACCAGGCTGGGCACCCGTTCTTTGGGGCAATTGCCGGGCGCTGTGCCAACCGCATCGCCGGGGGGCGCTTCAAGATTGATGGCCAGGAATACGTGTTAGCGACCAATGAATTGACCACCGGCCAACATCTGCACGGTGGTGCGCGGGGTTTTGACAAGTATGTCTGGCAGGCGCAGGAAGACGGCGACGGCATTATTTTCAGCCGCACTTCTGCCGACGGCGAGGAAGGCTATCCGGGCAATTTGCAGGTTCGTCACCGTATTGGCCTGACCGAAGACAACGTGATGACGTTGAGCTTTGAGGCGCAAACCGATAAACCGACGCTGGTTAACCTGGTCAATCACAGCCACTACAACCTGCGTGGCCATACGCATCTGATCCACGATCAGCAGCTCAAGATCGAAGCCGATTTCATCACTCCGGTGGATGAAACCACCATGTTGCCCACTGGTGAGATCCGCCGCGTGGCGGGGACGGCGTTTGATTTCCGCAATGCTCGCCGTTTGGGGGATGCGATGCTGCACCGCCCGGCACAAGACTTTGACATGAACTATGTGCTTAAACCTGGCGACGGCGCGCTGCACCCGGCAGCCAGCCTGATTTGCCCGCACAGCGGGCGCGTGATGGAAGTCCATACCTCGTTGCCGGGCATGCAGTTTTACAACGCCTTCAAGCTCTCCAACAAGGTCTGGAACGGCAAAGCCGGGCATCGCTATCAGGCGTTTTCCGGTATCTGCCTGGAAACGCAGGCGTTCCCCGACAGCATTCACCACGCCCACTTCAGCAACGTGGTGTTACGCCCTGGCGAACAGTATCACAGTTGCACCGAGCACCGTTTCAGCACCGTGGCATAGCCTTTGATGAATTTCACCGATTACTGGAAGCAATATAATGACAAATAAAGCAAAAGTCGGCGTATTGGCGTTAGGCCGCAACACCTTTGATGTGCCCTATGCACAAGAAATGTTGGCGCAAGCCTGGCATACGCTCGAAGGCATGGATGTCGAACTGGTGGGGGAACCGATGCTGCAATTTGATGCGGCATCGGCCCTGCAAGCGCTGCCCACGCTCAAGCAGGCAGATCTCGATCTGCTGCTGATCCTGCAAGTGACCTTTACCGATGCCTCGCTGACTACCGAAGTGGTGCGTGACTTCCCGGTGCCAACGGCGCTGTGGTCATTCCCCGAAGCGCGTACCGGTGGCCGCTTACGGCTGAATTCGTTCTGCGGGGTGAATCTGGCTTGCCATGCGCTGAGCCGTGAGGCGATCAAGGTGCAGACTTTGCACGGTCTGCCGAGTGATCAGCGTGTGATCAATGAATTACAGCAGTTGGCGCAGGCAGCGGCGATCGTCAAGCGTTTCAAACAGGCGAAAGTGATGGTGATCGGCGAGCATCCGCTGGGTTTTGACGCCTGTAACTACAACCAGCAGCAACTGAAACAACACTTTGGCGTGGAAGTGACGCGTCAGCCAGTGCTGGAGTTTATCGACGAAGTAAAAGCGTTGCCAGACAGCGTGGCCGATGCGCCTTATGCCCGCCGCGCCAAAGACTTCTCCAATCTGGCCGAAATGGACCAGACCGCCACCCGTAAAACTCTCAAGGTTTACTCGGCCCTGCGTGAAAAAGCGCAGCGCGAAGGTTACAACGGCATTGCCGTGCGTTGCTGGCCGGACTTTTTCACCGATTACGGCTGTGCCGCCTGCGGCGCGCTGGCGCTGATGAACGAAGACCAAGTGCCGTGCGGCTGCGAAGCCGACATGTTTGGCGTGCTGTCCTCACTGATGGCGCAGTGGGCTTCCGGCAATGCGGCGTTCAACACCGATCTGGTGGATATCGATCCGCAGGACAACAGCGTGGTGTTCTGGCACTGCGGCCAGGCGCCGATTGAAATGGCCGATCGCGATGGCCCGGTGCAGGCCACTATTCACTCTAACCGCAAGCTGCCACTGCTGTCTGAGTTTGCCCTCAAACCTGGGCGCATCACGCTGTGCCGCATTACCCAAGGGGAGGGCAAACTGCGCCTGATGCTGGCTGGGGGCGAGATGATCAAGGCTCCGCTGGCGTTTTCCGGCACCGCCGGGACGGCCCGTTTGGATGTGGATGCCGACACCTACCGCCAGCGGTTAATCGCCGCCGGGATGGAGCATCACACTTCGCTGGTGTACGGCGAACATCGCCCGCTGCTGCGCAAAGTCGCTGATTTGCTGGGGCTGGACGTGATCGAACTGACCTGATGCATGGAAACGCTTTGGGAAAATACCGCATTTAACCTTTTGGAGAATTAAAGATGACTTCTCAGCAAGGCTTGGAACTGACGCAACACGCAGGTGGCTTCACCCTGACTTTTCAGCAGCGCGTGCTGCTGCGCCATACCCCTGATGCACCCTGCCTGTGGATCGGGCGCGGCAAGGCGGATATCGACATGTTCCGTGGCAACTTCAGCATCAAAGATCAGCTCAGCGAAAAACTGGCGCTGGCCGAGGTTCACATCACCCCGCAGGGGCAGGGCTGGAACATCCGTTTCAGCCGTGGCGATGTGGCGCACAGTACGCTGCACATCACCACCGATGCGCAAGGGCGGCTGGAAATGCAGTTGCACAATAGCGATCAGACCAACAACCGTATGTGGTTGCGTTTGGCCGCTCAGCCGCAGGATCACGTTTACGGCTGTGGTGAGCAGTTTTCTTACTTCGATCTGCGCGGCAAGCCGTTCCCATTGTGGACCAGCGAACAGGGCGTGGGCCGCAACAAGCAGAGCTATGTGACCTGGCAGGCCGACTGTAAAGAGAACGCTGGCGGCGACTATTACTGGACGTTCTTCCCACAGCCAACCTTTGTCAGCAGCCAGAAGTACTACTGCCATGTGGAAAATAGCTGCTACATGAATTTTGACTTCTCTGCCGCTGAGTTCCACGAACTGGCGATCTGGCAGGATCAGGCGGTGCTGCGTTTTGACTGCGCCGACAGCTATATCGGCCTGCTGGAGAAACTCACCGCGCTGCTGGGCCGCCAGCCGGAGTTGCCGGACTGGGTGTATGACGGGGTGATCCTCGGCATTCAGGGCGGCACAGAAGTGTGTCAGCAGAAGCTGGATCTGATGCGTGAACACGGCGTTAAGGTCAGCGGTATCTGGGCGCAGGATTGGGAAGGCCGCCGTATTACTTCTTTCGGCAAGCGCCTGATGTGGAACTGGCGTTGGGACAGCGAACTGTACCCCGAACTGGATAAGCGTATTCCCCAGTGGAAGAAAGAAGGCGTGCGCTTCCTTGGCTACATCAACCCTTATGTGGCGATCGAGAAAGAGCTGTATGCCGAAGCTGCTGAGCAAGGCTATCTGACCAAAGATTACAGCGGCAACGATTATCAGGTGGAGTTTGGCGAGTTCTACGCCGGGGTGGTCGATCTCACTAAACCGGAAGCCTATGACTGGTACAAGAACGTCATTAAAAAGAACCTGATTGAATTCGGCCTCGACGGCTGGATGGCCGATTTTGGCGAATACCTGCCAACTGACACCGTGATGCACAACGGCGTGGATGCGGAGATCATGCACAACGCCTGGCCTGCGCTGTGGGCCAAGTGCAACTACGACGCGCTGGTGGAAAGCGGCAAGCTGGGGGAGATCCTGTTCTTTATGCGCGCAGGCTACACCGGCAGCCAGAAATACTCGGTGATGATGTGGGCCGGGGATCAGAACGTCGACTGGAGCCTGGACGACGGCTTGGCCTCGGTGATCCCGGCGGCGCTGTCGCTGGCGATGACCGGCCATGGTCTGCACCACAGCGACATCGGTGGTTATACCACGCTGTTTGAGATGAAGCGTAGCAAGGAACTGCTGATGCGCTGGTGTGAATTCTGTGCCTTTACGCCGCTGATGCGCACCCACGAGGGCAACCGCCCGGACGATAACTGGCAGTTTGATCACGATGTGGAAACCATTCGCCAGTTCGCCCGCATGAGCCGGGTGTTTAGCGCCATGAAGCCGTACATCAAACAGGCGGTGGCGCTGAACTCGCAATCCGGTTTGCCGGTGATGCGCCCGCTGTTCCTGCATTACGAAGACGATGCCCACACTTACAACCTGAAATATCAATACCTGTTTGGTCGCGAGCTGCTGGTGGCTCCGGTACATGAAGAAGGGCGCAGCGATTGGACGCTCTATCTGCCGCAGGATAACTGGATCAACCTGTGGACCGGTGAACCGCACAGCGGCGGGTGTGAAGTGACGGTCGCCGCGCCAATCGGTCAGCCGCCGGTATTTTACCGTGCCAGCAGCGAGTGGGCCGGGCTGTTTGCCTCATTAAAAGCGTTGTAACTATAAGAAACTGTCAGCCGCCATTAGCTCAACCGGCAATGGCGGCAACCTCGGGACGGGGTGTTTTCCAAGGAGAATCACCATGAGTGAAGTTAACCAGGATCCAGTCAAGCTGACATTGCCGCTGCGCGAGAAGTTTGCCTATGGCATGGGCGATGTCGGTTCTAACCTGCTGTTATGTGTGGGTACGCTATACCTGCTGAAGTTTTATACCGACGTGCTGGGCATCCCAGCCGCATGGGGTGGGTTGATCTTCCTGATCTCCCGCTTTTTTACCGCCTTTACCGATATCGGCACCGGGCTGATGCTGGATTCGCGGCGCAATATCGGCCCCAAAGGCAAGTTCCGGCCATTTATTCTGTACGCCTCAATGCCGGTGGCGCTGCTGGTGGTTGCCAACTTTATCGGCGTTGGCATATCGCTCGACGTGCTGGCGAAAACGGTGATTGCCACGCTGATCTTTATGGCATTCGGGTTGTTTTTCAGCATGATGAACTGCTCCTACGGCGCAATGGTGCCTGCGATGACTAAAAACCCGCAGGAACGTGCGCAACTGGCCGCCTGGCGTCAGGGCGGGGCGACGGTCGGGCTGTTGCTGTGTACCGTCGGGTTTGTGCCGATCCTATCGCTGTTTGAAGGCCAAGCGCAGGTAGGTTATCTGGTGGCGGCGGCGATCTTCGCGTTTGTTGGCATGCTGTGCATGTGGTGGTGCTATTCCGGCGTTAAAGAACGCTACGTCGAATTGCCGAAACCGGGTGCGCCAAAGCCGGGCCTGCTGCAATCCTTTAAAGCGATTACCGGTAATAAGCCGCTGTTCGTGTTATGCGTTGCCAACCTGTGCACGTTGGCCGGGTTCAACATCAAGCTGGCGATCCAGATCTACTACACCCAATACGTGCTTAACGATATCACCCTGCTGTCTTACATGGGGTTTTTCAGCATGGGTTGTATTCTGCTCGGCGTGCTGCTGGTGCCGACGGTGGTGAAACGCTTTGGCAAGAAAAACGTCTATCTGGGCGGTTTGTCACTGTGGATCCTCGGCGATGCCATGAATTACCTGTGGGGTAATACCTCTACGCTGTTTGTGCTGTTCTCCTGCCTGGCATTCTTTGGCACCGCTTTCGTTAACAGCCTCAACTGGGCGCTGGTGTCCGATACCGTGGAATATGGCGAATGGAAAACCGGCGTGCGTTCTGAAGGCACGGTTTATACCGGCTTTACCTTCTTCCGTAAGGTTTCCCAAGGGTTGGCCGGTTTCTTTCCTGGCGTGATGCTGGCCTATATCGGCTATGTGCCTAACGTGGAACAAGGTGCCAGTACGCTGGAAGGGCTGCGGCAACTGATCTTTATCTACCCTTGCGGGCTGGCGGTGCTGACGGCATTGACCATGGGCCTGTTCTACCACCTGACGGAGAGGAACTACCTCAAGATTGTGGATGAGTTGGAAACCCGCAAGCGCAAGATGAACCCGGCAGTGTAGACAGAGGCAACCTGCAGCTCCGTTTATAGCAGGCCATCGCAGCGATGGGGAAACGGGTTAAAAAATAATAAAAGCCTATTCAGATAGGCTATCAGATTGCTGACAAAGCCCGTTATTAGGGAGAGCGTGCCGAAGGGGTCGTAGCGGCGTGAGCCGCCGGAGCGCCCCTCGGTGCGCTAGGCCCGGGTATCTCGGATTAACAGCCACTTTGTCATCAATCTCCTACGAGGACATGGTATATGGCCAACTCATTACCTTACAACGATCCCGTCACGCTGCGGCTGCCGCTGCGTGAAAAGCTGGCCTACGGCATGGGGGACTTCGGTTCTAACCTGATGCTGTGCATTGGCACGCTGTATCTGCTGAAATTCTATACCGATATTTTGGGATTACCCGCGATCTACGGCGGTGTGATCTTTCTGATTGCCAAGTTCTTTACCGCCTTCACCGATATGCTGACCGGCGTGTTGCTGGATTCGCGGCGTAATATCGGTGCCAAAGGCAAATTCCGGCCCTTTATTTTTTATGCTTCACTGCCAGTGGCTTTGCTGGCGGTGGCTAACTTTTTCAATAGCGGCTTCAACCTGAACGGCAAAACCATATTGGCCACCGTGCTGTTTATGTTGTTCGGCCTGTTTTATAGCCTGATGAACTGTGCCTACGGGGCGATGGTGCCTGCTATCACCAAGAACCCGCAGGAACGGGCGCAACTGGCTGCCTGGCGGCAAGGTGGGGCCACGCTCGGGTTATTGCTGTGCACTGTCGGGTTCGTACCGATCCAGTCGCTGTTTACTGCTCGCCCAGAGATCGGCTATCTGGCGGCGGCCATGGTGTTTGCTACCTGCGGCGTGTTCTGCATGTGGTGGTGCTATGCCGGGGTGAAAGAGCGCTATGTGGAAGTGGTACCGGATCACCATAAACCGGGGATCTTCAAGTCCTTCTGCGGCATTTTCAAAAACCCACCGCTGCTGGTGCTGTGTATCGCCAACCTGTGTACGCTGGCGGCGTTTAACATCAAGCTGGCGATCCAGGTTTATTACACGCAGTACGTGTTGCACGACATCCGTCTGCTGTCCTATATGGGCTTTTTCAGCATGGGCTGCATTCTGATTGGCGTACTGATGGTGCCAGCGGCGGTGAAACGCTTCGGCAAGAAGCGCGTCTATCTCGGCGGATTGCTGCTGTGGGGCCTGGGCGATGTGCTGAACTACGGTTGGGGCAACAGTTCCGTCTCTTTCGTGGCGTTCTCCTGTATGGCATTTTTTGGCACCGCGTTTGTGAACAGCCTGAACTGGGCGCTGGTATCAGATACCGTCGACTATGGTGAATGGAAAACTGGCATCCGCACGGAAGGCTCGGTCTACACCGGTTATACCTTCTCGCGCAAGATCTCCGCTGCGCTGGCGGGGTTGCTGCCGGGGATTATGCTGACGCAAATTGGTTATGTTCCGAATGTTGTGCAGTCACCAGCGGTGCTGGAGGGTTTGCGACAGTTGATTTTTATTTATCCCTGCCTATTGGCGATGGTGGCTGCAATTATGATGGGGGCTTTCTATAAATTAAATGAGCAACTATTTATGCAGATAATAAATGAAATTAATCTGCGTAAAAACAATCACGGTAAGGATATAACTTTTCAGCCGGTAGTTAACACACAAGCCATCAAAGAAGTTTAATTATTAAAAATAGCTATACCCAAAATAATTCGAGTTGCTTGTAGGCGGCAACTGAGCGAAGCCCCAGGAACTTACTCAAGTAAGTGACTGGGGTGAGTGAGGGCAGCCAACACCCAAGCAACTTGAAGTATGACGGGTATATACCGCCATGCGCGATTGCACGGCGGCGAGTTATTTTATCCAGACTATTTGGGAAATCAAAATGAATAAAGCTAAATTATTACTGTTGATTACGTCATTAATCGCTTCAGCCAGTGCCCAGGCCGGGCGCGCTTATCTGGAAACCCGTGAGGCATACAACACCGCTTCGGAATTGAATGAGGTTATCCTGCGCGCAGGGTATAATTTTGACGGCGGTGCCGGAGTGATGGCCACTAATGCTTATAATATCGGCAAATTTGATCAGTTGAACCATAGCTATAATGAGCTGGAGGGCTGGTATCCGCTGTTCCGCCCGACGGAGCAATGGACGGTTTCTTCGGGCGGATTGGTCAACGCCAACAGTGCTGGCTCCGGTGGGGCGCTTTATCTGGATAACAACTATAAATTCCTACCCATGTTTAATCTGACCGTGCGTTACCGTTATAACCGCAGTAATTATGACTCCATCGACTTTAACGGCCAACCGGCACGCAATGATACCCATGAATTTGCCAGTTACTGGAATTTTAAAGTCACTGACGAGCTTAACTATACCTTCGAGCCACATTACTTTATCCGGGTAAATGATTTCCACAGTAAAAATGGAAAAGGTCATCACTGGGAGATTACCAATAAATTCAGCTATAAAATAGACACCCACTGGATGCCTTATTTAGAACTGCAATGGTTAGATCGCTGGTTGGATTATAATGCAGAACAATACCGTATCCGTGTGGGGCTGCGTTATACCTTTTGAAAAATAGGGTTTACCCGGCTAAATAAGCTGGCCGGGTAAATTGGCAATATTATACCCGTCATACTTCAAGTTGCTTGGGTGTTGGCCGCGTGACTCGGCCCATGCTGGGCCTTGCCCCTTCGGGGCCGCCGCAAGCGGCGTTCAAATCTGCCAAGCAGATTTGTCATTCACCCTAGTCACATAGCTATCTATGCTCCTAGGGCTTCACTCAGTTGCCGCCTACAAGCAACTCGAATTATTTTGGGTATATATGTCACTCTTAAATGGCTAAATAAACAGATCTGCTGGAACATTAAAACGCGCAGCCAGAGCTTTTATATGTTGAACTGTTAATGCGCGGCGGCCATTCAAAATGTTGCTCACATTACTTTTGGACCCCAGTTCATCGGCCAGATCTGCTGGTTTGAGTCCATATTGGTCCATTAGAGTGCGTAAAGCTGCAATACCATCAGGGATCTCGGCTATACGGTGGTTGAAACTCTCAAATTCCGGTGCATTTTGTTCATATTCAGCTATTTTCGCCGCTAGCGGTTCAAACAACGGGTTGCTCAAATCATCCCTATCGATAAGGTATTCGATCAGTTCAAGGGCTTTTTTATACTCTGCCGCGCTTTTACCGCCTGCCATAAGCGGAATGCATTTCACTGCGTTGACGAATGTGGCGATCATGCCTTCTGCAGTAGTTGCATCGATGCCGTTTTTGCTGTTGTGAGATGCAATAGTCATTCTTTATGCTCCCTATAATACTTGGTTAACTTGTCGTATTCGGCATGAGTAATAATGTGTTTAACAAAAAGCTTATGTTTTTCAAAATCAATGAAAGCTATAAGACGCAATGTATTACCAGATACATCAATGACCCACCACTTTTTACGATGCTTGAAGTTGTCTAAAGACTGGATCACTGTTTTCATTTCGTCTGGGCTACCGAAATTATGCTTCTCCAAAACCCTCATCAAATCAAAAAGCGCCAGTTCGCTGTTCGGAAATTTATTGGCTGCCTCGTTAAACGGCTGTCTGCTGATCACATGCAACGTTAATCCCTCAACCTTGTTTTCAACTTGAAAACATTATACATCCATATGATTAAGTTTTCAAATTGAAAACTTAATCATTTCCCTTTAAACCTTACGATACAACCGCCGTGGATGGCCGATATTGCCGTATAGCATCTCGACGCGTACGAACTGCGTGGCGACACAGTGCTCCAGGTAGCGGCGCGCGGTGGTTTTGCTGATGCCGACCTGCTCAACGACATCTTCTACCGCATGTGCGACATCCGGTTGATTAATGAATAACGCCTTTACCAGTTCCA
Organism: Serratia sp. Ag1; assembly: GCF_000743355.1. Classification (GTDB taxonomy): domain Bacteria; phylum Pseudomonadota; class Gammaproteobacteria; order Enterobacterales; family Enterobacteriaceae; genus Chania. The sequence goes on from NZ_JQEI01000032.1 coordinate 33,098, forward strand.
GCGTGTTGGCTTCGATCCCTTTAGTACCGGTTTCGCTAGAAAACTGTTTGGCGTGCAGGTTATACAGTGCATCAACATTGCTCTGATCGATCACTTTGAACGTGCGCTGCGTCTGAGCAAACTGGATAAAGCGCTCCAATGAATTGCGTAGCCGATGGTAAGACACCGGTTTGATAATATAGTCGAACGCGCCGTTGCGGATCGCCTGGCTGCAGGTGTGCATATCGCTGGCCGCAGTGATGAAGATCACTGAACAGGCCGGGTTTTTCACCGCCGCTTCTTCCATCAGTGTAATTCCTTGACCATCCGGCAGAAAATTGTCCAGCAGGATCAGGCGCGGTTGATGAACGTTAACTTTGGTTTTGGCTTCTGCCAGCGTGGCGGCATGGGCAATGACCCGCAGGTTAAAATTCTTCTCGAGAAATTCAGTATGCAGTGTGGCTAACTGCGGCTCATCTTCCACGATCAGAACGTCCAGTGTTTCATGTTGCATAGAGTGAGTCCGGGGGCTTAAGTCATGGGTATAAACAGAGAGAAAATAGCGCCGTGCGGATCGTTATCCGACACTTCTATATTGCCGTGTGCCTGTGCAACGTGGCTGGCCACCAGATGCAAGCCAATGCCGTGATCGCCTTTGTCTTTGGTGGTGACGCCTTGTTCAAACAGCGTATCACGCACTTGCGCTGCGATGCCGGGGCCGCGATCTGCCACTTCAATCACCAGTTCATTGCTGCTGTCATTAATATAGAGTTCTACCGCGTCGTGCGGCGCAGCACAACGCAGTGTGGCATCCACCGCATTATCCAGCAAGTTGCCGATAATCGACATCAGCTCGGTTTCGTTGAGTGATGCCGGGAGTTGGCGCAGCTGACAGGCCGGATCAAAACGCAGTTCAATGCCTTTTTCATGCGCGCTGGCGTACTTGCCCAGCAGCAGGCCGCATAACGCGGCAGAACTGAAGCGTTGAGAGATAAAATCGAGGATCTCCTGTGCACCTTCAGACTGAGTCTCCACGTAGCGGACAGCTTCGTCATAACGTTGCATATGCAGCAAACCGGCCAGAGTGGCGGTCCAGTTCAACTGTTCGTGGCGCATGATACGCAGATTATCGGCATAACGTTTCACCTGGCTGAGCTGGCTGCTGAGGGTATTGATGTCATTTTTGTCACGAAAACTGATCACCCAACCCTGCAATTCCTCTTCCTGCATGATCCTGACCCGGCTGGCGATCACCCGCGCGTGGTTGAAGCGGCACACTTCGTCGTGCGTATCCTGCTCTAACTGAGTAATGCTGAAGAAATCGGGTTGCGACTGGATCACTGCGCCGATTTCACGCCCCATCAGGCTGCTGGCCGGTTGGCGCAGATCCAGCAGCTCACGGGCGGCATGGTTGATGGTGATGATGCGCAATTGCGGATCGACGGCGATCACTCCTTCATAAATGGCTTCCAGCAGGGCTTTTTGCTGGCGCACCAGCAGCGCAATTTCTTTGGGTTCCAGGGAAAACATCTGACGCTTTAAGTTTTTGGATAATAACCAAGAGAAAATAAACAAAGCGATTAATAGCAGGACAATAGAGCCGACAATTTGTGTCAGAGTGTGGGTGTTTAAACTATCAATCTGGGATTTCAGATAACCTACCGAAACAATGCCAATCACCCGGTTATTTTCATCCATAATGGGGGCTTTGCTGCGTAATGAAACGCCAATTCCTCCTTTGCGGATAGAAATGATGCTTTTCCCTTCCAGGACTTCTTTATTATCCCCCCCTATCATTGGCGTACCCAGGAAATCACTGTGTTCGGAATGGTAAAGATGCATAGTGCGCTTATCACCGATCACAATATAACTGGCATCGCTGCGGGCACGGATTTTATTCATCAGTGCGGCAATACCGTCGGTATCATTATGTTTTACCGCATTGATCAGCGTTGGGATCAGGGCAATTTCCCGTGCCTGTAGTTGGGCGCGAGCCCCGAGATCGCGATGCAATTGCGCATCCAATTGGTAGTAGGTGTAAGCGCCAATTAACGTCAAGAGCATAGAGGAAAAGGCCACCAGGCAGAGAAACAGCTTGATTTGAAAAGAGAGTTTTATCCGCATGGCGTGTTACTGGCCTTGAAGTCTGTTTGAGCGTTTACCCTAGCATGAGACATGCTTAAAGTAATGTTGCTCCTGATCAAGTTGTGACTGCCTGCGCAGCTTTATAGTGCGGGTTAATAAGTGCATTGTCGTGCAATAAAGCCAGTAAAATTTAAAATGACAGTATTATTAACACCATTAACTCCACGCATTATTTTACATAACGCCAATTAACACCATAGAAACCATAACCACCATTAAAAACCCTGTTTAATTTTGAACACAATCACAGCGGTTAATCTGCGCATTTCTCTATGATGGCCGGACAAATAAATAAGAGGCCAGATTATGAGCACAACCGATGATTCCTACCTCGTTGCCAAAGATAAAAATCCCCCACGTTCGCTACGCGAAAAGTGGTGGCACATTCTGGATAATTACAAAATAGGTATTATTCCGCTGCCATTCTTTATTCTGGCCGGGGGACTTATTTTACTCGATTGTCTGGCAGGTAAATTACCCAGCGATATTGTGGTGATGGTGGCAACGCTGGCCTTCTTTGGTTTTGCCTGTGGTGAATTCGGTAAGCGTTTGCCGTTAGTAGGGAAAATGGGGGCGGCAGCCATCTGCGCCACCTTTATTCCTTCCGCGCTGGTGCATTATGGTTTGCTGCCGGATGTGGTGGTGGAGTCCACCACCAAATTCTATAAGTCGACCAATATTCTTTATCTCTACATTTGCTGCATTATCGTCGGCAGCATTATGAGCATGAATCGCCAGGTGCTGATTCAGGGGTTCCTGCGGATCTTCGTTCCTATGCTGTGTGGCGAAGTTGTTGGCATGTTGGTCGGGATGGGGGTCGGGATGGCATTAGGCTTGGAGCCGTTCCAGATCTTCTTCTTCCTGATCCTGCCGATCATGGCCGGTGGTGTCGGGGAAGGGGCGATTCCGCTGTCGATGGGGTATGCCGCCATCTTGCATATGGAGCAGGGTGTGGCACTGGGGCGCATTCTGCCGATCGTGATGCTGGGCGGTCTGACCGCCATAGTGATCGCCGGGTTGCTCAACCAGATGGGGAAACGTTATCCGCATTTGACCGGTGAAGGCAGCCTGATGCCAAGCAAACAGGGGGATAGCGAGATGCCTGTGGCTGAGCAGGCCAGTGGCAAGATGGTGGATGTCAGCACTATTGCCTGTGGGGCTCTGTTGGCGATTCTGTTGTATATGGTTGGGATGTTACTGAACCGGCTGATTGGCCTGCCCGCACCGGTCGGTATGCTGTTTGCTGCCGTAGCGGTGAAACTGGCGCACGGAGTCTCTCCGCGCATTCAGGAGGGGTCGCAGGTGGTGTATAAATTTTTCCGTACTGCGGTGACTTATCCCATTCTGTTTGCCGTGGGGGTGGCGATCACGCCGTGGCAGGAATTGGTCAATGCCTTCACCGTGCAGAACTTGATCGTGATTGTGACAACGGTGTGCGCGCTGGTGGGCACCGGTTTCGTTGTCGGCAAGAAGATCGGGATGCACCCGATCGATGTCGCCATCGTTTCCTGTTGCCAGAGCGGGCAGGGCGGTACGGGGGATGTGGCGATCCTGACTGCGGGTAACCGTATGTCGCTGATGCCATTCGCCCAGATCGCCACGCGTATCGGTGGCGCGATTAACGTTTCGCTGTCGTTGCTGGCGTTGTCACATTTCTTCTGATGTGTGGGTAGCCCCGCCTTCGACGGGGCTTTTATAGGCGGCGGGAGCCTAGAGGGTTATTGACGCATGCTGACGGCCAACCGGTTAAAGGCGTTCATGATGCTGATGGCAAAAGTCAGATCGCTGATTTCGGCGTCGCTGAAATGGGCTTTCAAAGCGGCAAAAGCGTTGTCCGGTGTTCCACTGGTGACGATCTGCGTGACGGATTCCGCCCACTCCAAAGCAGCGCGCTCGCGTTCACTGAATTCATGACTGACGCGCCAGCCTGCCAGCGTATCGAGTTTGGTATTGCTGGTGCCTGATTCGCGTAGCGCTTTGCCGTGCATATCCAAGCAGTAGGCACAACCGTTGATCTGCGAGACGCGCATAAAGATCAACTCGATGATCGCCTTATCCAGAGAACCCTGATCCAACCCGGTTAACGCGCTCAGCATGCCTTTGTAAGGCGCTGGTGACAGTTCGGAATACTTCAAACGCTGCTTACTCATGTTCAACCTCATGTATCGTCCAACAAATTGTTGAATGCTACTTTAGTGGCAATATGGTCTATGCTATAGGGGCATAAAATGATTATTTAACCAGGCCATAATGCGTCATATTCTCGCTTCTCTGCGGTTGGATAACCAACTGGCGGAACCGCTGTATCGGCAGATCTACCTGCGCATCAAAGATGCGATTACCCAAGGAACGCTGGTGGCCAATGCCCGGCTGCCTTCAGTCCGTGGGTTGGCAAGCGATCTGGGCGTGGCGCGTGCCACGGTAGAAAATGCTTATGCAGCCCTGGTTGCCGAGGGCTTTTTACAAAGTCGTGGGCAAGCGGGAACCTATGTGTCAGCACAATTGCTGGATCTTACGGGGCGCAGCACATTGGCGGCGATTGAACCTTTGCCGGTTATTGCCCCCCCAGCTTTTCGCCCCGAAAGGCAGATCCCGCCTTTTCAACTTGGGCTGCCCGCGCTGGACGTTTTTCCACGCACGGTGTGGCAGCGTATCGTTGCCCGGCAACTACGCAGCACAACAACTGCCGCCATGGCACACCCTCCTGCAAGCGGTTTGCCAGAGTTGCGAACAGCGATTGCGCATTATCTGCATCTTTCGCGCGGAATTGTTTGTCAGCCGGAACAGGTTTTTATCTGTGCGGGTTATCAGGCTTTACTGGATCTGATTATCAGCACACTCTTGCGGCCAGGAGATGCCGTCTGGCTTGAGGATCCTGGGTATCCGATCACGCAACCTTTGTTAAAAATCGCCGGAATGCAAACAATACCGATACCTGTTGATGATGAAGGGATGGATATTGCTGCCGGTATCGCTCTGCGGCCCGATGCCCGTTTGGCAGTATTGACACCGACCCATCAGAGCCCGCTGGGTATTTCCCTCAGCCTGGCGCGGCGTATGGCATTACTGGAATGGGCGCAGCAGCAATCGGCTTGGATCGTGGAGGATGATTATGACAGTGAGTTCCGTTATCACGGCAGGCCACTGCCACCGCTGAAAAGCCTCGATCGTCAAGGCAGGGTATTGTACGCCGGTACGTTCAGCAAAACGCTGTTCCCGGCACTGCGGTTAGCCTATTTGGTGGTGCCAGCCTGTCAGGTGGCGGCTTTTGAGGCGTGTAGCTACCTGCGTATGTGTGGTTGCCCACCGCTGATGCAGGCTGCGGTTGCTGATTTTATCAACGATGGGCATTTCTACCGCCATTTAAAGCGGATGCGGCCATTGTATCGACAACGGCGCGAATGGCTGGCCCAAGCGCTGGGGCAACGCCTGGCAAACGAGTTGACGGTGGTTGCGCAGGCCGGTGGTATCCAGTTGTTGGCACAGTTGAAAGCGGGGCTGAATGACCATGAATTGGCGCAACAGGCCTGGCAACAGGGGTTGGCGGTGCAAGCGTTGTCAAACTGGCAGATAGCTACCACCAGTGCGAACGGTTTGCTGATGGGGTTTACCAACTTCTCGCAATATGCAGACGTCGAACGGGTTGTCGCCAGGCTAGCAGAGGTTATCGGGCGTGGAAACTAAACGGCCCGCAGTTTCCTGCGGGCCAGACGCACATCTATTTCATCTTTTTAGCTACAGGGGTGTTTAACGCCGGGCGAGCAGGAGGCCGATGACGATGCCAACGGCGGCACCCATACCGACACCCTGCCAAGGTTTATCGCGAACGTAGCTGTCGGCATGGTTTGCCACGTCACGTGCATGTTGGGTCAGGTTGCTGCTGGAGTCGTTGAATCGAGCACGGGCATCGTGCAAAACGCTTTTTGCCTTGCGATGTAACTCACTGAGCTCCTCTTGGGTTTTGCTGGTGGAGTCGCGTAATACCTCATCCAGCGTATCGGCCAGCAGGGCCAGATCCTGATCGATGTCTCGTTCTATTTTTTCAGCTTTCTTGAACATCAGACTCTCCATTGCGGAACACATCGGATAATTATAGACCATTTTTTGAACGATGATGGCGGCCATCTTTAGCAACTGGCAGCAAGTTGGGTCTCTTGGGCTGAACAATTACCCCGCAGTACAGGGTCTAGCTGCTTTGTACATTTGGTTACTCGGCGAAACCAATCACTCACGGAAGCGCTGAATTGATTGCATTATTATCTGTTCAACGGCCCAACCGGGGCTTACCGAAAAACACTCTCTGAGGAACTAAAGATGAAAAAAGTATTAGCGTTGATCGTTGCTGCCACTATGGGTCTGTCTTCAATGGCTTTCGCTGCTGATACTGCAGCACCGGCTGCTGCCCCGGCAGCGACTGATACCATGGCTGCTCCAGCACATGGTGACAAGGCTCCTGCAAAAGCTACTCATCATAAGAAAGAGCACAAGAAAGCTATGAGCAAAGCTCCAGAGCAGAAAGCTCAGGCTGCTAAAGCTAAAAAGCACAGCAAGAAAGCCCCAGAGCAAAAAGCTCAGGCCGCTAAAGCCAAGAAACACAGCAAAAAAGCCCCAGAGCAGAAAGCTCAGGCCGCTAAAGCCAAAAAACACAGCAAAAAAGCTCCAGAGCAAAAAGCCCAGGCAGCTAAAAAGCACCACAAAGCCAAAGCTGCTGCTCCAGCCGCTAAATAAGTAAGGATGGCGGGCCGTTAACAGCTCCGCGTCATCAGCTAAGTATTCAGACACCCGGTTTACCGGGTGTCTTCTTTTTTGAAATATTCCTGACTAATCGCTTCTCTTTTACCCTTCAGCACACCTTATTCCGCAACTGGAGCAGATAACCACGGTTGCATAAAAGCCAGCACTGCGCTGATGCTGTGTTTATGGGCTTGTTCGCGCTGTAATGCTGCTGAAGTGCAGATAAAAGTTTCCCCTTCTTGCGCCAAAATCACCAAAGCTTTTGCATTACATTGCGGCAGAAAGTCGAAGTGATTGGCATTGGGTAGTGTTACTGCAGTAATTGCATGTTGACCACTGTATGCAGCCAGTGAGGTACTTCCCAAGCCATCATCAGCATTGCCCGGCATGTAGTGCTGCGCTGCGACGACCAGGAGTGGGGCACTTAACCGCCGCAGGCTGCTGGGTTGCAAATAAGGTACCATGCCTGGATCGAGTGCAACCGCAAAGTGGATTCTGCTGTCGGTATAGTTGGCATTGAACGCGGCCGTGGACACTTTATCCAGTTCTACTCCTTGGTAGAATTGGCAGTTTGGTGAATTTGGCAGGCGTTGGCAGCCCGTTGCAAAATCCTGCAAGGTGACTTGGCCGCCAATGGTTGCGATAGCGCTGTAGCCCCCCTTGGAATGGCCCATTACGCCAATTGACTGCGTGTTAATACGTGGGTGCCAAGTTACGTCACCCAGCATGGCGTCAATCAGTGCTGAAATATCTTGCGTCTGCTGCCAGAGAAGTATCGACTGCGCTGGAACTGAATTACCGCTAGTGCTGCCCGGATGATTAGCCGCGACCACGATCGCCCCTTGTTATACCAGCGCCTGTGCTAACCAGGCTTGGCTGCTATTGTTACCGCCACTGCCGTGGCTTAGTACAATTAAAGGAAAATGCCCGGTCGCAGGTAGTGCATCAGGCTGCGCATTAATGCCTGCAAAAACGAGCCTATCACCGACCATCTGTTGCGGGCCATTGGCACTGGTGGGGTAATAAATACGGCTCACTAATTGACGATCACCGTTATAAAACGTTTGTAAACGGCTGGCGGTTTGCCAGGGTGCAGCCGTTGCCACACTGCTAAACAGTAACCATAAAAACCACAGTTTTTTCATTATGTTTCCTTAATCAGTATGGGGGAAAACAACAGTGGCATCATTGTTCGCCATCAGCGACCTCGATCGCGATCCAGGTCGTTAACCGATTGTTTTAGCTGACGATGGCTTCTACACTCAATGGCTTTCCATAAATCGGTAATGAGGAGCTTATGCCGCTGATCCCTCTGTCGTTTTTGCTCAGCTTACTGTGTGTTGTTTTGCTCATACGTCTTGGCCGACCGCAACCCCGGCGTTGGTTGTTACAACTGCTGTTACTGATATGCGGTTGGCAAAGTTTGTTGGTGGGAATACGTTTTGGTTATCAACAACCGTGGGTGGTTTTATGGCAACCGTTGGGCGCAGCGCTGATCCCGCCATTATGCTATCTGGTGCTGATGCTTTATGCTCGTGGGCCAGTGGGGTGGCGCGATATCGGGCACCTGTTACTACCATTGTTGACGCTGTTGGCACAATGGAAAGCCTTGTTCGCGTTGGATGGGCTGATCGTTGTTGGCTACTTGGGTTATGGGGTTGCCATTCTGGGTTATTTGCGGCGTGGCGAGAATAGTTTGCAACAGGTTGCGCTGGCCGACAGTTGGCTGAGTTACCGGCTCTGGTGCGGTTTAGGTGGTTTGTTGATTATCAGTGGTTTTGCCGAGCTGGCTATCGCTCTCGATTACGCGCTGTTAGCGGGCCATCATGCTGGTGCATTGGCAGCTATTGGTAATGTGTTGGTGGTGGTCGGTGTGGCTCTGGTGCTTGGTCGTGGTCGGGAGCAACCGGAGCCGATAGAACCCCCTGTTCAGACGGCATCAGTCAGCGTGGCCCTTGATGCGGAGGAAGGCGAACTCTGGTTCCAACAGATTAATCAGCGGTTATTACAGGACGATCTGTATCTGGAACCGAATCTGAACCTGGCACGTTTGGCGCGCAAGACGGGATTACCCGCGCGTAAGGTGTCACAAGCGATCAATCAGCAGGCGGGTATGAATGTTTCGCAATACGTCAATCAACTGCGTATCCAACAAGCGGCTGAATGGTTACTCGGTAGCGAGCGCCCGATCACGGAAGTCATGCGGCAAGCCGGATTCAGCACAAAGTCCAATTTTAATCGCGAATTTTTGCGGGTTTATGGTGTCAACCCGAGCGAATGGCGTAAACGTAATCACCAACTAGTCAATGCCTCGCGGTTATAGCGCTCGTTATAGGCGCGGCGAAACTGTGCCAGTTCGAACGGATCCAAATCCAGCTCAGCGAAGTAAAACAGCGCTGCTTCGGTGTGCTCGGCGTGTAACTCGGGCGAGAGCCCTGCACGCAACAGTGTTTCACGCCATAGCCCAATCTGTTCGTCGTCCGCTTGTTTAACAAACGTCAGATAAATGAACAGCAGATAGGCAGCCTGATGCATCTCTTCGGTATAACCGTTATTCAGCATGCGGATAAAGGTTTGGCTGTTGCGGCTGCCCATTTCTTGCAGCATCGACTCAATCAGCATCGGTTTTACTTTCAGCAGATGGGCCAGCGAATCTATCGCCTTGCGGGTGTCGGAAGTCAGAATGCGGTAGCCAATAATAAATACCACGATCAGGGCGGCGATGATGATCCACGTCATTGATGATGTTTTACCGTCTTGGAACGCCAGAAGTTAATTGGCCGGAGACGCTGCACACAGCGCCTGAAATTATCGGTGTTGCTCGCCGCTAAAATTGCTGGTGTCATGCTGCTGACTATGGGCATAGCGATTGAAAGTAGCCGCATCTTTTGCCAGAGCGTCCAGATGTGCTCCCAGCATTTTTATCTGCTTGATCAGTGCATGCTGCTCCGGGACGGAACTGGCGGTATTCAGCTTGCGGATCAGTTGCTCATTCTGCATTCGTAATGCAACCTCACGCTGTTGGGCCTCTTCCAACAGCTGCTGCAGAGCCTGATAGCTTTGCTGCCATTCGCGGTGCTGTTTTTCAAAGCTGGCCTGCAACTCATTCATTGCATTCTGAAACTGGATATCCAGTTCACGCACTGTCATGGTTTTTTCCCTTTGCGGCACTCGATCATGGCATGCAGTATAGCGAAAATGGCTCAGAAGCTCACCCGTTGTGGGCAATTCGTGGCTTGCAACCTGTGCGGGGCGTTTTACAATCCTCTTTATTACCCACATCACAAGGAACCCCAGACCCTTTATTGACTGGCATAATTCCCTGAGAGTGAAGCGAAATGATCAACGAAGACAAAGGTTTTTTTGAGCAAGCGATGGCCGATGTAACCCCGCTATCTGAGGGGCAGCAGACGCTGTACTTCAAACCGCAGGATCCTGTCGACAAACGCGCCCGCCGCGAAGCGCAGGCGTTACGGCTGGAGAATTTCCTCAGTACCGGTTTTCTCGAGATTATTGCGTGTGATATTCCATTGGAATACAAGGGGGAAGGGATTCAGCAGGGCGTGTTGGACAAATTACGCAGTGGGCACTATGCGCCCCAGGCCAGCTTGAACCTGCTGAAGCGCCCGGTAGAAACCTGCCGTCAGGAGCTGTTCCGCTTTATTATGCAGGCGCAGCAAGACAGCCTGCGCTCGCTGCTGATCGTGCATGGTCGCGGGCGTGGAGATCAGAGCCATGCCAATATTGTGCGCAGCTACGTGGCCAAATGGCTGGCGCAGTTTGAGCAAGTGCAGGCGTTTTGCCGGGCTCTGCCGCGTGATGGCGGTGAAGGTGCCTGTTATGTCACGTTGCGCAAGTCTGCCGCAGCGAAGGCTGAAAACTTCGAACGCCACGCCAAGCGCAGCCGTTAAGCGTTGTCTGTTTGAACTAACAATCGGGAAAGCGCTGCGAAGTGCAAAGGCTTTTTTGCGATTAAGAGGCCAACGGCACGGTGAAACGCCGTTGGCTACAAAAGTTTATTGCTTAAACCATTTGTGATCGAGCGAGAAACGGCCTGCCCCGGTGACCGACAGCAGCAGCAACCCGGCGATAATACTGATATTTTTAAAAAAACCAATCTCATTGCCCAGCATTTCTGCTCCGCTCATCCGCCAGAATGGATGGCCAATCAGAGCTGTCCCCAACACATAAATCGCATAAATAATTGCCAATGGTCTGGTAAAAGCCCCCAGGACAATGGCGATACCGAAAATAAACTCAACGACTACGGAAACGATCGCTGCCAGATAGGGGAATGGCGTGCCATACCTCTCCATCGATGAGATCGTGGCACCAAAATTGGTCAACTTCATCCAGCCGAAAATAATAAATAAGACCATCAGCAATATTCTCGACAGCAGGATTGTGCCGTCTTTCAAACTTTCGCTCATCGTGAACCCCTTAGCCACTACGGAATGATGTGGTTGTACCTAATAAAGCCTAGAACAAGTTCACACTTTTTCTAGCCTAGGCAGAGAGATAGGCTTTATCCCTGAGGTTCATTTGCCTGTGCCGAGCAGTTTGTGTGTTGCCTGAATGATCATCCGTACCTCGAGATCCGGCGGAGCTATGCCGATTTCGCTACCTTCGCTAAAGAAATCCCTCAAGTATCTAACCCCCTTCAATACCATAGTGATGATTATGTTTAACAAAAATTAAACATAAAACATACATATAAGCGTTATGTGCTTCGTTCATCGGCGGCTTTCCCTTCCGTTAAACAGAGCCTGTCAGCCGCAATGTTGTTCACAAGAACCTGCAACTGGGAGCATGAATATGGAACTGAAACATTTCACCAGGGTCGCTGAATCCATCGCCGATCAGACCCGTCAATTAATTAAACAAGAGCGCCAACGTTACCTTTACGGTGGCCGGGAGTTTGAGACTAAAGACGATCTCAGCCCGGTCACCCAGATTGATCAGCAAGTTGAGCAACTGATCCGCGAACAGCTAAACCAGGCGTTTCCTTCCCATGGCATTTTGGGGGAGGAGTTCGGGGCCGAAGCCCAGAACGAAGAGTGGGTATGGGTAATCGATCCCATCGACGGCACTAAACAGTTTATTGCGGGCGTTCCGGTTTACGGCACATTGCTGGCGCTGTGCCACCACGGCCAACCGGTGGTCGGGATCATTGATATTCCGGCGCTGGATGAGCGCTGGGTCGGTATTACCGGGCAGCCCAGCACGCTGAATGGCCACCCGATCACGACTCGGCCCTGCCTGAATCTGGCAGAGGCTCTGATGTCCACCAGTAACACCGAGTTTGTGCTGCCTGAACATCGGGCGGGCTATAACCATCTGCTCAAAGCCAGCAAATGGCGGATCTACGGCGCTGCTTGCTATGCCTACGGTTGCCTGGCGGCTGGCCGCATCGATCTCAGCGTCGACAGCGGCGGTATGCGCGAAGTTGATTACTGCGCCATGGTGCCGATCATCGAAGGCGCAGGCGGCAAAATCACCGACTGGCACGGTGAGCCGCTCACCATGTATTCCAAATCCACCGTTGTTGCCGCAGGCGACCCGCGACTGCATGCGCAGGTTCTGGCAACGCTCTCCCACCATGGCAATTCACAACCTCATCTCTCTGCATGACAGGTGGACATTATGATCAAATGGATGAAATCAGCTCCGGTGCAGCCAGTGACTGCGGATGCCGAACAGGTTAACCACACCTATCGTTACTGGCGTATTCATATCATGCTCGGTATGTACGTCGGTTATGCGGTGTATTACTTCACCCGCAAAAGTTTTAACTATGTGATGCCAGAAATGCTGAAAGACTTGGGGCTGACAGTGGCAGATGTCGGCCTGATGGGGACGCTGTTTTATTTTATGTATGGTGCTTCCCGTTTTATTTCTGGAGTGATGAGCGATGCCGCCAACCCACGCTATTTTATGGGCGTAGGGCTGATCCTGACGGGGGTGATCAATATTCTGTTTGGTTTCAGCTCGTCGTTGTTTGCCCTGACGGCGTTCTGGATCGCGAATGCGTTCTTCCAGGGATGGGGATGGGCTCCTTGTTCCAAGCTGCTCACGACTTGGTACTCGCGCAACGAACGGGGCTTCTGGTGGGCCATCTGCAACACATCGCACAACGTCGGCGGGGCGGTGATTCCGCTGCTGGCTGGGGTACTGGCCGTGAATTACGGTTGGCGCTACGGGATGATTGTGCCAGGGCTGATTGCGATTGTTAGCGGTTGCTTCCTTTGTTTTCGTTTACGCGATCGCCCGGTAGCTATGGGTTTGCCTACCGTGGGCCAGTGGCGAGCGGATCCGCAAGAACTGGAGCAAGAACAAAGCAGCAGCAAACTGCCGCTGATGGCGATTTTAAAACGCTATATCTTCACCAATAAATACATCTGGCTGCTGGCGATCTCCTATGTGTTTGTCTATGTGGTGCGTATTGGCATTAACGATTGGGGCAACCTGTACCTGATACAGAATCATGGCTATTCGCTAGTGAAGGCTAACTCTTCTTTGACCATGCTGGAGGTCGGGGGCTTTATCGGCACCATCGTGGCAGGGTGGGGCTCGGATAAGCTGTTTGCCGGTAACCGGGTGCCGATGAATATCATTTTTATGATTGGTATTTTTGTCAGCGTGCTGTTGATCTGGTTGTTACGCATTGATAGCTATCTGTTTAATGCCACCTGCTTCTTCTTTATCGGCTTTTTTATCTTTGGCCCACAGATGTTGATTGGTATTGCCGCGGCAGAGTCTGCGCACAAAGATTCTGCTGGGGCGGCAACCGGGTTTGTCGGCATCTTTGGTTACCTGGGGGCCGGGTTGTCTGGCTGGCCGCTGGCTAAAGTGCTCGAAACCTGGAGTTGGGATGGCTTCTTCTTGGTGCTATCGGCAACGACCATGGCTTCGGCTCTGCTGCTGTTACCGTTGGTGGTTAAGCCACGGCGGGTAGAACCGGCAACTGCCAGTTAAACATTGGGGAAAATCGCTCCTCGCAGTGAAGGGGAGCGATACTGCAAGGATAAACGGGTGGTAAAAATTTTATCAAAGTGTCTGTTGTAGATTACTGCGCCTTCTCTCTGAATCGAAAGTCATCCCTCCTTTTACCTATTATCCGAGTGGCGGAACTGTGCTTTACTCTGCTGTCGGTAAGGTGTCAGGTTACTGTCGGGTTGCTGACCTGTTGCTGTGAACGCCTTCAGCGCATAGTGTGCGAAACCTCCATTCGCCTATAAAGGATGATATCCATGAGTCAGAATTGCATTAAACAACTGCGGCTTTCCAGAGCCTGGTCACAGGAACAATTGGCGGAGCTTTCGTCCCTCAGCGTGCGCACTATTCAGCGCATTGAGAATGGTGAGCAGGCCAGCCTTGAGACACTCAGCGCTATTGCTGCCGTATTTAATATCAGCGTGACAGAGATTTCTGGAAGCGGAGAGCAGCCCTATATTGAGCAACGTGATAATGCGCTGGATCAGCAGATTGAAAACGCCAAGGCTCGGGTTGCCGCAGAGAGCAACTTCTACCGCAACCTGCTGGTTTATGTGGTAGTGAACCTGTTTTTGTACGCCATCAACCACTTTATTACCCCGGCTAGCATCTGGTTTGTTTGGCCGTTGGCCATCTGGGGAACATTTATTCTGCTGCAAGGAGCAAAAGTCTTTTTCTTGCAAGACTGGTTGGCCCGCTGGCAGCAGGAGCGTTTGCAGAAAATACTGCGAAAATAATGGCGGGTAGGTTTATTGCTGTTGATGACGCAAGAACAGAGTGAACCCCCGCAAATAGCAAGGGTGAGCCGTTAAGAGCCAATAACGCGGGTTTGTGGCCCGCGTTATCACCGACCCTAAGCATTACATTGATAACCCTCCCCCCGCTGCAACAAGGATTTTGCCGCGGGGTTTTTGTGCTTAACTGATCGGCATGATGCTTTAGGCTTGTTTAATTCGGTTTACCAGCCAAATACCGCCACATACCAGCAGCAATGCCAGAACGTTGCGCCATTCCATAATACTTTCATTGAGGAAGATGGCAGAAAGTACAGCACCGGATACCGGAATCAGGAAGTTGAAGGGGGCGACCATTCCCACACGGTTGTATTTTAGCAATAAGCTCCACAGGGCAAACGCCACGGAAGACAATAAAACCAGGTAACCCAACAGCAGCAGCGCCTGCCAACCGAATTCCGTCAATTCGCCGCCAAACAGATAGCCACCCAGCGTGAGCACCAGGCCGCCGATGGCAAGCTGATAGCCGGTCATCACCGTGCTGTCGATATGTTGAGAAATACGTTTACCATAAATCGTTGCGGCAGAGAGGATAAAGGCAGCCAGCACTACCGAGCCTTCGCCCATCAACGTGAAGGTGAAATTGGTGAGGTCGGGGCTGAAATTGACCACCATTACGCCAGCAAAACCCAGTATGCAGCCAATAATTTTATTGAAGCTTAACCGATCGTTTTGGTAGAGATAATGCGCCAGCAGCACACTGAAGAAAGTACTGGTCGCATTCATAATGGAACCCGCGACACCGGTGGTGTACGCCAAACCAATATAAAAGAACACATACTGCAGTGACGTTTGGGTTAAACCTAACAGAGTCATCTGCTTGTAATGTATTGGTTTCATGTTGGTGATTGATTTGCCGCTGGCAACGGCAAACATCAGCAACACGAGCCCAGCCAGCAAAAAGCGGTAACCGGCAAACACCATTTTGCTGGGGATATCATCTGGCGAGATATTAAACAGTTCATAGCCGTTTTTGATCGCCGGGTAGGCACTCCCCCAGAGGAGGCAACAGAAGGTGGCACCGAAGAAGACAAATTTTTTATTGGTGAAAAGAAGCGGACTGCGTTCCACAAAACATCCCTTTTAAAATAAAAATGAAATACCGTTTCGTTATAGCGAGATCTGCCTGAAAAGTCCTGCTTAACTTCACTTTTTACCCGCTTTTGGTGCCATAAACCCTAAATGTGCATGAAACAGGTTTTTTCCCTGTATGAGCGGTGTTTTGAATCGATGTGCTCTGGGGCGTTAGCAACAAAGCGCCAGATGGGCTGGCGCAAAACAACCTGGTGCCTCAAGGGGAAAGTCTTTTAGTGCGAATATGGCTTAGTGGCATTCGCCAATTCGTTTTCCATACATATGCATATCGATAAAATAAGATCCTGCCTGGGCATGAGTGCCGTCTAAGCGTCCTTTGAGATCGTAGCTTGTGCTGGTGTACACGCCGCTGAGTTTGCCTTTAGATTTCCCCTCTTCGTTAATGCACGCAAGCCCCATCTCCAGCTTATTGCCTGAGGCCATGTTCCACGAGGTGATTTTGCAACCCGAATCTTTAAAGTTTGACGCCATTGCAGCGCGCGCATCTTTCGCTTGCTCGGCTGATACGCACTGTTCGTCTTCATCATCCTCGGGGGAGTTGGACAGTGCTTGCCCGTTGAGCATCATAGTGTAGTGGTCAACTAATATTGGCCACCGCATTAGACTGTTCATGGAACAGCCGTTCTGATTCATTTGGCGTTAAGCCGCCATTGTACCAATGGGGTCTCAGTTCACTGTAATACCCTATGATATAGCGGGTAATCGCATTTTTAGCCTCGATAACGCTTTGATAACCCCTGGTGGGGAACCATTCGGTTTTCAAGCTCCTGAAGAACCGTTCCATCGGGCTATTATCCCAACAGTTACCGCGCCGACTCATACTCTGCTTAATCTGACAACGCCACAGCGCCTGGCGGTATTTACGGCTGGTATAGTGGCTTCCCTGATCACTATGGAACATGACCCCAGTAGGGCGACCACGTAACTCCCACGCCATCTGTAACGCCTTCACGGTCAGTTCCGTATCAGGTGAATAGGACATTGCCCAGCCAACGGGCTTGCGGGCAAACAGATCCAACACAACAGCAAGATACGCCCAGCGCTTACCTGTCCAGATGTACGTCACATCACCACACCAAACCTGATCTGGTCGGGTGACAGCAAACTGACGTTCAAGCAGGTTAGGGATATCAATGCGCTCACTTCCACCTCGTTTATAG
>NZ_JQEI01000033.1 GCF_000743355.1 Serratia sp. Ag1
TGCTTCGCCAAGCTTAAAGAATATCGCCGAATCGCTACCCGCTCGGAAAAGACAGCTAGAAATTACCTGAGCATGCTTAAATTAGGTGCCATTCGGTTGTTTTTAAAGCGATTGTCAAATTAAGGGACACAGCCTAATCAGAGGATTTTTATTCTGGGGTACTTGGGATTGGGGTCAGATTAGAACGAAGGAGGTTAACGCTCCAAATTGAAAACTGTCTGTGCCACCGCCAGAATTGCTGATATCACCCGAAAGTTATTATACGCCACTGGCCAAGTCTGTTTTGGCCAGTGGCGGCAAGTCATTTACGTTCTATAGAGGCAACAGTAACAGGGGACCCTTCCAAGGGATATGTCCAATTTACGTTGGTGTCACCATTGACAACATACGGAGCCGCCTCCCATTTAAGCAACACCGCCTTGGTATCCGTTGACCCTTCCGTAAAAGCAAGTTGTGTCCAAATAAAGTTTCCAGAAACAAACGCTGATCTCTCAATCTCTGCAGGCATAGTGTTATTTACCGGTACGGGAATATCGGCAACGCGCTCACCCGTTATTGGATCCAAATAAAGCATATGTACTTTAAACTGACACATGTATTGAATACCAAGGTAATTCCCTATGGGTTTGGCACCTTCATGAGCATCAAGAAAACCGGAGTCAACAATATTTTTTGCAAGGTCATACCGGCCAGTCCACGCAGAGACTTGTTTCAATACCCAACCATTTCCTGTGGCTGAGTTACTGGGCCGGGCTGTGAATAATTGCGTGGTTTTTTCATTGTTTTGTACTGTATCTTTGAAAAACGAGACGACAACTTTACCCTTAGTATCGAAACCGAGAGCTATGCCATTGTTATTCAGTATCCCCCCACCCATTGGAACAGGATCGACAACGGTGCGGGTGTCTCCGTACATAAAAGCGATGTTTGATACAACATCGCCTTTAACGTTCCGCCAAACATGCATATCGTCACTCACAACATAGTGGACCTCAGAGTTTGAGTCAGCCCCTTCACCACCACGCCAAGTCCAAATCATATGATAGCGGCCATCCGGCCCTTTTTTCGGCACGCTGGGGTAGGCGCTTTTAGACGGATTGGTGTACCAGCCACCAAAAACCTTTGCCAACCCCTGATATTCAGTCTTCGGATCCCGTAACTCCCAAGCACGTGTCATTGCGTTAAACTGATAAATATTGGTATAGGCACCTCCAGGCAGACCATGTTGATAACGGAAGAATAACTGTCCGTTCACCCCAGTGTAGAAGGCTGGGTAACTTACCCATGTTTCAAAAGGGGCCGTCATATTCTGATCCTTCCACAGCGGTAACATACCGGCTCGAGTGAGCGTCGATAGTTCACCGGGGGTGGTTGTCACCCAATAATTCAGCTTGTCGGAAAAACGCAAGCGGGCTACAACATGCAGGTTACCATTCGTATCTACCGCCATCGCAACGTTGGAATGTGAATCATGTTCAAGCTTTTCCCCCATCGGTATGATCGTCCAACTCACCTCGTGAGCGGCACGTTTAGCGACGGTAAATTCCTTATTTTCATCAAAATAACCGATATATTTAGTATCACCGTATTCAACAATCGAAGGATTGGTTGCATATCCAGCCCACATTTTAGCTTGCTGACCAGACTCATCGGCAACCGTTTCAATAGCTGTCACAACCCATGGCTTTTGGGGTTGAATACCGAAAGTCTCCTGATTTTCAAATGCGCATGAAATATTACTGCGTGTTTTCTCCATCTCTTCAGCTAAAACGGTACCACTCCAAATTATTGCTACCAAGGCTATTCCCAGCATCTTGGAACTGTATATGGTGTTTTGTTTTCTTTTGGATACTTCAAACGAACTCAGCGTCATTTTATTCATATTAATTCCTTTCCTTTTTTCCTGTTATATTATTCGTCTAAATATGCAGGGATATTGACAGACCAATATCTTAATTGAAGCCGCAGAGAGTAATGTGAAATTTTGACTATTTAAAATGATTGCCTAGCGGCGTTTACTGTTCCGTTGCACCTCAAACCTCTGGCTCTTGGCGTAAACTCTCTGCTGGCTGCCTGAAAAACAGGCAGCACAACTTTTGCTAATTTGTCATTGTTAATGCGGCGAAAAACCTTTTCCTGTTTTGGCATGTATCATTTATAAACAACGTTATACTCGACCGTTGCGTTAGCGTCTCCAGCACCAACATCGCCACCAAGTGCTTTATAAGCTGCATTATAAGTCACGCTGAAATCGCCAGCCTGTTGGACTACTCTGTAACCATTCCATTGATAGTTCGGTTTTACAACAGTATCCCAGTCAGTAGTGATTTGTAGCCCTACATTTTTTGCTGTAGAAAGCAGATCCGGGTTTTCTAATGCAAACACCGAGTCATCACTTGCGGCTGCAGTGCCCATGAACGAAATATCTACCCCGGTCGTTGTCGCGCAATCAGTAAACTTAAGAGTAAAGGGGACTTTTGTCGAGATTGTGCCGACAGTTTTAAGCTCTGCCCGCTGAACATTGCCCAACTGAACGGTCATGTTTTTTGAATCAGCATGCACATTACAGGTAGGTACAAAGAACTCAGCAGTCACTGTTATCGTACCGTCGGCAGCCTGAGCATTGACACTCACTCCAGCAAACGAAAGTAACAAAACTCCATATATATATTTTTTCATCATGACTTCCTCAACGTATTGATTGGTAACGTGGTTGTATAACGTGATTAAATAATTGCTTCATCGACACCAATGCAAACATAATCAAGGGTAAACTACGCTAAACTGTACGTTGCCCACTGCGTTTCCAGGTGTTCTCAGAGCAACGCGATCTGTATTCAGATATCCGACACTGAATGTTAACTGGTTCGCCGCCCCAGCACCTGTATTCAAGTCATAGGCTCTGCTTGCACCGTTAACTGAAATCAGATTAGTAAAATCGCCATCACTAATAATAAAACCAACGTTCCCCGCAGCACCAGGTTGCCCTGTATTACTAAAGGAAAATATTTTGTCAATACTATAACTTGTACCGACTGCCTGAGTTCCTTCAAATCGTATATATGCCTTGTTACTGCTCATGGGGCAATTGTTGAGTTTGATAATAAGATTACCATGCGGCATCGAACCACCGATTCCGGCATATGTAGACTGTCTACCTAGAGCAACAGTCTGATTCTTCGATCCCGCATCCAGCACACAGGTGTTTTCCGTCAGTTTTCCGCTGAACTTCATCGTGCCATCGGCGGCCCAGAGTGGTGGAGCTAATAATGTGGTGGTGAGTATTACCAGAGGTATCATATGTCTTTTCATTTTTCATCCTGAACCAATATAATTGGTAGTAGCGCAGTACAAATAAGAATTCATAGATTCAAATGCGCAACCATGACTCTATTTACATGACCGAAATGTGTAAATATTCTGCCAGTTAGTTTTTTACACATATGTGACAATATATTCTACGAGCACATTAGCCTCGCCAGGTGTAACATTGTCACTCAGTGCAATATAATTAGCCTTGTAGCTTAGGCTGAGATCGCTGTTGTAATTGGCTACAGCCCATGAGCCAACCTTATTTGGATATTTAGCATTGCCCCATTGGTCGTGAATTTGTAACCCTACATTTTTAGCTGTAGAAGTTCCGTCGGGATTATCCAGAACGAATACCGTTTCGTTGCTAGCTGCGGCTGTCCCCATAAACTTAACCTGTACCCCTGTTTTTAGAGCACAGTCAGTAAAATTGAGTGAGAATGGAACCTCAGTGGAGGTTGCTCCTGCTGTTTTAAGTGTTGAACGCTGAACATCACCTAGTGAAACAGTCATACTTTTTGAACTGGCTTGTATATTACAAGTAGGAATAAAGAACTCACCAGTAATGGCCACGTTACCATCGGCCGCAAACGCACTAAAACTCATACCAGTAGCAGTGAGTAGCAGTGCGCTGCATAAATTCTTTTTCATAATAATATCCTTAAAGTATTGGTGGGGCATCATCATCTGATGAGATTGGGTTAAGGGTAATCCACGCTAAATTGCACATTTCCTACCACGTTTCCTGCTGTGATAGGGCCGGCGCCAATTGTCGACGTTCCAACGTAGAAGCTAAAATCATTGGCACCAGCTTGCAAGTCATAAGATATACTCTCTCCATTAGCCAATTCCTGCGGAGTAAAATAAGGAGGGTTCGTTAAATAATTGATTGTAAAACCGACGTTTCCGGCCGCTCCCAACTGCCCTGTATTACTGAAGGCAAATAAGGTTCCGTTACCAAAAGTATTTTTTCCAGTGTCTATTCCCTCAAACCGGATACGCACCTGATTGCTACTGGCTGGGCAATTATTAATTTTAATCGTTAATTCATCGGCACTAGAAACAACGCTGCCAGAGGAATAACTAGATTTCCTCCCTAGAGCCACCATCTGATTCTTCGACCCCGCATCCAGCACACAGGTGTTTTCCGTCAGTTTTCCGCTGAACTTCATCGTGCCATCGGCGGCCCAGAGCGGCGGGGCCAGCAGCGTGGCGGCGATAATGGCCAAGGGAGTCATACGTTTAATCATGTTGAATATCCTTATTGGTAGGTCAGATTAAATGTTGCCACGGCGTTCACTTCGCCAGAGGCTACCTGGGGTTGCGTTTGGTAGTAACGCACGGTAAACGGGTAGCTACGCAGGCCCGCCGGGGCGGTTTCCAGCAACAACCGTTCACCCAGTTTCAACGGCGTCTGGTTGTACAGCAGTTGCACACCAATGCCACGTGCCACGCCGGGCTGGCCTTGATCCACCAGCGCCAGCACCCCCGGTGTACCGCTGGCGTCTGCTTCGCCGTCAAACTGAATGTTCACCTGCGCCCCGGCGTCACAGGTCAACGCCAGTTGAAAGGTTTGTTCGCCCTGTGAGCTGCCTGGGCCGCTAAAACCGCTGCGCAGCACCGCAGGCAGCGGCACCACTCGGTCGCGGCTGTCGTTCATTTCACATGCCTGGCGGGTGATAACTATCGGGGAAGAGAGCATCAACTGTTCTACCACCTGCCTGTTCACGGTTTTGCGGGCATATTCACCACTGTTGATGATCCCGGAGGAGATTGGCCCAGTGGCCACCAGACGCAGGCTGAAATAAGCCATTGGGCTGGGAGGAAGGCCCTCATGATAATTGTCTGGCCAACCGTCGTTAAACATTGGGGTACTGGAGACCGCATATCCAACACCCGCGATGCCGGTGCTGTAAATCTGGCTTTGCCCGCTGAGCATGCCGCTGTCCTGCCCCACCAGGTTACTGCGCAATGTGTTAGCCGTTTCACATTCCCCGGTCAGTATTGGCTGATTGGCCTCTGCGGTTTGCTGCCAGATCACACTGCCCACCGGCAGATCGCGCTGCACCATTAAAGGGGGAATGGTTACTGTCATTTTTGCTGCAGGGCCATCCAGCGCACAGGGATCGGCATAGGCATATCCACTGAACCCGGCCAACAGACACACTCCTGTTATCAGCTGTTTCATCTGTGCTCCTTAAAGACACTGTCCGTTGATCATGGGGATACCGGGTTCTGCCGTTGGCGGTGGCAGGCGGTAATTCACCGTACATTGCTGATCTGGCTGTGCCCCCCACTGCACATGCAGTGCGCCGCTTTCTGGCATCCCCGTCAGATAAACCTGACCACCGTCACCGACAATATCGCTGTTCATTTCCGTCGTGCCCTGCAAGGCGGCCTGAGCCCCAAAGGGCACCGGCTTACCGTTTGCTCGCAGCAGCGTCATCATCAACCTGCTGCCCACTTTGGTCTGGTAATCAGCCAGCACCACCGCCCCTTGTGTTGGCACCACCGTTTTACTGGTCAGCATCAGCTCGACATCATCGGCCAGCGTGGTGGGATCAAGCACAATGGTGTTTTCACGGTATGGCGTGGCATAGGGCACCACGGCATAACCGCGCCGATCGGTTTTCACTCCCGCGTTATTGAGCACGTTGACCCCTCGGGCCCCTGGCGCTTTCACCAGCACGACCGTGTCGTTCAGCGCTTGAGACAGCGTGACGCCGTCGGTATGAATCAGCACCCCGCCTTGCGCGCCATAGCTCAGGCGCTGCTGGTTGGTGTCATGGCTGAAGCTGCCGCTGAACTGCGCCTGCGGGGCGCGATAGGCCAGGCTGAGGTTGCCGCTTTCCCCCTGGCCCTGATTGGTGTACCCCTGGATCATCCCCCAATCGAGGGTATTGTTGGCGGCAGTGCCGTTCAGCCCGAGGGTATTGGTGGTCTGGCCACCATTGCTATGATTCATGCCGTAGCTCGCCCAGGCGGGTTGCGACCAAAGATTGAGGGGCACGCTGAGGCTGAGGGCGATCATCCGATCGGTGCTGCCGGTGCTGTTGGCGGCACTGTTCTTGTTCTGGCTGTAGTTGAGGTTGTAGCTCACTCCTTTGACGCTGCCGTTGTACCCCAGGTTGATCGACTGCCGTTTGCCGATGTTCCCTCTGAACTGCTCTGATATCAGGTTCAGGGATAGCGAGCCGTTAAGCACGCCAAGCCCTTGCTGAATGGTTAACTCCTGTCGGCTGCGGGTCTGTGCACCAAGGTTGGAAAAATCAGTTGAACTGTCCGTGCCGCTGTTCAGCGTGCGCTGTAAGGTAGAAAAGCCTTGGCTGGCGTATTGATACCCGGCCAGCGTCAGCCGCGTACCCGTGGCGTCAAAGCTTTTGCCGTAGCGCAATCGCCACATCTGGCCCTGACTGTTCCGTTCTGGTTGGCCAGATTCATGGAGCTGACTCCAACCCTGTGTCACATCTAGCGACAATGCTCCAGCGTTACCCATATTTTTGCCGAAACCGGCGGCCAAAGCGCGGTAGCGGCTGGCTAATTGCGTTCCGCCATACACGGTTATGCCCCATGGCAGGCCATAAATCAGCGTTGCCTGGAAGAAATCTGCGTTGACGCCGCTACTCTGGTTCGGGCGGTACTGCCCCGCAGTGACGCTGTGGCTCAGGCGGCCTTCCCGTTGCAATACCGGTAGTGAAGCAAAGGGGACAATCAGCAATTGCTGGCTGCCATCGCTCTCTGCGATTGTCACATTAAAATCACCACTACCGGAAACGCCATACAAATCAGTGATCTCAAACTCACCCGGAGGAACGTAACGCTGATCGATCACCTGGCCGTTCTGGCGCACCGTCACCTGCGCATTGCTACGCGCGATCCCTCTGACCACTGGGGAGTATCCTTGCAAGCTGTCTGGATACATCATGTCGACCGAGGCCAATTGCACGCCGCGAAATGGCAGGCTGTCAAAAATATCACTGGGCGTTGTGGTGTCCCCCAACGTCAGTTGGCTCTTCAGCCGCACGATGTCGCGCTGTAGATAGGTATTCGCAGCATTAAAATGCGTGCCGTTCTGGTTGCCGCGGTTCCAGATGCTGTAGTTTCTGAGGCGCCATGCTCCCAGGTTGACACCATTACGCAGGCTAAGAAAATAGCTGCTGTCCTGTTGCCCTCCGTTACGGCTACGATTCTGCGCCCCGTTGAAACTGTAATTGCTGAACAACGCTGGCACGCCGTTATCCCAGCGCTCCGGCGGCACATAACCCCGTGCCTGATTTTTCAGGGCGATCTGCGGGATACTGAGTTTGAGTTGCTGATTATTGAACAGAAACTCGGCGCTGGCATGGGGGATATCGTGCGCCAGATCGACGCATTTAGCCTGTGCATTCAGCGCGGGAAACACGCTGGTATCGACGCCAAGTGCGACCAGATCGGCCACGCTCAGACAAGGTTGCAGAGAGGTTTTACCCTGAGCGTCTTTTTGCAATGAAAAAGCAAGCATGCGGGTATCGATACGCTTCTCATTGAGAAAGAGATCAACCCGGTATTCACCTGGTGGTGCCTGGGTGCTCTGGTTGGAAAATACCGACAGATCAACGTCTGTTTTCGGTGTATCACCTATCTGCAGCAGGTTAGGGCTGAACACATACTCGGCCTTGGCCACCGATCCCCACAATAGCAGCAGGCAGCCTATCTGCCATGCTAGCGGTGCTAATCTTGGAGCGCTGCCTGGGGGAAGCGTTATGGTCGTCATTCACTCACGATCCTTGTTCTGTCATTTTCCATGGGTAATGCGTGGTTGTATTACCGGCGTGAGCGAGAGGATTTACAGCGTGCGCTGATAAACCTCACTGATACCGCCAAAGTCGTTAATAATCTGCCAACTGACGAGATTACCTTGCGTACCAGCAGGCAGCGTGTAGCTGAGTGAATCGCCTGGGGCGACCATCTGGGGTTCTTTGATTTTTTCGTTCGCCAGCGAAACGGCGTAGAAACTCAGGTAATAGGGTGAATCGTTAATGGCTTGCAGGCTGTTGCCGCTACGCTGCCAACGCAACGCTTTGGCTGCATCGTCCAGCGTACCTTTCAGGCCTGTGGGACGGTAGATCAGCTTGATGCGGGTTCTGACGGCAATCTGCAGCTGGTTGCCTTTCCCTTCTGAAGGAGGAACGGATTTGACGCTCAACCAGAACAGGGATTCTTTATCTTCAGGTAATTGCCCGGCGACACGCACCACGCGCAACGTATTTTCCTGTTTACCATCCAGACGAAACAAGGGCGGCGTAATCAGGAACGGCGCTTTCTCTGCTCCCTCAATGGTGGTATTGGCCCAGGACTGCACCAGATAGGGAATATCGTCTGGGTTTTTTACCGTGATGGTGGCTTCTTTCTGGGCACCGTTATAAACCAGACGAGTACCACCGATAATGACCCCTGCCTGAGCACTGAAGTGGCTTAATGCCGCCACCAGTAGAATAAATACTGCTTTCATTGTTAATTACCTGGTAATTGGAAAGAAGGTTTTATTGCTATAACCTCCATACTTCCAGTTGCTTGGGTGTTGGCTGCGTTACTCGGCCCTTACTGGGCCTCGCCCCTTCGGGGCCGCTGCAAAGCAGCGTTCAAATCTGCTTTCGCAGATTTGTCACTCACCCCAGTCACTTACTTGAGTAAGCTCCTGGGGCTTCGTTCAGTTGCCGCCTACAAGCAACTCGAATTATTTTGGGTCTAGTGAATATGAATGCTTTGCAGAAATACTCAGGTGTTAATTATAAAGAACGCTGAACTGTACCGAGACATTGGCATCACCGGCAGCAACTGCATCGCTCGTTCTTTTATAGGCGGCTTTAAAAGGCAGTGTATTAATGCCAGTGACGGTATTCAATGGCACAGATGGCGTTGTTCCACCAGGCACAACAACCGTCCCCGTTTCACTTAGGATTTCCAGCCCGACACCGCTGGCAACCCCTGTTTGACCGACGTTGTCCAGTTGAAAGAGTTCAAGATCGCTGGGGTTAGCGGTACCATCAAGTTGTACTTTTGCCGTAAGGAGGCTGGCAGGGCAGTCGGTTAATACCAGTGAGAAATCTTTTTGGCTAGCTCTATTGCCTATAGTACCAAGAGTATCAATAGAAACATTATCCATGGTGATATTGAGAGTTGGGCTGACATTACAAACGTTATCCGTTACCTTGCCGGTAAAACGAATAACCCCATCAGCCGCAAAAGCGGTGCTGGAGAGTACCATACCCGTTATTAAGGCGGTGGTAATTAGAGACTTCTTCATCACAAAATCCTTATCAGTGAACACCAAAGGGATAACGCTTTGTCTGAGCGTTATCGTTTCCTGCTGACAATATCCTTAGAGGCAAATAACCCCATAAGACAACGTGCAAGGGGAAATAAACCAGAGGATGAGTTTCATCCCTTAAACACTTGGTGTTACATATTGATGTGGTCCTATATAACACTAAAGGTGTATTGGCTTTGAATGTTTAGATTGATCAATTTTTATCCTAACCATGCCTTTTTGTAAAGTTATGAAATATATCGACATACAATTCAGAGTTAACATTTTTTTATAATTTATATTCAACCGTTTTTACCTAAAAAAACATTTTGGCGACATATTGTTTTTATGATTCTGGGGTGAGTCAGTTCTGCTGTGTTAATGCGTCGTCGGATAACATGCTGTTTTTTTGATGTTACCTTCCTACACCCTTGATCCGAAATGTCCCCTCCTGACAACTCTCTGATAAAGTGAGAAAGCCGTGCAGTTTGTCAGTTCCATGACGGAGTTCAAAGCGACATACTGGGCCAGACTCAACCTGGGAGGCGGCTGCCCGAGCTGTATTTCTACCAGCATCAGTGACACCATTTCAGCTAAGGGCGAAACAGCTTGTGTTCTGTATGAGGTGGAGCCATTTAAAGGGGAAGGTTGTTATTCTCTGGGGAGGGCCGTTAGCCCCAGCGACAAGAGCTCAAGGTTCGCCTGCTCATGTAACCGGAATTGACAGCTACAGGTATTGTTATGCGCGATGCAACCAGTAATTTTATACAAAAAGCATGTTCTTTGAATAAAGTCGTCAGAATGTGAACTTTAACCCTAACCAGAATATATCTGAGCATCTCATTGACGCTATTAGCACCGAGCAAGCCACCAACTCTGCTTACCATCAAGACGAGCACTTAATAAGGCTTATTTCTTAGAATCCTGCATCGTTCTTCAAGATCTTTCTCCCCATTATTCAACCCCGCATACACCTCACAGGGCATAGTCAGGTCTTTATCCTCAAGATACCAATACGGGGGTTCTGGTGAGCAAATATCCATCACCTTCACATGCCACTGGCTGCTGGATTTATTGAGTACTACCCAAAGCATTTTATCTAAATCAGCCTCGCAGTCCTTAGCCAACCTCCAGTTAAGATCACCACCGTCGGTTGCCAACAGTTGCCCCACCAGCACGGCCCATTCGTTACTCACATTCAACCTGTCCACCTTAATACGCACCTCTTGCCCTGCTTTACTGGCAGCCACCGGCCGAATGGCATCAAGAATCGGCTTCCGTTCAGTTTTGACGGGCTCCGGCGTATTGTCGTTAATATAAGGTGTGGGAACACCTGACAGTTCTAATAACAAAGCCGTATTATGATGCCCAGTATGCGCATGGCTGAGATTGCCACTGGCGGTAACGTGTTGGCCTGCGAAACTCGATAGATTGATGGAACCAGTAGGAATTAAAGTGACTTCGATCTGATCTTTTTCAGCCTCATTGAAATCCCCACCTAGAGTGCAAATTGGCTTATCCAGAAAAAGAACGCCTTGAATATCTCGTTTATCAGTTTCTGGGTTTTCACCAAAATTAGGTGAACCAAAAAACACACGTATTTCAACAATGCCGCTAAGGTTGAGAGGTTTATCATAATTCAAACACCCCTTTACTGCCGACACTGCACTGGCATGTAGCGCGAACAGAGTCAAAGGCACAGCAACCCATTGATGAAGACAGGCAAATCGTTTATTTTTAGGTATCATTTCAGGGCTCTTTTACACTCTCATCGTTACAAACTTTCACGCTATTTGCCAAAGTTACTGCAAACTCCAGCATCGAACCTGCTAAATCTCCACCGGCATCTGGACCTATTGAGCTGGCAACGTATTCAGCAATAACACCTCGGTCTTATTGATAAACTCAGCGGTATCAGGGGCTGAAGTGGTTTCAATAATCCTTACATATCCTGGTTTCGCTGGATCAGGTGTCACCAATGCCCCAACAACCTGTTCTATTTCACTGATGTTGGTGCTCACGGTACGAATAGCCGGTGTCCATTGTAAACGCTGGATATCGTAAAGATGGACTGCCGCCCACCCCCCTTGCCAGCGTTGATCGATGAGTTGCAGACGGTCACGCCCGCTGCCGTCGAGCCCCGAGACCACATCGAGTGAGGCATTAATACACTGAGGGATGATGACCGGTTTAACTTCTGCCTGTGACGTCCAGAGATAGCAATTACAATCATCACCATTATGACAATCGCCACCGGTTTGGGCATTGCGGCTATTGACCCAAGCATATTGCCGCTGAAGACCGTCGAATTTTCCTTTCACCACCTGACGGCTATCATCATCAAAACCCAGATTAGCATCCGTAATACCATCGGACTCAGCGATAATCTGCCATTGCCCGGCAGCATTCGGTTTAATATACAAACTGGCAGGGTAATTTTGCGTTTTCCCGCCCACATTTACCTGTTTTATAAACTCGGCGCGCATGCTGTCGTCTAATCCGCCATCATCGGTATTATTTCCGTCTGCATGCACAGTTATTGTGCTGACAATTGATTGTGACAAGAACTTCTTTTTCTCTGAATTGAAAAATGCGGCCTTATCTGCCATGACTTTTTCACGCGTCATCGTTTTATGAAAATAATCAATTTTATCCGCATAAAGTGCTGTCAATTCGTTTAGATCTTTATTCTGGTAGGCAAGCTGCCAGCGCTCAACCATCAGCAGAGCCTGCCGTTCATAAGCCACGTTATCTAACATATCCTCTTCTGCCACACAGACAGCGCTGGCGAAGAATACCCCCAGAAACAACAGAACTCTCACTATCACCCTCATTTTCCAAGCATCCAAAAGATAATACATACCGACGACGTAATTATCGCTCTAACCACTGCTGCTGTTTCAGGTGGCGGACCAGGATTTTACCTTCCGGCGTGAAAGTGGTGCCAAAGGCGATCCGCCCTATTCCTTTCAGTTCAGCCTCCAGTTCATATTCCAGTTCCCCAGGCATCTTTTGTGGCAGTAGCGTAATGTTGACGCCTGCAATGCGTGGTTCATATTTCATCAGTACATGCTGCAGAGTGGCCATCAGGCTATGAGCCGAACCGGGCATCCCTTGCAGGATTTCACTCATGTCCGGCAAACCATAATCCGGCAGATGCGCCAACTGACCAGCACGGCTGTTAAGGATGCGCTGTAAATTATCCAACACCGACAAAATAAGCTGGTCGTCTTCGTTAACCTGCTGCAACGGCAACCCACCGCTGAAGTTTTGCGTCAATATCTCGTACAGCGAAGGAGTTTTGGGGTGAATCATTCGTCAGTCCTTGTTAGACGGCTGCGGCATCAGCCGATTATTATTGAGTCCACGTTTGTCCAGCATTACGCCAAATTCAGGCCAAGCATAGCACTATTGAGATTGATGATGGGCGTGCTCATCTTGGTGTTCCTTATCCGTGAAAGTCAGGCTGATGCCATCAACGTCGTTGTAACCCAACGTGAGACTGTGGGCCGGTTGTGCTGCCGCCTGACGTTGCAGCAGTTGGCTGCTGAGTGCGGGCAAAATCTGTTGATTGAGCAGGCTGTCGATATTACGTGCCCCGCTGTCTGGCAATTGGCAAACCTCTACCAGGGCGTCGGTCAAACACTCGTCAATGGTGCAACGCAGGCCGTAATGCTGCTGCAACCGTTGAGTCAGTTGTGCCAGCTTGATGCTCACAATGCGTTTAAGCTCCACCGCACCGAGTGGGCGGTAAATCAGCGTCTGAAAGCGCGCCAGCAGCGCCGGTTGGAAATGGTCGCGCAGCAACGGGTACAGTTGCTCGTGTAATTCGCTGTCGGGAGCCTCGGGGTGCTGGTTCAGATAGGCCATCAGCGCATCGCTGCCGAGGTTGGAGGTCATCACTATTACCGTGTTACGGAAATCAATCTCGCGCCCTTCGCCGTCGCGCATAACGCCCCGGTCAAACACCTGATAGAACAGGTTGAGCACGTCGCGGTGAGCCTTTTCCACCTCATCCAGCAATACCACGCTGTACGGGCGTTGGCGCACCGCTTCGGTCAGCATACCGCCCTGACCATAGCCCACATAACCCGGCGGTGAGCCTTTGAGCTGGCTGACCGTGTGTGCTTCCTGATATTCGGAGAGATTGACGGTAATCAGTGAAGCTTCGCCGCCAAACAGGCTGTCTGCCAGCGCCAGCGCAGTTTCGGTTTTGCCCACCCCGCTCGGGCCGACCAGCAGGAACACACCCTGCGGGCCGTTGTCCGGCGTCAATCCGGCACGGGTGGCGCGTAGCCGCTGCGCCAGGTCACTCAAGGCTGCCTCCTGCCCGACCACCCGTTTCGCCAACCGGCGCTCAAGCTGCAGCAGTTCACTCTGTTCGTCTTTCAACAGGCTGCCTAGCGGCACGCCGGTCCAGTCAGCAATCACCGTCGCCACCGCGCGTGCATCCACATCCAGCCACAGCAGTGGGTTGCAGCGCTGAATATCGTGCAACTGCGCCCGCAGGGCATCACATTCTTCACGACGACTGTGGCCGTCCTGACGAGCAGTAAGCAATTGTTCAGTCAGCGCCCGCTCGGCCTCGTATTGTGCCGCCAGCCGCACGTCATGCTTCTGTAATGCCTGCAGCCGGTCGCTGATATCCGCCAGCCGGGCCGGGTCAACCTCTGGGTCAACAGACTCATCCTGCTCAAGCATCTGTTGCTCAAGGGTCAGTGCCGCCAGTTCAGTGCGCAGGTGCACCATTTGCTGCGGTTCACTGTCCAGCCCCATGCGCACCCGCGCGCTGGCAGTATCCAGCAGGTCGACGGCTTTGTCTGGTAGCTGCCTGCCAGTCAGGTAACGGCGCGATAAAGTAATCGCCGCTTTCACCGCCGAATCGCGGATATGCACCCCGTGATAGGCGGCATAGCGCGCCTTCAGGCCACGCAACATCAGGCAAGCACTGGCATCATCCGGCTCTTCGACCAAGACCCGTTGGAAGCGCCGCTCCAGCGCCGCGTCACGCTCAAAATACTGTTTGTACTCTGCCCAGGTGGTGGCTGCGATGGTGCGCAATTCCCCGCGTGCCAGCGCCGGTTTCAGCAGGTTGGCCGCATCGGCCCCACCCGCCTGATTACCCGCCCCGATCAGGGTGTGCGCTTCATCGATAAACAACAGGATGGGGGTGGGTGATTGCTGAACAGCGGCGATAACGTTCTTCAGGCGTTGTTCAAACTCGCCCTTAACCCCGGCACCAGCCTGCAACAACCCCAAATCCAGCGTGCGCACGCTGACGTCTTTCAGGCTGGCCGGGACATCGCCCTCGGCCAGACGCAGCGCCAGGCCCTCCACCAAAGCAGTCTTTCCCACACCGGGCTCCCCCACCAAAATCGGGTTGTTCTTGCGGCGGCGGGAGAGAATGTCCACCATCTGGCGGATTTCATTGTCGCGCCCCAACACCGGGTCAATCTGATCGGCGCGCGCTTTGGCGGTTAAATCCTGGGTATAGTTATCCAGCTCGGCCTGCAAAGCCTGATCCGGTTCAACGGTGGGGGGTAATGTGGTCTGAACAGGCACATCAATCGGCCATTCAAGGCGTGGGGGCTTGCCCGGGCGTTCTGCCGATTGTGCGTCCAACAGCGGCAGTAGATGGGCTAATTGTGTGGCATTGAGGCTGAGCAATGGCCAAGTGGCGTTCTGAGTGATGAGAGAGGGAGATGCAACCAGAGCCATCAGCACATGCAGCGAACGCACCGCCTCCGTATTGACCTGGGCAGAGGCCTCCAGCCAGGCGTTTTGTATCAGTTGTTGTAATGGAGCCGACAGTTGCGGTTTGCCCTGACTCTGATGGGGTAAAGGCTCCAAATGGGCCAGCAATCCGTGCCATAGCGCATCCAGATCCCAGCCATAACGCTGGGCGATCATCGAGATATCCCCGTCGCCCTGTTCCAACAGTTTGAGCAACCAGTGCTCCACGGTGATCTCTCCGTGGCCACGGCTCTGGCAGAGGGTCGCTGCTGCGGCCAACGCCTGCGCACAGTAAGGATTTAGCCGATGTAATAGACGTGCTGCGTGATTGCTCATGCCTCTTCCCTGTTCTCTTTCCAGCCCATCATGATCTTGTGCAAATACGCCACCGCCTATAGCCATTAACGGCGGCTGGTAAAGTCATTGATGTCATGTGAATGTTTTTGGCTCAATACCGGCGCGGCGAAACTCAACCAAAAACACAGCAACTGGCTAATACTGAACGATAAAGATTAAACCCGCACACTCTCTTTAGGGTAAGAAACAGCCGCGACCACAGCGTTCGGCAGTGGCAGAGCCCATATTACACGGTAACACGCATCATCTGCAGGCCAAATGTAGGAGTAACGCAGCCACGGCAGCATGGCGCTATATATTTTAGAGCAAAGCCTGAAATATTGTTCCCCAGACAGATAAACATAATAGCAGCGCTGGAGGATTAGCAAAGTAATTGAAAGGAAAATATTTCTTAAACCCAGTGGCGACGATAACCACTAGATTAGAAAACCTATCCCATTGATCATAATGACAATATTTAAAAATCTTCCGTTAAAACACAAGAAAAAAAGGCATCTGGACACGATCTGGCGGCTATCGCCAATCTGACTACAAACGTATTGATTGGCGGCAGGTAGCGCCCAAACCCTGCCTACCGTTCACATCATTTAGAATGTACTTTACTTTTGGCTAACCACTCTATGCCACGTAACATGCCCGACCAATAGAAATGCGGCAAGAACCATGCCTTCAGCCACCAGGCAATGCGACTGGGCCGCGTTAAATCAAGTGGAAAGGTCGGTAAAAGTTTATTGTCATAGCCAAATTCTGCCAGAACAACTTTTCCTCGTTCTACCGTCAGTGGGCAAGAACCATAGCCGTCATAGTGGCTGTTGAGCTCTTTCTGATACAAGATATTCACCAGATTCTCAGCCACCACCACCACTTGTTTTCGCGCTGCGGCGATGGTTTTGGAATTAGGAGTAGAACAACAATCACCGAGTGAAAAAATAGTCGGCCAACGTTTATGCTGCAGAGTAAATTTATCCACATCGCACCAACCATTTTCATCCCCTAATTCACTGTTAGCGATAAAAATAGGCGGAGCCTGTGGCGGTACAACATGGAGCATATCGAAAGGAATAACGATCTCATCCATCTCATTATCTTTATTGATAACAGCAAAGGTTGCCAGCTTTTGCTCACCATCGACACGAATCAGGTTATAGCCATAATTTATCTTCGCCCTATACTTGGCTAAATAGGCTTTAAGATGAGGAACAAATTCTGGCACGCCAAATACCGCCTGCCCCGCCAGACAGAAATCTACGTTAATATTATTCAAACGTTCCTGCTGCTGCCAGTAATCACAGGAAAGATATAATGCCTTTTGCGGTGCACCGGCACATTTAATCGGCATCGGTGGCTGGCAAAAAATAACTTTACCCTGTTTTAAATTCTTTACCAGTTCCCAAGTATAACTTGCCAAATCAAAATGGTAATTCGAGGTAACGCCATTACGGCCAAGCGTTTCTTCAAGCCCTGCGATTTTATCCCAACGCAACATCAAGCCGCAGGCGACAATCAAATAGTCATAGGAAATTCTCTCACCGGAGGCCGTTTCAACAAATTGTTCGGAAGGAGACACTTGAATAACGCTATCTTTCACCCAGGTAACATCTTTAGGAATCACCTGTTGCATAGGGCGGTGGGTTTTTTCAATATCAAAAAGACCACCGCCCACTAATGTCCAAGCGGGTTGATAGAAATGCTGTTGGCGCGGCTCAATCAAGGTGATTGACAGATTTTTAATTCTTTTCCGGATGCTGGCAATCACTCCGATCCCAGCAGAGCCACCACCGATGACGAGTAAACGTTGCGATGGAATATTATTTCTGCTTGTCATTACTTTCTCCTTTTATTAAAAAGTAGCCTAGGAAATATGACAAGAACAGCAAAAACTTAGATTTAAATGTTATAACAATATTTCATTATAACTTTTTGCTATATAAGAGTAACAAAACGTTATATAGCATTGACAAATATTTTTAATTTTCAGTAAAATATCGCAAATTACCGCCCTATTATTTATTCCCCTTTCTACCCTTTTAACAGAGAAAGATAATAGGCATCTAACAAATATGGGAGTAAAAAATGAAGATTAGACACGCGAACGAACAGCTTTCTTTTGCCGATGCCCTTAATGAAAATGAATTCTTGCAGCTCCATGAACAGGGCTATGAAATAGTGGTCAACAACCGGCCAGATGAAGAAATCGGCGATTATCTGCTCCACACTCAGGAAAAGGTCTTGGCACAGCAGCAGGGGATAGAATACATCTATATGCCTTTTACCTACGCATCGTTAACGTGGGAAATGGTCTATGCATTCAACACGCTGCTAAAAGAAGGTAAAAAAATATTAGCCCATTGCCGCACCGGTTCACGCTCTGCCACACTCTATTTGCTGCACGATCTCCGCGCTGGTCTGATTGATGAACACCAGTTTCGGGAATACTGTCGCCAATATGAGGCTGATGCCGATCGCGCATTAGCCTGGTATGCCGACAATATCAACAATCATTCATAGTTCACCACCAAACGGGGCACGGTTTGCGCCCCGCTGGATTTTACCCATGCTGATTACAGACGATTTAACGGAATTTTCAAATAGTGGGTTCCATTGTCTTCTGCGGGTGGAAATTCGCCAGCTCGCACATTGACCTGAATAGCAGGTAACAGGAGCACGGGTGCTGCCAACGTTTTATCACGTGCTTGCCGTAGCGCCACAAATGCCGCCAGCTCATTGCCGTCGTGAACATGAATATTGTGTAGCCGTTGTTCAGCCACGGTTGTTTGCCATTGTGCCTCGCGGCTGGCAGGCGGGTAATCATGGCACACGTATAGGCGGGTTTCGCCAGGGAAACTGAGCAATTTACGGATAGAATGATAAAGCTGTTGCGCATCGCCACCGGGGAAGTCACAACGTGCAGTGCCCACATCCGGCATAAACAGTGTGTCACCAAGGAAGATCGCGTCAGCAACCTTAAATGCCATATCTGCTGGCGTATGGCCTGGCACGTGTAACGTCTGTATGGTCAAGTCTCCCAATGCGAGCTTTTCACCATCGGCCAGCAGGCGATCAAACTGTGAACCGTCCAATGCAAATGAAGGCTCAAAGTTAAAAACATTCCTGAATACCCGTTGAACCTCTACAATTTTTTCACTGATGGCGATTTTGCCACCGAGCTTCTCACGCAAGTAGTGAGCGGCGGAGAGATGATCCGCATGAGCGTGCGTTTCCAATAGCCAAGTAACGTTCAACCGCTGTTGTTTCACATAGTCAATCAATCGATCGGCAGACGCCGTTTCGGTGCGGCCAGACTTTGGATCATAGTCCATGACCGGGTCAATAATGGCCGCCAGCCCACCAACCCGATCGGCTAGCACATAACTGACGGTACCGGTAACCGGATCATAAAAACCCTCGATAAGTGGCATCATGGCGTACTCCTCATCTGTAAACTTGGCTGGTTCGCTTTCGGTGACTCTTGCATTTATTATACAATATTATATTATATAAAAATGTAAAATGTTTTATGTATTTTATCAAGATGTCAGGAGCCGCCAATGGGTAATGAACTCATTGATCAGAAAAAAATGCGTGATGCAGCAAGTTCGGCTGTCACGGTATTACGCGCATTAGCCAACGATGACCGGCTTCTGCTTCTGTGCCATCTCAGCCAGGGAGAAGCCTCCGTGGGGCAAATGGAAAGCATTCTGGGGATCGGCCAACCCACGCTCTCACAGCAACTCGGGGTAATGCGGCGTATGCAGTTGGTTGCCACGCGCCGTGAAGGGAAGCAGATTTTCTACCGTATTGATGATCCCAATGTATTGATATTGCTCAATACGTTATACCAACTTTATTGCCCGAAAGATGACGCAGAAGGTGTTAATCATGACCATTAATCTGACACAATTCACCCCTTTCCTGAGTTTTTCCGGGGGGCTGTTAATCGGCTGTGCGGCTTGGGTATTAATCCTTTTTTGTGGGCGTATTGCCGGGATCAGCGGCATTCTCGGCGGGCTACTTTCTTCAGGCATCCCCGATCGCGGCTGGCGCCTGGCCTTTCTCATCGGCCTGATCATTTCGCCTGCTTTGTACAGCCTCATTCACCCACTCCCTACCAGTGAGATTTCTGCTTCCTGGCCTATCGTGATCGTCGCCGGGTTACTGGTTGGCATCGGCACCCGTTACGGTTCAGGTTGCACCAGTGGCCACGGTGTCTGCGGTTTATCCCGCCTATCCCCCCGCTCTTTGGTCGCTACGGTGGTCTTTATGGCGGTTGCCTTTGTCACCGTCTGGCTGATGGGTTCTCTGGCCTAAACACCTGTTCACACAGTAACTCGCTCAAGGAGCACGTATGAATCTGTTTTTTTCGCTATTAGCTGGTGTGATATTTGGCCTCGGATTACTGATCAGCGGTATGGCGAACCCCGCCAAAGTCATTGGGTTTCTGGATATCACCCGTCTCTGGGATCCGTCCTTAGCGTTTGTCATGGGCGGCGCTATCAGCGTCGGTTTTTTCGCTTTTCGCTCGATGAAAAAACGCACGCAATCAGTTTGCGGTGGCGCAATACACCTGCCCAGCAACACAAAGATTGATAAACGTTTGATTGGTGGTGCCATTCTGTTTGGCCTCGGCTGGGGGTTGGCAGGAATCTGCCCTGGGCCTGCGCTAGTGTTACTCGGTGCCGGAGTAGGCAAAGGTATTGCCTTTGTAGCCGCGATGCTCGCGGGCATGCTGATTTTCGAACAGCTTGAAAAGGCCAGAAAAGAGCGTCAGGCCAAATAACGCTCATCTGTCACGCAAGGAAAGATCATGGTCATCTCGCTATTATTGGGCTTGTGCGTGGGTGCAGTACTGGGTATTACCGGAGCAGGCGGTGGCATTTTTGCCATTCCGGCCTTGGTGATGGGGATGGGATGGTCCCTGCAACAATCCGTGCCTGTTGCCTTGGTTGCCGTTGCTGGCAGCGCAGCCTTGGGGGCTTTTGAAGCCTGGCGCAAGAATCTGGTGCGCTACCGTGCGGCCTTCGTCATGACGCTGGCAGGGATGCCAATGGTGGCGGTCGGATCCTTTGTCGCCCATCGCACTTCTCCGGCGTTGCTGACCATACTGTTTGCCGGTGTGATGCTGGTTGTTGCCTGGCGGCTCCTACGTTCCCCTGCGATCACGATGACTCAAACATATCCGATAGCCTTGGATGAGCAGACTGGCCGCTTTATCTGGGTGTTAAATACCTGGTTATTATTCCTCGGGTTTGGCGCGATAACCGGCTTTATGACCGGGTTACTTGCCGTGGGCGGTGGTTTTATTCTCGTGCCTTTACTCAGGCAATTCTCCCCTTTGTCTATGCACAGTTGCATCGCCACATCGTTGCTGGTAGTCGCTCTGGTCAGCTCCAGCGGTATTGTCACGGCAATTATGCATGGGGCCACCCTACCTTTTCCCTTTACCCTATGGTTTGTTTTCAGCATGGTAACCGGGATGTTGATTGGCAGACGATTGAGCCACCATTTACCCGCAAGTTGGGTACAAAAAGGGTTCGCCGGGTTGTTGATCACTGTCGCCCTGGGGATGGCAATTCATTCAGCCAACACCATCATGACCTCTGCGCTATGATGGCGATTCTGAATACGCTTAATTGGCTACATTCGCTGTTACCCTTGATGAGGAATACGCGAGCAATGAGGCACTCAATCGCTTCTCTTTCCCAGCAAAACATGAAATTACCTTAAATGCGTTTCAGGCTTTGGCTGGGTGTTTCACCAAAGCGCGCTTTGTATTCCGCACTAAAACGCCCCATATGAGCAAATCCCCAGCGTAGCGCCACCCCGGTAACGCTGCTGGCTTCCCCCGAAAGCAGCTCTAAACGTACCCGTTCCATACGCACGTCCCGCAAATATTTCATTGGGCTGACATCCAGAAAGTCTTTAAAACCTGCATACAGGCTACGCATACTGACACCTGCGATCTGTGCCAGTTGTTCCATCACGATAGGTTCATGGGCATGGGCCTGCAAATATTCCTGTGCTTTGCGCACATGCTTGGGCCGGATCATGGAGCGGTTCTTGCTAAGGTGGTCTTTATAATTATGTTGATGTACGGAAAGCAATGTGACGGAAACCAATTGCTCAATTTGCGACACAATGAGCTTATGTTGCAGGATATCGGGATTCTTGCTGGCAGATTCCAGCAAGTAACTCATTAATGCGCGCCAGACTTGGCACTCTTGCCAGGCAAAACCCAGTTCAAAAACCAAAGGAGACTCGAACGCATGACC
Source organism: Serratia sp. Ag1 (assembly GCF_000743355.1). Classification (GTDB taxonomy): domain Bacteria; phylum Pseudomonadota; class Gammaproteobacteria; order Enterobacterales; family Enterobacteriaceae; genus Chania. The sequence goes on from NZ_JQEI01000033.1 coordinate 21,958, forward strand.
CAGTTGCCCTACCAAGGTTCGTTCTAACAAAGAGCGCGAAATCCGTACCAGAAACTGATCGTTGTCGGCAGCCCAGCGCATCTGGGTTGACTCTTCTGGACTGATCAAGGAGGCAAGCGCTGGTGTGGAATGCAGCGATCTCCCCCCACTGTCAATGATGGCGGTTCCTGTCAGTGGCATCTGCACCAGAAAAAAAGCCTCTAACTTGTCTGGCACGAGCGCAACCTCGGTTCCATAGCGTAAACGGCCAAGAGCGATATCCCCCATGGGGATATAATGCATTCTGGCATCAAATTTCGGCCCATTATCGAGTAACGTCATCTGACAAGGTTTCAGCACCCGCCCAACGATGGATTTCACTTCTTCAGGATCGCTTGAAGTAAACAATAAATGCTCTGGCGCACCCAGTTGATTTTCAATTTGCTGTCTTGGAGATTGGGACCACGATTTATTCCACATCACAGGTGCCTCCTATCAAATATGATGGATACGACGAGTCGTTCTTGAGGCACTGCCTGACTCTCGACGTATTCCCTCTTAGTCTCCATATTGACTTAGTCTCTTTCTTTTTTAAGAAAAATTAACTTTAAATTAACATTTCGAGCTAACCATCACTATCCGATTAATGATTTTTACTATCCAAATAATGCACAAAAGCGAAATACCTGATTGGGTAGACACTTCAGGGGGATATCTTCGTGTTTAACGGGTAGAACATGCAGACAGATGAGACGATAGGAGTGACGTTCGATGAGTTCTTGCAAAATTCGTTTTAGCATCTCGCTGTTTTGGCACCCAGTGGAGCCAGAATGCCTGCCCCAACAGGGCAGGCAAGTGGTTATCAACAAACTGTTTTGAGTTTGGGATAACCCGATCTCTTTCCAAATGGATTAGGCTCTCAGATGATTGCCTGTTAAGGCGTGGTATAACTCATCGGGGATCGGGATGGCCCGGTGGGTATCCAACGAGGTGGTGACATAGGTTTGCGTCACCTGCATCCGCAATTCGCCCTCGTTGCTGATGCAGCGCTGTTTCAGTACGAGAGATTTTTGCCCAATGCGTTCAACCTGTAATTCCAGGTGTACATCGTCCCCCATGCGGCTGACGGCTTTAAACTCCGCATCAATGTGAACAGTAGGTATACCGTAACGTTGTTCGATAATGAAACCCGCGAAGCCCTGCGGAATGAGCTGATCAAACCAGGCCTCCAGTAAATTGTTAAACATGACAAAATATTGAGGGTAGAAAACGATACCCGCCGGATCGCACTCGGAAAAGTGGATTCGATGGGGTTGAGTAAATTTAAGCGGTTCCATCCTTCACTCCTTAAACCAGGGCCAGGCGCTGTTGACAGGCCCGTAATTGATCACCCTGTTCGTCAGCCAAAGCGGCTTCACGCAGGGCATGTAAACTCGCTGGTGCAAGCCGTGAGCCATAACGGTCGACGACATCCATCAAGGTCTGAAAATTACGCCATCCTCGAGCATGGGTATCGCTGTATCCTTTGACCAGGCGTTGGCATTGAACCACTTCCTGAGCCAACGCCGGGTTCATCGCCGCAGCTTTCGTCACCCGTTGCAACCAGGCTTCAATACGGGCCGTTTCACGCTGATGGCGCAAGGTACAGCGCCGCCCACGCCGCCAACTGGCCAAGAGATACAGCAACATGAACCCGTGAAAAGAGCTGGTTTTAATAACTCGCCCTTGGCGGGTTATTTTGCCAAGCAGGCGATTAAAACCATGTGGCCGCAGTAGCCAATGGCCCAGTTTCGCAGGCAGAGTTTCACAGATTTCCTCTACGCGGGGATGCATGAACTCATGAATCTCCAGCAACTGATTTTCTGCCACCCGCACTTCTTGGCGCACGCGCGCAAAGCGGCTGGCCCGAATCTTGAGAGAGGCAACGCGCATGATGTCCTCATAGGACATCCATAACGCTAAATGACGGGCGGTTTCCTGCAATAAGCGCGGATCCTCGAATCCTGCCTGCTGCTGCAATTGCTGCAAATGATCCAGATACGAGGCAGCATAGGCCAGATCCTGATAATCAATCAGGCGACGTACTCCCTCGGTGGCAAAATAGTGCACCGCAGGAGGGAGTTCGTGGGTTATACGCTCAAGCAACGCCGCTACTTGCTGATGTTTCGGAGCTGGATGCGGCAATGCAGGGCTGACGTCTGGCTCTTCCCCTTGCGCTCTTTCAGCCCCCAGCGTAAAAGCACGCAGACTGGGTTCGACACCAACACCGCCGCGCACGATGGTGGCTTCGAATTGCGCACGGTTAAAAGGCAAAGCTCCCGAGCCTGAGAGCGCCCCAAACAGCACGGCACTGATCACACTGCCGCTTTGCTGTGCGGCAGCAGCCATATCGAAGCGAATCACCCGCTGCGCCGCCTGATCTATCTGGCGAATCAAGGCATCGCTGCTGACTCGCCCATCCCCCAGCGCTGATTTTTCTGTGATGGAATAAACGCGGTGAGTTGACGTAATCAAGGTGGTGTTCTCTCTCGTCACGAGCCCCCGTTGTACGGCCCGGCCTGCTTCCATCAATTCGGAGGCGAGAACGATATCCACATCGCCAGGCATTGGCATCAGCGCCAGCACCGGGGCTGGTGTGGCTGGGTTATCTGCGCCGGGGAACAGCTCAACGTAATAGATAGTGGCCCCCGTCCGCTGCGCCACTCCAGGTACCGAAGTGGTTTGGGCAAAATAACCATTCTCTTCGCCAAGATTAACCAGCCAGTCGGCTAAGACCCCACCGCCCTCTCCCCCCATTGCCAGAATGGCAATTTTGATAGGTTGTAATGCAATCATCCGTCTTCCCCTTAAAAACTCAGCCGTGCGCGCTGCTGGCTATCACGACGCTGTAACCAACCAATCACCTTGTGGCGTAGCCAATGAGAACCGCGTTCCCAACGTGTTGGATGGGTAATAATCTGTGCCTTGAAGAAGGACGGGCAGAGTACGGCAGCATGAGAAACCTCTCCGCATAACCCGCACCCCACACAGCTCTCCAAGACCGTAGCCACCGGATCGGTGCGTAGTGGGTCAGGATTGGGGGCGATCGATAACGATGGGCAGCCGGATAAACGGATACAGGAATGATCGCCAGTACAGGTATCAGGATCAACACCGAAACGTTCGCGCAGGACACGCTTACCCGCTGCAATGGCGCTGCGGGTGTGCTTTTTCTCACGGCGCTGCTTATTCAGCATGCATTCACTTTGGGCAATCAAAACCTTTGGGCCAGCTTCCTGGGTGGTTAATGCCTCACGCAACGTCCTGACCATCGTTTTCAAATCGTAAGTATGTGTGATGGTTTTCACCCAATTCACACCCACCCCGCGCACGGCACGTTCAATTTCATGCCCGGTACTACGGGTGGGATTCAGCGCAGTAGAAGAGAGAATGTCTTGCCCACCGGTAGCGGCGGTATAGCGGTTATCGACGATGACCGTCAGATTATTGCTGCGGTTAAAAACGCTGTTGGCAATGCCGCTGGTTAAACCGTTGTGCCAGAAGCCGCCATCGCCCATCACCGAGATCGCCCGTTTATTGGCTTCGACATTGAGAGCTGCGGCTCCCGCTCCCCCTAAGCCATAACCCATGGTGGTGTTCCCCAGATTGAACGGCGGTAAAATAGAGAACAGATGGCAGCCGATATCCACACTGATATGGTGCGATCCCAGTTCACGCTCCACCAGTTTCATGGCAGTAAAGATCGGGCGCTCAGGGCAGCCGGTACAGAAACCTGGTGGGCGAGCCTGCACGGTTTCGGCTAAAGCCGGTGCTGCCGCCGCATTAATAAAATTATCAGGTTGTTGGGGATAGGAAGGGAGAGCCACGGTCGGGATCCGCACCATCCCAACAGCGGCATTGACCGGTGAGGTAATTTTACCGTAACGCTCCAGAAAGGAACGCAAGCCAGCAAGCACCGTAGCGGTGTTGTATTCACCAGCCATGGGTAACAGATCTTTACCGTGTAAGACGAGATCAAGCTGCTGTTGACGCAGAATATTCGCCACATTCTGCTCGACGAAATTTGGCTGGCCCTCTTCCAGCAGCAGGATAGCTTGCTTGTTGTGGCAGAACCGCTTGAATTCGTCCTCCACCAACGGGTAGGCCACGTTCATGACATACAGGGGAATTTTCGACTCACCGAACACATCCGCCAAACCAAGTTGGTTAAGGGCGCGGATCAACGTGTTGTAGCAACCGCCTTGCAGAACAATTCCGACATCATCCGCCTGTTCCGAGAAAAACTCGTTCAGGCCCCGTTGCTGAATAAATTGCACCGCCGCAGGCCAGCGATCTTCGATTTTTTCTTTTTCATGGCAAAAATTCGCGGGGGGCAAGACGATACGGCTGAGAGAGCGGGTTGGGTTCTCGAGCGCTTGTTTAACGGTAAATTCCGGTGCCCGATTATCCGCACAGACAAATTGCCCGTGCACATGACAAGAACGGATACGCATCTGGAGCATCACCGGGGTATTACTGGCCTCGGATAGTTCAAACCCATCTTTAACCGCTTGCACGATCGAAGGCAGATTCGGGCGCGGATCAAGCAACCAGATTTGTGATTTCATGGCAAAAGCGTGGCTCCGCTCTTGCATAATAGAGGAGCCTTCACCGTAGTCTTCACCAACGATGATCAAAGCCCCCCCTAGCACGCCCCCCGAGGCCAGGTTCGCTAAAGCATCGGAAGCCACGTTAGTGCCCACCGTAGCTTTAAACGTTACCGCGCCACGCAGAGGATAGTTTACCGAGGCCGCCAGAGTCGCAGCAGCTGTGGCCTCACTGGCACTATTTTCAAAACGGATACCATATTCAGAGAGAATATCCTGCGCATCGGCCAATACGTCCATCAAATGGGAAATAGGCGCTCCTTGATAGCCCGCAACATAAGAGACACCGGATTCCAACAGCGCCTTGGTCACTGCCAAGATCCCTTCACCACGAAAAAGTTGCCCTTCGCTCAGGCGTAATTTCTTTACTTCTTGAACAAACGAACGTTCAGCCATTTTAACCTCGTTATTAACAGCAGAAGGCTTTTACTTTTGTTAACCACTAGTATCTTTTTTGTTTATACGAGATCAATTCATGATTTATCATGTAATGCTATTTTATGCACTCGGTGGATAAGCACTGCAATGAATGGATAGAAACGGATAAAAGACAGGAATAACCTTTCATCATAATGAGGGGAATATCTCAAGCCAAAATAAACCCCTCATAAAAAATAACCCTTACGGGTGAAATAAAACATCAGCAGGCACTTTTTAAAATTCAGCAATTAGTGACTTCACGCCAGAGTCAACTATCAGCAGCATGCGGATAAATTCTGCGGATTTCGGCTGCCACATATTATCAAAACCAGGTAATGATACTTTGGGCGTAAGTAACTCAAGATATTATGAATGCGATTTATTAAGAGTAATCAACCTACTCTGACAAGGCTGATGAGTTAATTAAAAAGTTCATGAGTTTTATCACACGCCACCTTGGATACACCCCAAAAGTGAATAACGAAGAGGAAATCACACCATGAGTGAAATATTACGGGCAATGGCTGCAGCACTAACGCAAGAAAAAATAACAGTGATCGATTTAACTCAGACTTTAACCTCTTCATTTCCGGCTTTACAACTCCCCCCTGAGTTTGGGCAAGTGTGGTCATTTAAAATGGAGAGAATCTCTCACTATGACAAAAATGGCCCGGGATGGTACTGGAATAACTTCAGTTGCGGCGAACATACGGGAACTCACTTTGATGCCCCAATTCATTGGTTGAGCGGCAAAGATCAACCTGATAACAGCGTTGATACGATCCCGGTATCTCACTTTATTGCCCCTGCAGTCGTGCTCAACGCCAGCCAAGAAGTGGCAGAAAATCCTGACTGGCTCCTGACCGTCGATTTTTTACAGCAATGGGAGGCAGTACATGGCCACATCCCTGCCGGAGCCTGGGTATTGTTACGCACCGATTGGTCAAAGCGGGCACATGACCCGGTCAATTTTCTCAATATCAGAGAAGATGGGGCTCATACCCCTGGGCCTTCTCAGGCAGCCGTAGAGTGGCTGATTAATCAACGCGATATTAAAGGATTCGGGGTAGAAAGTATCAATACCGATGCCGGGCAATCCTATTCCTGGCCATTAGCTTACCCCTGCCATACCCTGATGCATGGGGCGAATAAATATGGCCTTCAGTGCTTGAAAAACCTGGATCAACTCCCTGCCACAGGTGCCATGCTCTTGGCTGCACCACTCAAAATAGAGGGGGGTTCTGGTAGCCCATTAAGAGTCTTAGCGCTGGTGGAATAACACATTTTTCACACGATAACGGCGTTCTTTGGGGTATTTCATTAGATGACTCAGAGGCATTTGTAGGCATCGCTGGCACCCACAAATGCCTCTGAGTTAACCCTTTCTTAACTCAAGCAGGCTGTTGCTTCTATCTCAATAAGAAACTCAGGCAGAGCGAGCGTCTGCACACCAATGAATGAGTTAGCTGCCGGTTCTGCGCCTTCATAAAACTCACTGATTTGTGCGCAAACAGCAGCCAGGTTCTGTGGAGAATGGTTAACGACATAGGTGCGTAGGCGTACCACATCGGCAGGCGTAGCGCCTGCCGCCCGGAGAACCTCTTTTAAGTTGGCCAGAGCTTGCCGGGTTTGCGCGATGAGATCTTGCCCTCCTACCAGTTCACCGTTGGCATTCCACGCCACTTGCCCTGACAGATGCAAGGTACGCCCTGGCTGTTGCTCGACTGCGTGAGAAAAACCAAACGGAACACTGGGGTACATCGTCTCGGGGTTGATAACACGTCTGTTCATCACTGTTCTCCATCAGTTATGTCGGCATCTATTCCTACCGGGGATGCTCAACAAGTTCAAAGATATTCTTCCAAGGATCCTGGAAGTAACAAAAGCGGCTACCGACCGTCGGACCAGAATCCATAGCTATACAATCCAGCATGGTACAGCCACGGGCCGCCAGAAAAGCGGTGGCTATTTCAAGATTATCCACTTCTAAACCCAGATGATGACTCCCTACCTGACCGCTACTCAACGGCTCCTGGTTGGCCCCAGGCTGAGGGGCATAATGAAACAGCTCAACCTTAAAACCACCGGGGAACTCAAGCATGGCCAAGCTGAAACGTGCCATCGCAATCCCTAAGTGCGCACTTGTCCAATCTCTGCCTGCCGCATCACGTGGCATATGTGTCGAGTCCAACGGGCCTATCTGATATAAAATTCTGGCACCGAAGATCTCAACATAGAAATCGATTACGGGCTCCAGTTTGGCGACAGTCCAGGAAACGTGTTCTACCTTACGAATATTAAGGAGTGGTGCATTCATCGGCTCAGCTCCTATTAAGGTACGGCGAGGCTGGCTTCAGGGGCGATAGCAAACCAAGTGCCACATGTTTTTCCGGCGGCGCTTTAGTCAACAGACTGACGGCAATAACGACAAGCGCATTGGCAGCCATCGCAATCAAGCCAGGTTCCCAACTTGGTAAGGTGCTGGCTAGATAATCGCTCGACGCGGGCAGTAACAAGATCATAAACCCGACCATTACCCCGCACCCAACGCCTACCGCTGATGCCCGTTTCCACAGGAAACCAAGGAAAACACCGGGTGCCAACATCCCGATAGCTGAGTAAGCGCTCAGGAGAATAGAAACCAGTGAACCTTTCTGTGTCAGGGTGATAGTAACGGCAATTGCCGCAAAGACCACCAGGCTGATACGCGAGAGATGTAATGACAGTTTTTCACTCATCTGCGGTTTAAACGGCGCGACGATATTGCGGCTAAAGATCGAACCGGCGGTCAGCAATAATACGGCCCCCGGTACCAGAGCCAACAAGAACCCCGTCCCAGCCAACAGGCCAATCACCCATTGTGGATATTTATCTGTCACAAATTGCAGCAGGACGGCGTTCATATTACCGCCCGGTGGCTGAGTGCCTGCAACGAGTGCGGCAAATCCAAGCAGGATAATGACCCCGAATGCCAGAGAGTAAATGGGTTGCCAAATGGCATTACGACGAATGGAAGTGGCGCTGTTGGCGGAATAGGAAACCTGGAATAGATGAGGAAATACCCAGTTACCCAAGGCAATATTCATTGCCGATGTCATCAGCCAGATATGGGTCGTTGGCGAAGCCAGATCCCGCCCAGGAAGTTGCCCGATCCCCGGATGAGTTGCTTCCGCTTTCGTGAAAATGTCGAGCAAAGAACTGGCACCGGCAGCTTCTGCTGCCGACCAGGCCAAGATGACCACCAACACGACCATCAGAATATCTTTGACGGCTGCGGCGAAAGCCGCAGAACGCAGCCCGGCAAACAACACAAAGGCCACCATCAAACCACCGGCCACCATCGTTGAGACGGTATTGGAAAGCGCGCCATCGAAGGTTAAAGAAACAATTAAACCCAGGCTGATTAACTGAATCTGGACGTAAACAATCAAAGCACCGATGCCAACCACCCCCGTTGTCACACCCAACCAGCGTGAGTTATAGCGCTGGGTAAAGAAATCAGCCTGGGTAATGAGGTTGCGCAAGCGCCCTGCTTGCCAAATTTTGGGCATTAGCCAGTAACCAATCGCATAGGACAACGAGACTGAACAAAAAGCGAGATAAGCGGGAGCCCCCAGTGCCCAGGCGTAACCGGCAATACCAAAAACAGCAAAGGTTGTGTAGATTTCGCCCGCATTCACAAACCAGAACAGCAAGCTGCCGAGACTCCGGCCCCCAACCGCCCAATCAGCCAAGTTACGTTTGCGCGCCTGTCGGACACGCCCAAAAATAATCGAGCCAACGACAGCCACGATTAAAATAATGCTTATAATCAATAGCTTCATAATGGTTTCTCGAGTTTTGCATGGATCTGTGCCTGCAGGAATGCCAGTTCTTCACGTTCAACGCCGACATGGCGATCTAAATGAAAAATGACGGCGAAGATGATGCTGGAAAAGATCACCCCCAGCATTTGCCAGACCAGCGGGAATGGCAGACCAAGCGGGGTATAATGAATGGCGTTGGCCCACGGCACGGCCGCGACTTGCCATAAAAACGGCAGGCAGAGCATCCAAAGATGCGGGCGTTTGATTTTACGATAGTGTATAGAGTGCAGGGTAGGTTTGGTCATAATCCAATATCCTTATAGTTTTTATTTGTGCACTTATAGCGCACAAAATAAAAGCTATGACCAAGCGTTCAAACTGTCAAACATTTCCTTAACAAATCAAACAAACAGGTAAATAAGCTGTTTTTATTGTAAATTTAAGGCTTAAATTTCGACATGCCCATTTTTTATCGAATACCAAAGATTTGACCCATTTGATTTACGTGCAGTCATAGTGTACAAAATATCTATCGTTTGGAGAAACTGAACGTGCTAGGAAAACGTCTGAAAGAGTTACGCATGTCGCGTGGGCTATCGCTGCGGGCTTTAGCCGCCACGACCGGGTTGTCGGCAACCTTGTTGAGCCAGATTGAAAGGGAAGTCACTGAACCCAGCCTGACTACCCTGCGCAGGCTCAGTAATGTGTTCGGCGAATCAATGTCAGCGCTTTTCGCCGATCCCAGCGCGCCAAGCGTTTGGATCAGCCGCCCAGGTGAACGCACTACGCTGATGGGGCCTAAGGGGGGTGTGAGCTATGAACGCCTGACCCAAGGGAACGGGCAAATGGAAGTGCTGCGGGCGGTTTTTCAGCCAGGGCAGTTTTCATCTGAGCAACCATTGCGGCACCCGGCGCTTGAAAGCGTCTATGTGCTGCGTGGCACGCTCAGCGTAATGATTGGTGATCTCCATTACGTGGTCAACGCGGGTGAAAATATAGCATTCGACGCTAACGCAGCACATCGCTACATAAACGAAGGGCAAGAGGCTGTAGAGATCCTGATGTCGATCACGCCACCTGTTCCTTGATGATTTTAGGCCATTAAAGGTGTCAGATGAACAGAAACGATATCGACTGGTACGGCTATATTCCGGCCATCACTACCCCTTTCACCCGTGCAGGCGACCTGGATTTAACGGGTCTGGCGGGCCAACTCGAATGGTATGTTCAGCAACGCATGCACGGTGTGGTCTTGGCGGGAACCTCGGGAGAATGGTTTAGCCTGAGCGAATCGGAACGGGCCCAGTTGTTCAGTGAGTCTGCACGGGTTATCGACAGACGCATGACGGTGATCGGCGGTTGCAACGCGTTTACCGCCGCAGAGGCTATCCGCCATGCCCATGCCGCCGAACGTGCAGGGCTGGACGGAATTCTGTTGACACCTCCGCCCTACATGGTTCCTAACGCCAACGAATTGATCCAGTTTTATCAGGATGTCTCTGATGCTACCGACATCCCATTGTGCATCTACAACTGGCCACGTGGGTGTGTGGTTGATATGAATATCGACCTGTTGGATCGTTTGGCCGATATCAATAATGTCGTCGCCATCAAAAACTCAACGCCAGATTTTGCGGCCTTTCTTGACGGGCTTTATCGGCTCTCTGACAAGGTACGTTACTTTAATGTGCCCACCACCAAACTGGGTGCCGACCTGGTCGAAATGGGCCATGGTGACGGCTTGATGGGGGCTGGCGGTGTACTGGGAAGCGATCACCCTGATTTCTGGAATCTGCTACGCAGCGGTGATAAAGCACGAGCGATTGAGTTAGGTGAACGTGATCGTGTGATCATGCGTGCCTGGTTCAACAAGGATTTTGCCGGTAATTTTGGCAGCGCTCAGGCGATCCTGAAAACGGCTTTGCGTTTACGTGGGGTGCCAGCAGGCTTTGTGCGCCGACCCTTGTTAGAACTGAATGCGGCTGAAGTGGCGTCAGTTGCCGCCACGCTGACAAGTTTGGGTATTGAAATCGTTAACCCAACCGCTCAATGAATACCCCACGGTTCGAAGCACAAGCCCCACTGGATTGCCTGGTGATCGGCGGTGGGTTGCTGGGAAGTGCCGTTGCCTATTACCTGGCAAAAGCAGGGGCCACCGTGCGTTTGGTCGAACGTAGCCAACTGAACAGTGCTGCATCAAGCCAGAACGCAGGCAGCCTGCATTTTCAGCTTGAATACCGCATGATCGAAAATGGTATCGCAGCCGCCAATAAAGCCGCGGAAGCCATGCCGCTGCACCTGGATGCGCAAAACGCCTGGGCTGGGCTTGAAACTGAGCTTGGGATGCCGGTCGGCGTTGTACAGCACGGCGGGTTGATGGTGGCTGAGACGCCCCAGCAACTTGCCGTTCTGGAACGGAAAATCGCCCTCGAACAGGCCAATGGTCTGGATGTTGAAATGCTGGATGCCGCGCAAGTGCAGCGTCGTGCGCCTTATCTCAGTGAGCAGATCCTGGGAGCCGCATTTTGTGCGCAAGAAGGCAAGGCAGATCCACGCCGTTGTGTGCTGGCTTATGCTGCGTCAGCGGCTCGCCTTGGTGCCCGTATCGACAGCGGTCTTGGCGTTGTGGCATTAAACTATGAGTCAGGTGCCTGGCGGGTGCAATTCAGCGATGGCAGTGAATGCCAGGCCAGCACACTGGCAATTACCGCAGGTGCCTGGTCAGGAAGAGTGGCTGCCATGGCCGGTATCAGCCTGCCTGTAAGCCCCGTTGCGCTGACCATGACCACCACCATGCGTACCCAACCATTAATAACGCATCTGATTCAACATGCTGGCCGACGCCTTTCACTCAAGCAAACGGGTGATGGCCAGATTCTGATTGGCGGTGGCTGGCCTGCGCGCTTGCATCACCATCAGGGAGTGCATGACCTTGAACGTCGGCCTGAACTTTTAATGCCTTCGTTAACGGGCAATATGAGTGCCGCACTGGCCGTCGTTCCAGAGCTGAAAAGGGTTTCTATCCTACGTGTCTGGACCGGCACCACTGCGCTGGTTGCCGACCAACTGCCGCTCTTGGGTGAAGTGCCTAAGAGCCGTGGCCTGTTCATTGCCACAGGCGGCTCGGCGTTTACCCTGGGCCCCACCTATGCCCGACTGCTGGCTGAACGCATCCTTGGCCAGCCTGCAACACTAGACATTACGCCTTTTGATCCTCGTCGTTTTGGGAGCCTTACCCTTGCCTGATTCCAAACGTCTTGAACCGGTGGCCAATTTGCGCCCCAATCCAATAAAAATACTCGTGAATGGTCATGAGACCTGGTGTTATCCCGGTGAGACCGTCGCTACCGCCTTGCTGAGTACCGGGATTCGCGGCTTTCGACGGAGCGTGCTCGGAACGCTGCGGGCACCGGTATGCAATATGGGTGTATGTTATGAATGCCTGGTGACTATCAACGGGCTGGAAACCCAGCGCAGTTGCATGACGCTGGTCAGCCCAGGGATGGTGGTAGAGGTGGCTGATGCAACCTGAAACGCGGAACTATGACCTCGTCATCGTCGGTGCCGGGCCTGCCGGATTAACGGCTGCCCTGCAGGCTGATAAAGCGGGATTGCATGTGGCAGTGGTCGATGAACAAGCCGCATCCGGAGGGCAAATTTTCCGCCAACCTCCCGCAACGTTCAAGGCTCCTTTGAGCAGTGCCTTTACCAGCTACCCGTTTGGCAAGGAATTGCTTGAGCAAGCGCGTAGCAACACCCGTATTCAGTGGTATTACTCGAGTATCGCCTGGGGCGTTTTTCACCCGGTTAAAGGGGGCGTGCAACTGGCTATTTTCCAGCAAGAACAAACATACCTGCTTGAAGGCCGCAAGTTACTCATCGCCACGGGTGCCTACGATTTGCCAGTCGCCCTCCCCGGCTGGACTCTACCCGGTGTGATGAGCGCGGGTGGAGTTCAGACACTGTTGAAAAGCCAGTTTTTGTGTTCTGCTCAACGCTATGTACTCGCAGGTTCCCATCCCTTGCTGCTGTTACTGGCTGAGCAACTCCTTGATGCCGGTGTACAAATCCAAGAGATCGCCATTGCCCGGCCACGGCCACAACTGCGCGAAATCCTGGCGGGCTGGCGCGCACTCCCTGATCATTGGCGACTGTTCTTTCAACTTACAGGCATTTTCTTCAAGCTGTGGCACAAACGTGTACCGTTGCGTTTTTCGACTCTTCTCACCCGGGTTGAAGGTAAGGACCGCGTTGAACGCGTGACCTTAACTGATGTTGACTCTTGCTGGGCACCTATTCCTGATACCGAACGCAGCCTTAAGGTTGATGGCGTGGCCATCGGTTACGGTCTTTTGGCCAGCACCGAACTTGCTCGTCAGGCAGGATGTCAGGTCAACTGGCAGCCCGAGCGAGGAGGTTGGGTGGTTAAGCATGATGAAGAAATGCGCACGTCGATGGAGCATATTTATGTGGCAGGAGAGCCTGCGGGTGTCTCGGGGGCTGAAGTGGCTCACTGCCAAGGCCAGTTGGCGGCTCTGTCTATTATTGCCTTGCTCAAATCTGATGCAGCCACTGAGGTAGTTGCTGCTCGTCGAGCGCTGAGACGGGCACAGCCTTTTGCCGATACCGTTGCGGCTTTTTTTGCACCGCGTCTGGACGCGCTTGCCAGGCTGGCCACCAACGAGACCTTAATTTGCCGATGTGAAGATGTAACCGCTGGGCAAGTCAGCGAGTTTCTCCAGGCTCATCCCCACGTAACTTCCATCAACAGCGTAAAGCTGGCCTGTCGTAGTGGTATGGGGCCGTGCCAAGGTCGTTATTGCCAACACACGGTGGCACACCTTGTAGCTGCAGAGCGCGACATCGCTGTTAATCAAACGGGGATCTATACTGCCCAAGCACCGATAAAACCTATTCCACTAACGAGCCTGGTGAGCAACCAACCAGAGAGTCCACTGCCAACGGATAAGAACCAGAACATGATAATGAGACAAAAACCTTAATTAAATCTGGGAACGTCACCAAGATGCGTTGCTCGTATCAACAAATGGCACCAAGCCCCCATCTGCAGATGGGGAACAAGGTTGCCACTCATTCAATATAGAAGCCACTTTACTTCCCCAACGTTAAATATGACAAGATACTTAATAAACATTCCAATAAAAAATCAAGTTTTACCCACTCGTATTTAACCTGCGCTCTTAACGATTTTCCGTTCCCGAGTTAAGCCCGCCCTCTAATAACCATTTATACAGTTCATTAGTATTTCTGAGCCCCAGTTTTCGCATCGCCACACGTTTATGGGCGCTGACAGTCTTGACGCTAATATTCAGCCAGCCAGCTATTTGTAAAGGCGTCAACTCCTTGGCAATGCCTTGCAATACTTCCTGTTCTCTTGGGCTGATTTTTATATCACCTTGTGCAAAAAGTAAATTATCCGCAGTTACCGTATTAAACAGTTCATTCAACAAGTACACCACCGTTTCGGGCTTTTCATTGCGGCTGATTTCCCTATATTGATACAGGTTGCGCCGCCCAAAAATGTGCCTGACAATAGAGATATTCTGCCGATCAGGCCTATTCTGTTTACCGACAAACTCACCGCCGATTACCAGGTCAATAACGCTCAAATCAACAACATTTGAACCTGCAACGGGAATAAAGGCAACTGTCATATCTTTAGCTTGAAAATAGCCAGTTAAAAGATACTTTACCCCCTGCAAAAGGAACAAGTCACTATCCCATAGGGCAATAAAAATACGTGAATTCATTCTATTTCCAGGCCCTTTATTCCTGACGATTCAGAAACATCACAGTTCTGAGTGTCAGAGGTAACAGGAATTGCACCGTCGCTTTAAAATAAGCGTTATTACTTAATCGATCAGTCATTACTTAATATCCTTTTCAATTTATCTATCCATACATATTGATTAATTGCCTATACCCCCCTTTGAGGTACATCAGCGACCAGCATACTCGCCGCTCTAATATTGGCCCCTACACAAGCGTGGCGTCTTCCAGAGAGAAACAGCAGCGGCTTACTCTATTAGGACGAAAAATATTAACAACAAACCACAAAAAATTAGGGCTTCAGAGGTTGTTCACCTTTAACGCCATTACCATCATCATTAATCAGGCTATAGCTCACCCTATTGGGTTGCCAGTTAGCTGCATCGGCGATATCCAGCATTTTGGTGGCAAAGGGCGCCAACATACCAATATCAAGCTGGCGTGAGCGATCACCGCCGGTAACGTTGGCCGCACTGAACGTGGCGTAATAAGGCGACGTATTTTCGACTTTGAGTTTCAGTACGCCAGGCTGGCGGTATACACTGAATCGTTGCTGTTCTGTCAGTTTATCAACATCTGGCTTCAGATTTTTTGGCCGATAAAACATCTTCAATTGCAAACGCACCGCCACTTTCACCGCTGAAACGCCAGGCGGCAAGTTGGCGTCGGTGGGGGGTATCTCATAAATATTCAGCCAATACAAAGATTCACGATCCTGTGGCTGCTTTATCTGGGTAGCCAACAGCCGCAGGTTTTTCTTTTCCCCTGCCTCCAGCCGGAAAAGCCCCGGCAGAGGCAACACCGGCACATCTCCCGCCGTTTCAGGGGTTCCGTCCGGTGAGCCATCGTCAATCCAGGTCTGCACAATCACCGGATAAGGGTTATCGTTCGACAGCAGCAGTGAAAGTTCGCGATCGGCAGCAGAAAACACCACGCGTGATGATTCAATCATCACGCCTGCCTGTGCCCAACTGCTGAAAAATAACCCGCCAGCCAGATATAGCCCAATTAACTTTCGCATCATTGCACCTGGATAATGACCTGCGCGGTAGCGATCACTTTCCCTGCGGTGACCGTTTTGCCCGGCAGGGCTTTCAGCGTCGCATTCAGGGTCTTGGTATAGGTCGAAACACCGCCAACAGCTCCCCCTGCAGTGGCATCGTCCAATACCGGGTACCAGCCTGCAGTATTCCCCCCCAATACCGAGCCATTCAAGGTGCTGAGCAGATTCAAAATGGTGCCGTTCGGGCGTGAAATCTGAATACCCACACCGGTGGCAACGTTAGGATCCGTACCATAACCGTCTGACAACAGATAGCTGACCCCTGAACCGGCAGTACCAAACCCGGCAGAGACTGCCGCTGCCGCATTGGCTGGATTGACCAGGATCCCCATTGCCGTTTGGTTTGCCCCGATACCACTGACGAGCTTATCCGTGAGGTTGCTATTGGCCGGAGCCCCCGTCTGGCAGCCAAACCGAATGGTAATCGGCCGTTGGCGTGTTACGCCAGCTTTCAACTCTGCTACCGTGATCGTCGGGAAAAGCACCGTCGGTGTAACGTTAGTGACCGAACAGGTAGCCGCACGGCGAATGTAGATACGGTTATACAAATTCACAGCACCGGGCCAGTAGTCATAAAAACCGTTCCAATTGCTATTGTGGTCTGCTCCAATATACAAACCTTTTGAAAAGCTTCCCCCTTGGAAAGCGATATAGGCAGAGGGTTGGCTCTTTGAATAAATACCTGTTTTGGCATCTCCCCCTTTGGAATTACTGAGGCGGAATAATTCCACTTTGGTATTGCTGAAGTCCTTGGCTTTGACCAGGAACCACCCCTGAGAGTCGGTATCCAGGTTGGTCAAGGGGCGGGCTTTCCAGTAACGGGAGTAATATTCACCGGTAGTCAGGTTGGTAGCACGCAACGCCATACCTGTAGTCCAAGTCTGGTAAGACTCCGGCAGCCCATAGGCAGAACCAACCTCTTGCTTGCCGCCATAGTCGTAATCACCATTGGTGGAATAAAATTCCATCATCTTTCCGGCTTCACTGGGGGTACAACGAAACAGGATCTGGTCAGGATTATACGTCTCCAGGCCAGACTCCAGAAAGTTGACAATCCCACTGGCAATCAAGGTGCCATCCGGCTGAAAGGTACTGTTGTTGACATTGACCACCGTTGGCAACGTCCCCGTGGATCCGGAGGGATCGGTCGAACCAGTCCATTTCGCAGCGGTCCCTTTCCCCGCTTCGGTATAGGTATTACTTGTAGGGCTGTTATCATACTTTACAATTTTGTAACACTCGGCCCACGCTGGCACAGCCAGTGTCATCCCCGTCCACGCCAGTAGCGTGGCAATAAAATGCTTGCTCATACTTGTCTCCTGTTTAACACAGCGCATCAGTTGCGGGTGCAGGGTAACTCGAGGCGGTACAGGGATTGCCCCACGTCCTGGCCGCGTAAATCGTAATTCAGCGTGCACTGCTCGCTGGCGCCTTCTCCCCACTTTACTCGCAATGTGCCTTGTTTGCCGGATGCTCGGGCATAAATCTGATTACCCTGGCCGACCAGGCCAACCACGGCGTTATTGCTGTCATACACGTTGCTGCCCAGTGGCAAACCGCTACTTTCTGCACCCAACAGTTTGATCAGCAAGGCATAGCCTTCCAGCGTTTTGAAGCGGACTTTAACGACCGAACCGGCATAGGGCGCTACGCGCTGCTGGTTTTCGGTCAGCTCGACGCTGGCGTTCTCAATACCTTTGGCATCCAGGCTGATGTCGTTGTAACGATAAGGCACCAGTGAAGGTACGATGGCATAGCCGAAGTGGTTGATCCTGGCCCCCATCCCGTTAATCACTTCTGCCCCTTTCACCCCATCCGCTTCAACCAGGGCAAAGGTATCCCCCAGATACGGGCCAAGCGTCACCCCATCACTGTGCAAGACGGCGGCTCCGCGCACGTTGGCCCCACCCTGGGTATAATTCTTGCCCTGAGAGAAACTGCCACCGACGGTGGTCATCGACATCTGTTGGGTCAGGTTGGTACCAAAACTGGCCCCCGAACCGCCGGAGTCGAAAGCGCCATTGACGGCATAGCTCAGACGCTGATCTTCCCCAAGCGTCCCCGCCAATGAGGTCTGATAGCTGGTATTGCCATTGTCCCCCGTCGAATGGCTCACGTTGGAAGAGAGGATCGGCGAACGTGAACCGGCCCCCAGCGGAATGGACACCGAGAACATGGCAATATTTTGCGTGTTGCCGCTGGAAACCTCATCAGCCGACTGGACGCCGTACCGGGTACTGCCCGTTTGCTGGCGGGCAAGCGACAGGTTATAGCTGATGCTGTTATAGCTGTGCGAATAGGCCATCTGATACTGGGTATCTCGCCCGCGTCCACCACGGTAACTGCTGGTTGAACCGGAGAAATAAAGCTGGCCGTATTCCCCCAGGCTTTGGCTGACCGTCGCCACAAACTGGTTGCTCTGCTGATACGTGCTGGATGACCAGACTTTATTGTTGTCATAGGCATTGCGTAACCCCAGGACATCGCTCAGATCACGATAGCCCTGTGTGGAATAACGGTACCCGGCCAGCGACAGCGTGGTGGACGTTGGGGTAAAGGTACGGCTGTAAGTAGCCCCCAGACGCCAACCATCCAGCGTGTCCCCCCAAAGATTAGCCCGTGAATACACCGCATTGATGCCTACCGCCCCCCACTGATTGGCGAGCACGGCACCGCCGAGCAACGACTGATAACCGTCAGATACCCGGATCCCCGAGTTGGTGGTGATAGCATTGGTCAAACCGGCCTGATAAACCATATCGGCAAAGGTCGCATTGCTGTTACCAATGTTACGGACCTGCCCGGCAGCCAGGCTCAGGTTCGAATGCCCCGGCCGCACCGAGTCTGGAACGGCAGAGAACGGCACGGTAAAGGACGATACGCGGCCATCGGCCTCTTGCACTTCCACCACCAGGTCACCCTGGAAACTGGTGGGATACAGGTCATCAATAACGAACGGGCCGGGGGCAACGGTGGTCTGATAAATCTGCACACCCGACTGGCGCACGCTGACTTTAGCCGTGGTCGAGGCCACGCCACGAATGGTCGGCGCATAGCCGCGTTGTGATTCGGGCAGCATACGATCGTCGGTTTCAAACAAAACGCCACGGAACCCCATACTGCTGAACAGGCTACCGGGGGTAAAACTTTCCCCCAGCGTCACCTGGCTCCTGAGCGATGGCAGCGGACGCTGTACATAGGTGCGTATCGAGTTCCATTTGCTGTTGCTCGGGTTCCCGTCACTGGTATAACGGGTATAACTCGACTGTTGACGAAATTGCCACAGACCGAGGTTGATACCCGAGTTCAGGCCCAGATAGGTCGAATCTGCGGTATTGCCCGACGCTCGGGTCCGATAGTAGTTAGTGTCGTAGTTGGTAAACGCCACGGTTTCCCCTGCGGAGAGATCGCTGACCGGTACGGCCCCGCGCGCTTCGCGCTTCATCAGCAACTGTGGCACAGAAAGATCGAGGCGCAGGCGTGCAAAATCAAAACGGCTGGAGGCTCCATCCACCTGCTGTTCCAGACTGGAACAATGGACTGACGAGTCGCTTTTCGTTTTTATTGCGCTAGGTAAAATGCCTGCCTCCAGCAGCATCTCTGGTGACAGACAGGCGGAGACACGGCCCTGCTCCCCCGCAGCGAACTGCAGGGACTTTCGGGTAAAGAAATCACCGTTGACGAAGACGTCAACCTGATAAGTGCCGGGCTCAATGGCGTTCGCCTGATTAAAGCGTGCAATGCTTTTTTGTTCTTTACCACTACCCACCAGCATGCTGTCATCAAATTCAAATTGAGAATTGTCCGTTGCAGCGAAAGCCTGTGGCATCAACATCCCCAGCAAGAGTGCCAGCGGCTTAAGCCGGGCCCCATTAACAGGCGAACGGTTCAACCTCATCTTTCCGTGGCGAATATCGGCATAGCCTGTGGAAATGGTTATTTTTGCGTGCATGACTTCAGTCCCTTAAACACGATATCCTGGGTATTCAAAAATGGAATAGGGTTCGCTCAGTTCAGACCGGCTTCCAAGCTGGTATGACCACCATAATCATTGATCAAGGTAAATTTAATTTTCTGAGCACCAGCCGGAGAATGAATATTATTTTCTAATGCCCAATTAGCCTGGGATTTGGGTGCCACCATATCAGCCTTGAACGGCACGCTTTTATTCCCTATAATTACTGTGGCTTTAATAAAAGAAGCATAATAGCCAGAATCATTACGTGCGGTTAATACCCATTTCCCTGCCTGCTGCTTCAGTGAAAAATGAAGTTGTTCGGCGATTTTTTCTGGACTACCGACGATAGTTTTAGGGCGATAAAAAATCTTGAGCCGGTTACGCAGTACCACCAGCATCTGGTTATCGCTATCGCTGGCCATATTCTTCGGTGGGATCTGCACACTGTTTAAATAAAATACCGATTCGCGATCCTGTGGCAGATTTTTACCGGTAAACACCAGACGTACCGCTTGACCCGTTTTGGGTTCAATACGGAACAAAGCAGGTATCACCACAAAGGGTCCATCAGCACTCTCAGGAGTAGAAGAGGGATTATTTATGTCTGACCACATCTGCATCACATAAGGGATACTGTCGTTATTAGTGAGCTGTACCGTCTGTGATTGTGCCTCCGCAGGGTAAATGATCCGGGTATTGAGCATCACAACGCTGGCAGCCAGAGGGGGAGATAACAAAAAAAGGAATGCAGAGAACGCAACAAATGCGGCCCCAGAATATTTGAACATCACCGGAATTATCCTCTCGGAGTGCCCCTTCCACCGCAGTGGAAGGGGCCAATGATTACTGGTAAGACACGGCGTACTGTACGCTACCCAGCACAGAACCTGGGGTCGCAGCGCCTTCAGAATAATATTCCACAGCGAAGTCATGTGCTGCTGAGGTGGCGTTCGCGGCCAGAGACAGACCTGCGTTCCCAATCTGACCCGTCAGATCCAGAGGGTTAGCAGATGTGGCAGGGTCAACCAACTGCAGAGACACGTTACCGGCAGTACCGGTGTTACCCATGCGACCGCCAGCGGTGAGGTTATTACCAACAAAAACAGTGTTAATTGCCGTGGTAGTGGCAGAGGCCGTACAACCATTCAAGCTGATGGTGAACGGTGTTTGCCCAGCAGTTGCACCAGCAGTTGCCAAAGTTGCGGTTGACACGGTTGGCAGCAGAATCAGCGGTGTTGAGGCGTTACCGTTAATGCTGACATTACATGTCTGATCGGCCACTTCGCCCTGGAATTTAATGGTGTTATCGGCCAGAGCCGCTGTAGACAAAACCAAACCAGCAGCAACAAATGCAATTTTATTCATTTTCATGTTAAACATCTTCCTTATATTAGCTATTGACGAAATATTGACTTCGTCTTTTCCTGTATTGACAACGAGTTACTACACTACTTTCTATTAACCTGATCTCATGGCGAATTCATGTCTTCCCAAAGAGGACAGGATTAATTTTTTCACTTACAAAAGAATGTGGTGAATTTACTTTTCTTGACTGAAATTGAAATAAGAATACTAACCTTTCAATCTGCAAGCGGATTTTATGAAGGTACTGCTAAATAGGTTACTTTCCATGTTAAACCGCTTCCTTGGGTTAGCTTTAGACGAAAAATTTCCGTCACATCCTTTAATGACAACAGGTCAATATGACAATCATTACTTTCAACACCGTAATGCATGGCCTAATTATAGCCCTAAAAAAAATCTAAGATCAATCTTGATTTTTTATTTCAACACCACCAAGAATCCACCTAAAAAATTAAAAAAAACAAATCAAAAACACAATAAAAAACGAAAGTAGATTCAATTTAAATTGAAAAAAAACCTTGATACTGCGATCGGTAAAATTACACAACCAAGATAAAATTAATTTAAATACAACAAGATATAAATAAAAAAACCATAAAAAATAATTACAGGACATGAAAAAAAAACGAAAGTAGAAATGTTGATATTTTGTTAAAAAACAATATTATTCCTACTTTTTTTATAGGCGGGATAAAACAAAAACCACTATTGGGCTTAAGTTTTAATAGATTCTGTTGAGGTTATGTTGAGAAACCAGCCAAGTAATCGATATGGTTGGCCTACGGTGGGGTTCCTTCGTATCAATTAACACCTTAAACGAGGGCATGATGTAGAAGATATTAACCGCTATCTGTATGCACTTTCTATTAGTCACTTAATGTTATAGTACCTTGGGTTATCAATGACTGACTTTCGAACCACATATCTGAACAGCAAAAATCATCTACGGTGAACTGGGGCTCATTGACTGGCCTTTCTGATAAAGAGGAACCTCTTCCCCCAGGATGTATTTGTTGCGCAGGATCGAAGATATCTTGTCCATCATCATCACCACCACGACCAGAATCAGGGTGATAAACATCACCACATCCCAGTTCCACAAGCGCATGTTTTCGGCATAGACCAGGCCGATCCCTCCCGCACCGACAAAACCCAGTACCGCCGCAGAGCGGGTATTGGATTCAAGCTGATACAGGCTCAGCGCCAGAAAGGTAGGGAAAGATTGGGTGAAAATACCATAGCGATGCTTCTGTAAACTGTTGGCGCCAACCGCTGTCAGCCCACGGCTGGGGGATTTCTCTACCGCTTCGTGCCCTTCGGCGTACAGTTTGCCCAGTAAGCCGATGTCCTGCATCAGGATCGCCAACACCCCCGCCAACGGCCCCATTCCCACCGCACGCACAAAAATCAGCCCCCAAATCGCCATGTCGATCCCCCGTAGGATATCGAGCAAACGGCGTACTAGCATGGCGATCGGGCGCAACCAGGGGGATGACATCACGTTACGGGCGGCAAAAAACGAAAGAGGTAAAGCGATCAATGAGGCAGTCAGCGTACCGGCGAACACGATGGCAAGCGTAATAAAGATCTGCTGGAAGTAATACATGAACGGCCAGTTGGCAAAATCGTGCCAGACAAACATCCGGACAAAGTAACGGCCAATCTGTTGGCAACCATGGGTAAACTGTGGCCAGGCAATGCCAAAGCACAGGAAAAAGAACACGTAATACAGCGCGATTGCGGCGGCAATCACACCGACTGTGCGCAAATAGCGGCCCTGACGAGCAAAAATTTCCGCATGCTGCTGTTTGATCCGTTGCAGCTCGGCTGCGGATGATGATTGAACAGGCATCAGTGTTTCCCCTCTACGACGCGTTTACGCAGTTCACCAGACAGATAATCCAACAGGGCTACCACCAGGATAATTAATAGCAGCGTCATACTGACCTGATCGTAACGATCGAGTTTGATATTGGTCATCAGTTCCTGGCCGATGCCGCCCGCCCCAACCAACCCCAGGATGGTGGATTGACGGAAGTTGATCTCCAGACGCATGAAGCTGTAGGACAAAAATACCGGTTTCACCTGTGGCCACAGGCCAAAACGCATACGCTGCAGCGGTGTAGCACCGCAGGCAGACAGGCCGCGCACCGGTTTGCTAGACGCGGTCTCGAGCGACTCATAGAACAGCTTGGTCAGGCTGCCAATGGTGTGCAACGCCAGCGCCATAAAACCGGGGATCGCTCCGATGCCAAACGCCATCACGAACATCACTGCCCAGGCCAGCTCTGGCATGGTGCGTAAAAACGCCACCAGCGTGCGGATAACCAAACGCAGGCTCGTCAGGCTGTGGGTATTTTTTGCCGCCAGAAAGGCCAGCACGCCAGCCACCAAGGCAGAAAACAGGGTAGCAGCGAGCGCCAGTTGCACGGTTTCCCAAATCAGCGGCAACTGGATAGGCAGACGATAGCCCCAGTAAGCCAAGGAGCCTTCGGTCCGGCCATCAGCAAATAATGCATGCCAGTGCAACACCGGAAGGGTTTCTGCCAGATAATCAAAGAAATGAGGAAAGGAAACCCACAGGGTATACAGATTGAATTCGGCAACGCGACCCGCGCCGAGATAGAGTACCGCCAGCCCGAGTGACCAGATCAAGGCTTCACGCTTTTGCCTGCTGCGGATGCGTTGATAATACTGTGCGAAGTCGGTGTTCAAAATTACTTCCCATCATGTTGTGACCGAGTGAATATTCCCCTCCCCAGCAAAAGCGTCGGGGAGGGGAAGTTCTTAACGCTCGCCTTTAGTCAGTTCGCGTTTCATATCAATAATGGTTTGATATTCCGCCAGTTTGACGTCTTCAAGGTGCTGTTTACCGCCCATGGCCTTGATAAAACAGGCATGGTCTTCTTTATCCAGTTTTTTGATAGCTGAAACCAGTTGGCTTTTGAAATCAGCCGGCAGCGCCTGACGCACCAGAACCGGGCCGTTCGGGATTAACGGCGACTGCCAGATGATACGAACCTTCTTCATCAGGTCTGGGTGATCCATACGGATCAAGCGGCCAAAAGCCCCGCTGCTATAGCCGCTGTCGTAATCCCCCACCATTGATGTCCAGGTCACGGCCCCCTCAAATTGGCCGTTCAACACGCCGAGGATGTCTTGCTCATGGCCACCGGAGAAAGTCACACTGGAGAAGAAGTTGTTATATTTGTCGTCCGCTGAACCACCGAACTGCTTTTTGAAGACCTGGTTGGGTACCAGGAAACCCGACGTGGAATCTGGTTCAGCAAAACCGAAGGATTTGCCTTTCAGATCTTCCAGCTTTTTGTAAGGGCTATCGGCTTTGACCAGCACCACCGAGTGATAACCTTTAGACTGATCGACATCATCCACACCGATCCCGACCAGTTCGACCGCCTGGGGATCCTTGATATACACCGAGGCAAATGAAGAGGGTGACATGCCGAATACCAGATCGATCTTGCCACCCAGTAACCCCTGGATCACACCGGCATAATCAGAAGAGTTGCGCAGTTTGGTATCCACGTTTAACTCTTTGTCGAGAAACTGCTTCACACATTGGTTGTCACCAATCTGCTGAGTGGCGTTTTGCCCCCCCATAATCCCCAAATTCAATTCCTTGGGTGCTCCCGCCGCCCCTGCATTAAATGCCATCATGGTGCCAGCCATAATGCTGGTCAGAATGAATAATTTTTTCATTGCGCTTGCCCTGTGTGAAAAGATAAAGGTGAAGAAAAAACTCGGGTGATTAATGGATCTGGTTGGCTTCTTCGCCATACAGTTGGTGCAAAATCCGCTCATTAAGCAGCGATGGGTGGCCGTCGAAAATAATTTTCCCCTGGGCAATACCAATGACCCGCGTGCAATATTCCTTCACCAGTTCGACCGAATGCAGGTTAACCATCACCGCGATATCGTCCTCACTGATTTTTTGCAGCGCATCCATAATGCGCCGGGTGTTTTTCGGATCGAGTGACGCCACCGGCTCGTCGGCCAGCAGGATTTTCGGGTTTTGCATCAGCGCCCGGCAAATCGCCACACGCTGCATCTGGCCGCCGGATAGATTCTCGGCACGCTGTAGGGCATGCGGCAGCATATTCAGCCATTGCAGCAGTTCGATCGCCCGCGCACGGTCTGCGTCGTCGAACACTTTAAAGAAGGATTTCAGGGTCGATGTGTGGCTGAGGCGGCCAAGCAGAACATTGGTGATCACATCCAGGCGCGGCACCAGGCAGAAATCCTGAAATATCATCCCGCAACGGGCACGCCACTGGTGCATCTGGCGAGGGGTGAACTGTGCGATATCCTGAGTCGCACCGCTGTCGTCAAAGTGCAGCATCTCGCCGCTACTGACCGGAATAGTGCCATTCAGCGTATGCAACAGGGTGGATTTACCCGCTCCTGAGCGGCCAATGACCGCCACCAACTCCCCGGCATGCAGATCAAAATTGATGTCATCCAACACGCGCTGCTGAGAGGAATAAGCCTTGGCTAATCCTTTGATGGATAACACTTTGCGTAAAGGAAACAGTTGTTGTTCTGGATAATCGCTTTGTGCCAGTTTTAACAGTGCCTGAACCATGTGATATCTCTAATTTTAACGGTGAATCAGAATGTGCTCCTATTAACGGCTACTTTCATGACATCGAGGTGATGGTTTTATGAACAGAAGATGATGTTAATCAGAGTTCGATACCCAGATTGTCAAACGCCAGTTCCATACCCTGCGGCAGTGCATTTCTCATCAACCACAGATCCAGCTTATGGCTGATATGCGTCAGCAGCATGCGGCACGGCTGCACACGTTGCTGGATCTCCTGCGCACGGGTCAGATCGTTATGGTTGCGCGGCGTTTGCGGCTGTGGCGGCAGGCTGCAATCCAACACCAGCAAATCGAGTTTAACCTGCTGTAAATAGCGTGCGGTTTCTGGCGGCAGGCCAACCGTGTCGGTCAGGTAGGCAAGCGTTTTTCCACGCGCTTGAATCAGATATCCCTGCGTGAGCTTGGAGTGAATCAACGGCAGTGGCGTGATGCGCAACCCACCTAATTCGATGGTCTCAAACAGCAGCAGCGACGGTTGAAACGCCAGAATCCCCGGATGCTTGAACAGATCGTCACAGCCCTGCTCGTCAGCCGGGCCGTAAACCGGAATAGTTTCGCCACAGCCCCAACGCAAAGGGAATAATCCCTGCACGTGATCCATATGGTAATGCGTCAGCAAAAAGCGTTGGATCTCCCCTGCCGCAAAGCGCCGCTCCAGTGAGCTTAGCCCCGCATCAATCAGGGTCGTTTCCCCCTGATAGCGCAACATGGCGCTGCAGGAGCGCCGCCGGAAAACCGGCGTGCTGCGTGCCCGTTGGCAAGCCAGGCAGTCGCAGCCAAACACCGGCACCTGCTGGGCACCGCCAGTACCAAGAAAGGTCAGTTGCATTAATATCCCCTCTAAAGCAAAGCTCACAGATATTCCGCCAGCAGCACCTCAAGGGTCTGCCCAAGATCGCCGTTGTTATCCAGCAGACGGCAACCCGCCGGTAAGCTCTGCTGATAGTCAGCCGCACGCGCCAAACGCTGTTCGATCTGGGCAGCATTCTCGCGCCCGCGCTGTTCCAACCGTTGGCGCAGCACGGTGGGTGAAACCTGCAAACAGATCGGCAATAGTCTGGTGCCATAGCGGCTGAGCGCCTGCGGCAGGTGTGCCCGCGAACCATTCACCACCACGTCGTTCCCTTGCAGCAACCACAGATCAATCTCAATGCCCAAGGCGTAATGATATTGATGCGCCTGCCAGTCGAGGGCAAACAGCTTTCTGGCTCGGCGACGCAGGAACTCCGCTTCGCTGAGCGCAATATGGTTCTCGCAACCCAACTCTGCCGGGCGGGTAATATAGCGGTGGGCCACCAGCAACCCAGCGCGGGTATCGGTTTTTAGCCGTTCGAGCAGGCTATCCTTGCCAGAACCCGAGGGGCCCATCAGATAAATAAGCTGGGCCATCAGAACACCTGCTTGCCCTGCCGCCAGACGTTTTGCACATAGATATGCTCCGCGTGTGGCCGCGCCAGTACCAGATCCGCCCGTAACCCTTCGGCGATCAGACCGCGATCCTGCAGGCCCAGCGCCCGTGCCGGGTTGCGGGTAATGCGTTGCACCGCCTGTGGCAGGTTGAGGCTATTGCGCTCGTCGGCGCTAAGGCGGAATGCCGCATCCAGCAGGCTGGCTGGATAATAATCGGAAGAGAGAATATCCAGCACGCCAAGCGCGGCCAGATGATGAGCCGCCACATTGCCGGAATGGGAACCCCCGCGCACGATATTCGGCGCGCCCATCAGCACCTGTAACCCCTGCTGGTGTGACGCTTGGGCGGCGGCTTCGGTCGTCGGGAATTCGGCAATAACGCTGCCCAGCGCCCGAGATTCAGCCACATGCTCGGCGGTGGCGTCGTCATGGCTGGCAAGCGCGATACGGCGCGCCCGGCAGTGTGCGGCGATCGCCTCCCGGTTGGGCGTAGACCAACGTTCAGAAAGCTGAATCTGCTCATGTTCAAACTCGCTCATCTGCTGGTCACTCAGATGATATTTGCCCTGATAATATTCACGGTATTTTTCGCGTGAGGCGAACTGACGCTGGCCCGGCGAGTGATCCATCAGCGAAACCAGAGACACGCCCGGCCGGTCCATCAACTGTTCGAACAGCGACAGAGTATTGGCATTGGGCAGTTCACAGCGCAGGTGCAACCGATGTTCGGCACGGTTCACTCCGGCCTGCTGGCTGCGGATCACCGCATCAATCATTTTCTGCAGGTTTTCCAGCCGGTGGCCGCCGTCGCGCACGTCGCCGATTGCCACCGCATCCAGCACCGTGGTAATGCCGCTGGCGACCATCAGTGCGTCATGGCTGCTCATCGCCGAATGTGCAGGCCAGTCGACATTCGGGCGCGGGGTGAAGAATTTGTCCAGGTTGTCGGTGTGCAGCTCAATCAGCCCCGGCAGCAACCAGCCGCCTTGACCATCCAGCGCCTGTGGTAGTTGGCTTGGAGTATCGGCAAAGCTGCGGATCAAACCGTCGCGTATTTCCAGTGAGCCTGCGACGATCTGCTCTTCCAGTACCAGTTTGACATTATTGATAATCATGGCGTCTCCAGCACTTGCGGTGCCTGCATATCGTGTAACCGGTCGGCCACCTGTTGGCGGACGCCCTCATCATGGAAAATACCGACAATGGCCGCACCGCGCTGTTTGGCCTGTTCGATCAGCCCCACCACCGCTGCACTGTTGCGGCTGTCGAGGGAGGCCGTTGGTTCGTCCAGCAGCAGGATCGGGTAATCCTTGATAAACCCACGGGCGATATTGACGCGCTGCTGTTCACCGCCGGAAAACGTTGAGGGAGCCAATGGCCACAGGCGCTGCGGCACGTTGAGCTGGCTGAGCAAGGCTTCGGCACGTTCACGGCATTCTGCACGGCTGACGCCAGACTCCAGCAGCGGTTGCATCACCACTTCCAACGCGCTGATGCGCGGGATCACCCGCAGAAACTGGCTGACCCAGCCAATGGTATGGCGGCGCACCGCCAGGATTTGCCGTGCTTCGGCCTGTACCAGTTCCAGCCATTGATTTTGATGCTCCACCCAGATCTGGCCGCTGTCCGGCTGATAGTTGGCATACAGCGAGCGCAGCAGCGTGGATTTTCCGCTGCCGGAATGACCATGCAGCACCACGCATTCGCCGCTGCGAGCGATCAGATTGGCATCATGCAGTACCGGCAGACGGGTGCCATGTTGCTGGTGCAGGATAAAAGTTTTACTGAGGTGTTCCACCCGGATTTTAATCGTCATTATGTCACCTGTGTTACGACAGCACCGAAGAGACCAGCAATTGAGTGTATGGATGGTGCGGATCGTCCAGCACCCGATCGGTCAGGCCGCTTTCCACCACTTCCCCCTGTTTCATCACCAGCAGCCGATGAGCCAGCAGGCGGGCTACGCCGAGATCGTGGGTGACGATTACCGCCGCCAACTGCATTTCCACCACCAGATTGCGCAGCAGATCCAACAGACGTGCCTGTACGGAAACATCCAGCCCGCCAGTGGGTTCATCCATAAACACCAGCTTAGGGTGCGTCACCAGATTGCGGGCGATCTGTAAACGCTGCTGCATACCGCCGGAAAAGGTGGTGGGCAGATCGTCGATACGCGCAACCGGGATTTCCACGTCCTCCAGCCATTGGCTGGCCCGCTGACGGATCTCGCCGTAATGCCGTTGGCCGATCGCCATCAGGCGTTCACCAATGTTGCCACCAGCAGATACCTGCGGGCGCAGGCCGTCGAGCGGATGCTGGTGCACCACGCCCCACTCGGTGCGCAGCAAACGGCGGCGATCGCTTTCTGCCATGGCATACAGATCCTGTTGCTGGCCGTTTTGCGGGCGGTAAAGGATCTGCCCCTGCTGCGGGGCCAGGCGGGCAGAAATCGACTTTAGTAGCGTGGTTTTACCCGAGCCGGACTCGCCGACGATACCCAATACTTCACCGGGGTAGATATCAAACGATACGTTGCTGAAACCTTTGCCCGGCGCATACAGATGGGTGAGATGGTTGACCGCCAGCAGCGGCGTGGAACTCAACGGAACGGGAATCATCAGTGCGGCACCTTTTGATCTAATTGTTGCTGGCAGAAGTCGGTGTCTGAGCAAACGAACATGCGGCTGCCACGATCGTCGAGTACCACTTCATCCAGATAGCTCTGGTGCGAACCGCACAGGGCACAAGGCTGATCCCACTGCTGCACGCTGAACGGGTGATCGTCAAAGTCCAGGCTTTCCACCTTGGTGAACGGCGGCAAAGCGTAGATGCGCTTTTCACGCCCGGCACCAAACAGTTGTAACGCAGGCATCATGTGCATCTTCGGGTTATCGAATTTCGGGATCGGCGAAGGGTCCATCACATAACGATCATTGACCTTCACCGGGTAGGCATAAGTGGTGGCGATATGGCCATAGCGGGCAATATCCTCATACAGCTTCACCTGCATCACGCCGTACTCCTCCAGCGCGTGCATTTTGCGCGTTTCGGTTTCACGCGGTTCGATAAAGCGTAACGGTTCCGGGATCGGCACCTGATAAATCAGGATCTGATCCGCCTGTAACGCGCTTTCCGGGATGCGATGGCGGGTCTGGATCAGCGTGGCCTCCGGCGTGCGTTCGGTAGTGGCTACCCCGGCAACCCGTTGGAAAAAGCGGCGGATCGACACGGCATTAGTGGTATCGTCAGCCCCCTGATCGATCACCTTCAGCACGTCGGCACGGCCAATTATGCTGGCGGTGATCTGAATACCGCCAGTGCCCCAGCCGTAAGGCATCGGCATCTCGCGACCACCGAACGGCACCTGATAACCTGGGATTGCCACCGCTTTCAAAATGGCGCGGCGGATCATGCGTTTGGTCTGCTCATCCAGATAACCGAGGTTGTAGCCGGTCAATACGTCATTCATCACGTGCCTCCTGTTGCAAGCGTTTGAGCAGTTCCAGCTCAGCCTGGAAATCAACGTAGTGCGGCAATTTGAGGTGGGATACAAAACCGGCGGCCTCCACGTTATCGGCATGAGACAGCACAAATTCCTCGTCCTGCGCTGGGCTGGTGACGCTTTCGCCGTATTCAGCGGTTTGCAGGGCACGATCCACCATCGCCATCGCCATGGCTTTACGCTCTGAACGGCCAAACACCAGCCCGTAACCCCGGGTGAAATGCGGTAACTGACCGGGGGGATCGACAAAGCCGTTCACCGTTTCGCATTCGGTCAGCAGGATTTCGCCAATGTCTATCGCGAAACCAAGCTCCTCTGGCACAATTTCAACCGTCACCGAACCGCTGCGGATCTCCCCGGCAAACGGGTGGTTGCGGCCATAACCGCGCTGGGTGGAGTAGCTTAATGCCAGCAGGAAGCCTTCATCACCGCGTACCAACTGCTGTAGCCGAGCCGACCGTGAACAGGGATAGACCGGCGGATTGCGGGTGATGTCGTCTGGCACGCGGCCATCGTCCTGCTCGGCCAGTGCCAACTGTTGCTGACAGAGCAAGTCAAACACGTGGGAGCAACTTTCCGGCAGCGGTTCGTCACCCTGCGGTGCCACTGGCGTTGCCCCTTCCGCCAGCAGCGCAAAATCCAGCAGCCGGTGGGTATAGTCGTATGTCGGGCCAAGCACCTGACCGCCGGGCAATTCTTTGTAAACCGCCGAAATGCGCCGCTCCAACCGCATATTGGCAGTCAGCAACGGTTCACTCACCGCCAGGCGCGGCAAAGTGGTGCGATAGGCTCGCAGCAGAAAGATGGCTTCTACCAGATCGCCACTGGCCTGTTTGATCGCCAACGCTGCCAACTCGCGATCGTAGATACCGCCCTCGGTCATCACCCGATCCACCGCCAACCCAAGCTGCTGGCCGAGCTGTTCTGCGCTGAGCTCGGGTACGCTTTCATCGCCACGCCGCAGGTGTTCTTGCAATTGATGGGCTGCCTCAATGGCTTTTTCGCCCCCTTTTACCGCAACGTACATCAGCACTCCTCCACGTGGGTGGTTCGCGGCAGTGCCATCAGGCATGCACCGCAGGTCAGGACGATATCCAGGCCCAGCGGGAACCGCTGTGGCCGTTCGAGCAGATAATCCCGCAGCGCGCTGGGCAACTGGGGTGAGATTTCCCGTTGTTTTTCAATGCCGGGGCCCGTCAGCCGCAGCGCCGGGCCGCCCTCCAGGGTGTTCAGTTGCACCAGCAGGGTGGCGCCAAGCTCTGGCGAAATTTCACTGCCATGCGGTAATGCCTGCAAATCAGCAGCCTGCAGATGCTCATCGAACAGCGCCAGACCAATCTCGCCGTGCTTGGCAGCAAGCGGCGCTCCGGTATGAAAGCGAATATTGGTCAGCACTTGTTGATTGTTTAACCCTGCGGAGAGATGAAGCGGGGTTTCCCGATCGGCCAGCGTCAGCAAGACGGCGGTGCTGGCGGCGTTCAACGTGCTCCATGCTG
This sequence comes from Serratia sp. Ag1, assembly GCF_000743355.1. Classification (GTDB taxonomy): domain Bacteria; phylum Pseudomonadota; class Gammaproteobacteria; order Enterobacterales; family Enterobacteriaceae; genus Chania. The sequence goes on from NZ_JQEI01000033.1 coordinate 54,017, forward strand.
GGCCCCCCGGCAACGTCACCTGTTGCCCCGGTTCACTTAAGGCTTTTAAAATCAGGCGGAAAACCTGTTGAGATTGCTCAATCGGTTGGTCAAATCCAGCCAATAACGTCATGGTTTACTCCCCTCGTACCAGCGTGAAGAAATCCACTCGGCTGGCAGCAACAGAACGGGCACGCTGTTGGCGCTGCTCCTGCTGCAGTGCCGCCAAGGGTTCAATCAACCGCTGTTGCAACAGTTCATGGCTGCCGGGCTGTTGCAGCAGGGCATCAATCAGCGCACACAGTTCGGCATGGGCTTTGTCTCGCCCGCTGATATAGCTGTAACCCTGGCCACCGTTCTCCAACTGCACCACTGCGCGGGTGACGGTCATATCCCCCAGCACAAAACGGCGGCCCGTGGCCCCCATCCGCCCCTGCAACTGGGCCAGACCGATCTCCGGTGCGCGCAAGCTGTGGTAACTCGGGCTGAGGTTCAGCGCCTGCCAGTGGCTGCGCAACTGAGCTGGCTGGCTATGCGCCAACACCGACATCCAGCGTTGTCTCTGCTGTAAAGCTTGCATTCAGTGCTCCATTGTCAGTTCGATCATGTCGGCACGCGCCAGGCTGACGGAATATTCCGCCACCCGCTCGCTACCGGTACAGGTGTTCAGGGTGCGCACGCACAGCAAAGGGGCATGGGTGGCGATCTCCAGCAGGCGGCTCTCTTTAGCCTGAGCACGACGCGCGTTGATGCGAGTCTGATGGCGAGTCAGCGGCTGATGGATATGTTGCTGGATAAACTGATGCAGTGAACCACTGTGGAACTGTTGCAATGCGGGCCACCAGTCAAGATCGGGCAGATAGTGGTCGATCACACTGATCGGGATCCCGTTCACACGGCGCAAAGTGCGCAGGTGGATGATGGTCTCCCCTTCTTGGCGCGAAAGTGCGCTGGCAATATGCCCGTTGCACGGGCGCAGTACCGCAAGCAAACGTTCACTGGTGGGGTGGCTGCCCTGCTCCAGCAAATTCTGGCTGAAACGGGCATTGGCATGCAGCGGATAATTAAAGGGACGCATCAGCACCAGAATGCCGATACCGTGGCGGCGCTGTAGCCAGCCACGATCGACCAGTTGATCTACTGCACGGCGCAGCGTGTGGCGATTGACCTGATAACGTTCGGCAAGCTGTTGTTCAGAGGGCAGATAATCGCCACAACGGTATTGGTTACCCAGTTCCTGTTCCAACTGGGCGGCAATCTGCTGATAGCGTGTCGGGTAACTGGTCGGATGTCTAGATAAGTGTGTCATAGAAAAAACTCCGACACGTTACCTGGTTGGTGGGATATGCAGACAGCGATGGTATTCATAATCGGCGCTCCATAACAAAAGTTAGCGTTATGTTGCCGCTTGCTGATGACAATCGCGTTACGTCGGGATGGCGAATTGATGAACAATGTGGGGGGATGGCTGCAAGCTGTTCGATTAAAAAACCGTGCGCTATACCCCAGATAATTCGAGCTGCTGTTCAAAAACGCAATGCGCTTTTGAACAGCACTGACGCAGGTTCACCGGAATAAGATTCAGATGGGCAATGCCCTATAACATGCCCATGGCTGGATCGGTGATGGTATGCTTGCCGGTCTCAATGCGGCCAGCAAAACGCCGGTAGTAAACCGGTAACTCCTGGCACGTCACCTCAAAGTCATACCAGTTACCGCTCTCACTCAGATCCCAGGTCTGTTCTTGCTGTGCACCCGCGGCCACGCTAATCACCCAAGGCCCATCGCCAAGATATGCTTTTGCCGCAACATTAAAGACACAGGGCCGATCGCTGTTGTTCATCAAGGTGACCATCACCTTGCCATAAGTGATGTCATAACAGACTCGTATTTCCGGCTCCGCAGCACTGCTACCCTGAGTTAATTCCCCAGCAAAAGCACGATGATAGCCATTCGGGCCAAGTACCCACAAATCATAAAGCCCTGCATCGGCGGTATCGAGTACCCAAATATCATCTAATTGCTTACCCGCCTCAACGACGTAACGGCGTGGTATACGCTCCAGATGCAGCTTATCGTATACATGAAATACCGCCGCCTGGTTGCCCGTATTGGCAAAGATCAGGCTCACTATCTGAGCCTGCGCATCCGTACGGGCACTGGTATGCAGTTCATAAGGCAATGCGCGTGAAGGTTTTATCCCCACTTGCTGAGTCGGTAAGCCCTGCTCTGACGGGACCGGGATCTTTAGCAGGGTCTCCTGCATTTGCCGCAGTCTGTCCGCGTACTCTTTGGTACTACGCCCCGCCAGCGTAGGCAATGGTTCAACATTAGGATTGGCAAAGTTAAACGCACTGGTTAAGTCGCCAAATACGGCACGCCGGAAGGGGCTGATATTCTCTTCTGCCACACCAAATCGCGCTTCCAGAAAGCGTAGTACCGACGTGTGGTCAAACTGTTGTGAATTAACCCAACCGCCACGGCTCCAAGGGGAAATGACATACATCGGCACACGTGGGCCAGGGCCATAACAATCTTTGTCCTGAGGGGGCATTCTGGTGCCATCAACTACCGGGTGCGTGTAATACTCATACGATAACTGCTCATCGCTGAGTGTCGATTTGCCGACAGGTTGATCATTCTCGTCCAATGAAGGGGCGCACGGGGGCGGCATATGGTCAAAAAAGCCATCATTTTCGTCGAAGTTGACAAATAATACCGTCTTACTCCAGACCTCTGGATCCGCAGTTAATGCATCCAGAATTTCTTGCGTGTACCAAGCCCCCTGTACCGGGCTGGAAGGACCGGGGTGTTCAGAATAGGCAGCAGGCGCAATAATCCAACTCACCTGCGGTAAGTTACCTGCCAGGACGTCCGCTTTAAAACTGGCCAGAAAACCGCCGTCGGGCATGGTATTGGCCACACCTTTGTACAACCCATTACTATCAACCGCCGGGTCATAAGCCGGGTTATCATCAAAATCCAGGTCGTTATAGACAGGTTTGCCCGAAAGAAGATTTGCCTCGCGATATTGACGGAATCCCGCCAGTGGGTTGTCGGTATAATTATCAGGCAGGTTCTGATAAACCTTCCAGGTCACGCCGTGAGCTTCCAGGCGTTCAGGGTAAGTTGTCCAGTCGTAGGCATAATTCAGATCGGTATCCGTGTTGAATTCATCAAACACGTTGTTAACCACCACCTTACCTGTGGAAGTGGTGGCGCCGTTGGTCCCTGTCATATGGAATAAACGGTTGCTATTCGTTCCGCCATGCAGCGAACAATAATAGGCATCACAAATGGTAAACGCATTTGCCATGGCAAACTGGAACTGTAATTCCTGTTCAGCAAAATAGGACATGGATTGAGGCTGTTTGTATTGCGGCCAATTCGTCATGCGGCCTTTATCCCAGGCATTTCTGGCATCAACCCAAGAATGCGGCGTGCCTGCAACACGTTGTGCATTACCCTGACGTTGATCGAGTCGATAAGGCAAGATGACATTCCCATTGCCATCACCCTGTTGCCAAACGCTGAAATCATTCGGTAATGGAATGGTAAAGCGATCGCCGAAACCACGCACACCAGGAAAAGTACCAAAATAATTATCAAAAGAGCGGTTTTCCTGCATAAATATGACAACGTGTTCGACGTCATGAATAGTGCCGGTTTTATTGTTTGCCGCAATCGCCAGTGCTTTCTGAATGCTGGGGGGGAACATCTGTATTGCAGTCATCGCAGCAACCGTGCTTAATGATCCTTTTAAAAATTTGCGCTTACTTTTATCGATGCTCATAGCCGATCCCTTTGTTTTGATATGCGCTCAAAAACTCCATTCATATCTACCCAAAATAATTCGAGTTGCTGGTAGTGGCCACGAAGTACGAGTCACTCAGCCAACACTCAAACAATTTTAAGTATGACGGGTATAAACCCAGAGCACATATATCTCAAGATATTTGAATGACTTGATTATGGTGCGCAGCGCACGACGCCTGGCTTTTCTTGTTTATCATCCGTTGATTCTGTCGATAAATTTGATGAGCCTGATGATATACTTGAATTGGCTGGCAGCCTTTGAGTCGTTGAAGAATCACACGCGGATAAAAATGCCACACCCAATATAACCATCAATAAATAAAATAGCTTTTTAACCCAAGCTAACTGGCGATAAGTATTAACATACATATTTTACTCTCCCTATTGATGACGTTTCCTGTTACTCATTTTTCTATACCCGTCATACGTCAAGTTGCTTGAGTGTTAGCTGAGTGACTCATACTGCAAGCAACTCGAATTATTTAGGGTATATACAAAAATAATTACTTGGATAAATCGATCTGGTATAGGCTCATACCATTACCGTCATCCGCTCTGTATAGGCTGATATTCATTAAACCGATGCTCTGTGCATAGGCCAATTTCTCTGCGGCAGAACGGAAAATAACCGGGCCAGCCGTGGTCACTGGAGCAAAACGCCAGCTGCGTGCGCTGCCGTCCTGCTCACGTGTCAAGACTGACCGATTTTTGATGTAATTTATCAGTACATCGCGATTATTATCCGGTGAGGCATAGATAATCCGATCCGCTGTTAGCCCTGGGAAACCACCGCCACCGGTTGCCCGATAATTGTTGGTGGCAATAATAAATTGCTGGCTATCGTCTATCGGTTGCCCTTTATAAGTAAGGTCAACAATTCGTTTGCCGACAGGTTGCGTGATATCAATCTGATATTTCAAATCACTGGAGGTAAACATATCAAAGTTGAAACTGGGAAATGAGCTAGTCAAGTTTTGCGCCACTTCAGACGCAGGATCAATCTGATTAAAGCGCCCCGCTGCTTTTTCCAGCCAACCTTTGACAATATCCCCCGTGACCAGTACCGCATAGACCGTATTCGGATACAGATAAAGATCGGCGGCGTTATAAATAGAGAGAGCCCCTGCTTCAACTACCGTAAAATCACCTGCGCCAGAAAAGCCCCCCTTAAATGGCGCACTGACGGAGAGAACCGGAATATCATGATATTGGGGGAAATTAAGATCGACATAGGTCCTGACATAGTCTGCCTGAGCTGCATTGACAATCTGAATGGCAGAAACGTCGCCAACATCAGCAAAATAGGTGGTCATATCAAAATCACTGCGTCCAATCGGTGTTTTGACGTAATCAATCACTTCTTCGTGAACGGCCTGAATCGTTGGTAAAATTGACGGATCGGCAGCCACATAGGTTTTTGTATCGGCATCTAATAGCGTTTTTTCCAATTCAACACGGGTGTTTTCCTTGCTCACGCTCCAACCGGATTGATCGTGCTGTAGAGTCAAATGAATTAACCCGATAGCCTTCCCCCAATAGCTGGCCATGACTGCCGGAACACCATTGATAAAACCACTTTTACTATCAACACCTGGTGCATTGCAGGCGCTGCTATTACAGAATGCCAGCGGGAATTCATTGTGGGAGTGCCCCATAATGATCGCATCTATCCCGGGAACTTTCGCCAGATAATAGTTGGCGTTTTCCATCTCTGCTGAGTAAGCATCGGCGCTATAGCCACCGTGGGACAGTGCGATAACCAGATCGGCACCTTCTGCCTTGGCCATAGGAACATATTTTTCAGCAGCTTCGACAACACCGCTGACGCCGATCTGCCCATCCAGCCAGCGCTTATCCCAATTCATAATAGGCGGCGGCGTGAAACCAATCACGGCGATCTTGATAGACGCCTGACTTTCCTGGCCTTGTGCGTCATAGATTTTCAGGTTTTTATTCAGAATGACATAGGGTTTATAAAGTGGCTTGCCGTCCTTTTGGCTCCAGACATTGGATGAGACCAGCGGAAAGTTGGGGCCAACACACTTTTTTTGTTCACTCACTGCAGGCAGCGCCGCGATATTGAACGTTGCACCAGTCACCTGAGCCAGATAAGGCAAACCGTAATTGAATTCATGGTTACCCAAACTCCCAGCATCATAGCCTATTTCATCCATCGCTTGGTAAATGGCCAACTTTTCATCACAGCTAACAGGGTTAACCTGCGCCTGATAGTCTGCCAGGGCCGTGCCTTGAATGGTGTCACCATTATCAACCAGCAGAACATTACTGTATTTGCTTTTAGCTTCCCGCAGCAGCGTGGCCGTTCGCTCAAACCCGAAGCTATTATCCTCGCTAAGCTTGAAATAATCATAACTCAGGACGCTGGCATGAAGATCGGTAGTCGAAACCAGCGTCAGTTCGCTGGTGCCGATGACCGGAGCGACAGCAGTATCTGCTCGATCGCTGCTTGAATCACAGGCCTCTAACGCCAATACCACAATGGATAGAAGAGACAGCGAAATAATATTTTTCTTAGCACCGGCTAACATAAGCTCTCCAGAAAATAGGGGTATCTTTTGCACACTGATTGATACCATAGAAAACATCGGTCCATGATTAAATATAAAAAATCAGAGTATAAAGCGTCTATTACATCGGGATTTCAGTTTAATGAATAATGCAATAATGACGGGTGAAACTATCTACTCTAACCGAGTCAGCAATGCCGTCATTATGCTTTAAATATACTCCTGACGACTCTCAGAATAGCAGCTTACATGCAACGCACATTAAATTCAGAATGTACCGATATCCAGCAGCAACCTTTCAGCCAAGCCAACCTTTCTGCTTCAGAGCAATTGAACATGCTTGGGGCTTTGATGATTTCTGTAAGCTAAAAATGTAGGATTAGAGATAAAGGGATCTTCTGCGGGAGTAATAACGTGAGCCACGTTTGGTGAGATGAATACGCATTAAGGCAGTTGCGTTTAGCAATGGGAATTTTTTGGGGAGATAAGCGTAGGAAACAACTAGCAGGAAGAAATGGCGGAGGAGCAGTCCGCCTATCAACAACACAACCCAACGTAATTCATCTTAAAAGATAAATATAAAACAATAAGTTAAAAACAAACCCACTTAAAGCCGCACAACCACACCTAACCAAAATCAACCATCGATGGCATACTCGATGGCATACTGACATCTCAAGGATTTTACAGATGGCACTCCTCACCGATACCAAAGCCCGGAATATTAAACCGGGCGATAAACCCTTGCCGCACGGTGGCATCACCGGCCTGACGTTGCACCCCTCAAACAGCAAAGGCCATGGTAAATGGGTTCTACGCTACGTTAGTCCAACAACTAAAAAGCGCCGGAATGCTGGATTAGGCAGCTATCCCGAAATCAGCATCGCCGAAGCAGGCAAACAAGCACATGCTATGCGCGATCAGCTCTCCAATGGGGTCGATCCGCTGGAATTCAAAAAGGTTGTTGCAGCAGACAAACCCGTGATCCCGACATTTACTGATGCCTCGCGTCAGGTTCACATGGATTTATTACCTGGCTGGAAAAACGATAAACACGGGAAGCAATGGATAGCCACACTGGAGCAATACGCCTTCCCTTCCATCGGCTCATTACCACTGGACACAATTACACCTGCACATATGGCAGAGGTTTTACGCCCGATTTGGTTGTCGATCCCAGAAACAGCAAGTCGCGTGAAACAGCGCTTACACGCTGTAATGGCCTGGGGATGGGCGCACGGCCATTGTGTGGCAAACCCTGTCGATGTTGTCACCCATCTGTTGCCCCAGCAGCCTAGCAAAGCTATTCGGACAGAGCACCAACCTGCAATGCCTTGGCGAGATATCCCAAATTTTGTCGCTGTACATCTGCGCAATGCCAGACGTTGCGATTTAACCCGTTCGCTATTAGAGTTGCTGATCCTAACAGCTTGCCGCTCGGGTGAAGCCAGGGGGATTCAGTGGTCTGAAATTGACTTCAAAGCTGCTATATGGACTATCCCTGCCGAACGCATGAAAGCAGGCATCATTCACCGGGTTCCATTGGTACCAAGGGCTGTTGAACTCCTAGAGGGTATGAAAGGGTTGCATGACGAATTGGTGTTCCCCTCATCCCGTAACCAATCGTTACTGTCAGATATGGTATTAACTTCATTCTTGCGCCGTGTCGAAGCACCAAGTGATACACCAGGGCGCGTAGCAACAGCCCACGGTTTTCGCTCTAGCTTCCGAGACTGGTGCAGTGAGCAAGGTTACCCTCGGGATTTGGCAGAACGAGCATTAGCGCATACGGTAAAAAATAAGGTTGAAGCTGCATATCACCGTACTGATTTATTGGAACAACGTCGGCCAATGATGGAAGCTTGGGCTGATTTTGTGCTAGGTGCGCTTCACTGAAGGTTTAAATAAGCTAACAACGCCAGCATTAACCGCTGGCGTTGTTAGCTTGAGTCAATTCACACATTTTTTTGTTTTTTCCACAAGTGGTAATGTACTTGTTCAACAATACCATTTGTCTAGGCATTACATAATTATTCAGGCACGCCCATAATAATTTCCTCGGCATTGAACCAGCCTTCATTCACAACGAAATTACGAACGCGATCCGGTGACTCCGTATAAGCTACAAGAGCAAGACTCTGTCGTGCTCTGCTACATGTCACATAGAACAGTCGTCGTACACCTTCAATCGACGCATCCTCTATGCTTTTACCACCGAAGAGGTTTTCATACTTGAACATGAAGCCCCGGGCTTCCTTATCATCCATGATGACCATAACCCGGTCGAACTCAAGTCCTTTAACACCTTGATGTGTATCGAAGTGTGCTTTGCCAGACACGTAGGACATAAACCGTTCAACCTGTGTGAACGGTGCAAGTAAAAATTTTTCGATTGCTTCCGCACGCTCGGCCTGTCGATCAACATTACTCTTGTCGGTAGCCGGGTTTTCACTGCTGGCCACTTTATTGCCTGACACATTTGGCAACAGAGATTCGGGAATAAAAAATAAGTTGCAGCTTGCCACGGAGCGAAGCACGTCGCCAAGCGACGGATCAGCACCGTCTTTAAAAAGTTCGCTGAGATGATCTATTGCTGCCAACGCCAACTTGAGCTGTGACTGTTGGTCGTCGGCTTTGCGTAAAGTATCTGGACTCAGCAAAGGCGAGAAATTTCTGACAATTCGTGCCATAGCGAAGCGATCTTCATTGAACTTTGCTTTGACAAGCGGTAGGACTTCATCAGAAAAGAATCGAATCACAGGCAAAGAACCGTTTAGCAAATTGGTACGCCAGCTATCTACTTCATACAGTGGCACAAACAGTTCCAGAAAGCCCATACGGTTTGCAGCCATTCGATGCTCCAGTATGAGGTTCTTGCAGAGCTCGAGGTTTTGCCACATCTCATCACCGGTAACTTTGGCCATGTGCAACCCGATCGCTTGTTCTGCTGCAGATTTGTCGGCTATATCACTTGGAAGAATGAAGAGTCGAACACTACCTTCGATACTGTCAGCTCGTGGCCGTTGCACCTGCTTGTCTGTTGCATTGCGCACCTTGTTGATCAACGTCACGACACGTTTAGGACAACGGTGGTTCATCTGTTTCCCTGGTGTTGCCCAATCAGCAGGCAGATCACTACCGAGTCCGTCCTTGCCATCACTATAGATGCGCTGCATCATATCGCCGAGAAGACCGAGAACAAACCTCTCCTTATGCTGTGCCTGGACGGTAAATAAAGCGTCTATCAGTTGCTTGTTGGTATCCTGGCTCTCGTCGATTAGAAGGATCGGATAACGGCCCACCAATATACTTTGCATGGCAGGCTTCGTTCTTAAGAAGTAAGAAGTGAGTTGGATCACCTCAGCATGATTCAGAGAATCCCGCCCACGGTTTTCACCTGTTGGGCTATATACAAAGCGTTTAACGCTATTCAGATTCTGAAGACGTTTGTTCTTCGAAGCAATTTTGCTGATACGGGTTGCTGACGCAGTGGTACCTTTTCTCCCTTTAGCCTCATCTGCCTGAAGCTGCATGATGCCTGTTTCGATATCCATGCGGAGCCACTCGCGGATATCGCGATTGAACCCATCAATCAGTGACCATGCAAAACTATGTATCGTAGATACGTCAATAGTTGGATCAAAGGACAGGCGTCGCTTGATCTCTTCGCTGGCAGCATTTGTGTAAGTAATTACGGCAACACGCTGCCCTTTCAGTCTCAGCGTTTCACCAAATGTGTCGCGCACATATTGAAGTGCCGATACGAGCGACTTCGTCTTTCCAGAACCAGCTCCAGCAAAAAGGAAAAAACTTTGCGGGGTGGCAAGGTCTAGACATTTCCTTATCTCTACATCAACCGGTGCGTCGATCTCATCGTCTGACTCCAGAGGTTTGAGAACACTCATGCTTTCGCTCCAACCTTCCCGATAATATTATCCTCTTTACGCTTCAGTTGTTCAGCAAGCCATGCCAAACCTTCGTGGATATAAATGGGCACTTTCAACTGATCGACCTCTTCGCTAAAGAGGATGTCAAGTGCGAATTCAGCCTTCGTCCCGTTTTTCAAGGCATCAGAAACCTTCACTCCCAGTTCGGCGAGATCGGCTGAACTTGTAAGCGCATCACGAAACTTTGCAATAAGTCCATGACCATCAAGCTTTGTGAATAATTCCATATTCTCATAGACGAGTGCATCTTCAAATGTATTTGCCAAAGCCTCAACCGCGTCCTTTGACTTGAATTTCACAGTGATAGGCGTTTGATATGCAACACGAACTGCGTAGCCACTCGGTTCTGAGAGAACCTTCTTTTCACTCTTCATGTCGAGAAGTACATCAAGTGACTCTTCATTTGGAATCCAAGTCTTTACCGTCTCATTTCTGGCTCGTTGCCCAGCACCACGTTTCGGTACCACTGCTGCATTCGTAATACTGTCTTTTGCATCAATATCCGTGATAATCAAGGTGCTGAGCCCCAAATGCTCGATCAGCTTCTTCAACCTGTGCGCATGACTCCCGCCAATCTCAAGCCATGTGATATAGCTCCGCTTCAGATAAGCGTAAACCTCTCGTTCACGAACAAAATGTGGGACCAGAATACGTTCCGCTGGCCCCTCGACAAGTATTGCGCCATCAGCAAAAAAGAGGTCGCAATGAGTCGCCTTCAGATATCGCTTAACAAAGCGCTCGGTTTTGTCCAAGCCGTCGAAGATCTCCGACAGATTGACAACGGAGGTCAAAGGTACGGCACCTACCTCTGTTGGAGCCGGTAACCGACGGAAATAGCGCAACGACGCAAAGTCAGCCTCATGAGCGAGATGGCTTGAGTGTGTACTGACAACAAGCTGGGTTTGAAGGTTTGGAGATTCTTTCAGTTTGTCGTGCTTTCGCAGTACCCCATAGGCTTGCTTGATAAAAACTTGCTGAACTTGCGCATGTAAATGCGCCTCTGGCTCCTCGATCAAAACAAGATGGAGCGGCGGAATAAGAGCCTCTTCCGAGGTTTTCGATTTTCCAGCCTTCCCCACCTTCATCCATTTGTCGCGAAACCCCATGAGAGCAAAGACTATGGACACAAGATTTTGGTAACCAAGTCCGTTTGAATCCTCAGGAAGACGATGAGCCCCCGAAGTTCCTGCAAGATGAGTCGGGACCTCATACTGCACGGCGGAGCTGTGATTTAGCCCATCGATTGGCTTAATATTAGTTGTGATAGTCAGTTTAGGATCTGTGACACCAGGGTACCCAATGTCCTCAAGCTCTGCCAGGGCATCGGAGAAACAATCTGCCAGCCGTTTGCCGAAGGCTGTTTGGGCCTCATGTAGCGCTAACAATGCCTCAAGATCTTTGGGTTCCGGTGTATCAAAGGGGTCTAGATGTTGAGTGTAGTAATTACGTAGTTGGCTCGATAACCTCTTGCTGACCCGGGGTTCAGCAAAATCATCTTGTGAATCGTTGTTACGCGCTCCTCCAGATTGACCGGCGTGACCAAATCCGCGCTGTGCGCTAATTTCGTCGATGCGAATAAGTCCATGGAAAGGATCCCCACCATTAATAGGGTCGCTATTATCAGGAAGCACTTGAGGGCATGCCTTACCGTTCTCGGGCACTTTCAGTTTTGCGGGGTCGAGCAGATAGGCACGGACCTCGAATGTTGATCGCAACCGCTGAGCCAAGAACTCCATCATCGAACGCGGCCAAAGTGCAAACGTTGATACTACATCTAATTTTTCCTCAGATTTATTACCATCACAGGCCTTTGCCATTACTTCAGCAGCAGCACGTTTTGCCGTCAGGTACTCAAATTGCAGCGCATGAGTATCTTTTGGTTCAAATCGAAGGCGAACACCGATACTCGTCCCATCCCAATCGAGCGTTGGAAGAATTTTTTGAACGTAATGCAGTTCCTTCGCCGACACATCAAGCCAAACATCCAAGAACGGAGTGAAACTGTCCCACTCAATTGGCTCCAGCTCTTCTCCATCAGTCGCAGACTCCCACTTCAACGCACCTGCATCAATCTTCGACCAATGAGACAAAGTGAAATCGTTAATGGAAAACTCAGACCGCTCGATCAAGAACCGGCGAAGTGCAACCATAGCAGAAGTTTTTCCGCTATTGTTCGCACCGACAAAAACAGTTGTCTTGGGGGTGAAATCGATACGGACGGTTTTTAGCTTGCGAAAATTGCCGATCTCAACATGCTTAATGTGCATCTTATTTTTCCTCACACCACCGTACTAACAATTAATCTGGCACCACCTTGGCAATAAGCGACAAACCCGTTAATCATCTAACTGCAATGGATAGCAGACAAATACGTAGAGAGATTAATAGGCTAACCATCTGCAGATTGCATAGTTGGCAAATTTTACATATAAATTGGTGATGTGAAGAACGCACTCATCCCATCATCAGATTTGGCATTACTTTCAAAGCATCCCTGTTAGCTTGGCTAGTGCGGCGACAAGATATCCACTGATGATCGAGAGGCCGATAACTCCCCATGGGCGAGTCCACCACCTCCCCTCTGGGTTCGGTGGCATAGGATGCTGAAAGATATTAATATTTTCTATTGACTTAGCTGAAATCACTGTACTGGGTGATGCACTATTCCGCATCATTGAATCACGCCACTGCAGTTCCTCAACACGCTCAACCTGGTGCTGAATGCGAGCTTGAAGTCGTCGACCAGCAAGCGTCAGTTGTTTACCAACAATCATCACACCAACAAAACCCAGGAAAAGTAAGTTCCCGTAAGTAAATGGGTCGGACTGATTTATGGTCGGAACATTACGCCAGACGAAACCGATGTAAGGCACGGTTAACTCATATAAAGTTGCAATAATATTTTGAACTATCGTGCCAAACCGCCGAAGTAGATCAGAACCACTCATACTCTGTGCAGCACGATAAAGTGCCATAAGCAGGCTAACAAAATAAAAGAGTGCGCTGCTGAATAGTAGTCCACAGCCAACACCCCGTTGGACTAAAGAAAGTGTTACCGCCTGCTTTATGTTCATCTACTTTTCCTTGTGAGATGCGCTGACTGAAGTAATATTTTCCTGGCAGCCTTCGCCCCAGTCCTCTTCCAGCAGACTGTCGCTACGCAGATCCACCAGTTGTTACCAGACTTTTGAGATTGCCGAGGATTACTGATGCTGCAACCTCGTTAGAGATGCAATGGAGTAGAGCAATTTCATGGACAGCGCGATGGACATCAAAAGGGCGCACAGCAGTGCCTTTACTCTGGACAAACGGCCCATCGGTTTCTGTGAGCAGCCTGTTCAGCGGGAGGCTACCGATGAGTTTGCGGTGTTTAGCTGATCGCATCATCTCCTCGTTAACGGAGAAGTAGCATCCAAGCTCAACAGCTCGCCGGGCCTCTGCCGCCGTCCCTGTAAACCAGTGGAGAATAGCCTGACAGTTTTCGAGAAGATTGGTTTTCTCAAGATGGTCTAAAACTTTTGCTGCCGTGCGTACGCTGTGAATGCTCAGGATTTTACCCCCCTGTTCCACACAGGCGTGAAGAATGCGCGTGAATACTCGCTCTTGTGCCTCGAAGCTTCGGTAAAAACGGGGGCTGGCATCAAGCCCGATCTCTCCTACATAGCGCGCTGAAGGGAGGTAACGTTCTAACAGCGCCACTTCCCCCTCTCGTTCTGACACTAATTGTGGATGCAAACCCAGCCCCACACGCACGAATGGCGAATTCATCGCCAGCTCACAATTTCTTTGCCATGCCTTAGGTGTTGTTGTTACCGCAAGGGTAGCGACACGAGCCAATTCGCATTCGGTGATGATCGCTTTATGATCAGGGTAAAGATCCAAGTGGCAGTGAAAATCAACCCATAGAGGAAAGGGTTTCTGCTGAGTTGTATTCATGACAATGGTCTCGTTCTTACCCCATTTAGCAGACAGTTAACTTCCTCCATCCCTCTTATATATACACCTGCATAGTCGTCATAATTCTCAGGATAATCACTTAACGGGCCCGGTTTATGGATATCGAATTTCGCATGTTCAGGCGAACGCGCCAGCCGCTCTAGAGAGAACTGGAAGGCACGGACATGTTCACCTTCAGCCTTGCTACAGTCTAATACCCGAGCTCTAAGGTCCGAGATACGGTAATGTGTGCCGTCTGTGCCAAAAGCCGCAAATAACGATGCACGCCTTATTAAGCAAGGTACGCACCGACCACAATGTATGGACTGTTCTTCATTTAAATCGGGATTCCAACGAGTACTTTGTGGTGATGAGCATGACATTGTGCTTTCAGCATGTTGACGAAGGAATGTCTGATCACGGCACTGCCGAGCCATTTCACCCTTCGTCATAAAGGCATAAGGATTAAACAGATAGGCATCTATCCCCAAATTATGCAGCAGTTCATTATAACGAGCCATGTAATAAGGATGCGTCGTTCGAGTACTAAGCGCACCTACACGCAATGGATCTAGAGGTACATTGAGAGATATAAGGCCATTTTCCGGCACGTTTATCTCCATAGGTCCACCGGCAGCATCTGCAGCTAACGTTGCGAGGGAGAAAAAAAGAAACGATCGACCACGTAATGTATTTTCTCCCTTATCACCTTCAATTATCTCTTTCCGAAATCCGACGCGCGCTCTAACATGCCCGAACTCCTGATTAAACTTGCCAGACAAAAGATCTGAGCATTCTTTCTGATATTTACTTGTAATTGAATCCCAGTAATGACTGATAAATAGCGGAGTTCTTCCCTGAGAAAGAAGATCAATCGCTCCAATAAAACTGTCCAGTCCACCAGAGAAAAGACAAACGGAGGTCGGATCAATAGTGCGCGGTTTGGTTGATTCCCTGACAAGGCCTCCCTCAATTTCTGGTCGTTCGTGAAAATGCAACGACCAACGGTCTCCAGTCAAGAAATTCAATAGTTTAATGAGCAATCCTGTCTGGCTATTCCATAAGGCAGGATCAGAAACGGGGATGTGCAAGGCTATTTCCCGGGTCCACAGATCCTGAGCATTTCGGTTTCGTGAAATTCGCGTATCCGCAGCAGTGACTGTTGCAGCTAGCAGAGCGAGATCAATCGAGGTTTCCGACGGAGTAAGCCCAAGTTCACTTAACCCTGTAAGAGCCTGCCCAAGACCAAAATCCAACCGCCCGTTATCTTTCAAAAAGTTAATTTGGGTTATTTGAGTATGCAGTCGGTTCAGTAATGGCTGCAAGGAATCGCGAGTTCCCAGTCTCGCGATGATAGTGTGATGGCTCATTCTGCTCTCTCTCCTTCACTAGCAATTAGTTCGAATGCCAGCTCATAAATCTTTTCAACCTTTTGGTTGATTTCTCGACCTGATAACCCTGATACATCCTTCAGTTCGTCTCTCAACTGAACACGGGTAGCGCCGTCAACAAAATTGTGGAGTGTTTCCTGAATTTCCCCGATAGCCTCAATGTCATCAGGTAACTTGATGCCATTCTTGCCAATATCGGCCATGATTCGCCCCTCAATGGAGTGAACGACAAAACCGATAAAAATTTCCTGCAGTTGCTCCGGGGTTAATGAATCGAAACTATTTACATCGGTATCAGACATGTCAGCAATGGTATCAAGCATTGCCTGTCGGGAGATCCCTTCATCTACTGAACCACCAGGCGGGCACAAAAACTCAACTAGCGACACGAAGACTGTTGCCGCTGGCTCTCCAACCAAATTGCTTAGGTTAAAACGCTGAAGGGCCTGT
Source organism: Serratia sp. Ag1 (assembly GCF_000743355.1). Lineage (GTDB taxonomy): Bacteria > Pseudomonadota > Gammaproteobacteria > Enterobacterales > Enterobacteriaceae > Chania. The sequence goes on from NZ_JQEI01000033.1 coordinate 70,064, forward strand.
GCTGCACCTCCCTGTTGGAAATCACCGATGATACTGAGTAACCCTCCCGCGACGACACGGGAGGATCCCATGCGGCGACTGGCCCTACTCGCACCTCCCATACCGCTTCGCACATAGCTGGCAATCGCCCTGCCGAGCGCACTACGACTACCGGAGCGCACATAACGGGTAAAATTGCCTTTCGGTGTGCTTAACGGTCCCGCACCATTTGAATCGGGAAGCGCAACTGAAGGTGCGAGAGGCTCATTCTGCGGTTGAGTATCTCCTGGGGCTGCAGGTGGGAGTGGTAAAGTAGGCTCCGGAGGGTTGTCCACGAAGTCTGGAACTAGCCCATTGGTTGGTCCCCCGTAAGATTTTGACGTTCCCATTTATTTTCGTTTCCCTGGCAAATCAAGCATTGCTTTAGCTGAAATGCTTAACTTTGAATTATCAGACTGCTCTGCCCACCCCTGAAGGATAGATCGGAACTCTTCTTCATGAGTATCGTCGACGAAACACTGCATAAAGGCAGACCCCAGCCAGCTTCCTCCCGTTTTCGGAACTGGGATACGACGGATAAAATCAAGCAGTTTTCGTTGTGTCTGAGGTAGCGCCTGTACGAGGAATTGTATTCCATCAATTCCAACCGGTTTTTTACCGAAGCTGTCCTCCTGGAGGATCTGCTCACTGAGCGTTTCAAAGATCTCATCGACTTCCGAGGCAGTGTAGTGGATCACAAAATC
>NZ_JQEI01000034.1 GCF_000743355.1 Serratia sp. Ag1
GGGGAATGATGCTTGCCATGGAGAATGGTGTGTAGGCGCAGGGGGATCTCATCTATACCCTTCATACTTCAAGTTGCTTGGGTGTTGGCTGCGTTACTCGGCCCATACTGTGCCTCGCCCCTTCGGTGCCGCTGCAAGCAGCGTTCAAATCTGCTTTCGCAGATTTGTCACTCACCCCAGTCACTTACTTGAGTAAGCTCCTGGGGCCTCGTTCAGTTGCCGCCTACAAGCAACTCGAATTATTTTGGGTATAAATCTTATTATGGCTTATTTAATGGGTGTTGATGAACCATCAGCATGCCATTCGAACACGCCGAATTCGAAACCTTTCAGATCGCCCTTGTCATCCCAGCTCAGCGGCCCCATCACGGTTTCCACCGGCTTGCCCGCTTTCAGATCTTTAACGATATCCGCAGGCTCCTGGCTGCCGCTGCGCTCCATCCCGGTCACCAGCGATTGCAAGGCAGCGTAGGTGGTCCAGACGAACGGCCCGGTAGGATCCAGTTTCTTGGCCTTCAACGCATCCACAACAGGCTGGTTGGCAGGAACCTGATCGTAGCGTTTCGGCAGAGTCACCAGCATGCCTTCAGACGCGGCACCAGCGATGTTAGAGAGTGAAGAGTTACCTACACCTTCCGGCCCCATAAAGCGGGTGGTAAGGCCAGCCTGTTTGGCCTGGCGCAGGATCTGCCCCATCTCTGGGTAGTAACCGCCAAAGTAGACGAAATCGATGTTCTCTTTCTTCAGACGCGCTACCAGAGTAGAGAAATCTTTGTCACCTGCGGTGATACCTTCAAACATCGCTACTTCGGTGCCCTGCTGTTTCAGGCTGTCACGCACTGAACGCGCCAGACCTTCACCGTACTGCTGCTTGTCGTGCACCACGGCAATGCGCTTCGGTTTGATCTCGCTGAGGATGAATTTCGCCGCAGTCGGGCCCTGATCGGAATCCAGGCCGGTGGTGCGCATGATCATTTTGTAACCACGGGTGGTCAGATCGGCGTTGGTGGCCGCCGGGGTAATCATGATCACCCCTTCGTCTTCATAGATATCTGACGCAGGCTGGGTAGAAGAGGAGCACAGATGGCCGATCACGTAACGGATACCGTCGTTGATCACTTTGTTAGCCACCGCAACGGCCTGTTTCGGGTCGCAGGCGTCATCATATTCCACGCCAACCAGCTTATCCCCTTTGATGCCGCCTTTGGCGTTGATATCAGCGATCGCCTGACGCGCACCGGTGAATTGCATATCACCGTACTGTGCCACCGGACCAGACATTGCACCAACAATAGCGACTTTGATGTCTTTCGCCATCGCGACATGTCCCATCGCCATCGCGATACAGCCAGCCAGCAGCGCTTTACCCTTTGTTAATTTCATCCGCATAATCCCCGTCTGTCGTTGTGAGTTTGCCCATGGTGTTTGCCGCACCTATTCACTGCCTACCCTTGATTACCCGCATCTGCAAGATGCAGGAATAGCTTGAAGTATGCCGGGTACACAGTTTTTATCTATAAGTAATAATGATTTAGGTGTATTTTCGACAATATTTTCTAATAAGACTTTACTTTTCATGCCATTAAACAGGAATTTTCTTCTGCAAATCAACTTTCATCTTCAGAAACAAGCGGTGTAAACAGAATAAAATCTGGATTAATTCTACGCTATACCCGATATCGCGCAGCGTATTGTGCTAGTTAACAAACCATTTACTAACTTTTTACTCGGAAAATGCCCGTTGCAAAAAACATTTTGCGCAGTCATCGTACATAAAAACTTACACAACGCTCTGAGTAATATCCATTACACTGTCGAGACACTTCATTTGGGTGGGAATTTTGCATGAAACTGACCATTGAGCGATTGACCACGTTATCCACACAAGACCTGATTGACCTTGGCAAGATCTGGCCGCATCAGACACCCGCAGAGTGGCAATCCTGGCTGCAAGACGGCAAGGCGCTGTTCGGCGCACGGTTTAATGAACGCCTGCTGGGAGCGGTAAAAATTGAGCTGCTGGACGACACCGCACAACTGCACGATCTGATGGTGCGTGAAGTTACCCGCCGCCGTGGTGTCGGGCTGTATCTGGTACAGGACGCCCAGCGCCAACTGCCACAGGCGTTACGCTGGCAGCTTTCCACGGCGGGTTTAGCCCCGCGCGAACGCGGCGAAGTAGAGAACTTTATGCGCGCCTGTGGCTTTTGCGCACAGGGCGATCGCTGGCAGAAATGAAACCTTGGGCCGCTGCCACTGCCGTATTATTGCTGGCGCTGACCGCCGTGCTGGCTGGCCGCTATCAAGCTTTGCGATTGCATGTTACCTGGGATCAGCAGGTGTATCTCTGGCAAAGGGTCTGGACGCCAGAGCATGCCAGCGCGCTGGCCGCCAGCCATGAGCTGTTTTCTACCCTGCGCGTTCTGGGCCTGCAGGTACATCCGCGTGAAGGTTACCGTGAGATCGCGGTCAATACGGCACTGCTGAAGCAGGATGGCCGCCCGCTATGGCTGGTGGTGCGTCTGGATGGGCAACTGGCGCAGTTGGATGAGCCAGCCATCCGCCAGCACCTGTTGCAACAGTTGCAACGCTGGCAGGCGGCTGGGCTGCCGGTCATCGGCGTGGAGATCGATCACGATGCCGCCACCGCGCGGTTGCCTGAGTACCGGCGTTTCCTACAACAACTGCGCCAACAACTGCCCACCTCGCTGCAATTGGGGATCACCGCTCTGCCCGCCTGGATCGGCTCCTCAGCATTACCCGGTGTTTTACAACAGGCCGACAGCTCGGTGCTGCAAGTCCATGCGGTGTTATCCCCGGAACAAGGGCTGTTCGACGGCTCGCTGGCGCTGCGTTGGGCCAGCCAGTATGCGCGCATCAGCGCTAAACCCTTCCGCGTGGCCTTACCCGCTTATGGTATGGGCCTGGTGGGCTTTGACGCACAGGGCGCACGGGTGGAAAGCGAAGCGACCCTGCGCGTTGCTGGCAGCACGCAGGAACTCACCGTTGCCCCCCAGCAGGTGGCCGATTTCCTGCGCCAGCTTGCCATACTCAACCTGCCACGCCTGCGTGGAATTATCTGGTTCCGCCTGCCGCTGGCAAGCGATCGTCGTGCCTGGTCCCTATCTACGTTGCGGGCAGTGATCGAGAATCAACCGCTCACGGCCCATTGGCAGGTAAAATTTCTGCCACTGCAAAATGGGTTGTATGATCTGAACATTCACAACGACGGGCCAGTGGATGCCCCGCTGCCCCGCGAGATCGTCATTAGCGCCAGCGATTGTCTGGCAGCCGACGCGGTGAGCCATTACCGGCTGGAAGCCACAGCAGAACAACAGCATTTTATCCGCATCAGCAGCGATCAGCTACGTGCCGGGCAATCACGCCCATTAGGCTGGCTGCGCTGCCAACAGATCACGCCAGGAGGCACTTATGTCGTCCCATGATTTGCGCTTAACGGGCCGCCCCCTTCCGCTCGTTTCCCTGATTGCCGCTGCGTTGCTTATCCCGTTGAGCGGCCAAGCCTGCGGGCCAGATTTCCCCAACCGCCTGCTGCTCAACCGTGATGGCACTCTGCTGTATATGCCAGAAGGAAATTTTGCTTTCGAAACCAGCCGGTTAGTGGCAGTAGACAAGCAATTGCCGTTGTGGAAAGAGCCTGCGGCAGAAGCACCGCCAAAGCCCCAATCGCCTCAAGAGCAAGCGATCGAACAAATGCGGGCTAGCAAGACCGTTGAGCAAGCCGATATGGTTGACACCCAAGGGTTGCCCGAGGCTGCACACCTGTACACTCTGGGCGCAGTTGCTTTTGCGGCAGCAGACCCGCGTGCAGTGGAATACTTCCAGCAGGTGCTGGCACTGCCAGTGGCCGAGCAGGGTGATTGGGGGCTACGGGCACAATACTCGCTTGGGCGGCTGTGGATGAACGATCGCGGTACACCGGAGAGCACCTACGACGCAGTCGCTCCCGTGGTGAAACATCCGGGGCAAGCACCGCTTGATAAAGCCATGGCAGCTTTCCAGCAGGTGATCGAGCAAGTGAAAAGTGGCAAAGCCGACCCCGACCAACTGGCATTAAGCAGCTTGGGCCAACAGGCACGAATTCACCTGTGGCAGGGCGAAATTATCCCGGCAGTGAGGCTATATGCCCAACAGGCCGCACAGGGTGACAGCGATGGTGGTTTGTCATTGCAATACGTTTCCAGCTATCTGATTAATCCGGCCCATCTAGCGGCGTTAAAGCAGGCGATACAGGATCCACTGGTTCAGCAATTGGTGACCATTGAACTGTTCGCCCGCAGCAGCAATCTGCAAATGAGTGGAAACACAGCTGCGCGTTCACAACAGACTATCGAGCAAATCCTGACATTACTGGAGCAATCAGTGCAAAGCGGCTTTGCGGGCAGCGATCGGTTGGCGGCGCTGGCCTATCGCTCCGGGCAGTACCCAATGGCGGCCAACCTGCTGAAAAATGCCGGAGACAGCGGTTTAGCCTGGTGGTTACGCGCCAAGATGGCGTTACGTGACGGCAACGTAAAAGCCGCCACCGCCGCCTATGCTAAAGCCGCTGCAGCGTTCCCTTCTGACGAAAGCTGGGGGTCGCAATATGATGAAGAGATCGCCGCTGAATTTATCATTCCCGGCTGCCGGGTGGCGGGCGAACAGGCCATTCTGGCGCTGAACCGGGGTGACTACCTGCAGGCAATGGAATTGATGTTCCGTGGTAAAGAGAATTACTGGGCAGACGTCGCCGATATCGCCGAGCGGGTACTGACCATTGATGAGTTGAAAGGTTTTGTCGATAAGCATGCCCCTGCGCCCACCACGCCGCTGAAACCGGTTAAACCGGACGAATACAACGGCCAGCCGATCACGCCAGAAGTCCAACTGCGCGAGTTGCTAGCACGGCGGATGATGCGCGCCGGGCGTTATCAGGAAGCAGTCAATTATTTCGCGATTCCAAACTATGGCCAAGCCGCACAGGCATTTACCGAACGATTGCAAGTGGCTCAGGATAAAACCAGCGACAAAAACGTGCGTGCCAAAGCCTATTACCAGGCCGCAGCATTATTGCGTGAACAAGGGCTGGAGTTCACCGGCTACGAAATGACGCCGGATTACGCCATTTATGGCGCGGGCTACTCTTATCTTGGGGATGCATTCAATACCAGCGATCCAAAGCACAAAAGCTGGATCAGCGCGGCTGAAGCGGCGCGGGCCAATAAATCGCTACCAGAGGCGGATAACCGCTTCCTGCACTATCGCTGGCAGGCCGTGGCTCTGGCGCAACAGGCCGCCGATCTCTTGCCACCCAAAAGCCAAGCGTACGCCGCCGTGCTGTGCAACGCGGCAAGTTGGGTGATCGCGCGCGATGCCAAGACCGGGCGAGCGCTCTATCAGCGTTACATCAAAAACGGCACCCAATACGACTGGTCAAGCCAATTTGGCTATCACTGTCCAACGCCAGAGTTTGCTGACGTAGCTAAATAAATAGAAAAGCCCGGCTGTTAACCAACCGGGCTTTTTCAATGCAATCAACGGAATAAAATTACGCTTCGATCGCCATTTTCAGTTTCTTCATGGCATTTTTCTCGAGCTGGCGCACTCGCTCGGCGGAAACACCGTATTGATCCGCCAGTTCCTGCAGCGTGGATTTGTTGTCATCATCCAGCCAGCGGGCGCGGATGATATGCTGGCTGCGTTCGTCCAGCCCTTCCAGTGCGTAGGATAGTTTGTCTGCAGCGCTGCTTTCCCAGTTGTCTTCCTCAATGCCTTCGGCAAAGTCGGAACTCTTGTCCTGCAGATACAGCATCGGCGCCATGGTGTGGCCCTCACGCCCTTCATCTTCCGGCGTTGGATCAAAGGCCATGTCCTGCGCAGCCATGCGAGATTCCATTTCACGCACGTCTTTACTGGTCACCCCCAGTTCGCGCGCTACCATTTCCACTTCATCCTGATTGAACCAACCCAGGCGCTGCTTGGCTTTACGCAGGTTAAAGAACAGTTTGCGCTGTGCCTTGGTGGTGGCAACTTTGACAATACGCCAGTTACGCAGCACGTATTCATGGATTTCAGCCTTGATCCAGTGCACGGCAAAAGAAACCAGACGCACACCCACTTCTGGGTTGAAACGGCGCACCGCTTTCATCAGGCCGATATTCCCTTCCTGGATCAGGTCTGCCTGTGGCAACCCGTACCCTGAATAGTTACGGGCAATATGAGCGACAAAGCGCAGGTGAGACAGGATAAGCAATTTCGCTGCTTCCAGATCGCCCTGATAATGCAGCCGTTCAGCCAGTTCCCGCTCTTCCTCTGCCGATAGCATTGGATAGGTGTTGGCTGCCCGCAGGTAGGCTTCCAAACTACCCTGTGGGACTAAAGCTAAAGTTTGCATTTCTTTAGTCATTCAAAACCCTCTCTTGATAAAACAGATCATGCAGATGATTTTACGGCGGGGGAAGTATTGGTCTTATGGCGATTGCTGTTGCAAAAGCGGTTCCACACGCCGGGTACCTGAACATTTGCTGCCATCTTTGACCGTGTTTCACCCTATAAGTTCCGCCTCTTTCCCCCGTATTGCTAATGACAATACGTGACGATGGTTCAGAATAATAGGGAATTTGTGCGTTAATTGAGAAGAGACTGGATACACTCGCCGTACTGCAAATTGCGTGCTCTTCTCCCGCAACACGGTAAGCCGCAGCAGGAGAAGAGTATACCAAAAAATCACTTTATTGTGGTGTAAATCGGCGTAAATGTTGCACCGTAGCCAACCAGGCGGCAACCCAGCCAATCATGGCGGCAATCAGCAAAAGCAGCAGTGCCTCATCCCAGCCCAGGCCGTGCAGGGTAAAGGTCGTGCCGAACACTCTTGCTACGTTGGTGACCACCGACTCCAGCTTCCATACCAGCGCACCGGAAAGGATCAGCGACAGTAACGCCCCGCAGAAACCGAGCATCGCACCGCCGTTGAGGAACGGGCGCAGAATAAAGCCGTCGGTGGCACCAATCAGCTTCATCACGTTGATGGTATCGCGGCGGCTGAAAATGCTCAGACGCACGCTGTTACCAATCACCAGGAACACCGCTACGATCATCAGCACGCCGATCATTGCCGCGACTTGGCCCGCCAGCCCGGTCAGCGCCGCCAGGCGGGCAAACCAGCTGTCGTCCATGCGTACTTCATCCACCCCATGTACCGCCGCTACGCGATCGCGCAGGGTACTCAGCGTGTCAGAACTTTGGAAGCTCATCTTCGGCGTGATGATGGCGACCGCTGGCAGCGGGTTTTCTTCCAGCATATCCAGCGCACCGCCAAAACCAGACCAATTGCGGAATTCGCCGCGCGCTTCTTCACGCGACAGATAATTCACCTTTTCTACACCCGCTTCGGCCTTGATAGCATCCAACACTTTCACCGCCGCGTCATCGTCGAGGGATTTATCCAGATAAACCGTCAACTGCGGGGTCGGATACCACTGGGTGGCTGCGGTGCTGACGTTTTTCCACACGATATAGCAGACGCTCGGCAACGTCAGGGAGATAGCGATCACCATCACCGTCAGCAACGTCGCCAGCGGTTGACGCAGCATATCGGCGATGGCGTTCACCCAGGCATAACGCCACTGCTCACGCCAGCCGCCACGCAGTGCCTTGCTCTTGGTCGCTTTTGCGTTATCCACCATGGTGCGCTCCTCCTGCCATGCGGCCTTGGCTCAGCGTCAGAATGCGATAGTTGCGGCGCGCAATCAGCCCAGTATCGTGCGTGGCCATCAGCACCGTCACCCCAACGCGGTTAAATTCTTCAAACAGGCGCAGAATGCCTTCCGACAGCGCATCATCCAGGTTACCGGTCGGTTCATCCGCCAGCAGAACCGCAGGTTTGTTCACCACGGCGCGAGCGATGCCGACACGCTGCTGTTCACCGCCAGAAAGCTGAATCGGGTAGTTCTTGGCTTTATCCAGCAGCCCGACCTTATCCAAGGCTGCCGACACGCGGCGGCGGATGTCTTCGCTACTGGCCCCGGCGATCACCAACGGCATTGCCACGTTGTCGTAGACCGTGCGATCCAGCAACAGATGGTGATCCTGAAAGATCATGCCGATCTGGCGGCGCAGGAAAGGCACTTCGCGGCTTTTCAAGCGGCTGATATCATGCCCGCTGAACCAGATATGCCCAGCGCTTGGCCGTTCGATACCACAAATCAGTTTCAGCAGGGTACTTTTCCCCGCGCCGGAGTGGCCGGTAAGAAACGCCATCTCCGCCGGGCGCAGATGGAAATCGACCCCCTGCAACGCCTGCCGTCCGCCCAGATAAGCTTTACTGACCTGTTCAAAGCGAATCATCCGTATTAATCCTCTCGGGCAAAAAGTGCCTCAATAAAATCGTCAGCCTTAAATGGCCGCAAATCTTCAATGCCTTCGCCAACGCCGATATAACGAATCGGGATACCAAACTGATCGGCGATGGAGAAGATCACCCCGCCTTTGGCGGTGCCATCCAGCTTAGTCAGCGTAATGCCGGTTAACCCTACGGCTTCATTAAATAATTTGGCCTGGTTGACCGCGTTCTGCCCGGTGCTGGCATCCAGAGTCAGCATAACCTCATGGGGGGCCTGTTCGTCCAGTTTTTTCATGACGCGCACGATCTTCTTCAGCTCTTCCATCAGATGCGCTTTGTTCTGCAGGCGGCCTGCGGTATCCGCGATCAGGACGTCGATATTACGCGCCTTGGCAGCCTGCACAGCGTCAAAGATAACCGAGGCGGAATCGGCACCGGTATGCTGAGCCACCACCGGAATACGGTTACGCTCCCCCCACACCTGCAACTGCTCAACCGCTGCGGCCCGGAAGGTATCACCCGCCGCCAGCATCACCGATTTGCCCTCGGCCTGGAACTGACGTGCCAGCTTGCCAATGGTCGTGGTTTTACCTACACCGTTAACCCCCACCATCAGGATCACAAACGGGGTTTTACCGCTGACATCCAACGGCTGATCCACCTTCGCCAGAATGTCCGACATCTCTTCTTTCAGCTTGCCATACAGCGCCTCGGCGTCTTTCAACTGCTTGCGATTGGCGTGTTGGGTGAGAGACTCAATGATTTTACGCGTAGTTTCTACGCCGACATCGGCAATCAGCAGTTGTTCTTCCAACTCTTCGAACAGATCGTCGTCGATCTTCTTACCACGGAACAGGCCGATAAAGCCGGAACCCAGATTCTGTTTGGTTTTCAGCAGGCTGCGTTTCAGCCGGGCGAAAAAGCCCTCTTTTGTCGGGCGTTCCTGCTCCTGCATCAGCGCCGGTGTCTGCGGTTCAGGGATTTCTTCTGCGGCTTCGATCTCCACCGATTCCAGCACGGCATTTTCTGGCTCAGACAAAGCTTCAGGTTCTGGCTCAAGTGCCGGTTCAATCTCTTGCGCTGGTTCTTGCACCGCTACATTGTGTTCGAGCGGTGCTGGAATATTTTCAGCAATCGGCTCACCGCTCAGGCTGGCATCCCATTCCCCTGGGGTGTCTTTGAGCTCGGCTGGCTCTGATTCCTCGGCAGGAAGCTGATCGTCCAACTCAGGAGCAACCGGGGTTGCTGCGGCCTGATGCTCCTCTTGCTCTGCGGTTGGCTCAGGCTGTTGCTGTTTTTCTTCCTGCTGGCCCAATCCCAGCCAGGAGAAAAAACCACGTTTTTTATCTTTTGCCATCTATTAACCCTACTCCATACCAATATGCCCTTGTGACTTGAAACTGCGGCCTTGTCAGCCGCAACCCCAAGTGCATCGGGTATATCGCTTGCAAATGCGAAAATTAATCCGCCGAGTCTATCACTTTCCTCGCACCGCAACACGCATCGGCATGCTTTCCAAAGCAACAACGTTTTACCGTTTCCCCTGGCGCGCCACACCGGTAGAATGGCAATAACTTTTTGTTAACCCCAAAGCGCATAAATACTCTCTATGGCAAAAATATCTTCTCGCAGCCCGGCTAAGAAAGCGCCATCGGCTGCCGCTGGCCAGATCCGCATTATCGGCGGCCAGTGGCGCGGGCGTAAACTGCCAGTCCCTAACAGCGAAGGGCTCAGGCCAACCACCGATCGTGTGCGCGAAACGTTGTTCAACTGGCTGGCTCCGGTGATCCGTGATGCCCGCTGTCTGGACTGCTTCGCCGGTAGCGGGGCGCTGGGGCTGGAGGCGCTGTCACGCTATGCCGCCAGCGCCACGCTGCTGGAGTATGAACGGCCAGTCGCCCAGCAATTGGAAAAAAACCTGGCGTTACTGCAAGGCAAGGGGCAGGTTATCCACACCAATACGCTGCAGTGGCTGGCAGGCAACGGGCAACCGTTCGATGTGGTGTTCCTCGATCCTCCATTCCGCAAGGGGTTACTGGCTGAAACCGTTATACTGTTAGAACAACGGGGCTGGCTGGCGGATGAAGCCTGGATTTATGTTGAGGCCGAAGCCGAAAGCGCCGCTACTGACGTCCCAGCCAGTTGGGCGCTGCACCGTGAGAACGTCGCCGGTCAGGTGGCTTACCGTCTTTATATCCGTTCTGTGAATCATGAGAAAAACCAACATGCTGATTAATCTGGGCCGCTTGCTGATGTTATGCGTCTGGGGCTTTTTACTCACCAATCTGTTTTCACCGTTCCCCAAGCCGCTGAAATATTTTATCGACGTGGCGCTGTTCTTTATGGTGGTGATGCACGCGCTGCAACTGGTGTTACTGAAATCCACCCAACCCAAAGATCAGCCCATCAGCCGCTGGCAACAAAGCAAAATCTTTATTTTTGGCGTTTTTGAAATGCTGGCCTGGCAGAAGAAACAACCCCCGCTCAATAAAAAGTAGGCTCAATCAGGGATTTCTGCAGAAAGTATTGTCTAACGTTAGCAGGCTACCTACACTGAAGAAGTGACATGGGTGACAATCTGGGCTGGTAATAGAGCCCCTCTATATAGAATAAAAGGAAGACAAAATGAGTTGGCCATTCCTTGCCGTATTCTTTTCCGGTTGGCTGTTCGTCGATGCCGCCTACCGTGGTCCCCGTTGGCAACGCTGGGTGTTTAAACCCGTCACGTTGCTGCTCATGTTGCTGATGGCCTGGCAAGCTCCAGTGCTCGGCGCAGCCGGTTATCTGATCGTTCTGGGCCTGTTGGCAACGCTCGTGGGTGACGCCCTGTTACTGCTGCCACGCGAACGCGTGCTATATGCCATCGGTGCGTTCTTTCTTTCGCACTTACTCTATACCCTGAGCTTTGCCAGCCAGATGACTTTCAGCCTGTTCTGGCCATTGCCGCTGGCGCTGCTCATTATCGGGGCAGCACTGTTGGCAACGATCTGGAGCCGGTTGGAAGAGATGCGCTGGCCAATCGCCACGCTGGTGGCTATGACGCTGCTGATGGTGTGGCTGGCGGGCGAGCAGTATTTCCTGCGCAGCACTGATTTTGGCTTCTCGCTGCTGGCTGGCACCTCGTTGCTGCTGCTGGCTAACATCGTGTGGTTGCTGAACCGCTACCGTTTCACTTTCCGTGCCGCAGACGCGGTTATGGCCTTCAGTTACTTCGTCGGCCATTTCCTGATCGTTCGTTCGCTGTATCTGTAATGCCTGAAACGGGTTCGGTTCCCGAACCCGTTTTGCCTGCTACAGCGCCTGTAACGTCAAGCCAGCCCCCGTATAAACTGCACCCTCGCGTGAGAAAAACACCCAGGTGCTGCCATCAGCCTGCAATAACGCAATACCGTCTGGCGCAGGCCGCCAGCCAACCACCTCTGCAGCAAACCGGGTTTTCAAACAATGTTCGCGATCCCACAACTGATAGCCATTGACCCCTTGCTGCTCGCCAGCAAGAAACTCCACCCGGCATTGCTGCTGGCGATCGGTAAGCTGCCACTGGCCTGCCAGTGACTGCGCGTTAGGAAGAACTAAACTGCTGGCCATCGCTGCCCCCATCACTGTGATACTGACCGCGATCGTCGCGGCACGCGTTAAGCTGCCATTCATCACGACTCCTGCATCCTGTTAAACGATAAAGTCTGCCGATAAATCCACCTGGCCGACAATCTTCAGCAAGAAATCAGGTGATTGATATCCACCAAGGTTCAGCGCCAGATGGCTCAGATTACTGGCAGCATCATAGGTCAGCAGCGCTTCGCCTGCGTCACCACTTAAGCTATCGACAAAGTGGATGAAATCCTTGCCCTGTGGGCCCTGATTAAAGAACGACAGATCAATTTTATCGCTGCCCGCCTCGAAGTCGTAGATGCAATCGGTCAATTCAGGGGTTGAATCGCTGGCCGCAGCAAACACAAACGTATCCTTGCCTGTGCCGCCAAACAGCCGATCGGCACCGGCGCCGCCGTACAGAATGTCATCCCCTGCACCACCGAGCAGCATGTTATTGGCGGCATTGCCCACGATCACATCGTTACCGAAACCGCCAATGGCGTTTTCGATGGTGACGCCCGCAGCGATCGCCACGTTGCCTTTAAGCCCGCCGACGTCAGAAAAAGACGTCTCATTCAAGTTGATACGTTGGTTAGCGCTATATCCTGAGAAATCAAACGTGTCGTTACCCCCGGCATCCCAGGCGGCAAAGATCACTTTCTGCGAGTTGCTGCTCGTACTGAGGAAGTCACGCCCGGTGTTGGAATTGAAGCCGTACACGGTATCACCGGTACGGATGGTCATATTGGCACCATACAGGTGCTGAATCGCAGAAATATCGTCGATCAGCGGTGCCGCCGCGTAATGGCCGCCGTTATCACCACCGGTTTTGCTTTCACTCCAATAGCTCATCAGGCTGAATCCACGGGTATCTTCGGCATAGCTGGCGCTTTGGTAGGTCGGGTTGCCCTCACCAGCGTTATAGTCCCCAGGGTGGCTCAAGCCCAGCGCGTGGCCGATTTCATGGGTCAACGTCTGGCGGCCATAGTCTTCGCTGGCCGGGTGTTTCACATTCGACTGGTTGATGTTGTACCAAGTCTGGCCAGAGAGATCCTGCCCCTGATAAACCGAGCCCGGCAAAAAGGCGTAGGCTTGGGTTGCGTAGTCATAGTGGCCGGGGTAATCCTGGCTGTAATTACCGAAGGTAATATTCGCTTTCTGGGAAGCGGCCACTTCGGTAAAGGTAATGTTGGCAACATCGGCCCAGGATTGCAGCGACAACTTCGCCTGTTGTTGCTGTTCAGCGCTGAACTTGCTAAGCCCGGTATCACCTGCTGCGTTGGTGGTGGAGAATTTATAGTCAGGGAATGAGAAGGTTAGCTTAACCGGTTGGTCAAAAACCCCTTTTCCATTCCAGGTTTGATTAGTACGAGTAATGAATAGCCCTGCTTGCTCGGTAGAAAATGAATCCTTGCCATTAATCTGAATCCCGTTGCCTCGCTCATGATAATGCAGTAAAGCCTCGACAGCGCCATAACCGTTAGTGACGGGTAAACCCGACCCTGTGGCTTCAATTGCTTCTTTCGTCGATTGCATTGGTTAGATTCCACTCGTTATCTGAGTTTTTAAAAATCAGATGGATAGACATAACCCGCTCACGACCCAAGTGCACGCACCATGGGTTGGCAAGAGGGAGTTTATGCGCCATTGCTGGCAGTGACTCAGGTAGAATTAAACAGGCACAGCAGTAAATAAGATCATCATCTCAAATGACAATCGTTTCCAAGTATAGGCAGGGCTTCAGAACACCGCTAACAATAATTAACTTTTTAATAACAAAAAATAAGCATTAAATGCTGGTTTATTGCACATTAATCAAATTTAAAGCAGGTTAGTGCTAGAATATTGGCTATAAACTTCAATCAAGGTGCGGCATGCAAAGACAAGAGAGTTATGCTGGCACATCACTCATAAAATTAAATTTTACTTAATATATTTATTTAAATAAAAATTATCTCACATTCATTTATTTGAAGTATAAATTAAAGGGTGCTCGCAGCTCGTTCATTTCAATTAGCAATAATTCTCATATCGCCCTTGACTCTGGAGTCAACTCCAAGGTGTAGAGTGAATATGGTGAATACCGTTAATTGCCTGAAGGGGGCGTTATGCACACTCATAAAGAACATCATCATCAAGAACATCACCATAACGTGAATAACTGCGGCTGCAGCCACAGCCATGCGCAAAACCAGCACGGTTGCAGCAGTGAAAAAACCACCAATGCTGAAAATCACGCCGATGCCCACAAACCGCCCCATGGGCCAAGCGCCAGCTGTTGCAGCAGCGGCCACGACGATCCCGATGAGGAAAGCGACAGGCTGGCTGCCGCGCCCTCTTCCGGCCACCAGCGTTTCAGTTGGAAAGTCAGCGGGATGGACTGCCCAAGCTGTGCCAAAAAAATTGAAAATGCCGTCACCGCTATTCCCGGTGTCGCTAGCGCACGCGTGCTGTTTGCTACAGAAAAACTGGTGGTGGACGCACAAACCAATATCAGCCTGCACGTACAGGATGCGGTAAAACAGGCCGGTTTCACCTTGCAGGATGTCACCGTAAAAGCCGCCGAGCCCAAAGCCTCCTTCTTGGGAGAGTTCGGCCCGCTGCTTTTGCTCTCGCTGCTGATGACAAGCAGCTGGATTTTAGATCTCATCAACCCGCAGCTCGGCCAGATCGCCTTTATCATTACAACGCTGGTCGGCTTGTTCCCGATCGCCCGCAAAGCTCTGCGCCTGATCCGTTCCGGCACTCCGTTTGCCATCGAAACCCTGATGAGCGTCGCCGCCATCGGAGCCCTGTTTATTGGCGCAACAGCCGAAGCCGCCATGGTGCTGCTGCTGTTTATGGTGGGGGAACTGTTAGAGTCCTATGCCGCCAACCGCGCCCGCAAAGGCGTGCAAGCCTTGATGGCCCTGGTGCCGGAAGATGCGTTGCTGATCCAGGGTAACTCGCGCAACAAGGTGCCCGTCGCCAGCCTGCGCCCCGGCGATGTGATTGAAATTGCACCGGGGGGTCGCCTGCCTGCCGATGCCGAATTGGTCACCCCATTCGCCAGCTTTGATGAAAGCGCGTTAACTGGCGAATCCGTACCGGTTGAACGCCAACAGGGTGAGAAAGTCGCAGCAGGCAGCCTGTCGGTCGATCAGGTTGCGCAGATGAAAGTGATCTCTGAGCCGGGCAAAAATGCCATCGACCGTATTCTGCAGTTGATTGAAGAAGCCGAAGAGCGCCGCGCGCCGATTGAGCGCTTCCTTGATCGTTTTAGCCGTTACTACACCCCAGCGATCATGCTGTTGGCTGTTGCCGTGATTCTGGTGCCACCCTTGATGTTCGCCGAACCCTGGCAAATGTGGATCTACCGTGGCCTGACCTTGCTGCTGATCGGTTGCCCTTGTGCGCTGGTGATCTCAACCCCGGCAGCGATCACCTCTGGCCTGGCAGCTGCCACGCGCCGTGGAGCACTGATTAAAGGCGGCGCAGCGCTGGAACAGTTGGGCCGGGTGCAAACTATTGCCTTTGATAAAACCGGCACGCTGACCGAAGGCAAACCCACCGTCACCGACGTGCTGCCAGCCAGCGGCATCAGCGAGCAGCAATTGCTGGCTGTGGCAGCAGCGGTCGAAACCGGTTCGCACCACCCACTGGCACAAGCCATCATCAACCGCGCCGGGGAAAACGGCGAGGTTCTGCCACTGGCCGCCAACCGCCGGGCGCTGGCAGGGGTTGGCGTGGAAGGCGTGGTTAACGGTAAAACTATCCTAATCAGCGCACCGGGCAAGTTGGCGGAAAATCAGCTCAGCCACGCATGGCGTAACCAGGTTGAAACGCTGGAAACAGCAGGGAAAACGGTAGTGGTAGTCTTGGAAGCAGGTGCTCCTATCGGCCTGCTGGCGCTGCGTGATACCTTGCGCCACGACGCTCAGCAGGCGATTGCCGAATTGGCTGACCTGGGCATTCACGGCGTCATGCTCACCGGCGATAACCCGCGAGCGGCAGCAGCGATTGCCAGCGAATTGGGGATTGATTACCGCGCAGGGCTGATGCCGGAAGACAAGGTGCAGGCCATCACCGCACTGAATCAGCAGCAGCAGACCGCCATGATTGGCGATGGCATTAACGATGCACCAGCGATGAAAGCCGCCAGTATCGGTATTGCTATGGGTAGCGGCACGGATGTGGCGCTGGAAACCGCCGATGCCGCCTTGACGCACAACCGCCTGGTGGGGGTAGCGGAGATGATTCGCATCGCGCGCGCCACGCACGCCAATATTCGCCAGAATATCGCCATCGCGCTTGGGCTGAAAGGGATCTTCCTGATCACCACCCTGCTGGGGATGACCGGCTTGTGGCTGGCGGTGCTGGCTGATTCGGGGGCTACCGCGCTGGTTACGGCTAACGCACTACGCCTGTTGAAGAAGCGCCAGTGATAACGCGTCAGGCCCGTCAGAGCATGGGCCTGACGTTACTCCGCCAACCCTTTACGCAGCAGATAACGGTAGGGGAGTGTCTCGGTTTCCTGCGCGACCAAGGTGTGCTCCATAAAACGGCAAAAACCCGGGATATCACGGGTCGTGGCCGGATCGTCGGCAATAATCAGCAGTGTTTTGCCATTGTCCATATGGCGCACGGTTTTGCGCACCATCATTACCGGTTCCGGGCAACGCAATCCCATTGCATCAAGCGTCTGGTCGGCTTGGGTAAAAATATCAGTCATGCATTTTCTCGATCAAAAACGATCGGCGAAGGCTCGCCGGATCTCATTGTTGCCTAGTTTACGCCAGTGGTTTTTCTGTGCAACCTGCGTTAACGTTTGCGTAAAAAACAACCATAAGTTAGGTTGCATTGGTTGCGCAAACGCGTATTATGCGCCGCGCAGGTAAAATCTCCACCGTTAAATATGGGTTCCCTCACCCCAACTTAAAAAGGCTACATCATGTACTCATTTACCGAACAACAGCGCATTACCGCGTTGATTTGGCTATCGTTGTTCCATATTGCCATCATCACCTCCAGTAATTATCTGGTGCAGTTGCCGATCAGCATATTCGGTTTTCACACCACTTGGGGGGCGTTTACTTTCCCGTTCATCTTCCTGGCGACCGATCTGACGGTCAGGATCTTCGGTGCCCCACTGGCGCGCAGAATTATCCTCGCGGTGATGATCCCCGCGCTGTTTATTTCTTATGTGATCTCCACCGTCACTTTTCAGGGGGAATGGCAGGGCCTGGGCGCGCTGACCAGCTTTAACCTGTTTGTGGCGCGGATCGCCGTCGCCAGCTTTATGGCCTATGTATTGGGCCAGATTCTGGATGTGTATGTCTTCAACCGCCTGCGCCAACGCCGCACGTGGTGGCTCGCCCCGGCGGCAGCGATGTTCCTTGGCAATATCAGCGATACCATGGCGTTTTTCTTCATTGCCTTCTACAGAAGCAGCGACGCCTTTATGGCCGCCAACTGGGTGGAAATTGCACTGGTGGATTACAGCTTCAAGGTGCTGATCTGCATGTTGTTCTTCCTGCCGATGTACGGCGTGCTGCTGAATATGCTGCTCAAGCGCCTGGCATCACGCCAGCAAGACAGCCAGTTGCAGCTGAATTAACCCGCCGATCGGGGGCGGCCAGACCGCCCCACTCTCCTGCTGCACTGCAAAAGCTAACAAGTCTAAAAAACCTTGTGACAACATCCGCCTTGCATTTCAACCGGGAATACGGTGCCATACGCCATAACCCCACCTGTGAAGGTATAAGGAAACCCAATGCGTAAAGTAGCAAAATTGATGGGTATCAGCCTGTTAGTGCTTGGCCTCGCGGCCTGTGATGGCGACACCAAAGACAGTAAAGCGCCTGCGGGCGATGCCACAGCCAGCGCACAGGCTGGGCCAGTGAGCTTACTGGGTGGCAAACTGACCTTCACCCTGCCAAACGGCATGGCGGATCAAAGCAGCAAGCTGAGCCAACAGTCCACTAACCGCCATGTTTTCGCCGACAGCACTGGCCAGCGTGCGCTCATCGTTATTGTTGGTGATAAACCGGCAGACAGCCTGGAAACCCTGGCCCAGAACATGGAACAGCAGCAGCGTTCACGCGATACCAACCTGCAAGTGATCACCAATAAAGTTGTCGATATCAACGGGGTTGCGTTGCGCCAACTGGATAGCATCATTACCAGCGGCGGCCAAAAAGCTTACTCATCTATCCTGTTCGGTGAGTTGGGTAACCAGTTGCTGACCATTCAGGTCACCCTGCCAGCGGATAACCAGCAGCAGGCGCAAAGCGAAGCTGCAGGCATTATCAGTTCGCTGAAGTTACAGCCTTAATCTTGCCGGGGCCGGTTTCAGTACCGGCCCCTTCCAGTTCTATCCCAGCGCCTGCGCCAGCAGGGTGATCGGGTGCTCGCAGTGCTTGCTGGTCGACATCTCGATCTGCCATTTGCAGGTTTCGCAGTCGGTAATCACCATGTCCACGCCGCTCTCTTCAATCTGCTGGAACAGCGAAGCACCGATGCCCTGAGAAATCTCATAGTTCTCTGACTTGAAGCCGTAAGTCCCGGCGATCCCGCAGCATTGCGACTCCAATACCACCAGTTCCAGGCCTGGGATCTGCCGCAGCAGCTCCAGCGTATAGGCAGTCCAGCCCATCTTTTCCATATGGCACGGCGTATGGTAAGCCACGCGCAGCGGCGTATGCTTGAGCGGCAGGCTGCGCCCTTGGCTGAGCAGGCGATAGAGATGGCGCGTCGCCAGTTCCACCCGCTCACGTACCGCCGAAGTATCGACCTCCAGCAGATGCGGATATTCATCGCGCAAGGTAAAGGTGCAGCTCGAAGAGGTTGCTACCACCGGAATACCGCGTTCTAACACCGCGTCGCACAACGATTCGGCATTCACCTTAGCCTGTTTTTTGGCCTGCGCCATAAAACCATTGGCGATCAGCGGCACACCGCAGCATTTCTCACGCTTCAACAGTTGCACGCCAATGTCCATGGCGTTGAAAACCTTGATCAAATCTTTACCAAGCTGCGGATGGTTGTAATTGACAAAGCAACCATGGAAAAATGCCACCTGCTCACTATAGCGCTGCTGCTGTTCCGCCTGTTGGCGATACCAGCGGCGGAAAGTGCCGAAAGAGTATTTCGGCAGTTCGCGCCGATGATCGATCTTCAGCGCTTTATCCAACAGCAGACGCACCGGTTTCAGCCCGGTGGTGGCGTTGACGATCGGCGCAAACGGCGTCGATAGCGAGCCCATAATATCGGTATGGCTGAGAATGGCGTCACGCAGCGTCGGTTTTTTCTGGCTGAAATTGGCACGGGCGCGCTGGATGATATCGCCGATTTTCACCTCAGATGGGCAAGCCACTTCGCAACGCTTGCAGTTGGTGCAATATTTCAGTGCTTCGTCATACAGCGCCGGATCTTTCAGCCGCAGGCGCTCACCGTCCGGCCCGGCCTGTTTTGGCCCCGGATAGAGCGGATTGACCTTGGCAACCGGGCAATAGGTGGTACACACCGTGCATTTAATGCAGTTCTCAAAACTGTTGTCTTTCAACAGGCTCATACCGCTCCCTCCTGCATGGCAATCTGTTGCGCCACGTATAACGCCCCTATCAGCGACACCCCGGCCCCGCAGCCCTGCTGCAGCGGGTCGTAACCACCGGTAACGGCACCGATGGCGTAGAGGTTTTCGATCGCTTGCCCCTGCTTCAGCACCCGCAGGCAAGCATCGGTCTGCACGCCAAATTGCAGATAAGGTTGCGGTGCGAACAAATCGCTGCGGCTCCAATCTTCGCGCTGCGGTTGGCTGTAAACATCGAGGCCAAACACGGGTTCACGGATACCATCAAATTCCGCCACCAGACCATTGCTGAAGAAACTGCCGCTGGCCAGCACCACCTGTTGCGCACGCAGCGGGATATCGCTGTGGTTACGGGTATACAGGCCGCTGATGCGTGGCCCGTCAACATCCGCCCGCAGCACAGTATCCCCCGGCATAAAGACGCCGCCTAGCTGCTGCAGGCGCTGGCGTAATGCCTGATGCAACCGCATACCGAGCACCGAAGGGGGCAGCGTCGGTAGCAGGAACACCGGCTTGCCAAGGGCTGCCCGTAACGCGGCCAGCGGTCGATCGCTTTCCAACCCAAGGCAGGCGGGCAGGAAGATAGCTTCAGCATCACCCGCCTGGCGTTGTATCTCTTCAACCAACATAGCCAGATTCGCTGGCACATCCAGCACGCGGGCGATATTCACCGCACGGAACTCACTGGGGTTATTACGCAACCGATCCAACAGCGGCAAATGCAGAGAAGCGATCTCAGCCACCACTCCCTGTTCCTCAGCCAACGAGCTGGCGGCCATCTGCGGCTGAAAATCCAGAAAACCTTCGATGCCTAGCACCGCGATCCTGCGCCACAGCAACACATCACCAAGCGTAGTGGTCGGAACCGCCTGCGGGCTGAGCCATGTGGCACGGCGCGTGCCAAGCGGCGTAACGCGCAGATGATTACGTTCGCTGTTGCCCTGCATCTGCACACCACAACGTTCCAGTAACCGCGCCGCTTCTGTCGCCAACGCGGCAACGCGGGTGGCCCCCATCAGGCTATAAGGGTGTTGCGGTGCCTGCTGCGCCAGTGCCGGTAGAGCCAACAGCGGTGATTCGACCACCGTGCCGTCAGGCAATTGCGCCAACAGATCGAGCGAGCCGGAAGAAAAATAGAGCGCACTTTGCCCAGAGCTGACCACCGCGCAACGTTTGCCCTGTTCGGCCAAGCGGATGGCACAGCTCAGCCCAGCCAACCCGCCGCCAATCACCACCACGTCAAATTGCATCATCGGCCTCCTGCTGCTGATCGCCGCGCGCATCAAGCCCGCACAAACCCTGATAAACCCAACTGGTGAACTCACTGGCCCGCAGCGCATCCCCCCAAGCAATAGGCCGCACGCCTTTCCAGCGTTCATTCAGGAAGTGAGAGAGCTGGGCGATGGATTGCTGCGGCGTGGTCACGTTAAAGCGCGTCAGTAGCCCAGCGGCGCGGCAGGCACACAGCTCCCCCTGGCAGGTGCCCATACCAACGCGGGTACGGCGACGCAGATCGACCAGGTTATTGACGGTGAGCGAGTTCACCGCATAGCGGACTTCACCGGCAGTTACGGCTTCGCATTCACATACCAAGCTATTATCCAGCCGATCGCCCGCTGGCACCTGGCTGGCGCGATCACCATGGCGGTATACCGCTGAACCACGGATGCTCGCCGGGAGCGACACCACGCTGCGCACCGTTTCTTCCGCCGACTGACGGGAACCCGGCAGCGCCACTTCCGCCGTGCTGCAAGGGGTATTGATGCCCAGCTTGGCGCACACTTTGTCGGTCGCCCATTCCGCCATCAGCCGGTAAGTCATCAGCTTGCCGCCGGTAATGGTGATAAAGCCTTCCAGTCCGTCACGCTCTGCGTGATCGAGCAGCACAATGCCACGGCTGACGTTACGCCCGGAGGGATCGTCATCACGCGCCACCAGTGGCCGCACACCGGCATAGGCCCGCAGAATCCGGGTTTGCGCCAGCATCGGGGACAACAGCGAACCCTCGCGGATCAGCACATCCACTTCCTGCGGGGTCACCACCATATTGTCGATCTGATCGTAATCAATGCGGGTAGAGGTGGTGCCGATCAGTGAGATGGTATCTCCCGGCACCAGAATATCGGCATCTGCCGGTTTGCGGCAGCGGTTGATCACCATGTTGTTAATGCGATGGCCGAGGATCAACAGCGCCCCTTTGGCCGGGAACATGCGCACCCGCAGATCGGCATATTCCGCAATCTGCTGGCCCCAAATTCCGGCAGCATTCACCACCACCTGCGCATGAATATCGTATTGTTGAGCGTTTTTATGGTCGAAAACGCGCACCCCAGTGACCCGATCGCGCGTACGCAACAAACCGGTCACTTGATGATAAGTGAGAACCTGTGCGCCATGCTCACGCGCATCCAGCATATTGGCGGCAGTCAAGCGGAACGGATCGACCGTGCCGTCCGGCACCCACACCGCACCGATCAACGCCGGGTTAGCTGCTGGCTCAAGGCGCAGTGCCTGTTGGGGATCGATCGCTTCGGCATTAATCCCGGCATTCTGGCAGGCGCTAATGAACTGCTGTTGATAGGCCAGCGAATCCTGCGGCAGGGTAATAAACAGGCCATCGCTGGGTTCAATACAGTGATGGGCAATGCGTTTCAGGATGCGGTTTTCTTCAATACATTCGCGGGCGGATTCACCGTCAGTCACCGCATAGCGCGCCCCGCTGTGCAGCAATCCATGATTGCGGCCCGTCGCCCCGGTGGCAATGTCATGCCGCTCCAGCAAAACGCAGCGCACACCACGCCGTGCACAATCACGGGCAATCCCTGCACCGGTCGCCCCGCCGCCAATAATGATCACATCCGTTTCGGTCACTGGTGAGTCGTTGCTCATTACACCCCCTGAGCCTGTGGTTATTCTCCTATTGATACACATTTACTGGGGGCTTTGTTTGATAAGGAACAATAACGAACAAAAAACGAAAGCCAAATAACCTTAAAAACCAACAAATGTGATTGTAATCACGATTTTTTGCTGTTTATTCATTTCAAATTGTTAACCAATCGCGCAAAATCCGCCGATGTTTCATGAAAGTGTAACAATTGCGCCATTCATCACAAAGGTACCCCTGCGTTTTGACTAGCATGACGCTCGTTATGGAACAATTTGACAACACTGACCTGGTATTTGCTCGATCATCTTCAGGACATCCGTTTCCTGCTGATGCAATAACTGATAAAGCCATCGGAGGCGCTCATGTTGAGTATTTTTAAGCCAGCCGCACACATTTCCCGTGTGCCGGTCGATAAGGTAGATCCGCTCTACCGTAAGCTGCGCTGGCAAATTTTTATGGGGATCTTCTTCGGTTACGCCGCTTACTATCTGGTGCGTAAAAACTTTACTCTGGCGATGCCGTATCTGATCGAGCAGGGTTTCAGCCGTGGCGATCTGGGCTTTGCGCTGTCAGGGATTTCTATCGCTTACGGCTTCTCAAAATTCATCATGGGTTCGGTTTCCGACCGCTCCAACCCGCGCGTGTTCCTGCCTGCTGGCCTGATTCTGGCTTCAGCTGTCATGCTGTTTATGGGCTTTGTGCCATGGGCTACCTCCAGCATTGCCGTGATGTTTGTGCTGCTGTTCCTGTGTGGCTGGTTCCAGGGGATGGGTTGGCCGCCGTGTGGCCGTACCATGGTGCACTGGTGGTCGCAGAAAGAGCGCGGCGGGATCGTTTCGATCTGGAACTGTGCTCATAACGTGGGTGGTGGTCTGCCGCCGCTGCTGTTCCTGCTGGGGATGGCATGGTTTAACGACTGGAAAGCGGCGCTGTATATGCCTGCTTTTGGTGCGATCCTGGTGGCAATGATCGCCTTCGCTCTGATGCGTGATACTCCGCAATCTTGCGGTTTGCCGCCGATCGAAGAGTACAAAAACGACTACCCGGATGATTACAGCGATAAAGCAGAAGAAGAACTGACCGCCAAGCAGATCTTCATGCAATACGTGTTCCCGAATAAGTTGCTGTGGTATATCGCCATCGCCAACGTTTTCGTCTATCTGCTGCGTTACGGCATTCTGGACTGGTCACCAACCTACCTGAAAGAAGTCAAACACTTCGCACTGGATAAATCATCCTGGGCCTACTTCCTGTACGAATACGCCGGTATTCCGGGCACCCTGCTGTGCGGTTGGATGTCGGACAAGGTGTTCAAAGGCAACCGTGGTGCCACCGGGGTGTTCTTTATGACGCTGGTCACCATTGCCACCATCGTTTACTGGCTGAACCCGGTGGGTAACCCAGGTATCGATATGGCCTGTATGGTAATCATCGGCTTCCTGATCTACGGCCCGGTGATGCTGATCGGCCTGCACGCTCTGGAACTGGCACCGAAGAAAGCGGCGGGTACGGCAGCAGGCTTCACCGGCCTGTTCGGCTACTTGGGCGGTTCGGTTGCGGCCAGCGCCATCGTCGGTTACACCGTGGACTATTTCGGTTGGGATGGCGGTTTCATGGTGATGATTGGCGGCAGCATCGGCGCAGTATTACTGCTGCTGTTGACCATGATCAGCGAGAAAAAGCATCACGAAGAAATTGCAGCCAAGCGTCGTGGTTAATTGTCACATTGCTTTGGCATGATTGAAGGGCTGCTCTGCGGCTTTCAGACTGCTGACAAAGTCAGATATTAGGGAGAGCGTGCCGAAGGGGTCGTAGCGGCGCAAGCCGCCGGAGCGCCCCTCGGTGCGCTAGGCCCGGGTATCTCGGGTTAAAAGACTGTTTTGTCATCAATCTCAGGGGGCTTATCTGTAGCAGCCCCTATCTTGTTCAGGTTACTATCACAGAGTGATATTCTGCGGGCCGAGTTTGTCTATCAGCGCCTCGATATCCACTTCATCCACTTTATCCGCCTGTAAATAGGCCACGCCGTAAGCACGCCAAACGCCAGACTGCAGGAACAGAATAAACAGTTCACGATCCAGATGATTGTCATTCACCATGGATGTCATGATCTTCAGCGCTTCTGACAGCATTTTCCCTGGTTTATAAGGACGATCGGCGGCGGTCAGCGCTTCAAAGACATCGGCAATCGCCATCATCCTGACCGGAATGCTCATTTGCTGGTAGTTCAACTGATAAGGATAGCCTTTACCATCCATGCGTTCGTGGTGGCCACCGGCAATGATTGCTACATTCGCCATCGTACGCGGGAACGGAAGCCTGTTGAGCATAATGATCGTC
>NZ_JQEI01000035.1 GCF_000743355.1 Serratia sp. Ag1
GGATCATATCCATATGCTTGTGGAAATCCCGCCCAAAATGAGTGTGTCGGGCTTTATGGGATATCTGAAGGGAAAGAGCAGCCTGATGCTTTATGAGCAGTTTGGCGATTTGAAGTTCAAATACCGTAACAGGGAGTTCTGGTGCCGAGGGTATTACGTTGATACGGTTGGGAAAAATACAGCCAGGATACAAGAATACATAAAGCACCAACTGGAAGAGGATAAAATGGGTGAGCAGTTGTCGATCCCGTATCCTGGCAGCCCGTTTACGGGCCGTAAGTAATCCATAGATGCAAATGTCAGATCGCAATGCGCCTGTTAGGGCGCGGCAGGCAAGAGAGCCTTATAGGCGCATATGAAAAACCTCCGGCTATGCCGGAGGATATTTATTTTCGCGTAAACAAGTCTGGTACCGGGTAGTTGCTGCTGTACCCGGTAATTGAGGGCTCAGGCGTGGGTCGCCGCTTTCATCTTGCGAACAAATTCACCCAGTTTAGCCAGCATTTCTGCCGGTTGTGCCTGGTTTTGCTCAATGATTTTGACGATTGCCGAACCGGATATCGCTCCGGCAGCGCCAGATTGTAGCGCGTCTTGCACCTGCGAGGGTTCGGAAATACCAAAACCCTGCAGCGGTGGTGCCGCGTGATATTCCCGCAATTTGTCCACCAGATGGTGCAACGGCAGTTGTGCGCGGCTTTCCGTGCCAGTGACCCCAGCACGCGACAGCAGATACGTGTAGCCACGGCCATGAGAAGAGATCTCACGCAGCAGGTCGTCGTCGGCATTCGGCGGGCAGATAAAGATCGGTGCGATGCCGTGGCGCGTTGCTGCTGCGCGGAACGGTGCCGATTCTTCAAACGGAACATCGGCGATCAGGACGGAATCTACGCCAACTTCGGCACAGCGCTGATAAAATGCGTCGATACCTTTGTGAAATACCAGGTTGGCATACATCAACAGGCCGATAGGAATCGTAGGGTGTTTCTGGCGGATCGCGCCCAACATCTCGAAACAATGGGTTGGCGTAACTCCAGAGGCGAAAGCGCGCAGGGCAGCCCCCTGGATCGTCGGGCCGTCAGCCAGCGGATCGGAGAACGGAATCCCCAGTTCTAACGCATCGGCACCGTTTTCCACCAGTGTATCGATGATCTGCAGTGACAACGTTGGGTTCGGATCGCCCAGGGTGACAAACGGTACGAACGCACCCTCGCTGTTGCCTTCCAGGCGTTTAAACAGTTGCTGGTAACGTTCCATCAGATTTCTCCCCGAGCTTTCAGAATATCGTGAACGGTGAATATGTCTTTATCACCGCGTCCAGACAGGTTGACCACCAGAATCTGTTCTTTCTCTGGCGTTTCGCGGATCATCTTTAGCGCATGGGCTAAAGCGTGAGAGGATTCCAACGCCGGAATAATACCTTCATGGCGCGATAAGGCTTTGAAGGCTTCCAGTGCTTCATCATCGGTAATTGACACATATTCCGCGCGGCCAATACTGTTCAGATAAGCATGCTGTGGCCCGACGGAAGGGAAGTCCAGCCCGGCAGAAATAGAATAAGACTCCTCGATCTGCCCTTCGGCGGTTTGCATCATTGGCGATTTCATGCCGAAGTAGATGCCGACATGGCCGTGTTTCAGTGGTGCGCCGTGCTGACCGGTTTCGATACCTAAGCCTGCCGGTTCAACGCCGATCAGGCCCACGCTGGCGTCGTCGATAAAGTCGGCAAACATGCCAATGGCGTTGGAGCCACCGCCAATGCAAGCCAGCACCGCATCTGGCAAGCGGCCTTCGCGCTCCAGCATTTGGGCTTTGGTTTCTTCACCGATCATCCGCTGGAATTCACGCACGATAGTGGGGTAAGGATGCGGGCCTGCGGCAGTACCAAGCATGTAGTGGGCTTTTTCGTAAGTGCCAGACCAGTCGCGCAACGCTTCGTTACAGGCATCTTTCAGCGTGGAAGAACCACTGTGTACCGGGATCACCTCAGCCCCCATCAGGCGCATACGGAATACGTTCGGCGACTGGCGCTCAATGTCTTTTGCGCCCATGTAGATACGGCATTTCAGCCCGAGCAGCGCACAGGCCAGCGCTGAAGCTACGCCATGCTGGCCTGCGCCAGTTTCCGCAATAATCTCGGTTTTGCCCATGCGTTTGGCCAGCAGCGCTTGGCCCAGCACCTGGTTGGTTTTGTGTGCACCGCCGTGCAGCAAATCTTCACGCTTCAGATAGAGCTTGGTTTTGGTGCCTGCGGTCAGGTTTCTGCACAGCGTCAGGGCGGTTGGGCGTCCCGCATAGTTTTTCAGCAGATCGATAAATGCGGCCTGAAACTCAGGATCGCGCTGGGCGCTGACAAAGGCCTCTTCAAGTTGTTTCAGGGCCGGCATCAGAATTTGTGGCACATACTGACCACCAAATTCACCGAAGTAGGGGTTAAGTAGCGTCATGATGTTTCCCGTTGTTATCTATTAAATTATGTGCGCGATTAATAAGCGCGCAGAGCCTGGAACACCGCCGCCAAACGCGTGGCATCTTTAATGCCGGGCTGGCTTTCTACACCGGAATTAAAGTCAAGGCCCGCACACCCCAGTTGGGCTGCGGCTGCACAGTTGTCTGCGCTTAACCCACCGGCCAGCATCACATTACTCAAGGTTTCCCCTTGCAGTAACGCCCAGTCGAAACGTACTCCAGTACCACCGGCACCGTTATCCAGCAGATAACGGTCAACATGCAGCAGATCGCGCGCGGGCAGGCGATCTTTCACGCTCAACGCTTTCCATATTTGGCAGGAAGCGGGCAGCTTGGCGCGCAACGCACTGATGTAAGACTGATCTTCTGCCCCATGCAACTGCACAGCATACAGACCAAGGGCTTCGGCAGTGTGTACCAGGGTATCGATCGGTGCGTCGCAGAATACGCCGACGTATTTCAGCGGCGCACTGGCCACCACTTCGCGGCCACGGGCGATGTCGATGCAGCGCGGTGAACGGCCAACGAAGATCAGGCCACCGTAGTTGGCCCCGGCCTGATAGGCAGCAGCGGCATCTTGCGGGCGGGTCAGGCCGCAGACTTTATTGTCACCGAGGATCACCCGGCGCACGGCACTGCGCAGATCGCTTTCCGACATCAGTGCGCTGCCGATCAGGAAACCATTGGCAAAGTGGCTGAGTTCACGGATCTGGCCGTAGTGATTGATCCCGGATTCGCTGATGACCGTAACGCCCTGCGGCACTTGCGGGGCCAAGATGCGGGTGCGATTCAGATCGATAGAGAGATCGCGCAAATCGCGGTTATTGATGCCAATCACTTGGGCGCCAAGTTGCACCGCGCGCTGTAGCTCCTCTTCACTGATCACTTCGGTCAGCACGCCCATATTCAGGCTATGTGCCACGGTAGCTAACTGACGATACTGTTCATCATTTAACACCGATAACATCAACAGGATGGCATCAGCCTGGTAATAGCGCGCCAGATAAATCTGGTACGGATCGATCATAAAGTCTTTGCACAAAACCGGCTGCGTGACGGTTTTGCTCACCAGCGGCAGAAAATCGTAACTGCCCTGGAAGTATTTCTCGTCGGTAAGCACGGAAATCGCCGAGGCGAAATCTTTGTAGACCGAAGCGATTTCCACCGGGTCAAAATTATCGCGAATCAACCCTTTAGAAGGAGAAGCCTTTTTACATTCAAGAATAAATGCCGTCTGGTTTCCCTGCAGAGCCTGGTAAAAACTACGGCTGCTTGGGACAATATCATTCTGAAAACTTGTCAGTGGCTGTTGTTGGCTTCGTGCCGCGACCCATTGCGCTTTATCACGAACAATCCTGTTGAGCACGGTTTCCTGCATTACTTATCCTCTTGCTGCTAAAGCGGTAACGCGGCCATAAGCCTGCCCGCTGCGAATCATGTCCAATGCCTGTTGCGCGTTGTGGCGCAGATCTTCTTGTCCGAATAGCTTTAGCAGCAACGCTACGTTGGCGGCAACCGCTGCAGCGTGAGCTGGCTCACCGTTACCTTGTAACAACCTTGCCAGAATGTCACGGTTTTCTTCCGGTGTGCCCCCCAGCAAAGCATCCAGCGCATAACTTTCCAGGCCAAAGGATTTTGGCGTCAACTGATAGCTTTCGATCTCACCATTATTCAGCTCGGCCACGTGAGTAGTGGTGTGGATGGCGACTTCGTCCATCCCACCGCCATGCACTACCGCTGCGCGCCGATAACCCAGGACGCGCAAGGTTTCGGCAATCGGCAACACCAGTTCTGGGCTGTATACCCCAATCAGTGCCAACGGAGGGCGAGCCGGGTTAATCAGCGGGCCAAGCACGTTAAATACCGTGCGGGTTTTCAACTGCTGGCGCACTGGCATGGCATGGCGAAAACCGGTGTGGTATTGCGGTGCAAACAGGAAGCACACGCCAAGCTCATCTAACGCCCGACGGGATTCTTCGGCTGGCAGATCCAGGCGGATGCCGAATGCTGCCAGCAGATCAGAAGATCCAGAACGGCTGGAAACGCTGCGATTGCCGTGCTTAGCGATTTTGGCACCGCAGGCGGCGGCAACAAAGGCGCTGGCCGTCGAAATATTAATGCTGTTGGTGCCGTCGCCACCGGTACCAACGATGTCTGCAAAATCATAGTCTGGCCGTGGGAACGGCAGTGCATCAGCCAATAACGCTTTGGCCGCCCCTGCGATCTCCTCAGGGCTCTCGCCACGGATCTTCATACTGATCAGGGCTGCAGCCAATTGGCTCGGCTCCAGTTCACCGCGCACAATCGCGCTGAACAGTTGTTGGCTTTCCTGCTGGTCCATCGACTCTGATCGATACAGCTTTTCAAGAATAGGTTGCATGGTCATTTTCTCTCGATTATTTCGCCAGAGCCCAGGTCAGAGTCTGTTCAAGCAGACGTGCGCCATGGGTAGTCAGAATTGATTCAGGGTGGAACTGGAAGCCACAGACGCGATGCCGATCGTGACGAACCGCCATCACCATATCTCCGAAGCGGGCGTTGACCACGAGTTCGGCAGGAGTATTACTGCCGACCAATGAGTGGTAGCGCGCGACCGGCAGCGGATTAGGCATACCGGCAAACATGCCTTGGCCATCGTGAGTAATGGCGGAGGCTTTGCCGTGCAGGATCTCACCGGCTTGGCCAACGTGGCCGCCGTAGGCTTCAACAATCGCCTGATGTCCAAGGCAGATCCCGATAATCGGCATCTGGCCGCGTAACCGTTGCAACAGTTCTGGCATACAGCCAGCGTCTGCTGGGGTGCCGGGGCCGGGGGAGAGCATCAACACCGGTTGTTGCATCTGCTGAAGCCGCTCAATGATGATGTCAGCGGCAATCTGGTTGCGGTAAATCACTACCTGATGGCCACTGGCACGCAGTTGGTCAACCAGGTTGTAGGTAAAGGAATCGATATTATCGAGCAGTAAGATATCGGCCATTAGAACACCTCCTTGGCCTGATGCGCGCTGGCGATAGCACGCAGCACGGCGCGTGCTTTATTACGGGTTTCATCGGCTTCAGCCTGGGGAACGGAGTCCAGTACCACACCGGCACCGGCTTGCACGGTAGCTATACCGTCCTCAACATAGGCCGAGCGGATGACAATACAGGTATCGAGATCGCCGTGAGCGGTGAAATATCCCACTGCACCGCCGTAACTGCCACGGCGCGAACCTTCGGATGCGGCAATCAACTGCATGGCGCGGACTTTCGGTGCGCCGCTCAGGGTGCCCATATTCATGCAGGCCTGATAGGCATGCAGGACATCAAGATCGGCGCGCAGGGTGCCCACCACGCGGGAAACCAGATGCATCACAAACGAATAACGGTCTACTTTGGTTAAATCTGCCACATAGCGGCTGCCAGCTTCACAGATGCGGGCCAGATCGTTGCGCGCCAGATCGACTAGCATCAGGTGTTCAGCCAGCTCTTTATGGTCGGTGCGCATTTCCAGTTCGATACGGCTGTCGAGATCCAGATCCAGAGAGCCGTCAGCGCGGCGGCCACGTGGGCGGGTACCGGCGATTGGGTAAATTTCGATCTGGCGGTTGGTAGCATCGTATTTCAGCGCGCTTTCTGGCGAAGCACCGAACAGGGTGAACTCGTCGTCCTGCATGAAAAACATATAAGGGCTTGGGTTGCTGTCTTTTAGCGTCTGGTAAGCCGCCAACGGGGCTGGGCAAGGCAGTGAGAAGCGGCGTGAAGGCACCACCTGGAAAATTTCGCCATGACGGATGGCCTGCTGCAGTTCGCTGACCACGGCACCGTATTCTTCGTCGCTCTGATTGCAGCTTAATTGCATGTCTTCCAGCTTTTGCTGGGGAATGGCTTGGGGGGCCTGCTGCAATTGCGCCTGAATCTGTTCGAGGCGCTGCTGTAAACGCAGTGCTTCATGGTTGTCGCCAGTGAATACGCTGGCCTGCAAGCGGGCAACGCCGCATTGATGATCGAGAACCAACAGGGTTTCTGCCAGATAGAAGCAGAAATCAGGGCAGCGCTGATCGTGGCGCAACTCCGGTAAATCTTCAAAACCGGCAACCAGATCGTAAGCAAACAGGCCACCGAGCAGCATGGCTTCACGTTCATTGGCTGGAGCGTCGACCAGCGTCAGCAGTGTACGCAATGCGTCGAAAACCGACAGCGAACGCAGGCGTGCATCTTCATCCTGCACGGCGTTGATGGCTGGGAAGGTCAATTCGCGGCTGTTAGGGCGCACCAGAATCTGTACTTCGGCGGGTAGCGCTTGATCCAGCAACGGCAGCAGCGCCGCACCATTAATGGTTAATGCCTGAATAGTCACTTTACGGCCTAGCGCGGTGATGCGCAGGGCGCTGTCGATAACCAGCAGGCTTTTCAGATTTTGTTTGCTGTTGATCTCTGCCGATTCCAGCAACAGGGTAGCCGGACGTGCTCCACACAATTGGTGGAAAATGGCCGTTGGATCGCCCCGATACCCGGCTTGCGCCGTGAGTAGCTTAAGTTGTGGTTTGATGTTCATCATCAATGCTTCCAGTTAAATTTTTTCCGTAAAAAAGCCCGCGTTATCAGCGGGCTTAGGGAGTCTGCAGTGTCGGATGACAGGTATGCGCGATTACTCCGCCCGTGTAAGGGAGGTGCGCCACCAACGAAGAAGAGGAGTTTGCTTAATCATTTTGTGCTCTCTTGATTATCATCCGGCACGGTCATTACCGTGAACTTGTGTACTAGTAAACTAGTTCGGGAGTGTAAAGTCAACCTTTTCCTACACAAGAGCTTAACTTTAGGGGAAAACCACCGGCGGAATAGATTTCCGTCCAAGCCTGCATAACGGTTATGATAGAAAGCCAAGTCATTGCAGGATATTTCTTTTGACAGACAGCAACCCACAGTCTTCCGCCTTTACCTTGTACGATCTCCATAGCCATACCACAGCTTCCGACGGTTATCTGACGCCGACGCAATTGGTACAGCGGGCGGTTGAAATGCGGGTTGGCGTGTTGGCGATTACCGATCATGACACTATAAGCGGTTTAGCAGAGGCCACGGCGGCGATCGCGCAACTGGCATTGCCCCTGCAACTGATCAACGGTGTGGAGATTTCGACCCTGTGGGAAAACCATGAGATTCATATCGTTGGTTTAGGGATGGACATTGCACATCCTGCATTAAGCCAGTTGCTGGCCGAACAGACGCAGCGCCGCAACCTGCGGGCGCAGGAGATCGGTGTGCGGTTGGCCAAAGCACGCATTCCCGATGCTTACAGCGGAGCACAGCAACTGGCGGGGAGCGGAGCGGTTACTCGCGGCCATTTCGCGCGTTATCTGGTGCAAACCGGTGTGGCAGATAATCTGGCACAGGTGTTCAAGAAATACCTGGCTAAAGGGAAAACCGGCTACGTTCCACCACAGTGGTGTACAATAAAACAAGCTATTGATGTGATTCATCAATCCGGCGGGCAAGCCGTGATGGCGCACCCAGGCCGCTATGAGTTGACAGCCAAGTGGCTCAAGCGTTTATTGGCACACTTTGCCGAAAATGGCGGGGATGCTATGGAAGTGGCACAGTGCCAGCAGGCACCGCATGAACGCACGTTGCTGGCTAAGTATGCGCAGGATTACCGACTATTGGCGTCACAGGGTTCTGATTTTCATCAGCCCTGTTCGTGGATTGAATTGGGGCGGAAGCTGTGGCTGCCCGGTGGTGTTGAGCCGGTGTGGCGCGACTGGCCGCCGCAGCCGAAAACAGTGGCCCAATAAGCTTTCGTGTTGCCAGCATGTATCATTTTCAGGAGTAACAGATGAGCCAGTTATTTTATATTCACCCGGATAATCCGCAGCCACGCCTGATTAATCAGGCCGTTGAGGTGCTGCGTAAAGGGGGAGTGATCGTTTATCCAACGGATTCTGGCTACGCGCTGGGTTGCAAGTTGGAGGAAAAGTCAGCAATGGAGCGGATTTGTCGCATCCGTCAGTTGGATGGCAACCATAACTTCACGCTGATGTGCCGCGATCTGTCTGAATTATCAACCTATGCGTATGTGGACAACACGGCGTTTCGGCTGATCAAGAATAACACGCCGGGCAATTACACCTTTATTCTGAAAGCCACTAAAGAAGTGCCGCGCCGCCTGATGAACGACAAGCGCAAAACCATCGGCCTGCGCGTGCCTTCGAATCCAATTGCTTTAGCGTTGCTGGAAGTGCTCAACGAGCCGATGATGTCGACCACGTTAATGCTGCCAGGCAATGATTTTGCTGAATCGGATCCGGAAGAGATTAGCGAGCACTTGGGTAAACAGGTGGATCTGGTGATCCACGGGGGCTTCCTCGGCCAGCAACCGACCACGGTGATCGATCTGACCGAGTCCGCGCCTGAAGTGGTGCGTGAAGGGGCGGGCGATCCTGCTCCCTTTCGATAAACTACCCGACGAAGGCGATTCCAACCCAGGACAAAGCCTGTATAATGGGCGGTTGATTTTAACCAAATGATTACTTTTGTGGCTACGTTCCAGTTTGAGCGGGCCGCAAAATCTCCCCGACGCCTGTGAAGGCGACACTAGAGGTTGCTCAATGAGCGAAAAGTTACAGAAAGTGTTAGCGCGTGCCGGCCATGGTTCGCGTCGTGAAATCGAAACCATGATTGAAGCTGGCCGCGTCAGCGTCGATGGCAAAATTGCCAAGTTGGGCGATCGCGTCGAAGTGAATCCAGCGATGAAAATTCGTATGGACGGTCACGTTGTCTCTATCAAAGAAGCGGAAGAAGCCGTGTGCCGCGTGCTGGCGTATTACAAGCCGGAAGGTGAGCTGTGTACACGCAACGATCCCGAAGGCCGCCCAACGGTGTTCGATCGTTTGCCCAAACTGCGTGGTTCACGCTGGGTGGCGGTAGGGCGTTTGGACGTTAATACCTCTGGCCTGTTGCTGTTCACCACCGACGGTGAATTGGCCAACCGCCTGATGCACCCAAGCCGTGAAGTTGAGCGCGAATATGCGGTACGCGTGTTTGGCCAGATTGATGACGAGAAAATCAAGCAACTGAGCCGTGGCGTACAGTTGGAAGATGGCCCCGCAGCTTTCCGCACGATCAGTTTTCAAGGCGGTGAGGGGATTAACCAATGGTATAACGTCACCCTGACCGAAGGGCGCAACCGTGAGGTTCGTCGCTTGTGGGAAGCGGTTGGCGTTCAGGTTAGCCGCTTGATTCGTGTTCGCTACGGCGATATCGATCTGCCTAAAGGGTTACCGCGTGGTGGCTGGACAGAATTGGATTTAAAAGCGACTAACTACCTGCGTGAACTGGTGGAATTGCAACCAGAAACCGTCAGCAAATTGCCCGTTGAACGGGAACGCCGCCGTGTGAAAGCCAATCAGATCCGCCGCGCAGTGAAACGTCACAGCCAGGTTGCCAGCGGCAATCGCCGTGGTGCGCCCGGTAGCAAACCGGCAAAGCCGGCTAAACGCAGTTAATATCCCCCCGGTAGCCCTGCCCAAACGGTGGCGGGGCTAGCGCATTTTGTTACCAGTCGATTCCTTGCTGCGCTTTAATCCCTGCGTCAAACGCGTGCTTCACTGGGCGCATTTCGGTTACGGTATCCGCCAGCTCCAGCAAATCACGGTGGCACGCCCGCCCGGTGATGATCACGGTCTGATGGGCAGGGCGCTGATGCAGGGCTTCCAGCAGCTCTTCCAACGCCAGATAGCCGTAGCTCACCATATAGGTCAACTCATCCAGTAACACCAGATCCAGATTGCTGTCAGCCAGCATACGTTTGCCATGCTGCCAAACGGCCTGACAGGCGGCGGTATCACTCTCTTTATCTTGAGTTTCCCAGGTAAAACCGGTTGCCATGACCTGGAACTCTACTCCGTGCTGCTGCAACAGGTTTTTTTCACCGTTTGGCCACTGGCCCTTGATGAACTGAATTACGCCCGCTTGCATACCGTGCCCAACGGCACGTGTGACCGTACCGAATGCTGCAGTGGTTTTACCTTTACCATTGCCGGTAAATACCATTAACAATCCGCGTACTTCCTGAGCGGTGGCAATACGTGCATCCACTTGCTCTTTCAAACGTTGTTGACGCTGTTGGTGACGATCTTCAGCCATGTAATGGCGCTCCTTATTCAGCTGCGCCGGGCTTGCGGTTAGGTTGAGCATCGAAACTGATACCGGTTTTACGGCGGCTGTCATCCCCCATCAGATACAGATATAACGGCATGATGTCGGCTGGAGTTTTCAGCTTATTTCTGTCTTCATCGGGAAAGGCAGATGCACGCATTTGTGTGCGAGTTCCACCCGGATTGATGCAGTTTACCCGCAAATTATGCGTTTTATACTCATCGGCCAAGACCTGCATCATGCCTTCGGTTGCGAATTTGGAAACCGCATAAGCTCCCCAGTTGGCACGGCCCATACGCCCCACGCTGGAACTGGTAAAAATCAGCGAACCCGAGCTGGACTTCAGCAACAACGGCAGCAACGCCTGAGTCAGCATAAAGGTGGCATTCACATTGACCTGCATCACCTGGTTCCAGGTCGTCAGTGAAAGCTCTGCCATGGGGCTGAGCTCACCCAGCAACCCGGCATTGTGCAGCAAGCCATCAAGGCGTGGCACTTTGGCGATTAACTCGTTGGTGAGTTGCTGGCATTGCTCGGGGGTGACATGCAATAAATCCAGCGTGATAACGTGGGCCGGTGCGCCGCCGCCAGCGGCAATTTCTTCCTGTACCGCGCGCAGTTTGCTCTCGGTGCGCCCCAGTAATATCAGTTGCGCGCCAAATCGTGCGTAAGTCAATGCCGCTTCGCGACCAATGCCGTCGCCAGCGCCGGTCACCAGGATAATGCGTTGATCAAGCAGATCGTGTTTAGGTTGGTAGTGCACAATAGCTCCTCGCGCAGGGAGTGACGATGGTTTTGAGGGTATATACCCAAAATGGATCGCATTTTCAATCAATAGCCCGCAGAATCGTCAGACCTACAAGGAATTTTCATTTGACCGCGACAACTCGCAATTGGTTAAAATGAGCCGAGTAAAATTAACGAACTGTAACTAAAGGCGGAATCTGTGGAGTTTATATCTATTTATGGCCTTTTTCTGGCCAAAGTTGCCACGGTGGTGATTGCTATTGCTGCACTGGCATTGCTGGCTGTCAGCCTGGGGCAGCGCAAGGGGCAGCAGAAAGGAGAATTGCAGCTTACCGATCTGGGTGAGCAGTATCGCGAAATGCAGCGTGAAATGCGTTTGGCTCGCATGGGGGCTGCAGAGCAGAAGTCATGGAGCAAGCAGTTCAAAAAACAGAACAAAGCCGATGAAAAACTGAAAAAGCACCGTGCCAAGTCGGGTGCGGTGGAAGCCAGCAAGGTTTGCCTGTATGTGCTCGATTTTAAAGGCAGCATGGATGCCCATGAGGTCACCTCACTGCGCGAAGAAATTTCCGCTGTGCTGGCCGTGGCGACGCCTCAGGATGAAGTGCTGCTGCGCCTGGAAAGCCCTGGTGGTGTGGTGCACGGTTATGGTTTGGCCGCCTCGCAGTTGGAGCGTTTCCGCAAAAATGGCATCCGCCTGACGGTAGCGGTAGACAAAGTGGCCGCCAGCGGTGGCTATATGATGGCCTGCGTAGCCGATCGCATTGTGGCGGCTCCGTTTGCCATTATCGGCTCAATCGGCGTGGTGGCTCAAATCCCTAACTTCCATCGCTTGTTACAGAAGAATGAGATCGACGTTGAGCTGCATACCGCAGGGCAATTCAAACGTACATTGACGCTGTTTGGTGAAAATACCGAACAAGGTCGCGAAAAATTCCGTGAAGAACTGAACGAAACGCATGAACTGTTCAAGCAGTTTGTCAGCCAGCAGCGGCCTTCATTGGATATCGACAGCGTGGCGACGGGAGAACACTGGTTTGGTTCACAGGCAAAAGACAAAGGGCTGATTGATGCGGTGGGGACCAGCGACGAGCTGTTGATCGCCGAAATGGAAAATCATGACGTAGTCGGCGTGCGCTTCACTCGCCGTAAACGCCTGCTCGATCGTTTTACCGGCAGTGCGGCAGAAAGTGTTGATCGCTTGCTGCTGCGCTGGTGGCAGCGTGGTGAGAGGCCGTTGCTCTGAGTGTCTATTACGGGGGCTTTGGCCCCCGTTTTTGATGCCTAACTGACCAGATGATATTTCTCGGAAAGTACGTGGGCTAAATGCTTAAACATATTAAATACCGCCGTGGTTTTTGCGGTGGGCAAACCCTCTGCGTCCAAAAAGAATTCCCCACGGAAAACCAGAACGTGACTTTTTTGTTCAACATCGGTGGCAACCATTCCGTCCAGATAATCTTCGTGTTGGCGGATGATGTTATTGGCTTCTGCCAGTAAAGCGTTTCGTTCAATAGGCTGCGTCGTCGCTCGCATTTATTACACTCCAGACAAAAAAATCCTGCGGGTATTGTAACGCCGGTTCGCGTTTAGCCGCAAACCGACTAAGGTTTAATTGCCGTACAGAGGGTTCAGTGGCCGGCTGTGGTTGGCGAAATATCGCTTTCCGTGCTAATTAAGTTGCGTGTCGCTTTTTATCAGGTACAGTGTGGGATTTTGTAGCTGCCTGTGGAAGGTTTTGTTTACACTTTGTGGGGGCCCCGCGCGGCTTTGCTTCTGGGTACAGGCGTAGGCAAACAAGAGCGGCAATTTGCGGTCAAGTTGAGCAATCGGGTAATCATTAGAAAAAACAGGTTGACCTCTCGCCAGAGTACCTCAATATAAA
The DNA here is from genome assembly GCF_000743355.1 of Serratia sp. Ag1. Taxonomy (GTDB): domain Bacteria; phylum Pseudomonadota; class Gammaproteobacteria; order Enterobacterales; family Enterobacteriaceae; genus Chania. Next base: position 13,235 of record NZ_JQEI01000035.1, read on the forward strand.
AAGAGATACGAATTGCCGCACTACGGCGAAACAAATGGCTTCTTTTTAGAAGAAATAAAATTAGGTAAAGGTAAATATGGGCAAAGCTCTCGTAATAGTTGAGTCCCCGGCAAAAGCCAAAACTATTAATAAATATTTAGGAAGTGACTACGTGGTGAAGTCCAGCGTCGGTCATATCCGTGATTTACCGACCAGTGGATCAGCCAGCAAAAAGAGCGCTGAATCAACCGAAGACAAAGCCAAAAAGAAAGTTAAGAAAGACGAAAAGACGGCGCTGGTGAATCGTATGGGCGTCGATCCTTACCATGGCTGGAAGGCGCATTACGAAATTTTGCCAGGTAAAGAAAAAGTTGTCGCCGAGTTAAAAGCGTTAGCAGAAAATGCCGACCATATTTACCTCGCAACCGACCTTGACCGCGAAGGGGAAGCCATTGCATGGCACCTGCGGGAAGTGATCGGCGGGGATGAAAAACGCTTTAGCCGTGTGGTGTTTAACGAAATTACCAAAAACGCTATCCAACAGGCGTTCACAGCTCCAGGTGAACTGAATATTGACCGGGTTAACGCACAACAGGCGCGTCGTTTTATGGACCGCGTAGTGGGTTATATGGTCTCGCCGCTGCTGTGGAAAAAAATCGCGCGTGGCCTGTCTGCAGGGCGCGTGCAATCGGTGGCAGTGCGTCTGGTCGTGGAGCGTGAACGCGATATCAAGGCGTTTGTGCCGGAAGAATATTGGGAATTGCATGCCGATCTGCTGGCGAAGAACGATGTTGCGCTGCAGATGGAAGTTACCCATGCCCACGATAAACCGTTCAAACCGGTTAACCGTGAGCAGACCCATGCGGCGCTCAAGCTGCTGGAAAAGGCGCGCTATACGGTTCTGGATCGTGAAGATAAACCGACCAGCAGCAAGCCTGGCGCACCTTTCATCACCTCAACGCTGCAACAGGCTGCCAGTACCCGCCTGAGTTTTGGCGTGAAGAAAACCATGATGATGGCGCAGCGCCTGTATGAAGCGGGTCATATCACCTATATGCGTACTGACTCCACCAACCTGAGCCAAGATGCGCTCAACATGGTGCGTGGGTACATTGGCGACAATTTCGGGGATAAGTACTTACCGAAAGCCGCTAATCAATACAGCAGCAAAGAAAACTCGCAGGAAGCGCACGAAGCGATCCGTCCTTCTGATGTCAACGTGTTAGCTGAACAGCTAAAGGATATGGAAGCAGATGCGCAGAAGCTGTATCAACTGATCTGGCGTCAGTTTGTCGCCTGTCAGATGACGCCTGCGCAATATGACTCCACCACCTTGACCGTGAAAGCCGGTGATTTCCAACTGCGTGCCAAGGGCCGAACGTTGCGTTTCGACGGCTGGACCAAAGTGATGCCTGCGCTGCGTAAAGGCGATGAAGATCGTACCTTGCCGTTTGTTGAAGTCGGCACGGATTTACAATTGCAGAAACTGATCCCAAGCCAGCACTTTACCAAACCGCCTGCGCGTTATAGTGAAGCATCGCTGGTAAAAGAACTGGAAAAGCGTGGCATTGGCCGCCCATCCACTTATGCGTCGATTATCTCGACCATTCAGGATCGTGGTTATGTGCGGGTTGAAAGCCGCCGTTTCTACGCAGAAAAAATGGGGGAGATCGTTACCGATCGCCTGGAAGAGAACTTCCGCGAACTGATGAATTATGATTTCACCGCGCGGATGGAAGATGGTCTGGATCAGGTTGCTACCAATCAGGCAGAGTGGAAAGCGGTGCTTGATGAGTTCTTTGCTGAATTCAGCGAACAACTGGAAACGGCGGAAAAGGATCCGGAAGAGGGCGGCATGCGCCCGAACCAGATGGTGATGACCAGCATTGATTGCCCGACCTGTGCGCGCAAAATGGGGATCCGCACCGCCAGCACCGGCGTTTTCCTCGGTTGTTCAGGCTATGCGCTGACACCGAAGGAGCGCTGTAAAACCACCATCAATCTGGTGCCAGAAACAGAAGTACTGAACATTCTGGAAGGGGATGATGCGGAGACCAACGCCTTGCGTGCTCGCCGCCGCTGCCAGAAATGCGGTACTGCGATGGACAGTTATCTGATTGATAACCAGCGCAAGCTGCACGTCTGTGGTAATAACCCTGCCTGTGACGGTTACGAAATCGAAGAAGGTGAATTCCGCCTGAAAGGCTATGACGGCCCGATTGTGGAATGTGAGAAATGCGGTTCTGAAATGCATCTGAAGATGGGGCGTTTCGGTAAGTACATGGGTTGTACCAACGACACCTGTAAGAATACCCGCAAAATTCTGCGTAACGGTGATGTGGCACCACCAAAAGAAGATCCGGTGCCGTTGCCAGAACTGCCTTGCGAGAAATCAGACGCTTACTTTGTGCTGCGTGATGGTGCTGCGGGCGTGTTCCTGGCGGCCAACACCTTCCCGAAATCGCGCGAAACCCGCGCACCATTGGTAGAGGAACTACAGCGCTTTAAGGAACGTCTACCAGAGAAGCTGCGCTATCTTGCTGAGGCACCGGCCACCGATGCCGAAGGCAACAAAACCATGGTGCGTTTTAGCCGTAAAACCAAGCAGCAATATGTCTCTTCAGAGAAAGACGGTAAAGCCACGGGCTGGTCGGCTTTCTATGTAGATGGCAAATGGGTTGAAGGTAAGAAGTAAACCGCCATTTTAACCAGATGAAAACCAGCCCAATGCGGCTGGTTTTTTTTGTATTCAGAAAACCCCCAGCTAGGCTGGGGGTTCCGTAAAGCTTCCAGCTTTGAGTCGGCTCTTTTAATGGCCAGTAACGCTTGTGGTCAGGTAGCAACAAAGCACCTCTGGAGATAGATAAGCCGCTAATAGTTGATGAGAAAGGCTTAGCGCATACCCGATGAATGAGAGAAGTCCCCACACGTTACTTATTCAGTGTCTTGGGGGGTAAGTACAAAGGAAACTGTCATATGCGCTAAGGAAGATATGTGTATAGAAAGATGTGATGGTAACTACAGTCGCCCTTACATTGATGTAGCCCGTTTACGGGCAGTAAGTAACAGAAGTAATGCAAATGTGAGGTAGTCATGCGCCTGTTAGGGCGCGGCAGGTAAGAGAGCCTTACAGGCGCATATGAAAAACCTCCGGCTATGCCGGAGGATATTTATTGGCTCAAGCGGTGTTGAGCCGATTATTAGCCGCTTTTGTCTATCTTGAAGAACGGCTTCTCATGCGAAATAATCGTTTGCGTACCGTGGTGAGGGGCTACACATGATGCTTCAACATGATATAGTGGTTATATAAAATTATTTCTTATCACTAAAGTTTATTAATAACGGCGGTTTCTACAGCACTTGGACGTGGTCGAAATAACTGTATTTTTGGGTTTGTGACTTTCAGCATATCGGAGCGATACCGAGATACCTGGCTGCGGCAATCCGCAGTGTTTAACCTAGGATGGTATAAGATATGAAATTGCAGCAACTGCGTTACATCGTAGAGGTGGTAAATCATAACCTGAACGTTTCTTCTACGGCAGAAGGCCTTTATACCTCTCAACCGGGTATCAGTAAGCAAGTGAGAATGCTGGAAGACGAACTCGGCATCCAGATTTTTGCCCGCAGTGGAAAACATCTCACGCAGGTGACCCCAGCCGGTCAGGAAATTATTCGTATTGCCCGCGAAGTGCTGTCGAAAGTGGATGCGATCAAAGCCGTGGCTGGCGAACATACCTATCCAGATAAAGGTTCACTTTACGTTGCCACTACGCACACTCAGGCACGTTATGCATTGCCTAATGTGATCAAGGGCTTTATCGATCGTTATCCACGCGTGTCGCTGCATATGCATCAAGGATCGCCAACGCAGATTGCCGAAGCGGTCTCTAAGGGTTCCGCAGATTTTGCCATCGCGACCGAAGCGCTGCATCTGTACGACGATTTAATCATGCTGCCTTGTTACCACTGGAATCGCGCAGTGGTTGTGAAGCCCGATCATCCATTGGCTGGAAAGAGCCACATTACCATTGAAGAGCTCGCGGCTTACCCCATCGTGACCTATACCTTTGGTTTTACGGGCCGTTCGGAGCTGGATACCGCTTTTAACCGTGCTGGGTTGACGCCACGCATTGTGTTTACCGCCACCGATGCCGATGTGATTAAAACTTACGTGCGGTTGGGGTTGGGGGTTGGGGTGATTGCCAGCATGGCGGTCGATCCAGAGCAGGATCCGGATCTGGTTACCGTGAACGCGAGCGATATCTTTACCTACAGCACGACCAAGATCGGTTTCCGCCGAAGTACCTTCCTGCGCAGTTATATGTATGATTTTATTCAGCGTTTTGCACCACACTTGACCCGCGACGTGGTGGATACTGCAGTAGCACTGCGTTCGAATGAAGACATTGAAGCCATGTTCAAAGACATCAAACTGCCAGTGAAGTAACTTCTCCTGCAGGCTGGTATTTTGCTAGCCTGCTTTTCTCCCCGCCATCCTTCCTTCTTATCGACATCGCTGCTTGCCAATCACGCTGTTATGAAAATGTTAAAACCAAGTCTGTGTTATCTTTAAACAGACCTTGGTCATTACCCTGTTTTGACCTAACAAAATGGAGGGAGTTATGACACCTAATCTTCGTGAAACAAGTAGGGATAAGCTGGTCGTGCTGGATAGTGAATATGACTACTACAGCCTACCATTGGCGGCCAGAGCGTTAGGCGATATTGAGCGGTTGCCGAAATCAATGAAGGTGCTGCTGGAAAACCTGTTGCGCCATATAGATGGCGACACGGTGCAGCAGGACGATCTACAGGCGATCGTCACTTGGCTGCAAACCGGCCAGGCCAAGCGTGAAATTGCCTATCGCCCGGCACGGGTCTTGATGCAGGATTTTACCGGCGTTCCGGCAGTGGTGGATTTGGCGGCGATGCGTGAAGCGGTACAACGTCTGGGGGGCAACGTTGCTCAGGTTAATCCGTTATCGCCGGTTGATTTGGTGATTGACCATTCAGTCACCGTCGATGAATTTGGTGCTGACGATGCCTTTGCTGAGAACGTGCGGATCGAAATGGAACGCAACCATGAGCGTTACACGTTCTTGCGTTGGGGGCAGAAAGCGTTCAACCGTTTCCGCGTAGTGCCGCCGGGCACTGGCATTTGCCATCAGGTTAACCTGGAATATCTGGGGCAGACCGTTTGGCATAGCGAAGAGAACGGCAAGCGCGTGGCTTACCCGGATACTCTGGTTGGCACAGACTCTCATACCACCATGATTAATGGTCTGGGTATTCTTGGTTGGGGCGTTGGGGGGATCGAAGCGGAAGCCGCGATGCTAGGCCAACCGGTGTCGATGCTGATCCCAGACGTTGTGGGTTTTAAACTTACCGGCAAACTGAGCGAGGGAATCACCGCCACCGATCTGGTGTTAACCGTGACCCAAATGTTGCGTAAACACGGGGTAGTGGGCAAGTTTGTTGAGTTTTATGGCGATGGGCTGGCTGACTTGCCGCTGGCGGATCGTGCCACTATTGCCAATATGTCACCGGAGTTCGGGGCGACCTGCGGTTTCTTCCCGGTGGATGAGGTTACTCTGGGCTATTTGACGTTAAGTGGCCGCAGCGCCGAGCAGATCGCACTGGTAGAGGCTTATACCAAAGCACAAGGCATGTGGCGTAACCCGGGCGATGAACCCGTTTTCACCAGCACTCTAGCTTTGGATATGTCGACGGTCGAAGCCAGCCTGGCCGGGCCGAAGCGCCCACAGGATCGCGTGCCGTTGCCACGGGTGCCACAAGCGTTCAATGCGGCTACTGAATTGGAGCTAGATGGCCGAAAAGGCCAGCAGCCTGGCGGCCATTCGCATGAACTGCAATCCGGTGCGGTGGTGATTGCAGCGATTACCTCTTGCACCAACACATCTAACCCGAGCGTAATGATGGCCGCTGGCCTGCTGGCGAAAAAAGCGCTGGAGAAAGGGCTGAAAACCAAACCTTGGGTGAAAACCTCTTTGGCCCCTGGTTCCAAGGTGGTTACCGAATATTTCAACAGCGCTAAGCTGACGCCGTATCTGGAGGCATTGGGTTTCAATCTGGTGGGTTATGGCTGTACCACCTGCATTGGCAACTCAGGGCCGTTGCCTGAACCTGTTGAACAGGCCATCAAAGCTGGCGATCTGACCGTGGCGGCTGTGCTGTCTGGCAACCGCAACTTTGAAGGGCGGATCCATCCGTTGGTGAAAACCAACTGGCTGGCCTCGCCACCACTGGTAGTGGCGTATGCACTGGCGGGCAATATGAAGATCGACCTGACCAAAGATCCGCTGGGAGAAGGGCACAACGGTAAGCCGGTTTATCTGAAAGATATCTGGCCGACCAGTCAAGAGATTGCTCTGGCGGTGGAAGAAGTCCGTACCGAGATGTTCCACCAGGAATACAGTGAAGTGTTTAATGGTGATGCAAGCTGGCAGGCGATCCAGGTCACTGGCTCAGCGACCTACCAGTGGCAAGCCGATTCGACTTATATCCGCCATCCGCCATTTTTCAGTACCATGAAAGCCCAGCCAGATCCGGTGCAGGACATTAAGAATGCCCGAATTCTGGCCATCCTCGCCGATTCAGTTACCACCGACCACATCTCGCCTGCGGGTAATATCAAGCCTGATAGCCCGGCAGGGCGTTACCTGAGCGAGCACGGTGTGGCAGTGAGCGACTTCAACTCTTACGGTTCACGCCGGGGCAACCACGAGGTGATGATGCGCGGGACTTTCGCCAATATCCGTATTCGCAACGAAATAGTACCGGGCGTTGAGGGGGGATATACCCGCCATTTTCCGTCTCAAAATCAGATGTCGATCTATGATGCAGCCATGCAGTATCAACAAGATCAGGTGCCTTTGGCGGTGATTGCCGGTCAAGAATACGGTTCAGGTTCCAGCCGCGACTGGGCGGCGAAAGGCCCGCGTTTGTTAGGTGTGCGAGTGGTGATTGCTGAATCTTTCGAACGCATTCACCGTTCTAACCTGATTGGCATGGGCATTCTGCCGCTGGAGTTTCCGCAGGGGATGACGCGTAAAATACTGGGGTTGACGGGAGAAGAACAGATCAGCATCAGTGATTTGCAGGCTTTGAAGCCGGGTCAGACGGTGCCGGTGCGTATCACTTATGCTGATGGCCGACATGAAGTGGTAAATACCCGTTGCCGTATTGATACTGGCAATGAGCTTACCTATTACCAAAACGACGGTATTCTTCATTATATGATCCGCAAAATGCTGTAGAAACCTTGAGGGCACCATTTAGGTGCCCTCAAGGTTTAACCACCGGAGTTATTTATCCAGCAAATGCCCCATTTTGGCAGCCTTAGTGGACATATAGCGTTCATTTTTCGGGTTGCGGCCAACGATCAAAGGCACGCGTTCGGTGATGTTGATGCCCGCTTCCGTCAGGATCGTCACCTTTTTGGGGTTATTGGTGAGCAGACGCACGGCATTCACTCCCAACAGTTTGAACATATCGGCACAGAGGGTGAAATCGCGCTCATCGGCAGCGAAACCGAGCTGGTGATTAGCTTCTACCGTATCAGCCCCTTTATCCTGCAGCGCGTAGGCACGGATCTTATTCAGCAAGCCGATGTTACGGCCTTCCTGGCGATGATAAAGCAGAATGCCACGGCCTTCTTCCGCAATGCGTTCCAGAGCCGCTTCCAGTTGGAAACCGCAGTCACAGCGCAGGCTGAATAGCGCATCGCCGGTTAAACACTCGGAATGAACGCGTGAGAGCACCGGTATTTCGCCGGAAATATCACCAAACACCAACGCCAGATGATCTTGCCCGGTTGCCAGTTCTTCGAATCCCACCATCAGGAAATCTCCCCATGGTGTTGGCAGTTTGGCTTCTGCCACTCGTTTAAGTTGCATGTTACTACTCTCCACTGACTTTGCATCTCCGTTCAGGCGGTGATGTTTTTACTAAAACTTGCATGGCCCTGGTTCGGCTGTAGGGCAATGATATTACCCTCATTCTTGATAAAATGCGTTGCGAATGTGTGTTGGCGCACATTTTGATCGTCCGTGAGGGGAATGATGCTTGCCATGGAGAATGGTGTGTATGCGCAGGGGGATCTCATCTATACCCTTCATACTTCAAGTTGCTTGGGTGTTGGCTGCGTTACTCGGCCCATCCTGGGCCTCGCCCCTTCGGGGCCGCTGCAAGCAGCGTTCAAATCTGCTTGCGCAGATTTGTCACTCACCCCAGTCACTTACTTGAGTAAGCTCCTGGGGCCTCGTTCAGTTGCCGCCTACAAGCAACTCGAATTATTTTGGGTATATATAAGTATAATATATACCTGGCCTGAAAAATCTCATAGAAAAAGCACCCCGAAATAACAAAATCTTCAGGGTGCTTTGATTAAAGTTGTTTAATTCCCTGGCGTTGGTGCTGTATTAAATTAATTCAAGCTACATGTATGTTACATTCATAATTCCGAGGGTGTGCTTATCATTTAACCATTTTATGCCAGACACCTTCCCTGAAGGGAACTTAATGTTCGAGGCAGTAATGGGTGCGGTTGTATTTATTACTTTTCCATCTTTGTAACAACCTATATCAACAACACGTTGCGAGTTATTAATGGTGCAACCACCATCAACAATAGCTCCTCTGAAATTGATTACACCACTTGACGCACTGTTAGCAAGAGGGATGCTAGTGAGTAGAAGAAGGCTGATTGAGGCTGAAATGCAAGCAAACTTGTTAGCGTTCATGGGAAACCTCTATAAGCAAAAGGCACATCCATGTAACAAAAGTTCGGGTACTCATTAATAATTTAGTCGGCCTTTTTTATAATGGCAAGATGGAAATAAAAAAAATTAAAGCAGGTTGGAAATACGATTTTGATTAATATTTTTGCAGTTTTTATGGGGCGCAACAACGAAAAATTTGAAAGCCAGTATCGCGTTGAAGCCAGTGAAAACAGGGTGCCCCCAGGGTTTTCAGGCCTTTGGTGGCTTACGCTTTCTTTTCTGAAGCTTGTTTTGTGATTCGTAGGTGGAATTAGAGTTATTGAATGATGTTAATAGTAGGTTCCAAGCAGGAGAACAGTCACTATAGTGATTATATGGATGCATTAATTATTAAATCTATCGTATGGCTTATATCGTTGCCACGTTTCAAGCTGCATTATATTGGCTATGTTTTTGTATCAATCCAATATAGATCCAGAGCAAAGTGTTTAGAAGGTGAAAGTGATATTTTTCCGTTGGTTAAAATTCAAAGGTAGCGACTTTAGGTTTTTAATTGATTTTTGGTGGTGGCTTTTATTTTGACCAATGTCTATTGGCAACAATATGTTTCCCATTTCGGCTTCTGTTCCTGCTTATTATAAATGGCAAGGCGTTAATACAGTTGGCAATAAATCAATACGGCATTCGTTATCATTTTTTAAGGGCATAAGTTCAGTGCCGGAGTTTTACGCCAAATATTTATTGCGATAGGTTTGCTATCTGTTTAATTTCGTGTGTTTTGTTGGGATTACAAGATTGTTACACTGTTCGTTGTACCCGGATGAGGAGAATCGAATGTTAGCAATAGCAAAACGCACGGCGATTGGAGCAATGGTGCTGGTATTGATGCCGCTGGTGGTTTCGCTGTCTGGTTGGCAATGGCAGCCAGGGGGGAATGATAACCTGTTGAAAGGCTTGTTCTGGGTAACGGAAACGGTCACTGCACCTTGGGGAATTTTCACCAGTCTGATTTTCTCTATCTGGTTCTTGTGGTGCCTGCGCTTTCGTCTAAAACCCGCCATTGGCGTATTTATGCTGTTGTTGGCATCAATTGCGGTTGGGCAAGGGGTAAAATCGGTGATCAAAGATCGGGTGCAAGAGCCCCGACCATTTGTTGTGTGGTTAGAATCAGCTCATCACATCGATGAAAAGTACTTTTACTCACTGAGCAGGAAAGAACGCAGTGCTTTAGTAAAAGAACAGCTACAAGATCAGACACTGGTGCCGAAATGGTTAAGCAAGCACTGGCAGTTTGAAACCGGGTTTGCTTTCCCTTCCGGGCATAGTCTGTTTGCCGCCAGTTGGGCGCTGCTTGGCGTAGGGCTGTTATGGCCACGGCGTCATTATAAAACCATCGTGGTGCTGATGGTATGGGCGACGGGTGTTATGGCAAGCCGCTTGATGTTGGGTATGCATTGGCCACGGGATCTGGCGATGTCGGTCATTATCAGTTGGCTGTTGGTGATCATCGCCTGTTGGTTGGCACAGCGTTGGTTTGGCCCGTTGACGATCCCGCGACAGGAGCAACAAGAGATTGACGATCGTGAACGGCTAAAATAACCCATCAGGTATTTCGGGGGATTTTCTGATTAATCGACATCCCCTCTGTTGCCTGCTTAATCTACCAGCAGATCTATGCTTTTATCCTATTGCAGGGTTTCCCTGCCATGATGGGAAATGCTAACTTAGATGGCAGGGACGCCACTTGGTGGCAGAGACTTTCCATCTTTCAAGTTTCCTTTTGGTACGGCTTGAAATCCATGGAGTAGAGTTCATCCGATTCACTCGGCATTGCGGGAAAGAATGTGAAATATTTACTGATTTTTTTGTTGGTTTTAGTGATATTCGTGATTTCAGTGACGCTTGGCGCGCATAACGATCAGGTTGTCACGTTTAACTATCTGGCTGCTCAAGGCGAATATCGCGTCTCGACGCTACTGGCCACCTTATTCGGCGCGGGTTTTGTGCTCGGTTGGATCATCTGCGGGCTGTTTTATCTGCGCGCGCGCATTTTGCTGGGCCGCGCTGAACGCAAAATCAAAAGGCTGGAATTGCAGCTTGAAACGCCTGCCGAACCGGCGTCTCAGTCTGTTGTCGTCAGCAAGGAATAACCTTTTATGTTAGAGCTGCTGTTTCTGCTGCTGCCTGTAGCTGCCGCTTACGGTTGGTATATGGGGCGTAGAAGTGCTCAGCAGGATAAACAGCAGGATGCTAACCGTCTGTCGCGTGAATACGTGGCCGGGGTTAACTTCCTGCTTTCTAACCAGCAGGATAAAGCGGTTGATCTGTTCCTGGATATGTTGAAGGAAGACAGTAATACCGTCGAAGCCCACCTGACGTTGGGGAATCTGTTCCGTTCGCGTGGTGAAGTCGATCGCGCGATCCGCATCCATCAGGCGCTGATGGAAAGCGCCTCGCTCACCTTTGAACAACGTCTTTTAGCGGTACAACAACTGGGGCGCGATTACATGGCTGCCGGGCTGTATGATCGTGCCGAAGACATGTTCAACCAGTTGATCAACGAAGAAGACTTCCGGGTTTTTGCCCTGCAACAACTGCTGGTGATCCACCAGGCAACCAGTGACTGGCTGAAAGCCATTGAAGTGGCGGAAAAACTGGTCAAGCTGGGTAAAGAAGCCCAGCGTATCGAGATCGCTCATTTCTATTGCGAGCTGGCATTGCAGGCGATGGGCAGTGACGATCTGGATAAAGCGATGGGCCTTTTGAAGCGTGCCGCAGCGGCTGATAAGCAGTGTGCCCGCGTGTCTATCATGGTTGGGCGCATCTTTATGGCGCAAGAGGATTATGCCAAAGCGGTGGAGGTGCTGAAACCTGTACTGGATCAGGACAAAGAGCTGATCAGTGAAGCCCTACCGATGCTGCACGAATGTTACCCGCATTTGCCGCAGCAGCAGAATGACTGGTTCGACTTCCTCAAACGTTGTGTAGAGGAGAACTCTGGAGCGACGGCAGAACTGATGCTGGCCGAAGTGATAGAACAGCAGGAAGGGCGTGACGTGGTTCAGATATATATCAACCGTCAGTTATTGCGCCACCCTACGATGCGTGTTTTTTATCGCTTGATGGATTATCACTTGGCTGATGCAGAAGACGGGCGGGCCAAAGAGAGCCTGTTGCTGCTGCGCGATATGGTGGGGGAGCAGATCCGCACCAAGCCGCGTTACCGCTGCCATAAGTGCGGTTTTACTGCGCACTCAATGTATTGGCACTGTCCTTCCTGTCGTGCCTGGGCCTCAGTAAAACCGATACGCGGGCTGGATGGGCAATAAAAAACGGGACGAATACCTTCGCCCCGTTCTCCATACAATTTAATCACTTCTTCTTGCTGCTTTTCACTCCGCCTTTCAATAGCTGGCGCAATTTCTTCAATTCTTTCTGGCTGAGCGGCTGTTCACTCTCTTCTTCAGTGCCTTGATTGTCAATGTCATCCTGGTGCGGAGCGGCCTGCTTCTTGCTGGGTTTGCTTGGCGGTTGGAAACTGTCTTCCAGCCGTTTACAAACCTCAGCGCTCAGGGAAAGTTCATTTTCCAGGGCGATAGCTTTGATCTTTTCTTTGAGTTCAAGAGGGATCTTTATAGTCAGTGTCGATATCTCGCTCATTTCGCTGCCTTTTATGCGGGAACATTCCTTCAAGCTAAGCCAGAGGCGCAAATGTGTCCAGTCCGTAATGAAAATTTAATGTATTTGTAACACTGAGGAGCTAGCAGGGAAGGATAAAACTGACAGGGCCCGAGAATTCGAGCCCTGTGATGTCATTAAGACTTATTTGTAGATAACTGCGGTGCCGTGCATCAGGTTGTTACCGGTGGTCGCAATGATGCGATAGCTGCTAGCGCCCTGTGCGTCTGCTTCGGCAGCCAGTTTGGTTTCCAGGCTGCTCAGCGTGCTGGCATGGCCTACAGAAATCACCCCGATCTCTGTCAGACGCTGAGATTGTTGCTGATTGACTGGCTCTGCGGCGAATGAGGCGAATGAGGTCAGTGCAATGGCAGCAGAAATTGCAAAATATTTGATGTTATTCATAGGTGGCTCCAGTTTATTTTATTAGACCTGAAAGCGACTTGCTTTCGATGTATTCAATAATAGACCAACCAGCAGGCTTTAAAATCGGATAATGCTGAGCTAGTTAATCAAAATATTTGATTAACTATTTACGCATATTTACGATGCTTTACTTCTTCTGCGCTAAGGCGAGAAGCGCGAATTGACATTACATGACTCGTCTTGGATGAACCTGACTTAGCGCCAGCTATACCCGTCATACTTCAAGTTGCTTGGGTGTTGGCTTCCCTCACTCACCCCAGTCACTTACCTGAGTAAGCTCCTGGGGCTTCCTTCGGTTGCCGCCTACAAGCAACTCGAATTATTTTGGGTATATAAGGGTAAACAACGTTGCGGCTGGGATTTCAAATGTCTGACATGTAGAATGCGGCGGTCAGTTTTGGTCGGTTGATTAATAATTCATGTCCACTTTACAGAAGGTAGAAGAAATGAAGTCTAAGAAAAATACCAATAACAATGACTTAAGATCATCTCCAATTATTGTCGCCTTGGATTATGCCGACAGAAATGCCGCACTGGCGTTTGCCGATCGTATTGATCCACAAGATTGCCGCTTAAAAGTCGGCAAAGAAATGTTCACCCTGTTTGGGCCGGAGATCGTGCGTGATCTGCAGCAACGCGGGTTTGATGTGTTCCTTGATTTGAAATTTCACGACATTCCTAATACTACGGCGCATGCGGTGGCAGCGGCGGCGGAATTGGGGGTGTGGATGGTCAATGTGCATGCCAGCGGCGGGGCGCGCATGATGACGGCAGCCAAAGAGGCACTGTTGCCCTATGGTGCGGATGCGCCACTGCTGATTGCGGTCACCGTACTGACCAGTATGGAAGCGAGCGATCTGCAGGCTATTGGTATTGATATCAGCCCGGCAGAGCAGGCCGAACGCCTGGCACGCCTGACCCGTGACAGTGGTCTGGATGGTGTAGTCTGTTCTGCACAAGAAGCACAACGCCTGAAGGCCGCCTGCGGCAGCCAGTTCCAACTGGTGACGCCAGGTATCCGCCCGGAAGGCAGCGCAGCGGGCGATCAGCGTCGTGTAATGACGCCGCAACAGGCACAGGCCGTAGGGGTAGACTATATGGTTATTGGCCGCCCGATCACCCAATCAGCCGATCCGGCTGCCACACTCCGTGCTATCCGTGCATCACTGGCTTGAGGGAATAAGTATGAATGATGATAACAGCCGCCTGGTGTATTCCACCGACAGCGGACGTATCAAACAGGAAGAAGCCAAACCGCAGCGTGCCAAAGGGGATGGTGTGGTGCGCATTCAGCGCCAGACCAGCGGACGCAAAGGCAAGGGCGTCTGCCTGATTAGCGGGATCGATCTGGACGATGCTGCGCTAGATAAATTGGCCGCCGAGCTTAAAAAGAAATGCGGTTGTGGCGGTGCAGTTAAAGATGGCGTGATTGAGATCCAGGGGGATAAACGCGAGCTGCTTAAACAGCTGCTGGAAGCCAAAGGGATGACGGTGAAACTGGCAGGGGGTTAAGTCGATCACCATGCCGCAGAAGAGCGGCATGGTGAGAGTAGAGGTCTGCTGTCTAGCGTTACTCAGACGAGTAACGGTAACTTATTTGCCAACCTGGCGACCAATCAACCCTCCGACAGCAGCTCCCCCAACTGTCCCTAATGCACTACCATCCGTCAGCACCGCCCCGCCTACCGCGCCGACTCCGGCACCAATCGCCGTATTACGGTCACGCTTAGACATATCCGCGCAGGAACTCAAGGAAATCGCCAGAGTAAAGGCCAGAGCGGCAGTGGCAACACGTTGAGTAATATTCATAGTAACTTCTCCTTGGTATGGGCGCCTCGCGCTACTGGTGTTCCAGCAACTTCAGGGCCGAAGGGATTACGAAAGCACCTTACTGGCGTAACACTCTTCTAGTATAAGCATTAATCACCAAACTGGCTGATTACCTTAATTATGATAATTTTGGGGCAAAAAGTGGCAATGTTTAGATAAAGCCGCATAAATTAATGCAGATAATGGTTTTATTGTCCGTGGGTAGTATAAATATCCTGTTGTAGTGGGGTAGGTAAAGAGTCTTAATTTCTGCGGTGGCACTGGGTAATTATTCTGATTAATCAGCATCGCTTAAAGCATCGCCTGCGCGCCGCACATCCCGGTGTATCCAGCAGAACCCTGCGTGGTTTTCAGCGATTTCTGCCATACCGGCCTTTAGCTTGCCTGCCGACAATAGCCACAGGCCAAGCAACAAGGAAAAACCGATGCTTAACGAACTCAAACAACAGGTGCTGGAAGCCAATCTGGCGCTGCCGCGCCATCATCTGGTGACCTTTACCTGGGGCAACGTCAGTGCGGTAGATCGGCAGCAGGGGCTGATGGTGATCAAGCCCTCTGGGGTTGAATATGCTGTAATGCGCCGTGACGACATGGTGGTGGTGGAGCTGGAAAGCGGCAAAGTGGTGGAAGGCAGTAAAAAACCGTCGTCCGATAGCGATACCCACCGAGCGCTTTATCTGAGCTTTGCCGCAGCGGGTGGGATCGTGCATACCCATTCACGCCATGCCACCATCTGGGCGCAGGCCGGGCTGGATATCCCTGCCTGGGGAACAACGCACGCAGATTACTTTTACGGTGACATTCCCTGCACTCGCCTGATGGATGAGGCAGAAATCCATGGTCGCTATGAGTGGGAAACCGGGCGCGTAATCGTTGAGACTTTCACCGAGCGCGGTTTGGAGGCTGCAGCGATCCCGGCGGTGCTGGTTCACTCGCACGGCCCGTTTGCCTGGGGCCAAGATGCCAGCAGCGCGGTGCATAATGCGGTGGTGCTGGAGGAAATAGCCTATATGGGGATTTTTTCACGCCAGTTGGCACCGGCATTGGCCAGCATGCAGCAGACGCTGCTAGATAAACATTATCTGCGTAAACACGGTAAACATGCCTATTACGGCCAGTAATCTCGGGGCCTGCGGGCCCCGTTTGGCGCGGCTTACTCGTTAACCCGTTCTAACAGAATGTTTTGCTGTTCGAGTAAATACTGATATTCGGGATCCAAACGTGAATCGGTAATCACCCGGCTAATCTGGTGCATCGGGTCCAGCGGGTTAGGCTGGATCTGGCCGAATTTTGACGAATCGGTCAGCACAATATTTTCCACCCCTTTGGCCAATACCGCATTCACCACATCGGCGCGCATCATATCGCGACCGGTAAAGCCGGTTTCGGCGTGGTAACCATCAACCCCGATAAAGGCTTTACTGAAATGCACCTGCTGGATACACATCCGCGTCAGCGGGCCGACCACGGTTTCGCTTTTCTTCTGGTACATTCCACCCAGCACGATCACCTCACAATCGGTCTCTTTGAGCAGATGAGAGATGTAATGGCTGACGGTGATCAGCGTGATGTGTTTGCGCTCGGCCAGATAGCGGGCCAGCAGGGCGTTGGTGCTGCCGCTTTCGATAAAAATGGTGTCGCCATCATTGACCAGCGAAGCGGCGTATTGCGCCAGTTTTTGCTTAAGGGAGAAATTGGACATCATGCGGGCATCAACGTCATCGCTCTCTAACGCCACCGCAGAGCCATGCACGCGCTTCAGATAGCTGCGCTTTTCCAACAGATTGAGATCCTGGCGGATTGTTACCTCAGAAACGCCGGACGCCCGAGCCAGTTCGTTGACGCTGATGCGCCGCCGCTCGTTAACTAACTGCAATATGGTTTGTTGTCTTGAATTCATAGAGACCTGATGGGCGGCTACCGGGTGGCAGCCGCCAATGTTTGCTGTTTAAAGAGTATGTTCTGTGCGTGCGATAATATCATCCTGTGCGTCTGGGGATAATGCGGTAAAGAAAGCAGAATATCCAGCCACCCGTACCACTAAATCACGATATTGGTCAGGATGTTGCTTCGCTGCCAGCAACGTTTCTCTGGAAACAATATTGTACTGCACGTGCCAACCGTGATAGGTCTCGAAGAAGGTGCGCAGCATCAGCATCAGTTTCTCGCGGTCACGCGGGTTTTCCAGCGTGGATGGATTCAGCTTCTGGTTGAGCAGCACACCGCCAAGAATCGAAGCCGTTGGCAGTTTGGACAACGAGTTGAACACCGCTGTCGGCCCCAAATGATCGGTACCGGAGGCCGGGCTGGCTCCTTCCGCCAAAGGTGTCTGGGCCTTGCGCCCATCTGGCGTTGCCATAGTGGCTGCTCCAAACGGCACGTTGGCGGAGATGGAAGAGGTTCCGGCATAGTAGGTGCCGCCAATCGGGCCCCGGCCAAAACGGGTATTATGGTACTGCTTCAGTTCGTCGATGTAGGTCTGGTAAGCACGCACCAGCAACTGGTCAACCTCATCCACGTCGTTACCGTACTTCGGTGCGGCATTAATCAACCGTTGGCGTAACTGTTCACCGTCTAACCCGGCAAAATCGTTGGCCAAGGCTTGTGCCAACTGCTGCTGGCCGATGATCCCTTGCTCAAATATCAGCTTACGCACCGCCGCCAGGCTGTTGCCGAGGTTGGCGATGCCCACCTGCAGGCCGGAAACCCAATCATACTTCGCGCCACCTTGCTTGATGCTCTTACCGCGCTCAATGCAGTCATCCACCAACGCCGAGCAGAGGATATCGTGAGCATTCTCTTCCAGAACGGTATCCACCACGCATTCAATTTCAATCGACTTGCGGGTGTAGTAACGGATTTGCGTATCCCAAGCCCCCAACACCTGCTCAAATTGGCTGAAGTTACCTTGCGAAAGCGCCAACTCCTGCGGCAGGAAGACCTGACCCGAGGTAGCATCACGTCCCTGTTCCAACGCCGCCAGCATTACCCGGGCGAAGTTGATAAAGCTCATGCCGGTGCAACGATAGCCCCATTTGCCACCCACGGCGGTTTCGATACAGCCGATAGCGGCATAATCGTAGGCATCCTGCGGTTCAACCCCCAGTTTGATAAATTCCGGGATCACGATTTCATCGTTGTTGAACGCAGGCATGCCAAAGCCACAGCGGATCACCTGCACGCAGGCATCGAGGAAATCATTGCTGATACCGGCGTGGTAACGCACGCTGAGGTTGGGCTGGGTGGAACGCAGGCGGCCACAGGATTCCAGAATGGTGTAAGACAGCGGGTTAACCGCATCCGCTGGCTGACCGTTCACCAGTTTCTGGCCACCAATGGTCACGTTCTGATACAGCGGGCTACCGGCTGAAGCTTTGGAGTGCGAACCGGAACGGATCTTGTTCACTTCCAACAGCTTGAGCCAGCAACTGTGTAGCATTTCAATGGCTTTTTCGCGTGGTAGGCTTTGTTCCAGTTCGACATCACGGCGATACCATGGGTAGAGGTACTGATCGAGGCGGCCAAAGGAGACCGAGTGGCCGTTGGATTCAATCTGTAACATCAACTGAATGAAGTAGCACAGTTGCAGTGCCTGCCAGAAGGTTTGTGGAGGCTGATGGGCGATCAGTTCGCAGTTAGCGGCCATGGTCAGCAACTCTTCACGGCGCCAGATACGGCTCTCTTCCTTTGCCATCTTACGGGCCAGCAGAGCGAAGCGCAGGATATGCTCGCTCAGCGCAGCCAGCGAGATATCAATGGCTTTCAGAAACTGTTCTTTGTGCAGATCGTCCCAGTCAGTCAACTGCAGGCGGTTACGGCGCTCGGTGACATTGTCACGTAAACCGTCCAAACCTTTCTCTAACAGCAACGGGAAGTTGACCGCTAAATGGGCATCACCGGAGGTCATGTTGCCTTCTGCTTTGATGATCCCGGTCGCCAGCAAGGCTTTCTGTTCATCGGTGAACATACCATAGCAGCGATCCTGCACGGTTTGACCGCGCCACCACGGGCACAGTTGATGCAGAATCGCCTTGTTTTCCTCGCTGACGGAAAAGCCCGCGCCAGGGCGATCGGCTAACTCGTCAATTTCGCTTTCAATCCAACTGACGGTGTATTCCGGAAAGATTGGCGCAGCCCGCAGTTCGCTGGCCTGGTTACCGATAATCAACTCATCGTTTTTGATCCAGATAGTACGGTTTGCCAAATGGTTGGCCAGTGCCAATGCCCGCCGTACCGGCAGTGGTTTGTCCTGATGCTGTTGGTAGGTTTCGGTGTAGTGCTGCGCCCGTTCAGTACAAACCGGGGGTTTAACAATATGGATCAGCGCGTTCTTGTGCGCCTGGGTGCGTTCGGTCAGGGTAATCAGATCCAGCGTGGTCATAATGTTATCCTCGTAAAATGGCGGTCAAACCTTTGGCGCTGGCATAATCTTCGGCGTAAGCCAGCAGTTCAGGATCGTCCAGTGGGGTACGGGAGGCGTGATAGGGCACACCGAGCAGGTGGTATTTGTTGATGCCCAATGTGTGGTACGGCAAAAAATGAATTTCTTTCACGCCGACTTCGTCGGCGGCAAAGTCGGTAATGGCGCGGATTGAGGCACGATCGGCGTTAAATTCAGGGATGAGCGGCACCCGCACGGTGATCGCGGTTCCTGCTGCTGCCAAACGACGGAAATTATCCATCACGCGCTTGGCAGAGCCATCGGTCCATTGCTTAAAGCGTGCTTCGTCAACGTGCTTGAGGTCGGCCAGCATCAGATCCAACCAAGGTAACGAGGGGGCAATATATGACCATGGTGTATGCAGGCAGGACTCCACGGCGGTGTGAATACCGGCTTCACGCCCACGTTTGAGCAGGGCGGCGGCGATCTCTGGTTGCATAAAGGGTTCACCGCCAGAAAGCGTCAGGCCACCGCCAGTGCGCTGATAAAAGGGTTTGTCACGCAGCACTTCGGCCATTACGGCGTCGATGTCGAGCGCACTGCCGCAAACGCTCAGTGCCCCGCTGGGGCAACACCCGTTCAAGGCTGCATAATCCGCCGTAGTGAGCAATGTGCGTTGAATGGTTAACGTCTCTGACGTGCGCGTAATGGCGTGCGGGCACTGTTCGCTGCATAGAGTGCATCCTGCCAGACACAGGCGTTCATCGAACAGTAATTCCTGTTGGCGCGCGCGGCTTTCCGGGTTCTGGCACCAGCGACAGCCGAGGGAACAGCCTTTCAGGAACACCACGCTGCGGATGCCGGGGCCGTCATGTGTAGAATAGCGTTGCAGATTGAAAAGCATGGTTCACCCGTGACGTTTAATTTTCTTATGTAAATTAAATATGTTTCGAATGAAGCTTGTATTGATTTTAATCAAATGGCGGGGGCTTTTTTGCCTTATTATGATGAGAGTTTGAATTTGTTTGTAAAATAATCAGGAGACCGATATGGAACTTTATCTTGATACCGCCGATGTCACTGCGGTGAAGCGTCTGGCGCGTGTGTTGCCGCTGCACGGTGTGACCACCAACCCGAGTATTGTGGCTAAAGAACGTAAACCCATTTGGGAAGTGTTGCCTGCGTTGCGCGATGCGCTTGGCGGTACCGGCAAGCTGTTTGCGCAGGTGATGGCTAACGACGCAGAGCGCATGGTGGCAGAAGCGCTGTTGTTGAATCAGCGGGTGCCGGGGCTGGTCGTGAAGATCCCGGTTACGGCAGAAGGTTTGGCGGCGATCAAAAAGCTGAAGTCGATGTCGATCCCGACTTTAGGCACCGCAGTTTATGGTGCAGGCCAGGGATTGCTGTCGGCGCTGGCGGGGGCGGAATATGTGGCACCCTATGTTAACCGTCTTGATGCCCAGGGCGGCGACGGCGTTGCCATGGTTCATGAGTTGCAGCAGTTGCTCAATCTGCATGCACCTCATGCCAAAGTGCTGGCCGCCAGCTTCAAAACGCCGCGCCAGGCACTGGAATGCCTGCTGGCGGGTTGCCAGTCGATCACTTTACCGGTAGACGTGGCCGAACAGTTTATTGGTACTCCGGCAGTGCAGGCGGCGGTTGAGAAGTTTGAACAGGATTGGCAGGGCGCTTTTGGCACCACATTGTTAGGCTGATTGGATGATGGGCGGCAGGGAGCCGCCCCGGTGGTTATTTTCTGGCGCTTCAGATACGCCCGGTTTCTTCACGCAGAACGATGGCACTTTCGCGCACCGTCGGCGAGTTTGAATTCATCGCACGGCGGATCACAAAGAAAGCGGAAACCAGCATAGTAACCGCAACCAGCATAAAGAAGGCGCACAGGCCTGCGTTAATCTGGTTACTGAATACGATAGTTTCCATGTCTTTCAGCGATTTTGCCGGGGCAATGATGGTGCCTTGCTCAATCCCGGCAGAGAATTTTTTCGCCTGCGCCAGGAAGCCAATGCTGGGTTTTTCGTGGAAAATCTTCTGCCAGCCTGCGGTCATGGAGGTAATGAACAGCCAGGCGGTTGGCACGATAGTGACCCAGGCGTAACGCTGTTTCTTCATTTTGAACAGCACCACGGTGCCGAGGATCAGCGCCATTGAGGCCAACATCTGGTTACCGATACCGAACAGCGGCCACAGGGTGTTGATGCCACCTAAGGGATCCACCACGCCCTGATAGACGAAGAAACCCCAGCCGGACACTGCGACGGTGGTTCCCGCCAGGTTACCGAACCAGGAACGGCTATTGGCCAGGCGTGGAACGGCGATACCCACCAGATCCTGCACCATAAAGCGGCAGGCGCGCGTACCGGCATCAACGGCGGTCAGAATAAACAGCGCTTCAAACAGAATGGCGAAGTGATACCAGAAGGCCATCATGGTGCGGCTGTTGAACACTTCGGTAATGATATGCGCCATCCCAACGGCGAAGGTTGGTGCACCCCCCGCGCGTGACAAGACTGAATTCTCACCCACATCTTTGGCGATTTGCGTCAACATTTCTGGCGTTACCATAAAGCCCCAGCCGTTGATCACCTGTGAGGCATTTTCCACCGTGGTGCCGATCAGCGCCGCCGGGGAGTTCATGGCAAAGTAAACGCCAGGGTCGATCACCGAGGCACAAATCAGCGCCATGATGGCAACGAAAGATTCCATCAGCATCGCGCCATAACCGATAAAGCGGATATGGCTTTCGCGCTCCACCAGTTTTGGCGTGGTGCCGCTGGAAACCAGAGCGTGGAAACCGGAAATGGCCCCGCAGGCAATGGTGATAAACAGGAATGGGAACAGCGAGCCAGCAAAGACCGGGCCGCTGCCGTCGATAAAGCGCGAAACCGCTGGCATTTTCATTTCCGGCATGGCGAACACAATGCCCACGGCCAGCCCGACGATCACGCCAATTTTCAGGAAAGTAGACAGATAATCACGCGGTGCCAGCAGTAACCACACCGGCAGTACCGAAGCGATAAAGCCATAAATCACCAGCACCCAGGTCAGGGTGGTGCCATGTAGGGTAAAGAACGGCCCCCAGTAGGGATGCTGCGCCACATTACCGCCGTAAATAATTGCCGCCATCATCAGGACAAAACCGAACAGCGAGACTTCGGCAATTTTACCCGGGCGAATAAAGCGCATGTAAACGCCCATAAACAGCGCGATAGGGATGGTAGCAGCGATGGTGAACAGGCCCCACGGGCTGTCTGCCAGCGCTTTCACTACCACCAGAGCCAGCGCAGACAGGATAATGATCATGACCCCTAGCGCACCGAGCATGGTGACCACGCCGGCAAAAGCCCCCAGTTCCTGCTTGGCCATTTCACCGAGGGATCGCCCATCGCGGCGGGTAGAGATAAACAGGATCAGGAAGTCTTGTACCGCACCGGCCATCATCACGCCGACCAGGATCCAGATAGTGCCTGGCAGGAACCCCATCTGCGCGGCCAGAATCGGCCCCACCAGCGGGCCAGCACCGGCAATGGCGGCAAAGTGGTGGCCGAACAGCACCCACTTGTTGGTGGGAACATAGTCCAACCCATCGTTATGGCGTTCCGCCGGGGTCAAGCGGCGGTCGTCCAGTTCAAACACGTTTTTGGCAATAAACAGGCTGTAGAAGCGATAAGCAATGCTGTAGCAGGCCACGGCGGCGACCACCAGCCAGACAGCGTTGACGGGCTCCCCACGGCTGAGTGCCAGCATGGCGAAAGCGAAGGCACCGAGTAATGCCACCGCAAGCCAGATAATGCCGGACTTGACGTTTTTCATGTTCCACAACTCCTTGTTGTGCAAAGGTAGATAAAAGTAACGTTTCATCAGTAAAAGTGAGTCGCAGGTTAAAATAGGGGTTTTGGACATGAAGAAAAGCCGGTGAGATGAAAAATGTGAACTCAGCGGGGGTTTAGCTGCAAACATGGGGGAAGAAGGTCAGGCGGGGAGTAAAAAGGGCGATATTGGGGTATCGCCCTGAGGGTTATGGGGGCGGTCAGGCGACCGGTTTTGCAATTACGCTGCGGGTTTCCATGCGTACTTCAGCAATGTTGACCTGCAGGGTATCGCCTTGGCGATAAACCATTTCACCTTTGACCTGCACCATGCCGGTTTCCTGGCTGCACACCAGTTCATCGCGCACTGCGTGAATGAACGGAGCCGGGATAAAGGCCACTGCGCCGTTTTCCTGCAGGCGTACGCGCAGGCCACCGCGCGTGACGTCGATGATCTCTGCCGTGAAGCGTTCATCGGTGCCCGCTTTGTCTTTCAGGAAGCCCGCATACAGCCAGTCGCTGACATCGCGCTCGGCCATGCGGTTCAGGCGGCGGCGCTCAGCCAGTTGCACTGTCACGTCATCCAGTGGTTTGGTGGTGGCTTGTTGGCTGATAATCGCTTTCAACAGGCGGTGGTTAACCATGTCACCATACTTACGGATTGGCGATGTCCAGGTGGCGTAAGCTTCCAGCCCCAGCCCAAAGTGCGGGCCAGGCGCAGTGCTGATTTCTGCAAAGGTCTGGAAGCGACGAATGCGGCTGTCGAGGAACTGAGTCGGCTGTGCATCGAGGTGGCGGCGCAGTTCGCAGAATCCATCCAGCGTCAGCAGTTTTTCCGCTTCGGCTGCAATTTCGTTGCTCTGCAATACGTTGACCGCCTGCTCAACCAGCGCCGGATCGAAACCGGTATGTACGTTGTAAATGCCAAAACCCAGGCGATCGCGCAATACAATGGCGGCACAAACGTTGGCGGCAATCATGCACTCTTCAACGATACGGTTGGCGGTGCGGCGCTGTTCGGTGATGATGTTCAGCACTTCGCCTTTTTCACCGAGCACAAAGCGATAATCCGGGCGATCTTTAAACACCAGCGCATGCTGATGCCGCCAGGCGTTGCGGTTATCACACACTTGTTTGAGCAGAGTGATCTGCTGCGCGATGGCTTCGCTTGGCGGTTGCCAACCGGCAACGCCGTCCAGCCAGTCAGAGACTTCGTCATAAACCAGCTTGGCTTTGGATTCGATCTCGGCGGCGAAGAAGTGGATATCATTGCTCAAAGTGCCGTCTGCGGCGACTGTCACACGGCAAGCCAACACCGGGCGGCGCTCATTGGGGCGCAGCGAACACAGGTTGTCGGACAGATCGCGCGGCAACATCGGAATATTGAAGCCTGGCAGGTAATTGGTGAATGCACGTTGGCGGGCGATATCATCCAGGTTGCTGCCTTGCTCGACGTAAGCGGTAGGATCGGCAATCGCGATGGTCAATTGTAATGTGCCGTCGCCGTTATCCTGCACGTACAGCGCGTCATCCATATCTTCGGTGCTGGCGCTGTCGATGGTCACGAAGTTCAGCTCAGTCAGATCTTCACGCGGTATGGCGGAATCAAGTTCGCCAATGGCTGCCACTTCAGGGGCTTCTTTTTCCAGATTATGGCGTGCCAGCGTGACCCACCAAGGAGCGAAATGATCTCCAGCATCGGTAATGAACTGAGTCAGATCGGCGTAAAAACCGCGATCGCCCTTGAGTGGGTGGCGACGCATTTCGGCTACTGCCCAATCACCGGCCTGGAAGTCACGAGTCACTTCACGTACTGGACGGCACTGAATGGCGTCTTTCAGCAATGGATGGTCGGGTACGATGGACAGGCGATCATCCTTCTTCTGTACCCGGCCAACAAAGCGCGACAGGAACGGTTCAACCAGAGTTTCCGGCTCAGCGATTTCGCGATCTTTTTCGGTATGCAGGGTGGCGACGATACGATCACCATGCATGACTTTTTTCATGTACGGCGGCGGAATAAAGTAGCTTTTCTGACCGTCGACCTCTAAAAAGCCGAAACCTTTCTCAGTCCCTTTTACTACGCCTTCAACACGCGGGGTTTGAGAGTGAAGTTGCTGTTTAAGCTGCGCCAGCAGCGGGTTATCTTGAAACATATCGTCCAGTAAATGGGTTGTGAGTGGCAAGATTTGCGGCAGACAGTTTTACGCGAATCACCTGCTGTGGGCAAGCTTAACGTCACGATTTCACTGCGTTGATAAGCGATTGCTGGCCCGAACGCCCGAGAACAAGTGATTGGCAAACCATGGTTATTTTAACCATGGTTTCAGACTGCTGATAAAGCCGGTTATTAGGGGGAGCGTGCCGAAGGGGTCGTAACGGCGTAAGCCGTCGGAGCGCCCCTCGGTGCGCTAGACCCGGGTATCTCGGATTAAAAGCCACTTTGTCATCAACCTCAAACCATGGTTTGCGCTCAGCATCAGGCAATGCGTGATGCGGGGGTGGCAGCACAGCGGCGGATCGTCACCGGGATGGATTTCGAGGTCGGTGTCCCTGTACCATCACCGAAACTGTCCAGTGGCACTAATGGATTGGTTTCAGGATAGTACGCCGCCAGATTGCCCCGTGGGATAGCGTAACTGACCAGCTTGAAGCCGCTGACTTTGCGCACCACGCCGTCATGCCACAGGGTTTCTATTTCTACGGATTCACCGTCCTGTAGACCGAGTTCTGCCAAGTCTTGCGGATGGATAAACAACACTTCCCGCTGACCATAAATGCCGCGATAGCGGTCATCCAATCCATAGATGGTGGTGTTGTACTGATCGTGTGAACGCAGAGTCTGTAAGGTGAAAGGGGCTTTCTCGTCGAACAGGGCCTCTGGCAACGCTGCGGCGCTAAATTGCGCCTTGCCGCTTGGCGTAGCAAAACGCAATTCTGCGGCGGCATTGCCCAGATAAAACCCTCCGGGCTGTTCGCAGCGCTGGTTGAAATGCTCAAAGCCGGGAAGGGTGGCCTGAATATGGTCACGGATGCGCGCATAATCATCCGCCAGCGCCAGCCAGTCGAGCTTTTCGCTACCCAGTACCGCATTGGCAATACCACAGACAATGGCGGTTTCCGAACGCTGATGTTCGGACAACGGCTTACCGATACCTTCCGAAGCATGAACCATGCTGAACGAGTCTTCTACCGTGATGAACTGCGGCCCGCTGGCCTGCAAGTCCAGTTCGGTGCGCCCTAACGTGGGCAGGATCAGCGCATCTTTCCCGGTGATCAGATGGCTACGGTTCAGTTTGGTGCTGATATGCACCGTCAGCTCGCAGTTGCGCAGAGCCTGGGCGGTGCGCTCGGTATCCGGTGCCGCCGCAGCCAGGTTGCCGCCGAGGGCCAACAGGACTTTAACCTCGCCCCGCAGCATGGCCTCTATCGCCTCTACGGTGTTATGGCCTGCTTCGCGGCGTGGGGTGAAACCGAAATGCTTTTCCAGGCTATCGAGCAATGCTTGCGGCGCTTTTTCATCAATCCCCATGGTGCGATTGCCTTGCACATTACTGTGGCCGCGCACTGGGCATAATCCGGCTCCCGGTTTGCCCAACTGGCCGAACAGCAGTTGCAGATTGGTTATTTCACGCACCGTTGCCACCGAATGTTTATGCTGGGTGATCCCCATCGCCCAGGTACAAATCACGCGTTTGGCGCCTTGATAGATTGCTGCTGCTTGGCGCAGTTGGTTTTCACTCAGGCCGGACTGCCCGGTAATTTTTTGCCACGTTGTGGCGTCCACCTGCGCCAAATACTCCTCAGCGCCGATGCAATGCTGTTCAAGAAACGCCTGATCGAACAGCCCGGCTTTACCCTCAGCCAGCCGCTGGCGATGTGTCTCCAGCAGTGCTTTCACCATGCCGCGCACTGCCGCCAGATCGCCGCCGAGGTTGGGCTGAAAATAGGCGGAACTGATCGGGGAAGAGGTTGGCGTCAGCATCTGCAAAGGGCTCTGCGGATCGGCAAAGCGCTCTAGCCCACGTTCACGCAGCGTATTAAAACTGACGATGCGTGCGCCACGGTTGGCGGCCTGTTTCAGGCTGTGCAACATACGCGGGTGGTTGGTGCCCGGATTCTGACCAAAGACAAAAATGGCATCGGCCCGTTCAAAATCCCTCATACGGATAGTGCCTTTACCGACGCCAATGCTTTGTTTCAGCCCGACACCGCTGGCTTCGTGACACATGTTCGAGCAGTCAGGAAAGTTGCTGGTACCCAGCATGCGGCCAAACAGTTGATACAGGTAAGACGCCTCGTTACTGGCTCGCCCTGAGGTATACAGTTCGATCTGGTTAGGATTATCCATTTGCTGGATGTGTTGCGCAATCAAAGCAAAAGCTGCTGACCAACTGATAGGTTGATAGCGGTCACTGGCGGCGTTGTAGCGCATCGGGTGCGTGAGACGCCCCTGATACTCAAGGAAATAGTCGCTTTGCTGCCGCAGTTTGCTAACGCTGTGAGCAGCGAAAAAGGCCGGTTCAACTGCGTTGCGGGTGGCTTCCCAACTGACGGCTTTGGCTCCATTCTCACAGAAGCTGAACGTGCTGTGGTTGTCATCGCCCCAGGCGCAACCGGGGCAGTCGAATCCTCGGGCTTTGTTGACGCGCAGTAGGTTGCGCAGGTTTTTCAGCGGCTGTTTGCTGTCGAACACATAGCGGGTGGTGGCTTCCAACGAGCCCCAGCCACCCGCCGCGCCGCGATAAGGCTTGATTGACGGTTTGAACTTCATGATTTTCTTCGCAGGTGAATAATTGTTATTAAAAAGTAAGCACCTTTTTAAGTACTTTGAGTGTTTATGTCACAAGCTTAGGTGGGAGTGCGTGCAGAGTCTATAGCCGTCATACGACAAAAAACAATGATGATATTATTCAGGGCCGAAAATGTTCAGCCCGATGGTGTTGAATTGTGCCAGCGTTATTTCAGTTCAAGTTCGTTCATGGCGGCGATGCTGAAACCGCCGTCAACGTGAACGATCTCGCCAGAAATCCCTGCCGCCAGATTGGAGCACAGGAAAGCGGCAGTATTACCCACGTCTTCGGTGGTGACGGTGCGGCGAATTGGCGTCACCGCTTCACAATGGGCCAACATCTTGCGGAAATCCTTGATGCCAGAAGCCGCCAGGGTGCGGATCGGCCCGGCGGAAATACCGTTAACGCGCACGCCTTCGGGCCCCATGGCGTTAGCCATATAACGCACGTTGGCTTCCAATGAGGCTTTTGCCAGGCCCATGACGTTATAGTTGGGAATTGCGCGCTCAGCCCCGAGATAAGACAGCGTCAGCAAGGCCGAATCGGCGTTGAGCATGCTGCGGCAAGCCTTCGCCATCGCGACAAAGCTGTAGGAACTGATATCGTGAGCAATGGCAAAACCTTCGCGTGTTACGGCGTTGACATAGTCGCCATCCAGTTGATCCGCTGGGGCGTAACCGATCGAGTGAACGAAGCCATCAAAGGTTGGCCAGCGTTGCCCTAATTGAGCGAACATGGCGCTGATGCTGGCATCCTGTGCCACATCGCATTCCAGAACCAGATCGGATCCCAAAACCGCCGCAAATTCTGCTACGCGCGGTTGCAGTTTTTCATTCTGGTAGGTGAAAGCCAGTTCGGCCCCTTCACGATGCATCGCCTGCTCAATACCAAAAGCGATGGAGAATTTGCTGGCAACGCCGGTGATCAGAATACGTTTGCCGGTTAAAAAGCCCATATGCCGTTGTCCTTATGTTTTGCTCGAAGTTAGAACCTGCCGCCGTCACGCCGCCAGGCATCGGCAGTCAGTGCTTCACCAAAATGGCTGGCGATCAGGCGTTTGGTGAGCTCGTGCTGCGGAGCCGCCAGCACTTCTGCCGTATTACCGCGTTCAACGATCTCACCTTCATGCATCACCATCACCTGATCGCTGATATGCTTCATCATGCCAAGATGTTGGGTGACATAAACATATGATATGCCATGTGTTTCTTGCAGTTCCAACATCAGGTTAATGATTTGTGAACGCATCGACATATCCAGTGAGGCCAGCGCTTCGTCGGCGATAATCACCTTGGGCTGCAGGATTAACGCACGAGCCAAGGCGATACGCTGCTTCTGCCCAGAAGCGAGCATGTGCGGATAATAATACGCGTGATCCGGCAGCATCCCCACCTGGCGCAGAGTCTGGTTGATACGCACTTCGCGATCTGCGGCCTCCAGATCGGTATTCAGCCTCAACGGAGCATCAAGCAACTGGCCGATACGCTGGCGTGGGTTAAGTGAGGTGCTGGGGTCTTGAAAGATCATGCGAATACGCTGGCTCCGGTAGCGATAATCGCCAAACTCCAGCCGATGGTCGTCAATCAGTAGATCGCCGGAAGAGGGCTCGATCATGCCAGAGAGCATTTTCGCCAACGTTGACTTGCCGGAGCCATTTTCGCCAAGTACCGCTAGCGTCTGGCGTTCGCGCAGGGTGAAACTGACCGATTTCACCGCTTCCACATTCTGGCGGCGGAACAGCCCGGTGCGATAGCGATAAGTTTTGCTCAGGTTGCGCACTTCCAACAGCGTTTCCATGTTATTGCTCCTCCATGTTCAGCGGGAAGTGACAGGCAAACAGGCGATTCTTTACCGCGCGCAGGCGCGGGGTTTCGATGCATTGTTTCTGGGCATAAGGGCAGCGCGGCCCCAAGCGGCAGCCGATCGGCAGGTGTTCCAGCGATGGGATCGCACCAGGTAACGTATTCAGGCGGCTTTTATGCGGCAACGAGCGGCCAAAGTCCGGCATGGAGCGGATCAGCGCCTGCGTATAAGGGTGATGAGGAGCAACCAGCAGTTCTTCGCGCTGGGCGCTTTCCACCGTTTGCCCACAGTACAGCACGTTTATCCGGTCGGCCCATTTGCTCATCATCTGCAGATCGTGGCTGATCAGTAAGATCGTGGTGCTGTTGTTCTGGTTAAGGCGCGCCAGCAGGCGGAAAATCTGCGCCTGAGTGGTGGGTTCCATGGCGTTGGTGGGTTCATCGGCGATCAGTAAACGCGGCTGGTTAGCCAGCGCAATGGCGATCATCACTTTCTGGCATTCCCCCTCGGTCAATTCATAGGGGAAGCTGCGCATGATGTCTTTGTGATCTTTGATGCCCACGCGGTGCAACAGTTCGATGGCACGGCGTTTACGCCAGTGGAATCTTTGCCACCAGCGGCCTTTGTAGGTCCAGCCGGGGATGGCCTGCATGAGTTGGCGGCCAATGCTTTCGGAAGGATCCAGACAGGATTGTGGTTCCTGAAAGATCATCGAAACGTTGTGGCCCACCAGTTTGCGCCGTTCGCGCGGCGTTAGCTGCAGCAGGTCAATATCATCGAAGCGGAAGCGATCGGCGGTGACGCGCCAGTTATCTTTAGTGACGCCACAAATGGCTTTGGCGATCAGGCTTTTACCTGAACCGGATTCCCCCACTAAGCCACGCACTTCGCCTTCGGTCAGCGTCAGGCTGACGCGATCGACGGCCTTGATAGGCCCTTCAGGGGTGATAAATTCAATCGTCAGATTGCGGATATCGAGTAACGGCATTATTCCACTCCCGCATTGATCGCGCGGCGCACGCCATCGCCCAACAGGTTAACCAACAGTACGCTGAAAAAGAGCGCCCCACCGGGCAGCATGACCGCCCATGGGGCGACATACATCAGTTCCAGTGAGTCACCGAGCATGGCTCCCCACTCCGGGGAAGGCAACTGAGCCCCCAGATCGAGGAACCCCAGTGCGGCGATATCGAGAATGGCCATCGACAACGCACGGGTGAACTCGGTAACCAGCACCGCCGCAATGTTCGGCATCACCGCATACCACAAGATCTGCAGCGTCGAGGCTCCGTCTAAACGCGCTGCGACCACGTACTCCTTTTCCAGTTCGTCATGCACCGCGCTGTAGATGGTTCGTACCATGCGTGGCAACAGTGCCAACCACACTGCCAGCATGGCATGCTGCAAGCTTGGCCCGAGGAAGGCCACGACGATGATCGCCAACAGCAGCGAAGGAATAGACAATAGAGTATCGAGCACATGGTTAAACGTTGCCGAAATCAGGCCACGGGTCACCCCGGCAAAAACGCCAAGGATCACGCCAAAGAAAGCGGCAGCAACCGTCACCATCAAGGCTGAACCAAAGGTCGCGGAGGTGCCGGTTAACAGACGGCTCAGAAGATCGCGGCCCAGATCGTCGGTGCCAAGAAAGAACGACACATTGCCATAGCGTGACCAGGACGGTGGTAACAGTTGATAACCGAGGAACTGCTGGTCCAAGGCATAAGGTGCCAGCAGGCTGCCAAAAATAGAAAGCAGCAGTAGGGCAACGGTACCGTAGAAGCCAATCATGGCCAGCGTATCACTGTAAAAAATCCGCCAGGTGTACAGCAGCGGGCTTGGCATTTTCTTTTCGCCATACACGTTATCGAAGGGCATACCATTCCTTATGCTTTAACGGGTTGGTGGCTGCACCCAGAAGATCGGCCAATACGTTAATGGTTATCACCAGTGAACCGATCACCATGACACCGGCAGAGATCGCCGCATAATCCTGCTGGCGAATCGCGTTGATCAACCAGCGCCCGAGCCCTGGCCAACTGAACACCACTTCGGTGATCATCGCCAGCGTCAGCATGGTAGAGAACTGCAACCCGAGTTTCGGGATAATCGGCGGTAGCGCGTTATGCAGCACATGGCGGCGGATAATGGTAAAGCGCGAAAGGCCACGGGTGGCTGCCGCTTTGATGTAGTTCTGTTCAAGTACGTCGTCAGTGTTAATTCGCATCAGGCGGATCACTTCGGTGATCGGTGCTATCGCTACGACAACAATCGGCAGCACCATATGGCGCAGCGCACTGGTAATCATCTCGGTGCGATAGGGCGAGTCGGAAAGCCAGGCGTCGATCAGCGCCAGGCCGGTGATCGGTTTGACCTGATACAGCAAATCGAAACGGCCCGATACTGGCAGCCAGCCGAGGTGCAACGAGAAATATTCCATCAGCAGCAGGGCCAGCCAGAATACCGGCATGGAAAAGCCCAGCAGAGCAAAGGTACTGATGGCGGTGTCCTGCCATTTGTTGCGCATCACTCCGGCGATGATCCCCAGCGGGATGCCGATGCACATTGCCAGTATGAATGCCAGCACGCACAGTTCCATGGTGGCCGGGAACACTTCGCGCAGTTGCTCGCTGATCGCCTGACCATTAATGCTGGAAACGCCAAAATCCCCTTGCAGCAGGCTAACGAAATAGAACCGATAGGCATCCAGCAAAGCCGCACCGTAAAGCGGCGCACGCGGGGTGAAATAGCTTAGGCTGAAGCTGACCAGCGTCAGAAAGAACAGCGTAATCAGCAGCAGCAGAATGCGGCGTAAGGTAAAGATAATCACTTTTTCACTTCCTCCGCCGGTTCGCGGTACACCCCGGCAAACGACGCGTTGCCAAACGGGCTCAGCACCAGGCCTTTAATGTCATAGCGATAGGCTTGCAGGCGCAGGGAAGAGGCCAATGGCAGCACTGGCAACTGTTGGGCAAGAATCTTCTGTGCCTGCTGGTATTTCTCGATACGTTGCGCCAACTGTTGTGATAACAAGGCATCCTGCAGCACTTCATCAAAACCGGGATCGCACCAGTGAGCATAGTTGGTTTGTGAACGGATCGCGGCACAGCTCAACAGTGGGCGGAAGAAACTGTCCGGGTCGTTACTGTCGGTGGCCCAACCGCTGAGAGTGAGATCGTGGTTCATCTCCATCAGCCTGGCTTCCTGAAAACGGCCCTCCACCGGCACGATAGTCACGTTAATACCAATCTGGGCTAAATCTGCCTGGATCAGTTCGGCGGTTTTCAATGGGCTCGGGTTATAGGATTGCGACGCGGTAGGCACCCACAGTTTCAGATCCAGCGGGCCAACCCCAGCCTCACGCAGGATTTCTCGGGCCTTGGCTGGGTCGTATTCCGTGACGTGCGCCTCATTGTCGTATGCCCAAGAGGCGCGCGGTAACAGCGATGCGGCGGTTTCTGCCGTGCCGTAATAGATCGATTGCATCAGGCGCTGATTGTTAATCGCCAACGAAATGGCCTGGCGCACTTTCAGATTATCCAGCGGCGGTTTGCGGGTGTTGAAGGCCAGATAAGCGATATTCATACCGGGGCGCAGCGTGAGGCGCAGGCGGGGATCGTCGCGCAGGATAGAAAGCTGGCTGGCGGCTGGGTATGCCAAGACATCACATTCACCGGTCAGCAGCTTGGACAGCCTGCCGGTGCCCCCGGCACCCAGATCGATCACCACCTGCGGCATCCGTGGTTTGCCTTTCCAGTAAACGTCATTGCGCGCCAGCCGAATGTATTGCCCGGAGCGGTATTCATTCAGCATGAATGGGCCAGTGCCTACCGGTTCACGATCAATCAGCTCTTGTGTCCCCGCTTGTGTCAGATTGGCGGCATATTCTGCCGACAAGATGGGGGCGTAATGGGTTGCCAGGTGCCACAGGAAGGAGGCATCCGGGGCTTGCAGGCGGATCTCGACGGTATAGTCATCAATTTTTTTCACACGCTGTACGGAATCGGCAAACTGCAAACTGTCAAAGTACGGATATTCACCGCCGTTCACCGAATGGTATGGATGCTTATGATTGAATACCCGTTCAAAACTGAACACCACATCATCAGCATTCATTTTGCGCGTGGGCTGGAACCAGGCGGTGGTCTGGAAAGGTACGTCCCGGCGTAAATGGAAACGATAGGTGGCACCGTTTTCCAGCACTTCCCAACTTTGCGCCAGTTGCGGAATCAGCCGGTAGGTATAAGGGTCAACATCCAGCAGACGATCGTACAGTTGTGCCGCCAGTGTGTCGACCGTCAGGCCGCTGCTGGCCATCTGAGGGTTGAAGGTATTCAGGATGCCACTGACGCAGTAAACAAAACCGCTCTGGCGGATATCCGCTGGCGAAGGTGTGACATCGGTGGCTGGCGGGGCTGAGGCAAGCACTGAGGTTGCCAGACCGCTCAGCGACAGTATCCAAAGGGGTAAACCACGCATAGACGCTTCATGAGTTAATAAGCAATAGCGTTAGTGTATCGCACTCTGGCAATCTGCCCAATTCCTTGCGTAAAACGGCTGAATTTTCTGCTGGTTGGTGGAACTTCCGGCAATCGTCTGGCGATAAAATCACAAAACCGGCAAAAATAGCAGGTTGCTCCTCTCGCACTGGCAGGTTTTGAGCCTGCCAGTGTCAGTGACCTTGACGAAATCAGGGCAGATCGCTGTCGAGCCTGCCGGAACCAGATTGACTGGTCACAATATTTTTCACCTCATTGACACTATTTACATGCAACCGCAGGGTTGGCACCCAGCCTACGTTGTTGGTCAACCGATCTGCTGCGGAGACGGAAGCATTATAAACCGCCAACAGATCGACCGGGCTACCGTTAACCCAATTGTCTTCGGTGAAGATGTGCTGACCCGCGTAGCGCTTGATCACCTTGCTTGGGGCGATACCGCTGGCCTGTTCGATCACGTTCTTTTCTGCATAAATTGCGGATTCAAAGCCGACTCCCCACAGGCTGGTAAAGTCTGCTGCTGCCAGGATCTGGCTAAAGTTGTTGTAAACGTCGACCTGACCAAAACGCACGCGTGGTGCCCGCTGGCCTGGGTTGATCCAGTGGTTATGGTGCATGGTGACCTTAAGCTTATCGCGATCCACCAGGCGTGAATCTGAAGAGCCAATCAGGTTAACTTTGTCGTGATCGTCAAAGATATTGAAAGATGCGGTGACGTAGTTGCTGCTGTGGGTGACATCCAGTAAGCCGTCATGCACCTGGAAGGTACGCCCATAGACTTTCGGCAGCGTCTGGCGTGGATGATCGCCGTCATCCAGCGTGACGTGATCAACCCAGGCATGTTCTACCGTCATCAGCGAAATGTTGTCATACAGGCTGTTCCAGTTGCCCGCGCTGCCGTCGGTAGGATCCCACTCAGGGAAGCAATCATAGGCATCAGAAATCTGTATGTTACGGATAATCACGTTACTGACTTCTTTCACCAACAGGTGAGCCCCGGTGATATGGGCATTTTTCCCCACGCCGATCAGCGTGACGTTGGAACCGAAACGCTGTTGTATCTGCTTGGTTTGCAACTTGGTTGCGGCAACGCGCGCTTCCTCTAATGGCCCCTCTGGGGTGACCATGCCCCAAGCTCCTGCGGGATCAAAATGCTCGATGAAATCTTCCATGCTGAACGTTTGTGCAGTCCCGGGTACTTGTACCTGTTCAGCAATGTCGTCGCAGGTCAGCAGGCCGCCGCCTTCTGTTTTTTCCATCGCGTTAATCTTGCCTTTGACATAGATAATGCGCGGTGTGGTCTGGTTTTGTGCACTAGTACCGCCGAGTGCAGCACGCAACTCCTGCCAGGTACTGACTTCGTAGATATGGCTGCTGTCAGCCGCACTACCGCCAGTGACGCCGGGGCCATACGATCCCCAACCGTCTCCGGTTGCCAATACCTCGCGCCCCAGATCGGCTGCGGTGGCCAGCGTCGAGCAGGCCAAACTGCTGGCAAGCACCAGTTTTAGCGCGGTGGAAAGGGTTGCTCGTTGCAATAAAACGGATTGATGCATAGTGACTCCTGCCATAATAAATTTGCATGAATAATCAACACACTGCATGCCCGAACTCTGCGAAAAATGCTCACGACCTCTTTTCAGGTTGGCGAGTGTTGTTAGGGCGCACAGCCTGATGTTGCTGTGCATCACTCCTAAACTAGGGTTTCTATCTCACCGCTGGAGTAGTTTTAACGGTGACCAATAAAATGTAGAACATCATTTTATTAATTTAGAAATTAAGTTCTATTTATTAGCAGAGATCATGTTTTGACCACTTATTGGCGGTAGGGATGAGAGCAGCGATCGTTGTTGATCGCCGCTTTCAGTAAGGGGCTATTTCAGATGGGCGGCAAAACCATAAATATCCGGGGTGATATCGGCTCGCAGAGTGAGCTGCGGAATATCGTAATCCCCAGCGTTTTGTTGGCGAAATGCGATTGGCGTTGTGTGTGCCAGATTGTCAAGCCGTTGACCTAACTCTGTACACAGGTTCGAGAATCGGGTTTCATCCATGCGGTCAGTGCGATACATGACAAACGGTGGTAACACGTCAAAACCGGGGTAATAGAGAATGCCGTGATGGATTGGGAACAGAATATCGTTTATCGGGCCACTGATCCCTCGTGGGCTATAATGAGATTCCCATCCTCCGGTGGTCACCATCAGCATGGCGCGTTTCCCTGCCATTGAACCTTCACCGTAGCGATCGCCCCAGTGCGTATCAGAGTGCTCACCCACGCCATAGGCAAAACCATAGGCATACACACGTTCAACCCAACCTTTGAGGATGGCGGGCATCGAAAACCACCACAATGGGAACTGTAAAATGACGGTATCCGCCCAACGCAGTTTTTCCTGCTCGCGGGCAATATCTTCGCTCTGTGTCCCATTTTCAAAGGCCAAACGGGAGTCATGCGTGGGATAAAACCGGGCATCGGCCTGCCGATCTGTGCGGTCATCGCCATCCAGTGAGGCTTTCCATTTCATGGCATACAGGTCTGAGACCTGCACTTGGTGTCCTGCCTCCTGCAAATGGTTGACGGTAAAGTTTTTAAGCGAACCATTGAGTGATTTGGCTTCTGGATGGGCATAGACAAGAAGAATATTCATGATTGAGTTCCGTTGCTGAAAAGAGAGGAACAGAGTAGTTTGTTGCCAGGTATAGTTAAAATTGATTTCTATAATTACAGGTATTGTTATGAGTAATTTCGGCAAGCTGGATCTTAATCTGCTGGTAACGCTCGATGTCTTGCTGGCGGAACATAATGTGACTCGTGCTGCCGAGCGCCTCTCTTTATCCCAACCTTCAGTCAGTATTCATCTGGCGAAATTGCGCGAGTTTTTTGCCGATCCGCTGTTATTACCGGGGCCGAGGGGAATGCGGCCAACGGCCAGGGCCGAAGGACTACGCGAGCCTTTACGGCAGGCACTGGACGTGCTTGAACAGGCTGTTTCACCTGCCAGCCCGTTTGATCCCGCAACCGCCAATGTCATTTGGCGTGTGGCGGCTGCCGATTACGCTGAATCAACCATATTGCTGCCAGCATTAGCTGAATTACGCCGTTTAGCGCCGGGGAGCAGGTTGGCCGTATTTGAGCTGGCTCCGACACGTATTGCCAAGCAGGCGGAACAGGGGGAGATCGATCTGGTGTTTCACACCCGTGATTGTTCACCACCCGGCATGCGTCAGCGGATCCTGTTCAAGGAGCGCTATGTTTTGGTTGGCCGCAAGGGACATCCACAGTTAAACCGCCCGCTAACGCTAGCGCAATTCAGCCAACTGGAACATGTCGTGGTTTCGCCGAATGGCGGGGGATTTAGCGGCATCACCGATCAGGCACTTGAACAGGTGGGGCTTTCACGCCGGGTCGTGCTTTCTGTTCCACACTTCCTGTTTGTGATGTCAGCGTTGGTGACAACGGATCTGGTCGCCATGCTGCCTGAACGACTGGTGCGCGATAGCACGGTGTTACAGATCGTCGAAACCCCTGTAGCCGTGCCGGGTTATGAGATGGCAATGCTGTGGGACGAACGTTCCCAGCGTGACCCCGCACACCAGTGGTTGCGGGAGCACATTGTTCAATCACTGTGAAACTTATTCGTCTTCTGGTTCACCATTTTGCAGCAGGGCATGTTTTTTCAGCATCCCACGCAACTGATGGTAGGTGAGCCCTAGCAGTTCCGCCGCTTTGCGCTGGTTGAAACGGCCCTGTTGCAAGGCCATTTCCAGCAGATCTTTTTCCTGTTGATGCTGCCAGGCTTTCAGATCCAGCGGCAGTGCGGGCAGGTTGCCAGCCTGTGGTGGCACCAGGGCAACCGGCGCTGAACGTTGGGCAAACGGGTTAATAATGATCTCGTCTAATTCGCTGTTGCTTGAACCGTGGCGATACACCGAACGTTCCACCACATTTTTCAGTTCACGCACGTTACCCGGCCAGTTGTAACTGAGCAGTGTGGCCTGTGCATGTTGGCTGAAACCGGGGAACAGCGGCAAGGAAAGCTCGCGGCACATCTGAATGGCGAAATGTTCCGCCAGTAACATGATGTCCTGCTGGCGTTGGCGCAGCGGGGGTAACTGCACCACATCAAAAGCCAGGCGATCCAGCAGATCGGCGCGGAATTTACCGGCGGCGGCAAGTGCAGGCAGATCGTCATTGGTGGCGCACACCAGCCGGACATCCACCCGCAGCGGTTGGCTGCCACCAACGCGCTCCAGGTGGCCGTATTCAATCACCCGTAGCAGCTTTTCCTGCACCAGCATCGGGGCGGTAGCCAGCTCATCCAAAAACAGGGTGCCGCCATCAGCTCGTTCAAAGCGGCCAAGATGGCGCTTTTGTGCCCCGGTAAACGCGCCCGCTTCGTGGCCGAACAGTTCTGAATCCAACAGGTTTTCGTTCAGTGCCGCGCAGTTAAGTGAAATAAACGGCCCCTGCCAACGGTTGGAAAGATAGTGTAAACGATGGGCGATCAGTTCTTTACCGGTGCCACGTTCGCCAATCACCAGCACTGGCTTATTCAGTTTCGCCAGTTGCGAGACTTGCTCCAGCACTTCAACAAAGGCGTTTGCTTCGCCCAGCAGGTTTTCTAACGCTTCGCTCATGATGAAATTCGCCAATGTTTGGTGAAAATACTCACTTTACAGTAAGCAGCAAGCGTGTCAAAAATAAATATCTTTTAATTTTCAATTAAATAAAAGTTGGCATGGGTTTTGATAAGGTATTGCTACGAACAGTATGATTCAACGCGGCGTCTCAAGCGCCGACCTATAACCAAGAGGAAGTGAATTATGGGTATTTTTTCTCGCTTTGCCGACATCGTGAATGCCAACATCAACACTCTGCTGGACAAAGCAGAAGATCCGCAAAAACTGGTGCGCTTGATGATCCAGGAAATGG
Source organism: Serratia sp. Ag1 (assembly GCF_000743355.1). Taxonomy (GTDB): domain Bacteria; phylum Pseudomonadota; class Gammaproteobacteria; order Enterobacterales; family Enterobacteriaceae; genus Chania. The sequence goes on from NZ_JQEI01000035.1 coordinate 52,131, forward strand.
AAGACACCCTGGTCGAAGTACGCTCGACCTCGGCGCGGGCGTTGGCGGAAAAGAAACAGTTACTGCGCCGCATCGAGCAGGGTGAAAACCAGCTCAACGATTGGCAGGAGAAAGCCGAACTGGCTTTGCGCAAAGATAAAGAAGACTTGGCGCGTGCTGCGCTGATTGAAAAGCAGAAAGTGGCTGACCTGATCGCTACGCTGCGCCATGAAGCCACAACGGTAGAAGAAACGCTGGCCCGCATGAAAAGCGAAATCGGCGAGTTGGAAAACAAACTGAGCGAAACGCGGGCACGCCAGCAGGCGTTAACCCTGCGCCATCAGGCGGCGGCTTCTTCACGTGATGTGCGCCGCCAGTTAGATAGCGGTAAACTGGATGAAGCGATGGCGCGTTTTGAGCAGTTCGAGCGCCGGATCGACCATATGGAAGCCGAAGCGGAAAGCATTGGCTTAGGTAAAAAGAAAAGCCTGGAGCAGGAATTTGCCGAACTGAAAGCCGATGATGCCATCAGTGAGCAATTGGCTGCCCTGAAGGCCAAAATGAATCGCTCAGAGTAATGTTTCAGCGGCCACCGTTGCGTGGGTGGCCGCTCACCAAAACTAATAACGAATAAGAAGGAATTGAAATGAGTGCTCTATTACTTGCCATCCCGTTGACAATTTTTGTGTTGTTTGTCGCACCGATTTGGCTTTGGCTGCATTACAGCAACCGGCAACAGAGCGGCGTTCAACTGAGCCATCAGGAGATGCAACGGCTGGCCCAACTGGCGGAGGATGCCAAGCGTATGCGCGATCGCATTCAGGCGCTGGAAGAGATCCTTGATGCAGAACACCCGAATTGGAGACAGTCCTAATGGCGAACACTCTGGGCAGTAAAAAGCTTTATCGCGTACCTGAAGAGGGTATGCTGAAGGGCGTTTGTGCCGGTCTGGCGCACTATTTTGACGTGCCGGTGCGGTTAATCCGGGTGATGGTGGTGTTATCGATGTTTTTCGGGCTGTTTTTCTTCACTATCGTGGCCTACATCGCACTGACCTTCATGTTGGACGAAGCGCCTGCCAGCCGCTACCACAATGAGCATCCGCAAACCCCGCGCCAGCTGCTTGATCAACTGGAGTATGAACTGGTCAGCGGCGAGCAGCAGTTACGCCGGGTTGAGCGTTATGTTACCTCTGACACCTTTGGGGTGCAGAGCCGCTTTCGCCAATTGTAACCGGCAAAGCCAGGGCATTGGCCAAGGAGAACAATGAAACGACTACAAAATGAATTAACTTCACTGGTCAACCGTGGCATGGATCGCCATTTGCGGTTGGCCGTCACTGGCCTGAGCCGCAGTGGCAAGACGGCATTTATTACCGCTTTCGTTAATCAGTTGCTTCATGTTCACAGCGGTGCTCGCATGCCGCTGTTTTCAGCCGTGCGGGAAGAGCGCTTGCTGGGCGTGAAACGCGTCCCACAGCGCGATCTTGGCATCCCGCGTTTTACCTATGATGAAGGGTTGGCGCAGCTTTATGGCACTCCGCCCTGTTGGCCGACGCCGACGCGCGGCGTCAGCGAGATCTGTCTGGCGCTGCGTTATCGCTCCAACGACTCGTTGCTGCGTCATTTCAAAGAAACCTCCACGCTGTACCTGGAAATTGTCGATTACCCCGGCGAATGGCTGCTCGACTTGCCGATGTTGGAACAGGATTATCTGACTTGGTCGCGCCAGATGGGCGGGTTACTGCAGGGGCAGCGTGCCGAGTGGGCCAAGCCTTGGCTGGCGCTGTGTAAAGATCTCGATCCGTTGGCTGTCGCCGATGAAAACAAGTTGGCGGCCATTGCGCAGGCTTATACGGACTATCTGCTGCGTTGCAAGGCCGAAGGGTTGCACTTTATCCAGCCGGGCCGCTTTGTGTTGCCGGGCGACATGGCCGGTGCGCCTGCGCTGCAGTTTTTCCCGTGGCCGAACGTTGATGCGGCGAGTGAGTCACGGCTGGCGCAGGCGGACAAACACAGCAGCTTTGGTATGTTGCGTGCGCGCTTTAACTATTATTGCCAATCGATCGTCAAAAACTTTTATAAAGAGCACTTTGTCCGCTTTGATCGCCAGATTGTGCTGGTGGATTGCTTACAGCCGCTTAACAGTGGGCCACAGGCGTTCAACGACATGCGGCTGGCGCTGACCCAACTGATGCAGAGTTTCCATTACGGCAAACGCACGCTGTTCCGCCGTTTGTTCTCGCCAACCATCGACAAGCTGATGTTTGCCGCCACCAAAGCGGACCATATCACCGCCGATCAGCATGCCAATCTGGTTTCGCTGTTGCAGCAATTGGTGCAAGAAGCGTGGCAGAACGCCGCTTTTGAAGGGATCAGCATGGACTGCGTCGGGCTGGCGTCGGTGCAGGCCACCGAAAGCGGTATTGTAGATCACCACGGGCAGCAGATCCCGGCGTTGAAGGGCCATCGCCTGAATGACGATACGCCGCTGACCGTTTTCCCTGGTGAAGTCCCCGCCCGTTTGCCTGGCCCGGCATTCTGGCAGCAACAAGGGTTCCATTTTGACGAGTTTCGCCCACGGGCGATGAGCGTCGATAGCCCGTTACCGCACATTCGCCTGGACGCGGTAATGGAGTTTTTATTGGGAGATAAATTGCGATGAGCGAGCCGTTAAAACCGCGTATCGATTTTGCCGAGCCGTTGCAACCGCAGCAGGAGCCTATCTTGCGCGCCGGAGTGGCATTTGACGGAGCGCAGGCAGAGAAATTTTATCCTGCCGCCCCCGAGTGGGAGCAGCAGGAAGAGGAAGAAGGGCGTGCCGAAGGGATTATTAATGCAGCGTTGAAACCCAAACGTAGCCTGTGGCGCAAAATGGTCAATGCTGGGTTAACGCTGTTTGGTGTCAGCGTCGTAGCACAAGGTATTCAGTGGCTGCATACCTCTTGGGTACAACAGGATTGGATCGCCCTCGGCGGCGGCGTGGCGGGTGGGTTAATTGTGTGTGCGGGTATTGGCTCGGTGGTGGGCGAGTGGCGGCGGCTGTATCGCCTGCGGCAACGTGCGGAAGAGCGCGACGAAGCGCGTGAGCTGCTGCACAGCCATGGTTTGGGGCAAGGGCGCAAATTCTGCGAAAAGCTGGCGCAGCAGGCCGGTTTGGATCAAGGCCACCCTGCGCTGCAACGCTGGCAGGCTTCGCTGCATGAAACCCAAAACGATCGGGAAGTGGTGGCGTTGTATGCCAAGCTGGTGCAACCGGTGCTGGATAACCAGGCGCGGCGGGAGATCAGCCGTTCGGCGGCGGAATCGGCGCTGATGATCGCCGTCAGCCCGTTGGCTTTAGTGGACATGGCGTTTATCGCCTGGCGCAATATCCGCTTGATTAACCGCATTGCGGCGTTGTATGGCATTGAACTGGGCTATTTCAGCCGCATTCGCCTGTTCCGTTTGGTGTTGCTGAATATTGCTTTCGCAGGGGCTTCGGAACTGGTGCGAGAAGTGGGAATGGACTGGATGTCGCAGGACATTGCAGCGCGGCTTTCAGCCCGTGCCGCGCAGGGGATCGGTGCTGGTTTGCTGACCGCACGCTTGGGTATTAAAGCAATGGAACTGTGCCGCCCATTACCTTGGCTAGAAGACGACAAACCGAAGTTGGGTGATTTTCGCGGCCAACTGATCGCCCAGTTGAAAGACACCATGAAGAAGAGCGAAAACAAAGCGAAGTAACCCCACAGGCTGCGTCAGGTGGCGCAGCCTGTGAGTGGGTTTGTAATTCTGGCTTGACGAAAGATGATCCTCCTGTACCTGCATGATATTTCCCTGAAAAACCCTGTCCAATGGTAATAACTCTCTGACAATAAGCTAAAATTACGCTAAAGGTGTTATTCGGTTGCGCTTAACATCCGCCGTAGTCGCGATAAATCAGAGTTCTGTCAACTTTTACTGACAGAGCACTTCTTCCGTTCGGGGGGAGAAGGTATCATCATCGCCAGACATCCCCGCAGTTGCAGAGATAAGGCCAATACTGATGCGTTTGGAAGTATTTTGCGAAGACCGTCTCGGTCTCACTCGAGAGTTACTCGATCTCCTGGTGTTGCGCAGCATCGATTTGCGCGGCATTGAAATTGATCCTATAGGCCGTATTTACCTGAATTTTTCCCAGTTGGATTTTGATACGTTTCGCGCCTTAATGGCCGAGATCCGCCGTATTCACGGGGTTACTGACGTGCGTACCGTCAGCTTTATGCCTTCGGAACGTGAGCACCGCGCATTGCGTGCGCTGCTGGCGTCGATGCCTGAACCGGTGTTCTCGATTGATATGAAAGGCAAAGTGGAACTGGCCAACCCGGCAGCGCAGGCGCTGTTCAACTTCAGCGAAGACAAAATCCGTAACCAATCGGTGGTGCAGTTAATCGGGGGCTACAACTTTGGCCGCTGGCTGGAAAGCGAGAACACCGAGCCGCACGCCGAGCGGGTGGTGATCCGCAGCCAGGATTTCCTGATGGATATCACACCGATCTATCTCGAGGATGAGAATCAGCAACATTCTACGGTGGGTGCTGTGGTGATGCTCAAATCCACCGCGCGTATGGGCCGCCAACTGCAAGATCTGTCGGTGAACGATGATACCGAATTCGACCATATCGTGGCCGTCAGCCCGAAAATGCGTCATGTACTGGAACAGGCGCGCAAACTGGCGATGCTGGATGCGCCGTTACTGATTGTTGGTGATACCGGCACCGGTAAAGATATTCTGGCGCGCGCCTGCCACCTGCGCAGCCCGCGTGGCAAACAGCCGTTCCTGGCACTTAACTGTGCTGCCTTGCCGGATGACGTGGTGGAAAGTGAACTGTTCGGCCATGCGCCGGGCGCTTACCCGAATGCGCTCGAGGGTAAAAAAGGTTTCTTCGAACAGGCTAACGGCGGGTCGGTATTGCTGGACGAAATTGGTGAGATGTCGCCACGTATGCAAACCAAGCTGCTGCGTTTCCTTAACGACGGCACTTTCCGCCGCGTGGGTGAAGAGCACGAGGTGCATGTGGATGTTCGGGTGATTTGCGCCACGCAGAAAAACCTGACCGAACTGGTGCAGCGCGGTGAGTTCCGCGAAGATCTCTATTATCGCCTGAACGTGCTGACGATCACCATTCCCCCCTTGCGGGAACGCACGCAGGATATCATACCGTTGACCGAACTGTTTGTGGCGCGCTTTGCTGACGAACAGGGGGTTGCACGGCCAAAATTGGCCAGCGATCTCAACAGTTTCCTCAGCAAATACGGCTGGCCGGGCAACGTACGCCAACTGAAAAATGCCATCTACCGTGCGTTAACGCAGACCGATGGTTACGAGTTACGCCCACAGGACATCATCCTGCCGGAGTTTGAGGTGGAAATATCGCTGGGTGATGAAGTGCTGGACGGCTCGCTGGACGATATCAGCAAGCGTTTTGAACGTTCGGTGCTGACTCGCCTTTACCGTACTTACCCCAGTACGCGTAAGCTGGCCAAGCGGTTAGGGGTTTCTCATACCGCGATCGCCAATAAATTGCGCGAGTATGGCCTTAGCAGCCGTAAGGCGGTGGATGAGGGTGACGAGTAGTTTTTATCATAAAAAAAGCCCGGTCACCGGGCTTTTCACATCAGCAGACTGATTACAGCACAGCCAGTGCGGCATCGTAGTCAGGTTCGGTGGTGATCTCATTCACCAGTTCGCTGTACAACACCTTGTCTTGACCATCCAGCACCACTACGGCACGGGCAGTCAGGCCAGCCAGTGGGCCTGCGGCGATTTCTACGCCATAAGCGGATTTGAATTCGCCACCACGCAGCGTTGATAGCGTGACTACGTTATTCAAGCCTTCGGCACCACAGAAGCGTGACTGGGCAAACGGCAGATCAGCAGAAATGCACAGCACTACGGTATTATCCATATTGCTGGCCAGTTGGTTGAATTTGCGTACTGAAGCGGCACAGACGCCAGTATCAATACTTGGGAAAATGTTCAGGACTTTGCGTTTACCCGCAAAGCTGCTCAGCGTGACGTCTGACAGGTCTTTGGCAACCAGTGTAAAACCTTTGGCTTGTTCGCCCTGTTGAGGCAATTTGCCTGCCACAGTGACAGGATTACCTTGAAAATGTACGGTCTGAGTCATTGGTTTGTTCCTTTCAACGAAGTTTATACAAAGATTTAAATCTAATTAACATTAGATTGCTGACAAAGTCAGATATTAGGGAGAGCGTGCCGAAGGGGTCGTAGCGGCGTGAGCCGCCGGAGCGCCCCTCGGTGCGCTAGGCCCGGGTATCTCGGGCTAAAAGACCACTTTATCATCAAGCTCAAATCTAATTAACATTAGATTCACACCCTTCAGGCAGTTTAAGTCAAGGGAGGCGACTTGGATATATAAAGTTTGCTAAATAGTTGTATATATTAGAATACCCCTGCAGAGTGGGCTGACTTTATGCGCTTTTATGTTCAGGAGCTGTGATGAGAAACATGCGTTTTTACCCGGAAGCCTGGCCGTTACATACGGCGTTTGTGATTGCCCGTGGCAGCCGGACAGAAGCCAAGGTTGTGGTGGTCGCAATTGAACAGCAAGGCGTGCGCGGTGTTGGGGAATGTACACCTTATCCGCGTTATGGCGAGAGCGAAGCCTCGGTTATGGAGCAGTTAGCCAACGTCATGGCGGCGGTGGAGCAAGGAGCTAAGAGGGAAGAGTTGCAAAGGCTGATGCCTGCTGGCGCGGCGCGTAATGCGGTTGATTCAGCACTTTGGGACTTGGAGTGCCAAATGAGTGGCCAGGATCTGTGGCAACGCAGCGGTATTGCAGCACCGTCGCGCATTACGATGGCCCAAACGGTCAGTATCGGCTCACCAGAAGCGATGGCGTTTGCAGCCAAAGAGTTGGAACAACAAGGGGCGACGCTGCTAAAAATCAAGCTCGACGATCGCTTGATCAGCGAAAGGCTGGTAGCGATCCGTGCTGCCGTGCCTGAATTAACGCTGATCGTCGATGCTAACGAATCATGGCAGGCGGAAGGGCTGGCGGCACGTTGTCAGCTACTGGCCGACTTACGGGTGGCCATGCTGGAGCAACCGCTACCGGCTGCCAACGATAGCGCGCTGGCAAACTTCATTCACCCGTTGCCAATCTGTGCCGATGAAAGTTGCCATACCAGTACCGATCTGGCGCAGTTGGCTGGGCGCTATCAAATGGTCAATATCAAGCTGGATAAGACCGGTGGCCTGACCGAAGGGCTAAGATTGGCGGCGCAGGCGCGTGCGCAAGGTTTCGACATTATGCTTGGCTGCATGCTGTGCACTTCAAGGGCGATCGCTGCTGCGCTGCCATTGGCTCCTGGGGCGCGTTTTGTCGATCTCGATGGCCCCACCTGGCTGGCACAGGATGTGGAGCCGGGTTTGGCTTTTGAATGCGGCGCAATCGATCTTTAACTGCGCCGCCGTTCGGGGCTGGCTATTTCTGATAAGTCAGCAATTCCACCATCGCTTCCAGATAGGCCTCGCTGGCCGCGTCCGCAGAAATCGCTGGGAGTTCGGCGGTGATGCAAGGCAAGGAGAGATCGGCACACCAACTGCCGAATGAGCCGGGCGTTTCATAGCCCACGCTGGTCACCAACGGCAGAATAAATTTGTGTGCCAGCCAAACCCCCAGTTTGGTGCTCTCTGGATCTTCGATGCAGGCCAATGGCTCGTGAAATGACACCACCCAACGTGGTTTCAGGCTGTGAATCAGGCGACACAGAGCCTGGGTTTCTGGCTCTGAACCCGGCCTGCCGCCGGTAGAAAGGCGCACATCCCGTGCCTGAGCGGCGCTGTTCCAACGGTAAACCGTGTCACCAGATCGCCAGTTGGCGGCTGGGAAATTGCGATTAAGGTCAACACCGTTGGCGTTGGAACGTAATCCGAGTTGGCAGCCATCTGGATTCACCGACAAGATCACATGATGGCGGAGCTGCGAAGGGGCGATGCTGCGTAGCGCACATGACAGTGTCACCACCGCTGCGGTTTCATCACCGTGGGTGCCTGCAATCACTAAGCCAGTCTCTGGGCCAGCATGCGCTGCCGGGAAGTAGAGTAATGGCGCGCCGAGCAATGACTTACCGTAACTTTCACCCGCAATTGCCAGTTGGCCACGCTCACTGCGCGGTTTGTGTTGGATCATGGTGTAGTCCCTTCATGCCAAGTTGAGTCTTGCCACTACAGAGGATGAATTTCAATAGCGCCAAGCAAGACGTGATTGTTAATTTATTCAGTGTATTACGTTTTAAGTTATCTTTCCCTAGCTATGCGAATAAAACCACGGCTGTTGTTATACTATCGGCAGAAGTTAACAAAAAGGGGATCTAACATGCCAGTTGCCAGAATAGTTGCTAGCTATAGCGAAAACGCAAAGGACACTATCACGCTGTTGTGCGGCGTGGATGCAGAAAACCAGATCCGCCAGGGGGAATGGTTTGGCGTAGTGAAAAACGATGATGGGCGTGGGGATGAATCCAACTATCCGTTTACTTTGCACGTCGATCATCAGAAAGGCGAGTTCTTCCTCGACTATGGTTATGACGATGTCGATTCACGCCAGTTGCAAAAAACGGATATTCAGCTTAAGCCACTGGTAGAAAAGGGCTACTTCACCATTTTTGATGAGGAAGAGGGGGAGGAGTTCAGCTATCAGATCGTCAGTATTCATCTTTACGATTAACCCTTATGAATAAAAAACGCCCGTATCGCATCTGCCGCAATACGGGCGTTTTTATTAGGGGGTGAAGTGCATCCTGTGCTATATGATAAATAATTCAGATGGTTAACTGAGGTAGATCACGATGGCGATAAGCAGAATTCAGCAGAGTTTCCGGTTGGCGCTTTGCGCTGCAGCAATCGGCGCAGGTTGCGGTAGTGCAATGGCGGCTCAGGTTCCGGCAGGTAGCGTGTTGGCGGAAAAGCAGGAAATTGTGCGCCATATCAAAGATGAACCGGCCTCTCTGGATCCGATTAAAGCGGTCGGGCTACCAGAAGCGCAGGTTGCACGCGATCTGTTCGAAGGCTTGGTGAACCAAGGGGCCAATGGCAAACCGATCCCGGGTGTCGCCAGCCGTTGGCAGACCAGCGATAACCAAATCTACCTTTTTACGTTGCGTAAAGATGCGCGCTGGTCCAATGGTGACCCTGTCACGGCTAAAGACTTTGTTTATAGCTGGCAGCGTTTGGTTGATCCGAAAAACCAGTCGCCATTTGCCTGGTTTGCCCAGTTAGCCGGGATCCAGCATGCGGATGAAATCATCGCAGGTAAATTGCCTGTTGATAAGTTGGGCGTGACGGCGGTGGATGACCATACGCTGAAAGTGCAGTTGAATAAGCCTGTACCCTATTTTGTCAGCTTGACCGCGAACTTCAGTCTGTTCCCGGTGCCGCGTGCCACCGTTGAGAAGTACGGCAACGACTGGACTAAAGTCGGCAATCTGGTCGGTAATGGCGCATTCAAACTGCAGGATCGGGTAGTGAATGAAAAATTGGTATTGGTGCCGAATGAGCGTTATTGGGATCATGCTCATACTGTGCTGACCAAAGTCACCTTTGTACCGATTAATCAGGAATCTAACGCCACCAAACGTTATCTGGCGGGGGATATTGATATCACAGAATCTTTCCCGAAAAACATGTACCAGAAGTTGCTGAAGGATATTCCGGGCCAAGTGTATACCCCAGATCAACTTGGGACTTATTATTATGCTTTCAATACCCAACGTGCGCCAACCAATGACGTGCGCGTGCGCAAGGCACTGTCTTATGCTATCGATCGCAAGATTATTGCTGAGAAAGTGTTGGGTACCGGCGAAAAACCGGCTTATCACTTCACGCCTGATGTCACTGCTGGCTTCAAACCGGAAACCAGTCTGTTACAACAGCAGCCTCAGGAAGAGTTGGACGCGCAGGCCAAGGCGCTGATGCAGTCGGCAGGTTATGGCCCGAACCGGCCACTGACCTTGACCTTATTGTATAACAGCTCGGAGAACCATCAGAAAATTGCCATCGCCGTGGCATCGATGTGGAAGAAAAAGTTGGGCGTGGATGTCAAACTGCAGAATCAGGAATGGAAAACCTATATTGACAGCCGTAATACCGGGAATTTTGACGTGGTGCGAGCTTCCTGGGTTGGGGATTACAACGAAGCTTCAACCTTCCTTTCGTTGTTGACGTCTGCTCACAGCGGCAACATCGCTAAATTTAAAAGCCCGGAATACGATAACCTGTTGCTGGAGGCCAGCCGCGAAACCAATCCTGCTGCGTTGACCGAGGATTATAATAAGGCTGAGCAGATCATTGCCGCGCAGGCACCGATTGCTCCCATTTACCAATACACGAATGGACGCCTGATCAAACCTTGGGTAAAAGGTTATCCGATCACCAATCCAGAAGACGTGGCGTATAGCCAGGAAATGTATATTCTGCAGCACTGATGATAAAGAGGGTATGGAATGGATGTCATTGAGGGGCGCGATCTGCAGGGATCTGACGCGGTATACGCTTACCAACTTGACGGCAAAGGCGGAACGACGCCGATTAACGATGAAAGTAAAATCACCCGTGATGAACCTTGCTGGCTGCATCTCGACTATGCCCATGCGGCAAGTTCCGCATGGCTGACAACCACGCCGCTGCTGCCGAATGCGGTGAGGGAAGCACTCTCTGGCGAAAGTACGCGCCCGCGCGTCAGTCGCTTGGGGGATGGCACCATGATCACGCTGCGCGGTATCAATTTTAATGCTAATTCCAGGCCCGATCAGTTGGTCACGTTCCGCGTCTATATGACGGATAAACTGATAATTTCAACCCGGCACCGCAAAGTGTATTCGATTGATGCCGTGGTCAATGAATTGCAAAATGGGTCTGGGCCGACCAACTGCGGGGATTGGTTGGTGGATATCGCTGATTCCCTGACCGATCACACCAGTGAGTTTATTGAGGATTTGCACGACAAAATTATCGATCTGGAAGATGCGTTGCTCGAACAGCAGATCCCGGAACGTGGTGAGTTGGCATTAATCCGTAAACAGCTCATTGTGCTGCGCCGCTACATGGCACCACAGCGAGATGTGTTTTCACGTTTGGCCAGCGAACGCCTGCCGTGGATGAGTGACGACGATCGCCGCCGCATGCAAGATATCGCCGATCGTTTAGGGCGTGGGTTGGACGATCTGGATGGCAGCATTGCCCGTACGGCGATAATGTCTGACGAGATTACCACCGTGATGGCTGATGCGATGAACCGCCGTACTTACACCATGTCTATGATGGCGATGCTGTTTCTGCCAACCACCTTCCTGACGGGGTTATTTGGTGTCAACCTGGGAGGGATCCCCGGTAGTGGCAGCCCGCTGGCATTTGTCTCTTTCTGTTTTATGCTGATAGCGCTGATTGTCAGTGTCGCCTGGTGGCTGAAGCGCAGCCGGTGGCTATGAGGGGCGATGCAACCGCAAATGGGTTGCTTTTTGGTAATTTGGAAACAAGCGGTACAAAAACGCAGTTAAAGTTGAGCAACATCAATATTCACCTGCGCAAAGTACGGCATGATTCTTTCCGCAGGTGAATGCAACGTCAAGCGATGGGCGTTGCGCTCCATAATTGTCTTACTTTCTTATTTTAGAATTACTGCATAGCACATTTGATTCATACGATGCCGGTTTAATCACCGGCATTTTTTTGCCTATTCCCTTTCTGAATCACTGCACCTCTCATATACATCAGTCCTGGCAAAGAGAAGAATAGTTAACGTTCTCATTTCGTGTGTACTCACCAATATTAATAACGCTTACATTTGTATTTCTTATACATCGGGTCTATGTTGATTAGGCAGTTTGTCTATTCAATGAAATAAAGGGATTATTATGATTAAGAAAGCGTTAGTCTTGTCCGTATTTGCTCTGGGTATGACCTCTTTTGCTGGTATTGCAGCAGATGCGACTACCATGCATAAAGAAGCTGCTGAACAACATGAAGCTGTTGCCAAGCATCATAAAAAGGCGATGAAGCATCACAAAGAAGGCAAGCACGAAGAAGCGAAGAAAGAGTCGGCGATGGCCACAGAGAAATCTAAGGCCGCAGATGCAAAAACTGCTGTAGCTGGCGAAGAAAGTGCCAAGAAGTAATGCGTAACGAAGGCGACATCTGTCGCCTTTCTGAATGCTGATCGCTGTAACAACCCTCCGAGTTTCTCGAAGCCGCGCAAAAGTATTGTTTTGCTAAGCTGCGCTTTCATCCCAGAAACTGGCTTCAATCTTGTGCCCATCCAGATCGCGCACAAAACAGCCGTAGTAGGCCGCACCATAATGTGGACGTGAACCAGGCGCACCATCTTCCTGGGCACCTGCTGCTACAGCCTGCTGATAGAACTCATCGACCTGTTTCTTACTGGTGGCAAAAAATCCTACATGCACACCGTTGGCGGTTCCGGCTGGCTTGCCATCGATTGGCGTTTGCAGCCAGAACTCGGGGTAGTCACGGCCATAGCCGATGGCACCGGGGTGTTCCATCACTCGTCGGCAACCTAAGGCAGCAAGGACACGATCGTAAAATTGTGCTGCAGCATCAAAATTGTTAGTGCCCAACGAAACGTGGGACAGGCAGGGGGTAATGTTCATTGGTAATCTCCACTTATTTAACTGTATAAATAAACAGTAATAAATAAAGTGACCGCTGTCAGGTGCTTTATGCGTGAATTGTGAGCAGGATCGAAAAGCATGAGGGACAAATGTCCGCCTGCGCTGGCAGGCGGAAGGGGGAATTATTTAATTACCAGCACATTCAGGCGCTCAAGCGCAGATACGCTTGGTTCATCTGCCTCTTCAGGCTGCCAACCAACGGGTTGCAGCGGAATATCTTCGCGATCAAACGCCAGATCGCCGCCGTCTACCACTTCACTGCCGTGCTGAATACCTTTGAAGTCAAATAAATTGGTATCACACAGATGAGAAGGCACCACGTTTTGCATCGCACTGAACATGGTTTCAATCCGCCCTGGATAGCGTTTATCCCAGTCACGCAGCATGTCGCCAATCACCTGACGCTGCAGGTTCGGCTGTGAACCACACAGGTTGCACGGGATGATTGGGAATTCTTTAGCGACAGCAAAACGCTCAATATCTTTTTCACGGCAATAGGCGAGCGGGCGGATCACCACGTGTTTGCCATCGTCACTCATCAGCTTGGGCGGCATCCCTTTCAGCTTGCCGCCGTAGAACATATTGAGGAACAGCGTTTGCAGGATGTCATCGCGGTGGTGGCCCAGGGCAATCTTGGTGGCACCCAGTTCGGTGGCGGTGCGGTAGAGAATGCCACGGCGCAGGCGTGAACACAGGGAACAGGTGGTTTTACCTTCAGGGATCTTCTCTTTGACGATACCGTAAGTGTTCTCTTCGACGATCTTGTACTCTACGCCCAGATTTGCCAGATATTCAGGCAAAATATGTTCCGGGAAGCCAGGCTGCTTCTGATCGAGGTTCACGGCAACCAAAGAGAAGCTTATCGGGGCGCTTTGTTGCAGGTTACGCAGGATTTCGAGCATGGTGTAACTGTCTTTACCGCCAGACAGGCACACCATAATGCGATCGCCTTCCTCGATCATATTGAAGTCTGCGATTGCTTCACCCACGTTGCGGCGCAGGCGCTTTTGCAATTTGTTTAAATTGTACTGCTCTTTAGGTTTAATTGACTGATTTTCTTGCATTTTATTTTCCGTAGAACATCAAAAGGGGCAAAATTGAGGCAAAGTACATTAAATAGCCAGCCTATCATTTAGCATGTTCACCTGCTCCCCATTCATCTCTTCGATCCACTTTCCGTATATCTCGTAGACCATTTGCGCGTTCTCATGCCCCATCTGATCGGCAATGAAAGATGGGTTAGCACCGGCCGTTAATAACCAGCACGCGAAAGTATGCCGCGTATGGTACGGATTACGCCGCCGAATGCCAGCGAGTTTTACAGCGGCATTCCAACGGGCACCGATCGACGATAGCGAATAGTAGGCTTTTTGCTGGCCTTTGGCTGGGCGCGGCACAAAAACGAAATGTAGTCGCTGCTTCTCAGTTTTACCGTATTCGCGGTGATGAAAAGTGATTTCCGTTTTGGGGTGCAACGCCGTTAACACTCGTTGAGCACGTAATGCCTCCAGTGCAGGCGCTAGCAGGGAGATAGAACGGTTCCCGGCCCGCGTCTTCGGCGGCCCGAACATACCCAACGTGTTGAGACTGCGACTCACTTTGACGGTCCCCGCATCTAAATCCACATCCTCCCAGGCTAATGCAGCTAATTCCCCATGGCGCATACCGGAGAAAATCGCATACTGCCAAAGATTTTTAGGCTGACCAGATAGCGCTTGCATCAGCTGATCGAATTCAGCCCGCAGCAGGGGATCCGGCTTAGCCTTACTTTTCTGCAGTTTTTTCAATCCCTCAAACGGTTTATCGGTGATGAACCCAGAGTGATAGGCAAAACGGAGGACAGTGCAAAGCAGTGATATATAGTTATCAACCGTGCGTACCGTTCGCCCGTCTTTGTTGCTCCTGCTCGTCGTGGCGTAGAACGTGGTGCCATGCAGCAGCGTAGTACGACATTGCAGTATATCGTTATGATTGAACTTGGTTATTTCAGTATCCGGACCAATGATGAATTTTAGCGTTTTCATCTGTGACCGGGTTTTCCGCATTGTGTTTTTTGTCAGCTCCACTTCCCGGTTCTCTAGCCAAATATCAGCAAGCTGGCCGAACGTCTCTATTTTACTGCGAGGGGTGGTTTTTTCTGCTCGCTTTGATGCTGGAAACCGAACCGCATAGTCAAATTCACCGATGTGAATTTCACTCAGAATCAGCGACCTGAAATTAGCAGCCTTTTTGATATTGGCTGGGGTAATTTCCCAGCCTTTTAATGACTCCCGGCAACGCTGACCGCGATACATGAACCAGATAGTAAGCCGTTTCCCTCTGATTTCCACCCCGGTTGGTAGTGCTGCCATCATGCATCCTGTATGAACTTATTTATTCGCGGGTAGTTGTACCAGGTGATCCCACGAAGGGTGCGCCCGCCACTCGGTGATACACGTTTAAAATGCACCCCCTCAACCCAGCAGCCTTGACGAAATTTTTCGATTTGTCGATCGCTTAGCCCCGTCTTTGCTTTAAGCCCATCTTCAACAATCCACTCTTCATTAAAGACAACTTGCGGCATACTTCACCTCGAGATCGGCCACGATCTTACGCGTGGCCGGTATTGTGTTTTGATGTTTAAAAATCAATTCTCAGAACGGTGAACTTCACCACACAACAGCACAGCCTCAGGGCGGCGCAGATGGATGGCTTTCAGGACCTGCTCGCACTCCCCCTTAGTCGCATATATGCGTTCTGATACTGGCAGCGCATCGCAGTAGTCATGACCGCATGCGCTGACCAGCAGAACGAAACCGATTAACGCATTCATGGTTGGTACTCTGGGCGCAGGTCATCCAGCGCTACCGTGAATCGCTCATAGTCTGCTGGCGGTAATATGCCTTTGCGATTGGCAATCAACGTCTCCAACTGCTGAAATGCCTGAATGTCATCGTCACCCAGTGCACTGAATGCTGCGTCAATTTCAGCCACTGCCTTGAAGCCGCCGCGTTTTTTCTGCGCCTTGCCACGCAGGCTAAACAGCAGTGAACTCCCCAGAGCGTCTTTATGTTTTGCGATCCGTCGCTCAATGAGCGTGGCTTCTTCCAGAGTGCTTGCTTCATCTAGTGCCGTGCTGAGGGCGTCACCTAAATCAGCGGCCTTTGTTGCGTCTGGCTCCTCTATCGTTGGAGTATTTGCTAGTTCCGCCACGGTTGTAGCCACAGGGGTGATATCCCTCTCGCTGCGTGGTTGTGGCTCCTCTAGTTCATCTGCAGAATAAACACCAAGGATCACATCAGGGCAGTACAATCGCGCCCAGCGCTTAACGGCCAAATACGCTAGCTGTTGACGAGGGTCGCTAGCCCACAGAGTTGAGTTACGGACCTGAGCCTGAGAGAGGTACAACACAAGTTCCCGTGGTTTATCTTCGCCTTTCAGGGTTGCCCATGCCCGAACACCGACGCCTTTTTCGTCAGACAGTGCCCACCCTGGGGCAATGTAATCATTTCCGCTTTTGCTGGTTTTTGTGACAAATTTTCCAATGATATTTTCCCACTCACCGAACCATTCAAAGTGAATGCGATCCTTGGTGGGTGCCATGCTGTTGATAATGGCGTTTACTAGTTGTGCCTCATAACCCAGAGTGCCGTTAACCAGGTGGGTCTTTTGGGCAACAACGAATGGATCCATTCCCCAGCGTGCGGCCTGCATCGTAACAGCCATGCAAGCATCAGGCTGACCGCGAAAATGTTGGGGAACCATTGCGCCACTATTCGCCATCACTTCAGATATCTTCATTAGGCGATTAAATAGGTCGCCATTGGTCAGAATGGAAACGTTGTCAATAACGCTGTTTTTTTGCTGCTCAATAATTTCCCTGCTCATAATGTCGCTCCGCTCAACTCTTTCAGTTGGGATAATTCGTATTCAGTCAGTGTGTCGGTGAAAACCTCGGTAATCGGCTCAGGCCAAATACCGGTATCCATAGCGTTGCGTATTGCACGCAATTGGCGCTTGTAGATGGCGCGACCCAAATCCAGTTCATCAGTAGAGGCTTCGACGACGGCGACCCAGTGATAACCCGGTTCTTTGTTAACGAAGATCCAGAAGAACTGATCGAACATCCCAACATCGCAATACATACCAGCGCTCATGTGGTAATCGCGCTCGATAATTTCGCGGTGTAGGCGGTAGCGGAGGTTATCCTGCTTGACGTACGGCATGCTGACAGTTTTCAGGTCGATGGCAATCCGTCTTGTACCAGTGTCAATTTCGAGATCAGGACGAATTCGAACCTCAAGGCCAGTTTCTTCATCCACACCGAAATAACTTACTTCCGTTGCGCGTTGCGGGTTCAGTAGCATCGGGCCAGCCAGTGAGTGATTGAACAGTGCACGCTGAATCTCCTTCGCAAGTAGCATTTGTTGCTGGGTAATTTTCTGCCGTTGATCGCTGGAGCTTCTCCATATGTTGAAGAGTTCATCAGCAAAAACAGCATTTGGCAGAACTGATTTAATACGTGCAGCCATATCTTCCTTGCTGCCACTGACAGCCAGCGGAGCCGGAATGGCCAGTTCAAGTTTTACGAACTCAGGATCGATGATTGCCAGTTGCTCGAGTAATGCTTCGCGACTACCGCTTGTTTTCAGCGGTGTCGGCAGTGTCGCGTTATATTCCTTGATGCAGGCTTTCATCGCTGTTGCCGTTGGCTTTTGATCTTCGCCAATGCGCTGAAACCCCACTGGCAGCAACGTATAAAACTGCCCGATTTCTTCAGCATTCCCACCCAGGGCGTGAGGTGTCGGCAGCGTGGCGTTATACTCTTCGATCACGGCGCGCAACGTGTCTGAATCCGTCATTTTTGGCAGTGATGCGTTATGTTTGTCGATAAACGTTCGCATTGAGGCTGTGTCAGTGAAAGCGCCTTCAGGAATGAGAGGTTCAATACTAAATTCTGACTCCAGCTTCTCAGGCTCAAGCACGAGCAAATGTAACAGCGACCCAAAAATAAATGCTTCAGTTTGCTGACGGGCAATGCTGCCTTCAACGTGACGAGCGAAGTAATACAGCAGACTAACCAGCGAATCTTTCAGCATGGTGCTGCTGATGCCGTTCGCAGCGTGGTATGCGTCGTTTCGAATGTCTGTATAACGGCCCGGTTCGAAATGGAGCTGTTCGTCCGTGACTTCCGGCTCCTCTGGCTGCGTGTCTGCCAGCGTTGGTGTGTCATTCTGTGCGGGTTCCTCTTTCGGGGTGTCGAGGAATTCACGAACATCGTTAGCTGCAGCGCTGCCATCAACGACCACGCCAGCAAGCGGAGATTCAGCGAAAAGCGTGGATACGTCATAGAGGCCTTTGCCGACTTTCTTGAGGCTGCCACTTTCGGTATCGGAAACGCCGTTTCCCTTTGATTTTTCACTCAGGTAATACTCAACGCGCTCATTGATAAACTGGCAGCTTTCTTCTTTGCTGTTAGTCCAGCTTTCCAACACATCGCAAGTAAGGTGATGAACCTCATCGGCGGCCAACTGCTTGAAGGGATCACAGGGCTCGATCTCTTTTGCTAACAAGCGGGCAAGGTAGGCGTGATTAAGATCGCCGGTCTTTGCGACAAGCTCTTTCACATCATCCACGCCCATTACTGACGTTTTACCTTCTAGGGCAGCCAAGATTTCACGTCGCAGCCACGCGTAGCGCGTTGTTGGCTCAAGATCCTCAATGGCGTCCACTTCTTCTTTTTCGCCCTCAAATGAGGGGAGGTGATTGGTCAGCTCGCCCGCCAGCGCCGCATCGCCAGCACTTGCTGTTGCGCCTGCCAGCGTTTCATTCGAATGTTGTTCATCAGCCAATGAGCATGTCTCGCTCTGCGGCAACGGTTGGGTTTGAGCATGGGTTTCCGCCTTTGCCGTTTTTTCGTCGATTTCAATCAGGTTAGCGTTGATGTAGGAGCGCAGTGCGCCGGGCGTCATGTGGATGTTTTCCGGTGCATTGCGGATCAACAAGCCAATAGCTTCGCGGGAAAAATCCAGAATGCCAGGGGTTTCACGCAACATCCCGAACCAGGTAACAGGGGATTTGTCTTTGCGTTTCTTAGCCTCACCAACTGCGTTGATAATTGACCCTGGGGGATTACCGATATTGAAATCAGACGGGAAATGCGCAAGATAAACAACGGTCTCTAATTCGGCGAATGATGCCGTTGGCGTACCGTACGCTGGTTTTTCCCCAGTGCCGGCCAGTGCGCCGGTCGACGTGCGCGGTAATTCTGGTTTTGGCGCTGGTGCAGCAGTGGGCGCTGTCTGCCACTTGGAAATAATGGACTGGCGATCCTCTACTCGCGCACTCAGGTATTCGGTTGCGAACTGGCTGAGTTTGCCCAACTCCGGCGCTTTATCGAATGGCGGCCAAATGGTTTTCATGGCAGCAATGACGGCAACGGCTGCTTCATGAAAGGTGCAGCCGGCGATCCTAATGTTCGATAGAGCCATGATGACGTTTTGTGGATAGCGCTGTGCATCATCCATCAGGAGTGCCGTGGCTGCTTGTAACTGCTCCTTTGTCATCTGGTGACTATCGCGACCAAGCAGCCACACTGCAGCACTGATGGTGTGTCTGTCGAAGTCTTTTGCGAAATACATGGCCTCGTCTTTTGCGGGCGATTTTGTGGTTTTCTGCGACAGTTGTTGTCCGGCTTCGGTAGCGATTTGCTCCCAAGTTTGCCCGTTCTCACCTAAGCAATAACGATCACACCATTTTTCACAGAACTCACCCTCTGTGGGCAGGTCATCAAAAACCGGGAAATCGGTGCGGACCGGCTTGAAGTATTCTTTCGGATCCAGCTCGGCATCTTCAATTTTGTTTTCCAGATCGCGCAGCGCCCGGGCGTCGTTCTTCGCTTCAAAATAAATAAAAAGGGAAGGTTTGCCGGATTTCTGTTTTGCCTTGAGATAATAGGCATACACGTTTTGCATTGTGCAATTCTCCTGAATTTAGGTAGAATGCCAACCGATCAGTGATCTGCTTCGGCTGGTCATTGGTTATGCTCCGGTTATTGGGGGTGGTTCCCCGGTAACCCGTCGCCGGGACGTTAAACCGGTAGATTGGCCCGCCTTGTGCGGGCCTTTTTACTTTCAATCGTCGTAACTACGGTTGCAGTGAGGGCAGAAACAAATAACCTTTCTTCCGGCCTCTTCAACAGATATGCCAGTGCTACGTTCGGGCGATCCGTGTTTCTCGTAGATATTTCTCTTACAGCGCCAGCACACCCCACTCAACGGGGCGAAGTGTGGTGCATTTATTTTTTTGCAATATTCAGCCTGCGCTTTCTGTGCGGCAGCGGGCGAAAATACTTTTTCCAGCATGGGTGGCCTCCATTAATTCAATAACGCCCATTACGCCGGACCAGCGGGGTAATGGGCGGTGCAGATTAGTGAAGGGACGACACGCTGATGCTCAACCCACAAATATCTTTTTTTGTGAGCGGGGTGATTTCTTCATCGGGAGGAATGCGCTCAAAACGGCGAATCACGCGTTCAATCGCGCATACGGCGCAATCTTGATAGCCAATATCTTTGCCGTTGTGAGTGATAGCAAAATACTGCTGATTCTGATGTTCGTTTTCTGGAGTGGTGATATAACCAGCCGTTTCGCCATTGCTAATAACGCGTGCAATATTGCCGTTTAATTTCTTCAGGCTGAAAATAATATTCTTGGTCATGGTAATGCTCCGTTATTTGGGTAAAGGGATCCTGCGGCTAAAATAATTAGCCGTTGGGAAGTTTTTATTAAGATGCTGCATTGTGGTGGCCGGTGCTGATATCCCGGCTTGTTGTCACTTAGGCGCTTTGCCTGCGCATTCACCACAACGGAAAGAGCATTAATCGGTTCAGGGAGGTCTTCTTGAGTTTCCTTCGCCACAGAAAAATGCTCTTACCTGTTGTGTGCTGGTCTTTCCCAGCGGTCAGTCGGTTACGTTTCCGGCGTCGCATTACCCGCTTCTGCGAGTGGGTGTTAGCGACCGTTCCCTGGTGCTGCATTTTCAGTGGGTGCCAGCCGGTTCAAACTCTGGCGGTATACCTGGTGCTTCGAATGGCTTTCTGATTGCCCGAAGGTTGCCTATGGGTTCGAACCGGTAGACGCTGCGCACGTAATCGAACAATGCAACCCATGGTGCGCCAGTGCGCTTATTGCGTAACGCTATTGCTTTGCTACTAAATGGGACGATGTTTGTCATAGGGCTTCCTCTCAGACAATCCCTTCGATTGGTAATTGGTTATGCTCGCCGCTTTACACCCGGCCGGTGGAACGTTTACACCTGCTGCTGATTTCACTTCCACAGTCGCCGTCATGTTCTTACGCCTCGGGCTGGCTACTTGGCTTTGGCAAAACACGAAGTAACTCGGGGTATTGCTTCGTGGGGTTTCTGCCTTAGCGGCTGCTTGATGGATTAAGTAAACAATATCTTTACCATTTGATCAAGTGAATTTTATTTAATTTTGAGAGGGCACAAAAAAACCGCCTCAGGAGGGCGGTTTGATTGGGGTTGGTTGCTTGGGAGAGTGGTTGGCACAAAAAACCGGCGCGGGGCCGGGATGATGTAGAGTTTATTGCGTAAAAGCTTTAATTATTGCTGGTATTGCGGGTATCAGTTGTGCAAACACAACGGCGCCAACGACCCAAAGAATTATACTGGTTTTAGCATCGCTGACGTCAGATTTCGTTGCATAGTTAGACCTAATGACGGCAACGTCAGTTTTCATGCTTTGCACGTCATCTTCAAGTTTTTTGATTCTGCTGAGCATGTCATCACCCCCACCGTTACCATCGCCATATGAAGGAGTATGGCTGTTTCCAGTCGTTGTTGCAATGCTGTCACTGGAGGAAGGAACGCTATACAAATGCCTATTAGCATTACTCATTATTGCTGCGCCTCCGTGTGAGAGACGTAGAAATAACACTCACCCATGGTGACTGGCTCCCCAACCTTAACGCCATGTTCACTCTTAAATATTCGAATGATCACGCGATAAACCCCTTCTTTGTCAAGATTTACCGAGCTGGCAAGCATGGAGTAAATGCTAAGCTGCTGATCGTCGCCAACCTTTTCACCATATAGATATTCAGCCCGTCCATCTGTTATTTCATCAGGATTAGCGAGATCATCAGTGTGATTGATGTCGACCTCAGTGAAGTAGCTTTCGGTACTACTGAACATTATGCCAACAGTGATGGCCATAAGGTGTTTTTCACCTTTACGGTTTAAATGCATAGAGATTTCAGGTCGGTAAATGCCATTCGTAGCCATTCCAGGGCGCATAAGTGTTGGGAAAACGAAAGCTATTTTTTCAACTGCCATATTATATCCTTCCCCAAATTAGCCTCATTCACTACCTTTCGCCCTTCTGCGAACGTATCTCTCCACGAACTCATCCAGCTCTTTCAGCCGAGCGCCAAAGACGGCGAGCATGTTTCTTTGCTCGGGTTCTGGGAGCTGGCGATAGAGCTTGAGCAGTTCCATTTCATCAGCGCTAAGGCCGGTCTCCTCGACACTTTCACCGTATAGCCATGCAACGGAAACCCCCGCAGCTTCTGCTATGGCAAGTGCTGATTTTTTGCTAATTGTCCCTGTTCTAAACCAGCCGCTTACCGCTTGCTTACTAACCCCTGCGATGCGGGCCATATCAGTTTTGGATATACCTTTCTGGTTTATTTCAGTGAGCCTGCTAACCAGGTCAGGGCGTTCGGTTTTAGTCGTCATAGGCTTTATTGTAAATCATTGCTTTACATCCGCAATGACTTGATTGCTTGATCATTTGGTAAATAAATGCTTTACTTTCGCCGTAACCCATACGGAGGTCGTAATGACTGGTATCAACAACGCAATCCGCAAACACGGAAATGCAAATACGCTAGGCAAGGCATTAGGCGTAAGCCGAATGGCTGTTTGCCTGTGGAAAAAAAACGGCGTCCCCCCTGATAGGGTGCTCTCCATTTTCCAAGTAACGGGCGTCACTCCCCACGAGTTGCGCCCCGATCTTTACCCAAACCCAACAGACGGCCTACCACCAGGCCAGCAAGATAGCACTGGTAGCGCCTAAGGACTGATATATGGAAATCAAACACGAACACCTCCGCGATGCGCTGCGCGGTTGGGCCACGGAGTTAACCCAGCGTACTGTAACGGCGGAGATCACCCGCGCCTATTTTGCTCTGGACCTGAACCGGCCACATCTGGAGCGGATAGAACAGGCCGACGGCACAGTGGATTTCGATGCTTGGCGCAACAACAAACAGCGAATTTTCCGCTGGCTCGACAGTGACACCGAACGCGCCCGGCAAAAAATCAGGCTGCTGCAACCGGCAATTCTGGCAGCTCTGCCAGCGGAATTGCGCGCCCGCCTGGTTGCCGGAACGAGCATCAGTTATCTCGCAATTCGCGCACTGAAAGAGCATCAGGATGTTGTCGCTGCAGCGTTGCTCAATGCATCACGTGTGGATTTTGAAAGAGAGTGCGATGAGGCGGAACGCAGCTTGCGTGAGCTACGGCAAGCCTATTCGGCACTGCATTAACCGGAGCATAAACCAATGGCTAGATTTTCCAGAGAACAGATTGAAGCGCAAATCCGCGACCAGCTGGTGCGAGATGGATTTTCCGCTGACGTGGCGCGTTCTGCCGCAATGCGCGGTGCTGAGCACTACACATCGCGCCCAAACGCGTCGATCGCCAGCAGCTTGGCGATAGCAAAAACATACGCCAAGCCCTTAAAGCGCGTCCGCGACAAGCCCGACCGCCCGCACGTTCCAGGGCGGCGTAAGGGGGCGTACCGATGAGGCTGAGAAAATTAACCCTCGGGGCATGGCTGTTTGTCGGTGCCAATTTTTTGGCGCTAGTGATGAGTGTCTGGGCGCTCGTCATGGTGATTTATGGCCTTTGAAAATCTCTTTCGCTGTTATGTCGGTGACTGCGTCGAGCTTATGCGTTCTATGCCTGAAAAAGCATTCCACACCTGCATAACCAGCCCGCCGTATTTCGGGCTGCGTGATTACGGCGTGGATGGGCAAATCGGTTTGGAGCCGACGCCAGAAGAATTCATCGAGATGTTGGTCGGCGTATTTCGCGAGGTTCGCCGCGTGCTGCGCGATGACGGCACGCTGTGGGTCAACATTGGTGATTCATACGCGACCGGTGGCCGGGGTGGTGGTGGCTCTTTCATGGATGCTCGGCGCGATGGTGCTTGGAAGGGGGAAAGTGCCGTTACTGGTTGGCGTTCGGCGCCATCAGGGATGAAGCATAAAGACCTCATAGGTATACCGTGGATGCTGGCTTTTGCATTGCGTGCTGACGGTTGGTATCTGCGCCAGGACATCATCTGGCACAAACCAAACCCGATGCCGGAAAGCGTGCGTGATCGTTGCACAAAGGCGCATGAGTACGTTTTTTTATTCAGCAAATCGCCGCGTTATTACTTCGATCATGATGCTTTCAAGGAGCCTGTGCAGTCCAACAAAGGGAATGCGAACAGCTTTCGCGGTGGGGCATACGTCAACGGTTCGACATTTAAAAATGCCCAGGGTGGTCACAGGACGGTGACTGGCAACACAAGGTCAAGGCGAGATTCTTTCAAGCGCAGTGATAGTAAACGCGGGCAAGCAATACCGGGTCAGGCGTACGGCACACACAGGGCCGAACGTGAAGAATCAACGTGGGATACGAACATGCGCAATCGCCGAAGCGTTTGGACGATCGCAACGCGACCGTTCAGAGGTGCGCACTTCGCGACTTTTCCGCCTGCATTGGTTGAACCGTGCATTCTAGCTGGTAGCCCGCCAGGTGGTGCCGTTTTGGATCCGTTCGGCGGCAGCGGCACATCTGCCGGAGTTGCGGTTGCGCACGGTAGAAAAGCTGTGCTGTGTGAGCTTAACCCGGATTATGCGGCGATGGTGCCGGGCAGGGTTAGCAGCATAGCAACCTCAATCAACAAAACGCGAATTACCAGGAACAGATAATGGCGGTACTCCCGTACATGCAGTTTTATGTTGCCGATTACCTGGCAGACACCATGCACCTCTCAACAGAGGAACACGGTGCGTACTTGCTGCTGATATTCAATTACTGGCAGACAGGTAAACCATTGCCAAAAAATAGACTTGCGGGAATAGCTCGTTTGTCCAACGACCGTTGGACGGATGTTGAACGGTCGTTGAACGAGTTTTTTATTGATGATGGAAATACGTGGACTCACCAGCGAATTGAGCGCGATTTACTCTCTGTAAAAGGGGCTCAATCGCAAAGAAGTGAGGCCGGGAAAAAATCAGCACAAAAGCGAGCGGAGAAAAAAACCAAGGAAAATCAACCCAAATCCAACGACCGTTCAACGACCGATGAACGAAATAGCAACGACCGTTCAACGAATAAAGATCCAGATAAAGATCTAAATACAGATCTAAAAGATCAAACCCCACATATCGCGGGCGCGTGCGAAAACGGGCCATCACCAGATGAGTCACCACCTCAAGAACTCGATGACGTTTTCTGGACGGATGACCCCACCGTTAAATTCCCGATGGCCACCACCTGGCAGCCATCACCGGATTTCAAGCGACGCGCTGCCGTATGGGGAAATATTCTTGATGGCCCAGACCCTGGGTATTCCCCTCAGGAACTGGCGAGCTTCACGACGTACTGGAAAGCGGAGGGTAAGGCGTTTCACCACGTTCAGTGGGAGCAAAAATTTTCACGACATCTGGCAAGCCAGCGTGGCGGATCCCCACCGGGAGCCAAGCCTAAACGCCAACGTCAGGGGGCTTTTGAACCTTCAGGCAACTACGGCGAAAAACCGCCGGAATTTAACTAACCATGAGGTGAACCATGAAAACACCAGAGACGCTACTCAGTAGGCTGCAACGGCTTATGCCACCAGGCATTGAGCCAAGATTTCGGACAGCAGAAGAGTTACTTGCGTGGAACCGTTCGGAAGGGGAAAAACGAAGCGCCGAGTTGGAAAAAGAGAATCAACGCACTCGCGCTGAGCGGATTTTGGGGCGTTCAGGGATTTGTGATCTGCATCGTAACTGCACGTTTGCAAATTACCAGGTATCCAACGACGGGCAGCGGCACGCCTTGAGCAAGGCCAAAAGCTACGCCCAGAATTTTGGCATGGGTTTTGGCTGTTTCGTGTTCAGTGGTGGTTGTGGAACGGGCAAAAACCACTTGGCGGCAGCTATCGGTAACCACTTGCTGGCACGCAGTCACACGGTGTTAGTGGTCACGATCCCCGACTTGATGTTGCGCGTGCGGCGCTGTTATGACGGCGGAGAGTCGGAGGCTACCTTGCTTGACGACTTGTGCAAAGTAGACCTACTCGTCCTTGACGAAGTGGGTGTGCAGCGTGAAACGCGTGGTGAATGGGTCATTTTGAACCAGATTATCGATCGCAGGCTTTCGTCACTAAAGCCGGTTGGGATTTTAACCAACCTGAATGCCAAGGAATTAACCGATGTAGTCGGTACAAGAGTTATGGACAGATTATCGATGGATGGTGGGATCTGGGTAGATTTCACCTGGGGTAGTTATCGAAAAAATGTAAGCCACTTGCGGCTGATTAAGTAACCGGAGCATAAACCAATGAGTAGCAAAAACAGAATCACCAGCCAGCAGTTTGTCGATCTCATCATCGGCAAAGAATTATCGACATCTGAAATCATGGCCTTGCTGCGTGAAACCTACCCCAATCACACAATGAGCCGGACAGTGGTTTCTGAACGGCTTCAGTCGATGCTCAGATCTCCATTTGTTGAGATTGAGCAGAGCGGTCGGAAAAATTTAACCAAGTGGCACCTGAAAAAAGTGTCAGAACGCTATCTCAATCAGAGCGAAAAAAACCTCCGCTCTCACGCCAACGATCAAGCCGTGTCTGATAAGTCCTTGTGGTATTTCAAACCGGAAGAGCTACGCGCTTGCCGCTTGCACAAGATGTTTGACCAGGCACTGGCCAGTGTACGGGGAGCATCGGTATGAGCGAATTGGTTTTAGATAATGAATTTTTTGCTCCAGCATCAACCGATCTTATCGACAGCTTGATTGGCCAGTACAAACAATTACGTTCTGATGTGGAAATGATGGCTGGGCTAATCAATACACATCAGGCATCGGTATATCACTTTCTGGAAGGCAACCAAAGGCAGGATCGTCACGTCCGCAGTGTGAGCGAACTTTTCAAGCTGGAGGGTGCTATCGCCAGCTTGAATGCAACATTCTGGCAAAAAGCACTGAATATGACGGATGTCTACGAGTATATGCCAAACAACCGCCGAGAAGAATGGAACGAACAGATCCGTAATCCTCAGGGGGTTAAGGCTAAACGTACTGGCCAGTTTGATCCAGAGAGCAGCGCTCAACGGAAGGAATGGTCTGTAGAGCCACTTCCCGATTTTGAGGAAGAAGCTGTGCGACCAACGATAATGGCACTGCTTAACGCTCGCCGACAGTTCTTCTCTGAGCGCGTAGATGGGATTTTTAGAGCGTTGTCTGGCGAGCATGTGACGAACCGCCCAGAGGGTTTCGGCAAACGAATGATTTTGGCTCGCGTTTACAATGAGTGGGGGAGCACGGAATACCGTACTGCAGGCTACATACAGGATTTACGCATTGTCATCGCAAAATTCATGGGCCGTGATGAACCACGTTGGAATGCAACAGATAGCGCTTTACTTGCTGCTCGCCGCCGCCCTGGTGAGTGGCTAACGTTAGACGGTGGTGCTTTGCGTGTTCGCGGTTACTTGAAAGGTACCGCGCATTTGGAGGTGCACCCAGAAATGGCGTGGCGCCTGAATTGTATTTTGGCGCAACTCTATCCGATGGCCATCCCGCCGCAATTCAGGCAGAAGCCGAAGCGCAAGCTCAAAGACTTCGTGATGATGGGTAAACCTTTGCCATTTGCGGTACTTGGTGAACTGGCGAAGATGAAGGTAGAACGCCACACCCCATGGCAACGAGAGCGTTGGGAAGAGGTTCAACAACCGTTGACTACCAACCCGCTAAACCGCTCATTTGGCTATGGAGACTACGATAAAACGGTCCGAGAGCAGGCTGAGAAGGTACTTGAATCCATTGGTGGCGTGAAAGTCATGGCCGGACCTCTCAAGAATATTGCGATTTGGGAGTTCGATTATGAACCGGCCAGCGCATTGGACGAGATCATAGCCTCCGGGTGTATCCCGGATCAAAAATCTCACCAATTTTACCCTACGCCTCCGCCTTTGGCAGAGCTCTGTATCCAACTTGCCAATATTGGCCCACATGATAATTGTCTAGAGCCGAGTGCAGGGACGGGCGGTATTGCTGATTACTTGCCAGGGGATCGGACAACTTGCATCGAAATATCATCCCTGCACTGCAAGATCCTCGAAGCTAAAGGCTTAGCGGTGATCCAAGCCGATTTCATCAAATGGGCAGAAAGTAGCGCCCAGGCGTTTGATTGCATCGTGATGAATCCCCCTTTCTCCGAGGGCCGAGCAGTGGCACATGTACAAGCTGCTGCAGGTTGCCTAAAGCCAGGCGGTCGGCTGGTGGCGATCATGCCTGCCGGTAGCAAGGGTAAGGACATTTTGCCTGGATGGAATGTGGACTGGTCGGAAATTTTTAGTAATGAGTTTGCCGGTACCAGCATATCAGTCGTGATTTTGACTGCTGAGAGGGCCAATCATGGTTAATGAGTTTTTCAATTGGCTAAGCATGGCCGGTAACGCCGTTATTGCGATCCCCGTAATCATAGCTATCTGGGGTATTTGCATCATTTTTGACTGTTTTGACGATGACGACGATAACCCCACCGGAGGTGCTGGGCTATGACTGATTTAAAAAAACTTATAGCCCAGGCACAGGGCAAATCTGCGAATGAATTTTGGCTGGCAACCGGGCGGCGGCCGACAGATGTGATCGTTGAGTTGGCCCAGCGCCTGGAAAAACTGGCGGCGGAAAACGCCGAACTGAAGACCACCATCGAATCGATAATCGATCTGGATAATCAGCCGTGGTATGACACAGAAGCCATGGGGTGCGGACTTGAAGACCGGGGAATCACCGATCTGTACGATGCTATGCGGCATGGGTGGGATGAGGCGTTTGAGCGTATCTATTCCGAAGTTATTCCCGAGGTAATGCCGGAAACTACCGCTACTGATGCAGCACTGGCAGAAGTGGAAGCGCGGGGAGTGGAGCGATTCGCAAAAGAGTATCTGAGAGAAACAGCCAAAGAACATAGCGCCGATGGAAATGAGCGTATGGCTCTGAGGTTCATTACTTTCGCAAATATGGCCGAAGGGTTTGCAGCGCATCTCAGAAATCCACCATATCGTGCCAAAGAGCTGCGGGAGGGGCGGGTATGAGCGAACTCAACTATGACCCATCCGATCCCGACAAAATGAAGCTTCCTGCGGGTAAAACGTGCGGAGACTGCGGGCATATACGCCGCTGTAAGGCTATTTTCTGCCACGTCGAAACGGACACGCATTGCGACTGGTCACCGTCACGCGCGGTATTCGTGGATAAAAAGGAGTCCGGTGATGGCAACTAATAGCGAACTGAAGCCGTGCCCGTTTTGCGGCGATACCGATGTTCAACCTCAAGCCTGCGGCATGAATGGTGTTCAGGTTTATAGCGTGCGGTGTCTTTCTTGTGGCGCACGTGGCCCAGCAGAGTATCACGATGAATGCATTGAAGCTTGGAACCGCCGCACAAGTGACAGCGAGGCTCATCATGAAGAGTAACGGCGAAGTAATGCTCAAGAACGCCATCAGCCGGATCGTTGAGATGGAAACCATGCTGTTGATCCCGGTTAAGGCTTGATTCTATGAAATCCGGGCGTTATAGTCCCTGTGCAGCGGCAAAATCCGCTGCCGGGCGTGGAAACCCGGATTTCATAAGAGCGCACAACCGCGCTAAAGCGGTTTTTTATGCGTTACGCACGGCCACACCCAGTCAATGGTGGGGCGTGCAGGGCAGCTTTCGGGCTGGCCGGGTTTGCCTCTTGTGACCGGTATTTCCACCCCTGTACGTCTCACCACCAGTAAGCGTGGAAACTTCGGTGGTGAGTTAACCAAACTCTCACAAGAGGCTGCCACAATGGCTACTATCCCCGCCCTTGCTCAACCTGAAATCACCATCGTTGACGGTCACGCCGTTACCACGTCGATCGCTCTTGCTGAATACTTCCACAAACTCCACAAAGACGTTTTGCGCAAAATCGAATGCTTGGAATGTTCACCTGAGTTCACTGGGCGTAATTTTACGCTCAGTGACTACATCGATCCCACCGGCCGCAAACTTCCCTGTTACCAAATCACCCGCGACGGTTTCGCGTTTCTTGCGATGGGCTTCACCGGCAAGAAAGCGGCCATTTTCAAAGAAAACTACATCAGCGCATTCAACGTCATGGAAGCGCAGCTGCGTGATAGCACCAGTAACTCAATTGCCGCCATGCACAGCAGTACCTATCGAATTCAGCAAACCTTCACCACAGATGGCGTGCTGGTCTGTTCCCGTCGCATGGGGGAGGGAGAGTTGTGCGCTGATTTTGAGACGTTTATAGAACTGGCAAGGCGTGGCGGTTATCTGGTTATCCGTGAGGATGATCTTTTAACGCAATTAAGGGGCGGCGCGAAAGGCATCACTAAAAAGTAAAGGCAAAAAGGGGATGGCTCCCCTTTTTTTATTACTCATATTCATCAATTTCAGCGCGAAGTTTTTCCAATAGTGGGCTTATCAGTGCCCTGCGCAGGTCACTCCCGAGCGCAGTGAGCATTAAATCAGCATCAGCTACAGATAACCTCTGATTGCTCCGGTCGTTGAGTAACCTCTTTACACGTTCATAATCTATACCTGTGGAATCGGCTAACCATTTTCTGCTATGGTTTTGTTTTATAAGTAATTTCCTGATGGTGTTCTTAAGTTCCAGCTCAATTTCGTGCATGATATAACCATTATTTTTCAATGGCTTGTATTATCCATGCTATTTGCGGTTACTTGCCCGCAGGGTCACTCAATGACCCACCGCTTGTAGTAGTATTGATAATATTAGTTGGCTGGGGCAAATTGATTTAAAACCGCAACATATCCACACAAATTAAAGCGGTTAAGGTTAATTTTTATTCACTAGGGATTTTAATGTATTGCTGATGCATGGGAGTGCATAGGCAATATTCCATTAATAATTTCTGGGTGATTTGCATGTTAAAAATATTGGAAATTGCATTTTTTCTAACCTCCCATGATCTAGGGAGGCTTGGTTCATGAGTGGTAGTTTTTTATATGAATTTCCTGTTGAGTTACCATTCTTAGGGCGATCAATTATTTACATGGAAGAGGGGAGGGTAAAAGCAGTAATGCCGCTGAAGTCTGAGCAAATGGTTGTCGACATGGACATGATGGTCATAATACTGCAGATGGCCGGTTACACCGTCAATCGGAAGTGATGTATAATACTCAAATCAGCCTGAACAACTGATCACCTGCTGCGCTACTGGAGAGAAGCCAATGGCGCAGTTATTGCAGTTAGTAAAATCCGCACCCACCATCCTGACCCCGGCAACGACCGAGGCCAGCGATTTTTTGCAGCGTGTGAAACTCGGCGAGTGGATACAGGCCGAATTCAGGCGTGTTCGCAATTACCAGTTTCACAAACGCTTTTTCAAACTCCTTCAATTTGGCTTCGATTACTGGACACCAACCGGCGGCACGCTGACGCTGCCAGAACGGCAGCTTATTGACGGCTTTGTCGATTACCTCATTGAGATGTCCGGCCAGCATGGCGAAATCATTAGCACGGTTGCTGATGACTACCTGTTCAATGTGGGCAGGTTGCGCGCCAAAGAAATCGCCGTGCTCAAATCTTTTGAGCCATACCGGGCTTGGGCTACTGTTGAGGCTGGTTATTTCGACGAAGTAATTCTCCCCAACGGACTGCGCCAGCGGGTTCCCAAATCCATATCGTTTTCCAGAATGGACGAAGACACATTCCAGGGGCTTTATAAGTCCGTGTTCAACGTCCTATGGAATTTCATCCTCTCCCGTAGCTTCCGTACCCGACAGGAAGCCGAAAATGTGGCTCTGCAACTTCTGGAGTACGCATGATGGCAAACCTACGCAAAGAGGCCAAAGGCCGGGACTGCCAGATCCGTTTGCCTGGTGTGTGTAATTTCAACCCGCTGACTACTGTTTTGGCGCATTACCGCCTAGCCGGAACATGTGGCACCGGGATCAAACCCGATGATGCGCAGGGCGCATGGGCCTGTAGCAGCTGCCACGATGCTATCGATGGCCGGATTAAAACCGAATATGACCGTGAAACCCTGCGTCTTTACCACGCCGAGGGCGTATTTCGCACGCAAGCAATTCTGAGAAAGGAAGGAAAACTATGATTTACCCTGATTACAAAGGCCGTGGCGACGGTAAAGAATTGCAGTTGCGGGCGCTGGAGCGCGTGTTTATCCAAGGTAAGCTGAAAATGTGGGGCCGGTGGTCGGGCATGGCCAGGTTCGGCAGCGCCGGGAACATGTTCAACATGCTGTTGGCCAGCAATGCGGTGACCAAAACCGCAATAGCCAAGGCGCTGCGGGAGCTCAAACTGGCCGGGATGGAAGAAGGGGAGATGCACGCGTATCTTCTTGACCTCCTGGAGGGGAAGCAGAAAAGCAGCCTGGCATTCTGCACCGACCAGGAGGCGGCCACGATAGACGGGGTAATCGGCAAGACGCTATTGGCGCACCCAGGGCTGATGCACGTCATCCACGAACGCTATACCGGCAAAGGGAAAAGCAAGAAGGCCATGGCCGCCGACCTGCACGATATAAGGCCTTACTGGTGCGTGCGGACTTGCGAAACGCGGATCGACGTATGGCTGAAAACGGCAGAGTTCATGATGTACCTGCCGATGAGCGATGCATTTAATTTCGATGCTGATCGATATAAGCGTTGACTTTGCGCGAAAATCCTATAAATTCGTATAAGCTTCGCGAAGTTGTATCCGCAGCGACAAATCTAAAAGAAACCCGCCTCCGTGCGGGTTTTTGCGTTTCTGGAGGGTTGGATCATGTGACCGTAAAACAGAATTGCCCACAAAAATAATGGCTGCGCTAACGCGTGGCCTTTTTTTATTCCTACCACCCGATGATCGGGCGATGCCCCGACAGGGGGAGGTCATGAAAATGCCAGACAAGGATCCTGGATGGCTCGCTGCCGTTGCAGCCTTCTATTACAACTACGCGACGCCGATTAATGGTTTTCTCGTTGCTTTTATAGTGGCATTCCGGCGCGTTGTATGGGGCGGCGGAAAAATCCGGGCCGGGATCGGCGAAGCCCTTGTGTGCGGCATCGTAGGGGTATCAATCAGCCCGGCTATTGCCCCCGTCATTATTTTCTTGGTTCATTCAATTCCTTGGCTGAGTGGCTCAATGGCCACTATTGCTGCTGGGAAAGTAGAAATCGCCGTTAGCTGCATGATTGGCATGTTCGGCCTGTCAGCCATCAAAGAATTCGTATTGCGTGTGGCGAATACAAAGCTGGGACCGGCGAGTGAAAAGAAAGACCAGAACAACCCCACCCAGGAATAAGACCATGACAAACTTTAAATTTTCGCAACGCAGCGAAAGCAGTCTCGTTGGCGTAAATCCCGCCCTGGTTAAAGTGGTGCGCCGGGCGCTGGAGCTCTCGACCGTCGATTTTTCAGTGATCGAAGGTAAGCGCACGGTGGAACGGCAAAAACAGTTGGTAGCCGCTGGCGCAAGCAAGACGATGGACAGCCGCCACCTTACTGGTCACGCGGTGGATCTGTTCCCCGTTGGTGGTGACTGGAATAATTACAAGTGCTGGCTGCCGGTGCTCGATGCCATGCACCAAGCGGGCAAAGAACTGGGCGTTCCGCTGCGATTCGGTGTGACGTGGACAGATAGCCCACACGATAAACCGGCCCGCTTCCTGGATGCGCCGCATGTGGAGATCCCAGTATGATCGATTTAGATGATGCCTTGGATTTTGACCTGTTCCAAGGGGATTTCGGAGAGCCTGGCGATAGTGAATTATCAAACTCTATCGTGAAGGGGCGCAAAGAGCATTCCTGCTTTATTTGCTCTGGGGGAATACTCAAGGGTGAAAACCATCGCCGTGCGGTTTGGAAATTTAGCGGTGAACTGCATACATACCGCTGCTGTAACGCCTGCTGCGTGGCAATGATTGCGAGCATCAATTGTGATTATGACGATGATGATCCTATTGATGCGCGGTATGCAATTGGTGATCAGCATTGAAAAGATGCGAGGTCATCATGACTCAATTCACACGCTACAGCCTGATCGGTGTGCTGCTGGTAGCTATCTGTCTTGGCTGGTATGCGTCTTCGCTGTCAGATGATTTGGATGATGCTCAGAAGGAAAACAAATCGCTGGTGGATGCAGTGAAAGACCGTGACGGCACCATTACAGCGCTGAAAGATGCCGCCAGTGCTGACCGCCGCGCCACCGAGGAACAGTTGAAGATTGAACAGCAGAAGAGGGCAAAGGCCGATGCTGAAAACAAAAAGCTACGCAAGGCGTTAGAGAAGGACAGCTGCAGTAATCAGCGGTTGCCTGATGATGTTCGCCGTATCCTGCGCAGAGAAACCGAAGCCGTCGCCAGCCCCGCAGCTCATTTACGTGTACCCGCCAGCGGTTCTGCTCCAGCAGTGTGAGCAAACGCCATTTACTGGCGAAACGTTCGGTGATGCCGTGATGGCGTTGCAGGTGGTGCAGAGTGAGCTTGATATATGCGCCTCAAGAATTGAGGCGCTGATTAAGTGGCAGCGGGATAACTCGGGAAACAACCAATAGCCTCGGTATAGTCCGGGGCTTTTTTATGACCAGAAGAAGGAAAAGAAGCATGTTTACAGTAAAAACCATCATTGATGGTGTGACGCATATTTGCCAGCAACCATCTGTATCAATCGCTCGGCGCGGTTCGGAAACATTCGAAGAAACGCTAAGGCTCACTAACAATCACTCAAACCCTGACTTTGCATTTTGGCTGCCTGCAATTTTTGAAGATGCCGAAATGACAAAGCCAATTCAAGAAGAGGAGTTGATCATTAGTGAGCGGCTTAATGTGCTTGATACTGACGCAATAGCAATTCTGATTGAAGAATATGCTAGCAAGTCGGTACCTGGTGCCGGTGATGGTTGTCGTTATCAGTACATATACCCAGGAGATCAGGTGTATGTGATGAACTCCCATGGCTCAACAATCGAGGTAGTCAAGTAGCATTACAGGAGCCATTCACTGAGTGGCTTCGATAATGCTGTATAATCCTCTCAACAGGAGGATCTATGACTCAGTCGTACAATCTCGGCAATTTGCCAAAAGAAGAAATGGACAAAGTAAACGTCGATCTGGCGGCGTCCGGCGTTGCTTACAAAGAGCGGCTTAATTTGCCGGTAATCCCTGCGCAGGTAGAGGCTGAACAGCCGAAGCATTTGCAAGAGTATTTTCGTGAACGGTTGGTGCACTACCGGAAGGTTGGTGAAAGCCTACCGCGCGGTACCGATCCGGTGTATCAGCAGATGGCTGAGCAGAACGGCAAGAAGTAAGTTGCTGGTTGTTTTTATTTTACTCTGATAATTGCGCTATTTATGACAAGAATCAGAATAAACCCTCTGTTTTAGATAGCGTTGGTCTTTTGGTTTCTCGGGATTATATTTCCATTTGTAGTGAATAATTCTAAATCAATAGCCTCGGCATAGTCCGGGGCTTTTATCTGAGGTGAGCATGCAGGGACTAAAAGAGTTATCAGCTCAACTTCAGAAAATAAAGAAACAGGTGCCATTCGCAACAGCTCGGGCACTAACCAGTGTTGCTAGAAAGATAGCAGACGCGCAGAAGACAGCATTTCAGCGCCACCTTGATAATCCCACACCGTTTACTGTCAACTCCGTTAAGTCTGTGGGAGCGCGTAAGAGCAACCTGGTTGCCAAGGTGTTTGTAATGGATAAGGCAGCAAGTTATCTCGAACCGTTTGAATTCGGTGGTCAACATAAGCTGAATAGTCAAGCGCTTCTTAACCCAAAGAATATCAAGCTGAACAAGTACGGTAACCTTACGCGCAGCAAGATGGCACAACTCAAGGCAAAGCCCGATGTGTTCATTGGTAAGGTTGGCGACTCTAACGGTGTATGGCAGCGTGTAAAAGCCAAGAAGGGTAAAAAGGGTAAAAAACGGCGTAAACGTTCTGCAAACGGTACACGCCAAGAGCGGATTAAAGCGCCAGCTCCAAAGTTGCTAATTCAATTCGGTGATGCGTTACCAGTTACTCCAACTCTGGGGTATATGCAACGTGCGCAAACAATGGCAACAGCTTTAATGCAGACGGAGCTAAGTAAGGCGATGCGTGAAGCATTACGAACAGCAAAATAGCAAAGAGGTAGATATGGGAAGAAAGGCACCTACTCCATGCCCTTACTCTTATGAGGACATGATAAGACAAAGACCTGCACCACCACCGATGCCTCCAAGGGTTCATCAGCTCATCGTCAAAGTTATCCCATGGCCTGGAAAAAAAATGGGTCCTTCCTGACACTTTTTTAATGCACGGGCATTGCGCGCCGCGTTCTTCGTCTAGCTATAAAATTTTGAAATTTGGGTAACAGGTAACAACAGAGGTAACACATGAACCAGTCTGATTTTGCCAAACTTCACAGCGTCAGCCGCAAGACGGTTACAACTTGGAAGGCCCGTGGCTGGCTGGTTCTGGACGGTGATGACATCGACGTTGAAGCCTCAAACGCTAACCTCAAACGTTACCGTAAAACTGTTACCCAGCCCGCTAAAAAATCTGCCAGTAATGCGCAAGGTAACAAACGTGGTAACAGATCGGCAGGTAACAAGCCGGGTAACAAAAAAGATAAAGATTCTGCAGAACCAGCAACAAAAGTTATTGAGCGCATGATCGCCGAGAACGGTGTAACGATGACGCGCGATCAGGCGCTGACAATGAAAGAAAACTTTCTTGCACTCCTCACAAAACTGGAACATGACATTAAATCTGGTCAGGTGCTCCCTTACAAAGACATGATTGAGGCTGTTGGCAAAGAGTATTCCCGCATGCGCACCCGCTTGATTGCGATTGCTCCTGAACACGGCCCCCGGCTGCGGGTGCTGGCGTCAACCACAAACGATGCCGAGTTTGTACAGGCACTGCAAGAGGTGGTTTACGAGGCGATGGAGGAATTAAGCCTTGATGCAGATAACAACCGAGGAGAGAACTAACGCAGCCTGGCAGAATTTCACGCAGGAGCTGCGCCAGCGCCGCTCCGATATCCGCCCCCCTGAGCCGCTTTCACTGAGCGAATGGGCCAATAAATACGCAGTTCTATCAAAAGAAACCAGCGCCCAGACCGGCCGATTCCGGTCATTTGCCTACCAGGACGGCATTATGGACGCCATTACCGATCCCTCTGTTACTCAGGTCTCGGTGATGAAGTCTGCCCGTGTTGGATATACCAAAATTCTCGATCATGTTGTGGGCTATTACCTATCTCATGATCCGTCGCCAATCCTGATTGTTCAGCCTCGCGTAGAAGATGCCGAGGATTACAGTAAAACAGAAATAGCACCAATGCTGCGCGATACCCCGGTATTAGCTGATATTTGTGGTGCGCCAAAAGCGAAAGACAGTAATCAGACCATCCTCAAAAAAACGTTTGTGAATGGAGCCAACTTAACGCTGGTGGGTGCTAATAGCCCTGGTGGTTTCCGCCGTATTACCTGCCGCGTAATCCTTTTCGATGAGGTAGATGGTTATCCATCTGGTGGTGCCGGTGTTGAGGGGGATCAGATTGCACTAGGTATTAAGCGCTCGGAAACATTCTGGAATCGCAAGATTGCGCTGGGTTCAACTCCAACAGTGAAGGGAACCAGCAGGATAGAGAAGGCGTATGAGGAAAGTGATCAGCGTCGTTATTACGTTCCATGCCCGCACTGTGGTGAATACCAGGTCTTGGAGTGGGGAGGGCCAGATACCCCCTATGGCATAAAATGGGACAAAGATGAGCATGGGGAAGGAATTCCTGACTCTGCCTATTACGTTTGTCGCCACAATGGTTGCGTTATTCACCATAACGAAAAAGCGTCAATGGTTAAGCTTGGAGAATGGCGAGCAACCAAACCTTTTAAGGGGCATGCGGGTTTTCATATTTGGGCCGGTTACAGTCTCTTTCCCAACGCAGCATGGAAATACCTCGTTGCCGAGTGGTTGAGGGTAAAAAATGATCCACTGATGCGCCAGACATTTATCAACCTGGTGTTGGGTGAACCCTATGAGGATCGCGGCGAAAAGGCACTAAGTGAACGGAAATTACTGGAACGCTGTGAGGTTTACGCCGCTGAAGTTCCCGATGGTGTTGCTGTGCTAACGGCGGGTATCGATACCCAGGATGGTCGCTTTGAGATTGAGGTGACCGGATGGGGGCGCAATGAGGAAAGTTGGTCTATTGCATATGACGTTATTGAGGGTGATCTGGAAACAGATGAACCTTGGCGGCGTCTTGATGCTTACCTGAAGCAAGTCTGGCGGCGCAGTGATGGGCGTGGTTTTACCATCATGGCGGCATGCATGGATTCCGGTGGCCATCATACCCAGAAAGTTTATGAGTTTGCTAAAGAGCGTCTTGGTCGTCGTATTTGGGCCATCAAGGGGGAATCAGCGAGAGGCGGTAAACGCTCCCCGGTATGGCCGACAAAAAAACCAACCTCCCGCTCAAAATCCAGTTTCAAGCCAATCATTATTGGGGTCAATGCCGCGAAGGATACTATTCGTGGGCGGCTCCACATTGAACCGCCTGAACCTGGTGATCCATCTGCCAGTTATATGCATTTTCCAGCAGATCGTGATCTGAACTATTTCAGCCAGCTTTTGGCTGAGCGTTCAGTATTGAAAGTTTCAGGCGGTCAACGTTATCGCGTATGGGAGCAGCTTCCTGGCAGGGCAAACGAAGCTCTGGATTGTCGCGTGTATAGCTATGCTGCGTTGTGTGGATTGTTCTATTTAGGGCTGAAGCTAAACACTCTGGTAGATAATATTGCGATTAATCCAAATCGTTTATTGCCTGCACCAGAAAAACCAGAAGAGAAAGTTAACTACCAACTTCCGGGCGTCATTATTGCCGAGGCAGAAAAGCCCGCACGCCAACGTATCTCTCAATTATTACCGTGAGGACTTATGTCTACATTAACCGGGATACCGGCTGATCGGCTTCGCGCCATGCTTGAGGAGGCCCAACAGGCAAAATTCGACATCATGATGGGCAAGCGAGGTATTTCATACTCATATACGCAGGGGGATGGGACTCGCTCTGTAACGTACCAACAGGCCAACATAGACCAGCTCAATGAGTTGATTGCAGAAATTCAAACCGCGCTAGGTATTGGTCGCCGCCGCGCAGTGAGATTCAGGTGGTAGGTATGGGTGAAGTCAGAATTTTAGGATTAGATGGACAACCGCTAGCTCCGTCCCGGCCAAAAATATCAGCACTCAATAGTTCCAGTGGCATTCCCTATGATGCCGCCGATGTTAATGGCGATCATATGGCTAACTGGCAACCTGGCCTGTGGTCCACTGACAATGAGATCAACATCTATCGTGACCGTATTGTTTCCCGCATCCGGGATATGGTTCGCAATGACGGATGGGTTAGCGGTAGCGTTACGCGCATACTCGACAATGCAATGGGGGCCAATTTTCGGCCAATCATCAAACCAGACTACCGGGCATTAGCATTGATGACCGGCAACAATGCGTTTGATGCGACATGGGCCGATGAGTATGGCCGTGTTGTTGAGGCTCATTGGCGAACCTGGTCGGGGGATGCAGGGCGCTATTGTGACGTTGAGCGCAAACAAACGGTGTCTCAGATATTGCGGTTAGGTTTCCGTCACAAGCTGGTTGACGGTGATTCATTACTGGTCATGCAGTATCGCCCCGACCGGCTTGGTAATGGTCGAGCAAGGTATGCAACCACGGTTCAGGTGATTGACCCCGATCGCTTGAGTAACCCCAACGGGGTTTTTGACATGCCAAACATCCGAGGCGGTGTAGAGATTGATGCAGACGGAGCCCCGATCGCCTACCACATCCGGGAAGCTCATATGGGGGACTGGTGGAGTGGTGCAAAAACAATGACGTGGCAGCGTGTAATGCGCGAAACGGAGTGGGGGCGTCCGATAGTCATTCATGATTTCGATCATGAGCGCGGCTCTCAGCATCGTGGTACAGGGATTTTAACTCCTGTTGTCCAGCGTATGAAAATGCTGATCAAGTACGATCAGACAGAGCTGGAAGCCGCAATAATCAATGCGATTTTTGGTGCATTTATTGTGTCACCTTATGATCGCGACATGGTTGAAGAGGCTTTTGACACCGATCATACCGAACTTGGTGAATACCAAGCGGGTCGAGTTGAGTTTCATAATGATCGTCGCCTATCACTACAAAATGGCGCTCGATTACCCATTCTTTATCCTGGGGAGACAGTCAACACGGTCACTGCTGAACGGCCAAACAGTAATTTCAAAGAGTTTGAATCCGCTGTATTACGCAACTTTGCCGCCGCTACAGGGCTATCAACGCAACAGGTAACTCAGGACTGGAGTGATGTGAACTACAGTTCTGCACGATCAGCATTACTCGAAGCATGGAAAACACTCACACGTCGCCGCACTGACTATGCGAACGGCACCGCTCAGCCTTTACTCTCAGCATTCATCGAAGAACTGCATGATACGCAAGACTTACCGCTACCTTTCGGCGCTCCTGATTTTTTGGAGGCTAAAACCGCCTATTGTCGTGCGCAGTGGATGGGGCCGGGGCGTGGATGGGTTGATCCTGTTGCAGAGAAGAAGGGGGCAATTCTGGGTATGGAGGCCGGGTTATCCACGCTGGAAATCGAAGCTGCTGAAAACGTTGGTGAGGATTGGGAAGAGTTGCTCGATCAGCGTCAGCGTGAGATTGCAGCATATAAAGAGCGTGGATTACCGCTCCCAAGTTGGGCGCAGGCAGACGACTTTGCTCCTGAGCCGAAAAAACCGGAGGTACAGTGAAGGGTATAAACCTGCCACACCTGGCACAGAGAATGTTCAACACGCCACTGGTACTTCACCCGCGTAAAGCCGAGGTGGTGATGGCGGCGATGGCTGAGCGTTTTGGTATTACCAGAATTAAATCCAGCATGGAATGGGAGGATGATGACGACGACTTTAGTTCTGAAGCTGAAAATAAAGGTTATGAAATTGTAGGAGGAGTGGCTGTTGTCCCGATTCAAGGAACCCTGGTTCAGAAGTTGGGAACGTTGCGCCCCTATAGCGGCATGACGGGGTATGACGGAATTAGGCAATCATTCCTGACAGCGCTTTATGATCCCGAAGTATCTGCTATTTGCCTTGATA
Source organism: Serratia sp. Ag1 (assembly GCF_000743355.1). Taxonomy (GTDB): domain Bacteria; phylum Pseudomonadota; class Gammaproteobacteria; order Enterobacterales; family Enterobacteriaceae; genus Chania. Next base: position 93,225 of record NZ_JQEI01000035.1, read on the forward strand.
TTGACTCACCTGGTGGAGAGGTTGCCGGGTGTTTTGACTTGGTAGATGAAATTTACGGTTCTCGGGGGCAAAAGCCTATCCATGCCATTCTGAGCGAAAGTGCCTATTCAGCCGCCTATGCTCTCGCCAGTGCAGCAGACCGGATCACCGTACCGCGTACCGGTGGCGTGGGTTCCATTGGTGTAATCGTTATGCACGTTGACTGGTCACAGCGTATTAAGGCCGATGGTTTTCAGGTCACCATAATTACTTACGGTGATAGGAAAGCGGAAACTAACCCTTACGCGCCGCTATCAGAGGTAGCCGCTAAAGCTATTCAGGATGAAGTGAATTCTGTTGGTCAGCTTTTTGTCAGCACTGTTGCTCGAAACAGAGGGATAGCTGAGAAGGTTATACGCGATACACAAGCCGCGTGCTTTATGGCTGCGGATGGCGTCGCTCTGGGGCTGGCAGATGAAATAATCACCCCTGATAGGGCATTTTTAAATTTGTTAAATAAAACAGGTAATTGATATGGCTAAGCAGAAATTATTAAGTTTTGCTCACTTGATCGGGCGTGGTGCCTCTGCGTCAGAAGAGGATGAAGACAAAAAAGCCAAGGCAAAAAAAGCTGAGGATGATCAGAAGAAAGATGATCCTGATGCCGAGGATGACAATGGTAACGACGATGATAAGGATAAGGACTCTAAGGCAAAAGGTTCTGACGATAATCCCGATGACCCAGACGCTGACGATGATCCAGATGCTGAAGAGGGGGATGACGACGGCGAAAATGATGATGACAACAAGGATGTTAAAAAGGGGCGGAGAGCTGAACGCCAGCGCTGTGCTGCTATTTTTGGTAGCAAGCACGCAGCCAAGAATCAGGCGCTGGCCGCATCACTGGCATTTAACACCAGCATGAGTTCCAAGGACGCTATTAACGTTATGGCTACCTCTGGTGGCGTAAATGTTGCAACGCCTCCGCGCCGTCAATCGCTTGATGAGCGCATGCGTGGAAACAGCCCGCACATTGGGCCTGATGCCACGAATGCCGAGAAAGGCACCCCCCAGGCGCTGGCCGGAAGCATGACCAGTCTTTACAACAAAATGAAAGGTAAAAAATAATGGCCGGACAAAATCCTTTTGCACCAGGCATGACCAGCGATGTTTTCATTCCCGATCAGTTAGTCAGCGGACCGTTACAGGTAGTGACTGAAAACGGCACTATCGCTCAGGCCGGTTTGTTAAAGCGCGGTACAATCCTTGGGAAAATTACCGCATCAAAAGCCTATGTGAAGTGTGTCAAAACAGCGAGTGACGGTAGTCAGGTGCCTGTTGCAATCCTGGTTGATGATATTGATACAACTGCCGGTGCCAAAAACGGCGGCGTATATCTCATGGGTGAATTTAATGCTGCGCGGATTATTTATGATCCGAGTTGGGCGTCTGTTGATGATTTGCGTGTTGCTATGCGCCCACTGGCTATCTTCCTGCGTACCGCTACACCTGCCGCGTAATCCCTGGCAATCCCTCTAGAAATCATTTTCGCCCACTCTCCGGGTAGGGCTGCACTCGTCTAAATTCGAGGATATTCATGGATATTTACAGCACCAATGTGTTGGTTCAGGTCGTGCCTAATTTGCTGACATCGCAAAACTGGCTACTGGATCGCTTTTTCCCAAACGTTGTGGAGTATACAACCGAGGAGGTCAGCATTGACGTTGATGTTGGTCGCCGTCGTATGGCCCCATTCGTTTCCCCTCTGGTTCAGGGCAAGCTGGTAGAAAGTCGCCGCTTCCAAACCAACACCTTTAAGCCCGCATATATTAAAGATAAGCGTGCACCTGACCTGCGTAAGCCTATCCGCCGCCAGATTGGTGAGCGCATTGGTGGTGAACTGACACCGGCAGAGCGCGAACAGTTAAACCTCATGTTTGAAATGACCGATCAGATCGACATGATAAACCGCCGTCTTGAATGGATGGCTGCAAATGCCCTGGTAACAGGGAAAATTACCGTTGTCGGTGATGGTTTCCCAACCACTGTCATTGACTTTGGGCGCTCCAGTAGTCTGACTATTACGTTGAGCGGTGCTGATAAGTGGCCGCTGACCGTAGCCCCCAATACAACCAACAACGTACCATCGCAGTCTATTGAGAAATGGCAAACTCAGGTGCTAAAGGAATCGGGTTCTGTCGTAACCGATTTGGTGTTCACTAACAGCTCATGGACCGCATTCCGGCTGGATACCACGATCAAAGACAACGCGATCACGTTTCCTGCATTGAGCCCGTTCGGCAATCAGGTCGACGCTGGGCCACGTATTGAGAAAGGGGCGGTTTATAAAGGCCGTTGGGGACAGTTTGATTTGTGGCTGTACAACGACTGGTATATTGACCCACTCGACGAAATTGAAAAGCCAATGATCCCTGACGGTGCCGTTATTATGTCTGGTGCTGATCTGATGGGTACGCGAGCATTTGGGGCGATTCTGGATCCGAAGTTTGATTACGGGCCAATGGCTTATGCGCCAAAATCCTGGCTTATTGACGACCCCGCTCAGCGCTTTTTAATGATGCAGTCTGCACCGTTGGTTATTCCAAGCCGTGTAAACGCCGCATTGTGCGCGATGGTGGTGTGATATGGCACCAAAAACCGTTAAGAATACGCAAACACTGGTTCTATCTGAAAATGACTTGGGAGGCTTGCCACCTGAGTTAATGGTTGAAGGTCAGGTAGTTGGCAATTCAACAGATAACGCTTTGCCTCTAGGCCCGGTGATTGATAATTCTACCGACACCGACACCGACACCGACACCGACACCGACACCGAAGAGGAAGAGGAAGAGGAAGAGGAAGAGGAAGAGGAAGAGGAAGAGGAAGAGGGTATGGTATCTGTCGTTGTCCTGAAGGGTAATCTTATCCGTCATGATGGGGTGGACTATGCAGAGAACGCCAGTTTTTCACTGGATGCCAGCGATGCTGAACGTCTCATTTCTTTGGGTGTGGTCGCTGATGTAGCCAAGCTACGAAAGCAGGCGATCGCCAGTGATGGCCCTACAATCACCGTAGCCGATGGTGTCCAGGTTAACCGGGGGCCGTGATGGGTATCAATTGGGATCAACACCTACAGGAACCTTTGCAGAAGGTTTTCGGTGACTCAGTGGAATATCGCCCTTCAGGCGGTATTCCATACCCTATCAGCGGTATCTTCGATCGCGCTTACACGCAGGATGTTGAACCGCTGGATGATGGCAGCACAATCAATACCACTTCCCCCGTGCTTGGTGTCCGTGATGCAGAGATGAAGGCAAAACCAGTGCAAGGGGATCGTGTATTCATCGGTGTTGTTGGTGGGGTGGCCGTTAACACGCTTTTTGCGGTGGCCGATGTGCAACCTGATAGCCACGGCGGCACGAAGCTGATCCTCAACAGGGTGAAATCATGAATGCCGAAGCTCTTCGGGAACTGGTTGTTTTTGCGCTGACTGATAAGACTGATGCAGAGGGGCGAGTTTACTCACCGCGAACCTGGTCAACCACGGAAAGCATGTATCCCGTTATCCTTGTGCAAACCCCAATCGACGTTAAAAACTCGCTGGGGCGCAACGTCCCTCAATTTACCACTGTAACGACCGTTCGTATCACTGGCCGCTTGCAAGAGCTTGATGATGAAACCGAGGATAACGGCGCTCTCAAGGCCGAAATCGCTTTGGAGAGGTTACGCAAGCAAATAGAGCGGGCCGTCATTAACAGTTATGAGTTAACCCGGCAGATTCAGCAATATTTGCAGGTACGCTCAACCATTGATGTTGACGCCAGCGGCGAAGGGCATACCGCTCAATTGTTGATGGAGTTAGATATTGAGTATTACCAGGGTCCAGAAGAGTTTTACGAGATAGATAGCGAACCTCTTGAGGGTGTAGACGTCACGATAGCAATGCCGGATGGCACCCCTGAACCCCATCTGAAAATCAATCTGGAGCAATAACCATGTTTGTAAAGCCTAAGCTGGGGCGCGCGGTGCGCGACCCGGTCAGAGGCACCTTTTTGCCCGAATTTGGCGCAGAGGTGCCTAATGATATTTTTTGGAATCGCCGCCTACAGGATGGTGATGTCGAAAAATCGGCCCCTGAAGAAGCTGCGCCAGTAAAGGCGGTGAAAGGGAAAAATAGCCTGGAGAGTGAGTAATGATCCCATTTAACCGCCTACCTCCGAATCAGCGTGCCCCGTTCTTCTATGCCGAGTTTGATAACTCAATGGCGAACCGGGCAACTGCAATTCAGCGTACTTTGCTGATCGGGCAACTGCTGACTTCTGCAACGCCGCCATTTTCGCCTGGTATTCCTCAGCGCGTGTCGTCTGACTCCGCCGTCGCGGGCATGTGCGGCAGTGGTTCAATGTTGCATAACATGATGACTGCGTACCTCGCTAACGACACAGCAGCAGAAATTTGGATTCTGCCCCTGGCAGATGCCGCAACAGGTATGACAGCGGCGAAAGGCGGGATTCAAATCACATCAGGGGCAAGCGCTACCGGCGTGCTGTCGTTGTACATCGCGGGGATGCGCGTTCAGTTGACTGTTGTTGCGTCAGATGCGCCTGGCGCTGTTGCTGCTGCAATCGTTACTGCGGTGAATGCGCAGAGCCAGTTACCTGTTACTGCTGCTGTAAAAGCCACTGACTCCGTGGAGTTCACCGCAAAAAACAAAGGGGCGCATGGCAACATGATCGACATCCGCCTCAATTACCAAGGTACGGCGGGCGGCGAGGAGACTCCAGCAGGATTAGGCGTGGTGATCACTCCAATGGCTGGCGGTGCCGGTGCGCCTGAATTAGTCGGGGCTTTGGGTAACTTGCAGGATCGGGAGTTCGATTTCATTGTAAACCCGTACACCGATACCACATCGCTAGACGCGTTGAAAACGTTTCTATCCGATACCGTTGGCCGCTGGTCGTACAATCAGCAGATTTACGGCCACTCATTCAGTGCTATTTCTGGCACCTATGGGACGCTGGCGGCAGCGGGTGAGTTACGCAATAACCAGCATGAAACCCTGCTTGGTATAACTGATTCACCAACCCCGGCCTACCTGTGGGCAGCAGCACACACCGGAGCGATTGCACCAAGCCTGCGCAGTGACCCAGGGCGACCAACGCAAACTCTGACGATCAGCGGCGTACTGGCTCCGCCTCTTGAAAGTCGGCTGATGCTTACCGAGCGTAACAACCTACTATTCAGCGGTATTTCCACGTTCAACGTGGCCGATGATGGCTCTGTACAGGTTGAAAAAACCATTTCAACTTATCAGAAAAACAAGTTCGGTGATCCTGATGACAGCTATCTGAACATCGAGACGTTATTCACGCTGATGTTTGTCACTCGATTCCTGCGTACGCAAATCACGTCAAAGTTTGGCCGCATGAAACTGGCAAACGATGGCACTCGATTTGCACCAGGCTCCGCTATTGTCACGCCTAACGTCATCCGCGCAGAGCTTATCGCGCAATATCGCACGCTGGAGTGGAACGGTTACGTGCAGGATTCTGCTGCATTTGCCAAGACGTTGTTGGTAGAGCGCAACAGCAGCAACACCAAGCGCATTGATGTGTTGTGGACGGGTACGCTTATCGACCAGTTGGAAATTTTCGCATTGCTCAATCAATGGCGTCGGGCAGAAACCGCAGCCTAAGGGGGATTCATGGGAGACACAAGCAATCGCCTGGCCGGTACTGCTTACGTAACAGTTGACGGCGTTACTGTAATGGTTGCAGGCCAGTTTAAGTACAGCGTTTCAAAAGTGGAACGCACCACGCTAACCGGTATGGATTGGGTGCATGGCTATAAAGAGAAGCCCCGAGCGCCGTTTATTGCCTACCAGGCGCGTGACAGCGGCGGAACCTCTCTTGAGGGGTTGAACGACGCCACAAACGTTACGATCGTCGTTGAGTTGGCAAACGGTAAAACGATTATTGGCGAAAACATGTGGTCTGTTAACACGCAAGACGTTGACAGTGAAGAAGCAACTTTCGATATGCGCTGGGAAGGCGGATCGGTCAAGGAGTATTAATGATGTTGGAGAAAACCAAAATTATCACCCTTCAGACGCCACTGGAATCCGCAGGCGGCAAGCTGGTCTACACGGAACTGGAACTTAAAGAGCCGGTGCTTGTTCAGGCTGAACAGTTTTACGAGCGCAGAGAGCAAAAGGGCGCACTCAACGCCATGCGCCTGCTAATCAGCTTGGTTTCCGGCGTACCAGAAACCCCATTAGCCAACATGCAGTTTACTGACTACAAACGTTGTGAGGCGTACATGTTGGGTTTTTTGGGGTTCGATCCCTCAACGGATGGCAACAACTAGCCGCTGAGGTAACCAAGTATTACGGATGGGGCCCGCATGATGCGTGGTCCCTAACCCGTACCAAGTTAGATTTTTGGGCCGAACAGGCGCATAGGATGAACAAGGTGAAGGCGGGCAAGAATGGCTAACGCATTTGATTTTGAGCTTAAAGCTGATGAACAGGTATCAGCGGCGATACAGCGTATTGAAGATGCGGTTAAAACCCTTGATCCGTTGCTTGAAAAGGCAACTGACAACCTGAAACTTGGTGGTCAAGATTCGCTTGATGGGTTGGAATCATTGAGCGATCGCCTGGCTAAAATGTCCACCTTTGCGCGTGATAACGTCCAATTTATCGGTGATATGGTTCCCCCGCTTAAAATGGTTGGAGAACTTGGCGGCAAGCTCGGTGGCGCTTTGAAGTTTGGTGCTGCTGGTGTGGCTGCTTATGGGCTTGGAAAGGGCGTAGCTTATATGGCTGGCAAGCTTCAAGATGCTAGCCATAGCGCTTATGAGTTAGATGTAGCCTCTAAAAATGCTGGGATGCGCGCCGATGACTTTTCTCGCCTGTCCGGTGCAATGCAGATATTAGGAATCAGTGCTGAATCCGCTAACCAGTCAACCGAGGGGTTATTCTATACATTTAACGATGCATTGCAGGGCAGGAACAATGGCACTCTTGCTGCATTGCAGCAAATTGGTGTCCAGATCGTACAAAATAAAAATGGAACTGCCGATGTATTGGCAACAATGCAACGCTTGGCACACGTTTTACCTACTCTTACCTCAGAAAAGCAAAAAACCGTCACAGACGCTATTGGTCTTGATGCCAACGGCTTAGCTTTGCTGCGTGAGGGCATGAGGTTGAAGGAATTACTCGCTAAGTCTGATAAATTCGGTTTGACCGTAGACCCAAAACTAAATGGTCAGTTGACTGAGATAAATGGAACTATCAATGAATTGAGTGCGTCTTATGAAGGATTTAAAAATCGTGTTCAAAATAAGATGCTTGGTTGGTTATTATCGGATGGTTCAGTTAAAGACAGCCTTGAGGGAGTAACAGACGTTTTTTCTAATGGGCTCGATAGCATATCACTATCTCATGTTGTTGGTTTCAATAGAGGCAAAGAAGCAGATCAACTACGCTGGGGTTATAATAATTCTGAATTTTACGACACATTAAGTGCCGGTGATAAAATTGGCCTTGATTTTGGTTATATGACTGATGGTTACCGTGAGAAATATAACGCATGGCAGAAACCTATTGATGCTGTAAATCAACTAGAGCGTGATTTGACGCTTGCAACAGCACCAAGTTCAGCCCATATGATCAATTCACCAGATCAAGTTATGGGTAATACGCAAGAACAACAGCGATTATCTCAATTAGAAAAACAGTATAATCTTCCGCCCAATTTGCTTGATAAAGTTTGGAGTACTGAATCAGCTAGAGGGAAAAATATGCTGTCTTCTGCTGGAGCTGAAGGGCATTTTCAGTTTATGCCACCAACAGGTAGAGCTTATGGTTTGAAAACCAGAGAAGACCGTATGGATTTTACCAAATCAAGTGAAGCTGCTGCTCGCTATCTTTCTGATTTACTGAAAATGTTTGATGGAGATGTGAGAAAGGCCGTTGCGGCATATAACTGGGGGCCAGAGCGAGTAAAAAATCTTGGCCTTGGTTACGCACCTGCTGAAACGCGGAACTACCTGCAACAAATTATGCCAGGGCTACCCCTCTTTCAGCCGCAAAATGGGGTTTATGGGGATGGTAATTCAACGGTATCAAGCAGGGAGCAAGACACCGATAGACCCTCAATACTAGCCCCCGCCAGCATTCAGCAAGAGGATATAAGCAGGGTATCAGAAGCAATGTCCAAGGCCATCAGTGAGAATAAATTTCAACTTGAGGTTACGCTGGTAAACAGCCAAACAGGTGAACGCCACAAGGTGCAGGCTGATGGAGGTGGGCGTGTATCACTCTCCATGCAATCTTTAAGTTGAATATTTAGGCGGTGGTAAATATGCTGCAATAGGTTAACTGATCACTCACTGGAGGTTGCTTTGAAGAACATATTATTATTAATTATTTTCATATCGTTACCATCTTTATCGGCACCTATTGATGTAGTCGCGGCCAAAAGTGCAGCCAGCGTTTGGGGGCTGGGTTGTGGATATGGGAATGTTTACTTGAAAAGATTATTTGATGGAGAAGACAAAAATGAAGCTATGGCCTCAGAACTTCATAAACTAGATGAGAAAATAAAAAGCACAATAAATCTTTACGAGAGCGGTAATGCTATTGGAAAAGATGAAAAAAAATTTATTTCTGGTTTGTATGGTAAGTATTCTATAGATGGTTTTAAATCTAAAGTTCATGATAATTCAATTAATTGTGACTTCTCATCAAAAGTGGTGGAAATAAAAATACTTAGGTCAATATTGGGTGATGTTGAAGCTAAAAGTGAACTTGCTGATTGGAATTATTACGATTATCAATAAAATGGTTTTTTTAAAGCCCATCTGATGTGGGCTTTATACTATAAATTATCTCAGTTTGAGTAGAGAATTGGCTTGGTAGGTTCTTCCGACGCGCAGCACGGTATCCATCAAATCCCCGACTTCACGCGCTGCCACGGGGTCGATAATCAGCAGGTCTTTATGTATCTGGCCCCATGCTGTTTCGATAGCGGCAAAACAGCCGATAAAACGCTTGGTGTCGATCGCTGGTTTTCTTGGTTGGCGTAAACGTTTAACCTCTGGCTTTACAAAGTAGTGATCTTCCAACTTTTCGAAAACCTCCCAAGCCTGATCGGTTTCAAGCATTTTGGCATGGCGTGCTGCGCCGCGTTCTGTCCAGAGAATGAGTTTGCGAACGTTGGGGGCGATTGGGTGAAAACCTCTTAAAGAGTTTTTCAAATTTTCGAGAGACTCACCTTTTGTTAGGAAGTAATGCTTTCCTTCAATGAAGCGATCTTTGTTACGATTAAAATTGTTGGTTACGCGCTGACGTTCCGTGCCGTAGAGTTGTGCCAGTAGTTCGGTAGTGATTACGGGAATGCTGTTGTGGGTTACAACCGACAGACTTTCTACTGATGTGTGATTAGTCATGATGGCCTCGTTTATTTTTTTCGATGTACCACTATCGGAGTGGTGCCGGGAGGTTCGAAACGGCTAAACGAGACCGTGGACTTATTCCCCTTTCGGGTGTTGTATTAGTCGCCCTCCCGACTCTGATCGGGGTGTGCTCGCGCGATGCGTTCACTAAATGACAGGCATAAAAAATCCAACACTGACGGGGTTGGTTCTGACCGCGTTTAAGAGGTTTCGACACCTCATTTACGAAAAGATAACGGATAGTAATAGCGTAGTCAATTACCAAGCCTGCCATTGCGCGGGCTTTTTTATGGGGGTGCAATGGCACTAATCACAGATGCGCTGTCCTCTCTGCTGGGCGGCGGGCAGAAATGGGACTGGCAGGCACATATTCACCCCGCCTCATTTCGCGGCGTGCCGTTTGCGATCGTCAGCGGTGAGGGGGTTTTTGGCCGTCGCCAAGCTGTGCATGAGTACCCTTACCGCAACACGGTATGGGTGGAGGATTTAGGGCGCGGAACTCGCAAGATAACGCTGCGTGGTTTTATCGTCCAAGATAGCCTGGTGTATGACGCACCGGACGTTATCACCCAACGTGATTCGCTGGTGGCCGCATGTGAAATGGAAGGGGCTGGGATACTGGTTCATCCAACGCTTGGCGAGTTAACCGTGAGCGTTCCAGATGGTGGCTTGCGGGTGCAAGACAGCATGGAAACTGGCCGGGCATTCGAGTTTACGCTCACTGTTATTGAATCTGGCTTAAAAGTGTTCTCTGTTACCGGCAGCGCTGCCGCCAGTTCAACGGTTAATGCCAATTGGCTGCTCACTGCTGCTAAGTCGGGAGTTAAATTCATTGCGATGGTTCGTCGTGAGCTTAGAACCGTTACGCAGGCCATTAAAACACTGAAGAACACCGCTAATTTTTGGGGCAATTTTGTTCGCGGCACAGCGAATGAAGTAACCAACCTTGGCAACGTGCTGAAATCGACGTTCGGCAGTGCCCGTTACGGGCGATTTAGCAAAGGCACTGTAGGCGGTAGCGTATCCGGTCTAACCGGTATTGTGACCAGAACAGAGGACACAAACGATTATTCCGGGCTGGTACAGCAGAAAATGGCGGAAGCAGTTACAGGGCGAGCAAAGCTGCTGGCTGAAGTCGATTCATTGGAGAATATCAGCTCGATTGAAGCGTTCTCCAAAGGAGTGAGGGAGATTATTGATCAGATAATTTTCCTGAGCGGCAGCATTGAAGAAAAAATCCGCATGCTAGAAACCCTGGCTGCATATCGAAGCAATACATTTTATGCGACAGAAAGTGACGCAGCTATTTCAAACAGTGCCACCATTTTGATCTGCACTCTCTCCGCTGGCGCAATGGCTGTAGTTGCGGCTGATTACGAGCCAGACAGTTACGACGATGCGATCGCAATGCTGAACCGCGTATGTGACACGCTGGACACTATTTTGCTGATGATCGCCGATTCTGGAAATGATGATAGCTATCTCGGCCTGTTATTAACACGTAACGCGCTGGTAGATGCATACACCATTAAAGGCGCACAGCTCAGTACCTTGGCACAGGTAACTATGCCTGCTTCATTACCCGCGCTTACCTTGGCAAACAGGCTCTATCAAGACGGTGCCCGCGCCGATGAACTGATCCAGACTGTTCAGCCTCGCCACCCTGCATTCATGCCATTAACGTTTAAGGCGCTGAGAAAATGACTGATGAACTGACCTTAAAAGTCGGCAATCGGCTTATTCAGGGGTGGGATTCGATCAGGGTAACGCGTGGTATCGAGCGATTACCCTCTGATTTTGACTTATCCCTTATGGATTACTATCCCGGCTCTAATGACGAACAGCTTGTTAAGAAGGGGGAGCCTTGTGAAGTGAGGTTGGGTAATGATTTGGTAATGACGGGCTATATCGATCGCTGGAACCCGTCAATCTCCAAAAACCGGCATGAAATAAGAGCCACAGGGCGCAGCAAATGTCAGGACCTTGTTGATTGCTCTGCTGAGTGGCCGAACAACGTGATAAGCCAAGCCAATGCGCTGCAAATTGCCCAGCGCCTGGCAGCGCCTTACGGTATCAGCGTTTCTTCAGATGTCACTGATATGGCTACCGTACCGCAATTTACGTTGAATTGGGGGGAATCGTCACAAGAGGTCATCGATAGGATAAGCCGTTGGGCTGCACTGCTCTATTTTGATACCCCTGACGGTAATTTACTGCTTACCCGTGTTGGAACGCGCAAAGCGGCCAGCGGTGTGGAGTTAGGGAAAAATATCGAATATGCGTCGTTTACTGATGCGATGGACGAACGTTTTTCCGATTACGTGGGTGTGTCAATGTCCATGACCCCGGTAAGAGAGATGAATTTGAGTAGTGGTTATGATCCCGTGACCCTAGCACGCGCCCGTGATCCTGAAGCGGCAAAAATGCGTTATCGCAATCGCATAATCATTGTTGAAAGCACCATGATAGCTAATCAACAGGCACAGAACTGCATTGATTGGGAGATGAATCGGCGTTTTGGCCGCTCAAAACAACTACAGGTAACGGTTGATAGCTGGCGGGATAGTGCCGGGCGGTTATGGGAACCTAATACCCTCATCCCGATCAGCATTCCTAAATTTGGCCTGCGTGATGAATTATGGCTCCTATCTGAAGTGACATTTCTTCGTGATGGTAACTCAGGCACTACAGCAAGAATGGTATTGATGCCACCTGCCGCGTTTAGTGTTCAACCGTATCAGTTTTACAACCAGATGATGGAGCTAAACCGATGAACGACATAATCAGGCAGCTCGGGCGGCGCGTATCAATGATGTTGGGTATTGGCCGTATCACTGCGCACAATGATTCTGGTGTTGTTCAAGAGGTTCAGTATCAAACATCGCTAGAGGTTCGCGATAACACCCCGCGCATGGCCGAGTTCGGCTTCTCTTCCGGGCTACCCGTTGGCACTGATGTTGTATTGGCCTTTTTGGGCGGAGATCGCTCCAGTGCCGTGATAGTTGCCAGCAATAATGCTTCATTTCGCCATACCGGCCTGAGTGCGGGGGAAACGGTTATTTATAACCAGTGGGGAATGTACGTGAAGCTGACTGAAGAGGGGATCGTAATAGAGGCCCAGGGTAAACCGGTCGATGTTAATAACGCGTCAATAGTCACGGTAAAAGCCACGGAATCTGTGCGCCTGGAAACTCCCTCTGTCTTTGCAACCGGAGATATCACCGATCACTGTGATGAAAATACGGTCACGCTAAAGCAGTTGCGTGACGCATATAACCGCCATGACCACGACGTTAAAAACGTTCAGGGCGGGAACGAGACAAGAACCAGCGAGAAGCCGGGGGAAACAGTTGAATGAGTGATATCAGTTCGTTTTGGGACGTTGAGCAACTCAGGGCTGACTGGCGAGAAGGGGCGGGTGATCTGCTCTCCGGTAATGATCTACAAACAGCCATTATCATCAGTTTATTTACCGATCTCCCATCCCGTCCTGATGATGATATTGACGGTAATGATCGTCGTGGGTGGTGGGGCAACGCTGGGGAGGAAAGGGCTGTCGGATCGTTACTTTGGCTGTTGCGCCGTAGCAAGCTTACTCCCGCAATAGCGCTCAAAGCGGAAGGGTATTGCAGCGATGCATTATCCTGGCTGGTTTCTGATGGTGTTGTTGCATCTATTGATGTCGCCACTCAAATTATATTCCCCCGCCGCTTAAATATTTTCCTCCGTTATCAGCAACCAGGTACCACTGACAATACGGACCTGCGTTTTTTTTGGGTATGGGAGCAATAATAAATGCCATTCAAACGGCCCACATTAACCGAACTACGTGAGCAGAACCGCACGCAACTTCAGGCTGAGTTGAGAAAAACCGGCTCCCTGCTGCGATTTTCAAACATGAAAATCTTAGCCGATGTTGATGCCGGGATGTCTCACCTGCATTACGGCTATCTTGATTACATTGCACTCCAGGCAACACCCTACACGGCAACTGATGAATGGTTATCTGGTTGGGCGGCTATGAAGTCGGTCTACCAGAACGCCGCTACAGCGGCCCAAACGGTCAACTATCAATTTACCGGCACTGCTGGGGCCAGTATTGGCACTGGAGCCATCCTAAATCGCGGCGATGGTTATCAGTACCGTCTTGATGCCGGTGTAACGATTGGTTCTGACCGCACCGCGACAGGTTCGTTGACTGCAATCTTGCCTGATATCGTCAACGACCCAACAGGTGGCGGCTACGCGGGTAATGCGCCTGCTGGAACAATCTTGACTCTCGACACTGCCAGCCCTGGCATAGACTCAACAGGGCGCATGATAGAACCCGCAGTGGGTGGGGCAGATATCGAGGGGCAAGACAGTTTCCGATCACGCATGTTATTGGCCTATCAAAATCCGCCACAGGGGGGCAGCGATACCGATTACAAACAATGGGCTCGAGCAGTGCCCGGTGTAACGCGTTGCTGGGTAAAACGCCGCTTGATGGGTGCAGGAACCGTTGGTGTTTACATCATGTGTGATGGAAATGATGAAACAAACCACGGCTTCCCGGTTGGCACCGATGGTATATCCCAACTTGAGGATTGGGGAGCGCAGAAAGCGACAGGAGATCAGGGACGGGTTGCAGATTATATTTATCCCCGTCAGCCGGTAACCGCACTTGTCTTTGTTTGTTCACCCGTCGCTAAGGTTATCGATTTTGAGATCAGTGGTATCAGTTCTGTCGGCACTGATGTTTCCCAGGCAATAGCCGCAGCGATTGATAACGTTTTTTTTGAAGAGGGCAACCCTGACGGGACGGGGAAAATTTACATATCTGACCTGAACCGAGCGATCGGGGATGTAGCGGGAACGGCGGGCTTTATTTTGGCTTCACCTGCCGCAAACATTATTTTGGGTGTCGGTGATCTCCCCATTCGCGGTGAGGTGAACTATACATGAGCCAGTACACCGTAGAGGCGTATGACCAAGCCCTACACGCATTGATGCCTGTAGGGTTAGCGTGGCCGCGAGAGCCTAAAGCCGTGCAATCTGCCGTCCTTCGAGCGCTCGCGAACAGTTACCAGCGTAGCGACAGCGAAGCCATGTCTTTGTTGCGTGGTGGCTTTCCTGCGTCTGCAACGATTTTATTAACTGAGTGGGAAAAATCGCTGGGTTTGCCTGATGACTGTTCGATCGGTGAGGTTGATACGATTGGCAAGCGCCAGGCTGCTGTAGTGTCGAAGCTCATCAGTACGGGAGGCCAATCCAAGTCGTATTTTATCGGTATTGCAAGAACACTCGGTTTCAACATAGAGATTGAAGAGTTCCGCCAGGCTAGGGCTGGGTTATCCGTTTGCGGCGATGGCTTAAATGGTGAGGATTGGCCCTTTGTCTGGATGGTCGTTGCTGACTCAACAAACGTTACATTTGCCCGCGCAGGCATGAGTTATTGCGGTGACCCTCTCAGGTCATGGGGAAATAAGCAGTTAGAATGTACGCTGAATAAACTCGCACCATCCCACACCATTGTTAAGTTTGGATATATCCACTTTGGATTTAACGATGATGGTGTATATAACGTAACGCCAGAGTTTGCCGGTCTTTTTGATACCGCATCAGGTTTTATTTAAAAGTAACTTTTAATTTAACATCGTTCTTTGAGCGAGGATTTGTCATGCAAAGAATTGGAAATGTAACTGAAACAGCAGATTTGAACGGTGAATTTACTGATGGTCGAGTAGCGCAAGGTGTGCCGCCAACTATTTTGCCTGCTGCAATATTTAATACGTGGCAGAGAGAGCTTGTAAATATTGTTGAAGGGGCGGGAATGGTTTTAGACCCTCAGAATGATGGGCAGGTATTAGAGGCAATAAATAAGCATGTCAGTAGCGGAAGACTTTTAAATATTCAAAGATTCCTAATCAGCGGAACATATACACCCACTCCCGGCACCAAAAGAGTGCTTATAAAAGCATGGGGTGGAGGTGGGGCTGGTGGCGGGACTCCGTCAGTTACTACTACACAATCAGCTGTTGCTGGCGGTGGCGCTGCTGGCGCATATGTAGAGTCCTTAATTGATGCCCCCATGTCACCCCTACCAGTTGTAGTAGGGGCTGGTGGTATTGCTGCTATTGGTGCTGATGGTCAGTCTGGTAGTCCTACGACTGTAGGAAACATTGTTGCACCAGGTGGCCCTGGTGGCGCTGTTGGTGTTGCTAGTGCTGCATTCCCTTTCGGAGCTGCGCCAAAAAACCCAACAATAGGGACGGGTGGAAATATTATCAACGCACCCGGCAATACCGCATCAATGGGCTTCACTTGGTCGAATGGCGGTGCGATCCGCTCGATGGGCGGTCAGAGTGACGTCGGAAGCAGCCAATATGCAGCTAATGCGATAGGAAACTGTGCGGGCGGTTCAGGGGCTGTATCCGCCGGTTCAATAGGCGCTCAGGCAGCACTAGCGGGTTATAACGGCGCACCTGGATTAATCATCATCGAAGAATATGCATAATAAAAACCGGTGGTTGATTAATGAAAATTTAACTCCTAATTTTTATTGGAAATAATCATGACAAAAAGATTTAACACCGGAAATCCTCGTTCATCAAACGACATGAGGGATTTAAATGATAATGCTATCGCCTACGACGATTTTTTAAATAGCGAAGATAAATTTACTATAAATAGGCTTGGTGAAGAAATTCCTACAATTCAGGGAGTGCTTAGCACTATTGATGAAGCGACAACTCAGGCGCTGGAGCAAACACAGCAGGCGCTTGATGATGCTATACGTAATGTTGGTTATGCTCCTGTATCTTCATTTGAGAAGGGATTTACATTAACAAGTGTCGGCCAGGCATTATTACTTGAAGCTACGGGAGTGTTTTACTCATGGCGCGGCCAATATGAAAAAGTAGTCCCACCAGGATCTACGCCTGAATCTACGGGGGGCATCAGTCAAACTGCGTGGGTTGATGTCAATGATTTGACGTTACGCAGTGATTTATCCAGGCCGACAGGCGCTAGCATAGTAAAAATGAGCGGCGGGGTATCAGTACAAGATTGGATGCACAACGATTTTGTGGCTAGATTCGGCGGTGTGTCTGATTATACCGGGATTCCGTTGTATGATGGCAATGACAGCAGCAGAATTTCGGCGACAGATAACGCGCCAATGATCATAAATGCACTAACTAAAGGCATTGTACGGAATAATACATTATTTATTTTTTTTCCAGCAGGGCATTACGGATTCAAAAAAAACAACATTTTAATTGACGGGGCATTGCTGCCTTACAAAAATCTCGTCATCGCAGGTGAGGGGGCTGATGTTACAGTTTTAGATTATATCATGGAAGATTTTGAGAATGTGGGCAATAATGAAAATACAGGCGCAAAAGAGTTATTGACAATAAAAAATTTCGATGCCGTTTATTTTTATAACATCACAGCAAAATGTACAACAAAGGCAGGGTATGTCAATCATATCGCCCCTGGTACGGGGGAAGACCCAATTTATAACGGGACAATATGGTTTGCACATATCACAGCAACAAAAACAGTTGTTTGCAGAGATGTTATTAGCGAACGAGGAAACTATAGAGGAATCAGTATAAATGGACGCGATCTTCCGTTAGGTCAGAGAACAAACGTCTACCTCTATAACTGTGCTGGTCGCTATACTACAGGATCAGGGTTTTGGCTAAGAATGTGTAACTTACTCTTTGTTGATGGTGGTAACTTTTACCGAAATGGGAACCTTGGTATTACTGCCACGGGGTACGGTATAACGTGTTCTCAGTATGTTGATAATATATTTGTTAGTAAGGCTGCTTTTTACGAGAATTACAGGAAAGGTTTTGATAAACACAGCGGTCTCGGAAGTTTCATTCTTAAAGACTGTACTTTTATTGATAATGTTCTGTGGGACGTATCATCCGATCATCAGTACGTTGCTCAGTATAACCCTGACATTACAGATGATGCGGTACTTGATAACTGCTTGTTCGTAATGAATCAGAATGTTAAGTTTCTAACAGAAGCTTATGCTGCGATTCCAGCCGGAAAAAATAAAATTAGCGTTATGCTGCAAGACAATTTGATCGATGGCACACCAGCTAATAGACAAAAATCAGCATTGCTAAACAAATGTACATTCAAAGTATTGCGGCCAATGTCCGAGCGGCTTTCATCTTATACACCCATTGTATCTAAAGCCGAGGAAACAAATATCTCTAATTCATTAATAGATTTGACACAGTTGCAATTCACTACTGATGCAGATAAAACGGTATACAGTCATACTGTTGTTAATTTTAGTAGGGATAACTCGGGGTTGGTTCTGTCGAATGTCACAATCAAACTTGGGTCTGGTAATCTGTCCAGTTCAGCCACAGAAAATAATAACAGCCTGATGTTTTCCGCCCCCTCTGTTGGTGGTTATTTGATCATGGATAAAAATAACATCGACATGAATAATTATCTGCTCGTAGGTACAACATCATCAGGCCGACTTGTACCCTGGAATGGTCGCAAAAAGATCAATGGCAACACGATTAAAATTAGGAATCTACAACATGCATGCTTTGGCCAAGAGCGTAGCAATGCTATTTATTGGCTGTCATCACAGTTTATGTTTTCTGGTGGCTCTGATGTAGCCTACGGTAGTCGCAACTTGCTGGGGCTGGGTGACTGTACCTATATGCAGGATTTTTCGTTCGGACATGGAATGAGTACTCCGATTCAATTTGTTCTACCTATAACTAACCTAGATGGTTCAGTTAAAGGTGTTGGTTCAATATCAAAGATATTGACCGGCCAGGTTGATGGGAATATACATCTCGCTCTTAAAGGCAAAGTAGGGCTTTATACAGATAAATACGAAGCATTCTGGGATACTGCGGCGAACGTCCAGCACGTTCTTACCGGTAGTTATTTTATAATAACAGCCGCAACACTTGAAGACGAAGTTGTTAAATATAAGGGGGAGCTTACAAATTTTACGCTAAAGGCAATATCAGTTATCTGGACATCGCCCCCGCCGGTAACGGGGTATTATGTCGGTGAAATATCATGTGCAAATCAGACTGCATTGCCATTCGTGGGGGCTGAATGACATTTTACTGCTGGCCGGGAGCAATCCCGGCTATCATCGTTGCGGCTAACTGTCCCGACATTCATCACCATGCTACTCTGAGTGAAAAATAACCGGAGGTATCTATGGACCTGGACGAAGAAAGATGTGGGCTTATCGCATCAGAGATCGGGGTTGTGGTTGTTGAACTGATCGGGCGCGGTCAGCTCGTTGATCGCATGGCTATCGTAAATGCTCTGGAGTCGAAGCGTAAGTCTGTGGGAAATACCCTTCACAAAGGTGTACTGCGGGATGCTGCGGCGCTGGTTAGAGGTAGCGATGACCGGTCATCTAAATATCGAATTTCATGATTAGATCTTTAGGCTGGCAATGCCATAAAAGAGGGGCAAGAAAGGGGCAAAACTCTCAGGATGGGCAAGAAAAGGGCAAGAAAAATGTACTTCCGGGTAGCTTGGTGTATATCAGAATAAATCATAACTCAATGATAAGTAGATAAATTATTTACTATCAGTACCTTGGGGAAATTATTGTTTTACATTTAAATTGTACTGCTCTTTAGGTTTAATTGACTGATTTTCTTGCATTTTGTTTTCCGTAGAACATCGAAAGAGGCAAGGTGAATTAAAGAGCCAGCCTGATATCTGGCCTATTCACCTGCTCCCCGGTCATCTCTTTGAGCCGTTTTTTGTATGTTTCGTAGATTATTGCTGTGTTGTTCTGGCCGCATCTGAACGGTCAGGACCAGCACGAAAGTATGCCGCGTATGGTACGGATTACGCCGCCGAATACCAGCGAGTTTTGCAGGTGATGAGGAATGTTTAATGAGACATAGCCACGCTGTGCTGCGTGCTGTTCATCAACGTGATTTGTCTCAGCGACTGCCACAAACGTTCTTTATCGCCGTCCTTTAAGTTAACCTGCTCAACTGCCTTCATAAAGGCGGTGCGATCGGTGAATTGCTTATTATGAGATAAGGTTTGGCTGATTCCGGCCAGAATTGCGGTGCTTAAAGCGCTAATTTTTGCTCTGACCTGATCCAGTGGCGCGGGTTGCCAGCCTGTTTCCTGTGCGGCCAGCCAGTCAGCTCGGTAGCGATACTGAATGGCTTTGGCGGCATCCATTTGCGCCTGAATGAAAGGTTTTACTGACTCGCCGTCCAGCCCGAGTTTTTCAGCCTCGGTCACTGAGCTTGCCAGCACTTTCGCTTCCTGTTGCAAGTCCTCAATGGCAAGATGGTTTTTCGCCTTGTAGCCTGCGACGTCTTTCATATGGGACAAACGCTGGTTAATCAATGAGGCCACATCGGTGTGTGGTGTTGGTGCAGCCAGAGTGGTTGCAGAAAAAAGCAATCCTGCCCAAAGCAGTCGTTTCAGTGAGACTTTTCTATCCATTTAATTTCACCTGTCAATCAGTCGGCAACTTGCCCAGAATTTCAAACCTATTCATTCCCCGACAGAATGATGCACAACGGGTTGAATTGTCCAATAAAATGCTGACGCTGCGCGTGGGTGGGCGCTTGCAGGTCTGTCATCTGGTACAGCCTCAAAAATTACAGGTATAATCCCACACATTATTCAACTGGTTTAGAAACGAAAATGACAAAACTCACCTTACAAGAGCAGATGCTGAAAGCTGGATTAGTGACCAGCAAAAAAATAGCCAAAGTGCAAAAAACGGCTAAAAAATCACGAGTTCAGGCCCGTGAGGCCAGAGAGGCGGTGGAAGAAAATAAAAAAGCACAGCTTGAGCGTGATAAACAGCTAAGTGAACAGCAGAAGCAGGCTGCTTTATCTAAAGAATACAAAGCGCAGGTGAAGCAACTGATTGAAATGAACAGAATCGACCTTTCAAAAGGTGACATTGGTTTTAACTTTACAGACAATAATTTAATTAAAAAAATCATGGTGGATAAGCTTACTCAAGCTCATCTGATCAGTGGCCGTCTTGCCATTGCCCGTTTGGTTGTTGATAACAGCGGTGCGAGTGAATACGTGATTATCCCCGCGAGCGTAGCCGATAAAATCACGCAGCGCGATGCGAACAGCATTGTATTAAACAGTGCGCTCAGTCAGGAAGAGCAGGATGAAGATGATCCGTATGCCGATTTCAAAGTACCTGACGATTTGATGTGGTAATAAAGCGTTAAAAAACAAAAAAAGGGCGCGAACCTGCCGCGCCCGAAGAGGTTACTCTGAGAGTGACTTCTCTGCTTTACCCGCCAGCAGGCTGAGGAAATCGTATTTCTGTTTCAGCTCTTTTTCTGCTGCCTGATAAAGCGCTGCGGCTACGTCCGGCTGCTGCGTATTAAGGCGACGGAAGCGTTGCTCTTTATTCAAGGTTGCGGCCAGATCGCTATTGGGCGGGCGAGAGTCCAACACCAACGGCAATTTTCCTTCATCCGCCCGGCGCGGATCAAAGCGATAGAGCGGCCAGAATCCTGTCGCAGTTAATTGCTTCATCTGATCGTGGCTGAGCGCCAGATCGTAACCATGCTCTTCACACGGGCTGTAGGCGATGATCAACGATGGGCCGGGGTAGGCTTCGGCTTCCTGAATCGCTTTCACCGTCTGGTTAAGCTGCGCCCCCAGTGAGATCTGTGCGACATACACGTGACCATACATCATCATGCTGACGCCGAGATCTTTGCGCGCCTTGCGCTTACCGTGCTCACCAAACTTGGTGACTGCACCCAAAGGTGTCGCTTTGGATTGCTGCCCGCCGGTATTGGAATAGCATTGCGTATCCAACACCAACACATTGACGTTTTCCGTCAGGCTCAGCACATGATCCAGGCCGCCAAAGCCGATATCGTAAGCCCAACCATCACCGCCAATCAGCCAGATGGATTTATCCACCAGATAGTCGGCGTCGGTGGCCAACTGTTTGGCATCGTTGCCGGTCATAGTGACCAACAGGCTGCGTAATTCAGCAATTTGCTGGCGGCGTGTTTCTGGTACGATCTCGTCGGCCTGCAGCGCGCTGACCAGGGGCGCTGGCAGTTGGGGAGCCAAGGTTGCCAGCAGGCGCAGCACGCGGCGGCGGTGTTGATCGACCGTTAAACGGAAACCTAAACCAAATTCGGCGTTGTCCTCAAACAGCGAGTTGGCCCATGCCGGGCCACGGCCAGCGGCGTTGGTGGTGTAAGGCGTGGTCGGCAGGTTACCGCCGTAGATAGAGGAACAGCCGGTGGCATTGGCGATCAGCAGGCGATCGCCATACAGCTGCGTCAGCAGTTTGATGTACGGCGTTTCACCGCAGCCGGAACAGGCACCGGAGTATTCGAACAGCGGCGAGATCAATTGTGAAGTGCGGATGTCGATGCGCTCTATCTGAGCCGGATCGATTTCCGGTAGTTGCAGGAAGAAGTCGTAATGGGCTTTTTCTTCCGTGAGATGTTCCAGGCGCGAAGCCATATTGATCGCTTTGATTTCCGGGTTCTGGCGGTCTTTCGCTGGGCACACTTCTACACACAGGTTGCAACCGGTGCAATCCTCAGGGGCGACCTGCAGCACATACTTCTGGCCGCGCATATCACGCGCTTTTACATCTAAAGATTGCAGGGTGATGGGGGCGTGCTCCATCGCCTGCGGCTGAACCACTTTGGCGCGGATCGCCGAATGTGGGCAAGCGGCGACGCAATGGTTGCACTGAGTACATAAATCCGGCTGCCAGATGGGGATCTCTTCGGCAATGTTACGTTTTTCCCACTGGGTGGTGCCCACCGGCCAAGTACCGTCCGGCGGGAAAGCCGACACCGGCAAGGCATCGCCAAGCCCGGCCAGCATCGCGGCGGTGACGGTTTTGACAAAGTCTGGCGCGGTATCGGCAACCACTGGCGGGCGCAGCGGGCTGTGGTGGTCAATCGGCTGCAGTGGGATCGCCGTGAGCGCATTCAGCGTTGCTCCCAGCGCCTGCCAGTTACGTTCGACAATCTCCTGGCCTTTATTGCTGTAGCTGCGGGCAATGGCATCCTGCAACTGTTGCAACGCCACGTTGCCGGGCAAGACCTGCGTCAGGTGGAAAAACGCCATCTGCATGACGGTGTTGATCCGCGCACCTAGCTGGCATTCTCGCGCCAGTTTAGCGGCGTTGATAATGTAGAATTTTGCCTGGCGCTGATTAAGTAGCGCCTGAACCTCTTGCGGCAGGCGTGTCCAAACCTCTTCCGCGCTATACGGTGTATTCAGCAGGAACGTACCGCCAGGTTTCAGGCGTTCCACCATTTGGTATTTGTCGATGAATTGCCATTGGTGGCAACCAACGAAATCGGCCTGGGTGACCAGATAGGCTGAATTGATCGGCTTTTCGCTGGCCCGCAGATGTGACACGGTCAAACCGCCAGCCTTTTTTGAGTCGTAAACAAAATAGCCTTGTGCATACAGCGGGGTGCTGTTGCCGATGATTTTGATGTTGTTCTTGGTGGCTGACACCGAACCGTCGCTACCCAGGCCGTAGAACAGGGCTTCCAACGTGGCACGTTGTGGCAGAGCTTC
Organism: Serratia sp. Ag1; assembly: GCF_000743355.1. Lineage (GTDB taxonomy): Bacteria > Pseudomonadota > Gammaproteobacteria > Enterobacterales > Enterobacteriaceae > Chania. Next base: position 116,238 of record NZ_JQEI01000035.1, read on the forward strand.
GGTGCTCAATGGCAGAGAGAGGCCGGTCACATCGTCGAAAATCCCCACGGTAAAACGTGGACGAGGCTGATCGAGATTCAATTCATTGAATACCGCCAATGCGCAGTCTGGGCCGAACTCTTTTGAAGACAACCCATAACGCCCACCAATCACTCGTGGCAGAGTGGTGCGCTCCCCACGGCTGTAGGCTTCTGCCAGCGCGGTCATGACGTCCAGATACAGCGGTTCAGCCAGTGCGCCGGGTTCTTTGGTGCGATCGAGCACGGCGATTTTCTGCACGCTTTCCGGCAGCGCGGCGAGCAGGTGTTGGGCAGAGAATGGGCGGAACAGGCGCACTTTCAGCAGGCCGACCTTTTCGCCACGGGCCAGCAAGGTGTCGATCACTTCTTCGCAGGTGCCGATGGCTGAGCCCATCAGGATCGCCACGCGCTCGGCCTGCGGATGGCCGTAATACTCAAATGGCTGATAGCGACGGCCAGTCAGTTGGGCAAACTTGTCCATCGCTGCGCTGACGTGGCGATAGGTGCTGTCGTACCACGGATTAGTAGCTTCACGCGATTGGAAATAGGTATCCGGATTGGCGGAGGTGCCGCGTACCACCGGGCGTTCTGGCGAAAGGGCGCGGCTACGGTGTGCATCAATCGCCTCTTGCGGCAGCATTTGCAGCAATGTTTCATCGCTCAAAGGAGCGATCTTGTTGATTTCGTGGGAAGTGCGGAAACCATCAAAAAAATGGATGAACGGAATACGGCTGTTCAAGGTGGCGGTTTGAGATATCAGCGCAAAATCCTGCGCTTCCTGCACGTTGCTGGCACACAACATGGCGCAGCCAGTTTGGCGCACGGCCATCACGTCGGAGTGATCGCCGAAGATCGAGAGCGCGTGGGTGGCAACGGTGCGTGCCGCGACATGCAGGACGAAAGGTGTCAGTTCCCCGGCCAGTTTGTACAAAGACGGGATCATCAGTAACAATCCCTGGGACGAGGTGAACGAGGTCGATAAAGCTCCGGTTTGCAAGGCACCGTGCACGGTGCCTATGGCACCACCTTCAGACTGCATTTCCACGACGTGTGGAATATCTCCCCAGATATTTTTCTTGCCATCGCCAGCCCAGGAATCAGCCTGTTCTGCCATCGTTGAACTTGGGGTAATGGGATAAATAGCAATCACTTCATTGGTGCGGTAGGCCACGGAGGCGACAGCGTTATTACCATCGGTAGTTATCATTTCTGGTACCTTTCTGTGCTCACAACGCTGCAAAAGCGATCTTTTGCAGTAATGTTGAAAGTCTAACAGAGGGGGATATTCACGCTTTATCGCATTTGTGTGGCCCTCTGTTTAGGTTCAGGTTCAGCTACGATATAGTTACTGAGGTTTAAGACCAATTTAATCTCTGTGATTCATACTAATACAACGCGATTCAAACAGAAGATAATGTTATGACCGGATTGATGTATTTGACCATGGCGATCATCGCCGAAGTGATTGCCACAACCATGCTGAAAGCCTCTGAGGGATTTACCCGTCTGTGGCCTTCGGTGGTGGTGGTCGTAGGCTATGCTATTGCATTTTGGGGGTTATCGATGGTGGTAAAAACCATGCCGCTTGGGATTGTTTATGCCATCTGGTCAGGTATGGGCATTGTGCTGGTTTCGGTAGCTGCGGTGTTTATTTATCAGCAGAAATTGGATCTGCCTGCCGTTTTAGGGATGGGGTTAATTATTGCCGGGGTGCTGGTGATTAATTTATTTTCAAAATCGTCGGTGCACTGATTATTCGTTACAGCGTTTCTTACCGGTCAAAAAAAAGACAAGTAAACGCACTGCAATATTTCCATTATTTAATTATCAGGCTAAATTAAATAGGTTTGCATCAAATCTGCCCTTGGGCGGGTTTTGAGTAGACAAATTAGAGTCATGGCGATTTTACACAGCGAAGTCGTAACGGGTTCAGGGGTAAAATAATGATTACAGCAAAATGGCTGCTTGCCAGCGTCGTACTGGTTTTGGCTGCTTGCAGCAGCAATAACAACGAAGAACCACCGCAGATCGGCACCAGTGCCAATATTGGCACCATTCCTACCAGCGCACATTGTGCCAGCGTGGGGGGCGTCACCACTATTGCGCATAACCTGAACGGTGATACGTTAAGGATGTGCCAAATGCCAAACGGCAAACAGTGTGAAGAAACGGCATTAGGGCAGGGAGCTTGTGCTAATGCCGGGTGACTCGGTGACCGGGCCATGTATTGGCCCGGCTTGCTGGGGGCAATTAGAGTTGATTCGGGCAGGTTTCGCCGTTTGAAAGTTGCTCGATATTTCTCAGCGTAGTTTCCGAGATGCTGGTGAGCGCCTCTTCGGTCAGGAAAGCCTGGTGGCCGGTGAACAGCACGTTATGGCAGGCTGACAGGCGGCGGAAAACGTCATCCTGAATCACGTCGTTAGATTTATCTTCAAAGAACAAATCGCGTTCGTTTTCGTAAACGTCCATCCCCAGTGCCCCGATTTTCTGTTGTTTCAGTGCGTCAATCGCCGCTGATGAATCAATCAACCCGCCACGGCTGGTGTTAATCACCATAACGCCGTCGCTCATTAACGCAAACGCATCGGCATTCAGCAGGTGGTGATTTTCTGGTGTTAGCGGGCAGTGCAAGGTGATCACGTCAGATTTGCCATACAGCGTTTTCAGATCGACATATTCCGCGCCCAATTCAAGCGCCTGTTCGCTGGGGTAGGGATCGTAGGCCAACAGCTTCATGCCGAACCCTTTCAGAATACGCATGGTAGCGACGCCGATCTTGCCGGTGCCGATCACCCCTGCCGTGCGGTTGTGCATATTGAAACCGATCAATCCTTCCAGCGAGAAGTTGGCGTCGCGGGTGCGTTGGTAGGCGCGATGAATGCGGCGGTTCAGGCACATCATCATACCTACGGCATGTTCCGCGACCGCTTCCGGTGAATAGGCAGGAACGCGCACCACTTTGATCCCTAACTCTTTAGCGGCATCCAAATCAACGTTATTAAAGCCAGCACAGCGCAGGGCAAGGATCTCAACGCCCATCGCAGCCAACTCTTGCAACACTGCGCGGCAGCCATCGTCATTCACAAAAATACACACGGCTTTGCAGCCGTGGGCGGTTTTGGCGGTTTTCTGGCTGAGAAGAAAGTCAAAAAACTCCAGCTCATAACCAAACTGCTGATTTACCAGCTCTAGGTACTTGCGGTCATACTGTTTGGTACTGTAAATCGCCATTTTCATCGTGGTTTCTCCCGCGTAACAATAGATCTAATTTAGACTGTTTTGCTAAATTCGACAATGAGTTAGCTTGCCAGTACGCTCAGGGTAAACTAGGGTTTAGTGCTGGGAATCAGTACGTTATAGCCAAAATAATGATGGCGAAACCAAGCAGCAGCGATGTTCGGTAAGGGAAATGGATCATCTTCACCTGATAGGGGATTCATGCCATTATTAGCCGCGATTTAACGGCAAGAACGCTGTTTCAACCGTGTTTATCAGGAATAAAATCAGCGCGTAATGACAAAAAGATTAAGCATATCCATTGGGATAATCGCGGGGATGATCCTGCTGTTAATCACGCTGTGGCAGACGCTGCCACGCTGGTTACCACGCGCACTGACACCTTGGCTGCCACAGGGGAGCCAGTTGGTGTTGCAGGGGCCGCTGCGTTGGCAGCAAGGGGCTTTGCGTATTAGCACTGTGCGCTTCCAGGCACAAGGCTGTGTGCTCGCTGATGCCAGTGCTTTGAGCCTGACTTATCAAGCTGGTCACTGGCAGTTGAATAGCGATCGTCTAGCGGTAGATACGGCCTGCCTGCCTAAATTACCGGCTGGGGATACCAGCAAAACACCACTGACGCTGGATCGGTTACAACGCCAGCTACCGCCGTTTGACCTGAACATCAACCGGTTTACTCTCACTCCGTGGCAGTTTTATGCCGGGAAGTTACAGTTGCTGTCTTCGGCTGATGGCCAGCACCTGCATTACCAAGGTGAGAATCTGAGTGCGGAAGCCGTGCTGGATAATCGCCAGCAACTGGCGATCAATCGCTTGAGTGTGATGCCGCCTAACGGTGTTACACCGGTGCAACTCAACGGTAAAATGATCGTGCCGTTGGATCTGAGCAGTTTGCCTGCGCAAGGGGCGCTGCAAGGAGAAGTGCAAACCGCCTATCTGAAAAACCCTTTGTTGCTGGATTTGCGCTGGCAACAGCAACAAGGTGTGTTGACGTTAACGGAAAAAGGCAGCGAACAGCCTTTGGCGACGTTACCATGGGAAGTCACACCCCAGCAGATCCGTATTAACCAGGGAGAATGGCGCTGGCCTTATATTGAGCAACCGCTGAGCGGCGGATTGAGCATGGCGTTACATGACTGGAGCCAAGGGCTGGATGAAGCTCAAATCAGTGCTCGCCTGAATGTGATCACCGCCGGGCACAACGGCAAAGGTAACGCCGTGTTGACGCTGGGGCCAGGCACCGTTGGGCTGACCCATAGCGATCTTGGCTTCCAACTGACGGGTCAGGCCAATCTGGCCAATTTTTCGGTCACTGCCACCATTCCTGGCGTACTCAGCGGCACCATTCTCAACCCCACTCTGGTGTTACAGTCCGGCTCGTTGCTGCGCGCCTGGGGACAGGTAACTCCTGACATGAAGCTGGAAGAGGCCCGTTTGCCACTGGCAGGCGTCAACGTGAGCGCTACAGGCATCACCGGGCGATTGCAGGCGATTATCAGCGCCAGCGATCGTTATTGGGGGCGCTTCCGGTTGCATATGGATGGGCAGGCGCAGACATTCTGGCCAGACAACGGTCATTGGCAATGGCAGTATTGGGGGAGTGGTCGGTTGCCCCCGTTACAAGCCAGTTGGGATGTGGCTGGGCGCGGTGATTGGCAGGACTCCACCATTACGCTCAAGCAACTGTCCACCGGATTCCAACAGCTTAAATATGGTATGGCGACCGTAGTGGCACCCCGGCTGACACTCAGCCAACCGCTGGTGTGGCAGCGTGATGCCACCACGCCGCGCTTTGATGGCCGTGTGCAACTGGTCGCAGAACGGGTTAATTTCAACAATGGTGCGCATCTGCCGTCTTCGGTGCTGGATTTACAACTCAGCGGTAAGGAACCTGACAATTTCCAATGGCAGGGCACACTGCAAGCCAGGCAGATCGGGCCGATCACGCTACGGGGGCGTTGGGACGGTGAACGCTTGCGCGGTGAAGGCTGGTGGCCAAAACAGTCGCTGACGGTATTCCAACCGCTGATTTCACCGGAGCTGAACTTTAAACTGCGTGATGGCCAATTTTATGCGCAGTCGGCGTTTTCAGCCGCACGTGAACAGGGTTTTGAAGCCGGTGGCCATTGGGTAGTGAGAAACGGTGGCATGTGGTTGAGCGACGGTGAAGTGAGTGGGGTGGATTTTGTGCTGCCTTACCGGCTAAAAAATCATCATTGGCAGTTTGGTGCCAGGCGGCCAGTGATGTTGCGTATCAAGTTGCTCAATAATTTGTTTGCCATTCAGAATATTAGCGCCGATTTACAGGGAACTTACCCTTACAGTGAGGCACAACCGCTGACGTTGAGCAACGTTGGCTTTGATATTTTGGATGGGCATATCAGCCTGTCTGCTTTACGGTTGCCGCAGCATGTTGCAGCGGTTTTGAAACTGGATAAAGTCGACCTCAGCGCCTTGTTTACCGCTCTGAATCCGAAGCAGTTTGCGATGTCGGGCCGGGTGAATGGTGAATTGCCGTTGTTTCTTAATCATCCCAAGTGGTTGGTGCGTGATGGCTGGCTCGCCAATGCTGATCCGCTGACGCTGCGGCTCGATAAAGACATGGCCGATGCGCTCGCCAGCAATAACTTTGCAACCGGCATTGCCATCGATTGGCTGCGTTATATTGAAATCAGCCGCTTGAAGGCGCGGGTTGATCTCGACAACTTGGGTGAACTGGTGCTGCAGGCGCAAATAAATGGCACTAACCCGCAGAAAAACGCGGAACGTGGCATTATTCTTAATTACAACCATCAGGAAAACGTGTTTCATCTGTGGCGCAGCTTGCGTTTTGGCGACAATTTACAGGAGTGGCTCGAGCAGGCCCTCTCAAAACCTGGGGAACAACCATGAATATCACAACCGGGCCGTTGTTGGCAGTCGTGCTGAGCGCTTGCTTATTGAGCGGTTGTATACCGCGTATTGAACTGGCGACGCCGAAAGATCCGATCACCATCAACATGAACGTAAAAATTGAACATGAGATTCGTATCAAGGTGGATAAAGACGTTGAGAATCTGCTGAAAAACCAAAGCGGTTTATTCTAGGAGCCGAGATGAAAAAGCGTTATCTATGGTTGATATGTGCCGGATGGCTGTTCAGCGGGATGGCTCAGGCGTTGACGCTGGATGAAGCCAAACAGCAGGGGCGAGTGGGGGAAACCTTGAGTGGATATATTGCACCGATTAAAAAGGACGCAGAGACTCAGGCTTTGGTGCAGCGCATTAATACCGGGCGGGCCGAAAAATACCAGGAAGTGGCTGACAGCAATCATATCGCGATCGACGAAGTTGCACGTTTGGCGGGGCAAAAGTTGGTGACACGCGCCCCTGCGGGCGAATATGTGCGCGGTATCAATGGTCAGTGGCTGAAGAAATAAAAAAGCGCGCCCTTGGGCGCGCAACAAAATGCAGTAGGTTTATTATTGTAAGGGTAATACGAGTTTTGCAGGGCTTGTCTTACTTGATTTGCTTAGGCTGCGATCACTTCAGTTAGCGCTGCTTTGGCATCTGCCTGGGCTTTGGTCGCCACATCTGGGCCATAAGCGATACCTTCTGCAAACACGAACTCCACCTCGGTGATGCCGATAAAGCCCAGGAACAGACGCAGGTAAGGTTCAATCAGATCGGTTGCGGTGCCTTTATGGATGCCACCACGGCTGGTCAGAATAATGGCACGCTTGCCCTTCACCAGGCCTTCTGGGCCACTCTCGGTATAGCGGAACGTCACACCGGCACGGGCGATCAGGTCAAAATAGTTCTTCAACTGGGTTGGGATGTTGAAGTTATACATTGGCGCAGCGATCACGATGGTGTCGTTGGCCTGCAGTTCGGCAATCAGCTCATCAGACAGCGCCAGCGCTTCTTTTTGGCGTGGTGTCAGAGGGGTATCAGAAGGACGCAGCGCGCCTACCAGCTCACCGTCCAGCACCGGGATTGGCTGGGCAGCCAGATCGCGCACGGTGATGGTATCGTTGCTGTGAGCGCTGGCCCATTGTTCAACAAAGAAATCGGCCAATTGGTTGGACTGGGAGTAATTTGCCAGAATGCTTGATTTAAGAACCAATACTTTGCTCATCGGTAGTTCCTTGGTTATGACAGTGACATCAGGACGTAGCGTCCCTTGCATGGAACACACTCTATTCATCTTTATCCGACAGGGATAGTGGAATATTTCGAGTCCCTTGTTCGATTTTATTGAATAAAGCAATAATGACTAAGCGGATGGATTATGGAGAGAAACTCGCGTGTGCTATTCTGTCCGCCAAAAGCCAGGCGATGGCTACCCCATTAAAAATCGTTGCTATGTCGTGATAACGCAGCGAAGAAACAAGGAATACCGAACGTGAAATCTCCGCTCGCGGCACTGTCAGCCCAATTGACTGACTTGATGCTCCGTGATCAGCAGCGCCTGCAACGCCGGTTGCAAGGAGCTCGAAAAGTCAAAAATCCCGACGCGCAACAGGCAGTGGCTAATGAGATAGCCAGTGATATCGCTCAGGCGTTACAGAAAGCGCAGGCGCGGGCGGCGTCATGCCCGAAAATCACCTACCCCGAAAGCCTGCCGGTTAGCCAGAAGAAACAGGACATTCTCGACGCTATTCGCGATCATCAGGTGGTGATCGTGGCTGGTGAAACCGGTTCGGGTAAAACCACGCAGTTGCCGAAAATCTGCCTGGAGCTTGGGCGTGGGGTCAAAGGGCTGATTGGCCACACCCAGCCGCGTCGTTTGGCCGCACGTACCGTTGCCAACCGCATTGCCGATGAGCTGGAAACCCCACTGGGTGGCAGCGTCGGTTACAAAGTGCGTTTTAACGATCAGGTTGGCGACAACACGCTGGTGAAACTGATGACCGACGGTATTCTGTTGGCTGAGATCCAGCAGGATCGGCTGTTGATGCAGTACGACACCTTGATCATCGATGAAGCGCACGAACGCAGCCTGAATATTGACTTCATTCTGGGGTATTTGCGCGAGTTGCTGCCCAAACGCCCCGATCTGAAAGTGATCATTACCTCGGCCACCATTGATCCTCAGCGCTTTTCGCGCCATTTTAATCATGCGCCGATTATCGAAGTTTCAGGCCGTACCTACCCGGTAGAAGTGCGTTACCGGCCAGTCGTGGATGACGCCGATGATACGGAACGCGATCAACTGCAGGCGATTTTTGATGCAGTTGATGAGCTGGGGCGTGAAGGGCCGGGCGATATTCTGATCTTTATGAGTGGCGAACGCGAAATTCGCGACACCGCTGACGCCTTGAACAAGCTGAATCTGCCACATACTGAAGTACTGCCACTGTATGCACGGCTGTCGAACAGTGAACAGAACCGGGTATTTCAGTCTCACCACGGTCGGCGCATTGTACTGGCAACTAATGTGGCAGAAACCTCGCTCACTGTGCCAGGGATTAAATATGTCATCGACCCCGGAACGGCGCGTATCAGCCGCTACAGTTTCCGTACTAAAGTGCAGCGCTTGCCGATAGAACCGATCTCGCAGGCTTCGGCCAACCAGCGTAAAGGCCGCTGCGGGCGCGTTTCTGATGGTATCTGTATCCGTCTGTATTCGGAACAGGATTTCCTGTCGCGCCCGGAGTTTACCGATCCGGAAATTCTGCGTACCAACCTGGCTTCGGTCATTCTGCAGATGACCTCGTTAGGGTTAGGGGATATTGCTGCCTTCCCGTTTGTTGAAGCACCGGATAAACGTAATATTCAGGATGGTGTACGCCTGTTGGAAGAGCTGGGGGCGATTAAAACCGCCAGCAACGGCCATTATCAGCTCACGCCGCAGGGCCGCCAACTGGCTCAGTTGCCTATCGATCCGCGTTTGGCACGCATGGTGCTGGAGGCTCAGAAGAGCGGCAGCGTGCGTGAAGTGATGATCATTACTTCTGCTCTGTCGATCCAGGATCCGCGCGAGCGGCCAATGGATAAACAACAGGCTTCTGACGAAAAACACCGTCGTTTCGCAGATAAAGACTCCGACTTTATGGCGTTCGTTAATCTGTGGGATTATCTGAAAGAACAGCAGCAGGAGCATTCATCCAGCCAGTTCCGCCGTCTGTGCCGTAACGATTTCCTTAACTACCTGCGCGTGCGTGAGTGGCAGGATATCTACACTCAACTGCGTCAGGTGGTTAAAGAACTGGGCCTGCCGGTGAACAGCGTGCCGTCGGATTATCGCAGCATACACACGGCGTTGCTGACCGGTTTGCTGTCGCACGTCGGGCAGAAAGACGCCGACAAGCAAGAGTATACCGGTGCGCGCAACGCGCGTTTTTCCATTTTCCCTGGTTCCGGTTTATTCAAGAAACCGCCCAAGTGGGCGATGGTGGCCGAGCTGGTGGAAACCAGCCGCCTGTGGGGGCGCATTGCCGCGCGCATTGAGCCGGAATGGATCGAGCCGCTGGCACAACATTTGGTAAAACACCATTACAGCGAACCGCATTGGTCAAAATCCCAAGGGGCGGTGATGGCCAGCGAGAAAGTGACACTGTTCGGTTTGCCGATCGTGGCGGCGCGGGCAGTGAATTACAGCACTATCGATCCGTTGCTGTGTCGTGAACTGTTTATCCGCCATGCGTTGGTGGAAGGGGACTGGCAGACGCGTCACGCCTTCTTTGCCGCCAACCTCAAGCTACGCGCTGAAGTGGAAGAGCTAGAACATAAATCACGCCGCCGTGACATTCTGGTGGATGATGAAACGCTGTTCAGCTTCTATGACCAGCGTATACCTAGCGACGTGGTATCTGGGCGACATTTTGATCATTGGTGGAAAGCGACAGCCAAGCAGAAACCTGATTTGCTCAACTTTGAAAAAAACATGTTGATCAAAGATGGGGCCAATAAAGTCAGCGCGCTGGATTACCCAAACACTTGGTATCAGGGCAACCTCAAGTTGCGCCTCACCTATCAGTTTGAGCCCGGTACCGATGCTGATGGGGTCACGGTGCATATCCCATTACCGATCCTCAATCAGGTGGAAGAGGTGGGTTTTGAGTGGCAGATTCCCGGTATTCGCCGTGAATTGATTATTGCCTTAATCAAATCGTTACCAAAGCCCGTGCGGCGCAATTTTGTGCCCGCCCCTAACTATGCAGAAGCTTTTTTGGCCCGTGCCACACCGTTGGAAATGCCATTGCTGGATTCACTGGAGCGTGAATTGCGCCGTATGACGGGTGTGACGGTGTCACGTGAAGACTGGCAATGGGATCAGGTGCCCGATCATCTTAAAATGACTTTCCGCGTCGTGGGTGAAAAACACAAAACGCTGCGTGAAGGTAAAGATCTGATGGCGTTGAAACTGCAACTGAAAGAGCAGGTGCAGGAAACGCTGTCGGCGGTGGCGGACGATGGCATTGAGCAGAGCGGCCTGCATATCTGGAGCTTTGGCAAACTGCCGGAGTTTTACGAACAGAAGCGCGGTGGTTACTCGGTTAAAGCTTATCCCGCCTTGGTGGATGAAAAAGACAGCGTAGCGATCCGCCTGTTCGACAGCGAACAGGAACAGCAGCAGGCGATGTGGCAGGGTACCCGCCGTTTACTGCTGCTAAACATCCCTTCGCCAATCAAATATCTGCATGAAAAGCTGCCGAACAAAGCCAAGTTGGGGCTGTATTTTAACCCTTATGGCAAAGTCCTGGATCTGATTGACGACTGTATTTCATGCGGTATCGATAAACTGATTGCTGAACACGGCGGGCCGGTGTGGCAGGAAGAGAGTTTTGCCCGGTTGCAGGATCTGGTGCGTGCTGAGTTGAACGAGACGGTGGTAGAGGTGGCCAAACAGGTTGAGCAGATCCTGACTACGGTGTTCAACATCAATAAACGCCTGAAAGGCCGGGTGGATATCTCGTTGGCATTGGCGCTTTCAGACATCAAAACCCAGATTGCTGGCCTGATCTACCGTGGCTTTGTCACTAATAACGGCTTTGAGCGCTTGCCGGATACCCTGCGCTATTTGCAGGCCATCGAACGTCGGTTGGAGAAACTGGCCGTTGACCCGCAGCGCGATCGCGCGCAGATGTGGCGTGTGGAGCAGGTACAGCAGGCGTGGCAGCATTGGTTGAGTAAGCTACCGCCGAAGCGCCAGCAAGATAGCGAAGTCAAAGCCGTGCGTTGGATGATTGAAGAGTTGCGCGTTAGCCTGTTTGCCCAACAGTTGGGCACACCTTACCCCATCTCGGATAAGCGTATTCTGCAAACTATCGATCAGCTTTCGGCGTAAAGCTGGTTTCGCCAATAGGCCGTAACGGTTCGGTTACGGCCTATTCAATGTGAGCAGAATAACTATTTACCCGCAGCCAAACTATTCAAAGCCTCACGAATAGCGGTAACGGCAAGCGCTCGGTTGTCCGCCCGGTAGCGGTCTTCTGCTGCGGGTGCGGAACTTTGGATAGCGATCAACCGCCAGCCATCGTTGGTTTTCAGCAGTAATGGTGAACCGCTGTCACCTGGCAAAGTATCACAGCGATGCGACAGCACGCCTTTTTGCGCCCAACCGGTGATTTTGCAGCCTTGATGGCCGTAAAGGCTGTTCAGATGATCTTCCGGGTAACCCGCCTGCGTAATCAGGTTCTTCGTTTTCTTCAAAGCTTGCGTTAATGCTTTGCTGTCACCCAGCCACAGAGGCAGCGGTTTAATCGGTAATGCTTCCTGGTCTTTCAACCTAATCAGCGCAAAATCATAAGCGGCGGCGGCAGGTGGCACAATCCAACCATCTCCATCGGGCTTAAGTTTTTTGGCTAATTTGGGGTCAACTAAGGTTTCGATATTCTCTGTCTGGTATTGCCAACCTTTAGCATCGCTAATAAATCGCAGGGACACCGCTTTATCAAGATGGTTTGGTGGGGCTAATACGCAATGGCCAGCAGTGAGCGCCAAATGCGGTGAAATCAGCGTAGCAGTACACAAATTGCCGCTAGCGGTTTCAACCTGACCAATCGCCTGCCAAGGCCATTCGCTGGTTTCTGCTACCTTGATACGTTGATCTTTACCAAAGAACAGAGCGTTCTGTTCTTCGGCAGAAGCATCAGAAGGGCTATCCGCGCGAGTTGAGAAGGATAGGGCCAAAAATGAACACAGAAACAGTAAAACGGCTATGCGCATAGGTTTATTTTCTGACAAGTACGAATTTCCCATAAATACGATGATGCTAACTATAGACGGATTTAATTATCTCGTCGGTGCTCATTCATTGATTTCCTGACAAAAACTAACGGGAAATTAAAGATAAAAGAACGCGGCGATCAACCCGCAAACGATTAATGCACAAAGGATAACCTCAAATAAATAGCGACGCAGCATAGTGCCCCCGATGGAAAACATTCAGCGAACCACTTTTTTCATCGCAAGTTCCTAAAATTACTGTTTATACCCCCCATTTGGGGGCCGTTGAAAGAAGCTTATGCAAAATCTGAAGTACTTTCCGTGAGTGATTGGTTTCGACTTGTAACTCAATGTACAGGGGATTATCCATCATTTTAGTTACAACATACATTTGCTGTTATAAATACCATGACATTCTGCAACTATCGTGATTCGGGTAACTCCGTGCTTTATGGCTTAGCAGAAAAGTTCAGGCACGGTACGCCCGTGCCTGAAAGGGGACTACAGATAGCGGTTTTTCAAATGCTGACGGAAGTAACGTGGATTCAGTGCTTCGCCAGTAGCGCAGGTAATCAACGTCTCGGTTGGATAACGGCTGCCGTGTTGCCAGATGTTGTGTTGCAACCAGTGGAACAAGGCGCTCAAGTCACCCTTGGCAATATCTGCGCTCAAATTCGGCAAAGCGTTACGTACGTGCTGGAATAGCTGAGCAGCATACATCGCCCCGAGAGTGTAGGTAGGGAAGTAGCCAAAGGCCCCATCTGTCCAATGGATGTCCTGCATACAGCCATTGCGGTAATTGCCTACGGTATCCAAGCCCAGATAGCGGTGCATTTTTTCGTTCCACAAGACGGGAATATCATCGACTTCAATCTCGCCTTCAACCAACGCCTGCTCAATCTCATAACGCAGCATCACATGGGCAGGGTAACTGACTTCATCAGCGTCAACGCGGATAAAGCCGGGTTTTACACGCTGATTCAAACGGATAAAGTTGCTTTCTTCCAGGGCGGCTTGCTCACCAAACTGAGCGGTCACTAATGGACGCAAGATCTTCAGAAAATCACTGCCCCGCGCCAGTTGCATTTCAAACAGCAAGCTTTGTGATTCATGAATCGCAGTAGAACGCGCCAAAGCAACAGGTTGGCCAAGCCATTCACGCGGCAGGTTTTGTTCGTAACGGGCATGACCGGTTTCGTGCACGATGCCGAGTAAGGCCGTGAGGAACTCATTCTCGTTATAACGAGTGGTGATACGCACATCTTCCGGAACGCCACCGCAGAAAGGATGCACGCTTACGTCAACGCGGCCAGCCTCAAAGTTGAAGCCCAGCAATTTCATCACGCTCAGGCCTAGTTGACGTTGCTTCTCGAGATCAAATGGGCCATGTGGCAATTGGCAAGGCTCTTTTGCCTGTTTGCTAACCACTTTTTGCAGCAAATCCGGCAACCATGTTTTCAGATCGCCGAAAATCCGATCCAGCTCGCGGCTACACATACCGGGTTCATACAGGTTCAGCAGCGCATCGTAACGGCTGACACCGGCTGCCTGCGCGCGAATCTGCGCTTCTTCTCGCGTCAGCTTAACCACTTCCCGCAAATTTTTACTAAATCCGTCCCAATCGTTAGCCGGGCGCTGGGTGCGCCAAGCGTGTTCACAACGGGCTCCTGCCAATGATTTGGCTTCAACCAGAGAGGTAGGTACCAACACGGCATTATCATACTGGCGGCGCATTTCGAGCAGGTTAGCGCGATCAATATCGCCCAGAGACTCTTGCTGTGCGCGGTCGAGCAGGGTGGCGGTTTGCGGTGCCGTCAGGATTTGGTGCTTCAGCACGCTCAATTCTGCCAGTGCTGCGGAGCGCGCCTGGCTACCGCCGGGTGGCATCATGGTTTGCATATCCCAACCTGCGATGGCAGAAAGGTGATCAAAACGTGCAAGGCGAGTGAATAATGCACGCAGCTCTTCGTAAGCCGATGCAGAATGTGCAGATGTCATGAATTAGCTCCCGTGGAAGTGAATGCCTGCAATGTACTACAGGTTGCCGCGCCCGAGAAAAAAATTGAGCCTTGCTCGCCAATAACGCCCTAACTTTCCAGAATATCTGATTAGCCTTTTCGCATTATGGAAAGTCCGAACTTAGCACGGGCACCAAAGCAATACCGCCTTCTATGAAGGCGGATTTTTACTTTATGCAATTGCGGGCAATTTTTACTGGAATCAGTAAGTCAAACCGTGCCCAAAGGGGTAGATGATTTCGCCTTCAGGAGATTTGATATCAACAGGCAATTTACCGCTAGGAACATTAAAGAGGAGGATGTCAGCATCATTTTTAAACAATGTTCTGATGCCTGCCCGAATATTGGCCTCAAGAGAGTTACGATTGTTATTGGTGACATCAAACCCGGTGATACCATAAATAGCCAGGTTGGCTGTCACGTTATCCAGGTAAGCAATATCATAGGGGTTGCGTGAGGAGATAACCACCAGGGGTATCCCGAGTTCTCTCGCTTTATCAATTGTCTGTTGTGCAGCATGCCCCTGGGTCTTTAGATTGTATGTGACCAGAATAACCAGATCGTTGGCTTTAATACTCTCTTCCAGATTGGCTGGCACGGTTTCCTGATCCAGCTTATATGCTAGGCTGGAAACTGTGATTTCCTGATTTTCAAGCTGACTGGCAATATTTTGCAATTCACTCCGGATAATGTCATTGCGCGTATTTTCGTCAGAGATGACCAACAGGTTATTCTGTGCGCTCAGGGAATAGGGCAACAGATTATCATTTTTGATCAGCGTAATGGCATGTTCAGCCACTTTCTGTTCATAACTTTTATGTGCGGGTGAAGCAACGACAGATTGAGCGAACTCCAAAGTATGTGGATTATGTGCAACGATCTTTTTTGCCAATTT
This sequence comes from Serratia sp. Ag1, assembly GCF_000743355.1. Taxonomy (GTDB): domain Bacteria; phylum Pseudomonadota; class Gammaproteobacteria; order Enterobacterales; family Enterobacteriaceae; genus Chania. The sequence continues at coordinate 131,557 of NZ_JQEI01000035.1, forward strand.
AGTTTGGACAACTTGGGCCGCTGCTTCTTGCAGGCGTGACGCGAACGCGGGATCTTTATAGAATTGAGTTTCCAGATAGTGATAAAGATCTTCCAGTTGTTCGATCCCTTGCTGATCCCAGACGTGGACTGGCATCACGATGACATCACTGCCCGCCATCAGCGCCATTTCCACGGCTTCGTTAGCGCCAAAATTCTCAGTAATAGCCCCCATATCCATTGCATCGGTAAATATCAGACCGTTGAATTTGAGCTCATCACGCAGAATACCGGTGATAATTTTTTTGGATAATGTGGCTGGCAAGCCGATTTCAGTGCCATCTTTTTTAGAAACGACTTTGGTATCGTCAAGGGCAGGAACGATGATATGTGCCGTAATAACGGCATCAATACCCTGTTCGATAACATATTTGAATGGCAACAGATCACTTTGCCGCCATTCGCTTTCAGTATAAGGAACCAGCGGTAACCCAAAGTGTGAGTCGGTTTCCACGTTACCGTGGCCAGGGAAGTGCTTGGCGGTGGCCAGAACAGAATTCTGTTGCAATCCCTTGATATAGGCACCGGACATCTCATTAACCAGCGCAATATTGCTGCTGAACGAGCGCACGCCGATAACCGGGTTATTCTGGTTGGTATTGATATCCACAACCGGAGCAAAATTAATATTCACTCCCAGTGCATTGAGCTCTGAGCCGTGAACTTCACCCACCTGTTGTGCCATATTGGCATCGCGCGTTGCGGCCAGTGCCATATTACCCGGCATTTCGGTGCCTTCACGCAGACGCGTGACGTATCCACCTTCCTGATCGGTACTGATCAGTAAAGGCAATTGATAACTGGCCTGCTGTAAATCCTGAATCAGCTGATAGCTCTGTGGCGTATTAATAAAGTTTTCACGGAACAGGATCACCGAACCCAGCCGGTAGTCATTGATGACTTTAGCCAGCTCGGTAGGGAGTACGGTAACGCCCTGCGGTTCCCCGGCTGCGTTTTTGCCCCAGTTACGCACATCCAGCATGAGCACCTGGCCTATCTTTTCTCGTGGGCTCATCTTAGCCACTATCTGTTGGGCACTGGTTTGCGGTTCTTGCTGGCTGGAGGAGGCGACTTTAGCGTTATCGCATCCCATCATTGTCAGACTGGAAAAAAATACAGCAACAGCTGTTACTCCTGGTATTTTCATTGCCTTCCCTCATGATAAATAGAAAATCCACACCGAGAATAATAAATTCTTACAGTAATAGCAGGGTGGAATTTAATATTCATGGGTTGTATCACACTTATCACCGGGAAAAATGAGAATGTCGCCCCTAAATAATTCGCGTTGTTTGAAGGATGGCAGGTATACCTGTATAAAAATCGATTAAGGTTAAAAAGTTTGTTTGATTGGCCAGCAGAAACGGAAACTGGCACCGCCCAGTGAGCTCGCTTCAACATAAACCTGGCCTTGATAGGCCACTGCAATAGAATGGACGATCGCCAGCCCCAGCCCGCATCCCCCGGTTGCCCGATCACGGCTCGGATCAAGGCGCACAAAAGGTTCAAAGACCCGCTCACGTTCGTCCGGCGGAATGCCCGGGCCATCATCTTCCACTTGCAGGCAGGCTCGATCACCGTCAAACCACAAACCGACGCGCAACCTTTGTTCCGAGTAACGCAACGCATTGTTGACCAGGTTATCTAATACCCGCTCCATCAGCCGTAAATCGACACCGCCAAAGTCACCGACGTGGGGAATACTCAATTCGATATCTCGCTCCGAATGGATCAGTTGCATATCTGCCACTTTATCTTTCAGCCAGTTCGGTAAATCGATTGGTTCGATATTCAATGCCAACTGCGGGCGATCCAGGCGAGCATAGGTCAGTAGCTCGTCAATCAGTGATTCCAATTGACCGATATCACGATGCAGCGCCTGTTGCTCGCTTTCGGAAAGATTTTCGCTCATTGCCAACCGATAGCGCAGGCGAACCAGTGGGGTGCGCAGTTCATGGGCGATACCATCAATCAGCTGTTTCTTGCTGGCAATCAGGGTGCTGATGTTATCCGCCATCTGATTGAATGCCACGCCAAGCCGGTTAAGGCTGGAGGTGGGTTCAAAATAGGTTCGTTCGTCAAGATGACCCGCCCCCAAGCGTTGGGCGGCGTTTTCCAGTTTCAGCAAATCCTGCCAGTGCGGGCGCATCCACAGGAACACCGGCAGGGCTAGCGACATCCCGATAAAGATCAGCAAAACCAAATCCAGTATCCGCATCTGATGCAGATAGAACAGATAAGGGATTGGCCCAACGACCAACACATAGTGGCTGCGCGGAATGCGCTGCATGAAGGTATAGCGATCGTCTAGGGCGATGATCTCCCCCAGGCGCAGCCGTTTGGTCAGCTCTTCACTTAGATTCTGCTTGCCCAGCGGTTCAATATGCAGTTGGAAAGACAGATTTAAATCCAGCGTAGCGATGGTTTTGTTCCAGTCTTTGAGCGGGGTATCGCGGAGTTCACTGCGCATCAGGTACAGCGAACTTTTCATCAGATCGTCCATCGACTGGCGGCCAGCACGTTCAGCGGTGAATTTGTATACCAGCCCAACCAGCATGGCCATCACCAGAAAACAGACAAACAGCAGCAAAAAGAACTGAACAAAAAGTTTTCTCATTGTTGCACCGTTGCCCAAGCGTTGGGGGCGAACAGGTAGCCTTTGTTACGCACGGTTTTAATCCGGAACGGCTCCAGTGCATTGTCATACAACTTACGGCGCAAACGGGAGATCGCCACGTCGATGCTGCGATCCATGCCGTCATAGCTGACACCGCGCAGGTTTTTCAGCAAAGCTTCGCGATCCATGATTTGCCCTGCGTGAGTTGCCAACTCCCACAGCAGATCGAAATCCGAAGTGGATACGGTGACAATCTCTTCACCCAAGGTGACCTGGCGGTTGACCGGGTCAATACACAGCAAACCGAAATGCAACGCATTGTGTTGTGTGATCGCCAGAGTCGGCTCTTCTTTCGGCTGGTTACCGTGCTGGCGCAGGTGCAAACGCAAGCGAGCCAGCAGCACCGCCGGGGGGGTAGTCTTCAGGATGTAGTCCTGAGCGCCCATTTCCAACGACAGAATGTGGTTCATATCGCTGTCGAGCGAGGTAAGCAAGACAATCGGGCCAGGATAAACCGGGCGCAAATCGCGGCACAGCGTCATGCCATCCTTGCCGGGCAGCATGATGTCCAACAGCACCAGATCCGGTTGTTCCCGCTCAATGCAGGCCTGGGCCGTATCACCACGTGGCTCAATGATAACGTCTATATCGTGTTTGCCCAGATAGGCGGCTATCAGTTTGCCCACTTCCGGGTCGTCTTCTACAAAAACAATTTTAGTCATTTTGTGTGCTTTTATAAGAAAAACGGCGTCCAGCATAGCGCGCCATACGGCGTTGCGCCATGCACATCATTCAGCGCAGCGGCCTGCCACCATCAACACCATGAGTGCGCCCAGTCACGTAGCGGCTATTCATCAGATAGTCCACCAGATTGACCATTTCCTCTTCGCCGGGGGCAATTTTCATCAGTGACTTTTCCAGTGCTTGGCGGCGATATTCTTCATCATCGCCAGGATTAAACATAATCAGCGCAGGGGCGATGGCATTTACTTTCACTTCAGGTGCCAGCTTGCGCGCAAAAGAACGTGTCATATTATCCAGCGCGGCTTTACTGGCGGCATAAGCAATATGTTTATCACTGCCTTTTTCTACTACATAATCAGTGAGATGAATAATATCAGCCCCGGCTTGCCCTTGGCCACGCAAGCAAGGCTCCAACAGCTGATTTAACAGGTACGGTGTATAAACGTGGATTTGCAGCATCGAAGCCATGACCTGCTCTGGCGGCATCGCGGCTGACTCCGCCAGCCAGGCACTGGCGTTGTGGATCAGCGCACGCAGTTTTGGTGCGATCTCAATCACCTGTTCAGCAAAACGATAGATTCCCGCATGCGTTGAAAAATCACTCTGCAAGCATATGGCACCCAGATCTTTCAGCTCCGCCAAAGCCGGATAATCACTGCGATAAGCAATAATCACGGGAACATTACGTTGCAAAAATGACTTGGCGAGGGCCAGTCCAATCCGGCGCGCGCCGCCGGTAATCAGCACCGGGGCTGAGGTGTGGGCTACCATCAAGTAAAGCTCCTGAGCAAACTGGCAAACAATGAAGGAATCATGTCATTATACGGAAGAAAGCGGCTAAAGCCTCCCTTCGATCATCCATTCAGTGGCATTACCCACCGGCAAAGAGGAATAGGGGGATGAAGAATCACCAGGCGCACTATGAGAGAGTGTGTTTTGACTACATCGATTTTCTGTCCGCATCCTGCAAGAAACAGTGGTGTTTCATTGATGCTATTTATGGCGTGATGCCCATTTTTGGCATGGTTTTGAAGTCAGCGGCATCCAGTTCGCAAACGCGCAGCGAACAATTAAAAGCGCTGGCATTACAGGTGGTTTCTACCCAACTGAGCGACGAAGTTAACATCATCCGCCTGATCGACTTGGCCCAGCAGCAGCAACTGTCGGTGTTTGATATTCAACTGCCTTATGCGCTAAAGGCGGAGCAATTGGCCGCGATTGAAAAAAGTTCGCTAATCGCGTGAAGGTTACCCAGATTGATGAACGTATTACCGTTACTGCACAGCGTTGTACCGGGTAAAGTTACCTGGTTCGCTCTTGCGGGTTTACTGCAACATAAACCAACCCGCTGGCACCGTCGCCGCCAGCAGCAGAAAAATACTGCCTTTCTCCAGGCTGTTCAGTAACTTCACATCCTGATGCCCATGGCGCGCATAGATAAAAACCAGTAAACCTGGGGCATACAGCAGCACGGACATCAGCAAATGCATCAGCCCCGAGGCATACAACAACCAGATCCCGTATAAGCAGGCTCCGGTAGCGGCAATCATCAACCGCTTGTCTTGGCGCTTAAGCGCGACTTTAAACAGGAAAGCGCCCACCAGGAAATACGGCACCAGAATCATTTCTGAGGCGATGGTCAGCAGTGAATCATAGTTACTGCCCGTCAGCCAGATGAGCACCAAAGCAACCTGCACTGCACCGTTGGTCAGCCATAACGACGCAGAAGGGGCATGATTCTGGTTCTGCTTGCGGAACAGTTTGGGGAAAGCACCATGCTGTGCCGCTAGCAGAGGGACTTCTGCCGCCATGATGGTCCAACTCAGATAAGCGCCACAGACTGAAACAATCAGACCAGTAGCAATAATCACATTACCCCATGGGCCGATGAGATCGACCATCAATACTGCCATGGAAGGGTTACGCATTTCGGCCAGTTCACTGCGTGGCACCACGCCCAGTGAAAGCAGGGTGACCAGCAGATACACCGCCAATGCTGAAAGCACCGCCAGCATCGTCGCACGGCCAACGTCCTTCTTATTACGTGCCCGGGCAGACACCACAACCGCGCCTTCAACACCGATAAACACCCACAGCGTAACCAGCATTGTGTCTTTAACTTGTTGCCAAACCGGCGTACCAAGAGCAATACCGTGGAAATCCAGAGTGAAAACATCCAGGCGGAATGCGATGGCAGCGAACACGGCAAATAAACCGAGAGGGATCAGTTTAGCCAGCGTGGCGACCAGATTGATGCTCGCTGCGGTCTGTACGCCCCGCAACACCAACGCATGCACAATCCACAACAGCAGGGATTCGGCAATCAATGCCTGCCAGGTATTGCCATCCCCCAGAATCACCGGCCCGTTCCGATCGGTAAAAATACTCAGTGCTGCAAACACGATCACCAAATAAGAAACATTGGCGATCACCGCGCAGAGCCAATACCCCCAAGCGGAACAAAAACCGACCAGTTCGCCAAAACCTTCTTTGGCATAGGTGAAAATTCCGCCGTCAAGATCGGGGCGCAAACGGGTTAGCAACAACATGGCAAAGGCCAGGAACAGGATGCCAACACCGGTGATAGCCCAGCCAAGCAGTAAAGCCGCTGGGCTGGCGACTGCCGCCATATTCTGTGGCAGGCTGAATACCCCGGCTCCAAGCATAGAGCTGAGTACCAAAGCGGTTAACGCGGTAAGACCAAGTTTCTTTTCCAATGAAGCGTCCTGAGACAGTATAAACGGCTGGGTAGGTGCCGATGGGCTGCAATAACGTAATGATAATTAATGCACCGACAGGTAATAGACCTGAAATTGGCGCAGATTCTACGGAGGGATACTGGTCGATGCAATGATTGGATATGCGAATTGGGCAAAAATTTATTCACGAAAGTGGCGTTGGGTTCAGCATAAAAAAGGGCAGCTTGATCGCTGCCCGATGGTAAACCAGAGTTGGATGATTACTTGAACAAGTCAGCGCTAACGGTCAGGTTACCGCCGCTATTGTTCTGCCATTGACGCGTAACGTGATAGTACTTAGCGCCTTTATTGGCAGCACGCTTTGCCACTTCGGAGGAAACTTCGGTCATGCTGCCAAAATGGCCCGTGAAGGTGACAGAGTCAAAGGGCACCATCTGTGCAGCCGCAGCATTATTCAGTTCCTGAATTTTAGTGCCGTCCGGTAACGTGACGGTGTAACGCTGGCCAGTAGAAGATTGAGTTTCGAAGAAACGGCCAATCTCACGGCTTGGTGAAGCGGAAGAGGCTACGCCAGGAATTTCCACTTTAGCCGCTTCTGCGCCACCGGCAGCCAGTGCTGCGCGGCCAGCATCAGAATCTGCCGGGATGACATCCGGGCTTTGCACCACGCGTTTAGGGGCGTCGGCTTTATAAACAAACGCAGTAATAAACTGGTTGCCGCCCTGGTTGGCATCAAACTGGCGCACGATGAAGAATGAGCTTGCGCCTTTTTTCTTGGCTTCTTTAGCGATGGCGTCGTTGATTTCTGGCTGGTTGCGGAAGAAACCGCTGATGGTAACGGTGTCGTAAGGTTCAAGCAGGTAAGCTTCGTCTTTCGGCAGTTCATTCACCCCGTGGAAAACACGGTAGTTTTTCTCTTTGCTCACTTCTGGCGCATCTTTATGGTAAAGATCTGCAGTGACTCGCCAGTTGCCGCCATTACTGCCGCTGTTCAGGTCTTGAATGTAGAAAGCATCAGCACCCAGTTTATCTGCACGGCGTGATACGGCATCAGCGGCTTCAAAGATGGCATTAAAACGGTCGGTAATCGTGATGCGATCAAACGGCTTAAGCGCCGCTGCTTTTTCAGGTGTTAGCTCTTGCGCGGCATGCACAGATAGCGCGGTGAGTGATAACAAGGCTGATGCGATGATCGTGGTCTTCAGCTTCATAAAAAAATCCTTTCGCCTAGCGCAGTAACGTTTATACCCGTCATACTTCAAGTTGTTGGGTGTTGGCTACCTTCACTCACCCCAGTCACTTACTTGAGTAAGCTCCTGGGGATTCATTCAGTTGCCGCCTACAAGCAACTCGAATTATTTTGGGTATAGAAGTGTCATTAAGCCGCAGATTATGACATGCCATCTCGGCAAATGTCTCAGCATTTTCACTGAGGGCATGAGACAAATCCCGGTCAGTGCGCTTTCCTGCCGCCATCGCTAATTCGATATCAGTTTCAATAATAAAGCGCTCCATCTCATTAATGTTAATTATTCACAATTTCATAACTTTTATGCTCTTTACTCCTTCTCCACGTGGAACTGGCAGCGGACAACCTTTGCGCAACGCTGCGCATGAAAGAGCTATTGCCGCATCTTTTTCACGCAAAATTGCGATTCGTCATATCCTTAAGTGAATTTTTATGTAAAAACTGGCAGGTAAACGTAAGCAATTATGGATCATCGACCCTATTTTCAGTAGGTTATAGGTGGCATGCCAGACAAGGGCGGTAAAACCTCGTCTGGCAGGTGCTATTGCTATGGGTAGAAAGATAATGAACATCATCAAAGACAGGTGAGAAGGGAACATTATGCGTATTGGTGTACCAAGAGAACGGTTGGCCAATGAAGCCCGTGTTGCAGCAACGCCGAAAACGGTAGAACAATTGCTGAAACTGGGCTTTACCGTCGCGATCGAAAGCGGGGCGGGTAAATTGGCAAGCTTTGAGGATGTCGCTTATGAAGCTGCTGGAGCGACAATTACCGATACCACGGATGTGTGGCAATCGGATCTGATTCTGAAAGTTAACGCGCCACAAGAGGACGAAATCGCGTTAATGCGTGAAGGGAGCACATTGGTCAGCTTTATCTGGCCAGCGCAAAACCCGGAATTGATGGCAAAACTGGCGGCTCGCAAGGTTACCGCCATGGCGATGGATTCTGTGCCGCGCATTTCCCGTGCACAGTCTCTGGATGCATTGAGTTCGATGGCCAACATCGCGGGTTATCGCGCTATCGTTGAAGCTGCACATGAGTTCGGGCGTTTCTTCACCGGCCAAATCACCGCTGCGGGTAAGGTTCCACCGGCAAAAGTGATGATTATCGGTGCAGGCGTAGCTGGCTTGGCCGCCATTGGTGCCGCTGGCAGCATGGGGGCCATCGTGCGTGCCTTCGATACTCGCCCGGAAGTAAAAGAGCAAGTGCAGAGTATGGGTGCGGAATTCCTCGAGTTAGACTTTGAGGAAGAGGCGGGCAGCGGTGACGGCTATGCCAAAGTGATGTCGGAAGCCTTTATCAAGGCCGAGATGGCGCTGTTTGCTGCTCAGGCGGAAGAAGTGGACATTATTGTCACCACCGCGCTGATCCCAGGCAAACCGGCACCGAAGCTGATCACCAAAGAGATGGTGGCTTCGATGAAACCGGGCAGCGTGATTGTCGATCTGGCAGCGCAAACCGGCGGTAACTGCGAACTGACCGTAGCCGATCAGGTGACCATGACCGAGAACGGCGTGAAAATCATCGGTTACACCGACCTGCCAAGCCGTCTGCCGACACAATCCTCACAGCTCTACGGTACCAACCTGGTTAACTTGTTGAAGCTGTTGGCGAAAGAGAAGAATGGCGAGATCGATATCGATTTCGAAGACACTGTCATCCGTGGCGTGACCGTGGTACGTGACGGTGAAGTCACCTGGCCAGCACCGCCAATTCAGGTTTCCGCTCAGCCGAAACAGGCTCAGGCGGCAGCTCCGTTGGAAAAAATAGAGAAGAAGCCGACTTCACCTTGGGTGAAATACGGTCTGATCACACTGGCGATCGTGCTGTTTGGCTGGTTCGCCAACTCGGCACCGAAGGAGTTCCTGTCGCACTTCACCGTGTTTGCGCTGGCCTGCGTGGTGGGTTACTACGTGGTCTGGAACGTCAGCCATGCGTTGCATACCCCGTTGATGTCGGTGACTAATGCGATCTCAGGGATCATTGTGGTCGGTGCGTTATTACAGATTGGCCACGGCGGCTGGGTGAGTTTCCTCTCCTTTATTGCCGTGCTGATTGCCAGCATCAACATTTTCGGTGGTTTCACCGTGACTCAGCGCATGCTGAAAATGTTCCGCAAAAACTAAGGGGTAGCAAATGTCTGGTGGATTAGTTACAGCTGCATACATTGTTGCCGCTATCTTGTTTATTTTCAGCCTGGCGGGCCTGTCGCGCCATGAAACGTCGAAGCAGGGTAACCTGTTTGGCGTCGCCGGGATGGCGATTGCGTTGATCGCCACCATCCTCGGGCCGCATTCCGGCAACGTAGGTTGGATCATTATCGCGATGATCGTGGGTGGTTCTATCGGTATCTATCTGGCGAAGAAGGTCGAAATGACCGAAATGCCAGAACTGGTGGCCGTGCTGCACAGTTTCGTGGGCCTGGCGGCGGTTCTGGTGGGCTTCAATAGCTATCTGGATCACGGCGCACCGATGGATCCGGTGATGGTCAATATCCATCTTACCGAAGTGTTCCTCGGCATCTTCATCGGTGCGGTAACCTTTACCGGTTCGATCGTGGCATTCGGTAAGCTGCGCGGTATTATTTCCTCCAAACCGTTGATGCTGCCTCATCGTCACAAGCTGAATCTGGCGGCAATCGTGGTTTCTTTCCTGCTCATGGTGCTGTTCGTGCGTACCAACAGTGTGGGTTGGGAAGTGTTTGCGCTGCTGATCATGACGATTATCGCGCTCGGCTTCGGTTGGCATCTGGTGGCCTCGATCGGCGGTGCCGATATGCCAGTGGTGGTGTCAATGCTCAACTCGTATTCCGGTTGGGCAGCGGCAGCGGCAGGTTTCATGCTGAGCAACGATCTGTTGATCGTGACTGGCGCACTGGTTGGTTCTTCCGGTGCGATCCTGTCTTACATCATGTGTAAAGCGATGAACCGTTCGTTTATCAGCGTGATTGCCGGTGGTTTCGGTACCGATGGTTCCTCAACCGGTGACGCAGAAGAAATGGGCGAATACCGTGAAACCACGGCGGAAGAAGTGGCTGAACAGTTGAAGAACTCAACCTCAGTGATCATCACCCCAGGTTACGGCATGGCGGTAGCGCAAGCGCAGTATCCAGTGGCGGAAATCACCGAGAAGCTGCGTGCTCGCGGCATCAAAGTGCGTTTCGGTATTCACCCGGTTGCGGGCCGTTTACCAGGCCATATGAACGTGCTGTTAGCGGAAGCTAAAGTACCGTACGACGTGGTGCTGGAGATGGACGAAATCAACGAAGACTTCCCTGATACCGACACCGTGCTGGTGATCGGTGCTAACGACACGGTGAACCCGGCGGCGTTGGAAGACCCACGCAGCCCAATTGCGGGGATGCCGGTGCTGGAAGTGTGGAAAGCGCAAAACGTTATTGCGTTTAAACGTTCGATGAATACCGGTTACGCCGGTGTGCAGAACCCGCTGTTCTTTAAAGAGAACACCCAGATGCTGTTTGGCGATGCCAAAGCTAGCGTGGAAGCGATCCTGCGCGCACTGTAATCAGCCGCCACAAGATAAAACACGGGTTTAGGCTCGTGTTTTTTTTCGCCATAATAATGTTAAATTTTCACCATTGATCGTGATGTTTGTGCTTAATTTAATAAAATCAGTTCAAGGTTTGTACAATTCAACACATCAGATCACCACGAAGGGGCACAATGAGGTATCTTATGTCCCGATTTCATCCATTTAACGGATCCTAGACTCACTATGATTATCAAACCTAAGGTTCGCGGCTTTATCTGCACCACCACTCATCCAGTGGGTTGCGAAGCCAATGTTCGTCGTCAGATTGCTTACACTAAAGCACAAGGCACCATTGCTAATGGCCCTAAACGTGTGTTGGTGATCGGTGCTTCTACCGGTTATGGTCTGGCTTCACGTATTGCTACTGCGTTTGGTAGCGGTGCTGCCACCATTGGCGTGTTCTTTGAAAAGGCCGGTACAGAAAGCAAGCCTGCCACCGCTGGCTGGTACAACTCGGCGGCGTTTGACAAAGCGGCCAAAGAAGAAGGGCTGTATGCCAAGAGCATCAACGGTGATGCCTTCTCCAATGAATGCCGTGACAAGGTGATTGAACTGATCAAGGCCGATTTGGGCCAGATCGACTTGGTGGTTTATTCACTGGCTTCGCCAGTGCGCAAAATGCCAGAAACCGGCGAAATCGTCCGCTCTGCGCTGAAGCCGATCGGCGAGGTGTATACCACGACGGCCATCGATACCAATAAAGATCAAATCATCACCGCGACCATTGAACCGGCAACCGAAGAAGAAATTCAGAACACGATTACCGTAATGGGCGGGCAGGATTGGGAACTGTGGATGTCGGCACTGGAAAACGCCGGGGTGCTGGCTGAAGGGGCTAAATCTGTCGCTTACTCTTATATTGGTACCGATCTGACCTGGCCAATTTACTGGCATGGTACGCTGGGCCGTGCCAAAGAAGACTTGGATCGCGCAGCAACGGCCATTCGTGGCAAGCTGGCCGCCAAAGGCGGCACTGCTCATGTTGCCGTGCTGAAGTCGGTAGTGACTCAGGCTTCTTCCGCTATCCCGGTGATGCCGCTGTACATCTCTATGGCCTTCAAAATCATGAAAGAAAAAGGGATTCATGAAGGTTGTATGGAACAGGTAGCCCGCCTGATGCATACCCGCCTGTACGGCGATGAGCTGCCGCTGGACGATCATGCCCGCATTCGTATGGATGATTGGGAACTGCGTGACGATGTCCAGCAGGCGTGCCGCGATTTGTGGCCATCAATCACTTCTGAAAATCTGAGCGAGCTGACCGACTACACCGGTTACAAGCAGGAATTCCTGCGCCTGTTCGGTTTTGGCCTGGAAGAAGTGGATTACGACGCCGAAGTCAATCCAGACGTGCGCTTCGACGTGATCGAACTGTAAGTTTTCTCTCAATAGCAAACAGGGCCTTTCGGCCCTGTTTTTGTCTCAAAACCCTACGGCTTTAATCTTCATCGTCATGTTCATCGTCTTCATCTACCTCGATCGGGCAGTTGAAGTCATCGGGTTTCAGCACTAACAGATCGCACTTCAACTGGTCGATCACATGTTCTGCGGTATTGCCGATAAATGCGGCAGAAATCCCAGTGCGCCCGAGCGTGCCTAGCACGACCACCCCCGCTTGCAGATGCTCGGCCAAGTCTGGAATGACTTCTTCCGGCAAACCTTTCTCAACGTGGGTGAACTCTTCTTTGATATGGAATTTCTGTCTTAGCGCCTTCATGGCGATCAGATGTTGCCCGCGAATGGCGTCGTTATAAACGCTGGGGTCAAAATCTGGCAGTTCGATAGCGATATTAATCGGGGTAACCGGATAGGCACCGACCAAATGCACCTCGGTTTGATCGACATTCTGTGCCAGTTCAAGAGTCTCGTGCACCAGGCGTATGTTGAGTGGATCATGATACGCCTCTTCACTGGAGAGATTGACAGCAACCAACGCTTTACCGCCCTCGGGCCAAGGCTGATCTTTCACCATCCAGACTGGGCAAGGGCATTTTCGCAGCAGGTGCCAATCAGTTGGGGTAAAAATCAGTGATTCCAGCCGATCATGCTGGTGCGCCATCTTCAGCAACAAATCATGATTGCTACTCAAGACTTCCTGAATAATGGCTTCGTAGGGGCGATTGTGCCATACCACTTTGATTTCAATGGGAACGCCGTCTTCAAGATAAAAACGGCACTGCTCTTTAATCCACGCTGCGCGTTGGTTGATCACCCCTTGCCGCATGGCAGTACGTTCATCCGGTGAAAGCAGGGTGGTCATTTCGTAAGAGAAGTCATAGATAGGAAGGAAGGCCTTGATACGCCCACCATTCCGTTTTACCAGGTAAACTGCCCGGCGGAGTGCCGGTTGATCGTCCTGGTTGGGGTCAATAGCCACCAGAATATTCTGATACTTCGCCATAGGGCCTCCTTACAGCTGTAGATCAACAGCTTGTTCAATTACAGAGTAACTCAACATTGGGAAACTGGACAGTGGCAGAGAAGTACCAGGCCAATAATTTCAGCGAATTATTGGCCTGGGGAGCATCAAACGCTGACGGACACGTTAATCTGTGATGTACCAGCCAGTTGTGATAACGCATCGACATTTTCGATGGTGATATATTTGCCTTTCACGCTGAGGATTTCACTTTTCTGGAAGCGCCCCAGCAAACGGCTGATGGTTTCAACGGTCAGGCCAAGATAGTTACCGATGTCGCCACGTGTCATGGTCAGGCGGAATTCACGCGGTGAGAAACCGCGCTCAGCAAAGCGCCGTGATAGGTTATAGACAAAAGCGGCTAAACGTTCTTCCGCATTTTTCTTCGACAGCAGCAGGATCATATCCTGATCGCCTTTGATTTCACCGCTCATCAGCCGCATGATTTGCTGACGCAGGTTAGGCATTTTGCCGGAAAGATCGTCTAACGTTTCGAAAGGGATTTCACATACCATCGAGGTTTCTAGCGCCTGGGCAAAACTTGGGTGCTTCATGCCGCCAATAGCATCAAACCCCACCAGATCGCCTGCTAAATGGAAACCGGTAATCTGCTCATCACCTTGCTCGGTGATCGTGTAACTTTTGATGGTGCCGGAACGGATCGCGTACAGGGACTTTAACTCGTCGCCCGCTTTGAACAACGTTTGGCCTTTCTGGATCGGCTTTTTCCTTTCAATGATATTGTCGAGTTGGTCTAACTCGTGAGTATTTAGGGTAAAAGGGATGCACAGTTGGCTGATGCTGCAGTCTTGGCAATGGATCGCACAACCACCTGACTGAATACGTCGAATCACGCGCTTTTCCGGGATCATAGATTACGCTCATGCAATAATTGATATGAGTCAATTTTAACATCTTTTGAGGCAGGTGATAAGAGCAGCAATAACAAGATCAGGGTTATTATGCGCGAATCTTAAACGGTGAAGGGCCACCGCGCTGCGCAATAATCCTATGCGCAGGCGGCAGCAAATAAGGTTCCGGCTGGTTTTTCAGTTATTGGGCGGTATTTTTGGCCAATACCTCGTTACCTAATCGATAGTGTGGCACCGAGTTATGACCCGGTTGTTCAACTTTAACCACCAGCGTCAAGGCTGCGGCCACCAGATAAAGCCCGGTATACACCCACACCACGCCAACAATATCGAAGAAGGGCAAAATAACGGAAGCAATGGCCGGTGCGGCAAAATTGCTCAGGCCTGCGGACAGGTTATAGATCGAAATAGCTGCCCCTTTATGTTCTGGTTCCAGCACCGGGAAGACTGCCGTCATTGGCACAAAGGCCGCCACGGTGATCCCCAACATGATCGCCGGGATCAGTGCTGCCCAGAAGTTGTGGCCGAAATACACCGGCAGATAATAGAAGGCCAAGCTGGAAATGGCGCAACCAATGCAGCCAAACCAGCGCACCTGCCGCATCCAGCCGATTTTTTCGCCTAGAATACCCCACATAATGTTGGTAAAAATGGTGACGAAGAAGAATACGGCCCAGATTTGCAGCCATTCAGACATACTGAACCCCAAACGGCCAACAAACAGCATCGGCATGATCACCGCAAAACCAAACAGCGACAGCGTATTGATGATACGGATCAGGCTGGCGAGGAAGATATTGCGGTTGGTGAACAAAATAGTCACCGCCCGCGAAAGTTCTTTCAGTTTCTCTTTCGGCGTCAAATCTGCTTTGCTGCTGGCTTGCCCCACATTGCGCAGCAGTATCAAGGCCATAAGGCCCCCGGCAGCTACCCAGACAATGGCAAACCACAGCGTGCCGGTTTCACCGATCAACGGAATAGTGAAGCTGGGCAGATAGCTGCCTACACAACCGATGCCGATGGAATACATCGCCCAGAACCAACCCATCGCCGAGGAGAGTTGCTGCTTTGGCACGTTCTGGACAACCAGCATCACAAAGGAATAGATGAACAACGGATAAGCCAGCCCGCGAATGCCGTAGAACAACAGCATCAGCGGGTAGTTCCTCATTCCCAAACCGAACAGCATAAACAGCGCGTGCATCACCACCCACAGGATAAAGCCGATGCGCATCGCTTTCTGCGGGGTAATAATTTCTGCCACGACCCCAGAACTCCAGGCGGCTAGCGCAGCGGCCAAGCCATACACGGTAAACACCAGCGCCGATTGCGCGGGTGAGAACCCCATATCGGTAATGTGTTTTGACAGAAAGGCCATTTCGAAGCCATCGCCACTCATAAATACCGCAATCGCGATATAACCCCAGAGCAGGTTCATCGGCAACCCAAACCAGTGCTTGTGCGTTTCTTGCATAGCAAACTCCAACGTAAGTGTAAGGGAACAGGTTTTTATTATTTATTGCACCGGGTTATGCCCGGCGCAGTGCCAACTGTTGTTGATATAACTGGCGGTAAACGGCCAGCCGTTCAATCAGCATCGGCTGGCGCTCACCGTCAGGCAGGAAACTGCGTTCGATGGCGGGTTTACGGCAAACTTGTGCCACGCAACCGCCGTCGGCCAGCCAACCCAAGCGGGCGGCACCCAATGCACCACCGGCTTCGCCCCCTTGATGGGTAACCACTGGCAGATTCAGCACATCGGCCATCAACTGTGCCCAATGCTCGCTGCGCGCACCTCCGCCGATCAGTGAACATTGCTCCAGCCGCGTTCCTGCCTGCAGCAGAACCCCCAGCCCATCGGCCATGCCGAATGCCACACCCTCAAGCACGGCATATCCCAGCGCTGCACGTTGGTGTGCATGGGTTAAGCCATGGAAAGCCCCTTGAGCTAAAGGATCGTTATGCGGGGTACGCTCACCAGAAAGATAGGGCAGGAATACAGGTGCCAAGCGCTGTTCAGCCTGATTCATTTGGGCAATCTCGGCCAGCAGTGTGGTTTCATTACTGCCTACCAGTTGGCAGAACCAGCGTAAGGCACTGGCAGCGGTGAGCATCACACTCATCTGATGCCAACGTTCGGGCAAGGCATGGCAGAAAGCATGCACAGCAGATTGTGGGTTCGGGCGGAAACGATCGTTAACCGCAAACAGCACGCCAGATGTGCCTAAAGAGATAAAAGCATCGCCAGGATTGACTGCACCAATACCTACCGCGCTGGCGGCGTTATCACCACCGCCCCCGGCAATGGTGACATTGTCACGCAAACCCCAGGCACGGGCGATATCGCCTTTCAAATAGCCAGAAGCCTCACTGCCTTCGACCAAACGTGGCATATGATCGCGCGTCAGACCACAGGCAGCGAGCAGGCTATCCGACCAGTCGCGTTTTGCCACATCGAGCCACAAAGTCCCGGCAGCGTCCGACATCTCAGAGACTTTGTCACCGCTCATCATCCAACGCAGAAAATCTTTCGGCAGTAACACCGTGGTGGTCTGCGCGAAAATCTCTGGTTCATACCGTGCTACCCACAGCAGCTTTGGCGCAGTGAAACCGGGCATAGCGAGATTGCCAGCAATATGGCGCAACTCCGGCGCGCTTTGCGTCAATTGTTGACACTGTTCGGCGCTGCGGGTGTCGTTCCACAAAATAGCCGGACGCAATACCTGATTATCGCGGTTGAGCAATACCGCGCCGTGCATTTGACCGGACAAACCCAGTGAGCGAATCAGCGGCCATTGCTGCGGTATTTTACTGCGCAGGCGGGCAATTACCGCCTGCGTAGCGCGCCACCATTCGGCGGGATCCTGTTCAGCCCAGTATGGATGTGGCCGCTGCACCGTCAGGGGCTCTCCTGCGCTGGCGAGAACGTTGCCGCTGTCATCGATCACTACGGCTTTGATTTCTGAGGTGCCTAAATCGAGTCCTAAATACATGAGCTGCTCCCGTTATTGCGCCAACCACTGGTTGACCTTGTCGATCGACTGGCGCAGCAACTTGGCAAATGGCGCACTGTGAGCCAAGGTGCTGAACAGCTTTTCATCGGCGGCAAAAACGGCCACCGGATCGGCACTGTTGAACATCTGATGCACGGCGGCGGCATCCAGAATGCCATCCTGATAGTCATAGGGCAGATTTTGCTGGTGCCAGCGCTGCATAAACACAAAGAACAGCGCAGGCAGCATGGCGGTGGCAGCGGGTTCCTGGCCGCGCTGATAGCATTCCTGCAAGGTTGGGGTGATAAAACCGGGGATTTTAGAGAAGCCATCGGCTGCCACGCGCTGGTTGGTGTCACGGATGTAAGGGTTACTAAAACGTTCCAGAACCACGTCACGGTAAGCAGTCAAGTCGAGCGGGCTCGGGGTTAACGAGGGGATCACATCCTGCGTCACATAGTCATAGGCTAACTGGTAGATCGCAGGCGTTCCGGTGCTTTCGTGGATAAAACGTTGACCGAGCAGCGTGCCTGCCCAGGCAATACAACTGTGGCTGGCATTGAGAATGCGGATTTTAGCTTCTTCGTACGGCAATACCGATGCAACCAGCTCAACGCCCACGTTTTCCAGCGCCGGGCGCCCAGCGATAAAATCATCTTCGATCACCCACTGAATAAAGGCTTCCCCCATGACTGGCGCACGATCTTGCCAGCCGGTAGCCTGCGCGACGCGTTGCGCCACATCAGGAGAAGGGCGCGGCGTAATGCGGTCAACCATGGTATTCGGGCAACGGGTGTGGTTTTCAATCCAATCGAGCAGAGCCGTTTCCTGGCGTAGTTGCAGAAACTGCATCAAACCATGGCGGAAGCGCTCACCGTTATGCCGTAGGTTATCGCAGTTCAATAACGTGACAGCGTCACCATTAAGCTGTTTTCTGTGTGCTAAGAGTTGAGCGATGGTGCCATAAATAGTACGGCAACTCCCCAGCAGATCCGCCTGAATATCGGCATTGCTTTGATCCAGATTGAACTGGTTATCCAGATAGTAACCCCCTTCGGTTACGGTGAAAGAGATGATACGGGTTTCTGGCTTAGCACCTTCAGCAATCAAGCCCGCGAGTTCGTTATCCCAAGCGATCACTTTACGAATGGAAGTGATGGTTTCGTACTCACGTTCTCCCTGGGGCGTTACGGTTTCCAGCACGTATTCACCGTTTTGTTCTGCCAGTGCATTAAGCAATGGTGTTGCATCATCACGAATGTTGGCTAATGTAATCGACCAGCGTGTATCTCCACTGGCCATCAAACGGTGCAAATACCAGGCCTGATGAGCACGATGAAAAGAACCTGCACCAATATGTAGCCAAACGGCAGGGGAAGCGTTGAAGGTTTTGCTCATAATGTTCTCCGTTAAAGGTATTTTTGAGCATCAGCCCTATTATTGGGCATTTGCTCTTTTCTGTTGCTAGACTAATTAAACTTTTGCCCTTTAAATGGGCTTTAGCTCACAAAAGTGCAAATCGATAGCTCCAGGCAACAGAAATACCAGTAAAATGAGGCATTCGCGTTAAAAGGCAGAGTGACTACATGAGTCGACACGATAAAAAACTGGATCAGGCCGCACGCGCGGCTTGGATGTATTACGTGGCAGGGCAAACCCAGCATGAGATTGCCGATGCGCTCGGTGTATCGCGCCAGGTGGCGCAACGTTTGGTGGCGTTGGCGATCGACAGCGGCCTGATCAGCGTTAATATTTCGCACCCGGTGGGGCATTGCATGGAACTGTCTGCCCGCTTGAGTGAACGCTACGGGTTGAGTTTGTGCCAAGTGGTACCCAGCCAGGGCATGGACAGTGCAGGGTTAAATCGAGCGGTGGCGGTAGCCGGTGCAGAAGTGATGGCGCAGTTTATCCGCGCTGAACAGCCACTGATCATTGGCGTCGGTTCTGGCCGCAGCCTGAAAGCGGCGATTGATGAGTTGCCCGATTTTGAACGGCCACAGCACAGTTGCGTGTCCTTGATCGGGGCGATTGCCGCCGATGGTTCCTGTACGCGCTACGATGTCCCATTATGGATGGCAGAGAAAACCCAGGGGCGCTACTTTATTCTGCCTGCACCATTATTTGCCGATAGCGAGCAAGATCGCGCCCTCTGGTGCAATCACCGCATCTATCGCACGGTAAACGAGAAGGCCAGCCAGGCCGATGTCACTTTTATCGGCATTGGCACCATAGAATATCAATGCCCATTGCATAAAGACGGGTTTATTTCGGCAGAGGAGGTTGAGCGGTTGTCCGCCGCTAATGCGGTCGCCGAAATGCTGGGGCATTTCATTGACAGCGCAGGGCAACGGATAACCAGCGAGTTCGATCAGCGTTTGACCAGCGTTAACTTGCAGCAACAGCCAGCAAAACCGGTGATCGCTTTTGCCGGTGGTGTGGAAAAGCATCGTGCCATTCGCGCCGCCTTGTTGGGCCGCTGGATCAACGGCCTGGTGACCGACGAAGAGAGTGCGCAGGTTTTGTTGAACGGCTAAATCAGATCTTTTTGCAGATAGCCTTCATGCTTGAGCAACCACTGTTTGCGTTGCACGCCACCGGCATACCCCGTGAGTGCGCCTTGCGCACCAATGACTCGGTGGCAGGGTACGACAATGCTGATCGGGTTAGAGCCATTGGCCATACCCACCGCACGTGAAGCCGTCGGGCGGCCAATGCGTTTTGCCAATTCGCCGTAGGTAATAATTTCGCCGCAGGGGATCTGGCGTAATTGTTGCCACACGCTGCGCTGGAACTCGGTCCCGGCGGTCATCACCGGCACACGGTCGATCACCGCCAAATCACCCGCAAAATAGCGTTGCATCAGCTCGGTCAGGCCGCCAGGATTCGCTTGCGTTTGCAACGTAAAGCGATCGGCACGGTAGTGGGTGTTCAACAGTTTCATCAGACGAGCTTCGTGATCGGTCCAATCCAGAGCGCGCATGCGGCCTTGCTCGTCACCGATCAACACCAGTTCACCGACTGGCGTCGGCATACGGTCAATAAAAAAAGTCTGCATGTGATTCACTCCTCAGGTTTGAGGTGCAGATTATTACATGAAATAACCAGAAACGATGGCGACTTTCGGACATCAAGTAAATCATCGAAAGAGGAGAAGCACATGCATCATCATGCATGTGCTGACAGCGTTAGCTTATGGCTTTTTACTGGCTACCGGGGCGTATTCAATCGGTACCCATGCGTAGCCTGATTTCTCAGCACGGACATGGCCCAATCCTGGGAATGGCAGGTGTGCGCCCCCCACCCAAAGCTGTTTTTTAGCCGCATCAGCAAAAACTTTCAGCCGCGTGGCGATGGCTTGTTTGCTGTCGGTATCAAACTCCAGCGAGACTTCCGGTTTGGTAAACTGCAATGAATGGCTATGAACAATATCGCCCCACAGCAACAATTGCTGCCCTTCAGAGCTGAACAGGTAAGCGCTGTGGCCCGGTGTGTGACCCGGTGTAGAAACCACTTCTACGCCGGGGAACAAAGTCTCACCGGGGGCATAGCGCTTAAGGCGACTTTGAGCTTCATAAGGTGCCACTGACTCTTGCGCCAGCTTGAACATCGGTTGGGCCCCTTGCGGTGCTTTCTGTGCGACCTCCTTGCTCAACCAGTAGTCCGCTTCCGCTTTGGCAACATACAGGGTAGCGTTAGGGAAGGCCGCTTTACCCTGATCGTTGATGCCGCAGGCGTGATCCGGGTGCAGGTGGGTCAGCAATAGGGTATCGACCTGCTCAGGTTGGTAACCGGCAGCGCGCAAATTGCTCTGAATCGCCCCCAGCGTTGGGCCAAAACACTGCGCTGTACCGGCATCCACCAGGATCAGATGCGTCCCGGTATTCACCAGGAATGCGTTAACCGCCGTTTGCATACCCGAAGTACTGTCAACAAACATGCGTGCCAACAGCTTTTGCATGTCAGGTTCACTGATATTGTGGAACAAGTTGGTTTGCAGACGGGTGTATCCATCATACAGCGCGGTAACCTCCATGTTACCCAGCATCATGCGATAGTAACCGGGAACCTGGGTCTGCTGCTGAGCGGGAACACTGGCAGCATTGACGTGTGGCACCACGCTGGCACAGGCCAGCGCGATGGCTAATAACGTGCGACGAAATGATTGAGTCATAAAGATCCCTTTTAGATGAACGAAGAAAGGCAATTACATTGAGTGATAATACATTGCGGCAAGAATAAATTTTATACCAACAAGTGCGCTCACCCACCAGAAATATCAATGGGAAAGAATGGCTGATGGCTTTCGGTGCACGCGCTCTGCTGGCCGCGAGAATACATTAGACAACCTGACATCATCACAAGCATCATGCGGGTAAACAACATACACAGGATGGAACACCTTATGACGATCTCTAACGCCACCCACACGGAAGTGAGCGCACCACCGGACAACACCCAACTGTTTCTCGGCTTTTTGCTGCTCGGCCTGACCGGCTTTGGCGGGGTACTGCCATTGGCGCGCAGCATGCTGGTTGAGAAAAAACGCTGGCTGACTGGTGCACAATTCACCGAGTTATTGGGTTTGTGCCAATTCCTGCCAGGGGGAAATGTAATCAATCTTTCCGTGGCGGTTGGCATGGAGTTTCGCGGTTTGCGTGGGGCACTTTGTGCCTTGCTCGGTTTGATTTGCGCTCCCACCGTGATCGTCATCGGTTTAGGCGCAGTTTATGCGCGTTTTCAGAATGATCCCCATGTGCAGCATATTTTCGCCGGGTTGGCTGCGGCAGCGGCTGGGTTGCTGCTTTCTACCGGTATAAAAATGCTGTTGCCACTGTGGGGGAAATGGCTGGCATTAGTGATCGTAGCCCTTTGTCTGGGAGCGATCGCCTGGTTACATTTACCGCTTTTGCCCACCATGCTGGTACTGGCTGCTCTGAGTATGCTGCTGGCGTGGAGGAAACCGCGATGATTACGCTACTGGTCGCGTTGGCGATCATTTTTGGCCAGCTCTCGCTGATGGCTTTGGGTGGTGGTTTAACCATCTTGCCGGAAATGCAGCGGCAGGTGGTGGATGTGCATCAATGGATGAGCGCACAGGAATTCAGCGCTCTGTTTGCCATGGCGCAGGCCGCTCCTGGGCCGAATATGATGATCGTGCCGCTGATTGGTTGGCACGTTGCGGGCTGGAGTGGGTTACTGGTAGCTGCAGCCGCAAATTTTGTTCCCTCTTCCATTTTAACCATACTGGTCATGAAAGCCTGGACACGGTTTAAGGATCAACCGTGGCGGCGTATTGTGCAGGCCGGGCTGGTGCCGATAACGGTCGGGTTGGTGGTCGCCAGCGGCATCTTGATCACTGAAGCCTCTGCCACTAACTGGCGACTGGCGCTGCTGACTCTGCTGGCTACCGTATTTGGGATGAAAAAGCGTCTGCACCCGCTGTGGATCCTGGCTGGCGGGGCACTGTTGGGGTTCCTGATTGCCTGATTATAACAGGGGAGTTCATGGCACGGAGTGGAGGACTCCACTATCATTTCTTTGATGCCATGACAGTTAAATCAGATACCAACGCAATCACAAGGCAATTTATGAAAAAGCTACCCAAGTTACAGCAAATGTTGGTTTTCCAGTCTGTTACTGATATGGGAAGTATACGTGCCGCTGCTGCGATATTACATGTATCACAACCCGCCTTGACCCGGAGCCTGAAAGAGTTAGAGGAATATGTCGGCGTTGAACTGGTTATAAGAGGAACAAACGGAATTACGTTGACTGATATAGGGAAAGTTTTCAAAACCCGGGTACAGCAAATTATTAAAGATGTTGAAAACAGCATCAAAGAGATTGAGCATATTACTAAATTCAACGACAGCACCATTTCCTTCGGTTTCTCATCCTCATTGATTTACACGGTGTTGCCTGAAGCGGTTAGGCGTTTCCAAGAGTACTTCCCGAAAACCAACATTAAATTAACGGAAGGGCAACTGACCGAGTTATTGCCTGCTTTACGGACTGGGCAACTGGATTTTGCTATCAGTATTATTGTAAACGATATCTCAATGAGTGAGTTTGCCCTAGATTCACTGTTTACTATCCCATTCTGCATTGTTGCACGCAAAGGACATCCGTTAGAGCACAGCACCTCAATTGCAGAACTGAAAGATGCTCATTGGTGCTTACCATCTGATCAGTTTGGCTATCAAAAACAGGTTGAAACCGTCCTGTTTTCCCAAGGCTGTAACAACCCTATTTTAAGGGGCGATTCAGGTCAAATCAGAACACACATGACCCTAAATGCGGATTATCTGATGCTGGCACCAGTGGCTATATTGAATGACCCCTGCATGAAGAATTTATTAACAGTAATCAAGGTGAAAGAGAAAATACCAGATGCTCTGTATTGTGTTATTTACCAAGCCAAATTCCCATTATCCCCAGTATCAAGGTGGTTAATAGATGAATTTAAAAGAGATATAGAAATGTATTGCAGAACCTAAAATTTTTATTTCAACATATTGATCTTTATTTGTTTTATTTTTTAACATCAGCTTTTGTTATCGCCGATTGATAAATGTTGTCTTCACGAGAGCTGAGAAAGCTCTTATAGTCCACCCCGTCAGAGAAAATACTGACCAATATGGGGTGTCGGTAGTTTTCAATTACACACATCTGAGAACAGTAAATGCAGGTAAATTTTCATTTACTCACCGAGTTACAGATAACTAGCGGTATTTCTGTATAAAACACCTACTGAGGACGTTTCTTAATGATAAGGACGCCATAGTAATTTAAAAAAGGAAACTAGCAGTGAAAAAAATCATACTCTCCGTTATCACCATGGCTATTCTATCTACTGGTATGGTACACGCTGCCGATGGTGTAAAAAAAGAAATTACCATTGTTGCAACCATTAATGACGCGATCTTTGTTTCCAAACCAGACGGCAACACCTGGTATGACAAAGAGGAATTGTTCGCCAAAGACTACACCCAGACTGAGTTTGCATCCAATGATCTGCCGGTCCGTATTTATACTACGGATACTGAGGTTAACGTTTCACTGGTTCAACCATTGATCATCACTCGGGCTGATGGCGCACAATTGTCTGCCGTGACGGTCAACTTTGCCGGTAAACCTGTGGTTCAGGGGACCCCGGTTAAGCTCACTCAGACAACCACTGCACCAGGTGGTTACAACAATACTTATACTCTAAAGGTGAATGCCAAGGCACCCACTAATGCTACAGGCAGCACCAATGGTCAGTATCAAGGCGATCTGGTCATGATGTTTGAACCTAAAGCTTAAATAGGCCTGATGGCGAAAGTCTGAACAATTGCTTTTGTATTATTACGAGCTGCATTGATGTTGGTTGCACTTCATTGCTCAAACACGCAGTTATTTTTCGCCTGGAAAAAGCCGAAATAGGGTTATCCGCCAATAACCCTATTAACTCAATGATGTCTTACATATACCCTTCGTTATATTAACAGGCATTTATGCGTAAGAATTTTAGGGCTCACCTTTACCTGATGCGATTAAAAATAAACATGGTTTAACCGCAGACTGGCTAATAAATCATTGGCAATACTATTTATCTTACTTACGGAACGAACTCTCATGTTTAACGTTACTTCAAGATGGTCAACAGGTTTATTATTACTGACTCCATCGGTTGTCACCTATGCTGAAGGAGCTCGGATCGAATATCAGGTGCCTACGGGCTTTTCTGAGGTTGAGCAGGATAAATCCATGCAGTTTCTAGCCACTTTGGACGGTAGGCCTTTGCCTGGCACCGTAAATTGGTCCGCACAAAATAATCGCCTCACCTTTGATGAAACGCTGTATCGCCAGAACGGCGTGTCTGCAGAACAGATAGTGCTGCTTAACAAAGTGCTGGGGCAAATACCTTATGCGGTCTGCCCGAACGGCTGCGACTACACCGTTAGTGGCCAGACGGTGTCGTTGGACAAGGTAAAACAGTCGTTGACCATTACCGATGGCAATCAGCGTTATGTGCAGCCCCAGACCATGATGGGCTTCATCCACAACCAGTCGTTGGATGTGCGCACTGCCTCCAATGAATACCGGGCGGTTTCCACCTACGGCCAAGGCTACCTCGGCTTACCTGCACAGAGCTATGCCTATCTGAACTGGTACTACAACGACAGCAAAAATTTCGATACTCAAACCATAGATCGAGGTGTCAGCACCTGGTACTTGCAGAAAAACTTCGCCACTACCTATCTGCGCAGTGGGCGGCAGGACAGCCGCGATAATGCCGCCGGTAGCATCGGAACCTCACTCAACCCAAGCTTTGACCAATTTGTCACCTTGGGTAGCCAGGACAACCTCAAGCGGGATAACCAGTCCACCGGCAAAATGGTGCTATTCGCTATTGCCGACGGCGATTATGAATTCTATCGTGAAGGGCGGCTTATCCGTCGCCTGCCTGCGGTGATTGGTCGCAACGAGATCGATTACAACCAGTTACCTGGTGGCTTCTACAGTGTCGAAGTCCGGCTGGTTAACCACAGCGGCCAGGTGGTCAGTACCGAAAACCAGCAAATTGCCAACCTCAACTACGGCGACGGCTCAGGCTGGTACCTGACGTTAGGTAACGAGTTGGACACACAGAAAAGTATCCTTAACGCCGGTGCCAATTTCCAGACCAACTGGTTTGCGGCCAGCAGTACCCTGCTCAAAAGTGCTGGTACCGCTTGGGCAATGGAGCACAACCTCACCCGGCCAATGCAGAGCGCTGATGTGGAAATCACGCCAACGGTGGGTGTGATGGCTGGAGAAAAACGTGTAGGCGGTTACGCCAACCTGAGCGCGGGTAACCAGCAACTGGGGCGTTTGACAGCGTCGCAGTACCAGAATACCTCGGTGTCCGAGTTCTACCGGAGCAGTAACAGCACCTCACTGGGCTACAGTCGCCAGTTTGGCCCAACCCGCCAGGGTTACAACTACAGCCGCTATGCCAACAGCGAACGCCATCAGTGGCAAAGCAACTGGAACTGGCGCGGAAACGGCGTCTGGGCGGTCATCTCTACCGGGGTACAAAAAGGTGGGTATAACAACAGCAGCAACAACTACGGGCTGTATCTGAATACCACCATCATGCTGGACCGTAGCACCGGCACGCTGAACGCTGCCTACAGCAAAGGAAAATTGCACGTTGGTGGCAGCTATAGCCGTGAGTTTGAAGACAGCACCGGTACTAGCTATGCGGGCGTGGACTTCAGTGAAATTGGCCGCAGCAATGCGGTGGGGCTGAATGCCCGTCGCAGCGGTACCCGAGGGGATGCCTCTTTGCGCCTTGGCGTAGACGACCAGATCACCAGCAGCAGTTTCAACTATAACGGCATGCTGGCGGCAAGCAAAGACGGCGTCACGCTGGGGCGCACCAGCCCGAACGGCACGGCGATGTTGGTCACCACACCTAAACTCGGTGACACCCAATACGGCTTCAAGGTGGAAGGCAATCCTGTGGGCGGTAACGGCACCTATGCGGTACCCATGGACAGCTATCAGGATGTGACCTTCGCACGGGCACAGGCGGTGGATGCAGGCATCGACATGAATATCCGCCTGCTGGCCAACGTGGCGCGCGCCCATCCAGGGCAGTTGTACCCGGTGAAAGCCGAAGTGGAATTGAACCTGCTGTATAACGGCTTCCTGGTGGACAGCCGTGGGAGGCCGGTGAGCGGCACCGTGAACGAAACGGGGGATACCGTTTATCCGAACGGTCTGTTCTCGGTCGCCTCTACGACACTGATTAAAGAAATCACCGTCACCGGTAAACAAGGGCGCTACCGCTGTGATCTGAAACAGCCAAAAGATAGACGGTATCTGTGCGTTGCTGGCTGAGACAAACAGCAGCAAGTGACACTTCGCCGATTTGAAACAGCGAATACAAACGAGAACACGATGAAATTGATGATAAAGCCACTAGGCATGACGCTGGCTCTGGGCCTCCTTATTCTCGGCGGAAAGGCGCAGGCTGACGGCCAACTGATGGTGATGCCTGCCCGTAGCACTATTGAGGGACAACAGACCCGCACCGTACAGGTCAGTAACCTGGGCGACACGCCACTGTATTTGAAAATTGACTTGGCACGCATTGAAAACCCCGGTGAAACCCCGGAGCGTAAAACCAACCTCGGTGATATTACTGCACCTGAAATGATGGCCAATCCAGCCAAATTGACGTTGGGGCCAGGGCAAAAACGAGATATCAACCTGGTAGCGCTAAAAGCCCCCGCCAAAGAAACGCTGTATCGGTTGTATATCGTACCGATCTCCAGCATCAAGATCGTTGGCGAGGAACGTCATGACAAAATCAGCGCTCCGCTTACTTTTGGGGTGGCCTATGGGGTACTGGTCCACCATTTACCGGTTTCTGGAACGCAATTCCATAGCTGGACCCACCAATGTACGGCGGACGGGTTGCAACTGACGGCTACCGGAACCGTGCACTCGCGGTTCAGTCAATTGCAGGCAACCCCAGCGGGCAGTATGTCCGCAGAACAGAAAGTGTTCCCAGGTGTGCCGTTGATCTTCCAGGCAAAAACACTCAAAGGAAATGCAGATGGTCAGCCATTTGACGTGCGTTGCCCGTAAGGCGGCAAAGGTGCTGTTATGTGCATTTCCCTGGGGAGCGGCGCAGGCACTGATCGATGTTAGCCCGAAAGTTGTGGAGATGAAGGACAAACAGACGGTGGTGCGGATTATTAATAACGGCGCGACACCCGAGTTTGTCAACATCACGTTGTATCAGGTCACTAACCCCGGTGTCCCACCGAAAGAGGAACAAATGATACCGGTAGGGTTGATTACAGAGCCTTACCTGTACGCGACTCCGTTCAAACTCTCTCTGGGGCCACGCCAAGAAAAACAGGTGCAATTAACCGCCATGAAAATACCTGAAAAAGAAAAAGTATACCGCCTGGCGGTGATACCACAGCACCAGACCGGCATCAGTGATACTCATGACAATGTGATGTTAGTCAGCCTAGGGTTCAAGGGCCTGATCCGTCAGTTACCCAGCAAGATAATCGCCACCTGGCAACATCGCTGTGAGGCAACGAGGATCCAACTGGAAGCCACCGGTACGGTGCGAGTGGAGTTTAGCGAGCTGAAAGTAAATGGCAGCACCGTGGATGACGTTAATGTTTACCCGGGGACACCCTATTGGATCGAGGCTCTGAGCCTGAGCGGCAAGGTGGAAGGCAAACCATTCCAGCTGTTATGCCACTCATGAAGGATAACGACAAAGGATTAACAGCATGAAGTTATGGCAACAAGGAGCAGGCATGGTGTTGCTATTCTGGAACGGCGTGATCGGAGCGGCAACCATTCCTCTTGGGGGGATACCGCTCAATATTACCCTAACCAATCTGCCGCAAATCACGGTAGAAAAACCGGGGGGCGGTTGGTACAACCAATTGACGCTGAGTAACAGCGCAGGGAGTGATATCACTCGCTATCAGGCGCAGGCACCGATCCAGGTGAAGATCCGCAATGAGCGTCACTTTATGGTCTCGCTGGTCAATCCGTTGGTGTTGAGCCATGCAACCAATACCTCACTGACCTTCAGCACCGAACAGGTGGGTTTTGGCAGCAGTACGACGACATTGCAGGCACTGAGTGCCACACCGATGAACTTCAGTAACTCAGCATTGGTCGGTGATACCTCAATAGGCAATTACCTGTTATCAGTTTCAGCACGGCAACCTACCGGGGAGTGGGGGAATATTTCCGGCAACTACCAAGGGCAACTGGTGTTACTGTTTGAAGTTAAAGTCTGAAATTAAGAGCCCATCCCAATAGGCTATAAATCACCGGCGAATATTATTGAATTTGGCATAGGTGCCAAAGAGTTAATTCATTTTTTACGAATAATACCGAGAGAAATATATGCGAATAATATCCAATCTATCTAGGCTACTGACAAGTATTCTATTAGTGATGACCTCTCCTGTATTAGCAGCGCAGTTCTCACCAACGTTTAAAAATTGTGATGTCATCAATATCGGGCCAGACTTATGGCAGGCAAAATTCGATTTAGTCATTAATGTATGTAGTGGCTGTTCAGATTCGACCAACAATACTTTTACCGCCTATGTGCCAAAACTAAGTGCACAGGGTAAACCACTGGCAGATACTAATACTGTGGCCAATTTTAGTCATTTAACAACAACTGGGACTTCAATACTAGGTGTTATCGGCGGACTGTATCTGAAATTTAATAGTACCTCACCAGTGAACAGCAATGTCATTAGAAGCGGTTCATCCATTTCCGTCAACTTTAGCACTAAAGGGAACAATGCCTATCCGGCATTATTTATCCGCTATGCAGATCTGACGATAGTTGGTGGGACTACATCATCTCCGTTATGGGTGTTCCCTGGCTCCTGTTACGAAAGCACTTTTGTTCCACCGACTATTCCGCCCATTGAAGAAATTAATCCACCCGACCCTGAGTTTAATATTAGCTCTACAGTCTGGGAGTTGAATGGGGTAGACGTTAGTGACTTACCTGATGTGTTGGTGAGTAGCATGGGCTATGCCGCCTCAATTAAAAATATCAGCAACAGCAATCTCTGTATTAACTACGTTACTGCTGGAATTAAAAATAAAAGTTATGCCCTGGAGGTAACCAATAACGCCAGTCTGTATGGAGGACGAAATCTTTTCATGATGCAGGGAGGTACCAGCCAATTACTTTACAATCTGCAACTGAGCAGTAATGATGGTGTGTTGGGAAACAATTTTGAATTTCCGACAGGAACAACCAAATACATCACTCTATCACAAACAGCCAGTAGCGTAGATAAACGCAGTGAGATGTGCTGGACGCCTAAGATCAATCTATTCAAAAATGCATCTACTAATGCTGGCATGCATACGGATATATTGAACTTTGTTATTATCCCCAAAGCATAATGGCGTGCGCCTTTGCTACTTCATTAATAAAAAGTCACTAAGGAATGCACAATGAGTAAGAAAAGGGTTGTATTGCAATGTGATTGCCACTTTATCCGAGCCGGAGTTGAGGGGGTAATAAAAAAATCAACGTTGTCTAAACACATTGAAATAATTGCCAATACTGATGAGATTACCCGATGTGCAGAACTTATGTTCATTATGCATAATATAGATATCGTTATTTTAACACTGAGCCACCGGAATTATGAGCCTTGGTTCCTGTTAAAATTCATCAGCAATCTACTGCCAAGAGTTCAACCTGGTAGCCAGGTATTAATATTAAACAACCGATTAAACATCGAATCGTTGAAGAATTACCTGAGAAAGTTAAAAAACGTTCATGAGATCATGGATATTTCATTATCACTGGATGAACTGCATAAGCAACTACTGAGCCTATCTCAGAATATGAGTAACTCGGATTTGCAAACCTCTCAAAGCAGTTCGCCGCTGTCTTTACGTGAGTTAGAGGTATTAAATCGATTACTCAAAGGGGATGCTACGATCCAGATCGCCGAGGATTTACGCATAAATTACAAAACCGTCAGTTGTCATAAGCGCTCTGCGTTAAAAAAAATCGGCATTCGCTCGTTAAACCCACTACTATCACGTCACTAGGCAGATTATGAACAATACTATCGTTATTCACTCTTTCACTATTTACTCATATTTTGAGTTTACTAATGCCATAACTTTCAACGAGAAAAAGAAAACGGGTTGGGTATTGAAATAAAATGGATGCGTCATACATGAAATACTTACCTAAACCCAATCAGTTACAAATATTCCTTGCAATTATAAAGCATGGTAGTTTTCGTGCTGCGGCCAAAGCCCTTAATCAGAGTCAACCGGCATTGACTCGATCGATAAATGAACTTGAAAAAATGCTAGGTACCACATTAATTGTGCGTGGCGCTCGTGGTGCACTACTGACTGAGTCAGGCAAGCTTTTTGAACCTCGAGTTCAACTGGTGCTTAAAGAACTTGAACGGGCCGTTAATGAGGTAGAACAAACTGGTGATATGTCCAAGGGCAGGGTGGCTCTTGGCAGCTCCTCTCTGCCATCATTTACCATGATACCTGGTGCAATACAGCAATTTCAAAAACGATTTCCGCAGGTAAATATTAATCTCATTGAAGGGCAACTTTCTGAGCTGTTGCCAGCGTTACGCATGGGGAAATTGGACTTCGCCATCGGGGAAAGCTCTGCAGACATTGCACTTAATGAGTTTATTGAGGAGCCTTTTTTTTCCGCCCCCTTTAGCATCCTGGCACATAGGGAACATCCCTTAGCTCAGTGTACTTCATTAAGTAGGTTAAATAACGCCAAATGGTATTTCCCTGCCTCGAAATTTGGCTACTACAATCAACTAAGTAAAGTGCTTTTTCCTGGGGAAAAAGCGAATGGTGATAATATAATCTGGGGAAATACGCTATTTATGGCGCTGCAAATGGTCCTGAATGCGGACTTTTTGACTGCAGCACCTCATGAAATTCTGAATGCGCCTTATCTAAATGATAATCTTTGCAAAATACCCATTAAAGAGCCATTACCAGATATCTCTTATAGCTTCATTTATCCTCAACGTTTACCGCTGACATTCTTAGCGAAAACACTGATGGATGAACTACGTTGGGAGCGTAAAAGATATCCAATGGGCCGCTGAAAAGATAAGGTCAGTTACGCCGTGTGCCGCCAGCGCAGGGTAAACATGCCTGGCTTAGAAAACATCACCAGATTCCCCAACAGAATCAGGCACAAACCGATTACCGCATTCAGATGCCATTGGTAACCTTCGTAGATCGTCGAAATCGTTAGCGCAACCAAAGGGAACAATAGGGTACTGTAGGCCGCCGCACCGGCACCGATGCGCCCAAGTAGGCTGAAATAGGCCGCGAAGGCAATCACCGAGCCAAAAATGGCCAAATAAAACAGCGATCCTAAGTAACGGGCAGTGAACTCAATCTGGAACGAGGCTCCTTGTAGCCATGCGATACCCAACATTAATAGCGCACCGTAACTCATGGCATAAGTGTTGGTTGAAAGAATATCCAACCCACGGCGCTGATGCCGCGTACTGAGCATATTGCCTAACGAAAAACCGTAGGTGCCCAATGCACTCAAACCGATGCCTTTAAGCAATTCGGGGGCCATTTGCGTGGCCGCCAGATCCTGCCAGAACAACGCCACAATACCGCTCAACCCTAGCAAGGCTGCCGGCAGCAGATTCGGGCTAGGGCGCTGGCGAAAGAATATCAGGCTGTTGACCGCGTTAAACAGCACCGCCATAGAAAAAATCACCGACTCCAAACCACTACTGATATAAGCCGCTGCATGGTAAAAACAGTAGAAGTTAAAGCCAAACACGCAACAGCCTTGCAGCAGGCAAAACAGATGATCTTGTAGGCTAATGCCGCGTAAGCGGCGCAACGCCAGCAAGACCAGAAACATGACAGCAGCGGAAAGCAGGAAGCGGTAGGCTATCGAGACCGCAATGGCTACCGAACCTTCCTGTTGTAAGGTAATCGCAATCCAAGTGGTGCCCCAAATCAGTACCACAGCAAGATACAACAGCGTATTCATGATTAATCCCGGTTAATTATCCTGAGCCGAAGTATTCCTCTTTAGGGTTGTTAGCGCTTTCAGCACATTGCGCTCTCTTGCATATTCTTGCGGTTTTTTTCGCAAAAGCATCAGACGGTGGTTGGCATGAAGGGAGACGAATCTTTACACTGAAACCGTTTTCTGACCAAGGTGAAACGGCTATGGCTTATCAGGCATTTGAAACTCTGCGACAGCACAAAGCGCAATTGCACAATAGCGTGCAGTTGGGTTCTGGTGTGCAGTTGGCCATCTGGTCCAATCGCCATGACCGTGTCACACAGGAAAGCGCCGATCACCATACTCTGAGCCTGTACGTGGCAGACGGTTACGAATGCTATCAGAAAGTGCCGGGCGGTTGGCAAAATGGTGGCGGTCCAGACCGTTTCTGTATTATGCCGCGTCAGTACGAATCCACCTGGGATATCCGCAGCGATCTGTCCTTCGTTCACCTGTACTGTACCGACCAACATCTGCGCCATCTGCTTGAGCAGACTTGGGATCGCAGCCCTGCATCCCTCAATGTAGAACAGCGAACCTTTGGGGAAGATGCACAAATCACGCTGCTGTATCGCCAGTTCATACTTAACTGTGACTGGCAAGATAGCGCCAATCAATTGGCACTGAGCAGCGCTTCCACTTTACTGATGTCGCATCTGTTGCAACGTTACACCCAACTGCAATGGCGTTTGCCTGCAGTGCGTGGCGGTTTGGCTCCGATGGTGCTGAAACGTGTGCGTGAATATGTCGACAGCCATCTTGAACAGCCATTGTTGCTGGCAGATCTGGCCGAGCAGGCCGGTTTGAGCGAATTCCACTTTGCCCGCATGTTTAAACACAGCACCGGATTGGCACCACATCAGTATGTGATGCAACGGCGTTTGCAGCAGGCGGAAACACTGCTGCGGCACACATTGCTGCCATTGACACAAATCGCGCTGGAATGCGGCTTCAGCTCGTCCAGCCATTTCAGCAATCGGTTTAAAACAGCCTATGGCTATGCCCCGATACAGCTGCGGCAGCAAGCGCGCTGAATGACTCAAACCGAGGGCTAGCGCGGCAATCAAAAACTGAAACGCACGATTTAGTCTGGACAGTAACAATGAGATCGTGACAATAGTCACGAAATCTCATTATTAGCAAAGGATAGTCATGCATACCCTTGATGCCATTCAACAGCGCCGTGCTACCAAACTGTTCGATCCCCAGCACGTGATGACGCTGGAAGAGAAAAAAGCGCTGCTCAATATTGCCCTGCAAAATGCTCCCAGCGCGTTTAACCTGCAACACTGGCGACCTCTGTTGATTGAAGATCGTGCTCAGCGTGAAACAATCCGTGAATTTGCCTGGGGTCAGGCTCAAGTAACCGACGCTTCAATGCTGGTCGTGCTCTGTGGCGATCTGCTGAGCTGGGAATCACAGGTAAAAAATATCTGGGGAGAGGCCGCAGAACCTGTTCAGCAGTTCATGTTCCCAGCCATCGACCAATATTACCGTGGCAAAGAACAGGTACAGCGCGACGAACTCATGCGCAGCAGCGGGATCTTTGCCCAAACGCTGATGCTGGCCGCTCAAGCTCAAGGCTATGATTCTTGCCCGATGAGCGGTTTTGATTATGATGCCGTTGGCAAAATCATCAACAAACCGGAACATTATCAAATCGCTCTGATGGTGGCGATTGGTAAAGGCATCGGCCAATCCTATCCGCGCATCGGCAAATTACCGTTGGACGAAATTGTGACGATCGATCGTTTTTAATCCTACAAGACTCTCTCCCTGTTGGGAGAGAGTGCATCTGCCCACCTAGCCATTCTCAACCTCCGACAAACACGCGCAATCTGGATAATCAGGGCAGGGTAATTGCCTGATTAAAAGCCGAAATACCGCCCCCATTTCCCGGCGACTGTTGGAATAGCGTCTATACTAAAAGCACACACTGCCTGTGTGGCGGGGTTCTAATCGATAAGATTGTAACCGTTCCAGTAAGTACGAACTGCATAAAATCACACAGTCCAAACTATAAGTTCGCGAGGTGGTCCATGCTATACGTTGACATTCCAAGCCGTGAAGAATTCTCCCGTTTGTCCGATATCCGTTCCGATGCCTGTATTTCCATCTACCTTGAAACCTCTCCTTTGCACCAAAGATTGGAGGCCAGCAAAATTCAACTGGGTAACTTTATTAAACAGGCATTGCAGCAGGTCGCGGAAAAGGGTTTGGATAAGCGTCGCTTAGCCCTGTTGGAAGAAGAACTTTATTCGGTGCTGGAGGATGAGGATTTTTGGGATCTGCATGCACGCAGTCTGGCCATTCTTGCTACACCGGACAGTATTACAACCTACCGTTTGGCTAACGAACTGCCTAACCAGCTTGAAGTGAGTGAGCGTTTTTACCTTAAGCCGTTACTACGCGCGCTGACCTTCCCGCATTCAGCGTATGTTCTGGCGTTGTCAGAGAATCAGGCCCGCTTGATCGAATTCTTTGCCGATGTGCCCCCTGTGGAAGTGGCGGTGCCAAATCTGCCATCACATAAGCGCCAAGCCTTGGGAGATGCCGCATTAAACGATCACCACCATGGGGCGGTTCATCACAAAGTACGGTTGGCGCAATATACCCGTAAAATAGACCAGGCTTTACGCCCAATATTTGCCAGCCATGACTATCCGCTGATTTTGGTCAGTACCGAGCCTTTGGCTTCGATTTATCGTTCAACCAACTCGCTACCGAATCTTACCGATGAAACAATGTTCAGTAATGCCGAGCATCTGGGTGCTTCTGAACTGGTGACTCAGGTTCGCCCACTGCTGGAGAACTATTATCAGGCACAGTTGAAGGCTCTCAAATCACGCTTTGAAGCACGCTCCGGTGAACGGCGAGTCACGCAGGATCTGTCTGATGCCGCCCGTGCGGCAACCTTTGGGGCTATCGATCTGTTGCTGATTAACCTCGACAGCAGCGTAAACGGCACCATTGATGACAACGGTGTGATCTCCTTTAGCGGCAGCGACGATGAATCCTGCTACGGAATTATCGACGAAATCGCTAAGCGGGCGATTGCTACCGGTGCAAGAGTATTGGCAGTGCGTAGCGAAGATCTGCCATCAGGTGCCGATCTCCATGCAATCTTGCGGTATCCGCTGTAACCCCTGAAACTCAATCTGAGCCCCGAAAGGGGCTCAGACTACTGACAAAGTCCGTTATTAGGGGGAGCGTGCCGAAGGGGTCGTAGCGGCGTAAGCCGCCGGAGCGCCCCTCGGTGCGCTAGACCCGGGTATCTTGGGCTAAAAGACCACTTTGTCATCAAGCTCAGGGGCAAACCACGGTTTGCCCCTGGTTGTTTCAACGGCCCCGAGGGCTAAAATCAATAACGGATACAGACCGACTTCGATTCGGTAT
>NZ_JQEI01000036.1 GCF_000743355.1 Serratia sp. Ag1
GCCGATTTTTTCGCGTTCGGACAGCGAGCGATGCTCCTGCCCGTTGCTGTAATCACCCATCACCAGCAATTTGAGTGGCAGTTCGACACTCTTCTGTGCGCCACCGGTATGCAGGTCGAGTTTGATGTTAACGCGTGCCTTCGGCAGCTCATTTTGGTAGGAAGAATTAGACATGGCTATCCCTGTTCAACGGAAACGAATGAAGAACGGTCTGCCCTGGGGAATCAATAAGAATGGCTAACCCTGCCAGACAACAATTTCCTTTTCACATCATCGGATGCAAACAAAAAGAGGGTCACAAGCCAGCCTATTCCTTGCAGGATAGTGGCAGAGCGCTGTGTAAATAAGCTTTATCTGAATAAGGAAAGAATACGGATAAAACTCACCGACGGCAGTGTAGAAACCTTAATCAGATTAGTGAAACCCCGTAATGTAACCAAATGTTTCAAATGTAGGCATTCGTTTAACCTCTCTCATTACGATGATTATTAAGAATTTTCCATATCAACGCCGTCAACGCTTATCCGACAAGGGTTGGCACAGAACAATGGGGTGTCCAGCGAACAATTCACGTTGCAGAAACACGGTTGCAAGAGGGCTTTATTGCCCAATCTTTTTTATAAGGACGATCAGGGACAGGGGGTGGCATGATTTCAAAAAGCGCCTCTCCCACACATATACATTCTTTGTCTGAATGGATCCTGCGTTTTTAAACCGGGCATGATTGATATTTCACGTTAACCACAGGATGTGGCGCTTTTCATTTAGCGCCACGCTCAATCCAGAGCGGAGAAAACAGGCCATGTAGATTAACCTGGGCGAAAAAGCCTCCCAGGAAAAAACAGCAACAATGACAAGGCGCACATCAGGCGCAACGGTAGATCGGTATGGGGCCCCCCGGGTTTCTTGGAGACTAAACTCTCAATGAAAGGAGATCCGAAATGACATCAAAACCCGCAAACCATTATCCACCTGAGTTACGTGAACGTGCTGTAAGAATGCTATTGGAACACCGTGATGAATATGCCTCTGAGCAGGAAGCCATCCGGGCCATTTCATCAAAAATTAGTTGACCACTACAGAATTGCCCGCCGCACGGTCGAGCGGCTGATGAAAGCCATCAGCCTTCAAGGTGTACTCCGTGGCAAGTGCGTCAGGACTACGTTCAGCCGCAAAACTGAAACACTCCTTGACCGGGTAAACCGCCGGTTCGTTGCTGAACGCCCCGAACAGTTGTGAGTGGCAGATTTTACCTATGTCAGCACCTGGCAAGGGTTCACCTATGTGGCGTTTATCATTGATGTGTTCGCCAGTGTCATCGCAGGTTGGCGAGTCTCATCATCAATGGAAACGACGTTCGTACTGGATGCACTGGAACAGGCACTGGGGCGCGTCGCCCCAGTGGAACCATCCATCACTCAAATAAAGGCTGTCACTGGCGTACAGCCAACACTTGCAGGAAGCCAATCTTCTCGCGTCAAGGCGATTTCTACGACAAGACGCTAGCGGAGAGCATCAACGGCTTGTACAAATCGGAGGTCATTCATCTTCAGGGTTGGAAAAGTCGGTCAGAAGTAGAACTGGCGACCGCCAGAATCAACGTTTCCATAAGACTTTCACTCTACCAGACTCCACCGAACTTACCCGGTATCAACACCCTTGTGCGGGTATATTTGAGGGTATATTCCAGCTGGACTGCTGCCCGTTACAACAGGCTATCAGCGAGCGAAAACTATCCCTATGAGCGTTGATAACTACATTATCCACAAAAGCCGTAAAGTAGAACGCAGGCAGGAGAAGAACAAGAAGTTCCGGCTGTTATTCTTGCCATCCTATTCGCCTTGGCTGAATCCAATAGAACGGCTGTGGTTATCGTTACACGAAACGATAACGCGAAACCATCAGTGTCGATATATGTGGCAGTTACTGGACCAAGTAAAACAGTTTATGAATACAGCCTCGCCGTTCCCGGTAACCAACACGGGTTGGCTAAAGTGGAGCGGTAATATGCAAAGTTATTCAGTTGAAAATAAGCGTTACTCTGTATCCCACTATTATCCCCCCGCTCCCTCAATATTAAAAC
This sequence comes from Serratia sp. Ag1, assembly GCF_000743355.1. Classification (GTDB taxonomy): domain Bacteria; phylum Pseudomonadota; class Gammaproteobacteria; order Enterobacterales; family Enterobacteriaceae; genus Chania. The sequence goes on from NZ_JQEI01000036.1 coordinate 2,084, forward strand.
ATTGCAACAAATGATTTGTTAAACATCAGTTTAGCGAGACTTTCATTTAATTACAAAATTTAAAATCCTATTTGGCTTTTTTTTGGCTAGCAGTCTGGCTAGGAGAAATGCTCGCTTTGGCCGCTGACGGCAGGCTAGAACTGGCGATAGCAGTTAAACATACCGGCCACGAGATAATTCTTATTTAAAACATTAAAATAAATAAACTATAGATTTAATCGGATCTCGAAATTTTTAGTTGTCTATAAGTCAACTTTATTTTTATTTGGTAATCCCTCTTCGCTCTAAGCTATGCTTTAAGCAATCTGCCACTCGCAGATTGTATTAATTCTTGAGCGAGTAATATCCAGTAACTGCAATAGGGGTTTTTGTATGGCACAACGTAAATTTCTCACTCTGACGGAAGTTAACAACCTGATGGGGGCAGCCCGGAATAAACAAACCGGGGTGCGAGATAGCTGCCTGATCCTGCTTGCCTTCCGCCATGGGTTTCGTATCAGCGAACTGCTGAATTTGCGTTACCAGGATCTAGAAATGTTGGAAGGACGGATAAATATACGCCGGCTTAAGAATGGATTCTCTACCGTTCATCCTCTGATGAGTGATGAATGCCAGGCGATTATGGAATGGAACCAGGTCAGGGCACAGTGGAAACCTGCCGTGGATCCAGACGTTATTTTTATCTCTCAGCGGGGCACTCAGCTATCACGCGGCCAAGCCTGGCGCATTATCCGCCAGGCTGGCGAGTTGGCTGGCACGGCGACCCATACCCATCCCCATATGTTGCGCCACGCCTGTGGCTATGAACTGGCAGAAAGGGGGACAGATACCCGGTTGATTCAAGATTATCTTGGGCATCGGAATATTCGCCATACCGTGCGTTATACCGCCAGTAATGCTGCGCGCTTTGCGGGAATTTGGGAATGGAGAAACAACTTGATTAATAAGGAGTATTTTACAAATAATCGGCAGAGAGATGAAACAATTGGGGCTAAACTGTTTCTAATTCTCAAACGAACCATAATATTTTGCAATACCGCATATTAGATTTATCCTGATTTATTCTTTATCATAATGAAATATAAGATTATTTTTTTACCTGATTTCACCTTGTTCACCCCCACACCGATTCCAGCCACTGCAACTTACGCCTGTTACTGAATCCTAAATAAATCCATTTCATACAACCCACCTCATTACAAAGCATTTAATTTTTAAATTTACCCACTGGAAATAATTAACAGTGAATTAATCTACTTTTCATTCGTTTTTAATTTTTTTATAGGGTAAGACAAAATAGCCCCAAATGTCGCATGTTTGATGGTGAAAACTGAACGGAATAGGGAGGTCTGGCCGTGAAGTCTGTGCGGTTGCCCGGCTGGGGAATCGACCTCCACACTTTTTCATGGTTATGAAACATTATGTTTTCAAAGGAAAAATAGTATGAAAATCAAATCACTGGTTGCTGGTATCGTCACAGCCCTTTCTATGGCTAGCGTAGCTCATGCGGTCACGACTACCGTCAACGGTGGCCCTATCCATTTTGAAGGGGAAGTTGTGAATGCGGCTTGTGCAGTGGATGTCGGTTCTATTGGCCAGAAAGTGCCAATGGGGCAGGTTAAAACCACTACGCTGGCAACTGCCGGTAACACCAGTTCTGCCGTCGGGTTCAATATTCAACTGAATGATTGTGACACCATCGTTTCTACTCAAGCCTCCGTTGCTTTCAGCGGTACGGCTGTGAGCAGCACCTACAAAACCGCGCTGGCCCTGCAGGGTTCTGTTGCGGGTAACGCAACCAATGTTGGCATTCAGATCCTTGATCGTACCGGCACTGCGTTGGCGTTAGATGGCGCGACTTTCAGTGCAGCGACAACGCTGTCTGATGGCAACGTGGTTGTGCCATTCCAGGCTCGCTACATTGCAACCGGTGTTGCTACCGCCGGTACTGCCAATGCTGACGCTACCTTCAAGGTACAGTATCAGTAAGCTGAATTAGACCATCAAGGATGATTATTCCAGGCCAGTGAGGCCTGTTTTCAGCTACCGGAGGCAAGGTGCGCACCATGTGGAGAATAAGAGCGGGACTACTGTTAACCCTGCTGTTGGGGCCAGAGGCCATTGCCGAGAATCTGTGGCATGACCAACTTCCCGGCGGCGTGATGCGCTTTCAGGGGGAGGTGATCGCGGAGACTTGTTCGGTAGAAACCCGAGACCGGCATCTGGTGGTCACCATGGGGCATATAACCACTGACAGGTTTCAATCTGTTGGCGATGAGTCCGGTGCCATCCCATTTGATTTGCATCTGCAAAACTGCAACCCCGCAGTCAGCCGTAATGTAGGCGTAATGTTCCACGGCATGGCTGACAGCAACAACCCGGATATGCTCTCAGTAGGGGATGGGCCAGGTGTCGCCAAAGGTGTCGCCGTGGCGCTGTTTGATGACCAGGGTCGATTTGTGCCACTCAATACCGCACCGCGCTATTGGGTACCCGTGCAAGACGGGCCATTGACCCTGCATTTTGTGGCCAAATATCGGGCTACCGGGCAAGCGGTGAACGATGGTCAGGCCAATGCTCAGGCATGGTTCGCACTGACCTATCAGTAGGTTTGGGCCGTAAGAATAAAAATGATAGCGCTGCGCAATTTCATGGGCCTTAGCCGCACAGTGCTTATGGAGGTCAGTTCCAGATGGACGAGGTTAATGTGACAACAACAATGAGCCGCAAGGTGATGAGCGTGCTGCTGCTATTGGTAGCGGGGCATTTGGGTATGGTACATGCCGGAGTCGGTCTGGGAGCTACCCGGGTGATCTACCCTGACAATCAGCCGCAGGTCACCCTCGGGGTCAGCAATAACGACAGTAACGGCACCTTTTTGATCCAATCCTGGGTAGAAAATGCTGATGGTCAGAAAGATGGCCGGTTGGTGATCACGCCACCGTTGTATTTAATGCAGGGAAAAAAAGAGAACACCTTACGCATTATTGATGCCACCAATAAAAGCTTGCCGAAAGATCGGGAAAGCCTGTTCTGGGTCAACGTTAAAGCCATCCCCTCATTAGACAAATCACGCGAGGAAGAAAATACCCTGCAACTGGCCATTACCAGCCGCATCAAACTTTTCTATCGGCCTCTCGGACTCAGTGTTGCGCCAGACAAGGCACCGGAGCAACTGCGCTTTAAGCGTAACGGCACTGCGTTGTCCATCGTCAACCCGACTCCTTACTTCATCACGTTGAGTGAGTTGAAAGCGGGAACGCGAGCCTTGGAAAACGCCATGGTGTCACCGATGGGGGCGGTCAGCGTGACACTCCCCGCAGATGCAGGCAGCAACATTACCTACCGGACTATCAACGATTACGGCGCACAGACGGCAGTTCTCAAGGGTGTATTGCAGTAAGGCATGACGCCGCCATCCATTTCATAAAATGATAACCAGATAAATCAGGCAGCCAGGCGACCTGTATCGAACTGGAGGGATCATGCTATACCTGAAAAACGGCACGGAAAGTCGCAGAATGATGAACGTTAACCACCAGGATGCGCCCATTTTTAAGCTGACATTAACGCCTTTGGCTTTGGTATTGTTGGTGTTATGCGGCGATGTATCAGCTCGAGCGGAAAATTACTTCAATCCTCGTTTTCTGTCTGACGATCCGGCGCAGGTGGCCGATCTGTCTGGTTTTGAAAAGGGTTTTGAAGCCCCCCCAGGTCTTTATCGCGTCGACATTTATATGAACGATGGGTTTATGGCTAGCCGGGATGTCTCGTTCCAGGCCGATCATAATAAGAAGGCCCTGGTACCTTGCCTGACGCGCAGCCAACTATCGACAATGGGGGTCAATACCCAAGCGATCCCGGGAATGGCAGTCTTGGCAACGGATGCCTGCGTCCCCTTGACCAAGATGATCAAGGATGCCTCTACTGATTTTGATGTCGGCCGCCAGCGCCTGTCGATCAGCGTTCCCCAGGCCTTTATGGGCAGCCGTGCCCGTGGCTATATTCCCCCAGAGCAATGGCAGAACGGCATTACCGCCGGGTTGCTCAATTACAGCTTCACCGGTAGCCAGGTACGCAGCAACCAGTCAAGCAACATCAATTATGCTTTCCTTAGCCTGCAAAGCGGCGTGAACCTGGGTTCTTGGCGGCTACGGGATAACTCCTCTTGGAGTTACTCCAGCGGTGGCAGTTCGGCCACGAATCAAAACCGCTGGCAGCACATCAATACCTATTTACAGCGCGATATTGTACCGCTTCGCAGCCGTCTGACGCTGGGGGACGGTTACACCTCCGGGGACATCTTTGATGGGATCAACTTCCGCGGGGCGCAGATGGCGACGGATGACAATATGCTGCCTGACAGCCAGCGCGGGTTTGTTCCGGTGATCCGTGGTATTGCCCGTGGCACCGCCAGGGTAACTATCAGGCAGAATGGCTTCGAGATTTACCAAACCACGGTGCCGCCGGGCCCATTTACCATCAACGATCTCTCCTCTGCCGGGAACGGCGGTGATTTACAGGTCAGCATTCAAGAGGCCGATGGCACGGCTCAGGTGTTTACCGTGCCCTATGCGTCGGTGCCGGGGTTATTGCGCGAGGGACACGTGAGATATTCGGTGATGGTGGGTGAGTATCGCAGTGGCAGCGATCGGCAAGAGCAACCCACCTTTGGCCAAGGCACGCTGATGTGGGGGATGGCCGACGGTTGGACGCTGTCCGGCGGCACCCAGCTTGCCGACCGCTATCGGGCGTTCAACCTCGGGGTGGCAAAAGACCTGGGCATTTTGGGTGCAGTGTCGTTGGATATCACCCAAGCGCGAGCCACTTTGCCGGATGACAGCACACACCAGGGCCAGTCTCTGCGTTTCCTGTATAACAAGGCACTCAATGAGTGGGGCACCAACCTGCAACTGGTTGGCTACCGCTATTCTACCCGTGGTTATTACAGCCTGGCCGACACCACCTGGGGCCAGATGAGTGGTTACAGTGCGTTAACCGATGAAGGGATTATTCAGATCACCCCGAAACTCAACGACTATTTCAATCTGGCTTACAGCAAGCGTGGACGGTTGCAGTTGACGGTGACTCAGCAGGTTGGGGAAAACTCGACCTTCTATCTGACCGGCAGTCATCAGACCTATTGGCAAACCGGCAGAACGGATGAACAACTGCAAGCAGGTTATAGCGGCGTCTTGAATGATATCACTTACACCCTCAGTTACAGCCTGACCAAAAATGCCTGGGTGGATGGGCACGACAATATGCTGGCGTTCAACATCAGCATCCCGTTCAGCCATTGGCTGCGCAGCGATAGCCAGTCGGCTTTAAGGCGCTCAAGCGTCAGCTACAGCATGTCTGACGATTTGAGCGGCAGGATGACCAATCAGACCGGGATGAGTGGCACGCTGCTGGAAGACAATAACCTAAGTTACAACGTGCAGGTCGGCTATGCCGGCGGCGGCGAGGGGAGATCCGGGGGAACCGGTAACGCGGCGCTGACCTATCGCGGAGCATCGGGTAACGCCAACGTGGGTTACAGCCGCAGCAATGGTTACGACCAACTGTTTTACGGGCTGAGCGGTGGCGTACTGGCGCATGAGAATGGCATCACCCTGAGCCAACCGCTGAATGACACCCTGATCCTGGTGAAAGCTCCGGGGGCGGGCAACGTATCGGTGGAAAACCAGAGCGGAATACGCACCGACTGGCGGGGATATGCCGTACTGCCGTTTGCCATGGATTACCGGGAAAACCGCGTGGCACTGGACCCGAATACGCTGGCCAACAACATCGAACTGGATGATGCGGTAGTGAGCGTGGTACCGAATCATGGTGCGGTTGTGTTGGCTGATTTTAAAACCCATGTCGGGCTGAAGGTGCTGATGACACTGTTCTACAACGGCAAACCATTGCCATTCGGATCGGTAGTGTCCTTCGGCACAGGGAGTAATGGCAGCATTGTCGCGGACGGCGGGCAGGTCTATCTGACCGGATTGCCGCCAAGTGGTGAGGTGAAGGCTAAATGGGGCGAAAGTAATACCGAGCAGTGTGTGGCGAACTACCAATTGCCGCCGGAAAGCCAGCAGCAGGTACTTAGCACCATAACGGCACAATGCCGATGAGGTCGGGCGGAGAAACGCAATGAGAAAACAGCTTTATATCTTGTGTCTACTGGCGCTGTTTAGCGCCGGGAGCACGCAGGCAGCGGATAGTACCATCGCCATCAACGGCTATGTGAGAGATAACGCCTGTTCCATCGCACCGGGTTCGCAAAGCTTTGTGGTGGATCTGCTGAGTAACGCAGCTAATCAGTTGCCTCGGGTTGGCACGACGACGCTGATGGTGCCGTTTAGCATCGTGCTCGATAAATGTGGCAGCGTAGCAACCGGGGTGAAAACGGGGTTCACTGGCGGGGCAGACAATGACAATAACACTTTACTGAAATTAGACGGTGGAGTGGGTGCAGCGGCGGGCATGGGGATACAGATCCTCGATAGCAACGGCAATGCCATTGCGCTCAATGCAGTATCGAGCGGGCTGAATTGGACAACCATTACCGGGGAGCAATCCAATACGCTGTATTTCTATGCGCGACTGATGGCAACCCGCTCCCCGGTAACCGCCGGGCAGGTCAGAGCAGCGGCCAACTTTACCCTGGAATTTCAGTAACCGGAGAAACGGGCTATGAACATAAGCAAACTAGGCCAGATGGCTGGGTGGTTACTGATGATGGCATTCCCGATAGCGCAAGCAGCGGGTTCGGTGGATGTCACTATTACCGTCAACGGCAAGGTGGTGGCAAAACCCTGCACGGTCTCCACCGTCTCTACAACGGTAGAGTTAGGGGATTTATTTACCTTTAATCTGCTGGCACCTGGAGCCTTTTCGCCGTGGCACCAGGTGGAGTTAAGCCTCACCAACTGCCCGGCGGGAACCACAAAGGTCACCGCGACATTTTCCGGCACGGCGGACAGCACCCGGAGCTATTACGCCAATCAAGGGGCGGCACGCAATATTGCGCTGCAACTGGCCGATGGGAGCGGGGCTAACTTGCCCACCGGCAGTAGCAAAATAGTGGCGGTGAATGATACATCCAAGGCAGCCAGCTTTGTTTTACAGGTAAGGGCGATCACGCCCGGCGGCAATGCGACCCAGGGATCGATTCAATCCGTGATCAACGTGACTTACACCTACTCCTGATGATGAAGAGAAAATGAAAGATTTAATCAGCTTACTTATCAAGTGCATCGGTGTCGTAGCGCTATTAGCGGGTTACTCATCCACTGCCCATGCTTTTGCTTGCCAAACGTCGGCCGGCGCTGTTATCCCTATCGGTGGTGGCAGCGCCAACGTCTACATTAATTTGCTTCCGGAGATCGGGGTGGGTCAAAACCTGGTTGTTGATTTGTCCCGCCAGATATCCTGCCGTAACGATTTCCCGGCAACTCGCAGCGACTATGTTTCTCTGCAAACCGGGTCAGCCTATGGCGGTGTATTGACGAACTTTAGGGGCAGTTTTGTTTATAACGGTACCTCTTACGCATTCCCGACCACGGTTGAAACCAGTTCCGTGCTTTATTCGAGCACGACCATGAAACCCTGGCCGGCAGTGCTTTACCTTACGCCGATCAGCACGGCAGGTGGTGTAGCGATCACCAGCGGTTCGTTGATTGCTGTGTTAAATATGCACCAAACCAATAACGTCGGTGAATCACACCAATATATCTGGAATATCTATGCCAACAACAACGTGGTACTCCCTACCGGGGGGTGTGATGTCTCTTCCCGTGATATCACCGTGACTCTGCCGGAATACCCGGGCACTGTCTCGATACCGTTAACGGTACGTTGCGCTCAAAACCAGAATCTTAGCTACTTCCTGACCGGGCCAACCTCGGATGCGGCATCCACTATCTTTACCAACGTCGCCTCTGCACCGCAGGCTCAGGGCGTAGGGATTCAGATCGCCAATCGTAATGGCGCTATTGCCACGAACAGGAGTATTGCGCTGGGCATGGTTGGCACCGCGTCGGTCAATTTAGGTTTAACTGCGAGCTATGCACAAACTAGCGGTCAAGTGGTAGCCGGGAACGTCAAGTCAGTGGTGGGAGTAACCTTTTTGTATCCATAAATGAGCGACCCCCAGCCTGGGTGGCAGCGCTAAATACGGTTATTTAGGAGGGAAAATGCTGCAGGTCAACCATCAACACACCGAGCATTCGGCAGCGGAAAACCGGAAACGAATTCTTGTGGTCGAGCCATCCAAGATAAATTGGATCGGACTGCAACAGCTACTGGATGACGCGGGTAGCACAGAGTTAAGCTTTTGCCGGGTCAGCAAACTGAGCGATGTCAAAAATAAAATTTATAAATTTAACCCCGATGTGATCTTATTTAGCTCATTATCTCGTGGCACTGACTATCTGTCGTTACTATCTTTTTTGTCAGATATTGCCAGTTATCGTCTTAAGACCAATGTAGTTTTCTGGTTGCCGCATGATATGGCTTGGATGACGCAACTTCTCCAGGCTTTTGGCGTAGATACGGTGCTGATTGATCCGGTTAACCTTTACCAAATCATCCAATGCTTAGGCAGCAGTCAGGCTGACAAAACGCCCAGAAATGCAGCTTTATTAGGCAAACAGGAAAGATTGATTGCGCTGGCCTTACTGCATGGGCGTAGCGCCACGGCTATCGCCAGTGTGACAGGTAAAGATGCACGAACCATCAGCACACAAAAGAAATCGATCATCCGAAAGTTACAGATGACAACCAATGAGGAACTCTACCTTCTGGCGGGTAAGCTGGTTTATTTAAACAACATCAACAGACAGAATGGTGACACGCGATGAAAAAAATAATGATTATGCATCCCTGCATTGTTACCAGGCATGGCTTGCAGCAGTTATTCATGCGGAAACTACCCGATGCTGAGATCATCCCTGCACACTCTATCTATGATTTACTGTTTAATGATGATTTATCTGATGTTGATCTCATCGTTAGCGAGCTTTATGGCCTGAATGAAAATATCACTACAGGGGTGAAGTTGCTGTCATTTGTTCAATCCATCAGGCACGACAGACCGCTACTGATTATGACCGATGAGCCAGGAAATCAGGTGTTGGATTGTCTTGAGTACTTGCCTGGCGCATCCTGTATCGCTTTATCTGAAGATATTAATCAGCTCATTATTCAGATCGATCGCGTTCTGGCCGATAATATTGTTATCAGTCTATCCCTGAGCAATAAACAGAGAATGAACCTATCTAATAGCGATGCCTTGCCGTTTTCCCGTTCAGAAATACAGGTTTATACTTTATTACAGAAGGGTTTCAGCATCACACAGATAGCGAAAAAAATCTCCCGCAGTGTCAAAACGGTAAGTGCTCACAAACGCAACATGATGGGTAAGCTCGGGATTAAGAGTGAAGTCGAACTCTATGCCTGTTTTAATCAGTAACTCTCTACATCGAGGGGGCAGATTTGGAGATCGCTGGCGGCAGCGATCTCCGGCGGCAATAAAAATTTGTTGGCTACATAATAAGCTAAGTAAAGGTTATTCTTATAGAGGCTAAACAGGCTTCTCAGCCGTTTTTTCGTTTATTAGCCTCCCATATTCCAGCAAATCGTGCAGCATTGCTGGCAGTATAACGTACGGTATGGCGAATATTGCGGTGCCCCAGATAATCTTGGATCAGCCGGGTATCGGCTCCCCTTTCGGCCAGTTCATAACCACAGGCATGGCGTAGCATATGGGGATGCGTGTTGATAACCGTGCCTGCCAACTCACCGGCCTGGCGGATAATGCGCCAGGCTTGGCCTCGCGATAATTGGGTTCCTCGCTGAGAAATAAAGATAATGTCCGGGTCAGCGCCTGGTTTCCATCTGGCCCTGAGCTGCTTCCATTCCAGAATTGCTTTGCATTCGTCATTCATCAGCGGATGAACCGTAGAAAAGCCATTTTTCAGTCGGCGTATATTTATCCTCCCTTCGACCATTTCAAGATCGCGAAAGCGCAGGTGCAGCAGCTCACTGATACGAAATCCATGACGGAAAGCCAGTAGGATCAGGCAACTATCTCTTACTCCAGTTTGTGTCTTTCTGACCGCACTCATCAGGTTGCGCACTTCTGTTAGAGTGAGAAATTTACGCTGTACCAAGGAAAACTCCTATGTTTTTTTGGTTAAATCACGCCAGAGTCAGGGTTGAATAGAATAAAATTCTTTCTTTCGTTCGTTCGTTTAAAAATCACCAAAACACAATAAAAATTTGCGGACCACTTGCTTAAAGCGCTTTTACATAAGAAAAATCTTATTTAAATCTATAATAGGATGTTACAGGTGACAGCAGCCAATATCCAGCATTTAGTTTGATAAGACAGAGATTATAACCAGTGGTTTTTTTAACGGATGACCATGCAGGAGTTTGTAAATAACGCCCACTCCCTCAAGCTTCCTGCAATATTATGCCGCTAATGACATAAAGCCTCAGTTAACCAACACATTGAAAAATTTGACTCCAGTCACCTATAAGTCATCATCAGTTCTCCAGTAATCACTCTGTTCTCTGATACTGTATCTAAATTCATCGATTAGCCATTTAGCGCCAGGAGACAAAGGGTACTTACTCTGGTGCATCACGCAATATAATGCGTCAGGTATTTTCTCTTTTACCTTAATGATGCTTAAGTTTTCTTTAAGCAAATGATCATTAAAAACAGCACTCGGTGAAATAGTTAAATACGGTGCCCACCTCAGTCAACGTAACGCCACTTGTTCCCCTTATGATTAAGTCAACTTCAAACGCAGCCTCTAATTCTTTGAGGCTGCGTGTCAGAGCGGGTTGTGTAAGATGTAGTGCTACGGATGCCGACCTTATACTGCCCAATTCGGCAACCATTTGAAAAATTTTTAGTTGCTGCAACTTAATCATACAAGTGTTACCTCTTGGTTTTTGCATGTACTACATTACAGTAAAATATATATTCAAATCATGTCGGGTGACGGAAAAATTTTGTAGCCTATGATTTAATGCTGTTCTGCCTACAACTCAGCACTTAATTTGAATAGCAGTCTCACTGGGTGAACGCGGTTATGATTAAACAACCTAATCTCATATAAAAAAATATTATCTCAACAAGAAGGGGTAGATAGACATATTGGAAAATTAAAAAACATTGCAAATGACAGCCTGCAACACTATATTTATTTTGAATTTTAGTGGATTAAGAATAAACTCTTTCGCCGTTTTTCTGCCACGTCAACTGTCTAGCATATAGAAAATGTTATAGCCTATAAAAAATGTTGATATTCGCAGGAAATACATATAACTAGAATATTCTTGATAAAAGTAGAGGGAGTGAATAAGTAAGCGTTACTTCTTATTAAAAATCACGTCAAAAAAAACAGTAACAGCATGATGAAGAATCACGAATACAACCTGCTGTAATTTTTGCTATTAAGCTACGGTATCTATAACGCCAGACAAGTCGAGGCCGCCAAGCTGTAGTGGTCGATCGCAATGTGCTGAGATTGACATTGACAAAGATGAACACCAGACCACTAAAAAAGCCTGGATGATAGAAACATAGATATTAGGGTGTGTCCCTTAATTTGACAATCGCTTAAAAAACAACCGAATGGCACCTAATTTAAGCATGCTCAGGTAATTTCTAGCTGTCTTTTCCGAGCGGGTAGCGATTCGGCGATGTTCTTTAAGCTTGGCGAAGCAGCGTTCAACGACGTTACGTTTTTTGTACAATCGGGTATCGAGTTTCCGGCGTTTATCCTGGCTGGCTTTTTCATTCAATTTAAAAGGGATAACGGCTTTTATCCCTTTAATTCTCAGTTGATTACGCAATGCCTGACTTGAGTATCCCTTATCAGCCAGCACCGCTTTAGGCCGCGATTTCAGGTGCCCGCTTTGTCGGATGATCCCACCGTTCCAGCCTTGGACCACCGATTAAACCGGTTGTAAATTGTTTTCCAGTGACCATAGCGTTCAGGCAGGTCCCGGGAAAATCGTAACGAGCCACGTAAAAGACTTCTTCTGGTTAAAATAGGTGTTGGATTGTACAAAAAATAATTACGGGACACAGCCTAGATGCCACTACAATTCCAATGACGCTCACACCCAATAGTACAAACCCAGAGACTACATTCCAGAAGCATCCAACCAGTTCCCTGATAGCCGTGTTCAGATACAGCCCGCCAATAACCCGAAGGCAAATGAAAATTCAAATCCACCAAGGTAAAATGCTGGCAATTGCAGTTCCGTACTGATCCAGAAGGCACCGTCACGGAAAAGAAGGGGAACATGGAAAAATTGATGACCGAGGAAATTAAGGTAATATGAAACTCTGATTTCACCAGGTAAATAGCATATATGGACACCTCTCCGATGCAAGTACGGGCAGATCTTTTCCTGACAAAGTAGCCACACACATATATCCGGCTTCGTGAGCCCTGATTGTCAGCAACACTGATATAAGACCGGAAAACAGCATGAATTTTGTCCACTCCACCCAACATGGGCTTCTCTTAAGGTTCCTACACCAAACGGAGAAGCCGCATGTTAAGCAGAGGGGACCTTCTCATGATAAAGCAGATGCGTATTCACGGTGCGCATATTATAGACATTGCTCACCATATCGGATGCTCCGAGCGAACGGTTCGACGACATCTCACTGAAAAACCCGTTAACGCTCGACGGCGCGAACCGATGAGAAAACTTCGTCCGTTCATGGACTATGTTGATCTGCGCTTGCGTGAGCATGTCTGGAATACTG
>NZ_JQEI01000037.1 GCF_000743355.1 Serratia sp. Ag1
GCCGTCCTAAACGCCGTGGCGGTGATCAGTGAAGCGGTGGCCTCCATGCCCTGCTACCTGTACCGGGTAACACGTACCAACGGCGTAGAGGCCCGCGCCTGGTTAGCCGATCATCCTGTTGATGTGTTGCTGAATGAGCGTCCGAACGATTGCCAGACCCCTTACCAGTTCAAACGCACCCTAATGCGCCATTGCCTGCTGAATGGTAACGCCTATGCAGTGATCAAGTGGGGTAAAGACGGCCAGCCACAATCCCTACACCCTTACCCACCGCGTGCCGTGGTACCGAAACGCCTGGATGAACACCGCTACGCCTACACCATTACCGAACCCTTTAGCGGTCGAGTGCGAACCTACCTGCAGGAAGAAATCTTGCATCTGCGTTATTCAACCGATGATGGTTTCTTGTCCCGCTCACCGGTCAGCATCTGCCGGGAAACGCTGGGGCTAGGCATGGCCCAACAGCGCCACGGTGCCAGCATCATGCGCGATGGCATGATGGCTTCGGGGATCGTTAAGGCCAAAGAATGGCTGGACAGCGTTAACGGCAAAAAGGCAATGGATGCCCTGGAGCGTTACAAAGGGGCCAGGAATGCCGGTAAAACGCCGATCCTTGAAGGGGGGATGGAGTACGAGCAATTGGGCATGAGCAACCAAGATGCTGAATGGCTGGCCTCTCGCCGCTTCACCATTGAAGACGTTGCCAGGATCTTCAATATCAGCCCGATCTTCCTGCAAGAGTATTCCAACAGCACTTACAGCAACTTCAGCGAAGCCAGCCGCGCCTTCCACGCCATGACGATGCGCCCCTGGTTGACCAACTTTGAGCAGCAGCTTAAAGCCGCCTTGCTGTTGGTTTCCCCGTCTTCCGGCTCCCGCTACTTGGTGGAGTTTGACACTACCGACCTGCTGCGCGCCAATCCGCAGGATCGCTTCAAGAGCTACGAGACGGCGATCAAGTCCGGCGTGATGTGTCCGAACGAAGCCCGCGAACGTGAAGGGATGTCGCCACGCGAAGGCGGGGAAGAGTTTAGCCAGGCATGGAAACAGACGGTTGAAGTGAAAGGCGGTGTGGCAAATGACTGAATTAATCAGCTTGAAAGAGGCAAAAATACACTGCCGTATTGATGATTATTTTGAGGATGAAGACGACCTGCTTAGGGGGTATATCGCTGCATCGTTGGAAGTCTGCCAGAAACACATTGGTAAACGCTTCGGTAATGACCTGGAGTTTAACCCGGCCATTAAGGTGGGGTGCCTGCTGTATATCAGCATGCTCTATGAAAACCGGGAAATGATTTCTGCTGTGGCGCTTGAAGAGGTACCGCTGACCATCTCCCACCTGTGGAGTGTGTACCGTGATCCGGGGGTGTACTGATGCCCTTTCATCCCCTGAAGCGCTGCACCTATCCGGGTTGCCGCAATCGCGTGAAGTCTGGCCGCTGCCCTGAGCACAAGCGCCAGGCTAACGCCACACTGACCGCCAGCCGTGGCACCCGCACCGAGCGCGGTTACTCCAACCGCTGGGGCCAATATCGCCTGAGCTACCTCAAGGCACACCCGCTGTGTGTTGAATGTGAGAAGGAAGGGATCTACACCCCGGCCAAGATAGTCGATCACATCATCCCGATCGAGGGTGAAGGCGATGTGCTGTTCTGGCCTGCCAGCAATCATCAAGGGTTATGCGTCAGCCATCACAGCCGCAAGACCGCCACCCAAGACCCACTCACCAAGCAACAGCGCAAGGCCGGTAAGTTCCGTAAGCAAGAAGAAGCCGCCGCCCGTCGCTGGGATTGGTTGCATGAAGGTAACGAACATGACTGAACAAGACATTAATCAGTTGGTTAGAGGCTTGGAGCGTAGCCGTGACGGGTTTATGAAGCGCCACGGCAAGACGCCTGAACAAGCCACAGGCAAGCGCCTATCACAGCGTGACCGTGAGCTTGCCGAGGCATTCAGGAACCGATAGCGGGCCGCTCAGGCCGGGTGGGGGGAGTTTTCAGGACAAAGCCCCTCACCGCAGGAACCACCCGCCCCCTCAAATTTTTACGCGCGGCATTTTTTTTCACAGCAGTAAGGCACAGGAAACAGAAACGTTATGGCAAGACCGCCCAAGCCTCCCGCTTATTTTGACGAGATCGCCACCGCAGAGTGGAAAGCGAGAGCCAAGCAA
>NZ_JQEI01000038.1 GCF_000743355.1 Serratia sp. Ag1
GTATTACTGATCCACTACAGTTTTACCCTGAACTGGGATTTTTGAGGACAGCACGATGCTGATAGGTGCATATGACGTGCATGCCCCGTTGATATTGGGGGGCGATCGCAGTGAGGCCGAAGTCCTGGGGGCTTCTGTCTGGCTGTGGATGCATTCGGCCCAGCATCGGGATCTGCCGCTGCATGCGCTGCCCACGGTATTACTGCCGATTATCAAGCATCAGCACTACATGCTGGTCAGCCGCGGAGCGCAGCCGCTCTTTTTCATGAGCTGGATGTGGCTGGACGCTGAGGCAGAAGCACGTTATCTCACCCAACCGGCCATTCTGGTGCAGGAAGCCGACTGGGCCTGTGGTTACCGGTTGTGGATACGCGACTGGATCGCGCCCTTCGGGGAAACCCGCGCCATGCGCCGTTTGGTGACGCAGACGCTGTTTCCTGACCGCTGTTTCCGTTCTCTCTACCACCGTGGTGCGGAGAAAGGCCAGCGTGTGATGAATTTCAAGGGTGAGCAGATCGGTCACGCACAGGCTCGCGCCTGGCGTGCCGCTCACCCTTTATCTGTCTCTCTTCCTGAAACCCCGCATGCCGATGAGCGGCAGGGTTAGGGCGATATAAAACCGATGCGAAGACAGGCATCTCACATTAAAAGGATGACGCAATGAAAGCATTATGGATGACCGCTGCACTGGTCGCGGCTCTGGGATTCAGTACATTGGCACAGGCTGAACAGCACACGGTCTCTCTAGGATATGCGCAGAGCAAGGTACAGAACCTGCACAACATCAACGGGGTGAACCTCAAGTACCGCTATGAGTGGGATTCGCCGATCAGCGTGATCGGCTCATTTACCTACATGAGTGGCAAGGATGATTACTCTTATCTGCTCGCCAGAGACATCATTAATAACGAAGCCAAGATCAAATATTACTCACTGTCTGTCGGCCCGGCTTACCGCTTTAATGAGTTTGTCAGCGCCTATGGCCTGCTGGGTTTCAACCGCAACAAAGTCGATTATTCCTCCCAGTGGTACAACTACCAGGGTTCATATGTGCTGGCGGGGAGTCAGTCCGGCAATGAAAACAAGACGTCCCTGATGTATGGCGCAGGGGTGCAGATCAACCCGATTGAGAATGTGGCCGTCGATATCGGTTACGAAGGTTCCAGACTGAATATCGCCGGACAGTCTCACGACATTAACGGTTTCAATATTGCTATCGGCTATCGCTTCTGATGCCATACAGATATCCCGGTTTCGACCGGGATAGTCCCTGATGACCTGAAGCGATAGGTCACCGTGCTGTCGCTTGAGGTCATTGGGGTAGATAAAAAAACTGACTTTTCACTTTCAGATTTTCTGCAGGGACGTTGTTGTGAACAAGAATCTCTATCGCATCGTATTCAATACCGCCCGTGGCATGCTGATGGTCGTGCCCGATATCGCAGGCGCTGGCCGTGCGGCGGCCTCATCCCCTTCATCCGGCACCGGTTACACCCTCAGCCAGATCATTGGCTCGGTCAAAGGCGTGTGCTTTGCCCTACTGCTGGCGCTCGGGGCCATCCAGCCGGTGCAGGCCAATATCGTTGCTGATGGCAGTGCGCCGGGCAACCAGCAGCCCACCATCATCAGCAGTGCCAACGGCACCCCGCAGGTCAATATCCAGACGCCAAGCGCAGAGGGTGTTTCGCGCAACGTCTACAGCCAGTTCGATGTCGATAACAAAGGGGTGGTGCTCAACAACAGCCACCTCAACACCCAGACCCAGATCGCCGGGATGGTCACCGCCAACCCGTGGCTCGCAAAAGGCGAAGCCAAAGTCATTCTGAACGAAGTCAATGCCCGAGACCCGAGCCAGTTAAACGGCTTTATTGAAGTCGCCGGACAAAAGGCCCAGGTGGTCATTGCCAACCCGGCAGGCATCACCTGTAGCGGCTGTGGCTTTATCAACGCCAACCGCGCCACACTCACCACCGGTCAGGCGCAGATGCTGAACGGCCAACTGACCGGCTACAACGTCGAGCGCGGCGAGATTGTGGTGCAAGGCAAGGGCCTCGACAGCAGCCAGCAGGATCACACCGACCTGATCGCCCGTTCCATAAAAATCAACGCAGGCGTCTGGGCCAACGACCTCAACGTCACCACCGGACGCAACCAGGTCGATGCATCACATCAATCTGTCACAGCAAAAACCAGTGATGGCAGTCCCCGTCCCTTTGTCGCGGTGGATGTGTCCCAACTGGGCGGCATGTACGCCAATAAAATCCTGCTGCGCGGCACCGAGGCCGGGGTGGGGGTGCATAACGCCGGGGCGCTCAATGCGATTGCCGGTGACGTGGTGGTCAATGCCGATGGTTTGCTCACCAGCAGCGGAGCCATCACCGCCACGCAAAACCTCCAACTCACCACCTCGGGCGGTGTGGAAAACAGCGGCAAACTCTACGCCGGAAACAATACCCAGGTTCAGACGGCAGGGGCACTCACCAACAGCGGCATTCTGGCCGCACAGGGTCACACCACCCTCAGCGCAGCCAGCCTCAACAGCACCACTCAAGGGGTACTGGCCGCAGGCATGGCGAGCGATGGCAAACTGGGCACGAGCGGCAACCTGACGCTCAACAGCCAGGGGCAGCTTTCAGCCAACGGCCAGAACTCGGCGGCGGGGCAACTTATCGCCACCGGCACCGCACTCGATTTCAGCGGCAGCCAGACCTATGGCAACACCATTGACCTTCAGGCCACGGCGGGGGAACTCCGCACCGCCGGGGCCAACCTGGCCGCCACACACACCCTTTCTGCCCGTACCGGCGGGATGCTCAATAACGACGGCGGTAAACTCAGCGCCGACCAGCTTTCCCTCACCGCCAACAGTCTCTCCAACCAGCAGGGCACCGTGCAGCAGCTCGGGCAGCAGGATTTCACCTTGAGCCATGCTGCGAGTATCAATAACCGTGGCGGCACCATTGCCAGCAACAGCAAAAACCTGACGCTCAACACGGCGAACCTCAATAACGAGACTGGCACGATTGTGCATGCTGGTGACGGAGCCTTGTCGATTCAGGCCGCGCAGATGAACGGCGACAAGGGTGCCGTGGTCTCCAACGGCAGCCTCGCACTTTCTGGCACTGCGCTGCAACTGGACAACACCACCACCCAGGCCGGGAATATCACCCTGAACGCGGGAAGCCTGTCGCACCGTGGCGGACAGATGACCCAGACCGGCAGCGGCACGCTGAACCTGAATGTCACCGATTATTTTAATAATCTCGACGGCTCCGTGTTCTCGAACGGCGCGCTGTCGCTGACTGCCGGAACACTGAACAACCAGCAGGGTGAGCTGATAGCGGCTGACAAGCATGATTTAACCCTGACGCTCGGCGGCACATTGAACAACCGCGACGGCCTGATTGCCGCTGACGGGCGTTTGACTTCCCTCACGGGGGCAGTGGACAACACCGGTGGGCTGATCCAGGCCGGTTCCGCGCTGAATCTCAACAGTCGTGGCGCAGAGGTGATCAACCGCAACAGCGGCACCCAGGGCGGCATCATCAGTTCCGGCAGCATGACCCTCTCAACCGGCAACCTCGACAACCGTGCGGGGCAGATTGCGGCCAAGGCGCTAAATGCCCAAACCGGTGATATCAATAACGGCGCAGGCAAAATTCTCGCTGATAACGGCCTGACACTCGAGAGCCGCGCCCTTAACAACCAAGCAGGCAGTATCCAGTCGGGTGCCGCACTGACACTTGACACCCACGGTCAGAACATCAATAACGCGGCGGGGGGCCTGCTTGGGGCGTCAGGCTCTCTGTCGCTTTCCAGTGGGGCGCTTGATAACCGCCAGGGGAAACTCGTCGGCGGTGGTGATACACAGTTACACACCGGCGTAATCGATAACCGGGGCGGCCAACTGGCTTCCCTCAGCACGTTGTCGATCTTTAACACGGGGCTCCTCAACGATGACGGTGGCCTGCTGCAAAGTGCGGCGGATCTGCTGATCGACACTCAAGGTGGAACACTCAGTAATACCGACAGCGGTGACCAGGGCGGCATCACCAGCCAGGGCAATCTGACCCTTCACACCGCAACGCTGGATAACCAGCACGGTGTGCTGATCAGCAACCAGCAACTGACCTTGACCGCCGGGGCGGTCAATAACCAGCAAGGCCAGATCGCGGCACTGGACAGTATCAACGCCCTGACGCAGGCGTTGAATAACGCCTGGGGCAGCTTGCAGTCCGGGCAGAATGTACAGTGGAATACCCAAGGTTATGCGCTCGATAACCAGCATGGCACC
The DNA here is from genome assembly GCF_000743355.1 of Serratia sp. Ag1. Lineage (GTDB taxonomy): Bacteria > Pseudomonadota > Gammaproteobacteria > Enterobacterales > Enterobacteriaceae > Chania. The sequence goes on from NZ_JQEI01000038.1 coordinate 4,295, forward strand.
TTCAGTGCGCAGGGTGATCTGTCGCTGACCACCGCCGATGTGAACAACCAGTACGGGGTTCTGGCTTCCGGTGGGGCGATGACGCTCAATACGGCTGTCTTCGACAACAGCCTGCAGGGCAATTTGTTTAGCAAAGGCTCATTGGATTTCACCGCCAGCCAAATTAACAACCAGCAGGGCCAGATCCAGGCGCTGGGCAATATGGCGCTTAGCGCCGTTCAATCGGTGATCGACAACGGGGCCGGGCTGATCCAGGGGGCACTGAATGTCACCCTGAACGCTGCCACCATTCTCAACCAGAACACGCTTGATGCACAGCGTGGTATCCAGGGCGGCAGCCTGACGCTGAATGCGGTAGATGTCGATAACAGCCAGGGTGCGCTGCGCGTCGATGATGCGCTGACGCTTAATCTCAGCGGTAATCTGAACAACACCTCGGGGCTATTAAGTGCGCAAAACAGCCTGCACACTCAGGCCCAGCAGATCACCAACAGCGCTGGATCGATGGAAGCGGGTCAGCAACTCACTTTGAACAGTGGTTCCCTGACCGGCGACGGCTCGCTGCTGTCGCTGGGGGATATGACGCTCAATCTGACGCAGGATTTCTTTAATACGGGTACGGTGCAGGCGGGTAACAATCTGGCCTTGAGCACCCAGGGTAATTTGACCAACCAGTCGCTGATCCAGGCCGGGAACCAGCTTGACCTGACCACCACGAACCTGTTCAACAGCGCCACGGCGGAACTCAGTGCTGGCACCACGCAACTCACAGCCACCCAGACCCTGACCAACACCGGTCTGATCGACGGTTTCTATACCCGTCTCAACGGCACCACCGTCAATAATATCGGCAGTGGCCGTATTTACGGTGATGCGCTCGCTATCCAGGCTGGGACACTCAACAACCTGGCAGAAAACGGTCAGGCCGCGACGATTGCGGCTCGTCAGCGCCTCGATCTGGGTGTCGGCACGCTGAACAACTACGACCATGCGCTGATTTACAGCGACGGTTTCATGTCCATCGGCGGGGCGCTGGACGGTAGCTATCAGGCCATCGGCCAGGGCGGGGTACTGAATAACCACAGTTCCACGATTGAATCCGCCGGAGACATGGCGCTCAACATTGCGCAGATCAACAACATCAACGACCATTTTAGCCTGGAGAACGTGCTGGTTTCCCAGGAGCAGATCTCCGAATATGAAGTGGCGCGTCTGAATAACGGTGTGCGTTATAACGACAAAGACTACACCATTTACATCTACCAGGATGAAGTGAATGTCCTGTGTATCGAAGGGGTGATCTGTCACACCACCGACGGTGACCGTTTTACCCACTACGACTACACCCGCACCATTACCGAAGACCGGGTGAAAGAGACCGACCCCGCCAAAATCCTTGCCGGGGGTAACCTCAGTATCAATGCCAACACGGTACTGAACGACAAGAGCCAGATTATTGCCGGTGGCGCACTGTCGCTGCAGGCCGGGTCCGTCGATAACGTCGAGGTCGAGGCCAACCGCCAGATCAATGATGTGGGTAAGGCCACCTACTATTCCCGTCACCAGCAAAAGGGCGGTGATTCCTCCAATGTCGATGAAACCGGCTACACACCGCCAACAGTCATCCAGGCGATCACCCTGAAACCGAGTACGCTCGCGGAATATACCCAGGGCCAGGGCAGTGCTCTGGTGATTGATGCGCAGCAAAAAGCGGACATCAATGGCGATATCCAGGGTGCAGCAGGCATTAATGCCGCGCCGATTGCCGGGCCGGGCGCAGGCAACCTGCTGCCGGTGGTGCCGGGGGCCGTTACCCTGCCAGCCGGTAAAACCTTCGAGGTGAATCTCGGAGCGTCAGGCAAGGTGGTGCGCATCGTTGGTCCAAATACCCAACTGCCGGATAACAGCCTGTTCCAGGTGCACCCGGAAAGCAGTCCGTATCTGGTGGAAACCGATCCGCGCTTCACGGACAAGAAACAGTGGCTGGGTTCGGATTACATGATGAACGCCTTCACCACGGACCCGAACAACGTGCTGAAACGTCTGGGGGATGGCTACTACGAGCAGCGGCTGATCCGCGAGCAGGTGATCGCCCTATCCGGTAACCGTTACCTCGATGGCTTTAGCAATGACGACGATCAGTTCAAGGCGCTGATGAACAACGGCGTCGAGTTTGGTAAAAAATATAACCTCACTCTGGGTGTGGCGCTCACCGCCGAACAGATGGCATTGCTAACGGGCGATATCGTCTGGATGGTGGCGCAGACCGTGACCCTGCCGGATGGACGTACCCAGCAGGTACTGGTGCCACAGGTGTATGCCACCGTGAAAGCGGGTGATCTCGATGGCAGCGGCGCGTTGCTCGCCGGAAAAACCGTGGGTCTGAATCTCACCGGCAATCTCACCAACAGCGGACGCATCAACGGCCAGCAGAGCACGCAGATCCTCGCGGAAAACATCAACAACCTGGGCGGGTTGATCCAGGGGAATGATGTGGCGCTGAAAGCGCGCACCGACATTAATAACGTCGGTGGCGTGATCGCCGGGCAACAAAGTCTCACCGCGACTGCCGGACGGGATATCAACGCCATCACCACTACCCGCAGCGCCGAGAGTGCTGGGGGCAACTTTGCACGCACTACACTGGACCGCGTGGCAGGGCTGTATGTTCAGCAGCCGGATGGTACGCTCGCGCTGCAGGCCGGGCGGGATGTGAATCTGACGGCGGCGCAGGTGGTTAACAGCGGAGAAGGCGGCACCACCGCTATTACAGCGGGGCGTGATCTCAACCTCAATACGGTGAACACCGGCAGCACAGACAACCTCAACTGGGGTGACAACTGGCAGCACCACTCCAGCAGCCAGCAGGTCGGCAGTGAAATCGTTGGTGCCGGTAACGTGCAACTGGGGGCTGGAAATAATGTGAATATCACCGCAGGCAACGTCTCTGCCGGTGACACGCTCAGTGTGGCGGCAGGTAACGATATCAACATTCAGCATGGGGTTGATACCACTACTCTGGACCAGCATTACAAGGCGACCGGCAGCAGCGGCATGCTCTCAAAAACCACCACCGAGTCGCGGGACACCATCAGCCAGCAGACTGTGCGCGGTAGCCAGTTGAGTGGTGACAGCGTGAGCATGCAGGCCGGACGTGATTTGACGGTCACGGGCAGCAGCGTGGCCGCCACGCAGGATGTGGCTCTTTCTGCCGGTAACAACCTGAACCTGCAGGCGGCGACCGAGCAGCGCGATGAAACCCATATGTTGCAGGAGAAGAAAAGCGGTCTGTCTGGCACCGGTGGGATTGGATTCAGCTACGGCACCAATGACACCAAAACCACCGATGACGGCAAATCCCGGACCAGCGTCGGCAGCACCGTGGGCAGCACCCAGGGGAATGTCACGTTGAACGCAGGTAATAGCCTGACGGTGCAGGGTTCTGATGTATTAGCCGGAAAAGACATCAACCTGACCGGCAAGGAAGTGAATGTCCTTGCAGCAGAAAACCAGAGCACCCAGAAGCATGTGGTGGAGCAGAAGCAAAGCGGCCTGACGCTGGCGCTCTCTGGTACGGTGGGCAGTGCCGTGAGTTCGGCAGTATCAAGCGCCAACGACGCCAGCAAGGAAAGCAGCGGTCGTCTTGCCGCCTTGCAGGGCATGAAAGCGGCATTGAGCGGGGTACAGGCAGCTCAGGCTAACGAACTGCACAACGCCGGAGATGAAAACACCAGCCTGGTGGGGCTGAATCTTTCCTACGGCAGCCAGTCGTCGAAATCCGAGCAGACGACCAACCAATCGCAAAGCCAGGGCAGTACCCTGACAGCAGGCAACAATCTGAATATCCGCTCGACCGGAACGGATATCAACGTTCAGGGCAGCCAGTTGCAGGCCGGGAAGGACATCAACCTCAATGCCGCGCGTGACGTCAATCTGCTTTCTGCGCAGAACACCCAGACGGTGGACGGCAAGAACGAAAGTCACGGTGCTTCTGTTGGCGTGGGTGTGAATTTTGGGCAGGGCAAAAATGGCCTGACGTTGAACGCCAGCGCCAACAAAGGTAGCGGCTCGGAAAGCGGCAATATGCTGACCCATACTGAGACCACATTGAACGCCGGTAACAACCTCAACATCACCAGTGGCCGTGACACCACGCTGACTGGCGCACAGGTGAGCGGTGAGAAGGTGACGATGGACGTGGGCCGCAATCTGACCTTAACCAGTGAGCGCGACAGTGACAACTACGACTCGAAGCAGCAGAACGCCAGTGCGGGCGGCAGCGTCGGTGTGGGCACCATCAGTGGCTCGGTCAATCTGAGCCGTGACAAGATGCACTCGACCTACGACAGCGTGCAGGAGCAGACGGGGGTGTTTGCCGGAAAAGGTGGCTTCGACATTACTGTGGGTGAGCACACCCAGTTGAATGGGGCCGTTATTGGATCCACTGCCACGGCAGACAAGAACAAACTCGATACCGGCACCCTGGGGTTCAGCAACATCGAGAACAAGGCCGAGTACGAGGTTGAGCACCAGAGCGCGGGAATCAGCTCGGGCGGCAGCTTCGGTGGTCAGTTTGCGGGGAATATGGCCAATGGCCTCCTGACCGGGGTGAATGGCAGCGACAGTGCCAGTTCCACCACGAAGTCGGCAGTCTCTGAGGGCACCATCACCATCCGTGACAAAGACAAGCAGACCCAAAATGTCGGGGATCTCAGCCGTGACGTGGAGAACGCCAACCCGGGGCTGGACAAAATCTTCGACAAGGAAAGGGAACAAAACCGGCTGAAAGAAGCGCAACTCATCGGTGAAATCGGCAGTCAGGCGGCAGATATTGCCCGGACGCAGGGGGATATCAACGGGCTGAAAGCGGCGAAAGAGAAGTACCCGGATAAGACAGTCGAGCAACTGCGTGAAACCCAAGCCTATAAAGATGCCATGAAGCAGTACGGCACCGGTAGCGCGTTACAGCAGGGTATTCAGGCGGCAACAGCAGCGATTCAGGGACTGGCCGGTGGCGATATGGCGAAAGCGCTGGCGGGTGCCAGTGCGCCGTATCTGGCGGAGGTCATTCACAAGATGACCACCAGTGCGGATGGCAAAACAGTGAATACCGAAGCCAACCTGATGGCCCACGCCGTTCTGGGGGCGGTGACTGCGGCAGTGAATGGCAACAGTGCGTTAGCGGGAGCCTCCGGCGCGGTCATGGGTGAGTTTATTGCCCAGCAGATGTACCCGGGTATCAAGCGTGAGGATCTGACGGAAGAGCAGCGTCAGACCATAAGTGCCCTTGGCACCCTGGCAGCAGGTTTGGCCGGGGGTATTGTGGGGGACAGTACGGCTGACGCGGTTGCGGGAGGACAGGCAGGGAAGAATGCGCTTGAGAACAATAACCTTGCCCATGCATTAGGTGCTGCAGAGGCGCAGAAAGCAGGGACGATAAAGAAATATGAAGAGAGCAAGAAAGCTTACTGCGAATTGATGCCGGATGCGTGTAAGCAGGCTGGAGAGATCATCAAGGGTGGGGCTGATCTGGGTTCAGACTTTATCCCGGTTTATGGTGATATCAAGAGCTTTGCAGAAGCACAGAGCGCACTGGATTATCTGGTTGCTACGATAGGCATCATTCCTGTTGCTGGGGATGTTGCGGGTAAGGCGATTAAGGGTGCAGAAGCTGCGCTGAAAAAAGGCGACCTTGCTGAAGCGTCTAAGCTACTCAGCAAAGCCAGTGATGAAGTTAGTAGTGTTAAATATTTCGGTCAAGACAGAAAATACTGGTCAGCAGAGCCTGTGCAATTTAATGGCAATAAGGTCTATCAGCGGAATGACTTGTTTGATCCGCACTATGTTGATCCAAAATCTGGAAAAACAAATATCCAGTTAATGGATGCTGGTAGGGCACCGATAGGTACTGATGGCAAGCCAGTGAATCTTCATCATATGCTGCAACGACAAGATGGGCCGATTGCTGAGGCTACTCAATCTTTCCATAAAGAAAATCATGGTGTTATACACATAAATGATAATACTATTCCTTCCGGTATCAACCGAGCAGAATTTAACAAATGGCGTTCTGATTACTGGAAAGAAAGAGCCGCAGGGTTTAAGTAGGAGGTGATATGAGCAGTGAACTTGATAGAGTTATCAATGAGTTAAAGATGTTATCAGGCGGCGAAAGTCTTAATGTCGACTTGCCAGATGATGCATTAATAACGCGCTATGAAAAAGACATCGGTTTTACTTTTCCTGAGGACTATAAAAAAGCGCTGAAAGAAGTCAGCAATGTATTTTATGGGACCGTTGAATTGCTATCTGTTACTAAAGATGGCAATTATTATGGTGAGCTTGCTCAGGCTTTACGTGATGCGAGAGATCAAGGACTGCCCGAGGACTGGTTGCCTATCTGTGAAGATAACGGTAGTTATTATTGTCTTGTCCCGAATGGTCAAGTTAGATACTGGACTACAGATGGTTATAGTGACGAGAAATGGCCGGACCTGGCAAGCTGGATTAAACAGGTCTGGATAGAAAGCAATTAATACGTACCTTGGTCATCTGACCAAGGCATTGCTTCTATATACAAAACACTTACCATCATAGATGAAAAGCATAGAGTATGAGCTTGAATGATGTAAAAAATGCCATTGATATTATCAATGGCAAGAGGGATGAGTCTGACTTTGATGGGCCTAAAGATAAAGCGCTCATTAAATCTTCAAAGTAAGCCAGACTGACACGGGGCACTGCATTCTCTGTAACAGTGTGGTTAGGTTGCATAGAGAGTGTGAGTCCATAGTTCGCATTAGTTCAGATTTGATCTGGTACTCTTACGGCACAGAGCTATACCCAGTCGGCAGACAGCTTTGTTTTAAGAGTAGACATACTTACCCAAAATCATCTTAAAAATGCGCTGTAAGAATGTTATGCTGAGAGAGTCATCACTCTTATGATTTTATATACAGAAAGTATTTTTCTGAATTATAGTCTTATCAGAGATAAGCTAAAAAAGGAAGGGGGGGAGTCTTCATTGAACGAGCATCAGTTAGAGTTAGGTTGAGTTATTCTTCATATTTTAGGGTTAAAAAAGGAGTAAATAATGGATGTAGAATCTCAAATTAAGCAACTAAGAAAAGAGGTTGCATATGATACCAGAGATTTCACTATTGAAATCATAGTGAATAAATACAAGGAAGGCTTCGATGATAATATGAATGAGATATATGTCCCTGAGTACCAACGTGATTTTGTATGGGATGAAAACAGACAATCAAAGATGATAGAGTCCATTATGCTCGGATTGCCTATACCATCAATATTTATTGCCGAAGACGATAATGGTAGATTTGAAATCGTTGATGGCTCTCAAAGGATTAGAACGCTTAACGCATTCATCCACGATGAGCTTGAATTAACTGGATTACAAAAAATAACATCATTAAATGGACATGTCTTTTCATCTTTAGATATCTCAAGACAAAGGAAGTTCAGAAATACAGTAGTCAGTATAATCGTTTTAGCTGAGACTGCATCTGATGAAATGAAAAATGATTTATTTGAAAGGATAAATAAAGGGGCGGATTTACTTCGAAATATGGAGACAAGAAAGGGAATTTATCATGGCCCATTCACAGACTTTGTTTATAAAGAATGCTCGATAAACGAAAAATTTAGAGAGATGGTAATTTTATCTAAATCCGTAAAAAACAGGCAGGAGTATGAGGAACTGATTGTTAGATTTTTTGCTATGGTAGACTCATATCCGAAGTACACTACATTTTCGCGCAGTGTCACTAAGGCTCTTGATGAATATATGCAAAGTGAGAATGAAAGATTTTCTAGTGATATCAAAGAGAGCAAGAAAATAGCGTTCAACAGAATGATAGACTTTGTTGCCGACAATTTTATGTTTGGGTTTTCAAAAGCAGAAGGAATGGAGACATCAAGGATATTATTTGAGGCAATATCAGTGGGTGTCCATTTGGCTCTTGAGAAAAAGAGTGACCTTACACTGAGTGAGAAGGTAGATGTGAGATATTGGACGTCGAAGAAAGAGTTCGCCAAAGTAATCTCAAGTGAATACAAAACACACGCAGTACAGACGTTAAGAGGTCGAGTTGAATTTGTTCGTGACTCTTTGATTAAGTTGTCAAATAACAAGAGAAATTGATATGGATATCATTAAGAGTGATTTTGATGATAGATGTGAGACCATAAATCACTTACATAATCACATCGAATTTATGACACTACAGTCTAAATCTGTAACTACAGTTCTTATATTGAAGTCGAGCTTATTTGTTGCTATTTACAATAATATAGAAGCGACTTTCTTTGCTTTGTTTGAGCAGATACATAAAGAAGTTAGCTCTGTCGATTACCATGCTCTTTCCCAACGTCTAAAAGTGTTATTTGTTGAATATCATTTCAATAAAATTAGCAGTATTAATCCAGGTTCGTTAAAAAAATTACAAGAGTGTGAGTTGAAATTTCCACAGTTAATGGAGTATTTGGATAAGAGAAAGCTCTTTTCAGGTAATCTTGATGTAAGAAAAGCTAAGGATATATTCTACACATATGGAATACCATTTTTTGAATTCCACCCGGATGTGTCTGAATCTATTTTGACCGTAAAAAACAAAAGAAATAGTATAGCTCATGGAGAGGTTACCCTATTAGATGCAAGTTCTGGGTTTAATAATGCTAAAATGAAGAGACTTGTTGATGATAATGAAAATTTCCTAACGAAATTGATCAGTATTGTTGGCCTTTATCTTGATGGAAGGAAATATCTGAGTGCTGTAAATGCAGCGTAAGACAAAACAATTTATACCCAAAATAATTCTAAATAGCTTTTCACAATAGTAGATCACTGGATGGATACTCAGTACTACTTTACGAATCACCACTCTCAACAGCAAAGCCTTAGCATGTGGTCATTTGAGGATGAAAACACCCTACGCCTTACCCCACAAGCTTTCCACAAGGTGTAGCGGTATTATGAAAAGCTATTTAGTTGCTTGTAGGCGGCAACTGAGTGAAGCCCCAGGAGCTTACTGAAGTAAGTGATAAGTGACTGGGAGTGAGTGAGGGCAGTCACCCAGGCTTAGGAATGAGTGCGGCGTTAAGTCACCGGAGTACCTCTAGTGGGGCTAGGTCTGGATATTTCAGGTTAAAAGGACGCTTTTTCATCAGTTTTTGGCCGTGAAATAGCCCATGCGGTCATAAGTTAAGCGCTTGGGTTGAGGCCGCAACCTTTCTTGATGTTTGGGGCTTGCTAAGGAAATATTATTGGTACATAATGCGGTCCATATTACGGAGTGCCGTAGTAGAAAATAGTTTTAAATCAATTAATTAAATGCTCAGTGGGAAGTCCGTTTCCCGCTCCAATTTTTCTCTCCAGATAAAATCCAGTTCTACCCCTCTCAGGATGCGGGATTCGCTATCTTATTCATCTTCAGATGCAACGTTGTGAACAGAGTTATCCACAGATTGCGCACCTAAACTCTGTTGTTCAGAAATTCAATGTCACGCAAGTGAAATATTTATTTAATTGATAATTAAGTCATTTTATTTATCTTAAAACGTTATCGCGATCACTTGCTCTTTTTTTGGCGGTTGAAAGACAAGGTGTTTTTATTTTTATGCACAAATCCACAGGGCAAGTCTGATGGCAAAGTGACAGATGCTAGGCATCCCGCGGTAACCCTTTTTCCACCGCCCGAATCAAGCGTTTTTTCTGCAAGTTTTGTACTTCAACCCCCAAAGCATCACGCCGCGCCAACTGTTGTTCCACCGCCCAAATGATATGTTCGTCCAACATGCGGTCTTCGCCCTGACGGGCGCGTAGTGCAATGACGATCTGATCTTGATAAGGGGCATTGCCAAGCGCCACAGCAATATTACGCAGCCAGCGCAAGTGGCCAATACGCCGGATAGCGGAACCTTCGGTGATGCGCAGAAACTTTTCTTCACTCCAGCCGAACAGGCTGAGCAACTGCGGAGCGTGCAGCACCGCGCGCGGGCTGAAATCGTCTTCATCAGTCAATTGCGAGAAACGGTTCCATGGGCAGATAAGTTGGCAGTCATCGCAGCCGTAGATACGATTCCCCATCAGAGGGCGGAATTCTTCTGGAATAGCGCCATCCAGTTCGATAGTCAGGTAGGAAATGCAGCGCCGGGCATCGACGGTATAAGGCGCAACGATTGCGCCGGTTGGGCAGGTGGTGATGCAGGCGACGCAACGGCCACATTGTTCTTCCTGCGGTTGATCGACGGGCAGTGGCAGGTCAATCAGTAATTCCCCCAGAAAGAACCAGGAACCCGCGTCGCGATTAAGAATAAGTGAGTGTTTACCAACCCATCCGATGCCTGATTTGGCTGCCAGGGCGCGTTCCATCACCGGGGCTGAATCGACAAATGGCCGAAAATTCAGCTCCCCGCAATAATCCTGAATCTGTTCACCGAGCTTTTTCAACCGCTGACGCAGCAGTTTATGGTAGTCGCGGCCTAGCGCGTAACGGCTGACATAACCCAATTGCGCATTTTGCAGTGTACTGGCGAAGGCGGCCTTGGCAGGCAAATAGTTCATGCGCACGCTGATAACGCGTAACGTACCGGGCAACAGCTCATGTGGCCGAGCGCGCAACATGCCGTGGCGGGCCATCCAGGCCATCTCACCGTGATACTGTTTGTCCAGCCACGCCTGCAGCTTCGGCTCTCCCGCGCTGAGATCGGTATCACAGATGCCAACCTGCTGGAATCCTAGCGATTGCCCCCATTGCTTGATATGTTGGGCGAGTTGATTGAGATCGAGAGGGTATGTCATGACGAGCCATAGTGAGAAACCATACGCTGACAGTTTACCACACTCGGTCTGGTCTGCGGATTGGATCCGACAGGCGGAACCTTTGGCTGCTGCTGCAATGGGGCTCTCTCTTGATCAATTGATGCAGCGTGCCGGTTCTGCGGCCTATGCGCTGGCGCGTGATTACTACCCGGCTAGCCGCCACTGGTTGGTGTTGTGTGGTCATGGCAACAATGGTGGGGACGGTTATGTGGTGGCGCGTCTTGCCGTGGCTGATGGCGTTAAAGTGACGCTCGTCGCCTGTGAAGGTTCCCGCCCGTTGCCGCCAGAGGCGGCGCATGCCCGGCAAGCATGGCTGGAAAGTGGCGGTGAGATTCTGTCTGCCAGCAGTCGTTGGCCGGAGGATATCGATCTGATTATCGATGGCCTGCTTGGCACTGGGTTAGCCTCTGCTCCCCGTGCGCCTTATGCTGCGCTGATTGAAGCCGCTAATCGTGCCAATGCGCCGATTATTGCGCTGGATCTCCCTTCTGGTCTGCTGGCTGAAAGTGGAGCAGTGCCTGGAGCCGTTATCCGCGCAGCGCATACTCTGACGTTTATTGCTCTTAAACCAGGTTTGTTGACCGGGCAGGCGCGTGATTGGGTTGGGCAACTTCATCACAGCACGCTAGGATTGAACGACTGGCTGGCCAGGCAACCGCCAGCGATTCAGCGAATTACCGCCAGCGATCTCGGGCATTGGTTGAAGCCGCGCCGACCCTGCTCCCACAAAGGCGAGCATGGCCGTTTGCTGCTGATTGGTGGCGATCACGGTTTCGGTGGTGCTATACGGATGGCGGCAGAAGCGGCGCTACGCAGCGGTGCCGGTTTGGTGCGAGTGCTTACTCACATTGAACATGTCGGGCCGCTGCTGACTGCCTGCCCAGAACTGATGGTACAACGTCTGACGGATGACCAGTTGCAGCAGGCTCTCACCTGGGCTGATGTGGTGGTGATTGGCCCAGGGCTTGGCCAGAGTGATTGGGGTAAGAACGCCTTGAAACAGCTGCAGACCAGTGACAAACCGGCACTGTGGGATGCGGATGCACTTAACTTACTGGCATTACATCCTGATAAGCGTCAGAATCGAGTAATGACCCCTCATCCTGGCGAAGCGGCGCGGTTGTTGAACTGCCGTACGGCTGATATTGAGAGTGATCGCTTACTCGCAGTACGCAAGCTGGTAGCGCAATACGGTGGGGTGGCGGTGCTGAAAGGTGCCGGAACGTTGATTGCCGATCAACAGGGAGAGATCGCGATCGCCGACGTCGGTAACGCCGGGATGGCATCAGGCGGCATGGGTGATGTGCTGTCAGGCATCATTGGTGGTTTGCTGGCACAAAAACTCTCGCTGTATGATGCAGCCTGTGCTGGTTGTGTGGTGCACGGTGCCGCTGCGGATCTTGTGGCAAAGAAGCAAGGAACAAGAGGGCTGTTGGCAACCGACCTGCTGCCGAACATCCCCCATTACGTTAATCCTGAGTTGGCAAAATAGATATTATCGAATGAAAGAACTCGTTTTACCTCTGCCGGATGAGGCAGCGACTGTCACATTGGGTACTGCCTTGGCTAAGGCGTGCGATCGTTCCAGCGTTATTTATCTTTACGGTGATTTGGGGGCCGGTAAAACCACCTTTAGCCGGGGTTTTTTGCAGGCGCTGGGCCATCAAGGCAACGTGAAAAGCCCGACTTATACGTTGGTCGAGCCTTATGCATTGCAACCGCTCGCGGTATATCACTTTGATCTCTATCGGTTAGCCGATCCTGAAGAACTCGAATTTATGGGCATTCGCGACTATTTTGCGCAGGATGCCATTTGCCTGGTGGAATGGCCACAGCAAGGAACCGGTGTGTTGCCCGCTCCCGATCTGGAGTTGCATCTCAGCTATCATGACGATGGCCGACAGGCGCAGCTTAAGGCGGTTTCTGCCTACGGTGCCGAGCTTTTAGACCGTATTGATGGGCAACAGGGATGACGCTTTCATGATCCATATGCTGAAAAAAGTGGCTGTTATCGCCTTGTTTGCCTTGCTGGTGCCGTTTGCTGCCCAGGCTGCCTCGTCGTTATCCAATATCAACGTGACTAACGCCCAGCGTGAAGCCACGGTCTCGGTGAGTTTCACTGGCCCACCAGACTATGCTTTCTCTACGGTACGCGGGCCGGATCGCGTCGTTCTGGATGTGAATCAAAATGGCAAAGTGGGTGGCCTGCCGCTGAACTTCAGCGGCCACAATCTAGTGAAAAGTATTCGTTCCAGTACGCCAAAAGACGACCAAAGCGTGCGGCTGGTTTTTGACTTGACCCAGCGGGCAAAAACCCGTGCGGTGACGCGCCAGAATGGCAATACCTACACCGTGGTATTCACCATTACTGCGGAAAGCAGCCCGAATATCAGTAGTGTGCGCAAAGCACCGGTCACCAGTGAACCGGTGCGTAAAACGCCAGTGACGCCGAGCGGCTCTAATCCGTTTACCAACCAGCCTGCTGCCGTATCCGGTATTGCGACAGAAACGACACCGCGCAGTAGCCGGGTTTCTGCCGGATCCGGTGACCGTGTGGTCGTGGCAATTGATGCCGGGCACGGTGGGCAGGATCCGGGGGCTATTGGGCCAAGTGGCTTGAAAGAGAAAAATGTGACCATCGCCATTGCGCATCGTCTGCGAGCGTTGCTGGACGCCGATCCGATGTTTAAACCAGTGCTGACGCGTAGCGGAGATTACTTTATTTCGGTAATGGGGCGTTCCGATGTGGCGCGTAAGCAGGGCGCTAATGTGCTGGTTTCGATTCACGCCGATGCGGCACCTAATCGCAGCGCCAATGGGGCTTCGGTGTGGGTGTTGTCTAATCGACGGGCGAACAGTGAGATGGCCGGGTGGCTGGAACAACACGAGAAACAGTCTGAATTGCTGGGTGGGGCGGGCGATCTGTTGGCCAACAGCCAGGCCGATCCTTACCTGAGCCAGGCGGTGCTGGATTTGCAGTTTGGTCATTCGCAACGCGTGGGTTACGACGTGGCGGTGAAAGTCTTGCAGCAGCTACAGCGCGTGGGTTCATTGCACAAACGCCGCCCAGAACACGCCAGTCTGGGAGTACTGCGCTCACCGGATATTCCCTCTTTGCTAGTAGAAACCGGGTTTATCAGTAATAGCACGGAGGAGCGACTGCTCGGCAGTAGCGCATATCAGGATAAAATTGCGCAGGCGATCCACAATGGTCTACGCAGTTATTTCCTGGCGCATCCGCTACAAGCTGACCCAAAGGTCGAAAACCGTCCGCAGCGGGTCGCAGCGGCGGTTAACTCCACGGTAAATGACTTGCGGCAGCCGGAACCGGAAGTGAGCCGCCCGCGCAGTGCGAATACGGGGAAAACACAAATCCACGTAGTACAGCGGGCAGAAACGCTTTCCGGCATTGCCGACAGCTACGGCACCAGCATGGCCACGCTGCGTACGCTGAATAACTTGAAAAAAGATGGGGTTTGGGTAGGGCAACGTCTGAAAGTGCCTGCAGGTAGTGGTGCTGCGGCACCGGCCAAAGCCAAACCGAGCAAGCATAAAGTGGCGCGTGGCGACACGTTATCCTCTATTGCCGCGCGTTATGGGGTTAGCGTCAGTGAACTGAAAAGCGCCAATAAATTAAAGTCGGATGTTGCACCGCTAGATCGGACACTGATCATTCCGTAGCGTTGGGTGTCATAAACAGAGGGATTCGCATGCCTATCCAGGTGTTACCGCCACAGCTTGCCAACCAGATTGCCGCCGGAGAAGTGGTCGAGCGGCCTGCGTCGGTGGTGAAGGAATTGGTAGAAAACAGTTTGGATGCAGGCGCGACGCGTATTGATATTGATATTGAGCGCGGTGGGGCCAAGCTGATCCGTATTCGTGACAACGGCTGTGGAATCGGCAAAGCCGATCTGGCTTTGGCACTGGCCCGCCATGCGACCAGCAAAATCAGCACGCTTGACGATCTGGAAGCGATTGTCAGCCTGGGCTTTCGCGGTGAAGCGTTGGCCAGTATCAGTTCGGTTTCACGTCTGACGCTCACCTCTCGCATAGAACAACAAAATGAGGCTTGGCAGGCCTATGCCGAAGGGCGGGAACAGGCCGTGACGGTTAAACCCGCAGCCCATCCGGTTGGCTGCACGCTGGAAGTGCTCGACTTGTTTTACAACACCCCGGCGCGGCGCAAATTTATGCGCACGGAAAAAACCGAATTCGGCCATATTGATGAAGTGGTGCGACGCATCGCGCTGGCGCGTTTCGATGTGGCAATCAACCTGAATCACAACGGCAAGCTGATGCGCCAGTATCGCGCAGCCAAAGAGGAAAGCCAGCATGAGCGTCGCTTGGCCAGCATCTGCGGCCCGGCCTTTTTGCAGCACGCGTTGACCATCTCCTGGCAGCATGGCGATCTCACCATTCGCGGTTGGGTGGCCGACCCTGAAGGCGCACGGCAATTGGGCGAAATGCAATACTGCTATGTTAATGGCCGGATGATGCGCGATCGTCTGATCAATCACGCTATTCGTCAGGCGTATCAGGATCAGCTGAAAGACGATCAGCAACCGGCTTATGTGCTGTATCTGGAAGTGGATCCTCATCAGGTGGATGTGAACGTCCATCCGGCAAAACATGAAGTGCGTTTCCATCAGGCGCGGCTGGTGCATGATTTTATTTATCAGGCAGTGACTACCGTGTTGCAGCAGGCGGGTAACGTGCCGTTGCCGCTGACTGAAGCGCCAAATGAGCAGGAAGCGCCTGCTTGGCAGCCGGAAAATCGCGTGGCGGCAGGGGGGAACCACTTTTCGCAACCTGCCCCGCAGCGTGAGCACTCGCCAGCCTCCCATTCCGTCGCCCGCGAACGTGCACCGCAGCAGCCTTATCAGGCTGGAGCCAGTTACCAAAAACGGGAAGGGGAACTGTACGGCAAGCTGCTGCAGGCGGCTCCAGCAATCGAAGCCGCATCGGGCCTGGATAAGCCGCCTTTATTTCCGCCTGTAAAAGCTGAGCAGGAAGCGCCATTGGCCAGCAGCCAGCACAGTTTTGGCCGTGTACTGATGATTTATCCTCCAAGCTATGCGTTGGTTGAACAGCGCCAGCAATTGGCGTTACTCAACCTGACCGTTGCTGAGCGCTGGTTGCGTCAGGCACAGCTCTGCCCACCGGAAGAGGGGTTACGGCCCCAGCCGCTGTTGATCCCAATCAAGTTGACACTGAATAAAAATGAAGCAGCAGCCTGTGTGCAGCATCAGGCTTTATTAGCGAAAATGGGGTTGGAACTGCAATCCGATCATGGGCGTGTGACGTTGCGCGCAGTTCCTTTACCGTTACGGCAACAAAATTTACAAAAACTGATCCCTGAGCTGTTAGGCTATTTGGCGGAACATCAGGAGATGTCGCCAACCGTGCTGGCCACCTGGATTGCCCGCCATTTAGGCAGTGAGCATGAACAGTGGAACAGTTCGCAAGCGATACAGTTATTGACCGACGTTGAACGACTTTGCCCGCAACTGGTGAAATCACCACCAGGCGGCCTTTTGCAACCCGTTGATTTACAGACTGCGCTGGCAGCCCTTAAGCATGAATGAAACTGAAAGAACACATCGCCCCCCGGCCATTTTTATTATGGGGCCGACGGCCTCAGGCAAGACCGCATTGGCTATGGCGCTGCGTGAGCATCTGCCCGTAGAGCTTATCAGCGTGGATTCTGCGCTGATTTATCGTGGTATGGATATTGGTACCGCCAAACCGACGGCGGCAGAGCTGATACAGGCACCGCATCGGCTGATTGATATCCGCGATCCTGCTGAAGCTTACTCTGCTGCGGATTTTCGCGCCGATGCCCTGAGAGAAATGGCTGAGATCACCGCTGCCGGGCGTATTCCGCTGTTGGTGGGGGGGACCATGCTCTATTTCAAGGCGTTGCTGGAAGGATTATCACCGCTGCCCTCTGCCGATCCGGTGGTGCGTGAACGTATTGAGCAGCAAGCGGCAGAGCAGGGTTGGGATGCATTGCACCGCCAGTTACAGCAGATTGATCCGGTTGCGGCCATGCGAATTCATCCCAATGATCCGCAGAGACTCTCCAGAGCACTGGAAGTTTTTTTCATTTCGGGTAAAACTTTAACCGAACTGACTAAAATTTCGGGTGAATCGTTACCTTATCATGTTCATCAATTTGCAATAGCGCCAGCCAGCCGTGAGTTGTTACATCAACGCATTGCGCTGCGTTTTGAGCAAATGTTGGCGGCAGGTTTCGAGACGGAAGCACGTGCACTTTTTGCACGGGGTGATTTGCATACGGATTTGCCTTCCATTCGCTGTGTCGGTTATCGCCAGATGTGGTCATATTTTTCTGGTGAAATCAGTTACGATGAAATGGTTTATCGAGGTGTTTGCGCAACGCGTCAGTTGGCCAAGCGTCAAATGACCTGGTTACGGGGTTGGGAGTCGGTTCATTGGTTAGACAGTGAAAAGCCGGGAGAGGCTTTGGACTCGGTAATTCAGGTTGTTAGTGCATAGGTTGAGTGATTGTGTACAATTGATGAGTTTTTAGCGCGCAAATTTTTTACGTCGTTTATTTTAGAGCCGATAGGTTCTTAGTTACAAACAACAAGCAAATAAGGAAAAGATAGAATGGCTAAGGGGCAATCTTTGCAAGATCCGTTCCTGAACGCATTGCGTCGTGAACGTGTTCCGGTTTCTATTTATTTGGTGAATGGTATTAAGCTGCAAGGCCAGATTGAGTCTTTTGACCAGTTTGTCATCCTGTTGAAAAACACGGTAAGCCAGATGGTTTATAAGCACGCTATCTCTACCGTTGTCCCGTCACGCCCGGTATCTCACCATAGCAACAATCCGAGCGGCGGCACCAGTAACTATCACCATGGTAACAACCCGTCTGCGCCGCAACAGCCGCAGCAGGAAAGCGATGACGCTGAATAAGGCGCGTTGCGAGTCAACCATGACGGGGTGCATAAGCAGCGATGTGTTGTTTATGCTCCCCAAACTCACGGTTTCTATCCGTTTGAGAGGTTGCACGCTTGTTTGACCGTTATGAAGCCGGTGAGCAGGCCGTACTGGTTCATATCTATTTCTCACAAGACAAAGACACAGAAGATCTCAGCGAATTTGAGTCGCTGGTATCCTCTGCGGGTGCCGAAGCTTTGCAAGTGGTGACTGGTAGCCGCAAAGCGCCGCATCCCAAATACTTTGTCGGTGAAGGAAAGGCCGAAGAAATTGCAGATGCGGTGAAAGCCAGCGGCGCGTCTGTTGTCCTGTTTGATCATTCCCTTTCCCCAGCGCAGGAGAGAAATCTCGAACGCCTGTGTGAATGCCGGGTGATCGATCGCACCGGGTTGATTCTAGACATCTTTGCCCAGCGTGCCCGTACCCATGAAGGTAAGCTGCAGGTTGAATTGGCGCAGTTGCGTCATATCGCCACCCGTCTGGTTCGTGGCTGGACGCACCTTGAACGCCAGAAAGGCGGGATTGGCCTGCGTGGGCCGGGGGAAACCCAGCTAGAAACCGATCGTCGCTTGCTGCGCGATCGCATCAGCCTGATTCTCAAGCGCCTTGAGCGAGTCGAGAAACAGCGCGATCAGGGGCGGCGAGCGCGTACCCGTGCCGATGTGCCGACCGTATCGCTGGTGGGGTACACCAACGCCGGTAAATCTACCCTGTTTAACCGAATGACATCTGCCGAAGTGTATGTGGCAGATCAGCTATTTGCCACCTTGGATCCTACCCTGCGGCGTATTGACGTAGCGGACGTGGGCGATACCGTGTTGGCGGATACCGTAGGTTTTATCCGGCACTTGCCGCACGATCTTGTTGCCGCGTTTAAAGCGACGCTGCAGGAGACGCGCCAGGCATCTTTGCTGTTACATGTGATCGACGCTGCGGATATTCGGGTGGACGAAAACATTGAGGCGGTAAATACCGTGCTGGCGGAGATTGAGTCGGATGAGATCCCTACACTGTTAGTGATGAACAAAATAGATATGCTGGATGATTTTGTTCCGCGTATCGATCGCAACGAAGAGAATTTACCGGTTCGCGTGTGGCTGTCCGCCGCCAGTGGAGACGGTATTCCGTTGCTATTTCAGGCGTTGACGGAGCGTCTGGCGGGGGAGATCGCGCATTACGAATTGCGTTTACCTCCACAGGCAGGCCGTCTTCGTAGCCGTTTTTATCAACTTCAGGCGATCGAGAAAGAATGGAACGAAGAGGACGGCAGTATCGGCTTAGTGGTACGCATGCCGATCGTGGAGTGGCGTCGCCTCTGCAAGCAGGAACAGGACCTGATTAACTTTATCGTATGATCATATGCTGTTACATTTGAGTGCTCACTCAATAACAGAGTGAGTTAAGCGTTAGCCTGAAGTACCCAATCACAGAATAATGGAGCTAAAACATGGCGTGGAATCAGCCCGGTAATAACGGACAGGACCGCGACCCGTGGGGGAGCAGCAATAATAATGGCGGCAACTCTGGCGGTAACAACAAAGGCGGTCGCGATCAAGGGCCACCTGATTTGGATGATATCTTCCGCAAGCTGAGCAAGAAATTGAGCGGCCTGGGCGGGGGTAAAGGCTCCAACAGCGGTGGCACCGGTTCGAGCGGGCCTAACTTCAGTGGCCGTATCATCGGTATCGCTGCGGTAGCGGTGGTGGTGATCTGGGCCGCAAGCGGTTTTTATACCATCAAAGAAGCTGAACGAGGTGTGGTGACGCGCTTCGGTAAATTCAGCCATCTGGTGCAGCCCGGTCTTAACTGGAAGCCAACGTTCATTGACGAAGTGCGTCCGGTTAACGTGGAGTCGGTGCGTGAACTGGCTGCATCCGGCGTGATGCTGACTTCCGATGAAAACGTGGTGCGCGTAGAGATGAACGTGCAGTACCGCGTAACCGATCCGGCAGCCTATCTGTTCAGCGTGACCGATGCCAATGACAGCCTGAGACAGGCGACCGACAGCGCATTACGTGGTGTTATCGGCAAATACACTATGGACAAAATCCTGACCGAAGGCCGTACCATCGTGCGTAGCGATACTCAGCGTGTACTGGAAGAAACCATTCGTCCATACAAAATGGGTATCACATTGCTGGACGTTAACTTCCAGGCGGCACGTCCACCGGAAGAGGTGAAAGCCGCGTTTGATGATGCGATTGCCGCACGTGAGAACGAACAGCAATACATTCGTGAAGCAGAAGCTTATGCCAACGAAGTTCAGCCGCGTGCCAACGGTCAGGCACAGCGTCTGTTAGAAGATGCCAGGGCTTATGAAGCCCGTACGGTGCTGGAAGCTCAGGGTGAAGTGGCGCGCTTTGCCAAACTGTTGCCGGAGTACAAATCGGCACCTGAACTGACCCGCGAGCGTCTGTACATCGAAACGATGGAAAAGGTTCTGAGTCATACCCGCAAAGTGCTGGTGAATGACAAAGGCAACAATAATCTGATGGTGTTACCACTGGATCAGATGTTGCGTGGCCAGACCGGCAAAGCGGCGACCGAAGGCAGTAAAGATACCAGCCTGATTCGTCTCAACCCGGCTCCTTCTACCAGTACAACGACAGAAGCGGGCACCAGTAGCACCAGCGGTAGTTCGATGATGGACCAGCGCCGGGCAAATACGCAGCGTAGCGACAACACTCGCGTAGGGAGAGAATAATCAATGCGTAAGTCTTTCATAGTGATCGTCGCGGTGGTGTTGGTAGCACTCTACACCTCACTGTTTGTGGTACAGGAAGGTGAGCGCGGCATTGTGCTGCGTTTCGGTAAAGTACTGCGCGACAGCGAAAACAAGCCACGTGTTTATGCGCCGGGTCTGCACTTCAAGATCCCGTTTGTTGAAACCGTGAAAAGGCTGGATGCGCGTATCCAGACCATGGATAACCAGGCCGATCGCTTTGTGACCAGCGAGAAGAAAGACCTGATTGTCGATTCCTACCTGAAATGGCGTATCAGTGATTTCAGCCGTTACTACCTGGCAACCGGTGGTGGTGATGTTTCGCAGGCCGAAGTGTTGTTGAAACGTAAGTTCAGTGACCGTTTGCGTTCTGAGATTGGCCGTTTGGACGTGCGCGATATCGTTACTGACTCACGTGGCCGCCTGATGGCCGACGTGCGTGATGCGCTGAACACCGGTACTGTTGGTGACGGTGAAGAAGCTGCGACCACGGAAGCGGATGATGCTATCGCTTCTGCTGCAGCCCGCGTTGAGCGTGAAACCACTGGCAAACAGCCCGCGGTTAACCCGAATAGCATGGCGGCACTGGGGATCGAAGTGGTTGATGTGCGAATCAAGCAGATCAACCTGCCAGCTGAAGTATCTGATGCCATCTTCCAACGTATGCGTGCGGAACGTGAAGCGGTAGCCCGTCGTCACCGTTCACAAGGCCAGGAAGAAGCGGAAAAGCTGCGTGCAACTGCCGACTACGAAGTGACCCGTACGATCGCGGAAGCTGAGCGTCAGGCGCGCATCACCCGTGGTGCGGGTGATGCTGAAGCGGCCAGACTGTTTGCTAACGCATTCAGCCAGGATCCGGATTTCTACGCGTTCATCCGTAGCCTGCGTGCTTATGAAACCAGCTTTGGTTCAGGCAATCAGGATGTCTTGGTGTTGAGCCCAGACAGCAATTTCTTCCGTTACATGAAGTCGCCGGAAGCGACGCGTAACAGATGATGCCAGCATAGTGAGACCAGGGCCCGTTAATCGCGGGCCTTTCTTATTTGGGGAGAAGGGATGAATTCGACTATCTGGTTGGCTCTGGGGCTGGTGTTGGTATTGGAAGGGTTAGGGCCAATGCTGTTTCCGCGTGTTTGGCGCAGAATGATCCTGGCAATGGCGCAGCTACCGGACTCCACATTACGGCGTTTTGGTGGTGGAATAGTGGTTGCGGGCTGCGTGATCTACTACATGTTGCGTAGCCGCATGGGGGGGTAAACTTTAGCCGAAAAAGTATGCAATAGTATGCTAAAAGTGCTGAAACTCAAGAATTACGATGGTAGAATCCATTTTTAAGCAATCGGTGATTTTGAAAATGGGTAATAACGTCGTCGTACTGGGCACCCAATGGGGTGACGAAGGTAAGGGTAAGGTCGTAGACCTGCTGACCGAACGAGCTCAATATGTTGTGCGCTACCAAGGTGGCCATAACGCTGGCCATACTCTGGTTATCAACGGTGAAAAAACCGTTCTTCATTTAATCCCCTCAGGTATCTTGCGTGAAAACGTGACCAGCATCATCGGCAACGGTGTGGTTCTGGCACCAGATGCATTGATGAAAGAAATGGGTGAACTTGAAGCGCGCGGCGTCCCGGTACGCGAACGTCTGTTACTGTCCGAAGCATGTCCACTGATCCTGCCTTACCATGTCGCGTTGGATAACGCGCGTGAAAAAGCGCGTGGCGCGAAAGCGATCGGCACCACGGGTCGTGGTATCGGCCCAGCTTACGAAGATAAAGTGGCTCGCCGTGGCCTGCGCGTGGGCGATCTGTTCGACAAAGAAACTTTCGCTGTGAAGCTGAAAGAAATCATCGAATATCACAACTTCCAATTGGTGAACTACTACAAAGCCGACGCCGTCGACTACCAGAAGACGCTGGACGATGTGCTGGCAGTAGCCGACATCCTCACCGCGATGGTGGTTGATGTGTCCGAACTGCTGGACGGTGCGCGCAAGCGCGGCGATCTGATCATGTTCGAAGGCGCACAGGGCACCTTGCTGGATATCGATCACGGTACCTATCCTTACGTGACGTCTTCCAACACCACCGCTGGTGGCGTGGCGACCGGTTCTGGTATTGGCCCGCGTTACGTCGACTATGTGCTGGGCATCGTGAAAGCCTATTCCACCCGCGTAGGTGCAGGCCCATTCCCAACCGAACTGTTTGATGATATCGGCGAGTTCCTGTGCAAGCAGGGCAACGAGTTTGGTGCCACCACGGGGCGTCGTCGTCGTACCGGTTGGCTGGATGCGGTAGCGGTGCGTCGTGCTGTGCAGATCAACTCTTTGTCCGGTTTCTGCCTGACCAAGCTGGACGTGCTGGACGGCCTGAAAGAAGTGAAGATTTGTGTTGGTTATCGTATGCCTGATGGCCGTGAAATGACCACCACGCCGCTGGCGGCAGAAGGTTGGGAAGGTATCGAACCCATCTACGAAACCATGCCAGGCTGGAGTGAAACCACTTTTGGTGTGAAAGAGTACAACCAATTGCCTCAGGCGGCGCTGAACTACATCAAGCGTATCGAAGAGCTGACCGGCGTACCGGTAGATATTATTTCTACTGGCCCGGATCGTAGCGAAACCATGATTTTGCGTGATCCATTCGACGCGTAATCTGTTGCTACCGTCATCTAACAAGCCGGGCAGCGTCCCGGTTTGTTTATACCCGTCATACTTCAAGTTGCTTGGGTGTTGGCTTCCTTCACTCACCCCAGTCACTTACTTGAGTAAGCTCCTAGGGCTTCGTTCAGTTGCCGCCTACAAGCAACTCGAATTATTTTGGGTATATCTCCTTTATTGTGGTTTCACATCAAAAAATCCCTTCATTCTTCTAGTTGATAGCCTTCTCTGCACTAAATAATTAGCGGCGAACTCTCCGGCTGGTTTATTATCCAATTGAGTCATCTAAAATCAGACAAATAACCTGATACCCAGAGGTAGATGTGCAGTTAACAAGTTTTACTGATTATGGCCTGCGGGCATTGATCTACCTGGCATCCTTGCCAGCGGACAGAATGACCAGCATCTCGGAAGTGACGGAGGTGTACGGCGTTTCGCGCAACCATATGGTAAAAATCATCAACCAGTTGAGCCGCGAAGGTTTCGTTACCGCCGTGCGGGGCAAAAATGGTGGCATCCGTTTGGGTAAACCAGCAGAAACCATCCGTCTTGGCGACGTGGTGCGCGCTTTAGAACCGCTTTCGCTGGTTAACTGCAGCCACGAGTTTTGCCATATCACTTCAGCCTGCCGCTTGAAGCAAGTGCTTCACCAAAGCATACAAAATTTCCTTGAAGAGCTGGACAAGCATACTTTGGCCGATATGGTCGAGGAGAATCCGCCGCTCTACAAGCTTTTGCTTGTTGAATAAAGCGTTGCTGAGCAAACCAGGCTCAGCGACACCCTGCTGATGACAACGGAGGAACCTCAATGTCACAAGATCCATTCCTGGAACGAGAAGCAGAAAAATACGAATCCCCGATCCCCAGCCGTGAATTTATCCTGGCCCATTTAGCGAAGCGTGAAACGCCAGCCAGCCGTGAAGAGTTGGGCAATGAACTGAATTTATCTGGTGAAGAACAGTTGGAAGCGTTGCGTCGTCGCCTGCGGGCGATGGAACGTGACGGGCAGTTAGTGTTTACTCGTCGCCAGTGCTATGCGCTGCCGGAGCGCTTGGACCTGCTGCGTGGTACTGTGATTGGGCACCGCGACGGCTATGGCTTCCTGCGTGTCGATGGCCGTAAAGACGATCTCTATCTCTCCGCTGAACAGATGAAAATGGCGATCCACGGTGATGTGGTGCTGGCGCAACCCTTGGGTGAGGATCGCAAAGGCCGCCGTGAGGCGCGTATCGTGCGGGTACTGGTACCAAAAACCAGCCAGATCGTTGGCCGCTACTTTACCGATGCCGGTACCGGTTTTGTGGTGCCAGATGATAGCCGCCTGAGCTTCGATATCCTGATCCCGGCTGACTCCATCAGCGGTGCGCGCATGGGCTACATGGTGGTGGTTGAACTGACCCAGCGCCCGACGCGCCGTACCAAAGCGGTCGGCAAAATTGTCGAAATTCTGGGTGATAAAATGGGCACCAGCATGGCGGTGGATATCGCTCTGCGTACCCATGAAATCCCGCATACCTGGCCACCGCAGGTGGAAAAACAGGTCGCCGATCTCAGTGAGCAGGTGCCAGAGGCGGCCAAGAAAGGGCGTGTCGATTTGCGCCATCTGCCGCTGGTAACCATCGACGGTGAAGATGCCCGTGACTTTGATGACGCGGTGTATTGTGAGAAAAAACGTGGCGGCGGCTGGCGCCTGTGGGTAGCCATTGCCGACGTCAGCTACTATGTTCGCCCGCGTACCGCATTGGATGACGAAGCCCGCAGCCGTGGTACTTCGGTCTATTTCCCGTCAGAAGTGGTACCAATGTTGCCGGAAGTGCTGTCCAACGGCCTGTGTTCGCTTAACCCGCAGGTTGATCGCTTGTGTATGGTGTGTGAGATGACTATCTCCGCTCAGGGGAAACTGTCTTCGCACAAATTCTATGAAGCGGTGATGAGCTCCCATGCGCGCCTGACCTATACCAAAGTCTGGCACATTTTGCAGGGCGATCAGGATCTGCGTGAGCAGTATCACCCGTTGGTGAAGCACCTGCAGGAGCTGCATGCTCTGTATAAAGTGCTGGATCAGGCGCGTGCTGAACGTGGCGGTATCGCGTTCGAAACCGAAGAAGCCAAGTTTATCTTCAACGCCGAACGGCGTATTGAGCGTGTGGAGCCGACGATTCGTAACGACGCTCACAAGCTGATCGAAGAATGCATGATCATGGCGAACATCTCCGCCGCGCGGTTTGTTGAGAAGAATGGTGAGCCTGCTCTGTTCCGTGTCCACGATCGCCCAAGTGACGATCATATTTCCGCGCTGCGCAGTGTGTTGAGTGAATTGGGCCTGACGTTAGGCGGTGGTTTGAAACCGCAGCCGAAAGATTACGCCACCCTGATGGATGAAGTGGCGGATCGTCCAGATCGTGAAATGCTGCAAACCATGTTGCTGCGTTCAATGAAGCAAGCGATCTACGATCCAGAGAACCGTGGTCACTTTGGCCTGGCGCTGGCGTCTTATGGGCACTTTACATCGCCGATCCGCCGTTATCCGGATCTGTCGCTGCACCGTGCCATCAAGTACCTGCTGGCCAAAGAGCATGGTGAGCAGAAAGAACGCTGGACGCCAACCGGCGGCTGGCACTGTGACTTTGAAGAGATGCTGCAATTGGGCGCGCATTGCTCAATGACCGAGCGCCGAGCGGATGAAGCCACGCGTAACGTGGCGGACTGGCTGAAGTGTGACTTCATGCAGGATCACGTTGGTGAAGTGTTCAGTGGCATTATTGCCAGCGTCACCGGGTTCGGTTTCTTTGTGCGCTTGAACGATCTGTTTATCGATGGTTTGGTGCACGTATCAACGTTGGATAATGATTATTATCGCTACGATAATATCGGCCAGCGCTTGATCGGCGAGTCTTCTGGTATGGTTTATCGCCTGGGAGACGCGGTAGAGATCCGCGTTGATGCGGTGCATATGGACGAGCGCAAGATTGATTTCGCGTTGGTATCCAGCACCCGTAAACCGCGTGGTGAAGGCAAAACCGAACGTGAACGCGCCAAGAATGGTGGGCAGCGTACCTTGCGTGACGGCACTGGTGCGGGCCGTACTCAGGCGAAACCAAAGCGCCGTGGTGGTAAACCACCAGCTAACTTTGAGCCGGACAGCGCCTTCCGCAAAGAAGGGGCCAAACCTGCTGATAAGGTTAAGAAAGACAAAAAGGCGAAAGCTAAAAAACCGTCTGAAAAAACCAAAAAGATAGCGGCAGCGACCAAGGCCAAACGTGCCAGCAAGAGCAAAGGTGCTGCGCAGGGTTAACCGGCAGCACGTTATTATCCCTGGCCGGGTTTCCCCCGGCCACACAGTTAAAAGAGCATCATGAGCGAAATTATTTACGGCATTCACGCCGTCAAAGCCCTGTTAGAACGCGATCCGCAACGTTTCCTGGAAGTGTTTATCCTCAAAGGGCGCGACGATCGCCGCCTGCAACCGTTGATTGCTGAATTGGAAGCGACCGGTATTGTGATCCAGGTGGCTAACCGTCAATGGTTGGATGAAAAGGCGGAAGGTGCGGTCCATCAGGGGATTATCGCCCGGGTGCGTGAAGGGCGGAAGTATCAGGAAAACGACCTGCCTGGCCTGCTGGAAAGCATCGAAACCCCCTTCCTGCTGGTACTGGATGGCGTTACCGATCCGCATAACCTCGGGGCCTGTTTGCGTAGCGCCGATGCTGCCGGGGTGCATGCGGTGATCGTACCGCGCGACCGTTCTGCACAGTTGAATGCTACAGCGAAAAAGGTGGCCTGCGGTGCGGCTGAGAACGTTCCGTTAATCAGTGTCACCAACCTGGCGCGTACTTTGCGTTTGTTGCAAGAGATGAATATCTGGATCGTAGGTACCGCTGGTGAGGCTGACCATACGCTGTATCAGAGCAAAATGACCGGCCCGATGGCGCTGGTGATGGGGGCTGAAGGCGAAGGTATGCGCCGTTTAACCCGCGAACACTGCGATGAACTGATCAGTATCCCAATGGCGGGCACCGTTTCCTCGCTAAACGTGTCGGTGGCTACTGGTATCTGCCTGTTTGAAGCCGTGCGGCAGCGTAGCTGAGCACACTCTCTACTGGGGCGGGTGTTTCCCGCCCTTGGTAACCAGCGTTTAACGATAAAGAATCGCCTGTGAGTACCATTGGCCCGCTACGATGGTATCGCTGTTCATGATAATCAGATAATAACGAGCGCCGCTGGCGTTGGCTTTGCGCTGGATTTCGGCTTCGACATCCATTGGGCTGCCGCGAACCTGCGCACTGATGGTCGTCATTTTTTCCAGCCCAGCGGTTTGCATCCGGGTGATTTCTTGTGCTTGCCCGATGAACGGTGGCTTGGGTGTGGTTTTAGACGAACCACAACCGCTGAGTAGATTGATCAACAGCACGAGTATCAGGGATCGGGAAAGAGTCATGGTTGGCCTCGGAAAACCTTCTTTAGCTATTCGGTGTAATGCAATCACTTGTTATACCTTCTACTCTTCAAACGCTCTTGTTAGCAACTATCAAGGAGGGGAATAAATGGTAGAAATGCATGATGAGCGAGCAGGGAACATCGCGGTGATCCATGCAGTACCGGCAGGGCAGTATGAGAAACCGTTACCGACAGTGTTCTTCTATCATGGCTATACCTCCTCGAAAGAAGTGTATGCCTATTTTGCCTATGCGTTGGCAAAAGCCGGGTTTCGGGTGGTGATGCCAGATTGCGAGAGGCACGGCGAACGTTTTGATGGCAACGAAACGCTGCGGTTGGCGCATTTTTGGGAGATCCTGAAGAGCAACGTTGACGAACTGCCAGCGCTCAAGGCGCATTTTGAGCAGCGCGGGTTGATCGCTGGGCAACGTGTCGGTGTCGGTGGTGCTTCGATGGGCGGTATGACCACGCTAGCAGCGTTTGCACGTTACTCTTGGGTGAAGGCCGCAGCCAGCCTGATGGGCTCCGGTTATTTCACCTCGCTGGCCCACACGCTTTACCCCCCTCTGGATGAACAAGGCCAGGCACTGGATGATGCCACCTTGGCTGCCCGCCTCGCGCCATTGGCAGATTACGGCGTTGAACATCATTGGGATTGCCTTGCTGGGCGGCCACTGTTGCTCTGGCATGGTGAGGCTGATGATGTGGTGCCCGCTGCGGAAAGTGAGCGTTTAGCCAGCGAACTGCGCCTGCGCGGGCTGAGCCAGACGTTAACTTATCTCACTGAAGCGGGCGTTCGGCATCGCATTACCCCCGGAGCGCTGGCCGCTACGGTGGCCTTTTTCCAGCGGGCGTTGTGAACCCGCCCCCTGAAGGCGCAGTCTCTTGTTCACATCTTGAGGTTTGTTGTGGGATGTGTGTTTATTTCGGTCGCCATACCTTTTGTGTTTATTCAGTAACGCGGGTGAATACGACCGAGTTGGGGGCTCAAGAGCCAGCCCCCAACACCCCGGCCCTTGCCCTATCAGGCGGTGGGCTTCGCCCACTACCCTCACTCCGCCACCGCGCATTGAGGCCGGCTACGACAGTCGTCCCTGACTGTCTCGCCTGAACGCGCCGTCCGTGGCGCGTTCGCCTATGCGTGGTGTCTCCGTTCGGCGCCTTCAATGGCCTTAACACCCGTGCTCATCTCACCGACAACAATGTCTGAACTGCTGTTATCAATACCCTTGTAAAGGTTGCCCGGTGGTTACAGATTCGGGTGTTGACGTTGTGCGCATCATGGCCTGCTGAGCAAGACCCCGTTGCCGGGCAGGCCATGTTAAGCGTGGGCGGGGTGCAGGGCCCCGCCTCGGGCCCTGCAATTGCCGTTCACTGTGGGATCATAGGATTGCATGCTGTTTACGGCAATTCCCATTACACCTGACTGACAGAGACAAGCACGTTGTGTATTGAGAGACAGCTGAATGCGGGGGGCAAAAGAATGAAAATCGGGCCATTTAGCCGAGAGGGGCGGATAAACAGCAATAAATCCCACTCTGTCCTTGAGTTTCCCCCCCAGCGCCAGTATGATTACGCGTCATTTTTCAGCCGCACACACATACACGTTCCTTGCTTCCATGGGCCGCGGTTGACCCTGACAGGAGGCTGAATAATCCGTAAGGAGCAATTCGATGCGTCATTACGAAATCGTTTTTATGGTCCATCCTGACCAAAGCGAACAGGTTCCGGGCATGATCGAGCGTTACAGTGCTACCATCACTAACGCGCAAGGTCAGATTCACCGTCTGGAAGACTGGGGCCGCCGTCAGCTGGCTTATCCGATCAACAAACTGCACAAAGCTCACTACGTTCTGCTGAACGTTGAAGCGCCGCAGGAAGCGATCGATGAGCTGGAAACTAACTTCCGCTTCAACGACGCCGTTATCCGTAGCATGGTTATGCGCGTTAAGCACGCGGTAACTGAAGCATCACCAATGGTTAAAGCTAAAGACGAACGCCGTGGCGACCGTCGCGATGATTTCGCTAGCGAAACCGCTGATGATGATGCTGGGGATTCTGAAGAGTAATTGCTGCCGTGACGGCTAATCGTCTGGTGTTGTCTGGCACAGTGTGCAAGACGCCGGTGCGAAAAGTGAGTCCTTCCGGAATACCCCACTGCCAGTTTGTGCTTGAGCACCGCTCATCACAGGTAGAGGCCGGATTCAGCAGGCAAGCATGGTGCAGAATGCCCGTGGTTGTCAGCGGACAACAGTCACAAGCTTTAACTCAAAGATTAACGGTCGGTAGTCGGGTTACTGTTCAAGGCTTCGTTAGCTGCCATCAAGGGCGCAACGGGCTGAACAAATTGGTCCTGCATGCCGAGCAGATTGAATTGATAGATTCTGGAGACTAGCCAAATGGCACGTTATTTCCGTCGTCGCAAGTTCTGCCGTTTCACCGCGGAAGGCGTTCAAGAGATTGACTATAAAGACATCGCTACGCTGAAAAACTACATCACTGAAAGTGGTAAAATTGTCCCGAGCCGTATCACCGGTACTCGTGCAAAATATCAGCGCCAGCTGGCCCGTGCTATCAAGCGCGCGCGCTACCTGTCTTTGTTGCCGTACACTGATCGTCATCAGTAATCGGCCACTGTCCATTAACGACTTTGAGAGGATAAGGTAATGCAAGTTATTCTGCTTGATAAAGTAGCAAACCTGGGCAGCCTGGGTGATCAAGTTAGCGTTAAAGCGGGTTATGCCCGTAACTTCCTGGTACCACAGGGCAAAGCTGTTCCTGCTACCAAGAAAAACGTAGAGTTCTTCGAAGCACGCCGTGCTGAACTGGAAGCCAAACTGGCTGACGTTCTGGCTGCTGCTGAAGCTCGCGCAACCAAGATCAACGAACTGGGTTCAGTGACCATCGCATCTAAATCAGGTGACGAAGGTAAACTGTTCGGCTCTATCGGCACCCGCGACATCGCTGACGCAGTAACTGCGGCAGGCGTTGACGTTGCCAAGAGCGAAGTTCGTCTGCCGAATGGCGTTCTACGTACTACGGGTGAGCACGAAGTGCACTTCCAGGTACACAGCGACGTGTTCGCACAGCTGAATGTAGTGGTAGTAGCAGAAGCCTAATCGGCTTGTGTCTGCCAAGTTAAAACGCCAGCCTTGTGCTGGCGTTTTGCTTTTCTGCGTGGGGGAAAACGCGCTACTCTGTGGCTATCTGTTGGCAGGGAGAAGCGTGAAATGGCAGAAATCAACTTACAGCGAGTTTATGACTTCATTGCTCCGGCACCGCAGCATTGCTACCTGATCGATCGGCTGTGGCCGCGCGGCGTCAGCAAGGAAAGGCTGCAGGGCGTGGAGTGGCTGAAACAGGTGGCACCGGATAATGCGTTGCGCCAGTGGTTTCACCAGCATACCGACCAGTGGGATGAGTTCGAACTGCGTTATCGCCAGCAATTAGCAGAAAACGACGCCTGGCAACCGTTGGTGGTGCTTTTGCGCCAAGGCAAGCCTCTAACATTACTGTATGGCAGCAAAGATACGCAGCGCAATCAAGGCATTGTGCTGCGTGATTTTCTGTTGTGCCAGATTGAGGGTTAGCGGAGACGGCGGTAGCTGCCATCGGCCTGACGGCGGAATAGGGCTTCGCGGTTATCAGCCATAGTGACAGACAGCGCGACGATTGCGCCGTTGGCCGCACGTTCAATACGCACTTCCTGCCCGGCTTTAAGATTGCTGAGCGGCTTGTCGCTGCCTTCAACCTGCGCCATGGCAAACACGTCATTGACAGGCAGGTTGTTGTCGCGGAACAGCTGTGCCAAGGTCTGGCCTGCTTTGATCTGATAGCGTTGCCAGTGGCCGTTGGTGGGTTGTGCTGTCGTTTGCTGTGCACTATTGCCCATCAGCTCTGCCTGCAGCGGTATGTTGTTTTCCTGCTGTGTGGCTGGGGGCTGGCGCGGGGCACGGTCATCAGAATACGGCCAGAGCAGCGAGAGCAACAGGATAGTGCCAAAAACGATCACCCAGCGGCGATGTACATAGGGCAGTGGCGCCATCCAGTGGAAATTGTCTGGCAGGTGCCAAACCTTCAACCACCAGGCTTTCCACTGCTGTCTCTTGCCGTTTGGCGCGGGTTGCTGCACATCTGCCTCGTCTGGCGTTTCTGGCACTTCGCGTGCTGTGCCGGGTTTCAGGCGCTGGCTCAGGTTCGACCAGGTGCGCAGTAGCAACGGGTAGACTGGGGTGGTTTTCCTTCTCCTGGGCGCGATTCTGCCCATGGTGACCTCTCTTCAACTGCGTAAAAATGCCACTGTACAAAATGGTTTACTGTTAACGTGAGTATACCCTTCAAAGCGGCTGATATAATAGCTCGCTAACTGTTTGAAGTGGCAGGCCGCGCAAGATGAAACATCCTTGAACGTTAACAGAAAGTTATTGTTTCTTTTTCTACGACAAAAGTCATCATTCTCTACACAAGATTTTACCCGGCCTGGCGGCGCTGTTATGCTGCACTTTCGAATTTTTAGAGACTAAAGGAAAAATCCCAATGACAACCCCTTCTTTTGATAGCGTTGAAGCGCAAGCAAGTTACGGGATTGGTTTACAGGTCGGCCAGCAGTTGCAGGAGTCCGGTCTTGAAGGTTTGCAACCAGAAGCTTTGTTGGCGGGTTTGTGTGATGCGCTAGAAGGGAATGCCCCGGCAGTACCGGTTGATGTGGTACACCGTGCCCTGCGTGAAATTCACGAGCGTGCGGATGCCGTGCGTCGTGAGCGTCAGCAGGAGCTGGCTGTTGAGGGGCAGAAATTCCTGGAAGACAACGTCAAGCGCGATGACGTGACGTTAACCGAGTCGGGTTTGCAGTTTTCCGTACTGACACAGGGTAACGGCCCAATTCCTTCCCGTCAGGATCGCGTGCGGGTGCATTACACTGGCCGCCTGATTAACGGCAAGGTTTTTGACAGCTCCGTCGAGCGCGGTCAACCGGCAGAATTCCCGGTGAGCGGTGTGATCCCAGGCTGGATTGAAGCGTTGACGCTGATGCCGGTCGGTTCCAAATGGGAGCTGTATATTCCACACGACTTGGCTTACGGTGAGCGTGGTGCTGGGGCTTCCATCCCGCCATTCAGCGCGTTGGTGTTTGAAGTTGAGTTGCTGGAAATTCTGTAACCCGCAGCTACAGCGGTCGTGGTTAGCGACCGCTGTGTTTTTGGAACGAATGCTGGCTCAGAAAGTGACATTCATCGAGAGCCAGTAATTGCGCCCGGCAATTACGTTCCCGGCGGTTGACTGGCTGCTGGTGAAGTAATCTCCGGCGGTCGTGCTGCTGCCGTTGACTTCGTAGGTGTGTGTGGCGGTAAAGTCTTTATCCAACAGGTTATTAACCGAACCATTTAGCGTAATGTCTTTTGACACTTTGTAAGATCCGCCCAGGTTAAGCACGGCATAAGACTTGAAGTTAGGCCCCAGATTGCCATAAACGGCTCTATCCAGAGCGGAAAGATTATCGTAATTGGCGGTGAATCTGGCCATTTCCCCACGATACTCAGCTTTGATCCAAGAAGATAACTTATCGTTGATCGCCCAGTTCAGTTTGGCATTGGCCATATGTTCCGGCGTATTGGTTAATTTCGCTCCCCGATTATCCCCATCTCTCTGTTCACTGTCGGTATAGGTATAATTCATATTCAGTGACCAGTTCTCTGACCACAGCGGGATGGTTGTGGCTAATTCCACCCCTTGAGTAATAGCTTTACCGATATTCTGATAGCTGGACGTCAGGTCATTGATTTCGTAAGAGCTGATCTTGTTTTCATAAATGTTATGGAACAACGTGGCGTTTGCCTTGAAGCCGGTATAGTTATCGTAATAAGCCCCTAGCTCGTAGTTGGTGCTTTCTTCCGGTTTCAGGTTCGAGTTACCGAGAATAACAATGGTGCCCTGGCCACTGACTCCACTAACGCCGTCATGCAACTGAGCCAGGCTTGGCGTTTTATACCCGGTGCTTACCCCACCTTTGAAGGTCCAATCGTCAAGCGCGTTCCACACCAGATAGGCTCTGGGGCTGACATGGCTGCCAAAGGCGTCGTGGTACTCATAGCGTGCGCCGTAGGTCAGTGCCAAAGGGTCGATCAGCCGCCATTCGTCTTCACCGAATAAGGCCCAGGAGTCCTGTTCGAATTTCTCTCCGGTGGTTGCCAGAACGACGCCATCCTTCATCGTGGCATTGATATACTGCGCGCCCGTGGTCAGTAAATGGCTTTCTCCTACGGGAGAAACGAGTTTGCTATCAATGATCAGGTTGGTATTTTCCAACAGACGTTTATCACCAACCAGGTTTGAACCTTTTTCGACAACGGATGAGTTGATTAAACGGCCTTTGGTTTCGGTCTGGTTATAACTGAGGCTGGAACTCCATTTACCGAAGTTCAATTGGTTGTCGCTACCCAGCGTTGCTTTGCGGCGCTCATAGCGAATGGTATCGTCATAGCCACCGCGCGCACCGGAACCTAGGGTGCCTAATTGGCCTTCGCTGTTGTCATATTTCTGATTGGCCAACTCACCATCAAGCCAAAGTGTATTTTTTTCACTGAGTTGCCAGGTGAACTTGCTCCCCAAGCTATAGTTGTCGGCTTTTACCGGGTTGGGGCCACGATTGCTCAATTCAGCTCCCGAGGTTGATGAGGTCACGTGTGAAGCCTCACGCCGGAAGATGCTGCCACGCAGTGCTAGCCCGAGTTGGTTTTCAATCAGCCCTCCGCTGGAATAGAAGGTGAACTTGCTGCTGTCGCCATAATCGGTATCTTCTTGAAAGGTATGCTCAAGGCTAGCTGAGCTGGACCACTCTTTCGCGGTTTTTTTGGTGATAATATTGACTACGCCACCCATAGCATCTGAGCCATACAGCGTGGACATTGGGCCGCGTATTATTTCGATACGTTCAATTGAGGCAAGCGGGGGCATAAAGCTGGTGTTCATCGTGCTGAAGCCATTCGGGGTGACATCGGCAGTGCCGTTCTGGCGGATACCATCGACCAGAATCAGCGTATAGCTACTGGGCATGCCACGAATACTGATGTCGAGCCCTCCTGCTTTACCGGTTCCACTGCGGACATCGACACCTTCCACATCTGACAAGGCTTCTGCTAAATCATTGAATTTACGCTGGCTGAGTGCTTGCTGGCTAATCACGGTGATACTGGCGGCGGCTTCAGTGATTTTTTGTTCATAACCTGATGCAGTAACGACGATATCTTCTGTTTCAGCGGATAACACAGGGTGAGCAGCCGAAGCGACTACAAACACGCCTAAAGAATAAAAAGCCCTTTTTTTAAACATACTTGATTCCATGGTTGCGTTGTCGATTAGCGACTTCTCAGGGGATGATGTTTTTGATTCCTGCATTGTAATGAAATGAAATTGAATGTAAATGATTATCATTAAGATAATCATTATTAAGTTAAGCACGGAAGAGTGCAGTGAACAGCCAGGTTTTTCACCGTGCAAGCAGGGGAGAATGCGGTAATTAGTGGGGAGATAGGGGCGCAGGTGGCGCGCCCCACGAAGGTTATTTAGCGTGTAAATCTAACTGATACAGGGCAAACCCGTTATTGTCTGCACCCACAGATTTCATAGGGTATTGAGCATGCTCTTGGATAAAGGATTTTGCCTTGTCGCTGGGTGAGGTTTCAAAACGGATATCCAGTGGATGTGTGCTGGGCAACGCCGCCAAGCGCCAGTTATTGTCCGCTTGCGGCTGCACTGCCCCGTGTTTCTGGGTTTCTGCACTGATATAGGCCGCCAGTATTGAGCGGTTCTCATCCGGTGAAGCAAAGGCGATGTGGCTATCGCCAGTTCCGGCAAACTTGCCGCCATAGGCGCGATAGTTATTGGTGGCCACCAGGAACGTCGCTTGTGGATCGATCGGCTTCCCTTTGAAGGTCAGCTGTTTGATGCGCTCTGCTTTGTCGTTAATGAGCACACATTCACCGTCGTAGCGTGCTGGTTGGCTGACGTCGATCTGATAGCTCACCCCATCGATGACATCGAAATTATAGGTGCGGAACCCATCCCAATTAATCAGTTCCTGGGGTTTGCTGCTGTTGAGATCGATCTGATTGAACTGCCCGGCGGAGCATTCCAGCCATTCTTTAACTTCTTTCCCGCTGGCTTTGACCACCGCTAAGGTATTCGGGTAGAGATAAAGATCGGCGGCGTTGCGGAACGTCAGCTGACCTTTTTCCACTTCGACAAAGCTGGCGGGATCGTTCTTGCGGCCACCGACCTTAAAGGGCGCGGCGGCAGAGAGCACCGGTAGATCGGCCAGATCCGGATCGCCCTGAATGTAGCGTTCGACGTAGGCTTTTTGTGCATTATTGACGATCTGCACCGTCGGATCGTCCTGCACCAATGCCAGATAGCTGTACATGTTGCCGGCTGATTTGCCGATCGGTTTGCTGACAAATTCGCGTGTGGCCTTATGATCCTGCGCCAGGATTTTCACCAGATCTGCATCTTCGGCTACCAGCGACTTTTTGTTTTCTTTGTCGTAGATTGGCCGGGCTTCTGCCTTGGCGGCGGCGACTTGCCAACTGCCGCTGTCGTTATTCAACTGCAGATCTACCACGCCAAGATGATCGCCCCATTGGCCTGGCATCACCGCTGGCACGCCGTTCAGCAGGCCTTTATCAATGTCTGCGCCCGGAATATTGGCAAAGTCTTTGCTTGGGAATACGGCGTGAGCATGGCCAAACATGATGGCATCAATACCCGGTACCTGGCTGAGGTAGTACACCGAATTTTCTGCCATGGTTTTGTAGGGTTCACTGGAAAGGCCTGAGTGTGGAATAGCGACAACCAGATCGGCCCCTTGTTTGCGCATTTCAGGTACATAGCGTTTGGCGGTTTCGGTAATGTCGTTGACGGTGACCTTGCCGTGTAGATTCACCTTATCCCAGCTTAATATTTGCGGCGGTACAAAGCCGATATAACCGATGCGCAGAGTATGTGTTTTGCCATCACGGTCTTTAACCGGTGTATCGACGATGATGTAAGGGGTGAACAGGGGTTTTTGCGTTGTCGCATCAATGACGTTGGCGTTGACGTAAGGGAATTTAGCCCCGGCGAGGGCATTTTTCAGGTAGTCGAGGCCGTAGTTGAATTCGTGGTTACCGATGTTGCCCACCGCGTAATCCAGCGTATTCATGGCCTTATAAACCGGATGGGTGTCACCGGGTTTTAAGCCCTTGGCTGCCATGTAATCGGCCAGTGGGCTGCCTTGAATCAGGTCACCGTTATCCACCAGTACGCTGTTGGTGGCCTGTTGCCGTGCTTGCTGGATCAGGCTGGCGGTGCGCACCAGGCCGAATTTATCGGTTGGTTTATCTTTGTAATAGTCGAAGTCCATCATATTGCTATGCAGATCGGTGGTTTCCAGCACGCGTAGATCCACCGTTGCGGCCTGGGCTGAGGCGCACACCAGCAGAGCAAGGGCGGATAATCTCAGTGGGCGTTTGATCATTGCCTGTCTCCATTCCATTAATATTCGAGAGGTATCGCAAAGAGATATGTAATTATCATTGGGTATCTCACCAAACTGTGAAGTTTGGCAGAAAATTATCGAATGTAACGTGGCGAAGTGCAAAGTTGTGATGTGTAAGACTTGAGGAAATACCGTCAGTTACGGGGTTGGGATGGCTATTCCATGGAAAAAAAACTAGGCTGCTAGCTATAGCAAAGGGAAATTCCCCGGAAACTGCGTGCCAGAGGTGAATGATGTTAGAGCAGATTTGCCAGCTATCCCGTGAAGCGGGGGCGGCGATTATGGCGGTGTATCATGGTGAACAGCCGCTTGATGTTGCACAAAAAAAAGATGACTCCCCGGTTACCGCTGCCGATCTGGCTGCACATCATATTATCCAACGGGGTTTGGCTGAGTTGACGCCGGGCATACCGCTGCTGTCGGAAGAAGATCCCCCAACTTGGGAAGTGCGCCGCAACTGGACACGTTACTGGCTGGTCGATCCCCTTGACGGGACTAAAGAGTTTTTACATCGTAACGGTGAGTTCACGGTCAATATCGCCTTGATCGAAGAAGGGGAGGCGGTAATGGGCGTGGTTTATGCGCCAGCGCTGGATGTGTTATATCTGGCCGAACGTGGGCAAGCCTGGAAAGAGGAAGGGGGCCAACGCTGTGCGATCCGCGTCAGTAATGCTCAGCCGCCTTTGGTGGTGGTCAGCCGTTCCCATAGTGACGACGAATTGAAGGATTACCTGAAACAGTTAGGTGAACATCAAACGGTTAGCGTGGGGTCTTCGCTGAAGTTCTGCTTGGTGGCGGAAGGTAAAGCGCAGCTTTATCCACGCTTTGGGCCGACCAACATCTGGGATACTGCCGCAGGGCATGCGGTCGCGGTTGCTGCCGGGGCGAAAATCCACGACTGGCAAGGTAAGCCACTGCGGTATATGCCGCGCGAATCTTTCCTCAACCCTGGCTTTCGGGTTTCACTGTTTTAGCCATGTCCCGCCAATCGACATGGCGGGACGGCTGCATTGCTATTTCAATAACTGGTGCAGCATTGCCATGACTTGCTCTACCTCTTGCGGCGTTAATGCGCCATCTTTGGCAAACTGGATCTTACCTTCCTGATCCAGTACCACAATCGCGGAGCTCTTTGGCTGCAGATCCCAGGCTTTTTTGACGTTGCCATTGCTGTCGACAACAAATTGCGACCAAGGGAAGGTTTTCTTGCTGTCTTCAATACTGTTGCGGACGAACATCGCCGTGCCGACGATAGCATCGTCGGTATTGACGATCGTCGTCGTTTGGTAACGATCGTGCGGTAACTTCGCGGCCTTAATGGCTTCGATCAACGGATCGTTCAATTCCTTGGCGGAGGTACGGCCAGCAATATGCTGGACGACACGCACTTTTCCGCTGAGCTGCGCGCTATTCCAATTTTTGTAGCTAAACTTATCATTATCGTAATTCAACTCGCCTTTATCGCTGACGCCGATAGGGGCAACGCGTTGCTGGAGTTGGAAGTTATGTGCCGAGGCCAGCATCGGGGCCAGCAGCAGCGCTATCAGCATCAGCAGCAGGCTACTCTTTTTCATGCATTCTCCTGAAAGGTGACGTTATTATCATTGATACGCAGGTGCTTAAAGCATAGGTGGTCGTCAGAGGTCTGTCCTGTTAGCCGGATCGCAGTTTTCCCTTCTGGCCAATTTCATGCGATTTTTGAATGGTTATACTGAAAAATCAAAAAATAACTCCACACAATTCTGTCATAAAGTGTAAAGGTAGTGCAGAAAACCAAGCAGAGTGGAACAAAATAGTCTTTACTCAGTCTACTAGATAGCAATCAAGTTGCGTTTCAGATTTCGGGGCTACCACTTTGGTGGCTTGCTGAGCGCATTGCTCCAAGGGGAGGAGAGTAAAACAATGAGAATCTTCCAGCGTTATAATCCACTAACGGTAGCAAAGTATGTGAAGACCCTGTTCCGAGGGCGGCTGTACATCAAAGATGTAGGGGCATTCGAATTCGATAAAGGCAAAATTTTGATTCCGAAGGTGCGTGATAAACGCCACTTCAGCGTGATGTCAGAGGTCAACCGCCAGGTGTTGTTATTGCAAGCCGAAATGGGTTGAGACGCTATACCCGTCATCCTTCAAGTTGCTTGGGTGTTGGCTGCCCTCGCTCACCCCAGTCACTTACTTGAGTAAGCTCCTGGGGCTGCACTCAGTTGCCGCCTACAAGCAACTCGAATTATTTTGGGTATAGAAGAGTAAACCTGCAAATAAATATCCTCCGGCATAGCCGGAGGTTTTTCATATGCGCCTATAAGGCTCTCTTACCTGCTGCGCCCTAGCAGGCGCATTGCGATCTGACATTCGCATTTTATCGGTTACTTACGGCCCGTAAACGGGCTACCCGGATACGGGATCGACAACTGCTCACCCATTTTATCC
>NZ_JQEI01000039.1 GCF_000743355.1 Serratia sp. Ag1
TCACCGACAGCAATCACCGGCTTGCCTGCGGCAGCGTCCGGCATGTTCTCCAGGTAGTGAACCGGGTGGCCCAGCAACATATCGGGGTCACCGGCTTGCAGACGATCGCGCCAGATGTAATCCCCGTTGCCGTTCTTCAGCTTTTGCAGCATGGCGGCGGTATTGGAGTTCATCGCCCACACTGCATTACGGCGGTAGCGGCGGCGCAGCTTAAAGACCAGATCGATCAGCTCATCAGCGGTGGGGGTAGCACCAGCGGAAACCATCTTTTCCAGGGTACCGAATGGACGGGTGCGATCGCCTTTAGCCTCACGCGGATAGGACAGGAACCCTTTTGACTTCTTGGCCCCGTCACCGCTTACCAGGTCGGTTTCTTCGGTTTCAGCAAAGGTGTCGCTAATCTCTTCGGTCAACCAGCCCAGAATATCCACATCGCTGAAGTCTAGGATTTCCTGGGTGGTTTTCGGGTAAGCGTAGATAGGGTTCAGCTTGATGCTGACCTCTTCCAGCTTAGGCGTCGCGGTTTCGTCACGGGCTTCACCTTCAATGCCACGTCCTACCGCCGCGCCGCCTACGGACACGAGTTTTTTGTATTCGTTGGATTTGGTGGTTTTCACCGTGCAGATCTGGCGCATCACGCTTTCATCCATCAGCATGCGCATGATCTCAGTATCCAGCTCAGGGATAACGGAATAGCCGCCGCTCTCATTGACGGTGGTAGACAGCATCCGGGTTTCACCGGTCATGATGTAGTGGCGCAACTCTTCATTGGTGATGGTCTTACCGTCTTTGGCTGGTTTGGCGTTGCCACCTTGGGCACGTTCTTCATCGGCCAGGGATTCATAACGGGCAATATCAGCCTGTAGGGTGTCGGCCTGGGTGCGGAGCTCGTCAAACTGTTTGGCTTCGTCTGGGTTAAGGCTGCGTTTCTCTTCTTCGGCCTTGGTCAGCAGGGAGCGCATTTGGGTGGCGAGTTCGGCTTTCTTCTGGCGGAGTTCAATCAATTTTTTCATAGCGGTTTCCGTGTAATGTGAATACAGACGGGAAACCAACTCAGAGAGGGAAGCCGCTTAACAGATTTCCAGTGCGGAAAGGTGGGAGTTAAACGGCTAAAGTGACGGCTCCCGTCGGAGTGTCACCCCTCAACATATACAGCAGAATAAAATAGTAAACAGGCTGTTTTTGTCCTGAACGCTAGTAAACAATCGCGAACAGAACATTTACAAAACTATCCTTTGGCAAGGTCTAAGGCATCATCTAATAAGCGTCTTTCCCTTTTAAGTTGCTCAATGAGAATATCAATGTGTTCCTTGCTGGTGGCAAGAACTTCACCTGAAAACTGGTGTATCAAGAAACCGTGGTGATCGACAAAAAAGAAAGCCTCCCGCTTCACCATATTGCGGTATTCACTCAGGGGCATCATTTGCAAATCACTTCCACCATCAGGAATACCAAACAGGTTTTTATGGTCGGCGATCTTCTTGATGTTAACTTTTGAATACGTCATTTCATCTTGGTTGGTGATGTTCATTTTTACCTCTCATTTTATAGAAAAAAGTTTTTTACTACTAAAACTGTC
Source organism: Serratia sp. Ag1 (assembly GCF_000743355.1). Classification (GTDB taxonomy): domain Bacteria; phylum Pseudomonadota; class Gammaproteobacteria; order Enterobacterales; family Enterobacteriaceae; genus Chania. The sequence continues at coordinate 1,580 of NZ_JQEI01000039.1, forward strand.
CGTACTGTCCGCCCTCGTCATTTTTTAAATATAAATCATTAAGTTAAGCCGTCAGACAGTTGTTAGAAAACTGTCCGCCACTACCCGCCCAAACTATCCGCCACGAGTCGGACAGTTCAGACACTTAACACCAACTATCCGCCCACTGTCCGCCCTACTTAATTAACTGTATTTACTATATTTTTATTATAAGGGCGGACAGTTCAGACAGTTTATTGAAGAAAAACTATATTACTGCCTAACCCCCTATAGGCTCATCGCCTCCCATGGCCGCTGGCAGCCACTCTTCGGCCTCATCCAGTAACGTGATGTTGGACTGGATACGGCCACGGGTTGCTTTCTTCTTGGATTCGGCCTTCTTATACTCCTTGCCATACTCGGCCATAGCGCCCGGCATATCCTTACCGAACCGAGTTAACGACACCGGCTTACCCAGGCCATGTGCTGACATGTAGGCCATATAGGCGTGGTATAGATAACGCCGTGGCGCAAAGGGAATAATCTCAGCATTGCCTATGAACATTCCTTCACACTCCACAAGCGCCATCAGGTAGCCGCAAAAATCCACCAGCGAATCCCCCTCACGCTTGATGGCTAACGCTTCCTCAGATTGCCGCTGTTCCAGTAAAAGCCCTTTGGCCTCCTGTTGCTTGGCAAAGCGGGTTAGCAGGTGCCGGATGATAACCGCCAGCTCTGCCTCAATCTTTTCAGGTAGGTGAATATCACGTTCCCCATCCGGCACCACATCGGCAAAGTTAAAAATCACCCTACGCCGTGATATGCCCCCACTGCGATCGCTGAAGGTCATTGAGTTGTTATTCACCGCCAGCACCACAGCAGGGATCCGCATCGAGTAAGGCGCTTTGTATTTCGGGTCTACGGCTACCTTGTCGCCGCCTGTAATGGCTTTGATCCCCGAACCGTCACCAGCATAACGGGCCATATCAGACAGCACGATCAGCGAGGCACCGACAATCAACTCCCGCTCCTTGGGGTTCTCCAGTGAGGACATGCTGGCGGCCACCGTATTACCTTTACCGGCCAACATGGTGCAGACCTCGGCAAACACACTTTTACCGCTGCCGCCCGGCCCGGTGACTTCAAGGAATAGCTGCCAGTCATACCGGTTCGCCATCACCATATAGAGCGCAGCCAGTACCCGATCAGCCTTACGGGTATTCCCCCCTGTGGAACGGGTTAACCACTTCCAGAAGTTTGGTGCATGGCTGGCCAGTGTTTCCCCTTCGTGCGCCTGGCTGAATTCGACGCCGCTGGCGATCAGCAACCAATCCTCTCGGCGGTGTGGCCGGAATTCCCCGGCCTTAGTATCAAATACCCCGTTGGTGAACCCGATAAGGTGCCGCTCTGTGGCCCCCATACGGGGCAGGCTCAGTTTCATGGTATCCACGGCGGATTTGATGCCCGGTTGTGAGTAAGAGATCTCGGCCTCACGGTAGATCGCCGCCATTTCCCGCTGCAGCTCTTTATCGGCTATAGGCTTCCAGATCACCCCGTCATAATGATGAACGGTGTCAGAGTCGCCATGTATTGCCAGCGCCCCACTGTAGCGAGCCAGAAGCACATCACCGCGCTGGCTGGCCCCCATCTGGTTAAGGGCCGGGGTTGCCGCTGGTTCTGGCGGTGCCGCATTGAACAAGCCGTTAATCCGGTCAGAATCAGCCAGTACGGCCACCAGCTCTTTACGGTCGATAAACTCCAGCGCTACCGCTTCGCGCTTCTCCCTGGCAGATTCAGGGGTACGGCTGGAAATAAAGCCGTTATCCGCCAACCACTCCGGGGTAACATTCCCGATAGCAAGGGCATGTAGCTTTCTTGCCAGATCGTTAAGTGGCGTTCCTGCCGTGGTTTGGAGAATGGCTTTTGCCGCTATGGCTTTCTCTACGGGGCGACCATTAACCCAGCGATAGACGCAGGAGAACAGCTCATTCGGCCATTGGCTGGTACTCACCTTCTGCGGTTTGCTCATAGCTGCGGCCTCACTGTCATGGTGAATTTGCCGATCAGCGGGTGGTACCAGTATTTACTGCCGTATTTGCGCTTTGCTCCCTTGATGATGATCAGCGCCGCCTTTCTGAAATTGGCTTCATGCACGATGTGGCCGTGGCCCTGCTTCACAATCATCACGCCGCTGTTACGCGCCAGTTCTTCCGCTTTGCTGGTGGAGAGGCCCATTTCAGCGGCCAGAGTGGTTAATGGGGCCATGCCTTCCGGCAGGGTGTCTTTACGCAGCAGGGAGGTTAAAGCCAGCTCAAGCGCTTCTACCCGCTTTACCAGTTCGTTGAATTTCAGTGGGCTGATCATTGTTTTTTCTCCCGTAACCGGTAAGCGAGGTTTTCTTTTGCGTGCGTTGCACCGTGAGCTATCCGAGCAATGCTTTGCAGCATTTCGCCTAGCCTGTACATGTCCGTCTTTGCCTGGTCGGCGTCATAGCTTTCACTCTCAGCAGCCCAAAACATCAGGCTTCCTATTGCTGAAATGCCCTCAAGAATGCTGTCATGCACGACCGAAGCGGCTTGCCGAAGCTCCTTTACATCCTCGAGTGGCGCGTTGCGGCCGTCATTGATCAGCCAGTAAGCATCTTTACGCATGGTGGCCTCCCGTTTGGCGTGAATTTGCAACGTTTTGGCGTTCTTCTGCTGAGAGGTCACCCAGAAATACCGCCACCTCTCCAGCTAGATCGCTGGCAAGATCAACGAGGTTTCCACCATCTGCGGAATCAACCCCATCAAACCGATGCGCTGATACCACGGATAAGAGCGAGGCTAACTGGTAGGCTTTTTCTGATGCCTGGGTAAGCGTTAATTCCTTAGACATGGCGCACCTCCACTGGCAGACGGGCAGCAAATGACAGGATGAAGTGAGGAGCCAGAACCTTACGGGCTTCGCGTTCGGTGTGTGCCTCTACGGATAAGCGGCAGGGCTTGGCTTCACGGTCAATGCGAGAGATCGCCAGAAAGCGCCATGTGTACTTATTAGGGGTGAGGGAATTCCGCCCGGTTAAGGGTGTGATATGATCTAACATAGCTACCTCGTTACTCATGATAACGTTGGTGGTAAGAGGCCCGGTTAGTGCTCCAACACTGCCGGGCTTCGCTATTTGCACCATGTTCAAAATCAAGGTGCACAAACACCATATATCTAGGTGCATATACACGTCAACGCTTTTATTTTCTTTTCTTACCTGTATAGTGTTCCTACACCAATGTAAGGGGAACAGCATGGCAACAGGCTTTAAGAACAACCGCTCAACAACAAAGGGAATCCGCTTTCCGCATGAGTTAATTGAAGAGATCGACGCGAGCGTAGAACGTGAGAAACCAGAAAACCCCGGAGCTAACTTTTCTTCATGGGTGCTGGATGCCTGTGGGCGCAAACTCAAAGCGGAGCAGCGCAAGAAGGCCAAGGAAGAACCAAAGGGCTGAACGAAAATTTCCGTTGAGTGGTTATCGCCTGGGCCGCACGACAATGCCGGATACCCGACCAGATCGAACTGCGCCAGCGGCGCGGTTAAATGAGTGACAGGGCTCAAGTTTGAGCTTTGTTTGCTTATCAGTCGGTTAGATACGGGATTTTCGGTAACAGATACTTGTCCTCTGGCTGAGTAAAAGTTTACTACCGGGATTCCGGCAGTTTCTAAGACCGTTGGGGGAATTCCCCCAACGCTTATAACTGATTGATTTTGTTCCAGAGTGCAATTATGCACTCTGCTCAAAACCTGTCTGATATCGAACTCAGCCACCGGCTGGGTTCCACCAGCGATGCGAACATAATCGCACCGGTTGACCTGATCGATCGGTGTGATAAGCTGGCCTTGTTTTGTGTAGTGACATTGGCGGCCCTGCAAGGCCGCTTTTGTTTTATGTGCCATACCCCACCTCACACCGTTTTATTGGTGATTACTTTCGGCTGGCTTTGCAACCATTCCTGAATCTCTGAAAGCATCCAGCCAACGGCACGGCCACCGAGCTTGCGGCGTGCAGGGAATTTACCTTCTTTTTCCATTAAGTGGCGTTTAGTGCGGCATGTGCCGGTCATTTTCCGGCATTCCGCTTCACGGACAATGCGATCGGTGAAAGATTGTTGATTGTTCATCATTGCTCCTTACGGTTTAAGTGGGTTCGTAAGGAGCCTAAGGTGAAAAAATACTACTTTTTGTCGTTTTCCACAGTTGGCGTGGGAATTCCCACATAATCAAGCTCTATATCTTTTAAATAATCAGCAAGAGTTGAACCAGTCACCGGCGGTTTAATCCCCATCTTCTGTAAATCTATTAGAAAATCACCAGTACCTCTCTCCTCATTAAGAAGTGATCTGGGCTTTTCAGATGAGCCTTTTCCATACGCTATCTCTATTAATGCTTTTATCAATTTATTCTGTTTTGATCCGTTTTGTACTCTTGTCCTCTTTTCGCTGGCAATATCAAGATCTCCGGCAAAAACCTGAAAATTACCATATTCCTTAATATTATTAAATTCACTAGCCATTACACATAAATATTTCACATTCACGCTAATAGGTATTCCCATGAAACTTATAAGAACATCATTATTAGAGTCATAAGATGATTTTACAAAAAGTGAATCAATTAATATATTATCATCACCACTGAATTCAAGATTAACTATATTAGAGTCTCCAATGTAGAAAAAACCATAAATTGATTTACCATAATAACCTGGATGATTCCAATTTCCAGCCCTCTCCAAGTGCTCCAAATCATTAATAATCCACCCATGATCTTTTAGGTACTTACCAACAAAATCATCATAAAAGCCGGGTGAGTTTTTTACTTCATTACTAAAACCAACACCGATATACCTGTCAGGTTCGTTTTTAAAATCCACGTCAATAAACACGGAAATGTTCATAGCTCCGGTTGATGCATAATGAATAATATCGTTCACGCTGCATCCCATTTTAGCTGCTGCCTCTGGTAATGGGTAATATAAACGCATCGGTAGTTTCATTTTCTCACCTGCAACAAAATAACATTGTCATGTTCACCGGCCAGCAGTTCCAAACGCTCACACCACATATTCAGCGCCTCCAGCTTTTCCGGCATATATTGGCTGAGGTTATAGACCGCCATCACTCCCGGCATGATATGGCCGAGCAGTTGTTCAACGACATGCGGAGCAATACCCAGATCATTAAGTTTGGTGGCGAACGTGCGCCGGATATCGTGAAGTGACCAGGATTCAGCATGGCCTAAACGCTTCCAGACCAAACGGCCCCAGGCGCTTACCGCGCTTGATTCCTTTACCTCACCCAGTAGTAAGCCGCTGGCTTTATTCTGGCGGTGTAGCTCCTCGATAAACGGCCTCATGGCTTCCGGCACCGGACGGACTATTTTAGCCCCACCCTTGCTGTGCTCCTTCGGTACCGTCCATACCCACCTTTTCAAATCCCATTCTGACCAGGTAGATAATCTGGCTTCTTGAGAACGGCAGCCGAACACCACCAGCAAGCGCAGCATGGCGGCGTAGTAAGGTTTGAACTTTAATTGCTGGCTGGCCTTCCATATCTGGCCGATCTCGTCGTCTGTGTGGACTCTGTCGCCCTTATCCTGCTTGCTGCCCACGTCTGGTATGGTCAGATCATCCAAAACGTTGCTGATGGCATAGCGCCGTACACGGCAGAATTTAAGAGCCTGCTTGCACATCTGGAAGACATAGCCCGCCGCTACCGGCGTTTCTTTCTTCATCCGATCGAAGCATTCCAACCAGTGACGGGTTTCACACTGTGACAAAGGCAAAGCGCCGATATAGGGGTAAATGTGCTTTTCGAGCTGGGCTTTGTGTCGTTCGACGTTGGCGCGGTGATCGGTGGCGTACTCGTTGATCCAGTATTTCAAAGCATCTTCAACGGTAACAGGCTTGAGGGTTTCAGCTATCGTAAGGTTTAACTGGTGCTTGGGGTCTTTGCCTTCCGCCAGCCAGGCACGACACTGATCGCGCTTTTCCCGCGCCAGCTTAAGACTCATATCCGGGTAGTTCCCCAGCTTCAAGCGTTGAGGTTTAGCCTCACGGCCACCCAGGCGATAGGCAAAGTGCCAAGTCATAACACCAGACTTCATGACTTTGATGCTCAGGCCGTCACCGTCAGCGTAAAAGTTATCGCTAGGGCTCTCCCGTCCTATCATTTTTCTCAGCGTTGCATCGCTCAATTTGTTGGTTGCACCGGCCATAGAGAATCTCAGTTCATATGTTGCACAGACTACACCATAGACTACACCGTTCTGCGCATCCCCATAAACAAGCATAAACGAGAACGAGCATAAAAAGGCTGATTACTTATAAATATCATAAAGTTAATAAAACAATAATGAACCATGATAAACTGCAAAAAACCGTGCTTTATAGAATACGGCATGAACTGATACTAATCAGTTAACGTATTGATAAAAGGCGCTTTTCCTTAACCGGTGAGCGCCTTTTTATTTGTAGTTCTGCGAAATATATCGGGTGATGCTGACTTTTCAGCGACTAAATGTAAATATTTTGCAAATTACCTAAGTTGTCCAAACGATCGCCATGAGCGGGTGTCTGAATATTGTATCGCTATCGAATTGCTTCTTTATGCGTTACAGGTTCTCGTACCCAATCGCATAATGAGTTAATGATGAAGCCCCCGCAAAAATTCCAACGTGCTTTCCTGCACCCACGCTACTGGCTGACCTGGTTTGGCTTGGGTGTGCTGTTCCTGCTGGTACAACTCCCTTACCCGGTATTGCACAAGCTCGGTGTCTGGATGGGCCGCACCTCCATGCGCTTCCTGAAGCGCCGCGTCACCATCGCGCGCCGTAACCTTGAACTGTGCTTCCCAGATATGTGTGCAGAACAACGTGAGCGCCATGTGGTAGGTAATTTCGAATCCCTCGGGATGGGCCTGCTGGAAACCGGCATGGCCTGGTTCTGGCCCGACAGCCGCGTCAAGCGCTGGTTTAATGTCTCCGGCCTGGAACACCTGAAAGCCGCACAGCAAAACAACCGTGGCGTGCTGGTGATTGGCGTGCATTTTATGTCGCTGGAACTTGGTGGCAGGGCCATGGGCCTGTGCCAGCCGATGATGGCGATGTATCGCCCGCACAACAATAAAGCCATGGAATGGGCTCAAACCAAAGGCCGTATGCGTTCCAACAAGGCCATGCTGGATCGTAAAGACCTGCGCGGCATGGTGAATGCCCTAAAACGTGGCGAAGCCGTGTGGTTCGCGCCAGATCAGGATTACGGCCCACGCGGCAGCGTATTTGCTCCGCTGTTTGCGGTTGATCAGGCAGCCACCACCAGCGGTACTTTTATGCTGGCCCGCCTGGCCAAGCCAGCGTTGCTCCCAGTGGTGCTGATCCGTCGCCCCAATGGCTGTGGTTACGATCTGCTGATCCAACCTGCGCTGGAAGATTACCCGATCGACGATGAGGTTGCCGCTGCGACTTATATGAACAAAGTGGTGGAAAAGGAAATCATGCGCGCGCCAGAGCAATATCTGTGGCTACATCGGCGCTTCAAAACCCGCCCGGCAGGCTCCCCTTCGCTGTACTGAGCCTCACATTCTGGGGCGCAACCTACGGTGCCCCACGATATTTTCCCCTCTGGCATTTTGTGCTCCCCATCTAGAAATCGGCTGAACAGATTTTAACTTTGCTGTAACATCTCTTTTTACCTGCACAGGAAAAAGAAGCAATGAAAAATCAGGTTCGTCTTGCTCTGGTCGGTGATTACCAACCAACCGCTGTTGCCCACCAAGCTATCCCCGTCGCTCTGCAACTCACTGCCTCACACCTGGATATCCATATTCAGTTCCAGTGGCTTGCTACTGAAACGCTTACCGAAACCTCGATACTGCAGAACTATGATGCCATCTGGGTGGTACCCGGTAGCCCCTATCACAATGATGATGGCGCGTTTATGGCGATCCGCTATGCACGTGAACAGAACGTGCCGTTTCTGGGATCTTGCGGCGGTTTTCAGTATGCGATTGTGGAGTATGCCCGCAATGTGATGGGCTGGCACGATGCCGGGCATGCAGAGACCGACAGCGGGGGCCGTTTGGTGATCGCCCCACTCAGTTGCTCACTGGTCGAACAAACCGGTACCGTTCGGTTCCAACCGGAAACGCTAATCGCCCGAGCCTATGGCAGGCTGGAAACACATGAGGGTTACCACTGTAACTTTGGTGTGAACCCTGAATTTGTGGCTGACCTGCAGCAGCACCCGCTGATCGTCAGCGGGCACGACACCGAAGGGGATGTGCGCTCAATAGAACTACCAGGGCACCGTTTTTATGCCGCTACGCTGTTCCAGTCGGAACGTGCTGCGTTGCGCGGTGAACTGTCACCGCTGGTGGTGGCACTGATTCAGGCCGCGCGCTGAGCCCTTCTGGGGGCTAAATAGCCCCCCAGTTCTCACCACATCAGGCGACCAATCAGCGGAGCTGCGATCACCGTGATGACTCCCGCCAGCATCATCACCAGGCTGGAAACCACACCTTCCTGCTGGCCCAACTCATAGGCTCTGGCCGTGCCTGCACCATGCGATGAAGCACCAAACCCGGCCCCTTTCGCCAACCCGCTGCGCACCGAAAGCCGCAGAAACAGCACATCGCCCACCGCCATGCCGAACACGCCGGTGATCACCACAAACAGCGCCACCAGATCCGGTTGCCCACCCATTTGTTTTGCCGCCTCCAGAGCAAACGGCGTGGTGATAGAACGTACCGCCAGGCTGCGCTGAACCTCATCCGGCAAAGTCAACCAGCGCGCCAGCCACACCGAACTGCAAACGGCCACGCCTACTGCGGTGAACACCCCGGCACTGAGCGAAAGCCAATGGCGGCGGATAACCTGCAGGTTTTCATACACCGGCACGGCAAAAGCGATGGTCGCCGGGCCAAGCAGCCACAACAGCCAGTGCGTTTCACCAATGTAATCCTGATACGAGATATGAGTCACCACCAGCAGCAGCACCAGAATCATCGGGGTTAATACCAATGGCATCAGCAACAGCGTCCTGCGGCGGCGGTAGAGTTTCTTATTGGCAAAATAGAGCACCAGAGTTGCCACAAAGCAGGCAAGGCTGAGGATCACATCATTCATGGCGTGTTTTCCTGCGTTGCAGCCAAAGCTCAAAACGGTAGACGCGATCCACCACCAAACCGGTTGCCGCCAGCGTTAACAGGGTACTGATGGCGATCACCAGAAAAATCTTCCAGCCCTCAATCATCAGTAACTGGGCATAGTTCACTACCGCGACCACGGCGGGGACAAAGAACAGCAGCATTTCAGCCAGCAACCAGCGCGCACCGGCCTTTACCCAATTCAGCGGCAGAATACGCAGCAAGATCAGCGCCAACATCATCAACATACCGACAATATTGGCTGGCAGCGGCAGATGGAACTGCTTCACCAGTCGATCGGCAAGCAGGAATAACAGGGCATACAGCACCACCTGAGCCGGCACCTGTAAGCGGCTCAACAACGATGGCGCAGCACGGCGTAACGCCAGGTACATAACCGAAACCTCAAATAAAAAATCACGGTTCACAGTATACGCAGCGAGGAAACAGTGCCTGAAATGAATTAAAATCATCAGTATCATGCCAGAAAGGAATAGTGCTACCCCAGGAGAGCCTAAATGGATGTCCGTACCCTACGCTACTTCGTTGAAGTAGTTCGTCAGCAAAGCTTCACCCGCGCAGCCGAAAAGCTGTTTGTCACCCAGCCGACGATCAGCAAAATGCTGCGTCATCTGGAAGAAGAACTGGAATGCACACTGCTGATCCGCGAAGGGCGCAAACTGCATCTCACCGACAGCGGGCAGGCCGTTTATCAGCGCGGGCTGGCGATCCTTGGTGAGTTCCGCCAGTTGGAAGCCGAGCTGGAAGACATCAGTTCAGTCAAAAAAGGCGTACTGCGGTTGGGGATCCCACCGATGGTGGGCAGGCAGATCGCCGGGCTGATCAGGCAGTTTCGCCAAACCTATCCCGGCATCGAGCTGAAAATTGCCGAGTTGGGCGGCCAGTTAGTCGAACAGGCGGTGCTGTCCGGTGAGCTGGATTTGGCAATGACGGTGCGCCCTTCCGGTACTGAACAGCCACTGACCTTTCTCCCTCTGTTGAGCCACCCGATGTGCGTCGTTATGCCACGTAACACGCACTGGCTTAACCGAACCACCATCAATATTGCTGAGCTCGCCGAGTGGCCCATCCTGATTTATAACGAGGATTTTACGCTGTATAAAATGCTGATGGCGGCGTTCCATCAGGCGGGTTTCGAGCCCAAGATTGCCGTACGCAGCGGGCAGTGGGATTTTCTGGCTTCGATGGTGCAAGCCGGTATTGGTATTGCCACGTTACCCGAACCGGTGTGCCAATGGCTGGATAAGAGCAACCTTATCTGGCTGCCGCTGGAACCGCGTATGGAATGGCTGGTGGGGTTAATCTGGCGTCAGGGCCACTATCTTTCCCACAGTGCTCAGGCCTGGATCGCCTGCTGCCGCGACTACTGGCCAATGCCTAAGTAACAGCCCGCCGTGCCGGGGAATTCATATCAAAATCACCTGCTATACTTCGGCTAAAGGTGACAAAAAAACACCAAGAACATGCGCCTCGCGCCCTTCCATTCGAGGCTGCATGACATTGTGCATTCCCACTACTTTCATGCCAGATGGAAAATATATGCAGTGGAAATCCCTCCAGAAGATGACTCCCGGTTTGATAAATCTGCTCGCTTATGAGCGTAGCTGGCTGAAACCAGACATTCGCGCGGGCCTCTCTGTCGCGGCAGTGGCGTTACCGGTGGCGATTGCCTACGCCGAATTAGCCGGTGTGAGCGCCATCGTCGGGCTTTACTCCTGCATTCTGCCGATGATTGCTTACGCTATTTTTGGCTCATCAAGGCAGTTGATCGTCGGCCCCGACGCCGCGACCTGTGCGGTGATTGCCGCCGTCGTCACGCCGCTGGCCGCAGGCAATACCGAACTCCACTGGCAGTTAACCATCGTGATGACCCTGATGATGGGCACCTGGTGTCTGATTGCCAGCCGTTTCAGGTTAGGGGCGGTTGCGGATCTGCTGTCTCGCCCCATCTTGAATGGACTGCTGAACGGCGTGGCGCTGACGGTCATCGTTAACCAGATCAGCAAAGTGTTTGGCTATGCATCCCCTTCCAGTGAGCTGATTGAACGCATTGTCGCTTTGCCAGGCAACTTACTCAGCAGCCATTGGCCTACGATGGGTGTCTCGTTGCTGACGTTGCTGATTCTGCTTGGCGTACATTATGCCCGGCCCAATTGGCCAGCACCGCTGTTCGCCGTGGTATTAACGACGGCGCTAAGTTGGGCGGCGAATTTACCGCGCTTTGGCATCGAAACGGTCTCCGGCTATACCGGCAGTGGCCTGCCGATGGTGTCATGGCCTGACTTTAAGCCTGGGCTGCTGCGCGATCTGGTGATCCCCGCATTAAACCTGGCGGTAGTCAGTTTTGTCAGCATGATGCTGACCACCCGCAGTTTTGCGGCAAAGAACGGCTATGAGGTGGATGCCGACAGTGAATTCCGCGCACTGGGGTTAGTGAATATCGTCTCTGGGCTTTCGCAAGGGTTTGCTATCAGCGGGGCCAACTCCCGCACTGCAGTAAACGATGCCAACGGTGGCAAAAGCCAGCTGGTTTCCATCATTGCCGCGCTGGCCATTGCTCTGGTAGTGCTGTTCCTCAACGAACCTTTGTCGTTTATTCCCATACCGGTACTGGGCGTGATACTGATTTATGCTTGCTGGTCGTTGCTGGACATGCGCAGTATTTTCCGGCTGCGCAAGCGTAACCGTTCTGCATTCAATCTGGCTGTGTTTACCTTCCTGAGCGTTCTGCTGGTCGGGATCATTCCCGGCATCGGGCTCGCCGTTCTGCTGGGCCTGTTGCAGTTTTTACAAACGGTGTTTCGGCCTACCGAGCAGCTGCTCGGGGTGAATGAGGACGGCATGATCCACTCGCTCGGTGAAAACAACGATATTCAGCCGGTCGATGGGGTGATTATGTACCGTTTTAACTCGCCCCTGACCTATTTTAACGTCGCCTATTTTAAGCGGCGGATCGCTAATCTGGTGGAGAATAGCCCTGTAAAACCGCGTTGGGTGGTGATCGACGCGGTCGCCAGCTTCACTCATGCAGATATCAGCGTGCTGGCAGCGATCAACGAGCTCAAGCAGGAGCTTAAGCTGCGTGGTATCAGCCTGGTACTGGCAGGCAGGCGCACCGAATTAACACGCTGGTTCCGTTTGCATCGTTCCGGTAGTGATGAGCGCGATCTGATCCTGGTTCCTGACCTGTATCTGGCGTTGAGGCTGATTCAAAGCAAGGAACTCAAGGCTGAAGGGGAAAGAGACGCGGAAGTTCCGTTGCCAAGTTAATCACTTAAAGGGCCGCATTGCGGCCCTGCAGACGACTGACCAAGCCTGTTCCGATCATCGGCGCTAAACCCGCGGATCTCGGGCATAAACACCACTTGGTCATCAATCTTAACCTTCCCGCTCGATCAGCAAGGCTTCAAGCAAATCCAGATCGTGCAGTAATTTTTGCAGTGTCTCGTTACTGATTTTTTGCGTAGCACGCAGGTGATAGAGTTCCCCTCGCTCGGCCCGTAATGCAGTCAAACGGAAACGCCGTTCCAGGTTTTCCAGCGCCAATGCATTCTCGATGTCATCTTTGTTGGCAATACGCCGCCGTAGCGTACCAATCACCCGTGAACTGACCTCTTTCAGGATCTGCGGATCGAAGTTTTCTTCGGTGTCCGCCGCCAAGCGCTCTTCCATTTTGTTGATACTATGAATCGCCACTTCCGCCACGACGGCAATCGCCATACGCTCTTCGTCTTTACTGGCGCTTTTGTCAGCGACCTGAACACCGCGCAACAACAATGGCAACACCAGCACGCCAATAATCAACGACAGCAAAATCACGCCGGTAGCAATAAACACCAGTTGGTAACGGGCAGGGAAAGCGGTGCCATCGCTGAGCAACAATGGGATCGACAGCACGCCCGCCAGCGTGATCGCCCCGCGAACCCCAGCAAACGACGCCACCCACAGTTCACGCGTGCTGTAACTGCCAAACTGCAATGGGCGCTTTTTCATCAAGCGCTTGCTGGCCTTTTTCATCAGCCACAGCCAGCTAAAACGCAACATCAGCAACGCGGCATAGATAATCGCCACGTCGGTAAACAGATACCAGGTCTCAATCGTCGGGTCCAATTCGGCCTGCAAAATCGAGGTCTCTATGATCCCCGGCAACTGCAGCCCCAACATGATAAACACCGTGCCGTTGAATACAAACTCCAACATTGACCAAACGCTGTTAGCACGCAGGCGCATTGCCAGCGGAGCATTGCGGATCACGCCAGACTGGCTGATGGTCATCCCGGCGGCAACCGCTGCCAGAATACCGGAAACCCCGATATGTTCGGCGATCAGATAAGAAGCGAACGGTAGCAACAGTAGGAAGACAATCTGTGTTGCCGGGTCATCGCCGCTCCAGCGGCTCATCACTCGCAGCGATTTACTGTAAACCCAGGTCACCGCCACCCCCGCCAGCAAGCCACCGATAGCCACCTTCAGGAACTCCATGGTGGCACCACCTAAGGTAAACACCATGGTACCCATCGCTACCGCGATGGCAAACTTCAGGGATACCAGACCGGAAGCATCGTTCATCAAGGCTTCGCCTTCCAGCACGCCCATAATCGACTTAGGTATCCGCCCTTTGCCAACAATCCCCCCCAGCGCCACGGCATCGGTCGGCGACAATACCGCCGCCAGCGCGAACGCCGCCACCAGCGGGATCCCTGGCACCATCAGGTAAATCAGATACCCCACCCCGATAACGGTAATCAGCACCAGAACCAGCGCTAGCCCAAGGATTTCCCGCCCATGATGCAGAAATTCCCGCATAGGCGTTTTCCAGCCATCAGCAAACAGCAGCGGAGGAATAAACAGCACCAGAAACAGTTCAGGATCAAAATCCACATGCAGACCGAAATGCGGCCAGGCTAACAAAGCCCCGATGAGGATCTGCATAAGCGGCAACGGCACCTGGAACGGCAACATGCGCGTCACCACCCCAGAAAGGGAAACCACCAGGATCAAAATGAGGATTGTAAAAAAGATTTCCATGCTTTCCTTAGGCTCTATACCCAGGTTCTCTGCCAAAGTATGCCGAATAATAGATCACTTTTTCGCAGCAGGAAAAGCGTGTTAGGCCTTTTAAAACAAAGAACAGCAAAGAAGGAGAAGTATCTGAAGGGGAAACATCGAACATGCCCTCTCCCGCAAGAGAGGGCAAACAAAATGATTAAATAGCCCAGCCACCAGCGTAGAACGCAACCAGCGCAATAGCAATCAGCACGGTACCGAGGTTCAGTTTGCGCCACTCGCCCGAGAAGATACGGCCAATCACCAGAGAACTGAAGCCCAGCATAATGCCGGTTACGATGTTACAGGTCAGCACGATAAACACCGCACACAGTAAACCCGCCATAGCATCAACGAAATCGTTGAAATCCAGCTTGGTGACATTGCTCAGCATCAGCAAACCCACGTACATCAGCGCGGGCGCGGTAGCATACACCGGCACCAGATAGGATAACGGTGACAGGAACAGGATCAGCAGGAACAAGATGCCAACCACGGTGGCCGTCAGGCCGGTTTTACCGCCTGCTGCCGTACCGGCGGCAGATTCGATATACACCGCCGCAGGCGCAGCCCCAACCAGCCCGGAGAAAATGCTGCTCAGGGAATCTGACGTCAGCGCCTTGCCACCATTGATGATTTGGCCGTCTTTATCCAACAGGTTCGCTTGCCCGGCTACCGCACGGATGGTGCCAGTGGCATCAAACACCGCAGTCATCACCAGTGCCAGCACGCTCGGCAGCACAACGGGCTGTAAAGCGCCCATAATATCCAGGCTGAAAATCAGAGATTTACCGTCAGCATCTGCCAAGCTCGGCATGGCGAACAGCCCTTGGTACTTCACCGCCGGGTCAAAAATCAGGCCGATCACAGAGATGGCAATAATCACCAGCAGAATGCCACCCGGCACGCGCAGCTTTTCCAGACCGAAGATCACCGCCAGCCCCAGCAACGTCATCACCACCGGGAAAGAGGTGAATGCCCCCAACGCCACCGGCAGACCATCCAGCGGGTTCTTCACCACCAGACCGACACCGTTGGCAGCGATCAACAGCAAGAACAGGCCGATCCCAATCCCGGTACCATGTGCAACACCCATCGGCAAATTACGCAGGATCCAGGAACGAATGCCGGTCACAGAAATAATGGTGAACAGTACCCCCATCAGGAATACCGCTCCCAACGCCACCGGAATGCTGATGTGCTGGCCCAACACCAGGCTAAAGGCGGTAAATGCCGTCAGAGAGATCGCGCAACCAATCGCCATTGGCAGATTAGCCCATAGCCCCATCAGCAAAGAGCCTAACCCCGCGACCAGACAAGTGGCAACAAACACGGCGGTTGGCGGGAAGCCTGCCTTGCCCAACATGCTTGGCACCACAATCACCGAATAGACCATCGCCAGGAAAGTGGTTAACCCCGCCACCACCTCCTGACGCACGTTGGTGCCACGTGCTGACAGTTTAAAATACGCATCAAGCCCGCCTTTAGGTTTCGCGGCGTGGTTCGCTTGAGAATTCGACATGTTGCTATCCCCTGTGTTTCATTGACATCTGGTATAATTATGGTTTGTTATTCCACTCATACATGGTTATTACGAAACCGTTTCCGTCACGTTCGCCGCCAACGCCAGCGAAGACGCCCTGTAAAAAAGCAAACGTTTAACTCTTATTGCATGAAGTGGCTGACTGATAGTACTTTTTGCCTGCAGATCTCACGTAAAGCCAACAAACCCATGGCTTGAAATATGCAGGCGCGATTTGAGGCAAACGATTATCTAGCCTTCCGTACTGTCTGATCAACTAAAGATCGCGACAATCTGGATGAAAAGGTATCGGGTGTTCACCCAAGGATGTTCAACGGCCCACCCTGTTGTAGCGCCCGTTGATAGGCTGGTCGGGCGTGAACACGTTGCAGATAGCCCTGTAAGTTCGGGCATCCCTCCAGCCCGCCGCGTGCCGCCATTGCTTCCAGCGGAAAACTCATCTGAATATCCGCAGCGCTGAACTGATTACCGGCAAACCAGGGATTGTGGTTTAAGTGCTGTTCCAGATAAATACGGTGGGTGGCGATCTGTTTATCCAGATATTCCTTTTGCACCCCTTTGCCGATCACCCCCGCCACTGGGCGAATCAGCCATGGGATCGGCGGATGCCCCAAACGGCTGAACACCAACTTCATCACCAGCAACGGCATCAGCGAACCTTCGGCATAATGCAGCCAGTAACGATACTGCTGACGAGCATGAAAATCGTTGGGTTTAAAATGCCCTTTCTCATCATAGACTTCCTGCAGATATTCAATAATTGCGCCAGATTCCGCCAACGCCAGGTCGCCATCGACAATCACCGGAGATTTCCCTAACGGGTGGATTTTTTTCAGTTCTGGCGGTGCCAGCAGGGTGGTTTGGTAATCCCCCCGAAAAATCGGTGTGTTTATAAGTAGAATTCTCTCGTAATCTGAACCGGGGAGATCTCTATGAAAAAATCACGTTTTACTGACAGCCAGATCATGTCCATCCTAAAGCTTGCCGAGGCCGGAACGCCGGTGGCTGAACTGTGCCGCGAGTATGGCATGAGCAATGCCAGTTTCTATAAGTGGCGTTCACGTTTTGGCGGGATGGATGCCTCCATGATGGCCCGTCTGAAAGAGCTGGAAGACGAAAATCGTCGTCTCAAAAAGATGTATGCCGAAGAGCGGCTCAAAGCCGAAATCATTCAGGAGGCCATGGCAAAAAAGTGGTGACGCCATCGCGTCGAAAGCGGATGGCACAGCACGCGGTCAGAAGCCGAAACGTCAGCGTGCGTTTTGCCTGTAAGCTGTTTGTGGTCAGCGAAAGTTGCTATCGCTATCAGCCTCAACTGAATGCAGAAAATGACCTCATTGCTGACTGGCTGCTCCGCATCACTGACAGTCAGCGCAACTGGGGATTTGGCCTGTGTTTTTTATACCTGCGCAACGTAAAAGGCTTCCGGTTCAACCCTAAGAGGGTGTACCGAATTTACTGCGAGTTGTCGCTGAATATGCGAATAAAGCCGAAAAAGCGACTGAAGCGGGATAAACCTGAACCGTTGGCGGTGCCTGAAAGCAGCAACGAATGCTGGTCGATGGACTTCATGCATGATCAGCTATCGGATGGTCGCTCAGTCCGTCTGCTGAATGTTATCGATGATTTTAACCGTGAGGCACTGGCAATAGAGGTCGATTTTTCTCTACCAGCGAATCGGGTTGTGCGAACATTGGAACGGCTCATCGAATGGAAAGGAAAACCGACAGCTATACGGTGTGATAACGGGCCAGAATATACAGGCAAAATACTGACGTCATGGGCAGTTCAGCAGAAGATAGCCCTTCGTTTTATTCAGCCCGGCAAACCTCAGCAGAATGCCTATATTGAGCGATATAACCGGACGGTGCGTTATGACTGGCTGGGGCAACACCTGTTTACATCACTGGATGAATTACAGGACTATGCCACTCAGTGGCAATGGTTTTATAATCACGAAAGACCGAATATGGCGTTAAATGGCTTTACACCAATGCAGCATATTCAACGTATGACCTGATCCTACTTATCACCTCCGTTAAAAAGGGGGGGATTACCGTTTGCCGGATTAGGATTAAGCCGAATTTCCAGGTTTTCTATTTCTCGTTGTACGGTGGACAGCGGGTGGTAAGAAGTACCCAGGGCCGCGTGGATGTTGGCTGCGCACCATCGACTACAAGCCACTCGAATTATTTTAGATATATATTTCCTTCAGATTCATAGCCCCAAATTAGTGATATCGGCCGGATGTGATAACGCTGAACCCTGAGGTTTCTTGTATATATATTCAGTACAGCGTAATCTCTTGGTCTTAACATCATTTTCGGTGCGGCCACATAGCCGCCATACAAATAGGACGATTAGTTTATATTTATGAAAAAGATATTACTGACCTTACTCATGTCGATTTTTTTACTCAACGGCTGTAATGACTCACAAACGCTCGCCACCCCAGCGGAAAATAATGCGCTCGTGCTGGGTATTGATCGGCCCGAAGTTTATGGCCCGTTGTTATCGGGTAAACGGGTGGGGTTGATGGTTAATCAAAGCTCGATTGATTCATCAGGGCAGCATGCGATCGAGAAATTAATTGCATTGCAGGCTCAATATAATTTTACCGTCACCACACTTTTCTCGGTAGAACATGGACTACGGGGCAATGAAGAAGCTGGATTTGGCGATAAAGATTATATCGACCCCGCAACTGGCCTGCAGGTCTGGTCGCTGTACGGCAATGATGCGAATGGTAAACGATTAGCTCACCCTTCCGAAGAAAAATTAGCCAACGTCGATGTGGTGATTTTTGATCTGCAGGATGTCGGGGTGCGGTTCTTCACCTATACCATCTCAATGCAGTGGATGATGGAAAGCATTCAGGCCTATGGCAAAGAGTTTATGGTATTTGATCGTCCCAACCCTAATGGGGACTCTATTTATGGCCCGTTACTGGAGCAGGAGAATGTCTCCAATATCGGCATCGCCCCGGTTCCTATGGCTCATGGTTTAACTTCTGGTGAATTCGCGCAGATGATTGTCGGCCAAGGGTGGCTGAAAGGTGTCGACAATGCGGATAACCGTTGGGATTTGTTTGGCCTGCCAGAATATCGTCTTCCTGCTGGCCAGCTACATGTGATTGCCATGAAGAATTATACCCATGCCACGCCTTATTCATTGCCTAAACCCCCATCACCTAATTTAAGAACCGACATGGCTATCCGTATGTATCCTTCATTAGCGCTGTTTGAAGCCACCAGCGTAAATATGGGGCGCGGATCTGACTATCCGCATGAGCAAACGGGGTATCCGGATAACCAATTTTATATCAATACCGAATATCAGATTAGCTCAGGGATAACGGCATTAGGTTGGCCACAGGGTGGGCAATATGTCTGGGGGCAGAGCTATCGCCAAGAAGTCACCGGAGTTTCGCCTCAACAGAGAAAGCCCTCAATTCAGCCATTTGTGCAGTGGTGGTTCAACATGGAGAAATATGGCTACCAAACCTATGTAGGCTATGACCAAGAGAGCAAATATCTGCAAAACGCGGATCGTTATTATGTGGTACGCCCTGCGTGGCTGGCAAAACTGGTGGGGAGCAAATCATTTCTGGAGGAATTAAAAGCTGCCAGCGAGAATAACCTCACGGAAGAAGAAACCATCCAGCAAATAGAGGCTGGCTGGCAACCTGATTTACAGGCTTATAAGGCTATGCGTCAGAAATATACGCTCTATAAAGATGGGATTTAATTTTTGGTAATTGGCCTGCAGTTTGCCATTATCACCGATCATCAAAGGGGCTGTTGCAGCCCCTATATACCCGTCATACTTCAAGTTGCTTGGGTGTTGGCTGCGTTACTCGGCCCATACTGGGCCTCGCCCCTTCGAGGCCGCTGCAAGCAACTCGAATTATTTTGGGTATAGCATTCATTCTTTCACTGCCTGAATGGCTCCCGACAGTTCAGGGGCATTGGTCATTTTACCCATCACGAACGCCAGATTGGCTGCCGCGACTAAAGCAGCGGCATGCGCGTCCGCACTCATTTGTTGTGCATTCAACAGCCCATTGGCAGCCTCGTTGGCCACCGTTATGGTACCGACACCATTGCGATAAGACTCCAGCGCGGCGTCGTAGGCAATAAACGACGTTTTCACGAGATTTAACGCCGCCTGATTGGATTCAAGTGCAGAACGCAGGGTATCCGCCGCAACCACAATTTCACGCACGGCCAACTCTTTCGTTTTCTTAAAGCCTTCAGCAGCAACTGCCGCGCGAGATTCAGCCTCTTTAACTCTGGCAGCACGGATTCCCCCCTCATAAAGAGGAACACTGACACCAACCAGAATACTGGAGGATGAAGTTTGCTGGCTGATTCCCGGCAAACCTTGAATATCGAAGCGCCCATCGCCACCCGCAATAGCTCCGGCAAGATAGACTTTCGGCAAGAAGTCGGCCTCAGCCGCTTTGATACCGGCCTTGGCGGCTTCGGCGGCCGCATAGCTGGCTAACACATCTGGCCGCTGGGAAAGCGCCAGCCGAATCATCTTTTCCGTTGGCGGGCTGGCAGCATCCGGTAACGCACGATCCTCAGCATAACCAACTGTTATCGCCAATGAAGGACTCACCCCCATTGCACCCAGTAATGCCTGATAGGCATCACGTTCAGTTCCCTTAGCCACTACGCGGCGCAGCTCAGACTGAGCGACTTGCTGTCGTGCCAGCGCCACCTCTACTACCGTCGCAATCCCATTCTTGCGGCGTTGTTCTGCAGCATCCTGAATCTTCAGGCTATTCTTCAGCGTCTGCTCCGCTATTTGGCTCTGAACCAGCGCGGCACCATATTGGAAATAAGTACGAGTGACATCATAAATCAGCTTCTGGTGCATGCCATTAAAGCTGACATTGGCGGCATAGGAGCTCTTTTCAGCGGCATCAAGCAATGCGCTACGTTGCCCAAAATCAAAGATAAGCCACTGCAATGCCAGAGCAGGAACAACCGCACTGCCGGTGGTTGTCAGATCCTTTTGGTTGCCGAGCGCATAAGGCAACGGCGTGGTTGTACTTTGGTAGCCACCAATCACGCTCGCTGAAATTATCGGTAAAAATACCGCCTCCCCCATTCCAACCGCCAGAGCCGCTTGCCGTGCCTGCTGCCAGGCAATACGGGTATCAGGATTCTGGCTTTGGGCGATATCAATCAGCTCTGGTAACGAATAAGCGCGATCGCTTTTGATGGTGGGGGGCGGCGTCAATTCCGCCACCATGGGGTTTGGCGGTACAGAAAAGTTGCCACTCCCTACGGCAGCCCCGGTCTTCACATCCGGCGTCCAGGGTTCGGTATAAGATGCAGGCGCAAGATCCAAACGATCCGTAGCACAGCCGGTGAGCAGCAAACTCAATACCGAGCAAGTCAGGCTGATTTTGGCTATTCGAGCCATCAGGACAGCGTGCATCGTCATATCATTCAATTCCCAGAAGTTCCCTAAGCCGCTTTATACGTTCTTGAATAGTAATATCAATCGGTGATAACCCTGACCGTAATGAGGCACTATGCTGTCGCAGCTCATTAGGTAAGACGATGGCGTTATCGTCTGCCGAAAGTCGACGCAGTTGCTCTGCATCTGACGCAGATTTTTCAGTAGGTAAAAACAGCACCGGGCATAATTTCCCCATCTCATCCAGTATTGCTTGCAAGCGGGCATATTCACCCTGCGAGAGGCGCAGTTGTGCGGGTTCAAAGGGCACCAGCGCCAACTCTTCCTGCGCCAGGGTGATATCCGCCTCAATGGTGGTTGCTTCTCTTAGGGCCGCAGACCGTGCTTCGGGCGGCAACGCGGCCAAGTTTGCCAATCCCTTCAACGCATCACTAATATGGATGCGCACCGTGTCTGCAATCGCCACTGGCCATATCCGGGTAAAAATCACATACACCACCAGATTACCCAGCAAGATACCGAGCACCCTGTCGAGAGCCACGCCCATATCAGTGCTCGGCCCAAAGCCTTGTAGCACCGTCAGCAGGAAAGCCAGCCCGACCTGCACACCGGCATACGCGATCCGCTCGTTGCCACATGACACCCAAGCAGCCAACAAAATGCAGCCAAACACCAGCGCCATCAATTGCCCAATATCATTCAGATGGGGGATAATAAACGCTATCGCCAACACCCCCATCAGCGCCCCGAACAGGCAACCAATGATCCGTAATACCAGTTTATGAACGGTCTCACCGGTCGTCCCTAACGCCGCAACATAGCAAGTGATCATGGCGGTATGAATATCCTGCCAATCCAATGCGGTGTAGATCAGATAGCAAATGAGAGCCGCTGCCGTGGTTTTCAGTGCAAACCGCTGATGAATCGGGTTGCTCAAGGCATCCGCCGCAAAGAAGGAGGATTTCGGGGCATTTAAATCTTGCTCGTCATTGCCATTCGCCAATGCGATCAGCGCGTTTTTTATCTCCTCGGTTTCATCCCCGCTATTCTCGCTAGCAAACCGGGGATTAACCGCCAGGCCACCTGCAGCAATCGCCTGCGCAGCCTCGCGGCAGTATGCTGCAAGCTCAAGACGCACATTTTCTGGTGAGTCAGAAGGCAAAACCGACGTTGCCAGCAGCAACCGGTAACTGCTTTTTACGGCATTTTCAAGCCAAACGGCTTCGGTTGCGGGCCGGAGATGAAAAATACGCACAAAAAGTGCCCGCTGCTGATGCTCACTTTGGCCTTCCTGCAACAATTCCCCAACACGGGCCAGAGTGGCTGCATCAGGTTGCTGCAATGCCTCGGCTACCGTGAATAATCGCTCGGATAAACTGGCTCGCAATAATGTCTGAGGCGAGCGTCCGAAGAAAAGGTTAAACCCAATAATCAGCAACATCGGGGAAACAGCCATTAACCAAGCGTACAATAACCCCCGCGTGGCAACCTCGCCCATTGGGATATCACCTAGCAACGTCATCACAAACGCAATAACCAGCGCAATAATACTGCCTACCGGGCCAAGCTTGCTGGCGGAACCGAGATAAAGAAACAGAAACGAGCTGACAATCAACGTCGCCATGCGTAATGGCACCGCTTCCAAAGTGAAATGAATAAGTAGAAATACCAGCCCGACGACCAGCGAGACCAAGACGATAATGGCGGTAGCCATCACCATGCTTTCTACACCATCCGGCTTCATGACGAAAATAATGAGATAGCAACTAATCGCGGATTCCGGGATGCCATACACCATTGCCACCATCGCCATCAGCGCACAAAGGGCCGCGACGCGCCAGGCCATGGCCACTCGCCCTGGGAAATAGGCCAAATCGGCTTTTGCCTGGCGGATTAAGCCGCCAAACGTCCCGTCAGCAACCATCGTCATTGCGCACTATCACGACAGCCGTCGCCCCAATACGCATCAGCTCCTCCGGCGGTTTCTCCAGACTGATCCGCACAGGAAAACGCTGAACCACGCGCACCCAATTTAATGACTTTGGTACATAAGGCAGGCCACGAGGGATATTCAACATATCCTCCGAGCTAACGCCCCAACCGATCCCCTCAACCCGCCCCTGAATGGCACGCTGCCTGTCGGCCATCGCGTACACGGTAGCGCAATCCCCCACTTTGATATTCTTCAATTCTGTTTCACGGAAAAACGCCGAAGCATGCCAATGCTCGGTATTGATAAGGGTAAAAATCGATTGCTCAGGCACCACAAACTCCCCAACGGAGACCGTCAGCCCCACAACACGACCATCATGGGGCGCACGCACTTGGGTATTCGCCAGCGCGCGTTCCGCAATAGCCAACGCAGCGCGGCGCGCGGCCACCAGCGCTTCAGCCGCCGCCGTGCTGCTCACCAGAGCTTCGGCAGCAGAGGACTGTTTTAAGGCCTGTTTCAGGCTGACCTCGGCATCGTGTTTCGCCGTCATCGCATCATCAACCTGCTGAGCGGTCACATAGCCTTTAGGCAGCAGAGGTTGTAAACGGGCAAGCGTCTGAGTCGCCAACTTGAGATTGGCTTGCGCTCGCAGAATCTGTTCGTTGGTAATCGCTGCATTGGATTGTTCAGCCACCACCGTCCGTTGCTGAGTATCGCGGGCAGCTTCCGCTATTTTCAGCTCGGCCTGCGCCTGTTCGACCTGCAGCCGATAGAGATCCGGCTCAATAGAAAACAGCAAATCACCGCGCTGCACTTTGCTGTTTTCCGCAACGTTAATCGTGAGAATACGGCCAGGCACCGAGCTGGCGATATGTACCACACTGGCCCCCAACTCGGCATCTTCAGATAACGGATTCAAGGTGGTCTGCCTTACCGCAAACCAACCCGATATCAATGCCGCTACGATAATGACGCCTGCGACCACGAGGGCCAACTGCCGCCGGTGCCCACTCCCTGATAGTTTATTCATATGCATTATTCATCGCGTAAACAACAATAGGGAACAGAGGAATGCCACAGCGAGCGCCAGACAGACATACACAAACAGCCGCCATGGCAACGCCTCATCAATACCAACACGAATAAACAGAACGCGCGCCATGATCGCCGCGATTATCCCGATAAAGGCACAAGCCATCCAGGCAGGGAAGTAAGAGCCAATCAATGAAAATGAGGGAGCCTCTCCCACCGTACAGCCGCTCAAAACGCTCACCAACAGCAGAGCCCAAAGCCGACCCCATTGGTGACGTTGCGCGGTACTGAAAAACGTGAAGGAAAAAACCCGCAGCTTCCTGAAGGAAGTCATATTATTCATTGAACAACCTCAATTAACCTGCCCCACCAGAAAGCCGGGTCTATCCCCCTGGACAGCAACTACTGGCCGCTTCCCAATGTATTCTTGAAAATTTGCCCATTTTTCATAATTAACCGGAATGCTTTCTCCGGCTGAGCAATAAGTTGAATATCATCCAGCGGATTACCATCGACCAGAATCAGATCGGCCAACGCGTCATTTTCCACCACCCCCAACTTACCGGGGTAAGGATTCCTTGGGCCAGAGAGGGCGCAAAGTTCCGCGTTAACACTCGTCGCCATCTTGAGCACCTCAAGCGGTGAATACCAGCGGGTCAGCTTGGCTAATTGCGCCCCCTGCCGGGTGGCCAGCCGGGCATCGAACAGCGTATCGGTGCCCCAGGCCGTCTTGATGTTATATTTTTTCGCCAACATATAGGCAGTATCAGTACCCGCAACCATTTCGAGCTGCTTGGCACGTGATGCCGGGCTGGCCATAGGAACCGCATCCTCATCATCAAGGAAGGGTTGCAGGCTCCACCAGATGCCTTTTTCTGCCATTAACTGAACGGTTTCCTCATCCACCAACTGGCCGTGTTCAATGCACTTAACCCCGCCGTTGATCGCCATGGTGACGGCTCTGGCCGTGTAGGCGTGGACGGTAACATAAGTCCCCCAGTTTTCAGCCGCTGTAACCGCCGCCTGTATTTCAGGCACAGAACCTTCCGTTACGCTGATGGAGTCATACATTGAGGCCACACCGCCGCCAGCCATATATTTGAGTTGCGATGCTCCTCGCATCAATTGCTCTCTGGCGCGCAACAAGACTTGGTCAACACCGTCGGCAATCGCCGTCATGCCAACACGCTCAGCGTAACTCAGAGGGTCTGATGGTGTATGTGGCAGTTCGCCAATCAAGCGAAAATCACCATGCCCACCGGTTTGGGTAATAAAGGCACCAGAAGGGAAGATACGTGGCCCCGTCGCCACTTGCTCATCAATGGCACGTTTCAAGCCAAAAACCGGCCCACCCATATCACGCACGGTAGTGAAACCCCGCATCAATGTGGCATCGGCCTCCGCAATCGCCAGCGCTTGGATATAGTTAAAATCCGCCGTCATGGCTGTCATCATCGATGGACGAGCCATAATGGCATGCCAGTGTGCGTCAATCAGCCCCGGCATCAATACGCCACCACCACCGTCAATCAGCGCGACATCGGGAGGCAATGGCGTATCTGCGGGCTCTACCGACTTGATCCTGTTACCCTCCACCACTACCCGCAGCCCATCCCGCAGGCTGTCCGAAACACCATCAAAGACGCGAATATTTATAAAAGCCATTACTCGCGCAGCATTATCTGTGGCATCTCTGTTTTGTGTCCTGGCGCCCGGGACAGCCGCGGCCACCGCCGCTCGGGTGATGGGGGCCGCTTGGGCCGCTTTCTGCGAAAATACCGTATTAATACGCACAAAGGCCGGGCTATGGCAGAGGCAAGCGTCAGAATGAGTGCATGGAACCTGAATTAATGGCATATGAGGCATAACGCTCTCCATGATTAATGACCGCACAGAATATGATGATTTTTTCTAGCATAGAACAATCTTAATCTTAACTACTTATTTTAATGAAAAATATTTAAAATCTGGGCCGGGAACTGTTTTCTGCTTGCCAGGTAAATGGCGCAAAATCGCTATTTTCATCACGCCAGTCTGGTTTACGGGCGAGATAAATCAGGAATGGCAGTACCACAAAGAACAGCGTGGTAGCCAGCAGGATCCCTACATATTCGGTTGGACTACCCACCGAAATTTGGCTGGGTGGAATAAAACTGAACACGAAAGCCAGAATTGAGCCAATAAGCCCGGCGCCACCAATCAACCACATCCCAATCGCCCCACCGGGAATGTGATATGGCCGTGGACGCTTCGGCTGGCTGTAACGCAGATAAATAGCGGAGCTGAACATCAGCATGTACATGATCAGATACAAGATAACGGTCAGTTGACTCATTATTTGATACGCAGCCTGTACAGAAGGTAATACCACAAACAGTATCGCCAACAGGGAAACCAGCAGCGCCTGTAACAGTAGAATATGGGTTGCCATGCCATTCTTATTGGTGTGTTGCCACCAACGCGGCAGGTAACCCGCTTTGGCCACAACTAACAGCCCGGAGGACGGGCCAGCCACCCAGGTGACGACACCGGCCAACACCCCAATAGCCAGAGCAAAGGCAACGATTGGCCCCAACCATTCCAGATGAGCCCACTTGAACATAGCATCATAGGCCACCAGCAGGCTTTGAGTCAGACTGATATCAGATTGTGGAATAATAAAGGCGATAGCCAGAGTACCTAATACAAAAATAAGTACAGTGCCCACTGCAGAAAGCATAATAGCAATCGGGTAGTTCTTGTTAGGGTTATCCACATCTTTAACATGGATAGCATTCATCTCCATACCCGCATAAAACAAGAAAATACTGGCTGCCAGCACCACATTATCAAAGTTGGTAAAATCAGGAACCACCTGACTCCAGTCTAATTTTATTTGTGGTGCTCCACCGCCGATTAAATAAGCAAAACCTAACACAATCAGAATAACCGCTGGAATAATGGTGCCGATGATTCCGCCCCACTTGGCAACCTTGGCGAAAGTCTCAACCCCTTTAAAGGCAATAAAGGTGGCTAACCAATAAATAAACAGCACAATGCCCAACACAAAGAATTTGTTAGCGGACAGGGCCTCATCCCAGCGTTGCTCGGGCCCGACAAAAGCCAGTGATACCGCAGCAAAGGTCAGTGCGGTTGGGAACCACACGGTGACCTCGATCCACAACATAAACATGGCCAGAAACGCTAAGCGTGGGCCAAATGCTTCACCAACCCAACGAAATACGCCCCCTTTTTCAGGCCAGCCGGTGGCTAATTCTGCGGCCACCAGTGAGACTGGAATCAAAAAAAATACCGCTGCAAATAAATAATAAAAGATTGAACCCAAGCCATATTCAGCCTCAGCGGGCAATCCCCTTAAGCTAACGACAGCGACGATATTCATAATCGCCAACGTAGTAATACCCAGTTTTTTTACTGGAACTGCCGTTTTAGCCGTTCCAATACCGGAGACATTATTTGACATAATTTATCCACCTGATTGGGCGGCATAATGCCGCCTTGGTTTATACCCTTCATACTTCAAGATATAAAGGTTAAGAATCAGAATAAAAATCGCCAGCCGGTTTAGGTATGATTAAAACTATTCTGCCCTGCCTCCCCGCCAAGAGATGGATGCTCACTCAAGTACTTCAATGCAGATTTAACGTCGTCTAAAAACAAATCGGCAAAATCTATCTCAAAGCCGCGACGGCACATGATACGCATCACTGTGACATCCGACATACCCCCGCTGAGTGCAAAGGCGGGAACCTGCCAGCCACGTAGACGCAACCGCTCAGACAGGTCATAGAGCGTATAACCTGGATTTTCCCCTTCTCTGATGCGAAAACAGACCGCTGGGATCCCTTCCGTCGGTAAACCTTTGCAATAAAACTCATAGGGCCCCAATGGCGCCAGCGCGTTAGCCAGATATTGCGCCACCTGATAAGAAGCTGTATGTACCTTGGTGTACCCTTCCCGGCCCAGACGCAAAAATTCATAGTACTGAGAAATCACTTGCCCAGCCGGGCGAGAGAAGTTGATCGCAAACGTCCCGACCTGCCCACCAAGATAATCAACATTAAAGACCAGTTCTTCCGGTAAGGCTGCAGCATCACGCCAAATCACCCAACCGCAACCTAACGGCGCCAACCCGAACTTGTGACCCGATGTACTGATGGATTTAACGCGTGGCAAACGGAAATCCCAAACAATCTCGGGGGCGACAAACGGCGCCAGAAAGCCACCGCTGGCAGCATCAACATGGATATCAATATCCAGGCCGGTATCTTGATAAAGTTGGTCAAGTGCGTCACTCAGTTCCTGCGGGAATTCATAATTACCGGTATAGGTCACCCCAAAAGTCGGCACGACGCCAATCGTGTTCTCATCACAGGCTTCAACCATACGCTTAGGGTCCAAAAACAACTGGCCCGGTGCCATCTGAATTTCACGGATTTCAACATCCCAATAACGGGCGAATTTATGCCAACACACCTGCACAGGGCCACAGACAAAATTCGGTTTATCCGTTGGCTTGCCCGCAGCTTGCCTTTTTTTGCGCCAGCGCCATTTCATTGCCATACCACCCAGCATGCAGGCCTCCGAAGAGCCGATGGTATTGGTACCCACCGCCTGACCATTTTGTTGCTTAGGGGCATTCCATAAATCGGCCATCATGTTCACACAGCGCATGTCTATAGCGGCAGACTGGGGATATTCTTCTTTATCTATCCAATTCTTATTGATTGAGAGATCCATCAGTTTATGGACATTATCGTCATCCCACGTCTGGCAAAACGTAGCCAGATTTTGCCGCGCATTGCCATCCAGCAGGAGTTCATCATTAATGATCTGGAAAGCAATATCTTCACGCATTTCCTCTTGCGGGAAATGTTTATTTTCTACCCGATTACGAATGGCTTCAGAACCAAAACGAGAGTCCAAAAACTCCGCCCGATATTTCTCTGTAGCTTTTTTAGTCATTTCATACCCCTCGTAAAAATAGAGATCCAACTAAAGCTAGAACAATAAAATCACCAGCACAAGCGTAGAAAAAAATTTAATTTTCGCTTCTACCCGACGGTTACTTATATGTTATAGGGGTTTCTATTAGTGATAGGGAGTTAATAGACCGTATAATAAATTAGCTTTTTTAATGTTTATTAATATCACCAAGCAACTTGAAGTATGACGGGTATAATTGTCGTTAACGGTTTACGGGAGAGATGAGGAAAAAAGGGTCTGATAGGCCAAAAAAAGAGGGGGAAACTCAGTTATATTATAAGCTTAGTAAAGTTAATAATTTATAATTAACGGGTAAGTAACCTTCTGTTTTATTAATCGGCATGCCAAAGAAAACAGCAAATCATTAATTGGCACGCAGGGGATTGTCGTTAAAATTCAATCCCCTGCCCAAAATGCAAGACTATGGCACCGTCAGAATCGCCGTGGCCGAACCGAAGAAATCCCCCGCATCTACGTTACCCACTTTAGTTAGAGTGGAAACGAACTCCAACGGCATCTTGATGTTCGCTAAAGCACGTACCCTCGTTCCCGTTGAACCACTCACCCCGCCAATGGTCAACCTGGATTTCAGACTGCCGTCGCTTCTGAGGTTGACCATCCCATTCCCGCCAGATCCTGCTGCGTAGACCACAACGTCCATATCTTGCGTGCAACGGATATAGCCAGTCTGCCGAGCCTGGTTCCCTTCAATATCTTTCAACTGAATCTGCCCATGGGTCAGTTCAATGCTGGTTTCGGTAAATTCACACTTGCCCACTGGCGGCGGTACAATACCGCATAAACTACTGGGCATCATGGGATTACCCAGAGCGTTGGATGTCCCTGTCGAAGCCTTATAGTAGATCCCGACACACTCCTGGGTGACCGCCGGCCCACTGTGGCTCTGTGTGCCGCTGCGTGGCAGGGAGTAATTACGCTGAAAAGCCGCCCCTACCTCACCGACTGTCCGGTAAATCTGAATACCATTAATAAATTCGTTACCATCCGATACCCAATTACCGGATTCACCCGCATCGCTGTGGCGGTGGCCGATAAATGCCGTACATTGTGACCATCCATAACAAGGATTTGGTGTGGAATCGTTAGTGTCCCAATATTCGATAGTCCACCAATATTTCGCATTCGAGGGGGTTCCCTCACTTTTGGTAATATAAGAATAAATTGCACTCTGGGCGCTAAAAGCTGTCAGTATCGCAACAGCCAAAAGAATATTTCTTATGGCTTTCATAAACACTCCTGTGATTATCCCTTATCCGCGCCTGTCAATCAGTCACAGCGTTGATTTCAGGTAAGCCGTATTAAATAGATTATTCATATTCCAATAAAAACGTTGCACTAGCGGTAAAACCGCCAGGATTAATGCTTTTCTGGATAATGGCTTCGGGTTCACCCTGCACATAAGCCCGCAGGCTGAGCGTATTATTACCAGCAAGTAACCCCTGGTTATAACGCCCGCTATTGAGTGCCACCAGACTACCCTGCTGCGTTTCAATACCGATCGCAATACCCTGGGTCTGGCTCGCCCCCGATATCGCCAACAGTCCGTTAAGCTTGGTATTTTCAATACCGGAGAACGTCAGCTTTACCATATTCCCCAAGCTGATATCACAATCATCCAGATGCAATACCAAAGGCTCACCCAGGGTACGACCATTGAGATAAAGATATTTCTCAACGATTGAACCAAAATCGACCGTAATATTTTCATCCGCCGCGCGCAATGTGCAGGGCTCTGCGACTAATGCCCCCTTGAAGCGCACATTGTCGGCTGCCGAGGCTGGGCCAGATAAACCGCCAACCCCGATCATTATGGGTAATAACAGCGCTGAAAACCGCATCATATCGCTCCCTCTTATTGGTAATCAGCCTGAAGCGTGACTGCCGCTTCAAAGGGGCCTTCGGTTAACAATACCCCCGGCTTTTGTACCGGCACGGCTTTGAGTTGGGGCCGACTTAATGGTGTGATAGTCAGCTCACTGCCCAAGGTAAAGGGTTGGCCGTCACGCAGGATCTTAATGCCCAAGTCGCTAATATTGGTTTGTACCGCCGCATTATCAAACGGGGTACGGTTGCCGGTGAGCTTCAGCTTTAACACCCAACTCTGCGTATTGGGCTCACAAACCAGACTATAGTTAATGTCCTGCATATAA
The DNA here is from genome assembly GCF_000743355.1 of Serratia sp. Ag1. Taxonomy (GTDB): domain Bacteria; phylum Pseudomonadota; class Gammaproteobacteria; order Enterobacterales; family Enterobacteriaceae; genus Chania. Next base: position 32,880 of record NZ_JQEI01000039.1, read on the forward strand.
TTAACACCGTCGATCTTTTTAATGCCGACCTTCTGCCCGAAATCAACGGTGATATTATTGCCGCTGTTGATAGTGCAGGGAGGCGGTTCGATTAACGTGCCTCGAAATGCCACATCGCCAGCGGCAAACGCCATCGATAAATATCCACTTAAACCCGCTACCAGCAGGGAAAACTGTAAAATCCGCATGACTCCGCTCTCCCTCTGTTTACTGGTAATCGATTAATAACGTTGCGCCTGCCGTAAACTCACCGCCACTCAAGGTCGCCCCACTTTGCTTGACCAGCACCGCATACAGTTCAGGTTTGCTGGGGTAGGTATAGTTGAACCAGGTATTGGCATTTAACGATTGGTTGCCATTATATAAAGCGATGCCTAAACCACTTTTATTGGTACGCAGCAGCGCCGCATTAAAATCGGCGGTATTGCCCTGTATGCTCATTTTCAGATTATTGGTTTTCTGAATATCACAACTCAGGCTATAAGTAATCGCCTGCTTATAGTTAACGCCATCAATACGAGTGGTCATCACTTCATCACCAAAATCCACCCGGATCGTTTGATTATTATTAATAATACAGGGCGGAGGGAGGATGACCGTCCCCCGGATATTCACCGGTATATTAGCGATAGCAGGAGCACTCATCAGTAAAACGCCCACTAATATTCCCAAGCAATATTTACTTACCGCTCCTGTGCGCATCTCGCCCCGATGGTCTCCATCTGGTGCAGGATAATATTGTTGCATTCGTTCTCTCCTTGCAGGCTGACCCGCGTCCTCTCCCTGTGACCTGGCGCGGCCAGCCTAGGCTAGCCCTTCTTCTCCGAGACCAGTTGGCAATCTGCTCCACCGCATCTGAACGTCAACACCGGGCGGCCACCATAGTCATTGACGTAGGTCAATACCGGCGAATTACCCAACACCGAGGCGGTCACGCCCAGCGGCATACTCCCCTTCGGATCTAACATCAGTGGTTCAAACCCCGGCGCGCTGACACCTTTTTGGCTGCCCGCATCCACCAGCGTCACGTAATAAGGCGTCGGGTTGTTGACCACATACTTGTCACCCTGCCTGCTCAACGTCAGTTGCTCCTGCCATGGCGTTGCCATCTCTGCCGTGGTCTTCACCAGCGCCTTTGGCCGATAGAACAGCTTGATGCGTGTCTGTAGCGCGATCTGCAATGTGTTAGCCTTGTCGCTCTTGGGGGGGATCTCACGCAAATTAAAGTAATACAGCGTTTCCCGATCCTGTGGCAGTTGGTTCGCCGTCGGTAACGCCTGAACCTTGACCTGGCTTTTCGCACCGGGTTCGATACGCTGTACCGGTGGTAACACCGTCAGCGGGCCGGTGATCTTGTTGCCCTGGGCATCCTCTATCCAGCCCTGTGCCAGATACGGCAGTTGCGGGTTATCATTATTCACGCTCAGGCTGACCGACTTATCCCCGCCAGCAAAGATAATCCGGGTACGATCCAGCGCGATAGCCGCTTGGGCCTGCGTCGCCAGTACGCACAACAAAGATCCGGCGGTCAGCGCCATCACCGTATTCATTCTCTTCATTTCATGCCCCATCATCGTATTGTCTCAGCGTTTGTCTGTACTGCAGCCAAATCTGTTGTGGTTGTTTTTGGTGAGATAATCCTGCATGGCAACAGTAATTCTCGCGTCCCTTCCGCAGGCAGCACGGTAGGTAATGTCAGCTCACATTGCGCCCGTTCGTCCCAGTGCACCGTCATGGTTTCGCCGCGCTGGATGCCGCTCAGGTAGACACTGCCGCCGTCGTTGACGATCCCCACATCGCGTTTTTTCAGGTTCTGTACCGTCGCCCCGAATGGCGGCATGGTGCCGTTCTCCAGACGGATAGTAGCCATCGCTTTCTCACCGGCAACCACGTCAAATCGGCGGTAACCTATGGCACCTTCAGTCAGCGTGGCTTGCACCACCGACTTCAGCGCTTCGGCGTTATCGGGCAACTGATCCAGGTCGATGTTCACCCGATTACGGTAGTAACTGTTCATATCCGCCACTACGGCCTTGCCATAACGGTTCGTCAGCATCGGTGCGCCGTAGTTGCGGATAGGGATCCCCGCGACTCCATCGGTATCCACCAGCAGGCGGGTGCCGCCCGGTACCGCGACGCGGTGGAGCGCCGCACCTTCACGGGTGGCGGTCATTCCGCCCTGGAACGCCAGCCCCACCGTGCTGTAACTGCCTCTCTGGGCACTGGCCGTGGCATTGATCTGGGCCCAATCGGCCTGATGGCTATAGAAGCCGCTTGCCAGCGCACCATTGCGTGTCCATCCACTGCTGACCTGATAGCTGCCGCGATCGCCGACGCGATCGGTGTAGCTGACGCGGTGTGTGTTGTCATTGCGATCCCATGTCCCGCTATAACTGACTGAGCCTCGGTTACCCCAAGGCAGTGACAGCGACAGGAACACCCCATCATCATTCAGCCCGTTGTACTGATTGCGATAACCGGTCAGCGACAGGCTGAGGTTCTTGAAACGGCCAATGTTGAGGTAGCGCATCAACGACAGGCTGTAACGATCGTTGGCATCCCGATCCCAGTAGGTCTGGTGGTCGTAGTTCAGATTGGCCGTCAGCCCTATGTCACGGAACTGCTGGCTGTATGACACCGTATACATTTCTTTGCTGTTCTGGCTGCGAGCACCCAGGTTACGCACCTCGATAAACTCTCCCATGGTCATAAAGCTGCGTTCCGAGAAGCGATAACCGGCAAAAGTCACCTGACCGCCAATCTGATCGAAGTTCTTTGAATAACGCAGGCGGTACGAGCCGCCACTCAGGGTTTCTTGCGGTAAGCGCGCCCAGGATTGCGTCACGTCAAACGACAGCGCCCCTAAAGCCATCAGATCCCGGCCTATACCCAGCGCCAATGCGTTGTACTCATCACCGGCCAGGCCACCGCCAAACAGCGACCAACCGTTGTTAACCCCCCAGGAGAATTCACCACTGCCAAACAGTGGGCCCTGCGTACGATGCCGCCAGTCGGTTGGCCGCCCACTCGCCAGTTTGTAACGGATCATGCCAGGGCGTGTCAGGTAGGGGATGCTCGCCGTGCTGATGCTGAACGCCTGTACGCTGCCGTCCTGCTCTTCGACACGGACATCCATCAGCCCCGATACTGCGTTATTCAGATCCTGAATACGGAATGGCCCGGCGGGAACCAAGGTTTCATACAACACCCGCCCCTGCTGGCTGACCACCACTCGGGCGTTGGTACGTGCCACGCCACTCACTTCTGGTGCATAGCCGCGCAGGTTCGGCGGCAGCATGGCGTCATCACTCACCAGACTCACCCCGGTATAGCGGAAGCTGTCAAAGATGTCGGAATTCAGGAAATCCTCACCCAACGTCAGCTTGGCCCCTAACCGCGCAATCGCCCGGTAAGCCGTGTATTGAGTCCACTCGAATCTTTGATTGACGGGTTGCCCCGAGCCGGTCTGATGATCAACCTGTGTCTGCCAACTGGCCCGCAACCGCCAGCTGCCCGCATTGGCCCCTACCAGCCCGTTACCGCTCAGGTTATAGCCTTTTTGTACATTGTCGTTCTGGGTTTGACGCTGAGTTTGGGCGTTGATGTTGTAATCCAGCAGCAGCCCGGGAATGCCATCATCCCAACGTGATGGTGGATCCCAATCGGCGGCGCTGTATTCCAGATAAGCCTGCGGCACACTCAGATACAGGGTGTTGTTACCCAAATCGGTGCGCACCGTCATCCCGGCCAGGCTACCGATCGCCAAGCACTGGCCGTTATGCCACCAGGTCAGTTGGCGGGAGAATTCTTCCTTGAGCCCGATTTGCTCCACCAGCTTGGCCGGAAGGCAGGCCTCAGTGTTAGCCGGATCTTTTTCTGCCGGATAGAACTGAATCGACTGCTCTGACAATTCCTGTTGGTTAACGTTGACCACCAGACTGTATTCACCCGGCATGACATAACCAGCACGGGCAAAACGCTTCAGATCGATATTGCCGCGTTCCTGCACATCCAGCACGTCGGTGTTAAATTCGATGGGTTGTGCGGCAGACACCTGGCCGTTCACCAATGCCAGCGCAATCAACAATGGCAACAGGCGGGGGCGGGGAACCGGTACTCCTACAAGTGGGGTGCTCATCATCCATTGACCTTTATGCGTTAATAACTTTCACGGGCGTTATGGTTGTTATTGAAGGGAATACTCTGCCGAGAAAGTAAATCTGTCTTGACGCGCTGACAGTCCATCATCACGCCAGCGTGCTACTCAGTAATACTCAATTTGGTAGCGCACCAGAGCGGTATAAGTACCGGTCTGCAACGGCTGATTATTGCTCACCATACGAGCGGTATAATTCAGGCGCATTTCCTTGGCCTGTAATACCGGTATCTGCGGTGGTAATGGTTCACCAGGCGTCGCTTCCTGGCCTTGCGCATCGCTCAATACCAGCGCCACGCCACGGGCCTCGCCGTCCACGCCAAAACGGCCATTCTCATTACGGCCATCAAAGGTGACACGAAAATGCTGCTTGCCCAGGATACTGTCGCCAATGTGTTTCAGCGCACAGTTCACCAGGCCAATACTGAAAGAGCGCGCCAATGCCTGACTGTTGTTGACCACCTGATCAAAAGGCAACGTACCCATCTCGACAGTTTGGTCATGGCTTTTAATATCGATATCGCAAGCGGTAGCCACTATGGCCCCATTGATGTTGAGGCTGCTTCCTCCCCACGCGGGCAGCACAGTAACAGCGCCCACCAGTAACAGCAGCGTGGCAGCGGTAAAGGTATTCCCTGACATCCCTGACTCCCGTTACGGACCGCGAAAATAAAGGCTGCATGCGAAAACGCATGCAGCCACGTCCAATCTTAGTTGTATGCCAACGTAAAGTTGGTCGTCGCGGTGAAGTCACCTTCTTCGATATCCGCCAACGTAGTACCGGCATGCCCCTGCAGATAAGCAGAGAAGCTCAGGGTGTTGGCCCCAGCCAGCAGGTTTTGTACGGTGGTTGCGGTACCCAATGTGATCGGTTGGTTAGAACCGTCAAACATCGCAATGCTCGCACCGCGAGCACCAGTGATGCCCAGCAGGGTATTGGTGCTACCTGTAGCGCCACCTGATGGGCCACCGAAGGTGACTCTTACTTTGTTTTTGCTGGAGATATCGCAACCTTGCAGTTTGATATCAAAATTCAGTACGCTGGATTTGCCGCCATTCACCAAAGCCACATTAGCTACCTGACCAAAGCTCTTGGTCTGGTCGAGGCTTTCTGGTGCGATAGAGCAAGGCGCATCAATGATCTTACCGACGAAATTGACTTTGCCCGAACCAGCATCAGCATTTGCCAAGGAAACCATTCCCAGAGACAGAATCGTAGCCAGCGCAATGTTATTCAGTTTCATGCTTTCTTTATCCTTAAAACGTTAATTAACGAGAGATCCTGAGCTATTATTCCGCCGCAATAAAAACCCTACCAGTCAAGTGAAGGCACAGTTTAAATCGGGCAGAGATTGATATATCAGGCAGCATCCTTTCATTTGACATAAAAGAAGGCATCCTTTCCTTCCCCTTTATTTAACAAGGGGCAACACACCGAAAAAGAAACCTCATTTCGGTGCCTTATCCAATGAACAAATCAAACAGAATAAAACAACAGCCTACAAAAAATTCTAGAAAAAAGGGCTTTTATCTGTAAAAAAACAGCCTAATCATCATCTATAAATTATTTTATAATTAAAAAAAAGCAATATTGATGGCTATTTCAACAGTGGCTCACCCTCAGTTAACCCACACCTCTCTTCGGAAAAAATTATTGCAAATGCTTCTGATTTTTGAAAGTATTTTTTCCTAACCGAGCAATTTCGCCATAAAAAACTTATTTTTGTGTACGAATATTCCTATTGCGACCCCAGCGGTCGCAAAATAGGATTAATTAGAATTTTATGCTAAAAAACATTGCAAATGCAACTTCATTGATCGTGTTTTTTGTTTTTACAAAACAATAAGCCATGGTAACTTAGCGTACCGGACTAGCACCCGTATGAAACGAAAGCAAAGCATGGGCTTCTATAGCATCAATCTTATTGCAATAGAGATAAAAATTAGCAGGGCAATATTAGCCCTGGGAAATTAAATTTTATCGAGACACATTAAAAGGAGGTAGTCGATGTCTTCTCGCAATAAAGAAAGAGAAAAGCAACTAAATAATGTACTTAATGCCTTGCGAACCCTCTGCAAGAAGGAGGTTCCCCATACAACCGTTCCCCCGCAAGTAAATTGGCCAAAAACCCGAGAGATCGCCGAATACTGCGAAATTACCATTTACCTGGCGCGTTACTATCTGCTGAGATTGGTTGATGAAAAAAAAGCTTATGTTACCTCTGGGGCACTCAATAACAGTTTACGCTGGTACATCGCCGAATCTGTTCCACTAGCTAAACAACATAGCAAAAGGGAAGAGCTGTCCTGCAGCACAGAAAACTTAATACTCTGATTAACCTTTGAACATCTATCCCAACGTTATTTTGGTCGACATCGATCCATTACAGAGCTGCACCACTCTTATCTTATGCTCTAAATATTTGAGCTTCAGGAGGGCTGTAAGCTTGGGAATAGTGATGTCACAAATAGGGAGTTGATTGAAACGCGGTTTGCTATGGCCGCTATGGGTAGAAGCACTGGATAGTGCCAAGTAGCGCAACCAACATACATGCAACGCGAAATATGGCGAAATCACCGTTTACAGATACCTAGGTAGAAAGGACTCCATATCATGGCACAGCCACTCTCCATCCTGATAGCCGATGCCGACCGCTATTTTGCTAACGGCCTACGCCTTGGGTTACAAGGTTTTTTTCAGTCTCGTGCTCAAGATGTTCATCTGCTTGATGAAACTCAGACCGATGGCGCTGTCGACATCGTTTTCCTGGGCAATATCACCACTAATCCCCCGTGGCTTTACCAATTACACCAGCGTAATTGCCATCCGTTGGTGTTCTTTATCAAACAGCGAGGGCGGAACAAAGAGACTTTCGAACGTGGAGGGCGGTGTGAAAAATGCAATGCAGGGACGCTGTATCGCCATCAGACACTCTTCGTCTTGCTTGAGTTGCTAAATTCCGCGCTGGATTCGCAATCCCCGTTATCAAGCGCATTTCACCGTTCCTGTCAGTGCATGTTCCCGTTAACGCCAAGAGAGACCGATGTCTTACGGTGTATTTACCAAGGGATGAATGGACGTGATACCGGAGCATATTTAGACATCAACGAGAAAACGGCCAATGCTCATAAGCAAAGTGCCATGCGGAAACTGAATTTCAGATGTAACCAAGAGCTTTATCAATGGCTCCTGCAAGGAGGAGGGCATTATTTAAACGAACTGGCCCAGGCACAGTCCCCCCACAACCCCCAGGTGAGCAGACCTTCTGCCACCAACTCTGTTCATCAGTCGGGAGAAAAAACACACGCCAACGGCCAGGTCAAAACGCCAACGGCCAGAACCTATTCTCAGGGCATACTAGTCAGCGACTATCCCCAAATAACGTCAAGATGCAGGTAGACGGCAACGGAACGATTTGAACAGCATCGGCGTAGCTCCGGAAGATGGGCCTGATTAAATCGGGCTCACCTCGATAAAACTCGAGTTCCCCTCCCTCCAGGCCCACCTGAGCCACAAATTGAAAGGCTAGAACTCTGTGCTACGCTTAATACCGTTATTGGTAGCCAAGAACCCGCGCGCAATGCCCTTTAGCTAGCGACGGATTTCTTGCCAAATAGCCGCCAACCGTGACAAGTGACATGGAGGGACACAGCCTGATGCCAGACCCCCTCTCAGAAACTTTCACCAACCCGTCAACAAATAGAAGATCGCTTGCAGGTGACAAAAACTGCTGGCTGCATGGCAGTTTACGCTTTCTGCCTATGTTACGTTTTCGGCAAATACAACAACCATTGCGTTACAGGTAACCAACACCCACAGATGAACGGCATAGTGATTATTCCGCCTGGGCCTGTAGGATGAATTAACGATATTTCTTTACTGGTGAGCTGACGCAGTAGCTGCTTTCCCTCCAACGGTATTGTAAGGAAGAAATGATGAACTTTGAAACTCAGTCAATTGGCGATGTGTTGGTTGTAACTCTTCTGGACAGGCGGTTGGATGCCTCGGTCTCCGCCAAGTTCAAAGAAGATATACAAACCATGATCGCACAGGGGACCCACAAAATTTTGCTGGATTTCAAGCAGGTGGATTTCATCGACAGCAGCTTTTTAGGTGCTTTGGTCTCTCTTTTGAAAACCTTACATGGAAAAGGTGAGTTCGCGGTCTGCTCACTGAACAACAATATTCTCAGCATGTTCAAGTTAACCCGAATGGACAAGATATTTACTATCGGTGCCGATCAAAGTCATGCATTACAACAAATGTGCTCAGTAGCACCTTGATTAACAAGGAATATCTATTATGAAAGCCATGATTCTTGCCGCAGGAAAGGGAACCCGAGCCAGACCGCTGACCACGATATTACCAAAGCCAATGATCCCACTCATTCGCAAACCGATTATGGAATCGATCGTTGAGCATTTAAGAGCCTACGGATTTAATCAGTTAATGGTTAATACCAGCTACCTTTCCTCAGATATCGAGAATTATTTCCGCGATGGCCATGCCTGGGGAGTCGAAATGGGCTACTCCTACGAAGGCGTAATGCAGGGCAATACCTTTGTTGATAACGTGTTGGGCTCTGCCGGTGGCATGAAGCACATCCAAAATTTCTCCGGCTTTTTTGACGACACTTTTGTCGTGGTATGTGGGGATGCCTTGATTGATGTGGATTTCGATCAGGTTCTGGCTTTTCATCGGGCCAGAAAAAGTATCGCCACCCTGATCATGCGCCCCGTACCCACCGATCAGGTGAGTAAATACGGTATTGTCGTCACCGATGAACAAGGCCGGGTCAGTAAGTTTCAGGAAAAACCGAAAGCAGAAGAAGCGTTATCCAACAACGCTAATACCGGCATCTATGTTTTTGAACCCGAGATTTTCAATTACATTCCTGACGGCGTTGAATATGACATTGGCAGCCAACTGTTCCCTAAACTTGCTGATTTAGGCGTTCCTTTCTACGGCATTGCCTTGCCATTCCAGTGGGTAGACATTGGCTCGCTGCAGGATTTCTGGCATGTGAACCGTATGATTCTTAATGGGGAACTGCCTGACTACCCGATGCCAGGTATTCAGGTTGCACCGCAGATCTGGTGTGGACTTAACGTAAAAGCCGATTTTGCCAACCTGGATATCGAAGGGCCGGTCTATATCGGTAGCAGTACCGAGATACAGCCGGGTGTGACCATCCGAGGGCCTGCAATCATTGGGGCAGGCTGCCTCTTGGAGCAAGGTGCGGTGGTCGATCAGAGCTTTGTCGCTGATTACACCCGGGTCGGTGGGATCGCCCAATTGAACCAGCAGATGATTTTTGCCGGAAAGGTGATTTCACCGGACGGAACCGCCATCGATTTGTCGGATGCCGGGTTGAACTGGTTAATTGATGACAAACGGCGCACCGACATTATTACGGCAGAAAAGTCGTTATTCAAAGAGCTACTCGGCTAGATCTGAGCCCGCTCGCCGAGAGGATGCAGGCCCGATCAAGGTGCAGAAGTCAGTCTGCTGCGCTATCGGGCCCGCATCAGGTGAGATACGGCGGCCAACACTTAAAGTGCTACCGGTTTACGAGTTTCTGATAGCGCTGAAATGCCAGGGAGCCTCACTGCGCCCCCTAATAAGCTTCGATGAAAATATTTATTGCGCCCTTTTGTTCCAGCAAGCGTTGGCAATCCGCCACCATCTGCGCGGAACCGCAAACATAAAAATCCGTGGTATCTGGGTCAAAAGGCAGATTGTCGAGCGCTTCGGGCACTCTTCCTTTAAACATTCCATCAGACACAACCTCTGCTCTGCTGAGGCAAAGCGTTTTCACTGGCGGCAACGGCGAAAAATGGCCGGTAATATCATCAGCCAATGTCGGGCAGCCAAAGAACAGTTCAGCCATTTCGAGATCCCCGGACTGGGCAAGCTGCTTAAACATCGGTAAAAAGGGCGCTAATCCCGTGCCTGTAGCAATGAATACTTTGCGGTTTGCGTTGTTCACCACTGCATAATGGCCGAGTGGGAGTTCAATCTCGGTCTGCAACCCCACTTCGGCCTGCCTGACGAAAACAGATCCATCCCCTCCGGTGCGAGTATCGATGACAAATTCAACCGTTTTCCCCTGCGTTCGCGCAATCGAATAGTCGCGCCACTCGTAATCGGCAACACGCAAACGGCCAAATTGCCCTGCAACAAAGGCAACAAGCGGTGAACCCAATTCAAAACGAAGATGCCAGATCGTGGCAGTAAGCGGGGTTTTGTTGATTAATACGGCACGTTGCTTGTGCGCCGGTAATGAATAGGTCGGTAACGGTTGCAGTTCTTCTTTCAGCGCAGCCTGGATTAAATTATACCCTCTGGCCCCCATCGCTTGCGCCGCAGCCCCAACGCCCCCCATCAACGCGCCAACAATCCCCAGACATCCGGCATCCGTGCCTGAAATATAGAGCCCGGCAATCGGTGTAGTTGGCCCTAAAAAATAGGCGCGATAGCGTTCCGGGGTCGCAGGCAAGCCATAGAAACCACCACGAGGATGTGAGGTGTAATGTTGCATGGTTAAAGGCGTTGAGAGCTCAGAATAGCTAACCAACTGGGTTAAACCGGGCAATGATGCTTCTGCCAATCGTAATAACCCTGCAGCCACGCGCTTTTTCTGCGCCGCATAGTCACCGCCTCTCAGCCCTTTAGCGGTATTTTGCCAGGCAGAGAAGGCGTCGGGCTGCACAAAAGAGATGATTTCAGCCGTGTGGAATCGCTCGTCCCCCGACTTGGCAGCAGGAAAAGAGACATAGATGTGCGAAGGTTGGCCTTGCATCAGGTGCTCAGAGTGTGAACTCAGATCGTCAAAGTCCGTCTTGGTATTTATCCAATAGTTTTCCCCCTGCACGCCGAGGCTAGCAATCGGTGCCTTTAAGCGTAAATACAGTGTGACGGCAGATACGCCCTGCCCCTTTAACCGCCCCACCAGCTCTCGTATCGCCGCCGTTTTGCTACCGACCTCCCCCTCCGTCGGCAATAAGTGCTGAAACGTATTCTCCAGACCAACATTGGAGATAATCGTAGAGGCCCGATAGATGACCTCACGCGGTTCGCCGCCCCTTCTATCGATCACCTTTACCCCGACGGCGCGACCGTTTTCAAGCACGATCGCCACTACCTCCTGACTGACACGTATCGCACCGCCCTGGCTTTCTATGCGTGGTTCAAAAGTCCGCGCAATGCGGCCCGCCCCCCCTTGCGGATACCAGGCTCCGTTTAAATAGTGTTTGACGATCTGGGCATGAATGGCGAAAGCACTGTTGGCCGGGGGCAGACCATAATCCCCCCATTGGCTGACTAAAACGGCACGCAACAGCGGTGAACGAAAGTTTTTCTCCATATATTGCTGGGTGGTCTGGAGCGATTTACGGCTGGTTAAGCGCTGCAAAAAACCCACAATAGGAGCCACTTTCTGCGGCACAAATGCACGGACAAACCCCATGGTTGACCAAAGAGAACTGAGGTTGATATCACGGAAATAGCGTTTGATCGCTCGGGCCTCGTCTGGAAAACAGGCAATGAGACGAGCTTTATATAAATCAGGATCGGAAGGGACGTTGAACTGGAAATCGGGGTAGATAAAACGGTCAAAATCGTCAGGGAGCTTATTCCATTTCAACTCACCGCCAGAAAGCCAATCAAATAGCTGCCGGGTTTTAGAATCAGGCCCAACATTGCCGATATAATGCAGGCCGACATCCCATGATGCGCCATCGCGGCGAAAAACATGGGTCAGCCCGCCCGGTTCCGAGTGTTTTTCCAATACCAGGACCTTTTTTTTACCCACCCCCGCCAATAATCCGGCGCTGGTAAGCCCGCCAATCCCTGAACCAATCACGATAACATCCCACATAGTCAGAACCTCTCCATGACGCTGAATGACGTAAGCCTATACCAAAGTAGGTAATAAAGAACGATTGTGATAAAACTGCGGGCCGATAGGTTCAAATCACGGAAGATAGCCATGCCAACGATCGTGACTCATGCAGCAGTGCCACTGTGCCTTGGATTAGGGCTCGGGCAGAACATCATCCCACCGCGCCTGTTATTCGTTGGCGTTATCTTGGCCATGTTGCCCGATGCCGACGTACTGGCATTCAAATTTGGTGTTGCTTATGGCAATGCATTCGGTCATCGCGGCTTTACGCATTCACTGTTTTTTGCCGTGCTCATCCCCACGCTGGCGTTGCTGCTGTGCCGGTGGTTTAAAGCTCCGCCGCTGAAAAGCTGGGCCTTTCTGTTTGTCTCACTGCTTTCACACAGCCTGCTGGATTCGATCACCACGGGAGGTAAAGGCGTAGGCTGGTTGTGGCCATGGAGTGATCAACGCTTCTTCGCGCCCTGGCAGGTCATTCGGGTGGCACCATTCAACCTGGAAAAATACCTGACGCCATCAGGCCATGCGGTGATGTTCTCTGAATTACAGTGGGTCTGGCTGCCGGGGATGATGATGATGAGCCTGCTGATAGTCTGGCGCAAAGTGATTGCAGGGCGCAGAGCGTGAGGGTACCGGTAAATCCGCCGTGGCTGGATTTACCGGTATTTTTGAGAACTTAAGACTGACTTGCCGGTTTCACTTTGCCAGCCAGGAACTCGCGCTCATAGGCCTGTGATTTCTCGACATCGAACTGGTTCTCCCACTTGGCGATCACCAGCACCGCCAAGGCGTTGCCCACGACGTTCAATGCAGTACGCGCCATATCGAGAATCCGATCCACACCGGCGATAAACGCCAAGCCTTCCAACGGAATGCCCACACTGCCCAACGTCGCCAGCAGGACCACAAAAGAAACCCCTGGCACACCAGCAATACCTTTTGAGGTCACCATCAACGTCAGCACCAAGATGATCTCCTGCCCCAGCGACAGCTCAATGCCGTACAACTGTGCAATAAAAATGGCAGCGATACTTTGATACAGCGTAGAACCATCCAGATTGAAAGAGTAACCGGTGGGTACGACGAAGCTGGTGATCGACTTCGGTGCGCCGTAAGCCTCCATTTTCTCAATAATGCGTGGCAACACGGTCTCTGAACTGGCGGTCGAGTATGCCAGGATCAGTTCCTCTTTCAGGATGCGGATCAAGGTCCAGATACGCAGGTTACACATCCGCGCTACCACGCCTAACACCACCAGCGCAAAGAAGGCGATCGCGAAATAAACCAACACCACCAGCTTGGCCAACGGCAGCAGCGAAGCAAAACCAAAATTCGCCACCGTAACCGAAATCAAACCAAACACCCCAATCGGGGCATAACGCATGATCATATGCGTCACTTTGAACATGCTTTCAGACACCGCCTTAAACACCTTCAGCAGCGGTTCTTTGGTTTCCTGCGGCAGGGAGGAGAGCCCTAAACCAAAAATCACCGAGAAGAAGATGATCGGGAGCATTTCCCCTTTCGCAATCGATGCAAACACGTTTGACGGGATCAGCGACAGCATAGTGGCGACCAGGCTGTGTGAGCCGCTCTGCACCTGCTCAGTGGTTTTCTCATATTTGGAGATATCAACCGCTGTCAGCACCGACATGTCGATGCCATGTCCGGGTTGAAAAACATTAGCCAATGTCACCCCAAGCACAATGGCAATAGTGGTAATCACTTCAAAATAGATAATGGTTTTCAATCCAATACGGCCTAACTTCTTGGTGTCTCCGACACCGGCAATCCCTACTATCAGCGTAGAAATAACAATAGGAACCACTATCATCTTAATCAGTCGAATAAAGATATCACCAGCGGGGCTCAATATATTATTGACCAACCACTCTCGCGATTCCGTCTGATTATGTAATACCGCACCCAGTATAATCCCCAATATCAGCGCGATCAGTATCTGCCACGCCAGACTAATTTTTACACTTTTCATACCCAAAAATCCCTCACAGACGCCTCTCCAAAGTCTTTAACAAACCCTAGCTTCAGATGGAATACTTAGTCACTTGATGTGGGCTTATGCTGATTGAAACCCTACGCTTGCTTGCCCTTTATGCAGCGCAATATGAATCTGTACCATTTGGACCCCCTGTTCTGCAAGCCTTGTTTTATCTGGGCAGAACACTTTCTCGAATAGGAAATAAGCAAGCAAAAAATGAACAGCAACATAATTGCTTGTTCTTAAAAACATAATATTAGCGCTCTCTGATCACCCGCGCACAGAATAGAACAATATTTATACAAAATAGAAATGCGTTATTTCGCATCCGGTTTGCATAATTAGTCTTATCCTATCGTTTCATTTTTGTTAAATAAAAGATAACAAAAAGAAACGGCAGGCTCCCAATCAAAAGCCATAAGACGCACGAAATTCATACAAAACAAAAAATGCTGACAATGATTTTAGTGGTCAGTAATGACCTCTTCATTGAGTCAGAAATAAGGTAATTCCTATCATTAATAATGAAGAGAATATTTATTAACCGAATTTAAAATGGTTTAAATATATACATACTCCATACTTGTAATACCCATTCCCTCTTCAAGAGAGCTAGACGCCAGCTTTTTTATTAACTCTTTTTGGTTATTTAAAAAGTTTTTTAAGGAAAATGCCCCGGCTGAGGCTTTTTCATCGTCAAACAAGCAGATCCACAACGCAATTACTGTAGTAACTATTACAAATCAATATCTTCGTTGCGTGATCTGCCGCGCAAAAAAAGAACAAAGAATGAGAGCAAACTATACTTAACCATAAGTTGACATATTATTAACAATTCTAAGGAGAAAAACCATGAGCCAACCGCATAAACACCCAATTCCGTCTGCAATTGCAGAACGAACCCTGATCAACCCGCAGCAGTATCAGCAATATTATCAACAGTCTGTGCAAGACCCGGAAGCGTTCTGGGGTGAGCATGGCAAAATCGTGGATTGGATCAAGCCCTACACTAAAGTGAAAAATACATCATTCGATCCTGGGCACATCAGCATCCGCTGGTTTGAAGATGGTACGTTGAATCTGTCGGCAAACTGCCTGGATCGTCATCTGGCCGATCGCGGTGAGCAAACCGCCATTATCTGGGAAGGTGACGATCCGACCCAGTCCAAAAAAGTCACCTACAAGCAACTGCATCACGATGTCTGCCAGTTCGCCAACGTGCTGAAGAAACTCGGGGTGAAAAAAGGTGATGTCGTCGCTATTTATATGCCGATGGTGCCAGAAGCCGCCGTCGCGATGCTGGCCTGTGCCCGCATTGGTGCCATACATACCGTGATCTTTGGTGGCTTCTCACCCGAAGCCGTGGCTGGCCGTATTATCGACTGTCATGCCAAACTGGTGATCACGGCCGATGAAGGCCTGCGCGCTGGCCGCTCCGTGCCGTTGAAAAAGAACGTGGACGACGCGTTGCAAAACCCTGGGGTGAAAACCATCACCAATGTCGTGGTCTTCCAACGCACCGGTAAGCCCGGTTACTGGCAAGAAGGGCGTGACCTGTGGTGGCACGAACTGACGGCTGGAGCGAGTGCTGATTGCCCACCAGAAGAGATGAACGCCGAAGATCCCTTGTTTATTCTTTATACCTCCGGCTCTACCGGCAAACCGAAAGGCGTGGTACACACCACCGGTGGCTATCTGGTGTATGCCGCACTGACGTTCAAATATGTTTTCGACTATCACGATGGTGATATCTACTGGTGTACCGCCGACGTAGGTTGGGTAACGGGCCACAGTTACCTGCTGTATGGCCCTTTGACCTGTGGCGCAATCACGTTGATGTTTGAAGGCGTACCAAATTATCCCGGTGTGAACCGCCTGTCACAGGTTGTCGATAAACATCAGGTCAATATTCTGTACACCGCACCAACCGCGATCCGTGCCTTGATGGCAGAAGGTGACAAAGCTATCGAAGGCACCAAGCGCGATTCACTGCGCCTTATGGGGTCGGTTGGTGAGCCGATCAACCCGGAAGCCTGGGAATGGTATTACAACAAGATCGGTAACGGTAAATGCCCGATCGTCGATACCTGGTGGCAGACAGAAACCGGCGGTTTCATGATCACTCCGCTGCCTGGTGCCACCGAACTGAAACCCGGCTCCGCGACGCGCCCATTCTTTGGCGTGCAGCCTGCGCTGGTGGACAACATGGGGATTCCGCAGGAAGGCACCTGTGAGGGTAATCTGGTGATTACCGACTCTTGGCCTGGTCAGGCACGCACCCTGTTCGGTGACCACGAGCGTTTTGAGCAGACTTACTTCTCTACCTTTAAAGGTATGTACTTCAGCGGTGATGGTGCCCGCCGTGACGAAGATGGCTATTACTGGATCACTGGCCGCGTCGATGACGTGCTCAACGTTTCCGGCCACCGTCTGGGGACGGCAGAGATCGAATCAGCGCTGGTCGCTCATCCTAAAATTGCCGAAGCTGCCGTGGTAGGGATCCCGCATCACATCAAGGGCCAGGCAATCTATGCCTATATCACCCTGAATCACGGAGAAGAACCCACGCCGGAGCTCTATACCGAGGTTCGCAACTGGGTGCGTAAGGAGATCGGGCCGCTCGCTACGCCGGACGTTCTCCATTGGACTGATTCGCTGCCGAAAACGCGCTCCGGCAAGATCATGCGGCGTATTCTGCGCAAAATTGCTGCCGGTGATACCAGCAATCTGGGGGATACCTCAACGCTGGCGGATCCAGCTGTAGTCGACAAGCTGTTAGAAGAAAAACAATCAATTAAAGTTCCATCCTAATTTTCGCCGCCTTGGCCGTTCCTCTGTCACCACAGGGGAACGGCTTGTATACCCGATAGAGGTCAAGACGCTGCAATGGCGCCCTTGAACAATAAAAGGTATGTACTCTCAATAATTCGAGTTGCATGCAGGCAACAAGCCCGAAAATCGCCAGGCGTATAGCCGTGCGAATGGCGAGTGGACGCAGCCTATGCCCATATGACTTGAAGTGCGGCGAGTATAGATCAACACCTACTGGAGAGACTTAGATGAATGAAAACATTTATCAAGAGATTGAAGATAACCCGCGCTTCAAGGAACTGGTACAGAAACGTAGCCGTTTTGCTTGGCTACTTTCGCTGATCACCCTCGCATTGTACGTTAGTTTTATTCTTCTTATCGCCTTCGAACCACAGTGGCTAGGCACCCCGATCGCCGCCGGATCGACGATTACCCGCGGGATCCCGATCGGTGTCGGGCTGATCATCATCTCTTTTGTTCTGACCGGAATTTATGTTTACCGTGCTAACGGTGAATTTGATCGTCTTAACGCCGAAATCCTGCGTGAGGTACAGCAATGAAGCGCCTGACATCAGCTATCACTCTACTGGCCTTGCCAGGCTTAAGCCATGCCGATGCTATCGGCGGGGCAGTACAGCGCCAACCACTGAACATTCAGGCCATTATCATGTTCATACTGTTTGTGGGTGCCACACTGTACATCACCTACTGGGCCTCTAAACGCACCCGCTCCCGTGGGGATTACTATACGGCAGGTGGGCGCATTACCGGTTTTCAAAACGGGTTGGCAATCGCCGGTGACTTTATGTCTGCCGCCTCATTCCTCGGTATTTCGGCCCTGGTGTATACTTCCGGCTATGACGGCCTGATTTATTCTATCGGTTTCCTGATTGGTTGGCCGATCATTCTGTTCCTGATCGCTGAGCGGTTGCGGAACCTTGGGCGCTATACTTTCGCCGATGTCGCTTCTTATCGCCTGCAACAGAAACCCATCCGCACCCTTTCCGCCTGTGGTTCACTGGTGGTGGTGGCGCTGTATCTGATCGCTCAGATGGTTGGGGCGGGCAAATTGATCCAACTGCTGTTTGGCCTCAATTACCATGTGGCGGTCATACTGGTTGGCATATTGATGGTGTTATACGTTCTGTTTGGCGGCATGCTGGCCACCACTTGGGTGCAAATCATCAAGGCCGTCCTGTTGCTGGCTGGTGCTAGCTTTATGGCCCTGATGGTCATGAAGTCAGTCAATTTTGATTTCAATACGCTGTTTGCCGAAGCAGTGAAAGTGCATCCGAAAGGGATTGCCATCATGAGCCCTGGCGGGCTGGTTTCTGATCCGATCTCAGCCCTCTCGCTAGGCTTGGCATTGATGTTCGGAACCGCAGGTCTGCCGCATATCCTGATGCGTTTCTTTACGGTTAACGATGCTAAAGAAGCACGTAAGAGTGTGCTGTATGCCACTGGCTTTATCGGTTATTTCTATATTCTGACCTTTATTATCGGCTTCGGCGCGATCCTGCTGGTGGGCTCTAACCCAGCGTTTAAAGATGCCACGGGGGCCCTGCTAGGCGGCAACAATATGGCTGCAGTGCATCTGGCTAATGCCGTTGGTGGTAACTTCTTCCTCGGCTTTATCTCTGCCGTGGCGTTCGCTACCATTCTGGCGGTGGTCGCCGGGCTGACACTGGCTGGTGCTTCTGCGGTTTCTCACGATCTGTACTCCTGTGTCATCAAAAGCGGTAAAGCGACTGAACGTAATGAGCTTAAAGTCTCTAAGATCACCGTTCTGGTGTTAGGGATCGTCGCGATCACTTTGGGGATTCTGTTTGAAAAGCAGAATATCGCTTTCATGGTTGGCTTGGCGTTTTCCATCGCAGCCAGCTGTAACTTCCCGATTATCATTCTTTCCATGTATTGGTCACGTCTGACAACCCGTGGGGCAATGATCGGGGGGTGGCTCGGCCTGTTGACCGCTGTGATCCTGATGATCCTGGGCCCAACCATTTGGGTACAAATTCTTGGGCATGCCAAACCTATCTACCCGTATGAATATCCGGCCTTGTTCTCAATGTTGGCTGCGTTTGTCGGAACCTGGTTCTTCTCAGTCACCGATAACTCACTCTCCGGGCAACAAGAACGCGAACGCTTCCGTTTCCAGTTTGTGCGTTCGCAAACCGGGCTAGGTATCTCTCAGAGTGCCAAACACTGATATCAATCACCCGCCAAAGGCTCCTCAGGGAGCCTTTTCCCTACAAAAATCCTCTGTCGCTTGTTAAATAGAAGGCGATATATTTTTATCTTTAAAATTATTCTCGAATAATGTTTCGGGGTTAATTCATAAAATCTCTATTTCTGCCAAAAAAATCCTACAGCTATCCCAAAACATGACCCAATACTGAAGAATAATTACTCAAAGGTTGAACTCTATCTCATATATCTATGAGTATTTATTTTATAGTCCGAAAAAATAGTTTTTTATTACACGTATTTCTGGGGCAACATCTAAGCTATTTCTTTGTTTTTTTGGGAAAAAATTTGAAGTAGGCTAACGACTTACCTTTGGGAGTTTTGTCACTAAAATGGAGATAGATCAATGCAAATAGGAAAGATCGGTACTGCAATGTCTTTGGCAAGTTTCATCGCTCTAGCGCTGAGTGGATGTTCTGATAACGATACGATAAATACTGATGGCCCCAAACAGGCAAATTTAGGTCATCGAGAGGTTAACTTGTTAGAGGTCGACGGACTGAAGTTCAAAGATCTCAATAAAAATAATAAGCTCGATCCCTATGAAGATTGGCGCTTGGATGCCAAAACGCGAGCCAATAATCTGGCCTCTCTGATGACTACCGAAGAAAAAGCCGGATTAATGATGCACGGGACAT
Organism: Serratia sp. Ag1; assembly: GCF_000743355.1. GTDB lineage: Bacteria > Pseudomonadota > Gammaproteobacteria > Enterobacterales > Enterobacteriaceae > Chania. The sequence continues at coordinate 52,635 of NZ_JQEI01000039.1, forward strand.
TGCCACTTTCTTCAGGGCGTGTCGATGTTGAGGCCGCTAAAAAAGATATCGTCGATAAAGCCGTCAATACCTTCATCACGCGTATGGCTGGCAATCCCAACCACATTTCCCATGATAACAACCAAATACAGCAAGTCGCAGAGGGAACTCGCCTCGGTATTCCGATTATCATCAGCACCGACCCACGAAACCATTTTACCAACGATCCCAACGCGACCAGTATTGTCGCGGGCAGTTTTTCCCAATGGCCTGAGACATTGGGATTCGCCGCGATCGATGATGTAGAACTGATGAAAAAATTCGGCGATATTGCCCGGAAGGAGTACCGTGCCGTAGGGATCCAAATGGCATTGTCACCGCAGGCTGACCTGGCTACCGAACCACGCTGGGGACGGATCAACGGAACATTCGGTGAAGATAACCAGATCTCGAAGAGAATGACGCAGGCTTATATTGAAGGTTTCCAGAATGGCAGCACCGGCCTGAACAAAGATAGCGTCATCACCGTAGTGAAACACTTTTCCGGCGGTGGGCCACAGTTGAACGGCCTGGATCCTCATAACTCTTATGGTAAAGAACAGGTCTATCCAGGAAATGACTTTGAGTATCACCTAGTGCCATTTGAAGGAGCATTTGCCGCTAAAGTAGCCTCGGTTATGCCCTATTACGGCCAACCGGTAGACCTCTGGTATAAAGATGCGCTGATTGAATCTGTGGGGTTCGGTTTTAACAAACAGATTCTGACAGAAATCCTTCGTGGCCGTTATGCTTTCGATGGTGTGATACTGAGTGACTGGGGGATCCTGTCAGACTGTGAAGGCACCTGTATTACCGGTATGAGTGATGCCGACGTTGCCGCAGGAATTTCGCCTTTCGCTATTGTCCCCATTGGTATGCCTTGGGGCGTTGAAACCTTGACACGCCAAGAGCGAGTCGTTAAAGCCGTGGATGCAGGTATCGATCAGTTTGGCGGAACCAGCGATCCCAGTGATCTGATCACAGCAGTAGAGGAACAGCAAATCACTACGACGCGTCTTGATGCATCCGTCGTCAGAATACTGCAACAAAAATTCGTCCTGGGATTGTTCGAAAACCCCTATGTTGATGAAACTGCCGCCGCAACGCTGGTCGGTAACAATGATTTTCAACAGCAGGCCACAGACGCTCAGCGCCGTTCGCATGTCTTGTTGAAGAACGACAATAACCTGTTACCAATGTCACTCACAGGCAAGAAAGTCTTTTTGTATAACGTAAATGCCGAAGTGGCTGCCAGCTATGGGCTCACCGTTGTCAGCACGCCTGAAGCTGCTGACATTGCAGTAATTCGCGTGAATACGCCTTACCAGACCGATCCGCACTACCCGTTTGGCGCTGTGCATTTCGGGCAACTGGGGTTTGAAGACCAAGAGAGCGTGGTATTAGATGAAAAACCAGGTATCTACAGCGGCAGTGATGATTACCAGATCATCAAACAGGTGAAGCTGCAGGGGATACCAACTATCATCTCAATTTATCTGGATCGTCCGGCAATACTCACAAATATCGTCGATAAAACGGATGCTTTATTGGCAAACTTTGGCAGTTCTGATGCCACACTCTTCGATATCATCAGTGGTAAAGCAAAACCTGAAGGCAAATTGCCGTTTGAACTGCCTTCAAGCTGGAATGCTGTTTTGCAGCAAAAAGAAGATGTGCCACACGACTCGGCAAATCCACTCTACCCAATTCATGCAGGGATGAGTTTGTAATTGCCTGAGTGAATACCAGAAACGCAAAAAGGCCATCCTTGCGGATGGCCTTCTGCTTATTTTATGCCTGGCAGTGTCCTACTCTCGCATGGGGAGACCCCACACTACCATCGGCGCTACGGCGTTTCACTTCTGAGTTCGGCATGGGGTCAGGTGGGACCACCGCGCTATTGCCGCCAGGCAAATTCTTTCTCATTCCAGCCGTTACATCACATACTCCTCTCTCGTATGCACGCAACCACCAGAACCAATCCGGAACTTCGCTGAAAATCA
>NZ_JQEI01000040.1 GCF_000743355.1 Serratia sp. Ag1
ATTGAAGTGGTGGCACAGGACCATAACCTGTACATCCCGACCGACAACAACACCGGCAAGCTGACCGGCACCCGTATTCACACGCCGTTTGTGTTTACCAAGGAAATCGACGCGTCCAGCCCGTACCTGTACAAGGCAGTGACCACCGGCCAGACGCTGAAAACCGCCGAGTTCAAATGGTACCGCATTGATGACGCGGGTCAGGAAGTGGAGTACTTCAACACCAAACTGGACAACGTCAAAGTGGTGAAAGTCGCCCCGAAGATGCACGACATCAAAGATCCGGGTAAAGAGAAGCACAATCACCTGGAAGAGATTGAACTGCGTTACGAAAAAATCACCTGGACCTACAAAGACGGCAACATCATTCATTCCGACGCCTGGAACGAACGTACTACCGCGTAAGTCGCCAGAGCAGGCGGGTAACCGCCTGCTTTTTAATGTGTTTGGCTGAGTATGGTGCAGCCGTTATCCCTAAAGGATTTCACATTGCAGGTAGGCGGCAACTGAGCGAAGTCCCAGGAGCTTGGCCAACCAAGTGACTGGGATGAGTGACAAATCTGCTAAGCAGATTTGAACGCTGCTTGCAGCGGCCCCGAAGGGGCGAGGCCCTATCAGGGCCGAGTAACGCAGCCAACACCCCTGCAATGTGAAAGACGACGGGGATATTCAGCCAAACGTATTTACATGATATCAATGACCTTATGGGCCTCGGTTAACGGCTATGGGCGGTAGCGTGCCCGCATGGGAGCATGGCGGGCAGGACAAGAGAACAGGGAAGAGGCATGAGCCATCACGCAGCACGTTTATTACATCGGTTAAATCCTTACTGTGCCCAGGCGTTGGCGGCAGCGGCGACGCTCTGCCAGACCCGTGGCCACGGGGAAATCACCGTAGAGCACTGGTTGCTCAAGTTGTTGGAACAGGGCGACGGGGATATCTCGATGATCGCCCGGCGCTATGACTGGGATCAGGATGCGCTATGGCACGGATTGTTGGCCCATCTGGAACCTTTACCCCATCAGAACCAGGGCAAACCGCAACTGTCGGCCCCGCTGGAGCACCTGATACAAAGCGCCTGGCTGGAGGCCTCGGCCCAGGTCAATACGGAGGCGGTGCGTTCACTGCATGTGCTGATGGCCCTGGTCGCCTCTCCCTTTCTTATCACCCAGAACGCCACCTGGCCGTTACTCAGCCTCAATGCCGCACAATTAGCCCACCTGCTGCCGCTACTGGACGCACAATCGGCAGAACGCCCGGGCAAGCCCCCGCGCCTTGAATGGCCGATTGATGTGCCTGTTCAGACCACATTATCCCCCACCGTTGAACCGGACCAGGCCCTGCAGGCCGAGCTGGATAACTATACCCAGGATTTAACTGCCAAAGCGCGCGCCGGTCAGATTGATCCGGTGTTGGGGCGTGACAATGAAATCCGCCAGATGGTGGACATTCTCTCCCGCCGCCGCAAGAACAACCCGATTTTGGTGGGGGAGCCCGGCGTGGGCAAAACTGCCCTGGTGGAAGGGCTGGCGCTGCGCCTGGCCGAGGGTGATGTCCCGGCCAGCCTGAAAGACATCGCGATACGCACCCTCGACTTAGGCTTGTTGCAGGCCGGTGCCGGCGTGCGGGGTGAGTTTGAACAACGCCTGAAGAACGTGATTGCGGCGGTGCAACAGTCTCCCACCCCGATACTGCTGTTTATCGACGAAGCGCATACCCTGATTGGGGCGGGCAATCAGGCAGGCGGGGCCGATGCGGCCAACTTGCTGAAACCGGCACTGGCACGCGGGGAACTGCGTACTATCGCGGCCACCACCTGGGCAGAGTACAAACAGTATTTTGAGCGTGACGCGGCGCTGGAGCGGCGCTTCCAACGGGTTTTGGTTGAGGAGCCGGATGATGCCAATGCCTGCCTGATGCTGCGTGGCCTGAAGGCGCGCTATGCCACCTATCATGGGGTGCATATCTGCGATTCGGCGGTGAAGGCGGCTGTCACCCTCTCACGCCGTTACCTGACCGGCAGGCAGTTACCGGACAAAGCGGTCGACCTGCTGGATACCGCCAGCGCGCGGGTGCGTATGGGACTGGACAGCGAACCCGAGCAAATCGTGCACCTCAGGACGGAACTGGCGGCACTGACGATTGAGCAACAGATGCTTGAGCAGGACAAGGTGCTGGACCCGGCGATTGACCCGGCCCGGCTGGCGGATATCAGCGATCGGCTGCGGGCATTGCAGAAGCATGACGTGCGGCTGGCGGTACAATACGAGGCAGAACGGGCGCTGACTGAACAATTGCTTACTGCTCGTCAGGACGGTCACAGTCGTCGTGAGGAATGTGATGCATTGCGGGTGCAGTTGCAGGATATTCAGCGCTGCAACCCACTGCTGTGGCTGGATGTGGATGCACGGGCAGTGGCGACGGTGATTGCCGACTGGACCGGCGTGCCGCTGGGCAGCCTGTTGAAAGACGAACAGAGTGAACTGCTGCAACTTGAACGCCGATTGGAGAAACGGGTGGTCGGGCAGGAAGCGGCCTTGAGTGACCTGGCGCAACGGCTACGTGCCACCCGCGCCGGATTGACGCCGGACAACGGCCCGCAGGGCGTGTTCCTGCTGGTTGGCCCGAGCGGGGTGGGCAAAACTGAAACCGCATTGGCGTTGGCCGACACGTTGTTCGGCGGCGAAGCCTCACTGATTACCGTCAACCTCTCCGAATACCAGGAAGCGCACACCGTCAGCCAGCTCAAAGGCTCACCGCCGGGCTACGTGGGCTATGGTCAGGGCGGCATGCTGACTGAAGCGGTGCGCCAACGCCCGTACAGCGTGGTGCTGCTGGACGAGGTGGAAAAAGCCCACCGGGATGTCATCAACCTGTTCTATCAGGTGTTTGACCGGGGATTTATGCGCGATGGCGAAGGGCGCGAGATTGATTTCCGTAACACCGTAATAGTGATGACCTCGAACCTCGGCAGCGACGCGCTGATGGCCTATCTGAACCGGCACCCTGAAGCGCCTGACAGCGAATTACATGAACAGTTGTACCCGTTGCTGCGCGACCATTTCCAACCGGCGCTGCTGGCGCGCTTCCAGACGCTGATTTACCGCCCGCTGGGCGCGAAGGCGCTCAAACGTATCGTGAGCATCAAGCTGACACAACTGGTTCAACGGTTGCAACAGCATTACGGCCTGCGTTGTGTGATGGAAGACAGCCTAAGCGACGCTTTGGTCGCGGCCTGCCTGCAACCGGACAGCGGGGCGCGCCATATCGACAGCCTACTGAACCAGCATATTTTGCCGGTGCTGAGCCAACAGCTCCTCAACCAGAAGGCAGCAAAACATAACCCCACCCGGCTGACGCTGGGGTGGAGCAAGGACGCGGGCATCCTGCTCGAATTCGATGGAGAAAAAAGATGAGTAAACCCTCCGCTGCGCTATTTTTCGACCACAGTCACCACAAGCTGGCGGTCCGTGGCAGCACTGCCGAGATAGATGTACTGGGCTTTACCGGTGAGGACGCGCTGAGCGCCCCGTTCCGTTACGCCATCCAGTTCACCAGCCACGACAAGGCCATCGCCCCGGACACGATGCTGATGCAGGACGCCGCCTTCACCCTGCAAGCCCCGGTGATGGAGGCTTTTGGCGTGTCTGTCCAGCAACCGCAGCGGGTGATTCAGGGGGTGATTACCGGGTTCAAGCGCCTCTCCACCTCGCGGGATGAAAGCCACTACGAAGTGTGCCTGGAGCCGCGTTTGGCGCTGCTGTCGCGCAGCCATCAGAATGCGATTTATCAGGATATCTCGGTGCCGGGCATTGTGGAGAAAATCCTGCGGGAACGCCACGACATGCGCGGGCAGGATTTTGTCTTCACGCTGGCCCATGAGTATCCGCGCCGCGAGCAGGTGATGCAGTACGGTGAAGATGACCTGACCTTTATCTCGCGCCTGCTGGCCGAGGTGGGTATCTGGTTCCGCTTTACCGCCGACCCGAAGCTGAATATCGACGTGGTGGAGTTTTACGACGACCAGCGCCATTACCAACAGGGGATGACCCTGCAGGCGGTGCCGCCTTCCGGTATGCATGACAGTGGTGTGGACTCGGTGTGGGATTTGTCCAGCGCTCATCAGGTGGTGGAGAAATCGGTCAGCCTCAACGATTACAATTACCGCACCGCCACTGCCGACCTGACCAGTCAGGTGGATGTGACACGCGGTGATGCCACCACCTACGGTGAAGCCTATCATTACGCCGATAATTACCTGACCGCAGGCAGCGAAGGGCGTGACCCAGAGCCGGAGAGTGGGGCCTTTTATGCCCGCTTGCGCCATGAACGCTACTTGAACGCGCAGACCCGGTTCAGCGGGGTGGCGAATACCGCGACGCTGGTGCCGGGTGTGGAGCTGAAGGTGACGGGCAGTTATGCTCCTGCCGCGTTTACCCAGGGCGTGGTGATTGTGCGCACCCGCAGTTCGGCACGGCGCGACCGCAGCTTTGAGGTGGCGTTTGAGGCTATTCCCTATTCCGAGGATTACGGCTTCCGCCCGGCGCTGCTGCCCAAACCCAAGATGGCGGGCACGTTACCGGCCCGGGTGACCAGCACCACCGCCAACGATATCTACGGCCATATCGACAAAGACGGGCGTTACCGGGTGAACATGCTGTTCGACCGCGACAGTTGGGAGCCGGGTTACGAGAGCCTGTGGGTGCGGCAGGCCCGTCCGTATGCGGGGGACGTGTATGGTCTCCATCTGCCGCTTCTGGCGGGGACGGAAGTGGCGATAGCGTATGAGGATGGCAATCCGGACCGCCCTTACATCGCGCACGCCCTGCATGACTCGGCGCACGTCGACCACGTCACCATCCGCAACTACAAGCGTAACGTGCTGAGGACTCCTTCGAACAACAAACTCAGGCTGGACGACACGAGAAATCAGGAGCATATCAAGCTCAGTACGGAGTACGGCGGCAAGAGCCAGTTGAACCTGGGGCACCTGGTTGACAGTGAAAAGCAGCAACGCGGTGAAGGGTTTGAGCTGCGTACCGACCTGTTCGGGGCCATCCGCGCGGAGAAAGGCATCTTCATGAGCGCCGATGGGCAGCCCAAGGCGCAGGGCAAGGTGCTGGAGATGGCGGCGGCGCTCAGCCAGTTGCAGCAAGCCCAGAGCCTGACGGAAGCGCTCCGTGCCGCAGCAGAAACGGCGAAAGCCGAATTGGCAGACCTGCAATCACAAAAAGCGTTACTGGCAGAAACCCTGACCGAACTCAAACAGGCGGCGCTGTTGCTGTCTGCCCCAGCGGGCATTGCGCAAACCACGCCAAAAAGCCTGCAACTCTCTGCGGGGGAGAACATTACCGCGACCAGTGGAAAAAACAGCGACTTTAGCGTGCTGAAAAAATTCACCGTTGCTGCTGGGGAAAGAATCAGCCTGTTTGCGCAGAAGTTGGGGATCAAACTCTTTGCCAGCCATGGCAAGGTCGAAATCCAGGCGCAAGGGGATGAAATGACGCTGGACGCCCTGAAGGATGTGCGTATCAGCAGCAGTGAAGGCAAGATAGTCATCAGTGCGAAACAGGATATCCTGTTGGTGGGCAGTGGCGGAGCGTATATCCGTATCGGTAACGGCGTGGTAGAGAGCGGCGCACCGGACAAAATCATTGAGCGGGCAGCGGTGTGGCAGAAGTTCAGCGGGCAGAGCGCCAGCCAGATGGCACAAAAGTGGGAAACGGCGGATTTTGCGGT
>NZ_JQEI01000041.1 GCF_000743355.1 Serratia sp. Ag1
GGGTTCAAATCCCCCCAGCTCCACCAATTTAAGCAGGACAGTGCAAGGACAGCACGAATAGAAACAACGAGTTAGCGACACTGCCCAGACAGAGAAACTACTCAAAATGGACAAAAAAATGCACTTAAAATGCACGTGCATTTGAAAGTGACCCCAGATTAAAGCCTCAGACTCACCTCTGAGGCTTTTCTGTTTGTAACTAAGTGAAACAAAAAAACATACATATCTCACCCTCCTTGCTTTATTATTACTGTATGAATAAACAGTCATAGTATGAGGGTTAAATCATGCTTCATGTTGAAGTGACAATCGATAAGAAAAAGAAGCTGCCTGACGGTGCCGCTGCTGCGCTGGCCGTTGAACTCAACAAGCGCCTGCAGCGAAAATTTTCTGATGTTGAAGCTACCGTTCGACTGGCTGGTGGTGATGGGCTATCGGTGCGCGGTGGTACCACGGCTGACAGGGAGGTGATCGAAGAGGTGCTGCAAGATACGTGGGAAAGTGCGGATGACTGGTTTCAACCATAATGAATCCGATCAGTAGCACCATCATTGAAGGGGTAAGGATTTATTACCCCACATCGGCAGAGCCAATGCCTGCACCAGATCCGCAAATGCCATCGTTCACCATTCGGCCTGCTGGTGGCTGGTATTGGCTTTATGCTTACCGTAACGGGGGCTGGCATCTGGCTTACAACCAGCCACTAGCTACCCCCTCTGCTGTCATCATTGCTGCCGTTCGCTATCACTACTGCTAGAACTCCAACCAATCCCGATGGTTACAACCACTGAATAAAATTCCAGCATATGAGAAGAAAAGCTTATGTTCTATCATGCTGATATCGGTAACTATTCATTAGTGCCGGGATAGAGACTATGGTGAGGTTGGTTTAGGGATGGTTGGGGGGAGATATTTTGGAGCGGGAAAGGAAGAAGGATTATAAGTGAATAATACAATATGCATAAACAGCATCGACTCACTTGAGAGCGTATTTAACCGCTTGCAATCAGGTGAGGAAATATTGGTTGAACAACTAAAAGTTGAGCTGTTTGACTCTGTAAAAATCAAGATTTTTGGCGATCTCACACGTTACAATGGGTCGCTACCCGCATCGCTCGCGCAAGGGCTTTGCGAGTTTCAAACAGAGATGTATAAAGTCTATACTTTAATCAGGTACAAAACCGACAACCTTCAAAAACTAGGCAGTGATGACAGAGAAGATGCTGAAATAATCTTCTACATAAACCCAGGATGCACAGAGATTATCACTGCGCTTACTGATCTAATCAAGGCTTGTGGCAATGCATTTGACAAGGTGACGCAAGGGATGAGCCCAACCCAGAAGACAACATGCTTCCTCTTTGCCATAGCTCTATTCGGTGGGGCATGGGTTGGCACGTCATATCTTAACTCAGAGGCTGAAGTTGCTGTAAAAAAAGAAGAGACAAAGCAACAAGAAAACAAGATAAAATCTGAGAACGAGAGACTTACAATCCTTAAGGATGGAATGCTTCAGTCCATGCGTAACAATGCTGGCGTAGATACCATTGAGAGAGCCGAAGGCATACAGGAACATGTAACTAAAGCCTATACTGGCGTACTTAAGTCAGCCAGCGACGCCGATAGAATTGAAATCGAAGGCGCGACCAAGGTTAATCTTTCTCAAAAAGATGTTCATGAGCTTATCAAAAACCCTATCGAAAAAGCCAAGAAGGAAGAGCGAAATCTTGAAGTGGTTATAGACAGCATTAAGAGAACCTCAGAAAAGTTAACACTTAGCTGTCGAGAGCCATCAAGCGATGAGAACTTCCCTGTGTCCGTTGACACTTCATTCATCGACGACAAAGATGAGATCTCCTTGCTGTTTGATGCGATGAAGGAAAATAAATCCGTTAAAATATTGGGCAGTTACACAATTCGCGCAGGTGTCATAGAGAAAGGTAACGCATCTACAATATCAAAACCATGACCCCCCCCCCGATCACTGAGCCGGTTTTTTATGTCTGCCTATCCCCCCAACTATGCGCAACTGTGATCACCACCTAGTTAGCTCCCCGATCGGCTGAGTGATGGCCGGGATTTCTCCCGGCCTGGTCGTTACTCCTTGGTTTCTGGGGGTGGAGAGAACTCTTTACCGTCATACAGAAAACCAGGGGCAACATAGCAATCATCATCAACACCAACCACCTCGGCATCGCCAAAATCGACAGGTGTCGCACCGTCCCACAAGATCACGTTTTCAACGGTCCCGCCCTTGATCAAGCAGTGTCTCATTATGCGTACTCCTCAATGATTACCAGTCCGGGGGCACCATTAAATCCAGATAGAGCAGCCACCGCACCTGCACCGCCTGCCGCGATTGCACCTGAGCCGCCAGCAGCATAGCCAACCGAGTTAGCCGCGTACTGACTGGCCCCCACGGCGCTCTGCCCACCCATTGAGCGGATCGCGCCATTGGCAGACCAGGTGAATCCGGCTGATGCCGTAGCGCCAGGGGTGTTGATAACATTCCCCGTTGTTCCTACTGTGGGGTTTCGCGGCTGGGCACCAAAGGGAAATGAGCTGTTGGCCACGCCCAGGGCGCCACCCACACCACCGGGGGCGGTCAGCGTTCCCACAGATGATGCCCCACCATTGGTGCCATCAGCGACTGAGCTGACACCGCCCGCCCCAACGGTTACCGACAAGGCACCACTGACCGTGATAAAGCTCTCAGCATAAGCACCAGCGGTGCCGCCACCGCCAACTGCCGCCTGAGTGGTTGAAACGGCCTGTGTGCCGCCACCGGCCCCACCACCTCCCCAGACTTTCACACGGATTTTCTTTACCCCCGTGCTTGGTGTGTAGGTACCAGATGCCGTGAATGTCTTGATATTAACCAGCCTGCCGGTACCCAATTTAGTAATGGCATCCGATAACTGGTTTCTCTTTGTCTTATCCAGCGCAATCCCTGCGCTTTCGATAACATTGCAAATTTCTTCCTGCAGGGAGTCGCAGTAATCATCATCAAGCTGAGTGGCCTGGACGCCGGTCTGCGGGTTTCCGCGCGTAAAGCCATTCTTTCCTGTTCCGAACTTGTCTCGCAAGGCGGTGGGCGTATCAATACGATGCATGGTTGGTTACTCCGGGTATTTGAAAATGACATAAGTATGTGAGGGGCAGAGCTTGTTAATGACACATTCCGCCACTGTGTCGCCCCACGTCCTCAGGCTGTCCGTACATGCGGATAGGCATGTCATGTTTGTGATCTGCGTTGCGCCAGGCATGTTGACTTGCCACCAGAAGCGCCAATCATCGCTGTACAGCGCATCGATGCAGGTAGAGGTGCAACGGAAAACATCACTTTCGAACTGCGTGATCGTGGCCCCTTCGTAGCCAAGGGCGTATAGCTGCGCAAGATAAAACGCCTTGTTGATCCCGCCTGTAATATTGATCTTGGCGTCCAGTCGCTGCTGGCGCTGCGCCAAGGTTTGCACGCCAACAGGCGCGCATGAATCAGGCAGCCCGCAAATCTGCTCGTAGCGGTCTATCAACTCCGCCGTGGTTCGCGGGTCAATTTCTAGCATCAGGGTATCGCCGCGCTGGTGTACTCGATGAAGGGATGAGGCCAGACCGAGCAACAACGGATCATCCCCATCCCACGCAGGGCCGCGCGGAAGCAGATTTTTAAGTAGATGCTCGTAGTCTCTTAGCTCCACGTGACCTCCCCGACAACGGGCAACTCCGTGGCACCGAGAGCAACATCACCTACCGGGCTGATTAGCGTATGGTCATACTCACCCGTTGCAATGCTGATCGCCTCGGCAATGCGCGAATGCTCCAGCGTTCCGCCAGGTACGCCATCACGAAAGAACATGGCCCGCAATTCCGCTATCACGGCATACCTCACTGCTGGGGTATCAGGAGTGATACGGATACGGAACGGCACCGCCTTAGCCACAGGCGGAAAGGTGTAGAGGCTTGAGCCGGCGACAGGTGCAAGCGGCAAGATGTGCTCACGAACAGCAGCCACAACACCACCATCCGGGATCGGGTTTTCAAGGTTGCTATTCGCCACCATGACGCCTACTGTTCCTGCCCCCATCCAGTGACGATACGTCCAGGCGCGAGTCACGCCGGGCACCTCTTTGGCCCACACGATGTAATCACCGTCTGCGCCTCCCTGCGGGGTGTAGTACCAACGTTCGATAACCCGCGCCCGCCACTCCTCCAGAGACTCAATGTCAGTGCCGCCCTCAATGCCATCAGCCACCGCCGCTGACGGCAGTCCGCTGATCGGTTGTGTCAGGATCATGCCGATACCGTCATCGGTGTTACCTGCAATGCCAGCCGATGAGCAGATCACCGGGGCAAGCAGAATGCCTGCAACGGATGTGGCCGCCGCTGTCGTGGTGTACTCCATCAAGTCATCACGTTGAATAACTGCACCAGTGGGTACCGTGATACCGTTAGTTACCCCCTCCCAGCGGACAAAGCCGGTTGCCGTTGAGGGTTCTTTTCTAGGGCAGCGCTTCATGTTGCCATGCCGCACCAGCCAATCCTCGTCGCACAGATCCGGCAGCATATTGCGCGCCAGGTAATCGATATAGCCGTAAAGCGTGTGCACCGCTGCCGCCTGCACTCGGCTATAGACCTCAGAGTCAGTGCGGCGCAGAACGGCATCATTTTGAAATCGGGAATTGAGGTCACTGCGGATCTGGGTGATTAACTGCGGAAGGGTTGGGCGGGTAAATCCGCTGTCAGCCATCGGGCGCACTCCATAGGTCGGTTAATGTGATCCGATGGTCTGCACCACCGGTACGGTATAACGTTATCTCTGCCGTGATGGTTTCCGTGCCGTGGCGCTGCACCGTGATTAATGAGCGGGTGATTACACCATCCTCTTTCATCCATGCCAGCGCCTGCTCAATGTAGCCGCGAACCAGCTCAGTGGTTTTGCTGGTGACCTTTTCACGCCTCAGCAGATAAAGGCGAGAGCCGATGCGGTCATTCTGTACGGTGGGGTAGGTATCGCCCCACCATCCCATGGGGTGCACTGAATCATCATCAGGCTCGGCCCGCCGCCAGGTGAACAGCGAAATAATGACCGAGCGAGTTAATGGGTCTGTGGGAGCATGAACAGCCTGCTGCTTGCCATTGACGATCAGTATCATGATTGCCCCATCTTCTGGTTTGGGCCGCCCGTTGTCGGATCGCCGTGCGGGTGATTGTGCTCGTTATAGGTGTCACGGATCCCGGTCATTGTGCCGGTTTTGTCGCTAACCTCTCCGCTGGGTACCTCGAACAGCGGGGTGTTAAAGGTGACCTTCTCCTGAGCATTAACCACGTAGTGCTTTGTGTTCACTTCCACGGTATTGCTTCGCCGCAAGATAATGCTATCCCCTTCGTCGGAGTACAGCGCCACCTCGCCATTTTTCAGGCCGGTAATGCGATAGCGACGATCGGCAACAACAAGCACCACACCATGAGAGCGATCGCCATCAGGGAATGCCGCAACGGCTTCCGCGCCAACATGGGGAGCGCTGGTAAAGCCGTAAGGCTCCAGGTGCTCGATATTGTCCTTTAGCTCGTCGGCGATCATTTGGATTTGCAGCGACTGGCTTTTGCTTTCACTGTCGCTGCGCCTCACCACGGCACGTACCAGCAGATTGGACAACCCACGCTGCAGGCTGCTGATCATTCTATTCATCACCAATCGTCCTCATTATCATCGGCTTTTTTCTTGCCTTTCTTCTGCTTGGGAGGTTTGGGGAGGTAGGCATCGGGCGGACCGATCCGTAACTGCGCGGTGGTTCCCTGCTCACTTTTGCTGTAGGTCACCTCAGCGATCAGCATGTCGCGGTTGGTAAATCCCAGTACAGGATCGTAAACCGTCACCAGTTGGTTTGGCTCCCATAGCTTCCCGTTACCTTGCCGCCAACCCTGCACGGTATAGGTCACCTCATCCGTTCTGGCCGCCCGGCGCAACATCTCGAACTGGCTACGCTCAATGACCGATCCCCCAGTAGCATTGCCAACTTGCTTAATCACCATGGGCCGGTAACGCCTCACGCCACCATCGACGGTTCTGGCTCGGATAGCTGACGTGGTGACCTCACCAAAGTCATCATCATTGCCCGCGCGCTGCCCAGCTACCTGGTACTCGGAGAATCGCTCCTTAATGCTCTGCTCGGTGTCGCAGGAAATAATGTTTTCGCCCAGCACCAGCGCAGTGACGCAATGGGAGGCACCCACTGGCCCGATAACCAACTCACCTGCCGGGTTGTCATAAGCCAGCACCTGCTGCAGCCCCATCATCTTGTCGAGCACGTCGATCACGGTTTCACCAAAATCCACCTGCAGGCCAATGACCGGAGTGCTCTCTATGCCAGCGTTAACCACCGATACGCCAAACGGCCTGGCGAGCTGCTCGGCAATCTGTGTAAACGTCCGGCCTGTGAATTGCGTTGTCATGGCTGAGCAGTCGATCAGGTCAGCAGTTTTGCTACGCCCGACAATGCCGACAGACACGCTGCGGGCGTCGTACCGCACTGGCGTGGCGTCGATGTAGCCGGTGATAACCAAATCGGTACCGATCAGCACGGTAACCGGATCGCCCTTTTTTATCTTTGGCTGCAAGTTTCCAACATCTTCCGAGCCCGGCCACTGCCGGGTTATCTCGATATTGAAATCACGCGCCAGGCGCTCTATGCCCGCCGATATTGAAACGGACGTCCAACCGCCCCACTCGCGATCCCCCACGCGCAATGTCACATTGTTGTCACTCATCGCACAGGTACCTTTAATGTGGCCACCGGAACAAATCCGGGGTGTGTGATTGGATTGCGCCCAATGATGTCGCGCTCCCGTGCTGCGGAGTCGTACCAGTCAGCGGCCAGCACCAGCGCTGGCACAACATCAGTGGGCGTGAGAAGCGCGGTTTTCTCTGTCTGCTCCAACCGCTGACTAATGTCCCGGTTAACATCGGCTCGGACAGTGTTGAGGGCCAAAAACAACGCATCATCCGTAACGCGCAATAGTTCTTGATCGATAGCATTATTCAGCGTGTCGCGGATCTCCGTCAGCGTGTCGTAGCTCAGCGGGGGTTCAATCACCCCTCCATCGTCCAACGAAGTTACAGCCGGGTGCGTGAGCAGCGGCATCTTCACAGGTGGCGCATCGGTACCCACCTCGGCGCGCTGCGGCAAGCGCACTGGCGTGATGATATTCCCCGCCTGTGAGATGGGCGGTTGCGGCAAACTGGAAACGCTACGGGCCGCCTCCGCTAACGCTGTCGTGCGCATGGCCTGAGCAACAGCGTTGGTTTGCTCGGTCTGGATCTGGGTGGTTTTGCTGTCTGTTTTCCACACGCCACGCGGGGCGAGTCCGCGATCAACAGTGAGCCCAGACAGCCCCTTTATCTTGCTGATAATGTCGCCGCTGTTTCTGAACAGTGCATCACCCGATCGCCACATACGCTGTAGCCGGTTGGTGAAATCCATGCCCGAACTGGGCGGCATTAGCAGTACAGACAGGTCACCATCCAAAAGTCGGCCGGCATCACCCATTGCAGAATTCACCCTGTCGAGCGTCTTGATAGCCACGCCCATCATGTCGTGGGCATTTTCAAGTACGCCGTTCTGCAAAAAATCCGGTAGCCCATCCAGCCCGAACGATTTACCAAAAGCGTCAGATGCGCTGTCAGTCATCGCATCGGTGGAAGAAATCAGCTTTTGCCCGGTTGCCACGCCAGAGGTAGGAAATGACAGTTCGCCAGCCTCGACAAATGCAAAGCTGATCGTGCACATCCGCCCATCTGATGAGTTGTGGCTCACGGTCACTTCGCCATCGATGCAGACGTTAAGCTCCCCATACTGCGGGTGTATCAGCTTGCCGGGGCCACCCTGGTTAATGGCGGCGATAAGCTGATCGCGCTGCGCCTGGTAATCATCACCGATCACATAGGCCGATATTCTGTCGCGCCGGGTGACCCGGCCCAGATCTTCGGAATAGGGTTTGTCGCGGTTGGGGTATTCGTGGGTTTGCGTTCTGCGGCCTACCGTGGCCTCATCATCCAGCGTCTTGAAAGGTATACCGCGAAAAGACGCGGGTAATAACTTGTCTTTCCAGCTCATGGTTACCACCAATAAAAAACCCACCTGATGGTGGGTTATGCTTGAGTGCTTAGCGTTTATTTAAATCCCGCAGTATACCTTCCCATCATTTCATCAATATTAATATCTGACGAACTCTTGGTATCTATCTTAAACATTCGAAGTGCATTGTTTTCTGCGTATTGCTTGGCCTTGCCATTAACTGCTACTAATTTATATTTAAATGGCGGATTCGTACCTTCATGATCTTCTCTTACTTCAAATAAAAGAAAGGGGGATGGATTCCTCTCAGGGAGAGAACAGCCTATAGTCCAAACATTTTCTTTCTCGTCAAGCAACTTTCCACACTGAAAATCCGAGTTTCTTATAACATTCGCGATGATAGCGGATTCAATATCACTTGCCGCGTTTTTTACATAGCTAGGCGTGCCACTGTCTTTACCATCGTCGCATGCAGAAAGAAATATACTGAGCGCAAAAATAAAAATAACTCTTCTCATTTAATCCCCCGAGGTCATGAAGGCAAGTTAACTGTTGCTACTAAGGTAACTTATTGGAAAATCGACTATAGCCAACATCATAACCTATGCCAAGCCCTGAGTTATTGGTTTTAGCATTCACAATATTCATCCCTGGCGGTGCATTATCAAACTTAACTGTAATCTCTCCATTTACAGCCTGAGGCCGGACAGATGCTAATGGTACTTTAGAGTTTTGGTTGCCATCCATATTTAGCAGTTCTTTCATGCGGGGGATAAAGCCAGTGTAGCCCCTGTCTTCCTCTCCTTTTTTCAATCTATCGACCAAAATTTCCCCTTTGGATTTTTTGGTATCTTGCGCTTCTTTATCCAGGTCATCCAGTTGCTTAAACAGACTAATCATTACACCGATAGCGATCGTTTTCCCACCATAAGAGATAAGTGTTTTTAGCGCGCTGTTAAGCCCTCTCACCCCGGCACCACCAGAGTTAATACCTTTCAAAAATGAGAGCGCAAAATCGCCCGCCATATACAAAGCAAATCCTTTCATTGCACCTTCCCACCCCCCTACCATATCTACGATGGGTTTAATCTGGCTCCATACCTCTTTAAACATCGGGCCAACCGTATCCCAGTTGGCGATAATTAGCCCACCAGCAGCGATCAATACGGTGAGCAACTTGCCCAATGGTGACATTTTTGTCACAAAACTCATGAAGCCAATGGCTTTAGTTACAGCAGTCACACCGAACGCTACCCCCATTAGATATACACCTAGCTTGAGAGTAGTTTTAATGAGTTCTGGATTGGCCTTTATCCACTGCCGGATGCCACCAAGTAGCGGTTTTAGCTCCTTGGTTCCTTCAACTATTGCGGGCAAAAATAAATCGCCGATAGATATGCTTGCAGAAGCAACCTCATTCTTAAGTAACTGAATAGAGTTGGCTGTTGTCGCTGCTCTCGACGCATATTCCTTCTGCATTGAACCACTGTATTGCTGGGCATCAGTAACTTTACCAAAGTTTTTCTCCAGCAAATCAAGGTTGGTCAGCAGCGGCGCGATAGCCCCCGCAGACTCGCTGCCAAATAACTGGTTCATTGCCGCGGACTGATCTGCCTTGGAGAGCTTCGCCATCGAAGATAGCACTTTCAGCATTGCACCCTTGGAGTCTTTTTGCATTTCTGCGGCCAGCCTTTTCGGGCCTATTCTGAGCTGTTTGAGCACCTTTTTTTGCGCTGCTGTTGCAGAAGATCCGGCAGTAAGCGCCTTCATAAAGTTTTTGATGCCCGTGGCGGATACTTCGGACTCTACCCCCATACCTGCAATGGTCGCCCCGAGAGCGGCAATCTCACCAGACGAAACGCCAGCAATACTACCCAGCGGGCCAATACGGGTAACGATATCTGATATTTTCGCAGCATTGGCGGGGCCGGTGTTGCCAAGGTAGTTAACCTTGTCAGCAAGTGTTACCACCTCGGCCTGGGTCATTTTAAACGCGGTTCGCCACTGCGCCATCATCTGGCCGGATTGTTCTGCCGTCTGATCAAAGGCGATCCCCATTTTTATCGCAGATTCGGCAAACGCCATCAGCTCACTCTTGGCAATACCCGCCTGTCCACCTGCAGCGACGATAGCCCCGATCCCATTGGCAGCCATTGGTAATCTTGTAGACAGCTCCAGTACATCATCAGCCATCTGTTTAAATTGCTGATGAGTATCAAAATCAACAACCTTTTTGACATCAGCCATTGTTGATTCAAACTCAATGGCCTGGTTTATCGGTGCAGCAAACATCGCAGTGATTGCCGCACCGGCAACAGCGGTACCTTGAATAATATCCTTGAATTCCCCCTTAAACTTACGCAGATCCTTCTGCATCGTCGTTAATTGTGGCGACAGCTTATTAACGCCAGTGATGATCGCCTTTAGTTGAAAGCTATCAGCCATTATTTATCTCCGAATCAATGCGCTCCGCCTGCTCTTCAAGCTCCATTATCTTGGAGAGCGGGCAGGTCATTAAAGTTAGGGGGTTGATGCGCCAGAAATAGGCGACGTTATAAACTCGGGTGGTGAAGTTTTTTACGCTGCCGATACCGTAAAAAAACTGACAATCGACATAGAAACTGTCATGACGTCTTTTGGCGCAATTTGTTTTGCCGAGGAGGGGGGGATCCCCGCCAGAATTGGCAGATAACGCAGCGTAGACTTGAGATCTACCTTAATTTCACCCTCCTCCGTAATGGTGAACGGGATCCCACATGACGCCATTTCATCGTAAGTGGGCTCACGCAATGTCAGCTCAATAACTGGCTCACCCGAAACGGTGATTTCTTTCGTTAGCTTAATTGTTTTCACTGATAAAACCCTTCTTCTGAGTGGAATTCGAGATCCGCCGTGCCTTCTTCGGCGTTGTGGTTTGCCTCGCCGTTCAACCAGGCCTCGGAAAGTACATAGACCTTGCCGTTGGCCAGCTCGGCGGTGATCGTCATCGAGTCGGATGAGGTCAGCTTGCTGATCGGGAAATCACCCGGCACTTTAAAGGTGCCTTTGATATACGCCGCGCGGTGGGTTTCTTTGTAATGCACGGAGCCATCCATGCCCACCACATCCTCCTTGACTGCCGTGTTCATCGGTACCTCTATGCCGCCAGTCAGCGATAATTGCTGACCGTCAATCTTGAAATAGCAGGTACCGCCAATGCGTTTGTTTCGGGCCATTACACTGACTCCTCTTGATACTGAAGGCGGAACTGATTAAGCAGGGCAAACACACGCAACTGATTGACATAATCAGGCGGGAACAGCACATCAAGGCGGTTCGGGTCGTTCGCGTTACGCTCCACAATCAGGTATTGAGCGAACAGATCGAAGTTTTCAACGATCGCCGCGCGCTCCAACTGACGGTAAACAGCAAGGATTTCCCCCCGGATCACATTAGGAGTCACGATCGCCTGGCCGGGGCCGAAGCGGGTACCGTCATTCGCCAGCTTGTGGCGGCCATACTTGCTGGTGATCACCGATTTCAGGCGGCGCAGCACGTAGGCGCTGGTGTGCAAGGTTTCGCTGTCCAGAAAGCTGTTATCCGCATTGCCGTAAGCGTTTTTCCGGTACGTGGTGATATCGCGCTGAATGCGCATCACGCCGCCTTCGCTGTACGCCGTAGCAATGCCGTGGGTTAACAGGGATTGCTGCTCGGTCAAGATAAAGCGATCGCCTGCCGGTGCTGGCAATGCGCCATTCAGCAAGCCGGTTTGTGTGGGTCTGGCCGGGTCGTTGCGAATGAATACCGCATTGCGGGCCGTGCGTGCTGCAACCAATTCATCTGTGGCCACCTGCACGCCCAGCTCGTAACCGGCAATGGTCAGGTGCGGATCGTTAAACGTTGAGCCAAACGCCACCAGATCAGACAGCGCGCCCTTTTTGGCGGTATAGACGTGACCATAAAGTTGGCGCGACCATGACCACCGGCCTGTATCGTCATTCATCTCTGCGCCGATAGTTGACAGTGAGGCAGAGTCGCAGAACGGGAAGGCGATAAAATCAAACGGTTCATCACCCATTGCAGCAATGGCCGCTGACAGATTAGGTGCGCCAGCACCTCCAGCCATTGGGGTGATCGCCACGTTGACGCCGTCCGGGTTTTGCTCGCCCCCCAGAGAGCCGCGATAGTTCATGGTGATCGGGATGGTGTTGCCCGTCTGCCCGCTGTTTTTGGCGGTAATGTTGACAATGCTCAATGAGGTGCCCGGCTCCAGCGGTTGTACTCCCGCCCCTGTAACAACAACGCTACTGGTCTGCACCTCGGCGCGGACAGGCAAATCCGGAAGTGCGTTGATGGCGGCGGCAATACTGGCACCAATAACCAGGGGGCTATCGAGTGCAGCAACAATCACCTGCACGCGCGTCGTGCCGACGTAAATCGACAGTGCACCAGCGGCCTGGGCGGTACCAGTGATGGTCAGCTTGCCCGCCGCAGGAGCACCGGCAGGCTCAGGAGTGGCGATCACCCACAATTCGCCAAACGGATCTACCGCACGATAAGCGGACACCATGCGCGCGAGTTGGCTGCCACGCCCCGCAACCTGCCCGGCTTGCCCTGCGCTTGGCATGATAACCAGCTTATTGGGCTCAATCGTGCTACCAGCCAGGGCGTGCGCGATGATCAGCGCCGGGCCGGTGTCTTGCGCCGTGTTGGCTGCGCTATTGTCTATTTCGGCATAGAACAGCGGTACCCGTAAATCATTTGGGATGGTGTTAAAGTTCATTGCTCTCAGCCTCTTCAGGTTTCTGGTTTGGCGCGGCGTCCTTCAGTACCACTTCACCGGAGGCCAAACGACGATGCCAATAATTGGTGTCGGCAACGTTTCTGCCCTCTTTCGGCAAAAAGTCGCCCTTGACCGGATCAGGCACTGACCGGCCATTGCTGGGGATCACATACATAAGGGGTTACTCGTTCAGTGGGATTCTTAACGTGTGCTCGATGTCGCCATCGGGCTTCATGAAATCAACATCGGTGATGACAAGTGCCAGATCTTCAAGTTGCTGCAGATCTTCCCAGTGCTGGGTGTCTTCCGCCGCAATGTCTGTCTTGGCGGAGAAATCGAACTGGTAGTAAAGATGGGCGCGATTCATGTCCAGCAAGTTGCCGCCATCGTACTGAAGCGGGTCGTAGCCCTCCATTTCCCACCCCAGCAACGCTTTCCACAATTCGGCACGGATGTCGTGAACAACATCAAATGCCGCCGCCTGACCGCGCTGATCTGCCGTGTTGTCCATCACAACAATAACCGCAAAACCTTCCGTCAATTCCTGCCAATAGTCGGTTTGCGATCGCTGCTCGCCAACATTGTCATCCAGCGGGATAACCCAGGCTGACGGCAGTTTCATTTTTGCATTATCGGGGATGGGCTTGTATTCAGCCGCCCCGGACACGCGCCCCTCAAATGACGGGCAGCGCAGCCGCAGGGCAGCAATGATTAATGACAGTCTCATTTTTTGACGGGCCTCACTGAGCTTTGGAGCGCTTCGAAAAGAACACGCTCGATCCACGCCTGCTTATTCAGCAATGCTTGCTCCATAAAATTTTTGCGCGGGGCAATCTTCCAGTTGCTGCCACCGGATGCGCCTTTTTTATGGCTCTTGCCTCGCCTTGCACCGCGTCTGACGCCGTACCACAGGAAGGCTGGATAGAAATCACCATTAATCAGCCGGTTCCCTTTACCACCTTTCTGGTTTGGCGCAATTTTTGCCATAAAGCCAGGCCGGGTAGCAGTTGCCGTGGGAACGCGATAGCCAATGGATTTTGCCAGCCGGCCAGTACGGAAACCGGGTACCTCACCTGCTTTTGAGATGGCTCTGCGGGCAACGATGCGCCGAGATTCCGCCATCACTTTCTGCCCAACGGTAACGAATGCGCGGCGCACTCTGGCTTTGTTGAAGGTAATTTCCGGTGTTTGGTCAAAATCGACATGCAAATACAGACCGCTGTTTGAGTTCTCAACCCCCACTATCACCCCCTATAACCTCAACGGTGCCCAATTCCTCAACGCTGATCATCAAAAACCGGCGCTTGTCATTCAGATCCTTGGTACCTTTGATGCGGTAAACCATGCCGTCGATCACCACCTCCTCATCAGTGGTCACACCACGGCGGTACCGGATGATAATTCGGTGAGTGATGGCGGCATCAGCCTGCATAGAATCGATACGAACAGAATCACCGACCGCCGCCAGCTTCGCCCAGGTGCTGAACGTGTTGTGATACACGGTATCGACACCCATATGACCAGAGCCGGGCACATCTTCGCGGGTGCGGAATTGTGCGCGGCGGTTGAGTTCACCAGGGTCCGGAAACAAGTAGGTTGCACTGGTTTGTGCCTGGCGAATTTTCATAGCGGGATATGCCTGTAAGGCTGAACATTCCACACAAAGCCCATCGGTAGCTCAGACTTTTCAAAGTCAGAGACGGATGAGCGATTTTCGTAGTAATGAGTCACCAGCAGCAGCATGCCCATCTTGACATCATCAGGCAGGTGCAACCCGTCTGGATCGGTATCTGGAATTTCACTGTCTGGCGCATACAGTGTGCGATTCAGGTATGTTTCCGTGCGCTTCTGTACCGCCCTCCCAATCAGATCAAGTAGGGCATCTTCTTCGGTAAAATCCAGATCCAGCCTGCATTGCGCCTTTATTTCATCCAGTTTCAGCAACATACTTTCTCCAATGCCCGCCAGATTGCGGGCACAAAAAAACCGCCGAAGCGGTGCAGGGATGCGCAAAATAGCAATTATTTACCGGTCAGCGCCTTGATAGCCGCGGTATCTTCCAGCACGCAATCGAAACGATGGAACGCCAGGAAGGCAGTTTGATCGTACTCGGCATAACGTTCAACCAGGCGCTTCAGCGTCATGTAGGTGATACGGCGCAAAATGAAGCGATCGAAGTCGCCGCAGTAAATAAACTTCTTACCCGTCGCCATACTGTCGATCGCCTGATCGATAACGTACTGCATACCCAACACCGAAGCGGGTGCTACACCGACAATATCCGGCAACCACAGGGGGCGCTTGTTACCGTCCACCAGCTCAGAAAGCATTTTCAGCGTAGAGTCATTAAACGCAAGGCGGAACTTGGGTCCGTTACGGTAGGCCGGATCAATGCTGTGTTTAAGGGTATTCACATCCGTCCAATCCAGCGTGAGCGCCTTGGCCGCCACCGTACCGGTAACAGAGACTTCGAGCCCTTTCGGCTGAACTGGAGAACCGGTGCCGGTGCCTTTAACTATGTATTTGGCTTCGCCGCGGCCAATGCGCTGAGCAATCCGGCCTGCCAAATAGGCCTCAATATCCACCCCGCTATCCTGCAGCAATTCATTGGAAACCCGGATAATTTTGGAACTGAGCTTTTTCGCCCCCAGGATCGCGGTACCGAATTCCACATCCTGCTCGGATGCAGCGGTATTCTCGCCCAGCAGTTCGCCTTCTTCTGCCGTGCCGTCAGAGGTTGACCAGGTGATATCCTGCCCGTTGGATGAGTTCAGGACTTGTGCCACGCTGGCGATACCGCCATAAGCCTTCATTGCATCAACGATTTTTGCCAGCATTTGAGTGGGTACGGTATAACCGCCTTTTTCATCCGGCGTGGTGCCTTGAGCACGGAGCTCACGCAGAGCGGCGCGCTCTTCTGCACTCAGCTCACCCAGCCCCTGACGAAGGAACTTATCGAATGCAGCAGCACGGCGCTCCTGCTGCTGGTGCTCTGGTTTGTCTTTGTCCAACTGCTGGCGCTGTTCCTCCTGAACATCATCAACAAAGCGCTGATCCATAGCACGCAGCTCCTCTTCGCGGGTGATCTGCTCATCCAGCTTTGTCAGCTCATCCTTGGCCTTGTTCCACTCGGTGCGCTGTTCTTCAGTCCAGGCGTTGTCACCGATCTTTTCATTCAGAGCGCGCATGTCGGTGGCGATGGTGTTACGTTTTTGCTTCAGTTCGTGCAACTTGATAATAGTAGGCATGGTCATTCCTTACACATTGAGTAAAGTCAGCAGGCGCTCGCGCGCCATTCGTTGGTTAATGGCTTTCTGCAACGCGCCACTGTCACGCGCTTCCTGCCAGGCTTTCATGGATCTGACGGCTGAATCCGCCTCTTGATAGGCGGGGTAGGTCACCGGGCTTACGTCAAACAGGCGTGAAACCTTGGTAATCTCGCGGATCACCACCCCTTGCTCGTCCTGATACCAGTCCTCGCCATCACGGGCGACGCGGAAGGAAAAGGAAGATTGATTGATGTCGCCGCGCTGCATTGGACTGATCACCAGATCGCGGATGGTCTGGGTTTCTGGTGCCACGATGTTGTATTGCAGCCCTCGCGCATCGACAGATAACGACAGGGTGCCCGCCGAGCTGCGGCCCAAAATGAAGTTAGGATCGTGGTTAAACAGGCCGCGAACGTCATCCTTCAGCACATCATCGAAAGCGCCGGGCTTGATGATTTCGCGAAAGCCCCACAGCACCTCCGAACGGCTGTCGAACACCGAGCCATAGCCGATAATGTGCGTAGGCTGGTTCTCCTCCTGCTGGGCGCGCACCTCGCCACCGTAACAGCGTGTTTCTCTGTCACTCATTGGGTTTGTCCTCTTTGTTTAAATCGGTAATGTCTTTGGCAGGGTTGGCCGCGTTGACGCTGACCAGCATTTCATCCAGGCCTTCAACCGGGTTCATGTCCTCAAAGGCGCGTGCCTCGTTTCGGCTCATCCACCCATCCGTGATCGCGAAGTGGTAGAACTGAGCGCGCTCTTGCGGTGTGCCACGCAGCAGGCCAGCCAGGTTAAACCGGACGTAATACCCTGCAGCACGCTCGGCGGTGGTGAACAAACGGCGGTTAAGTTCCTGCTCCCAGTTCACGATCCACGGCATCACTGTATGACGTACAAACTGGATGGATTGCTGGGTGATATTGGAGAATGTTGCCTTTTCCAGATCGTTGATCATGTGCGCAGGGACGTTGAAAATACCCGCAATCTGTGAGCGGTTAATCTTCATCAGGTCGATCAATTGGGCATCAACTGGCGAAACAGTCAGGGCCTTGTAATCTAAATCAGCAGGGAGTAGCAGCGTTTTGTTTTCCTGGCCCCGCAAGGCCAGCGCGGCTTTCTGCCACATCTCCTTCAGCCTGGCCCATGAGTCTTTGTTTAACTCCCCTTTCACTGACACAATCCCGGCTGGCCGAGCGTTTCCGCTAAAAAAGTTACTGGTGTACTTTTGCCCGCTCATTCCCAACCCAATGGTTTCGGCATGCTGCAAGATCGGGCTGAGCCCCATTTTCTGGTTATTGCCCAGCGCCCGGATGTGGATCATGTCGTGGGGGTTGATGGCAAAGCTGCCCTCCTCGTTGTATACCCCGTAGGTATAACGACCGCCGGTATTGAGCAGCGTGGTTTCCCACGGCATGCACGCATCAAGAGCAGTAACCTCCCCGCGCCGAGATCGAACAATCTTGGTGTAACCATTCCCCCACCCCAGTACATGCCGCTCTTTCAGTTCCCTCCACTTGTAGCTGGTCTGCCACACGTTAGGCTCATCATGCACCAGGTAAAAAACCGGATGATCTCTGCCCTGCTCCACTTTGTCGCCAGTCTTGCGCATTACGTGCAGCGGCATTTGTGCGATCGTGGATGACAGAACGTAAATACAGGCGTAGACCGCCGCCAGTTTCATGGAGGTTTCCGGGCTGACAAACACGTCACCTGCCCGAAACCCCAGATCAAGACTGTCGCCCGTGATCGGGTTGGCGGGATTTTCCAGCGACTCACTACGGAAAATGGCATCAAGTAGCACGTTTATTCCTCCTGGCCGCCGCCAGCGCAAACGCCAGCATTAAACCGCCACCCGCCATTAACGCGATGGCGGTACCATATTGCAGGTAAAGCCCTGCCACGAGCGAGCCAAAACCGGCCAACCCGCAAAGGTCGATAATGAGTGATTTCATAAGATTAATAGTTCTTCATCTGGGTCGAGGCTTGAGAGGAAGTCGCCGGGCTCATTCAACATGGCGCGGCCAATGGTCATAATCAGAGCGACTGCGCCGTCAATTTTGCTTGCGTCCAGTTCCTTTATCGGCTTGACGACATCATCATTACCCGGCAAGAACTTGCCAATCACGTTACTGAGGCACCAGAGCATGATCGGGTTGCCGTCATGATGAAAACGCCCAGACTCGATCGCGGCCTCCAACTCCTTCATGGCGTCAGACATGTTGGTGTAGTTCTGAATGATCGTGATGGGTGACATGTTTTCATCGGCCAATTCATGCGAAATACCGGTTGCACCAAAGGGATCTATCGGCGACTCCTCCACGGGATTCAGGCGGTTAGCGGCCTTCGCCTCCTCCAGAATGTAACGGTAGTCAACCTCAGCCCCCTCCGTGACGGAAAGCAACTTCATTTCCACCCACTTCTGAAAGCGCTCAGCCGTTCGCCGATCTTCAATTTTTTCGACGCTATACACGGTGTCATAGGGCACCCAAAAGCGCGGGCAAATACTGTAGTAATGCCGCTTGCCATCAATCTCGCGGGTAAACAGGCGCGCCATGCTGTTCATGTCGAGCTTGCGCGCCAGGTCAAACCCCAGGATGCAGGGCTGCCCCTCGAACTGCTCCAGCGTCAGCGTGGTATCTTCACAGCGTTTCAGGCTGACCAGATTGAAAAACGCATTTCGGGCCGACACCCAAATATTCAGATGCTTGGTTTTGAATGGTCCAGCCAATCTGGCGTTATTGATCGCACGCTGCTGCTGACTAAGCAGAAAATCCCGGTAGACTGACACTCCCATATTGGGGTTGGCCTTTTCCAGCGCCGCGGGCTTCGTCCAGTCATCACCCTCATCAACGGTGTAAATGATGCCAAACAGCTCATCGTTAGGTACCGTGCCATTGAGCATTTCAATCACTTCTCGGCGCTTGTCGTAACACGGCCCTTCAATGTTGTAACCTGCCGTGGTGATCGCCCACATCAGCGGTTGCCGCCGGGCACCCATGCCGGTAAGCATGGTGGTATACAGCGCATCGGTCGGGTGCTCATGATACTCATCCACTATTGCCATACTGGGTGATGAGCCGTCGCCAGGGTTGCCGATCAGTGGTTCAAAACGAGCGCCATCTTCCGGCCGGTTCAGGTTTGAAGCGTTAACCTCTATCCCGAAAGCCTCCATCAACATCGGCGTGCGCTTGCACATCAACCGGGCTGGGCGGAATACTTCCCACGCCTGCTTTTCAGTGGTGGCACCCGAGTAAACCTCGGCACCAAACTCACCGTCGCAAGTGAAGCCATAGAGCGCCACCCCAGCCGAGATGGCCGATTTGCCGTTCTTGCGAGGGATCTCGGTGTAGACCTCACGAAATCGGCGCAGTTTGGTACCTTTATGCACCCAGCCAAACACCGCGCAGACAATGAAGAGCTGCCACGGCTCCAGTGTGATCGGCATGCGCTTATAGGCCCACTCCCCTTTTGTGTGAGGCAGTAGCTGGATAAATCGCGCCGCCTGTTCTGCCAGGTCGCGATCGAACCGGTACCGGAACTTGCGGCCCTTCTCTTCTGCCAGATCGTCAAGGTGGCGCTGGCAGGCGCTGATAACAAACTGGCACGCCACAATCTTTCCGCGCGCCACGTCCCGCGCATACTGATTAGCCGCGTTAACGTTGGGGTATGATTTTCTTGTCATGACGTGATCAACTTAATGAAAGGGTTTGTGGATTTCTTTTGCCCGGCCAGGCCAATCAGGCGCTGCCGACTGCCAGGATCAAGGCCGAGCATGGCGCCGGTGCTGCTCATTTCCGATTCCTGCTCTTTTTTGGCTGTCAGTTGTGGGTTCTTTATTGGTCCACCCGTAGCGCCGGTCACGACGTTTCCCTGCTGGGCTATGGACTTCACCGCCCGGCGCCAGAACTCATACGCCACACACCAGCGCTCCAGTACCGCCAAATCAGTTACGCAAAGGATCCCCTGGCCGCAAAGTTCCTTGGTGGTCATCTGCCACATCACCGTGGCAAGGTGCAGCCCCTCCTCCTCAAACCACGAGGGCGGATCAGCACCTTTGATGGGTGTGAACACCGGCTCATCTTTGTTTAGGGCTCGTTTGCCTGGGTTACCGGCCAATTCCTTGCGGGCATTCGGTTTTGGTCGTCGCCCAGAACGGCCCGCCGTTCCGGCCATAAGCGCTCCAGATTAAATTTCATTTTTCGCGGGTATAAAAATACGACGAGGCGGGCAGTACGGAAGGATGAGGGCTGCAGGGATTTTACCCCCCCTACCGCCCCGACAGTCGCTCTCTGGCCGTCTTAGTCCGGTGGCAGGGGGTGCATAGGCTTTGAAGGTTGCCCCCTCTATCATCACCACCGCGCGCCACAGGTACTATGTGATCCACGCAGGTTGCTTCGGTTACCGCCCCTCTACGAAGACACTCCTGACACAACCCCTTATCACGCCTAAGAATACGCAGCTTGATACCATCCCACTGACTACCATAGCCGCGCTGGTGGCGGCTCTGTCCTGGCTTGTAATTACGCCAACCGTCGCCCTTGTGTTCACTGCAAAACCCACTGGAGTCCGTTGTGGTATTGCGACAACCACGCTTGCGGCATGCCTTGGGTGTCCTTGGTGGCATGAGCTTAACTCACCACCGCAGCCGTACTGGCCGCAGATTCGGACTTAATCCAGCCAACGGTGGGCGGCGTGATAGTCACCCAGTCATCAACAACATGGCCCTGAGCATCAACAGCAGGAGCAGTCGGTGAATCAACCAGGCGCACCAGGCCTGACTTAACCTGCACCGTTACCGTATTGGTGCCATCGGTAACCTTGACCCATGCAGCGGTCAGATCTAAAACTCGCGTCGCCATAACTATTCCTCTTCTTTGTTGGTGTTGATTACTGAATCCTGGGGCTCTAGCGCCACTTCGGGCTGCTGGGTAGTCTCTGGCGCGGACTCAGTTTCTGGGGCTGGTTCTGGCTCGTCGCTTGCAGGCATCTCTACGCGCAGGTCAATCCAGCGGCCAGTAGGAATGTCGATCGGCTGGCCTTCCTTGTAGCCGGCAACAATGTTCTGTGCGAACTTCGGCGCGGTAGAATTGATGCGGTGGAAGGTCTTGATCAGCAGATCACCCGTCTCATCGACTTCATAATCCACCCAAAGCAGCGCCAGATCGTTATTGTCCTTTGGCAACCCAATTCCACCATTCGGGCCACCCCACGCCGGATCGCTGTTAAAACCCATCACCCCGGAAACCCGGTAAACACCCTCGCTGATGCGCTCAGTTGTCACGTTCTGGCTTTGCTCGTTGAGTTCGCTGCTACCGTCACCGAACAGCTTGACGACCGGAGAGGCTTTCTTGATGAAGCCGTTGGCGTCTACTGTAGTATTGTAGTCACCCCAGATGCTATACGATATTAATCCCGTCCCCGTTGACGCATCAGACAACCCCGTCCTCAGTCGCCCCTTTTGATCAACAAAAAGATAAGTGACCGTCGGGATTGCATTACCATCGATAGGGATTGATATGGCGCCGTATGTCGTGGCGGTCGGGACGTTTATGCTCGCGGCAGTCAATCTGTACATCTTGTAGATATTCTGCAGTGCGTTCGCTTGATGTAATGCTGAACCACCAAGGCCATACTCACCAGCCTTAATCAACGCAGTAGTTCCAGAGTACACGGTGGAAGGGAAGACAACGGTACCATCTGGCTTGAATTGCGCAGCATTTGCTGAGCCATTCCATCGCAGGTTTAGCTGCCCTGTATCGGTCTGCGCGTAAATCCCTCCTTTGTCAGCGCCGGACTCATCGCGGAATCGGAGTAGTGTATTCGGCTTGCCCGCCGCTGCCTGGATCATTACCTCGCCATAGGAATACACGTTCGATTTAAAAATCACGGTACCAGCGATCACCTGATCTAGCGTCGCAGACTTTCTAACAGCATCTTCTAGCCCTACACCAACAAACTCAGTGCCGGGTTTAATTATTGCCATAATTATCACCTCAAATAGAAAAGCCCCGGACAATGCCGAGGCTCTTGGTTGCTGTGTATCGGTACCCGCTAAATGCAGGCGCTATTATTTCTTGCCGTTTTGCTCAGCCATCTGTTGGTAAACCGGTGACGTGCCACCCGGCAGCGTTTTGCTTACCTCACGATAATGGGTTAGGCGTTCAAGAAAGTAATCGCGCAGGTGTGCAGGCTGCTGTGCCGCCACTTCTGCGGGTATTACTGGCATATTCATCCGCTCTTTATACGCAACGCCAGACGCCGCCATATCGACGTTTACCTTGTCCATTTCTTCTTTTGGCAGATTGCCGAGATTGTAAGATTGAGTCATAGATCCTCCTGTTGAGAGGATTATACAGCATTATCGATGGCGCTCATTGAGTGCCACCTGTGATGCTGGCAGATTAGCTATCGGCATCAGGGCGAGCTACAGCCCGACATGCAGCCATGCACGCGGTTTGCATATCAGTGCGAGCAATAGCCAACCAGCGTAGTGTTTGCTGGCGCTCAAGCTCGCGATGACTGCCTCGCTCTACTGGCTCAGCAGAAGCGCACTCCACCAACAAATCGAGCTCTTTAATGAACAACTTGCTGATATTCTTCAGGCGGTTCATTGCATCAATTTCGGCGTCATTCAACGTGCGATAACCCTTTACGGTGCTGCCATCTTGCGGTTTAGCTTCGTTCATTGGTTTCTCCCGGCAGCTAACTGCCATTGCGCTTATCTTCAATAGCCCTGATGCCCCGCTTATCCCGGTTGCACTGCCCTAGTAGCCCAATCAGTTCAGCGTTTAACGCTAAGCTATGGCTCCATGTCATTGCTGGGGGAATATCAGGGATTGGGGTGGTACTGGTTAACTCAGTGGGTAGCGGAACTGCTGGTACCGGAACGTACACTGTTCGCGTAGTCCCGCAGCCTGTTAACTGCGCCAGCAGGCACAGGGCTATCAGCGCAAGCATCACCCGTAACAGCAGCTTTGATGTCAGCCTTGGCTCTCTGTGACTCCAGTGCGATCGCGTTTTTATCATCATGAGTGGCCTTTGCGATGTCCTGCATCAGATTGATAGTAGTGAGGATGTTACCGGTGATGGTTTCCTGGCTGGATATATCGTCCTGCACGGCGGTGTATTTTCCATGATAGTGAAATGCCAGCCAGCCGAGGCAGATAGTCACCAGTAGCAGGCCTATTAATCCGTATTTGCTTATGCTGGCATTTCCACATGGGGCGCATCCAAAAACTTGGCCGGTACATCGCGCGGGTTGCCCGTCCAAGTAATACCGAAACGCAGTGGAACGCCCAGTTCCTTTCCTGCCTGGTGCATGGCATCAAGCACTGGCAGCCAGCATTTATAATCATTCCAGTCACCACCAACGGGAAAGAGATCCACCGCATGCCCGGTGATGTGGCGGCTGGCCATCGTCTTGCTTGCGCCTGCGGCCACTAACTGCTTTTGCCGCTCCATCGTGCGCTTACCTTCAATCACTGAAAAATCGACGGTCGAAAGCTCCAGCGCCCGGCGCACCACTTTTACCAGCGCGGGGTTTACGCCAACAAGGTTGCCCTCGCTGCGTTGGCTGAATCTGAAATTAGGCATCGCTACCTCTCCTTACCTTGAACAACTGCACTACGTTGCCCTTTGCCCTCAACACAAGCAGGCAGAGCACAACGTTTATAAAAAGCTCGGCGGGGTCAGTAGTTCCCTCATATGCTCCCATCACAATGCGGAGCGTTACCGAACCGGTGGCAAACATCAGTCCCCACGCAAGGAACCCACCCCACAGGACGAATTCGGCACCGTTTCGACGGAAAGAAAACAGGCGAAGAAAGATCACTGCGCAGACGACAGCATTAATCAACGTTTCTGGATCATGAGTTATCAGCATCATCGCCCCCTTTTTTCTTTGCGTTTCTTTTGTTGATTCCCATCAACACGCCAAGTACGCACCCCGCAGCCAACAAAGCGCCAGCAGCATCGGCACCACGATCATAAGTTGCAGGGAGTGCCACAATTACTAATGCGGCAGCAGGTTTGTACATGGTTATCCCAGCAATGAAACTTCCGAGAGCCAGGATTAAGCGGGAACGAATGCCATATTCCGAAGCGGATGCAACAAATAGGATTGCGCCAGCAAAAGCGCCCAGTACAACGTCTGCTGGTAGCCCAGCGAAAAACGTCATGATCGCTACCCCCGTTACTGCTCCGCCTGCCACGGTTGTTGTTGTGGTAACAGGCTCTGCCATTTTTGCTCCTTTGTTCGTCGCTCGACGAACGCCGGGCGTTAGATATGATAAAAGCTGCCTCAGGCAGCTAATGATTTACATTCATGTTTTCAGATAAATAGAGAAGTGGTATTTTCTAAGCAATTAAACCAAAGGTGGGAGGGTAATATGTCAGAAAAGGCCATTAATGAGTTACGTAATAAGTTATCTATACAAAGTGAGGTGATAGAACATCTTCTCGTTCGATCTGAGTTATCCCTTCATCTTATCTCTGCGATCATACCCACAAGCCAGTTGGGTGCTGACCAAATAAAACAAAAAATTGAGCAGTTCAAATATGAATCACCACATATTAGCGCTGAAGTGCTTGAGATGGAGAAGCGTAAGTTGATCAAGAGCCTGTAGGTATCATTTTTCAAAATCAAAAAATACTTTGTGCAATTACCGCGTTCTTTATTACACTCTATGGTGTGTTGGCGCCCTGCCAGCATGAGAAACTTTGGAACCAACATTTAGCCCCGAATCGCCCCCTTGCGAGTCAGGGCATTTTTTTGCTACCAACTGCGGTTGAGCAATAAGACGCGCCACCGTTTCGTGAGTTGCAAACGTGCAACTGCAATTAACGTTTTGGCACTGGTGATAACGCTCTTTGGTTTCCTTGCTCAAATAGCGACTTGAGCGGGTGTGCGCCGTATGTCCGCATAAAGGGCAATGCATCATTTTTACTTCCCTCCAGAAACGCAAAAACCCGCTTGGGTGCGGGTTCTGGTAATTATCTGTAGTGTTCAGGCGAGATATGCCACTCTTTAAAGAATCTACGCCATGTTTATGCAAAATGCAACCTACGAATTAATTTTCAGGTTTTCCGTTTTTTGCTGCAGGGAATAATCCCCTGATAACACCAAGGAACGCCGCAAATACATTCAATGTGACAGCGGAGGTGATAGCAATAAGTACATTGTCCGAAAATAGTTCTTTCCCAAAACGAAACTTGAATACAGCATAAGCAATTAGCAGCCACGCCCAGCCATACAGAGACTTTTTAGCCACTCGATATGCTTTTTCTCCAAATTTTTCACGAAGGGCGCGATCCGCTTTACGATCTTCAATATCTTGGACAATAAGTGCGGGGTGTTTGCCGATACCATCAGAGGATGGTTGAATTTCATCCCCTGATGGGGCATCAGGAATTGTTGCGGCGGTACCAGGTAGAGTGATGTCATCCAGTGACTGCAAGTAACAATCCTTATTCGATGCACTCTTTCATCAACTGGTTGTCAATCACAGCCCCGTCCTCATCAGTGCGAGACCATGCCGTTCCAGGAAGATGAGTTAAGTAAGATAACTGAGTGCCTCGTAGAGGCCCGTAAACACTCACAATTTTGTCTATGAGCTTGTTTGTCCGTGTATCGCTACTCGGAACCTTAGGTGTAACAATCTTAAAACCGGGTTCGGCGTTTACTAACGTACTAATCGGTGTGGTGATCGACCTTGAACCGTATGACTTTACGTCATGGTAAAGGGAAGGGATCACTGGCCCGTAAGGCCATTTGGCGAAAAACTCATCAACCAGTGGTTCATCATAAATTTTTAAATGCCATGATTGAACGAAAAAAATCAATTTCTGAAGCTTCATGGGCGATAGGTCATCAATTTGACCTGCCAAAGCCTTATCAATGAAGGCGTTAGCTACAGCAGCAGTTGGGTACGCCATACTTACCTCCTTCAAGTGTTAAGGGTTATGCAAAATAGATATGGGGTTTAATGAGCATAAAGTCAAGAAAAAAACAACTGTATATTTATACAGTATTATTATCGGTAGTAATTATACCAGAATGGTATAAATTAACAATCCATTAAAAACAAATGAAATCAAAACAATACAAAGTAAAAACTCCACACCTACACTCGGCGTCCATGCTGAGTATTGCCGTCTTCACTTAGTTATTTTTTGGAATTCTGCGGCAACCACGCTCTCTTCTGTGTTGCATTTCGCCACCAGCGCTTCATAGAACGGTTTCCAGTTGCGTGACCAGGATGATTGTGTCAATTCTGGCAGCAGCGCCGTGATAGCCCCATAAGCCACCGAGGAAGGCATGCGGCTGAATCCCTTCCCGTTGCACCGTTCGCAATCCTTGATTACCGGTGCGCCCGTTGCCGTGGTGGCCTCTCGATCTATGGCTTTACCCGTCCCTTTACAGTTGCGGCAACGCTTGGCGATTACCCCCTTCCCGTTGCAGTGCTGGCAGAATTCCTGCACCAGCTCTTTTTCAGTTCGTGGTGGGATCTTCTCTTCACCATCTGCACCAACGTATCCAGGGTATTTCACGACATCACGGTAAACCGGCAGCAGGCCTTTGCCGTTGCAATGCTCGCACTCACGGCCACCAGCAGCAGAGTGCGAATATTCTTCGTAGGCCATCGTAGCCAGTATCACCATGCACTGAGCCATCTTTCGCCCTGCTACCTTGCCTACGTGCTTTGGCGCATTCTGTTTGGCGTATTGCGTCAGCGCATGAATGGCTTGCTCCCGATCGCCGTCACTGATACCGGTTTTACCCAAGAACGCCGCCATGCCGAAACGGGCCTTTGATTGCACAACGCCAAGCGCCGCCATAACATCGGTGCCCGTAAGCCGTTCGGCGCTAGTGCTGTTTGGCGTGTCGGTAATGGTCAGTCCCTGAGGGCTGAAATGCTTTAAAGATGCTTCAAGCTTCATCAGCCGCACTCCCCAACCAGATTGAGAATAATGGACTCCGTTAGTTCTCCACGATCATTCAATCTCTCACTGTTCAACACCCATCGGCATGCATCGGTTGCCTCTTGGCGGCTCACTGGCTTTATGGTGGCCATCAGCGTTTCGAGATAATCTTCCCGGTCATAAACTGACTCATGATGCCCTGAGTATCCATACTCCCAGCCCTCTTCATGTGCCGCGCTGTCACGCATTAAATACAACCAATCCCAATACTCAAACTCGCGAATTATGTCCGAAAGGGTGTGGGGGCTTGGCAGCACGTCTTGGTATCCGGCAACATACCCTCGGCGCTCTCTGTCGATCTCCGTGCTTCGACCGCCTTCAATACTTTTAGCCTCCCGCTCTTCCTGGCTCCATCCCCACAGGTGATCGCTGATATAGTTTATTGATGACTGAATCAGCCGCTCTGCCTCAACATTCTCAAGGGCTGCAGCATAACTGCCAAATGTTGCCCGTACCTGGCTGGCCTTTTCAATATTCCGCTTTGCGCCATTGATATAGCCTTGCGGGTTATCCATCGACATTGTGCCAAAGGCGATCTGGAATGGTTGGACGCCCGATTTCATCAGGTAAGCGCTGTAGCGTTCCTGCGCCTGCTTGGGGGTGATCTTTAGCTTTTTCAACGCATCTTCCGCCGCCTGCAGGTGTGCCGGCTCATTCAGTTGAATAACCTCCAACACCCATAAATACGCATCCGTCTGCTTATGGCCGGTAATAACGCGCTGTGGCGGGAGTGGTTTGGTTGTCGCCAGTGCGGTGCTGTATTTTGCTGTAGGGATCGTGAATAACGTTTTATGCTCTGGATTGTCTTTGCGCATTATGCGGCCACCTTTTTGTAATAAACCAACTCGCGAACCTGATCACCATTCATCAGGAGATCGTTAAAATCACCAGCGTCACACCATCGAACGCTTACAGATATCAAATCGTTTTTTGCCAATAGGTTGGCATGAGCACACTCAAAGGCCGCTGCCTGGCCGGTTGCTGAATGGAGATCCATGTCAGCAAAAATAATCAGGTGTTTTACGCCGGCCGGTACCCTGAATTTCTTCATGAATGTGCTGTTGATAGTCGCCCAGGTGTTCACGCCGTATACCTGATAGCAGGAAAGCGCGGTTTCAATGCCCTCTGCGATACCCAGCGTTGAAGCTACAGGGAACATGCGTATCGCTACTGAACGGGCATGATCTAGGTAATTCTGTTCCTGCAACGATTTGAGGCGTTTGGCGCTTTCGCCAATGTCGGCCTTTCGTTCACCATCCAGTAACGTCTGGTGCAGGTAGCACAGCTCCCCTTTATCATCGGTGGCCAGTGAATATAGCGCCTGATAAACCCGCCCGGCGTGCCGCTGGCGGTCATTAAAGCGGATAGCCTCAGCAGGCAATCGATTAATGCCACGCTGGCGTAAATAGCTGGCCGCTGTCGTGCCACGCAGACCCACCAGCTTGGAAAACTTGCTGATCACGCGCTGCCGCTGTTTTGCCGCCGAGCTGTTGACGGGTAAACTCATGTGTCGATAGTTGTTGCCAAGGAGTTGATCTACCTCGGTACATAACTCAGCAAACGATTTGCCTTGAGTGAGGTTAAGCAGCTTCATCCCGTCGCCGCTGTCACAAATGCAAATCCATGATCCCGTTCCTTGGTGATCATCAATGCGGAATTTCCCGCGAGCACCGCATAAAGGGCATTCGCCTTTAAAGTGATTTTTTCCGGTGATAGGCGGCAGCCCAAAATGTTCAAAAATTTCAGCCCACCGGCCCTTTGCCGCTTCGGATGTCTTCATACTGCCTTCCTCAGACTTTTGCGCATTTCTTCAAGATGTTTTTTGGCGTTAATCACTTTCATAGTGGTGTTGGCGCTTCCGGCATGAGATTGTTGAACTGCCGCCGCAGCCTTCTCACGCCCTTTCGCAAAGGCGATCCGTTTGTGTTTTATGTAGCTGTTGACCTCAGGGGTGATCTCCATCGGAAAATCACTCAGGTTATTCGGCCACTCGCCGAACTTGTCGTGAAAGGTGTGAGAGCACCAACCGTCACTGACGGGTTTCCCCATCGAGGCACGCTGACGCTGATAAAACTTGATCTGGCTCCACCAGGCTTGTTTCTCGGAATCGGTGGGAACGCGCTTTCCTTTGCCAAGCCTTTTCAGTCCACGCTGGGTATCTGTTTCCACGTCTTGCCCGGCGAGGGGTTTAAATCCACACTTCGGGCAGACATACACACCAGCGGGTTTCATGAAGTGGCACTCGCTGCACTCTTTGGGTAATTTCTCCTGGCGCTCTTCGGCTGCACGGGCGGCAGCCTCCTTCATGCCGTCACTTTTGGATGGCAGATCGTCATATTCGATGGCGTCAGGAAAACCCAAGCGGTGCACGGTACCTGAGTGGTCGAAGATGAGGCATGACTCTTTACCCGGAGCTGTGCGCAATCCCCTTCCCAAAGCCTGTAACCAGCGGATCTCGCTTTTTGTTGGACGGGCATAGATCACGCACCGGACATCACTGTCGAAGCCAGCTACCAGCACACCGACGCTGACAATGATTTTCGTTGCGCCCGTTTCAAAGCGATGAATGATAAGTTGACGTTCTTCATGGGGCGTTTCGGCCACCATCACTTCGGCATTGATTCCGGCCTTGTTGAACTGAAGCGTAACGAAGTTGGCATGAGCAACATCAACGCAAAACGCCACCGTGGGTAGATCCCTGCCGTTCTGTAGCCAGTTATCGACAATGTCACCAACAAGATCAGAGCCGCACATAATCTCGGCCAGTTGCGCTTCGTTGTAGTCTCGCCCGCAATCATCAGACTTGGTTGTTTTTACCCCTTTAAGGTCAGGCTTGGACGGTGCATAGAATTCGTAACTACTCAGGTCGCCGCGCTGGATCAATTCACTGATGGTGGTTGGCTTTACCAGTCGCTGGTAGTAGCGCCCCAAAAATGACGAGAATGGCGTACCAGACAGGCCAATGACCTTCACGCCTGCTTCACGTGTAAGGCGCTCAATCTCAATCAGGATTTGCTTTCTGCGCAGGTGGGCTTCATCAATGATTAGCAGGTCGATATTGTCCGGAAAATCACGGCGGATCAGCGTGTCGGCACTGGCGATCTGAATTTTTAGCGCTGGATCGTGGCTCGGATGGTCGCGCCAGATGAAGCTGATTTCATCCTCTGGTAGCCCGTATTCAACAAAGCGGCGCGATGTCTGGTTAACCAGCACAGTGAACGGGGCAACGAAAAGCACACGCATACCACGACTAACAAAACCGGCTGTGATGAAAGCCGCCAGCCCGGTCTTACCACTGCCTGTGGGTGCATAGACCATGAAAGAGTTAAATGACTTCCAATCACGGCGCAGCATGTTCAATGCGCGTTCCTGTGCGAAGTTAGGTGTAATACTCAGCATTGTGCAACCTCCCACCAATTCACTTTTCCAAGGAAAACCCATCTCGGGTTTCGGTTTGCCCTGCAAACCAAACGACAGTGCAGTGGCGCTTTAAGGGCTAACCCCTCAGATCGAGATCTACCTAACCTATGGAGTTGTCTGTTGGAAAAGGCGGCTATTCCTTCCCCTACTCCCATCTCCCCCCCTTACCCCCCCTCTTCCCTCTCCCCCGTAAAATAGGGGTTTAGGAGTCTGGAGATAAAAACATCTAGCCATCCAAACCAAGCACCTTTAAGCCTGGCTATCCTCAGGAACGATTAACTTTTCCTGCCAGGGGTGGTTCGGCTGTGTACCCCTGCAATGCCTTGCCATGGTTTTCTACAAACTTTCGCAGTCGGGTGTTGGCCTCATGCCGTGCCCTGTTTTCCTGCTTGAATGACACTGGTTCTTCATCCCAGGCCGCCTGATAAACGTCCGCATACAGCGCCACGATTTTATGCCTGGCTGATACCGTAAATTTCTGCAGTTGCTCCTGAATCCACGCTGCATCAGCCTGGCAGTACACTCGAGGCATGATGGTTGTGAGATAGTCAGGCTGATTCACAGCAGATCACCTTTACGCTGCTTTCTGGCTGTCTTGCGCTCGACCTTACCGGCCTGCCCCTGCGCCCACACTCTGGCGCGGTAGAGGCAATCATCGAACGCAGCGCCCTTCTTGCTTGCCTGCGACATGCGGCGGTAGTGGTCGAGGCCGTAGTCAGCCCCCCCCCCCGGCAACACTTTCAGGAAAGCCCTCAGCCACCAGCGTCGCGGTGATATGCTTGCGAATGAATTCTTCGGGGGTCACGTCATACACCTTTCGGGGGATTAACTGACCGTTTGTAAAGTTCCGGACGAAATGCCAGCTCCCCTTTTGTTCTGTATGCCGCCTCTGCGGCGCGCCCTTTTGGAATCAGACGGCCAGGTCTCCCCCTCCACTGGTAAACAGCTTCGCTTGTGATACCGAAAAACGCAGCGACCTTCTCAGCGCTGCCGAAGTAGCCTTCAATGTCATCAGTTGTCATACGAACCTCAAAACTAAGTTTTTTTAGATATTAATTGCAAAGTTATTTTTGGTCAATTAAAACTAAGATAACTTAGTTATCAATAAAAATGGTGTTCAGATGGAAACGGTTGGTCAGCGCATAAGGGCCCTCAGGAGAGTTACTAAAACCTCCCAAAAAGAGTTAGGTAAATTTTGCGGGGTGAGTGATGTTGCAGTTGGTTATTGGGAGAAGGATATTAACTCCCCTGGTGGAGAATCCCTTGCTAAACTGGCAAAATTTTTCAATACATCAATAAATTACATTCTTTACGGCACAGAGTTTGAGGGCAACCTCATAACAAAGATGCGTAAAGTTCCGGTTATTTCGTGGGTGCAGGCGGGGAGATTTACAGAAACCAATTCAGTAGAATGGAGTAACGATACAGACCTGTGGATAGAAACATCCCTCAAAACAGGCGATAATTCGTTCGCATTAGTGGTGAAAGGGGATTCGATGACAAATCCACATGGCATACCAACTATACCAGAAGGGGCCATAGTGATCGTCGATCCAGATGTGGAGCCGGTGCACGGAAAAATTGTTGTTGCTAGAGTGGATGGCACTAGCGAAGCTACCATAAAAAAATTAGTAATTGATGGATCTCAAAAATTTTTAGTCCCCTTAAATCCTCGCTATCCAAACATTTCTATAAACGGTAACTGCCTGATCATCGGCGTTGTTAAAGGCGTTCAGTACGAACTCTAATCTCTGATTGTTATTGCCATAACACCATACTAAGAAAAGTTTGGTGTTTAACCTTGAATTAAAAGCTAAGTTAAGTTAGATTTCAATCATCGGCCAACAACGGAGCCAGTGAGATGAAAACTAATAGCCAACCCACAAAGGTTTATCTATTCGCATCAGTTTTACGCAGTGACATGAAGTCACGTCCTTTCATGCAGCGTGTAAAAGCCACCAGCGAGAAAGAGGCTCGTCGCCAACTGGTGCGTGATTATATTTTGGCATTCGCTGGTTGCCTGCCAGTTAAGAATATTGAGGTGCGCCATGTCTAATCATCAAGACAGCCACGACTTAAATAGGCTGCGTACCGCGATTACGGATATGGATGCACTGTCGAAGCGCGCCTTTTTGGAGATTGCCGCCGCTGCTGATCTTTTGCTGCACTGGATGGAATCACCCGAAAGCTATCAGCGCATGAGCGTAATAGCAGACACACTGACCCTTATCTCTTACAGGGCTCAAGAAACCGCTGAAAGCATCGAGCAAGAAGCTGCGTCGGTAGGTTGCGGATACTTTGATCCTGGCAGTCAGCGCCGCCTTGAGGCTTGGGAAGCATATAGTTCAGGGGGTAGCCATGCGTGATATTTACCATTTACTGTCGGTTAATAATTTTAAAGCCGTGAGCAACGAAGAATTGCTAGATATTGAGCATGTCTATAGCGCTACTGCTTCAGGCGTTAACTCAGCATTGCGTGTCATTGGTAATTTACTTCTCGAAGCTGGAGAAAGTGAGGAGTATTTAGATAGCGAGGCGAAGCGAGATTTACTTTTAATTGGTTCAGTGCTTAGGAGTCTCCCGAGACTGAGTCAGGTGCTAAAACAAAATAGCGATAACGCTGCTTTTGAATTGAGAAAGCGTCAAGGGGGGGGGGGCTGAATCATGAGCAGCCTACACGCAAGCCTCATCGTTTCCATCAAGGAAAAAGTGATAACCCCTCTAATTCCTGACGCCACCACCAAGATTGTGCTCAGTATTGAAAACGGGAAACTCGTAGCGTTCCGCAATATTCGTGAGGACGAAATTACAGCTTCTTTTGATACGTTCCTGCATTACGCAAAGCAGGCAGGTTGGAAGGTAATACCACCGAAGGAAAGCAAAGATGAATAACCATAAAGTTATTGATTATGCCCGTATGGGTGAGGACTACGTGGCGGATGCTGGTGGCATTGAAGATGCAATGCGCAAAATTGATATGCCAGTTTACGTTATATATCGCCACGGCATTTATAAACGTTTTTTAAGTCGTGGCGCCGCCATCGACAATTTGGCACGCATTATGGCGACAGAGGTATATAAACGCCAAGGGCTTGAGATTCGTTATGACTCTGCTTTTGACCCGCAAAAAAATGTATGGGTGCTTGGCAATCTAACGCTTGAATACCTCAATTGCCGAGATCGCGCCAAGCGCCGAATTCTTCGATTACTTGCCAAGCGCCGAGAGATAGTTAATTGGCAAAAAGAATATGACGCTTGGGCTAGCAAGCACGATGAATTAATGAAACGCCGTCCGTATTAATTAAGCAACTCAGAAATAAATTTAATAACAGCCATCAGGCTGAGGGATTCGCTCGGCCTAAACTCAGGAAAAGGTAATTAGCTATGTCAGAGAGAATTAACCTAATCGAAATAAATAGACGCCGGATTATCACCGCCTATTTAGGTTTCTGCCAAGGCCATTATGGCGGTGGGTGGGCTGATATCGTTCTGCCGAAAAACAATGTAGTGCGTGTTTACGTAACGCAGAAAAGCCTTGAGCAATGCATGGTCAGCCTGATTGAGCATCCAGGCTATGAAGAATTTGGCCGGCAAGCTGGAAACACCCACATAACCACCCTTTATCACGGAATGCTGACTTGCAAGCACAAATTAACAGCCCTCGGCACCACGGTCATGGAAGAAATGATGAAAGCCGCTGTATCGGATGCATTGGAAAACCCAGGGAAATCGACCCTGCAGGTGGTGCACTGATGGCAACTGACTCTCAAAAAGCACCATGCAACCTGGGCGCAATTGATGCTCTGGCAAAGATCAAAGATCTAGCTGAGGCCGCTTTATGCCTCACCGCAAACAGTACCGAACGAGGCGTACAGCTCGAACTTATCGGAGTTATCCATGACATCGCCAGCACCATAACGGAGGGGGGGGGATCATGCAATTAATTGACGTTCAGTGCCGGGTGGAGCAAGCACAAGCAGTCATAGGTATCTGGCTGGAGACATGCACCGCCGAGGATAAAGAACTGATTAAGTTGGTCGGAGCGCTCAGCTCCCTCCTCGATGATGTGCCCGAAGCTATTGAAGGTTACATCAATAGCAAGACGGTGGAGGAGACGAAATGAACTTAAGCCCCTACATGCTCAACGCGATCCAAGCGGCCAAATTCGAGAAGGCTGGACAGTTAGACCTTGCGGCCACGTTCTGGCGCCAGGCCAGCGCAGTCGCCGTAAAGCTCGTTAATCGTGAATGGGCCGACCGCAGAGCTGACCGCTGTGATAAGCGCCGCACATTGTCTACACGCTATGAGGCATGGCGTCAGAAGGCTGCTGCCGAAAAAGAAGCGAAGAAGATGGCCGAGGCACTCGGCAACCACATCAACAAGACCACCAGCGGGGAGCGGTGATATGGCAAAGGTCTACAACAGCAAGACGCCCAAAAGCCCGAGCAGCGCATTCCAGCAGTTGCACACCAAGGCCGGAGCTTTGGCAGAACGCAGCCTTTATCGTCGGGCCGCCGAGGTTTGGCGTGGAGGGCACACCTCAGCAGGACTCACAGAGCAAGAGCGTGATCTGTGTGTTCATAACGCCGATTTGTGTGCAGGGCAGGCGAAATACACTGGCAAACCGGAGAGTTAACCATGCCAAAGAGACGCAACAGCAAAACGCGCCAAGGTTTGTGCGGCGTGACCTTGGCGCAGGGTCACCGGCTGACCAGGGAGCCGGTTCATGAATACGCCAACGTTCAGCAGTCGGTGGCGGAGTACCGCACCAATGACGGCAATGTGCAGATGCCGCTGAATCGCAGCATGCGCCGCTATGCCAAGCACATTGGCATAAAGTTAAACCCGGTGGAGCCAAAGCAATGAAAATCGATTATCAGGATCATGGCGTTACCGCCAGCCTCACGATCACCAGCACGGTGTTTGAATTCCGTAAGCATAACCGGGTGGTCGATACCGCCCTCTTTCTGACCAGCGTTACGGCGGCGCACTCTGGTTTCTTCCGCATGAAAACCGTAATCAGTGGCAAAACGCCGATAGTGATGCGAGCTTACCGCGTTGTACTGCAGGAGATGAAGCGATGAACCTTGATTGTGTACCCATTTCCTCCTACTGCCGGGAGTCGGGCGAAACGGTAGAAGCCATTAACAAACGGATACAAAGGGGAGTATGGCTTGAGGGTATCCATGTATTAAAAGTCGATGGCGTAAAAGAAAGATGGATTGACTTAGCCGAGGTTTCAAAATGGGCAAGAAAGAACAAGGATCGCCTTCACTCCCAAGAGGGATAACAATCCGGAAACATAAAACCGGAAGCACATTGGTTATTACCTTCACATATAAAGGGGTTCTCTGCCGGGAATCCCTTTCCCAGACCGATGTCAGCGGGAAAAATATAAAATACGCCGAGCGGCTTTTAGGGGAGATCCAAAATAAAATCAGCTCTGGTCAATTTGTTTATGCCGAATACTTTCCCAACTCAAAAAAGTTGGCACTGTTCGGCAGCGTCAAACGAAGCCGCTCTATTCACGAGTACCTGACGGAATACCTGGTTATCTGTGAAAAGCGGAACCTGTCACCTTCAAGCATTGATGGTTACAGGAAATGCAAATCAGCACTGTCAGCGCTGCATAAACTCCCGGTAACCGAACTTACACCGGCAATATTAAAGAACTGGATTACTCTCCAAAAAACCACGCTGAAAACAATTAGGAATCGCCTGTCATTCCTCCGCAGCGCCATTGATGAAGCCGTCACGGATGGGTTAATTAGCATAAATCCAGTGACACTTGTTAGCGCAGCTAGGTATAGCACGGAAACAGCGGAAACCAGTTCGGAATACGAAGTCGATCCGCTCTCGCCCTTGGAAGTTGAAGCTCTATATAAAGGTACTAAATATAAACAGTGGGAAAACCTGTTTCGTTTTGCACTGCATACCGGAATGCGCAGTTCTGAACTGTGCGCTCTCCGCTGGGATGACATCGATTTTGTTGGAAAAGTGGCGCATGTGAAATCGGCCAGTGTGTCAGGGGTGATAAAAGGCACTAAAACTAAGGCGGGGAAAAGAAGCATCGAACTGGATAGCGAGGCCTTGAAGGCTCTGGCGGAACAAAAGCCATTCACCTTCTTACAGGGTGCTTTTATTTTTGAAGATCCAAAAACAGGTGAGCCGTGGGCCGGTGCTGATGCCATACGGAAAAAAGCCTGGGTGCCAACACTGAAAAAAGCCGGGGTTCGGTACCGTAACGCCTACCAAACACGTCACACGTACGCCACTCGCCTAATCAGTCAGGGGGTAAATCTGTTTTGGCTTTCGGGACAGATGGGCCACAAAGGGCCAGAAATGCTCTTCCGCCACTATGGTTCTTATCTTGCTGAGTACGATGGAAATTCAGGACGCCAATTCAACTCCCTATAAGGAAACTGAATTATCCAATTAGCGCACGTAACAAAATATTAATGAGAAGGAGACTAAACTAAGACAAAACAAGGACAGTGAAATGCACTTTTTATGCACTTTTAAAAATGAGATTAAAATAAAATCATAATTATCAATTTATTAATATCAATTAATGCGCGGGTTCAAATCCCCCCAGCTCCACCAAT
Organism: Serratia sp. Ag1; assembly: GCF_000743355.1. Lineage (GTDB taxonomy): Bacteria > Pseudomonadota > Gammaproteobacteria > Enterobacterales > Enterobacteriaceae > Chania. The sequence goes on from NZ_JQEI01000041.1 coordinate 37,112, forward strand.
TTTTAGTTGTTTGAAGTACAATGAAGTCTACTAAGCCCGCATGGAACCAGCCTTGCGGGCTTTTTTACGTCTATTGTAGTCTAGTGAGAATTGCTGAGAACTATCACTTATGGCACCCTGAATGGGACCCACAACGAAGGGTCCAAAAACCGAGGGTCCCAAAATGGCAAAAATCGCTAAGAAGCTCACTGACACTGAAATCAAAAGCACCAAGCCAGCCGACAAAGAAATCAACTTGTTTGACGGTGATGGTTTGATCCTACGAATCGCTCCCCTCTCGAAAGGAGGGAAGAAGAATTGGTATTTCAGGTATGCTGTGCCGGTGAGTAAGAAAAGAACCAAAATGAGCCTTGGGACCTACCCTCACCTCACACTAGCAAGAGCAAGAGCCTTACGAGATGAATATCTTTCCTTGCTTGCCAATGGCATTGATCCTCAAGTCCATAACAACAATAAAGCTAATGCCTTAAAGAATGCTACTGAACACACTCTCCAAACCGTGGCAAGGAAATGGTTAGATGAGAAGGTAAAGACCTCTGGTATCTCACAAGACCATGCAGAAGACATCTGGCGAAGTCTAGAGAGAAATATCTTTCCCGGCTTAGGTCATGTTCCTGTCAATGAGATCCGCCCCAAACTCTTAAAGCAACATCTTGATCCTATTGAGCAACGAGGAGTCCTCGAAACTTTACGGCGAATCATTTCCCGATTAAATGAAATTTTCCGTTATGCAGCTACTGAGGAACTTATCGAATTCAATCCGGCTGACAACCTTGGGCAACGGTTCAGTAAGCCTAAAAAACAGAATATGCCAGCATTACCCCCTTCCGAACTCCCCCGCTTCCTGGTTGTTCTAACCAATGCTTCTATCCGTTTAGAAACAAGGCTACTGATTGAGTGGCAACTTCTCACATGGGTTCGCCCTGGTGAAGCGGTTCGTGCGAGATGGGTTGATATAGATACTGACAACTCAATGTGGAACATCCCTGCTGAGTTTATGAAAATGAAGAAGCCTCACAAAGTTCCACTAAGCAAAGAAGCTTTGCGAGTCTTGGATTCAATGAAAGCGATAAGTGGACATCGTGAATGGGTGTTTCCAAGCATAAAGGCTCCACTCAATCACATGCATGAACAAACAGCTAATGCCGCTATTATTCGAATGGGATTCGGAGGTGAGCTTGTAGCTCATGGAATGAGATCTATTGCACGAACGGCCGCAGAGGAGTCCGGTAAGTTCAGAACTGATGTCCTCGAAGCTGCTCTTGCACACTCAAAGAAGGATGAAATAATTGCCGCTTATAATCGTGCAGAATACTTAAAAGAGAGATATATACTAATGCAGTGGTGGAGTGATTATATTCAAACTCAAAGATTTAAATCTATTGCAGCCTAAGTCGCCCTACCATTAATATCATAATGGAGATAAATTAATATGGAAACAATATTTAAGATTTTTGAGAAATTCAGTTCCAGGCCACTTTATTATATATTTTTTGGCCTATCAGCATGTGAGTTTTTCCAAGACAAATCAGCTTTAAAAAATCCTAATATAGAAAATATATTATATCTTTTATCTGCAATGTTAATGGTTGTCTTTTTAACATGGGGATTTGAATGGCTTATATTTAGGTTCAATGTCACACTGGAACCCCATGATCAAGGTGATATAGGCCCTACAATTGGAACGGCAGCATTAGCCATTTATTTAGTATATGCATTTCATTTTTTAAGTGAGCAGCCCGATGCTTTAAATCTCAGGTTACTGACTAACTCAGGATTTATCTATAGCACAGCCTTATTGCTATTTTCTCTTGAGTCAATGAAACTTAGGAGATTAAAGCAGAGATAAGAATTAAAATTCTGGAGGGTATTGGAAATAACTTGGTACTGTAAAAATGCCGATATGACTTCCCCCTATATCATATCGGCTATTCATGTGTTAAGGCATCATAGATACATAATCCACACCAATTCTAGAACTGTATTGCGATGCAATAGCTTGGTATCGTTCAGCATAACCGCTTCGAAGCTGGGATTTTAATTTCAGTTTAACAGGTACATTTTGTACGTTGTCATCCATGCTACTCAAGAATACCGCCGAGAGTATATTTTTTTCTTCCCCAGGAACAGATCGCCCATGATTTAAAACAACCATATAATCAACTACTGGTAAAGTTTTATCGCCTTCAAATATAGATAAATACTTTCTGGTGTTCTTATGGATCACATAAATATATTTGGATTGTTCTGCATTAGGTAATGCTTTGTTCTGGTTAGCATTGAAAAGTTCTAACACCTTAATTAAACGATGAGGACTTAATCTTTTATGGTGTGGATCATTACCCTGAGTAGGGACAAGATCGCAAGCAGCAGAAACACATAAATACCATTTTTCAGATTCAGTATCGAAGAAAATTGTACCTGTCGAAATATGTCCTTCTTCAAAGTTTTTAGAAGACAGATTCATGTTTAAAGCATGATACATCTCATTAAATGAGCTTGCATTTGCAGGTAAATTCATTTGTTTTGAACAATATTCAAACGATTTCGCTTCTCCACTGCTTTTAAAATCAGTTGTATAAGTTTCAAAAACATCATTAATGAAGCCTACTAAAGATTTATTTCCCTTCAATCTTTCATAAAGTTCTTCAGATAAATTACTAAAAACAAACTCAATGTTTTTCCTTTTAATTTCATCAGACGAGGAATTTAATATTTGATTCAACCATCCAGCCTGACCATAACCATCATTAGCCAAATGGTTATTGAAAGAAAGTGCTTCTGCTTCAATAGTATTTTGAATCTCTGATTTGATGATTTGATAATAAGATGGGTTCCATTCAATTAATGATTCATTTAGTGTTTGCCAAATTCTCTCACCATCATTTTCATGGTCATCTTTATCCTTATGGAAAACACTGATAAATATGTTACCACTTTGAATCCATTTAATACCGGCAGTATCCCCTACAACCATACTTTTTGTATCATAATCTGGAATGACGGCATTTTCAGCGACTGAATATTCAGAAATCATCTTAGCAATAAAATTAATATCATTTTGCTCTGTAAGGGTTCCATCATTTCGTATTACTCTCTTAATGCGCTTACATAGGCAGTCATCTTGGATATATAGTACAGTTTCATCCCTCGTTAATGCCCTATCTCCTTTGTGAATTAAATCAGGTAAAATAATACTCTGCCAGTATTCAATTAAATCATCGTTTTCTGTTGCAAGTATTTTGTCATTACAATTTTCGATCCCTCTCAGAGAAGAAGTAATTTGCATCCAAACAGTTTTGAGTTCCTCTCTTGTATAAATAACAATCATATTCAAATGATCTGAATTTTTTAATTCTTTTAAAATTGTAATAGTTTTATCTGGTGCATTGTTATCTAAATGATAGTCCATTATAACCAAATCTGACTTACGGATGCGGTCAACATCAAAGTTTACCGAACCGTTATCAATATCACAGATCATATTCTTGGCTTGAAAATATTCTTCGAGAGTAGCAGCACGCTTTGAGGAATCAATTTTTGCTGGGTCTAGGGTGTGTCCCGTAATTA
>NZ_JQEI01000042.1 GCF_000743355.1 Serratia sp. Ag1
ATTTTGTGATCCACTACAGCTTTCCCCGGCTTCGCCTGGCCAGAATCCTACCACAAGAGCCCCGATAGTGGTCGCAGCAGTCCCTGCTGTTACCGTCGGTGCAGCCTCAGCCAATGCTACTGCTCCACGCGATATAGCACCAGATATAGAGCCCGACAGTGTGCGACCTGCCGTTAGAATACCTTCAGCGAAAGTAGATAACTGAGTCATCCCCGGGGCACGATTCATTACCAGTGCACCCGCAGCGGTTAAAGAAGCCTGAGCCAACTTAACCATTTCTGACGTATATACTGGCGTGGGGTTTACGCCCGCTTTGGCCATCAGTGCCGCCAGTTTCGCTCGAGCTTCAGCCTCTGCTTTTGCCCTGGCCTCTGCCGCCGCTTTAGCCTCCGCCTCGGCCTTTGCTGTAGCCTCAATCTTTTGTGCCAATTCCGCGGTGGCACTTTTGAGTTGCTCGCTCAGCGTACTAATCTCCCGCCACAATCCGTCAATCTGCATACGCCCTTCAGAAGCAGCTTTCTCAAAAGCAGCGGCGCGAGCATTAGCATCCATGCGCTCCTGGTTGTGATGACTCCCCAGAAGGCCAGCCACAGCTCGAGCCGAGCGAGCTTGTGCATCTAGACGCTCCACTCTGGCCTGCGTGACAGCTAATAGTTGCTGCCTCTCAGCAAGGCGGGCCTCTGATGCTACCTTACGGCGCTCATATTGAGTGACCTCCGCCACCCCACCTGCCCAATTCCAGGTTACGATTTGTTCAGCCTGCTCTCGTATGGCCCGACGTTGGTTAAGCTCCTCCTGAGCCAGGCTTTCTTCCCGTTGGCGCAATTCAACCTCACTCAAAAGACGGGTCACAGAAATATAGACTGGATCCATGTTCAGCTCTTTTGGAAAGGTCACGATCGCATCACGAGTATTGCCCCCTTGCATTCTGTCAGACAAAGGCTTGGCAGACTGATCGGTAACTTTAGCAAAAGTCTTACTGTCTAGCTCTGGATTGGGCTGAACGGCTGACGGCTGTGCGACATCTAGTCGTAGCGGTGTACTCAGCCCTGGTACGGAAACATCAAACTGGCGAGGTTTACCCGTTGGTTTGGCTTGTACCACTGGAGCCTTGGTCGGGGTACCTTTATCCCTCACAACTGCCAATACCTGCTTGCCATTATCGATGACATCACTCACATGTCCCTTGACCGAAGCCTCTGGCTGAGAGAACAGGGTATTTAGGTCAACAGTAACGATATCCTTGGCGGAGATCACCTGAGCAATTTGTTGCTGCTTTACACCAGCGCCAATGACACTCATATCATCAGGAGCAATGGATGAAGGCCAAACCGCCGCAAGCGGGGCAAATGCCCTGCTCAATATGCTGCTGGCTACCGCAGCCAATGGTGTCGACGCCAGTTCACTCAGTGCTGCTGCACCTATGCCAAAAGCGAGAAAACCTTCGGTAAGTGAAAAGGTACCTGGAACCCCACTGGAAACCATCGTCGGAGCAGTCGAGTTGGAGCCACTGCCTTGACTACTGCCACCACCACTACTCGGCATTCCACCACCTGGTGCTGGAGTCTCCCCCCTTTCTTTACTCCAGGATGTGCCGTCCCCTGGTCCTCCACCATAATCAAATCCACCCATATTTATCTCCTTGCTTTTCTGTTAGTTGGGTAGTAAACGTACTGTTTCAATACAAAGAATCCTCTGAATTATCAGCTCTGGTTGCTGATGATTAATTCTTCCAGCATTGCCAATCGGGACTCCAACTGACGTCTCGCCTCACCTTCTTCTTTTAATGCTTCAATCAGAAGTGCCACAACACCATTAATATTGATCCCGCGGGCGTCTTTCAGTGTGTTACCGTCATTAAGCCTCAATTCTGTTGTAGTCACTGACTGTGGTAATACGTTCTCCACTTCCTGAGCAATTACCCCAGCCTCTGGAACCCCCTGCTTCAGATAGGTATACCCACTGATTTTTTGCAGCTTCTCCAGGGCTTCATCAATTTTCACGATTTCCGTTTTCATACGGGCATCAGAGCTACTATTCCAGCCGCCGTTGGCGAAGGCATAACCTGTGTGCAGGAACTCATACCAGGCATGCTGACCATTATTATTGGCAACATGGATCCCCATCAGGTTATGTTTACCAATGCGTTCATAATGGTAGAGTTCTGAATTCAGGCCATTTTCCCCTTGAATACGAACCCCCTGCGTATAGCGATCCGCATTGTTATTAACAGATAGGGTTCCGGTAGCCAAAATCCATCCGTTGGCATTACGCTTGACGAACTGGCCAGCCGACACTTCACTGTTTGCTCTAACATGAATTTCGTTCCTGTTTCCTAGCCGATCGAGATAGGAAAGTATGCCAAAGTCATCTTTTCCAGGAACGGTACGTGAAGTCATCAACATTGAAGTTGTCACGTTGCCGCTGGTGAAATCGGTATGTATGCCGGGTGCCTCATAGATTTGCCCATTGATTAGAGCGGCAGGACCGGCTGTCACCGCAGCAATGCCAGCGTTACTTGACACCACAGCACCACCAGATACCTCAACACCGTTACGAAGAGACACTTTGCCGGTGGCAAGATTGAAGGAGAAAGGACGCAGGGTGTTCCACTGCCCGTCCTGTGCTTGGCCACTTGGCGTGGTCAGGGCATAAAAATCCTGCCCATCGTTACGCAGGATCACGCCGGTATTTCCGTATGCCAGACGAAAACCGTTTGGTGTTTTGGATACTATTTCCCCATCGCTGATAACACGCTTACGCAGCGTAGACAAAGATTTCAGTTCAGTAATATCGTCATTCACACCGTTCAGTACCTGAGCGTTTTTCATTTCTACAGCCATTGTTATTTTCCTTTTTGTACAGCCTGTTTTATGACGGTGAGCAGCATCATGCGACCTCCCTGTTATCAGGGGTAAAGTTCACGCGACTACTGCGAACCAGTAAAATATACAGAAAAAATACTGTATATATAAACAGTGCTTTATTCTTGTGAACGGGAGGTGTCAATGGTCATTTTTTGTGTGTAGCTGATACAACGATTGGAAAGAATTAGCGAAGTGGTCAGTGACGGGGAGTTTTTGTTGGCAAATAATGTAGGTTGAAAACCGCCATTGATTGCAGGTCGGGCGGCTTCCGATGTCAGGTCGCTACACGTAATGCTTGTCAATTAAGACTAACCAGTTCCCTATCACTTGGGCTGTCCAGCCAGGTGTAATGGTAATTGCAGTAAACAGAATGCATCCCATGAAATCACGGTGAACGTCCCCCGAATCTGTAACCACCGGGCAACCTTTACAGGGGTATTGATAACAATAGATTAGACATTATTGTCGGTGAGATGAGCACGGGGGTTGAGGCCATTGAAGGCGCCGAACGGAGACACCGCGCATAGGCGAACGCGCCACGGACGGCGCGTTCAGGCGAGACAGTCAGGGACGACTGTCGTAGCCGGCCTTAATGCGCGGTGGCGGAGTGAGGGTAGTGGGCGAAGCCCACCGCCTGATATGGCAAGGGCCGGGGTGTTGGGGGCTGGCTCTTGAGCCCCCAACTCGGTCGTATTCACCCGCGTTACTGAATAAACACAAAAGGTATGGCGACCGAAATAAACACACATCCCACAACAAACCTCAAGATGTGAATAAAAGACAGCCAATGGGGTTAGAGGCTCTCCCTGCGGGGGCTACATTAATTAACTCAGGTCCGAACCATTACTGGCAATCACCTTCTTATACCAATAAAACGATTTTTTCCGGGTTCGGGCTAACGAGCCATTGCCTTGGTCGTCGCGATCGACATAGACAAAACCATAGCGTTTGCTCATTTCCCCGGTAGAGGCAGAGACCAGATCAATACAGCCCCAAGAGGTATAACCTATCACCGGAATACCGTCTTCGATCGCCTCCGCCATCGCTTTAATATGCTCGCGCAAATAGCTGATGCGGTAGTCGTCGTCGATTTCACCTTGCGGATTGATTTCGTCTTTCGCCCCCAGGCCGTTTTCCACCAGGAACAGCGGTTTCTGGTAACGGTCATACATCATGTTCATGGTGATGCGCAGGCCCAGAGGATCGATCCCCCACCCCCAATCGCTGGCCTGGATATGCGGGTTTTTCAGTGATTTGACCACGTTGGCAGCGCTGCTGTTGTGCTCATTCATCTCTGCCGATGCACAGCGTGAGGCGTAGTAGCTGAACGAAACAAAATCGACGCTGTTTTTCAGGATCTCCGCATCGCCCGGTTCCATTGCCACCGTGATGCCCTTTTCCCTGAACAGGCGTTGGGCATATGAGGGGTAAGCCCCGCGCGCCTGAACGTCGATAAAGAACAGGTTTTCGCGGTCTTTTTCCAGCGCCGCCCACACGTCTTCAGGCTTGCACGACCACGGGTAGAAATTGCCCCCGGCCAGCATGCAGCCAACCTGATTGTGCGGGTTAACCTCATGGGCAATCTTGGTTGCCAGTGCGCTCGCCAACAGTTCATGATGAGCAGCCTGATATTTCACCTGCTCCTGATTATCGCCCGGTTCAAACACCAAACCCGCGCCAGAGAACGGGCTGTGCAACAGGATGTTGATTTCATTAAACGTCAGCCAGTATTTCACCAGCCCGTCGAACGCTGCAAAGCAGGTGCGGGCGTAATGGGTAAAAAAAACCACCATTTGCCGGTTGCGCCACGAACCGTATTCACGCACCAAATGCATCGGCACATCGAAATGGCACAGCGTCACCAATGGTTCAATGCCGTGCTTTTTGCATTCGGTAAACATGTCGCGGTAAAAAGCGATGCCCTCGTCATTCGGCACGGTTTCATCACCGTTGGGGAAAATACGGCTCCAGGCGATCGAGGTGCGAAACACGCTGAAGCCCATCTCCGCCATTAAGGCGATATCGTCTTTATAACGATGATAAAAATCGATGCCCTGATGGCTCGGGTAGAACTCGTCTTCACGCAGGGCAAAGCGTTTTTGCTGGCCCAGTTTGACTGCCAGCCGATCTTTACCGTGAGGGATCATATCCACCGTGGTCAGCCCTTTGCCGCCTGCAAGATAAGCGCCTTCGGCCTGGTTGGCAGCAAGAGCACCACCCCATAAAAAATCTGCGGGGAAAACAGATGCCGACATAAGATACCTCTTGTTAATTAATGAGTGACAGGCAGCGCAGGCGCAACCTTGGCTTTTTCGCTTGCCGCCTCTTCCGCGACCGGAATATCTTCAAACCCCATCAGCAGAGTAAGCACGAAGGAAAGCACCACCGCCAGGATCATCACGCCAAACACCCAGACGATGGTCATCGGGTTGGTCGGATCAAAAAACTGCACGCTGGTAAACAGGCCCGGTGACGCCATCGAGTGACTTGCCAACCCGGCGACGCCAGCAACACCGCCGCAGACAAACCCGCTGATCAACGCCGCGATCAGCGGGCGTTTCAGGCGGATTGCCACACCGTAAAGTGCGGGTTCTGAAATACCGGCGACAATCGCCGATGCCGCTGCGGCCAGCGCCGTTTGGCGCAGTTCCGGGTTTTTGGTGCGCCAGGCCACCGCCAGCGATGAACCGCCCAACGACAGGTTGGCACCAATTTCTGACGGCATCACCATGCCCTCTTTACCGGTTTCTGCAATGGTCTGAATGATGGTTGGGGTAAACACCCGGTGCATCCCGGTCATCACCAACAGCGGCCACAGCCCGCCCATAATGGCGACGGATAACCAACCCAGATAGCTATGAATGGTGTAAACCAGTGCCGAAATCCCGCTACCAATCCAGATACCCAACGGCCCCACCAGCAGGATGGCGATCGGTGCCGACACCAGCACAATCAGCATCGGTTTGAGGAAGTTTTTGGTCACGGCTGGTGTGATACGATCGATCCATTTTTCAATGTAAGAGAGCAGCCAGGTCATAAACAGCGCGGGGATTACCGTGTAGGTATATTTCACCGCCGTCACCGGCAGGCCGATAAACTCAACCTGCTGGCCCTGCGCCGCTTTGGCCATCAGATCAATAAAAGTGGGATGCACCAGTACCCCGGCAATGGCGATCGCCAGCGACATATTGGTTTTGAATTTGATGGCGGCAGAAGCAGCCACCATCACCGGCAGGAAGAAGAAGGCCCCGTCACCGATCACGTTGAGAATAATCAGCGTTGAGGAGTCTTTAGCAAATACGCCGGTCATATTCAGGATCATCGCGAGCAGTTTCACCATCGAGCCACCGATAATCGCCGGGATCAGCGGCGACATGGTGCCGATCAGCGCATCCAGGATCCCTGCCCCAATGCGTTTAAGAGTGATTTTGCTGTTTTCTGGCGCAGGACGCTGGGCCACCGCCCCTTCCGGCAACAGCTTCAGCACTTCGGCATAGGCTTGTGAAACCGTATTGCCAATGATCACCTGGCACTGGTTTTCACTCCTGACCACGCCCAACACACCGCTGATGGCCTTGAGCTTCACCGTATCAACCACGCTATCGTCGTTGAGCACAAAACGCAGGCGCGTCATGCAATGTGTCACCGCCGCGATGTTACTCACGCCCCCAACTGCATCCACTATCGATCCTGATACTGCCGCATAATTCTTTGACATGAGGATAACTCTCATAGATAGGTAACCGGTTCCACACAAGAGTGTTTATATTGAAGTTGAATATCAATTTATAAATTTATTTATTGTCTATTTTGTGAAGAGGATCGGTTTATAGGGCTGAGGGCAAGCGTACAGCGAAAGCCGTAGGGGTAGAGGGATGGCAGAAGGGGAAGTCAGCCTAGCGTTTTTCTCGCGCGGCACGGCGATAAAGCGTGCTGCGAGCAATGCCTAACGCCTGAGCCGCTTTACTGACGTTGCCGTTATAGCGTTCCAGCGTTGCTGCAATGACCCGCTCGTCATGCAGGTGCAGAGCCAGCGGAGGCGTAACCTGTTTGGGGCGGTATTTTTCCGGCAACGCTTCGCAGGCCAATATCTCGCCGTCATCTGCCAGGGCAAACAACACCTTGAGCAAGCTTCGCAGTTCCCGCACATTACCCGGCCAGCAGTAATGACTCAGCACCTCTAACAAAGCCGGTGCGAGCTGGATACCGCGATCGATCCCGCCCAGTTCCCGCCACAGTTGCCCAATAAAAGCAGACAAGTCCGGCCATTCGCGCAGCGGCGGCAGCGTCAGGGCAAACTCTTGCAGCCGGTAGAGCAAGTCCTCACGGAATTCACCTTCGGCTACCCGTTGATTGAGATCCCGGTGCGTGGCGCTGATCACCGCAAAATTGACCGGCCAAGTGCAACTGGACCCCAGCGGCGCGACCTCTTTCTCTTGTAGCACCCGCAGCAGCCGGGTTTGCAGTGCTAATGGCATATCGCCAATTTCGTCCAGAAACAGCACTCCGCCATCGGCTTCGCGGATCTTGCCGATATAACCGTTCTTGTTGGCACCGGTAAATGCCCCCGGCTGATAGCCAAACAGCTCCGACTCAATCAGCGGTTCTGGAATAGCAGCACAGTTAATGGCGACAAACTTCCCGTCTCGCCACTGGCTTTGCTGATGCAGCGCCCGGCTGACGTACTCCTTGCCGCTGCCCGTTTCGCCGTGAATACACAGCGATATCCCCGCGTTCAACAACCGCACCAGTTTAGGCGTGTCGCGATGCAGAAACAGTGAAAGATCGGGCGCAACGGTTGGCGTAACGGCAATCTGCCTGCGGGCAGGTGCGCGCAGGTGGAAGAAATAGCGCTGTTGTTGATAAGTGAGGATCGACTGCGGCACGTTGTTCGCTTGCTGCTCGCCGTCGGGGAAAAGTTGCTGGAAGGTGAGCGAGCCCAAACGATCGGCGCTCAGTTGCAATTCGCGCATTGCCAAGCGGTTCGCCGCCATCAGCACGTTGTCAGAGAACACCAGCAGCATCTCCGTCACGCTATCAATCCCCTGCACCTGCGCATGCAGGCTCATTAACCACTGTTCCGGGTGCAGGCTCTGTTTTACCCATAGATATTCAATCTGCTGCGCGGCTTGTTTCACCCAGGCCAGCGTATGCGGATGGGCATAATGTGCCGGCCCAGAAATATCCAGCACACCGGCAATCTGCCCGCTGGGTGACTGCAACGTCATGGCCGCGCAGTACAACCCCTGATTGCTGGTGAGATAGTGCTGATGCGCCAGAATTTCGCAACCGTCATCAATGGCCAACGCCGTACCGATGGCGTTAGTGCCACGGCCACATTCGCTCCATAAATTGCCGGGTGCCAAGGCAAAGCGTTGGGCTTTTTGCAGCGCCCGCATGTCACCAAAGGTATTCAGTATCAGGCCGCTGGCGTCGGAGAGCACCACAACGGATTGTTTATCGGCCACTTTTTCCGCCAGAGCTTTAACCGTTGGGTGGGCAAACTGCTGCAACTTGGCGTTATTTGCCAGCACCTCGGCCAGCTCCGATTGATGGATACGCGGAAAGTCATCAGCCATGCGGTTTAAACCGTACCGCTCGCTGCGCAACCAGGAATCGCTGAGTAACAGCGTGTTGCCGGTGATGGAGTTATTGGTGGCTGACGCATTTCCGCGCATTAGTAACCTCATCTTCGCCCGAGAGTGTTGCAACATTGTAGCAATTTGGTTTTTCCGGTGTTGCGATTTGCAACACAAATGGCAGATTCTTCTTTAGGGCGACACGGACCTTATCAGCCAAGAAAAAATAACCTGCTGATTTAACTATAAATTAAAGATTAAATTACCCTTATAAAAAGAATGGCACGGCGGCTGCAAGAGTCATGACGTAACCGCAATCACCCAGTAGCGGTTGCCACACTCTGACAACAACACCCTACACAAGGAGTTTGCGATGCGTTATGCACATCCCGGCACGCCGGACGCACTGGTCTCTCTCAAAGCCGCTTACGGCAACTACATTGGCGGCAAATTCGTAGAACCACTCGGCGGCCAATACTTTATGAACACATCGCCCGTGAACGGCAGCGACATTGGGTTGTTCCCGCGTTCCGATGCGCAGGATATTAACGCCGCGTTGGACGCAGCCCACCAAGCCGCAGAAGCCTGGGGCAAAACCAGCGTGCAGCACCGCTCCACGCTGTTGCTGAAAGTGGCCGATCGCATTGAAGCCAATCTGGAATATCTTGCGGTTGCAGAAACCTGGGATAACGGGAAACCGATTCGTGAAACCCTGAACGCCGATCTGCCGTTGGCGATCGATCACTTTCGCTACTTTGCCGGTTGCCTGCGCGCGCAGGAAGGCAGTACGGCAGAAATTGATGAGCACACCGTTGCCTATCACTTTCATGAGCCGTTGGGCGTGGTGGGCCAGATAATCCCCTGGAACTTCCCCCTGTTAATGGCAGCCTGGAAGTTGGCACCGGCCCTTGCAGCGGGCAACTGCGTGGTGTTGAAACCGGCTGAGCAAACGCCGCTGGCCATCACACTGCTAGTGGAGCTGATCGGCGATCTGTTCCCTGCTGGCGTTCTCAATGTGGTGCAGGGTTATGGCCGCGAAGCGGGTGAAGCACTGGCGACCAGCAAGCGGATCGCCAAGATCGCCTTCACCGGCTCAACACCGGTTGGCCGCCACATCATGGCCTGTGCGGCGGAGAATATTATCCCCTGTACGGTCGAATTGGGGGGCAAATCACCGAACATCTATTTTGCCGACGTGATGGACGCCGAACCGGAGTTTATCGACAAAGCGGTGGAAGGGTTGGTGCTTGGCTTCTTTAACCAGGGTGAAGTTTGTACCTGCCCTTCACGTGCGCTGATTCATGAGTCTATCTATGCGCCGTTCATGGAACGCGTGATGGCGAAAGTCAAAAACATCCGCCGTGGCGATCCGCTGGATACCGACACCATGATTGGTGCGCAGGCTTCTCAGCAGCAGTTTGACAAAATCCTCTCCTACATCGACATCGCCCGCAATGAAGGGGGGCAAATCCTGATCGGCGGCGAAAGAGCAAGCATCACTCCTGCCTTGGATAAGGGGTTCTATATTCAGCCCACGCTGATCAAAGGCGAAAACCAGATGCGCTGTTTCCAAGAAGAGATTTTTGGCCCGGTCATTGGCGTCACGACGTTCAAAGATGAAGCCGAAGCCTTGGCCATCGCGAATGAAACCCAATTCGGTCTGGGCGCGGGCGTCTGGACACGCGATACCAATCTGGCTTACCGCATGGGGCGCAACATTAAGGCTGGCCGCGTCTGGACTAACTGTTATCACGTCTACCCTGCTCATGCTGCGTTTGGCGGCTATAAGCAATCCGGCGTCGGGCGCGAAACACACAAAATGGCGTTAAACCAATACCAACAAACTAAAAACCTGCTGGTTAGCTATGGCACAGCACCTTTAGGCCTATACCCAAAATAATTCGAGTTGCTTGTAGGCGGCAACTGAACGAGGTCCCAGGAGCTTACTCAAGTAAGTGACTGGGGTGAGTGAAGGCAGCCAACACCCAAGCAACTTGAAGTATGACGGGTATATTTTGAAACATTTGTGCTGACACTTAAAGGGAAAGGCCCACGGATGGGCCACGTCACCACACCAACGCGCCTACACCCGAAGTATGACGGGTATACTTTTAAGGATTGAAAGATGAATACGATGAAAGCCGCAGTAGTGAAAGCCTTCGGAGAGCCCTTGGTGATTGAACAGGTGCCGATCCCAAAAGCCGGGCCAGGTCAGTTGTTAGTGAAGATTGTCGCCACTGGCGTCTGCCATACCGACTTGCACGCCGCCGAGGGCGACTGGCCGGTCAAGCCGCAGCCACCGTTCATTCCTGGCCATGAAGGGGTGGGATATGTGGTGGCGGTGGGCGAAGGTGTAAAACACATCAAGGAAGGGGATCGGGTGGGTGTCCCTTGGCTGTACTCCGCCTGTGGCCACTGCGAACACTGCCTGGACAGTTGGGAAACCCTGTGCCACTCGCAGCAGAACGCCGGTTATTCCGTCAACGGCAGCTTCGCTGAATATTGCCTGGCAGACGCGAACTATGTCGGCATTTTGCCGGATAACGTTGAGTATCACGAGATCGCGCCAATTCTCTGCGCTGGCGTCACGGTCTATAAAGGCCTGAAAATGACCGATACCAAACCCGGCGACTGGGTGGTGGTTTCCGGTATTGGTGGGCTCGGCCATATGGCGATTCAGTATGCGGTTGCCATGGGGCTGAACGTGGCAGCGGTGGACATCGACGACAGCAAGTTGGCGTTTGCCAAGCGCTTGGGGGCCAGCGTGGTGGCGAACGCCAAGCATGTCGATCCGGCGAAGGTCTTCCACGAAAGCTTCGGTGGCGCACACGGAGTGTTGGTCACCGCCGTTTCGCCCAAAGCCTTCGAGCAGGCCATCGGGACCCTGCGCCGTGGTGGGACGATGGTGCTGAACGGGTTACCACCGGGCACTTTTGATCTGTCGATCTTTAATATGGTGCTGGACGGTATTACCGTGCGCGGTTCGATTGTCGGCACCCGTAAAGATCTGCAAGAAGCCCTCGATTTTGCCGGGCGCAATAAGGTGGCGGCGAATATCACCGTTGAGCCTTTAAGTAATATCAACGATATTTTCGCCCGGATGCACGCCGGTCAAATCGAAGGTCGCATCGTGGTCGACATGGCGCTGTAAAACATCACCCTCGTCTGGTTAATCATCAAGCAGGTATCGCCTTTGGCTGTACCTGCTTTCTTTTGGGTATAGAATACCGGGCATGATTAAAAAGCCAGGAAATACCTATGTCTACCATGCAGGAAGTGGCAAAAAAAGCAGGCGTCTCTAAAGCCACCGTATCACGTGTTCTTTCCGGTAAAGGATACGTCAGCGAAGCAACGAAAGATCAGGTATATAAAGCCATCGAAGAAGCGGGATATCGCCCGAATTTGCTGGCAAGAAATCTGGCCACCAATAAATCGCAATGCATTGGTCTGGTGGTAACCAATACGCTCTACAACGGCAGTTATTTTAGCGAACTGCTTTCCAAGGCAGCACAAAAGCTGGAAGAACATGGCCGTCAGCTCATTCTGGTGGATGGCAAACACAGTGCAGCAGAGGAGCAGGCGGCGATTCAATTCCTGCTTGATTTACGCTGCGACGCCATTATTATCTACCCGCGTTTTTTAAGCATTGATGTGATGGACGGCATCATCGATCACTATAAACAGCCGATTATGGTGGTAAACAGAAGGCTGAGAAAACACCAAAGCCACTGTATTTGCTGCGATCACAAAGGGGCCAGCTTTAAGGCAACTCAATACCTGATCGCACGGGGCCATCGCGATATTGCCTTTATAACCGGTTCGCTGGATTCACCGACCGCCCTTGAGCGGCTTTCCGGCTATAAAGAGGCGCTAACGCAGCAAGGTATTGCGCTACGGGATGACCTGATCATTAACGGAAAATGGACGCCGAACAGCGGTGCCAGCGCAATCGAAAGGTTGCTGAACGGTGGAATAACCTTCAGCGCCGTGCTCGCCAGCAATGATGAGATGGCAATTGGGGCCATCAAGCAATTAAATCAGGCGGGCATCGCTGTGCCCCAGAATGTCTCTGTGATCGGTTTTGATAATATCCCCACCGCCCCCTATCTGCTCCCGGCATTATCCAGCGTTAAAGATCCCGTCAGCGATATGATGAATGAAGTGATCGATCGGCTGATTTCCATGCTCGATGGCGGATATTTATCCAAGGATAATATTTTCACCTCAGATCTGCTGGTCAGGGATTCGGTGGCCGATGGGCCGTTTTGGGGTAATAGCCAAAATCATGCGGGTTGTTTTTAGGCGGCCGCTGAGCGCAGCCACAGGCGTTGGCTCAAATCTGTGGCTCTTCGATTGATTCGCCCAGCGCTTTTATTTTCACTGCCTTCTCAAAGTGATCCAGTTTCATGTCCTTGATCCACCAGGTAGCAGCTTCCATAAGCAGGAGCGACTAAAATGTGTCAACAATCATTTATATTAATGGATTAATATTATTATTGATAATCTTCATATTCATATCTTAATTTATTGATGAACTTCCTCGCGATCTGTGTCAAAGGGAAACGTTGAGAGTAAATAAAGCTATAGTCAATATCCGGCAATGGCTCTTTTATCGATATAGGGTGTAACTCTTTATTAAAATAGGGAACTTTAAGTATTTCTTTCGCCCCTACGGTAAGATAATTTTCATTTAATACCAGTTGTAATGCCATCAGCATGGTATTGGAGCGCACCACGGTAGTCGTTCTTTCTTGTGTATCACAGAAAAGCTTCGAGTTTAGCTTATCGTAGTAGCCAATTTTTGACGAAGGCAGGCACCAGTTAGCACACTCCAATTCCTTCAGCGAAGTGGATCTCGCCAGTGGGTGTTTTTTGTTTGTAAAGATATGCGCCGATGTCTTAAAAAATGGCTCTATGGTGATATCACTCAGCGTAAAATCTGTAGATATCGCATCGATAATAAAATCCAGCTCGCCTTCACGCAAGGCTGGCAGCAGTTCAGACATCTGCCCTTCGGTGATATGGATTCTCACGTTAGGGTAGCGTTGCTGAAACCGCTGTATAGAGGATGACAAGAACGTGAGAGGCAACAAAGAGGAGCATCCCAACGTTACAGCACCTTGAGAGGCCTCATTAATGATCTCGATCTCATTGACAGCCCGCTCCAATTCTTTAATGACGAGCTGAGCACGGCCCTCGAAAATACGCCCCATTTCCGTGAGGACAATACCACGACTACCGCGAATAAATAATGGGCTGCCTAATGTTTTCTCGAGTTCTTTGATCGCTCGTGTAACACCGGGTTGCGTTTGCTTGAGTTCTAGGGCTGCCGCACGAATACTGCCACACTCGATTATCTTTATGAAAATGCTAATCTGGTGAATTTTAGGTAAGCGTGTCATGAAAAATCGATCCATTTTTATATTCCATATGCAACATGGCAAATCTGATAATGATTTTTATAATCCTGATGTGTAGATATAAGTTAACAAGGTTGTTACTCATCTTTCTGGAGCGTTTCACTCCATAGTGATTAAAACAAGTTGCATAAAAACGTAATGGAATGTGCTGTTCTTGTTAAAGGTCTATATCATATGATTAGCTAATGATTTATTTCAAAATGGGACAAATAGCGGATGAAGAGTCCGTATACCCAATTTGCTCATCGCCGAGCGCTTGTAGTGGCTGATAGTTTTGTAATTAAGCGAAAGCTCTTTGGCAACCAGAGAAATACTTTTACCATGCAGCAATTTTTTTAAAATAGTTAATTCACGTGTAGATAAGGCACAGGTTAGGCTGGCTACCGGTTCATTTAACGTGCCCTCAGCTCTGCGCACTCGCGACAGTTCGCGGCGGATTTTATCTAGAGGTACATCGACTTGAAGAATAGTATAGGTATTCTCCAACCCCTTCAGATGGCGCTTCAGTGCCTCGATACATTTATTATCTGTAAAAATGATAATTTTACTGTCAGGGTGATGTGCAGGAATGTGGCGACTCAGCACATCCAGGATCTCGGCAGCGTTATAGTAAACGCTATTTAACGTCAGGATAATAACATCCAGACTGTCATTCATAATTAACATATCTTCAGCCTGTTCAAGGCTGCTGACGTTGGTCACGATGTTTATTCTGGTATCGGGATAATGGTCATATAACAAACCCATTACTCCAATTCGTGTAAATTCGCAGTGGCACTGTAGTAATATTTTCATACGCTCCACGTTTATTTATCCTTATATTTATTCACATTATGTTGCAAGCAGATACTTTCCACTTACAAAACGGCATTTATTAGTTAAATATCTAACCTGATTCAATGATATGTCTACCTTTAGAAGGGAATAAAGCTTACCCTTTATGATTAGGTTTATGATTTTTACATACTAAATAACCCGCTGGAGGAGGAAATCCCCCTCTAGTAAGGTGAATGCACTATAGGATTTATCTCGTGAAGCGGGAAGATGATATTTTGTTTAGTGTGATGCAAAAAAAGCATTTATTAAAAAAAATCATTACCAAACAGAATGATAAAAGCAATATCAATTAAATCCTGCCAGGAAAGCTAAGAAACCACTGAATATTACCTAAAAACGCTATTTTTACGCGTTACATCAATAAGAGTAATGGAAGGAGGTATTTATGTCAGCATTTAGTTTTTTATTGTCTATCTATACCTAAAATAATTCGTACAGTATACCCACTGGCTTTACCATTTTGCCCATCCGTGGGCCGCGCCGCAGTGTGTCCATCAGTCTATTTTCTGAATCACCTGTTTGCTGCATTCGAAGCGAATTTCGTTGATTAAATGTTTGGCCAACGGTGTCAAAGAGGCATCTTGGCGGTAGATCAGGCTGTATTTACCATGCGGGAATTTTTCTTTTACCGGAATAGTGCAAAATAGTTTGCTCATAAAGTCGATATCGAGCATTGCCAGTGGTGCGATAACCAGATAGTCCGCCTCCATGACCAACCGTTCACCGACGGCAAAGGAGTCCCCCTTGAATACCACCGTCTCGGGCCCTTTTCCTGCAGGAAACAACAGTGCTTCAAGATGGCTGTAGTACCCGGCATCCGCGACCGGGAGATACCACTTGGCATTACGCAACTCGACAAGCGACGTGCAATTGGCCAAAGGGTGGCCTTTTCTGGCAACCACGCCAAATGGACAGGTCATCAAGGGTTCTTCCACGAACTCCCCCAGTGAGATCTCTTCAGAGATGATGCCGATAAAAAAATCCAGCCTGCCCACTCGCAGCGAGGGCAGTAGTTCAGACAGTTGCCCTTCATACAAAGAGACTAAAGCTTTAGGGTAAGCCGTATTAATACGCTGCATTACGCTGGGAATGATCCTCAACGTTTTAAGATGCGAGCATCCAAATGACACGGTTCCATGCTGCGATTGGTTGATCTGTTGTATTTCGTCAACGGAACGCTCCAATTCATACAGCACCAGCTTCATGCGAGCTTCAAAGACCCTTCCGGCATCCGTCAGCACAATACCACGGGTTCCTCTGACCATTAATGTGGCCCCGAGCGTTGCTTCAAGCTCCTGAAGCGTTCGCGTTATGCCTGGCTGAGTCTGGTTTAATGCTTTTGCAGCGGCCCGTATGCTGCCGTGCAAAATAATCGCTTCAAAAGCTCTAAGGTGATTTATTTTAGGTAAATGTGGCATAAGGCACCCTCTGCAGGTTTGGGCGAAACCATGAAGCATCCGTGCGCCTCCCACGTCAGGGTGGGGAAGATGTAAAGATATTGAGAAGTATAGTCGGGAGTTGTTTAATCCGGTGTGAGTATTCGTTGCTTCAAGGGGTTGGATAATTCAAAAGGCCGTGACAAAGGCTGTTCAAAAATACGGGCGTTTTTGAACAGCAATTCGAATCTTATAGCGCTGCAAATGCTGCGCGAATTTCTTCTTCGGGCAAATCTATTCCAATAAACACCAGCGTACTTTGGCGCTCTTCACCCGGCAACCATTCGCGATCCCAATCCGCGTTATACAAACGCTGCACGCCCTGAAACAGCAGGCGGCGCGGTTCATCCTGAATCGATAAGATGCCTTTGTAACGTAAAAGATTATCAGCAAACTTCAGCAACAGTTCCTCCATCACGGCAGAAACCTGCATCAGTTCCAACGGTTGGTCGTGGTAAACCACAATCGACCGGATATTATTCTGCGGCTGCGGAATCCGCCGAAACAGCGGAGCGGGTGCGGTCAGGTTCAGCCGATCGTTAAGCACAAATCCTTCAATATTGAACAGAACGGCCAGATCAATATCACCCTGAATAACGTTATAGATCGGGGCACGAGCGTTCATCAGTTGCAAACGCTGGATCAGCGCTGCGTTATCCGTTGCCAGATCGGTTTTGGTCAGCAGAATACGGTCGGCGTAACCGACCTGCGCTTGCGAAATGGTGAATTGGTTGAGCTGTTGCTCGGCATGCACTGCGTCCACCAGCGTGATAATGCCATCCAGCAGAAAACGCTCGCAGATCACGTCGTGCGAGAAAAAAGTCTGGGTAATCGGGCCAGGATCGGCCATCCCGGTGCATTCGATGATCAGCCGGTCAAACTCCAGTTGGCCTTGATCAAGCGCATCCAACAAATCCAACAACGCATCCGCCAGTTCATTAGACTTGCTGCAACAGATGCAGCCGTTGCTGAGGGTGGTGATGCGGCTGGCACGATCGCCGATCAGTGCGTTGTCGATCGGCACCTCACCGAATTCGTTTTCAATGACAGCGATTTTGTAACCGTGATCTGCATTCAGGATATGGCGCAACAGCGTGGTTTTACCTGCGCCCAAAAAACCGGTCAGGACGGTGACGGCAATGGGTTTCATCTCTTTTCCTTAATCTACCAACACTAACAGCAGCGCATGCCGCCTTTGCCATCCCCACCGTAACGGGCATCCTGGCGTTCACGGAAGAATTCTTTATAGGTCATCACCGGTTTGTCCGGATGATTGTCTTTCATATGCTGGACGTAAGTATCGTAGTCAGGTACGCCCACCAGCATGCGTGCTGCCTGCCCTAAATATTTACCGGCCTGGCCGAGGTTACCGAACATTGACTCTCTCCAAAGAAAAAATACCCTGCATCATTATGCAGGGTATCCATCAAATCACCATCAGTGGTGCGACGAAACTTTGACGCCCCCCTCAGGAACCGGCACGTATGGCGTCTCCTGATCGGTACGTTTCGGGTTTTTGTACGCCGCCATGGCCGTTTTGATGCCAAAGAAGATGATGCTGTATACCACCAGCAGGAACAGGATGCTCAAACCGGCGTTGGTGTAGTTGTTCACCACGATATGGTTCATGTTGGCAACCTGCTGAGCGGTCAGCTCTGCCCCACCTTCAGCGATTTTGCGCTTGTATTCGTTAGCCAGGAACAGGAAACCTTCCAGTTGCGGATTGTCGCTGAACAGCTTCAGACCGAGCGCATAGGTGGTGCAGATCAGCAGCCAAATGGCCGGAACGACGGTCACCCACACATACTTGGCGCGCTTCATCTTAATCAGCACGACGGTCGCCAGCACCAGCGCTACCGCCGCCAGCATCTGGTTGGAGATACCAAACAGCGGCCACAGGCTCTTCACGCCGCCGAGCGGATCAACCACGCCCTGATACAACAGGTACCCCCACAGGCCAACACAACCTGCAGTCCCCACCATACCCGCCACCAGCGAGTCGGTTTTCTTCAGGAACGGCACAAAGTTACCCAGCAAATCCTGCAGCATAAAACGGCCAGAGCGGGTGCCTGCATCCAGAGCGGTAAGGATGAACAGCGCTTCAAACAGGATGCCGAAGTGATACCAGAAGCCCATATTGGCACCAGGAATGATCTGGTGGAATACGTGCGCAATCCCTACTGCCAAGGTCGGTGCGCCACCAGCACGGTTCAGCACCGAAGGTTCGCCGATGTCTTGTGCAGTTTGCAGGATCTGCTCTGGGCTAATCACAAAGCCCCAGGAACTGACGGTGGCCGCCGCATGAGCGGTGACATCACGCAAAGAGGCCATGATCATTGGCGCATCTTCGGTCCCCAAGCGGTGCAGATCTGGCATGGTGATGCCGAGTGCAGCCGGTGGCGTGTTCATCGCAAAGTACAGGCCAGGTTCGATGATCGAAGCCGCGACCAGCGCCATAATCGCCACGAAGGATTCCATCAGCATCGCGCCGTAACCGATAAAGCGCGCATCGGTTTCGTTGGCCAGCAGTTTAGGGGTGGTGCCGGAAGCGATCAGCGCGTGGAAGCCAGAAACGGCACCACAGGCAATGGTAATAAACAGGAACGGGAACAGAGTGCCTTTCCAAACCGGGCCAGTGCCATCCACAAACTGCGTCACAGCGGGCATTTTCAGGTCTGGGTTGAGGATCACAATACCGATCGCCAGCCCGACGATCACGCCGATTTTCAGGAAGGTCGCCAGGTAATCACGCGGTGCCAGGATCAGCCACACTGGCAGCAGTGCAGAAATAAAGGCATAACCAATCAACGTGAAGGTAATGGTGGTGTCTTTAAAGGTCAACGCCGGGCCCCAGTACGGGTCATGGGCGATCACGCCACCAAACCAGATCGAGGCCACCAGCAGCACGATACCGATAACCGACACTTCCCCTACCCGGCCAGGGCGCAGGAAGCGCATGTAGATCCCCATAAACAGGGCGATCGGCACGGTGGAGCAGACGGTAAACACCCCCCACGGGCTTTCGGCCAGTGCTTTCACCACGATCAGCGCCAAGACCGCCAGGATGATGATCATAATCAGGAAGCAGCCAAACAGCGCAATGGTGCCGGGGATCGGGCCCATTTCCTTTTTGATGATCTCGCCCAAAGAAGCACCGTTACGGCGCGAGGAGATAAACAGCACCATAAAGTCCTGTACCGCCCCCGCCAACACTACGCCGCCCAGCAGCCATAGCGTGCCGGGCAGATAGCCGACCTGTGCCGCCAACACCGGGCCAACCAATGGGCCAGCACCGGCGATCGCCGCAAAGTGGTGGCCGAACAGCACGTTCTTGTTGGTTGGCACATAGTTCAGGCCATCATTATTCACCACTGCCGGAGTGGCACGGGTGGCATCCAACTGCATCACCTTGGTGGCGATGTAAAGGCTGTAATAACGATACGCCACCAGATAAACCGCCACCGAAGCGACGATGATCCACAGCGCACTGATGCTCTCGCCACGGCGCAGTGCTACCACGCCCAGGCAGGAAGCACCCAGTATTCCCAGTAACATCCACGGGATATGTTTTAAAATTCCCTCGCGTTTCATTGAGGTGTCCTTATTTCTATCTGCAAAAATGAGTGATGAATCCGGTTATTTGTTGTTGCAGGCAGACAGCCGCCTGTTGTCGGACCTAGATGTTGTTGCGTTTTCCCCCTGGTAGGGGCAGGTAGAGGAACAGCGCTATCATCCCCGCAGGCAGCGGTACATAACATCTGAATTTCAGTTAGCGGTTTAATACGCGGGCTGAGCGGTTGGAATCGGACGGTGAGTGGTGTAGGGGCAGAGCATGCCCTAGGGTGGGCCTGGCAGATTACTGCGTTCGTACCTCATCCCAGCTTAAAACGAAGCGAGCCAGGTACCAGGGGCGGGGTGTTGGGGGCTGGCTTTTGAGCCCCCAACTCGGTCGCGTTCACCGCGTTACTGAGTAAACACAAAAAGCGTAGCGACCGCAATAAACACACATTCCACAACAAACCTCAAAATGTGCACAAGACACAGCCTTTTCGGAGAGAGGACACGTCCTGTTGCTAATCTGATTAGAAGCGCCAGGTAAAGCCAGCCTCGACGCGGTTATCCTGATGGTTTTGTGATAGCAAGCCACCGTATCCCAGCGACAGCGTAGCATCCTTGCCAACGGCAACCTCTGCACTGGCCTTCAACACCGCGCCATCACGGGATACCGGTACACTGCGGATCACAAACGATGAACTGCTGTCGTTGAACATCAACCCGGTAGCACGATCCAACTCGCCATACTGATGTTGCCAACCCAGCTCACCGCGCAATATGACGGCTTGCAGCCGGGTGTCAGCACGTAACCCCAACGTTGAAACCGTCGTGTCGGTGTGCTGCTTATCTCCCCGCAGCGCGGTAGCAGCACCATGTTCAGCAATACCGCTATTCTGGAAATTAACGTAGGCCAGATTAACAAATGGCTCAAGGTTAACTGCTGCTGTCTTGATGCCGTAACCCGCCTCAGCGAACAACTGCTGAGTGCGGGCGCTATACTTGGCAGAAGTGCGGTCAGACTGAGCGACATAATTGATGGTGCGATCGGTATCAATGCGGTGCCAGGTGTAGGTACTGCCAGCACGTAGCGCCAGTTCACCAAACTGTTTATCGCCATACACGCCTAGATGGTAATTGTCGCTGTCGGCGCTAGAACCGTAAGTGCCATCAAGCGAAGTACGGGTATAACCTGTCGCCACACCGAGTTGCCCATCTCCGGTATAGGCAGAGTCAAGCCCCATCAAGACGCCGTAGGTTGATGCCTGATAGCCAGTGGCGTTAGCATTGCCGGATGCGTGATCCCAAGCTCCTAACCATTGCGCCCAAACACCGCCTGCGCTCGTTTTTATCTCCGGTGAACTGCCCACCCCTTCAGCCTGGCGCAACCGCCCATTGAGGGCTTCACGCAGATAACGGCTTTCATTTATCTGAGCCGAAGCGATATCGGCATGGATCTGCCCCGACAGTTGGTGAAACGCTTGCCGGGCTGCCCAAGGTGTGCTGCTGGTCAGAATGCTTTCGTAGACCGGGTTCCCTGCTCCCAACGTTTCAGCAGCGCGGGCAACCGCGCGTTCGTTCTGCGTTTGTGCGACATCGGCGAAGGCGGTAGCGCTGCGTCCTACGTTCAGCAGCACCTGATTGGTTTGATAGCTCAAGGTGCTGCCCAGGAACAGATAATCAGGCCGTACGCTATCAAACTGCCCACTGATGCCTTGCTGCGCGCTCAGGATGGTATATTGCTGGCCCAGCAGGCTGCGCACGTCACTCTTGCTGAGCAGATTGCCCTGGTTTTCCAGTGAAACATTCACTTCGCCACCGTGCAGTATCGCAACCCCACCGCTCTGGATCAGATCGCTGCTTCCATTGGTGGCGACTTCGACGGCATAGTGCGAGCCCGGCTGAAAGGTGACACCATTAGCCACCTGCAAGGTACCTATTGAATTACCCGGCGCGATAATCGCGCCAGACTGCGCGGTCAATGTCCCAACCGTACCAGAACCACCGAGCAAGGCGCCATGATCAACCGTGACGGCAGAATTGCCGTGATAGCCATTGACCAGCAGTGAACCACCGGCAACCTCGGTCGTACCGGAAAAACGGTTATTGCCAGTGAGTTCGAGAGTACCCGACCCGTTTTTCACAAAGTTACCGTTACCCGCGATGTCATTGTTCCAGGCATCATAGGCGCTGAAGCCCCCCAGGCTGGCGTCCATCGCGACGGTAATGTTGCCATTAAAAGCACCATAGCCGTCGGCGGCGGCATAAAGATTGAGGCGCGCCCATCCAGAGCCATTATCCAGTGCATGGCCTGATTCGATCTCCGTGGTGGCGAGCACCTCACGCCGCTGTTCTGCGGTCAGATAGGGGAAACGGCTGGCGAGCAAAACTTCGGCCCCTTCCGGCACGACCGGGGCGAGATCGGTGGGGCCGATTGAGGCGAGGCCGTAGGTCAGGCTATAAGTGTAATCAGCCTTGTTACGTGCCGCCTGCTGTAAGCGCTCCGCGTTGTCGGCGGCTGAACATGCCGCCAGCGTGGTGCCACACCCTTGCTCCAGCAGCGTGCGCAGATCCGTCTGTGCCGTGGCCATCAACCCTTGGAAATCGGTGGTGGTGGTCATCGGGGTTCCGAATAGGCTCGCAATATTCTGCCCTACATAGTCCGGGTTATTATTGAGGATCTGCGCCATGGCATAGGTGGTCATGATACGTGCACCGATAACGTCTAGCGCATAGTGAGCGCCTAGCGTGACACGGCTGTTACCGTATTCAGCACCGCGCAGGAGAAACTCCTGAAAACGTTCCGGCACCATTTCTGCAAACAGATAGGTGCTGGCGAAGCCAAAAGCCGTATGTCCGCTGGGGAAAGATGCATTTCCTTTAAGGGTTGGCAGGATTGATACTGCGCTGTCGGTTGGTACTCCAAAGAAATCAAGCGCGCTGAAGCTCTCGATCCTGTCCGGTGCAACCTGCACTGGCCGCGAGTCGCCTACGGTGTTACGGTTTTCCTCTGTAGGCTGGTAAGCCAAATCGTAAACGTTATACACCCCACCTGCTGGCAGGTTGATGCCGGTGGCCTGCAGCGCCGGGTTGCCGTTGATACTGCCATTAGCGAAATAGTTTTTGGCAAAGCTTGAATCTATCTGGATCAGTGCATTCACCTGTGAAAACAGGGCGGCGAAACTGGGAGAGAAGGTACTAGCCTTGTAGGTCGCGGCGTTGATGTTGTTATGAGCCGCAAAAATTTCATACATCTTCGGCCCCAGCGCATTTGCCACCAGCAGGCCGTTATCCATGGAGCCGATCAGGGCCGCTATCGTATTGTCCGCAATGGCCCTGGCCCGTTGGGCAGAGGAAGCGTTATTGTTGATGGCGATTGAGGTATTGAGGTTTTCACTCAGGGCAGTTTGCCCTTTTGCGCTGTTGTTCAGTTGGCTGAACCCAGAGATCAGCTCTGTCGCCTTGATGGTACGGCCATCCACTGAATAGGCCGTGTTGACAGAAAAAATCACTGCAATAGCGATTGCTGAAAGTGTTGCGCCTTTTAACATGTTTAATCTTCCCTAATATCCCCAAAATAATTCGAGTCGAAGTATGACGGGTATAAGCCAATGAATTATCAGGGCAAGTTATTAGCAGTTTTTAATGACAGTTTGATGAACGGGGATGGAGGCGAGGTGACAAGAAGGGGCGCTGCTGCGCCCCTGAAAATTACTTCAATGCAATACGGATCACATCGTCTGGTTCCGTAGCTTCTTTATCGCGGCTGGCGGCCTGCTTCACACTCACATATAAAGTCTGCCCATCCGGGGATAATGCCAGGCTGTTCGGATGAACTGGGGTTTTGTAGGTGGTCAGCAACTTATAGCTTTTAGCATCAATCACGCTTACCGTGCCTTCTTGGCGATGCGTGACATACACTTCATCACGCGCCGGATTAAACAAGACGGCCAGCGATTCCGGCAGGTCGATTTTCTGCAAGATATTGCCGTCGCGGGTATCGACCACCAGCACCTGCGGCTGTTTGGAGTCGGTGATAAACGCACGATCCGTAGCCGGATCCAGGCTGATATTCAGGAAGAAATGCTCTTTCGATTCATCCAGCTTTTTACGTGACAAAATCTTGTTGGTTTTGGTGTCGATGGTTACCAGTTCGCCTTCGGCATTGGTCACGTACAGGCGGTTTGCCGCCGCATCCAACGCCAAACCGGTACCCAATTTGCCGGTATCAGTAATTGTGGTGCGCAGGGTCAGCTCTTTGCCATCCACCACCCACACCACGCTGGATTCCCCCAGGCCGGTGATATACAGGGTGTCGGTAGTAGCATCGGCTACCAGCTCGCGCGGGGCCAGCGGTTTGACCGTATCAGAACGTTTGCGGGCATCCAGCAGCAAGCGGCCTTTCACTTCGCCGGTTTTGCTGTCGATAGCGGTGACCGAGTTACTCACGGTATTGCCAAAATAGAGCGTACCGGTTTGCTGATTGATGGCTGCGCCAAAAGGCTTCAGGTCGTTATGAATAACTTGTGTGATATCCAGCGTTTGTGGTTCAAGGCGATAAACGACGCCCCCTTTATCCAGTTTGCGGCTCTGTGAGGTGGCCAGATACAGCGCATTTTCGCTTTGGCTGTAGACCATCTCGTAAGCCCCTTTACCGGTCGGTTTACGCAGCAATTCTGTTGCCGTCTGCGCCCGCAACGTGGTGGTAAACATCAGGGTAGTCAGGAGTAACAAAGGATAAACCGCGCGGCGGCTAAGTGTCGTCACAACATTCATACAGGCTCCATTTCATCAAAGTACAGATCGCCGCAGGGCATCAGCTCCGGCGGCCAAATTCAGGCTCAGCATTGAATCAAAGATAAACATCCGATCGGTCACGGCGTTGCATGCCAATCTTTTTATTTGGTAATGATAATCATTATTAACAAAGAAGGGGAGCGTTTTTACTGTTGCAGACGGTGAAAGGCCGATTGGGTTAATATTCGCCTTGTTCGATGGTGTCTGCCAGCGCCTGTGCGGCGGTGGAAAGCTGGTGTTGCGCCAGCCGGATCAGCCCTACCCGTTTTTCGATCTGCGGCGCTGTCAACGGCACGCACTGTGCCCCCAATTCCCCCATCTGTTTCACACACAGGGCGGGCACTGCGCTGACGCCTAAACCACTGGCCACCATGCGGCCAACTGTGACCAGCTGATGGCTTTCAAATGCTACATCTAACTTTTTCCCACTGCGCAGTAACTCCTGCTCCAGCAATAACCGCACCGCCGAAGGGCGTTGCAACGCGATGAAATCCATCGCCAGCAGTTCGCGCCAGGTCACGTGGCTTTTGCTGGCTAATGCCGAGTCTTTAGGCACGATAGCGACGAAACGGTCGGTACACAGCGGGGTGAAATGCAAGGTATCGCTAGGCTCGGGTTCAAAGGCGATGCCCATCTCCACGCGTCCTTCGCGGATCATTTCGAAAACCTGCTCGTTAATCACGTCATGGACGGTCACGTTGATCCCGGTATAGCGATCGCTGAACGCTTTAAGCAAAGGCGGGAGCTGGTTGGCAGCGAAAGAAGGCATCGCGGCAATCGCCACCTTACCCCGTTGTAACGTAAAACGTTGCCGCAGCGTTTCTTCGGCGTTATCCCAGTCGGCCAGCAGTTGCCGGGCAATGGGGAACAGCGTCGCGCCCTCTGGGGTTAACGTCACGCGCCGGGTGGTGCGTAACAGCAGTGGCCCGCCGAGCGACTCTTCCAGCCCGCGAATCGCCAGGCTCAATGCTGGTTGCGAAAGGTTCAATTGCGCGCTCGCTTGGGCAAAGTTGAGAGTGTGAGCTACCGCTAAAAACGCGCGTAACTGCTTGACGCTCATTTTCATTTCCACCTCACCCAACCTGTTGTTAAATAATGGTTAACATTATATTAATAAAAATTCCAAATCAATGAAGCATAAAAACAAAATTAACAAATCATTGTTGCGAGCTGATGATGCCTGCACACGGAGAAAGCACACCGCTTTCGCCACACCATTTTCAGAGGCAAGAGTATGGCAGGGCTCGATAAACGCGTCGGTAGCTATCAGGAAGCACTGGATGGCCTGACGGATAACATGACGGTGCTGGCAGGGGGATTTGGCCTGTGCGGCATTGCAGAAAACCTGATTGGCGAAATCCGCCGCCGTGGGGTCAGCGGGCTGACGGTGGTCTCGAATAATTGCGGTGTTGATGGCTTCGGCCTTGGCCTGCTGCTGGAAAACCGGCAGATCCGCAAAATCATTGCCTCCTACGTCGGTGAGAATGCGCTGTTCGAGCAGTTGGCGATCAACGGTGAACTGGAGGTGGAACTGACTCCGCAAGGTACGCTGGCAGAGAAGGTACGCGCAGGCGGTGCAGGCATCCCGGCCTTCTTCACCGCCACCGGCTACGGCACCCCGATTGCCGAGGGCAAAGAGGTGCGCGAATTCAATCAGCGCCCTTACATTCTGGAACAGGCGATCACCGGCGATTTCGCCATCATCAAAGGCTGGAAGGCCGATCACTACGGCAACGTCATTTATCGCCATACGGCGCAGAACTTCAATCCGCTGATGGCGACCGCCGCACGCATCACGGTGGTAGAAGTAGAAGAGATCGTGGCCCCCGGCGAGCTGGATCCTGCCGCGATCCACACCCCCGGTATTTATGTCGATCGCCTGATCCAAGGCACTTTCGAAAAGCGCATCGAACAGCGCACCCTGCGCTCCTGAGGAGAATCAGATGCTTACCCGTGAACAAATGGCGCAACGCGTGGCGCAAGAGCTGCGTGATGGTGACTACGTCAATCTGGGGATCGGTATCCCGACGCTAGTAGCCAACTATGTCCCGCAGGGGATGGACGTGATGTTGCAGTCCGAGAACGGGCTGCTGGGGATGGGGGAATTCCCCACCGAGGCGCAACTGGATGCCGACATGATCAACGCAGGCAAACAGACCGTGACCGCGCGATTGGGAGCGGCAATTTTCGATTCGGCGCAGTCTTTCGCCATGATCCGGGGTGGCCATGTGGATCTCACCGTACTGGGGGCGTTTGAAGTGGATGTGGCGGGCAACATCGCCTCGTGGATGATCCCCGGCAAGTTGGTGAAAGGCATGGGCGGCGCGATGGATCTTGTGGCGGGGGCAGAAAACATCATCGTGGTGATGACCCATGCCTCAAAGAATGGCGAATCCAAATTGCTGCCGCGCTGCACGTTGCCGCTGACCGGGGCCAATTGCATTCGCCGGGTGCTGACCGATCTGGCCTATCTGGAGATTGAACAAGGGGCGTTTGTGCTGCGTGAACGAGCACCGGGCGTCAGCGTAGAAGAGATCGTTGCCAAAACGGCGGGTGAGTTGATCGTACCCGATCAGGTTCCCGAAATGCGCTTCTGATAGCGGAGGTTAACATGCAAGACGTGGTGATTGTGGCGGCGACCCGCACACCGGTAGGCCGTTTCCAAGGAGCGCTGGCACCACTATCAGCGGTGGATCTCGGCACGGTGGTGGTGAAAGCCCTGCTGGCCAGCAGCGGTGTGGCGGCAGAGAGCGTGGATGAAGTGATTTTGGGGCAGGTGCTCACTGCTGGTTGCGGCCAGAACCCGGCGCGGCAAACGGCGCTGAACGCTGGCCTGCCCTGCAGCGTACCGGCGGTAACGCTCAACAAAGTGTGCGGTTCAGGGTTGAAGGCAGTGCATCTGGCGGCTCAGGCGATCCGCTGCGGCGACGCGCAGATTGTGATTGCTGGCGGGCAGGAAAGCATGAGCCAGGCACCTTATCTGATGGCCGGAGCCCGTGCCGGGCTGCGCTTAGGCCATGCCCAGATGATCGACAGCGTGATCCACGATGGCCTGTGGGATGCGTTCAATGACTACCACATGGGCGTGACCGCCGAGAATCTGGCACAGCGCTATGACATCAGCCGTGCGGAGCAGGATCGCTTTGCCGTGCAGTCACAACAAAAAGCCCATGCCGCACAGGAGGCCGGGCGCTTTAAACCGGAAATCACCCCGGTGCGAGTTCCGCGAACTAAACAGGAACCGTTGTGGATCGAGCAGGACGAACAACCGCGCGCAGACACCACCGACGAGCTCCTCAGCCGTTTACGCCCGGCGTTCCATCCGCAAGGCTCGGTCACCGCAGGCAATGCCTCCTCCCTTAACGATGGCGCAGCGGCGGTGCTGCTGATGAGTGCGCAAAAGGCGGCAGAACTGGGGCTCCCGGTGTTAGCTCGGGTTGCCGCTTATGCCTCGGCGGGTGTCGATCCGGCAATCATGGGGATCGGCCCGGTCGACGCTGCACGCCGCACATTGGCCAAGGCCGGTTGGGCGCTGGATGAGGTCGATCTGATCGAAGCCAACGAAGCCTTTGCCGCACAGGCGCTGGCCGTGGGTAAAGCATTGGCCTGGGACAGTGAACGGGTGAACGTCAACGGCGGAGCCATTGCACTCGGCCACCCGATCGGCGCTTCCGGTTGCCGCATTCTGGTGACGTTATTGCACGAAATGCAGCGTCGCACAGCCCAAAAAGGGCTGGCAATGCTGTGTATCGGTGGTGGGCAAGGGGTGGCGCTGGCCGTTGAGCGTGCTTAAGCAATCTGTACTCGAAAATAATAATTAAATGAGGAGTCATTGATGAGCGTCTCAATCGCCCTGGCCGCACTGGCCGTTCTGATGCTGGCAGCCTATCGCGGCTACAGCGTGATTCTGTTTGCACCAATCGCCGCACTGGGGGCGGTATTATTAACCGACCCTGGCGCGGTCGCCCCGACCTTTACCGGGCTGTTTATGGAAAAGATGGTCGGCTTTATCAAACTCTATTTTCCGGTATTCCTGCTAGGAGCGGTGTTTGGCAAGTTGATTGAGCTTTCTGGTTTCTCGCGTTCGATTGTCGCGGCGGCAATTGGCATCCTGGGGCGTCGCCATGCCATTCCGGTAATCGTCCTGGTTTGTGCGCTGCTGACCTACGGCGGGGTTTCTCTGTTCGTGGTGGTGTTTGCGGTGTATCCGTTTGCTGCCGAACTGTTTCGCCAGAGCGGTATTCCAAAACGCCTGATCCCGGCTACCGTGGCGCTGGGGGCTTTTTCTTTCACCATGGATGCGTTACCCGGCACTCCGCAGATCCAGAACATCATTCCCACCAGCTTTTTTGGCACCACCGCCTGGGCGGCCCCTTGGCTGGGGCTGATTGGTTCGCTGTTTATTGTGATTGTCGGCCTGGCCTACCTTGAGCGCCAGCGCCACAAGGCGCAGTTGCGCGGTGAAGGTTATGGCACTGCGCTGCTCAATGAACCGGAAACGGCAGAAGACATCAATCTGCCCAATCCGTGGATTGCCATTATGCCGCTGATCCTGGTTGGGTTGCTGAACCTCGGTTTCACACGCTGGATCCCACATTGGTATGGCCCCAGCCATGAACTGTTGCTGGCTGGCCTGGCCAAACCGATCACCGTTGAAGTGAGCAAACTGACCGCCATCTGGGCGGTGCAGGCAGCGTTGTTGAGCGGCATCGTGGTGGTGTTACTGTTTGGCTGGCGCAATATCCGTGGTCGCTT
This sequence comes from Serratia sp. Ag1, assembly GCF_000743355.1. Taxonomy (GTDB): domain Bacteria; phylum Pseudomonadota; class Gammaproteobacteria; order Enterobacterales; family Enterobacteriaceae; genus Chania. The sequence goes on from NZ_JQEI01000042.1 coordinate 29,244, forward strand.
GGCAGAAGGCAGTAAAAACGCCGTCGGGGGAGCAATGCTGGCAGCGATGAATACTGCGTCGGAATACGGTTTTGGCGCGGTGATCGCGGCTTTGCCTGGGTTTCTGGTGCTCTCCAAAGCGCTGGCGACCATCCCCGATCCACTGCTGAACGAAGCGATCAGCGTGACGCTGCTGGCCGGTATTACCGGTTCAGCTTCCGGTGGCATGAGTATTGCGCTGGCGGCGATGTCGGATTCCTTCATTGCCGCTGCCCATGCGGCGGATATTCCACTGGAAGTGCTGCACCGCGTGGCTTCCATGGCCAGCGGCGGCATGGACACTCTGCCGCACAACGGGGCGGTAATCACCCTGTTGGCGATTACCGGCTTGAGCCATCGGCAAGCCTATGGCGGTATTTTTGCCATCACATTGATCAAGAGCGCAGCGGTGCTGTTTGTTATCGGGGTGTTCTACCTGACCGGCATTGTATAAAGGAGCATTAACATGAAATTACAGGGCAAAACGGCACTGATCACCGGTTCAACCAGCGGGATCGGCCTGGGTTTAGCCTCCGCGCTGGCAGCGGCAGGGGCACAGGTGATCCTTAACGGTTTCGGCGAGGTCGAACGAGCAAAGGATCACATCGCCAGCCTGGGCAAAGCGCCCGGTTACCATGCGGCGGATCTCAGCGATCCGCAGCAGATCGGCGACATGATGGAGTATGTCAACCGCGAGTTTGGCGGTGCCGATATTCTGATCAACAACGCCGGGATCCAGCACGTGGCCAAGGTAGAGGCGTTCCCGCTGGAAAAATGGGACGCGATCCTCGCGATCAATCTTTCCTCGGTGTTCCATACCAGCCGCCTGGCCTTGCCCGGCATGCGCGAGCGTGGTTGGGGGCGCATCATCAACGTGGCATCGGTACATGGGTTGGTGGCTTCCAAAGAGAAATCAGCCTATGTGGCAGCCAAACACGGTGTGATTGGCTTAACCAAAACCCTGGCGCTGGAAACCGCGCGCACCGCAATCACCTGTAATGCCATCTGCCCAGGCTGGGTGTTGACCCCCTTGGTGCAGCAGCAGATCGATCAGCGTATCGCCGCAGGGATCGATCCACAGCAGGCGCGTGATGACCTGTTGGCGGAGAAACAGCCTTCGCAGGAATTTGTCACCCCGGAACAATTAGGGGAACTGGCACTGTTCCTGTGCAGTGATGCCGCTCTGCAGGTGCGCGGTGCTGCGTGGAATATGGATGGGGGTTGGCTGGCCCAGTGATGAGGTGGTGCATATCAGGCCCAGATTTGGTATTTCTGGGCCGATAAAAGCAAAAAGTTCCCTTGGCAGCACACTTAGCTACAAAAAAATGTGATATTTGCTCCAGTAATGTTTCACTCTTGGGTGGAAGTGCACATATAATGCGCATCCGGTCACACTTGGCCGGCTATACCCAGCGCCCTTCAAGCCGCAGCCAATAACCAAGCAACTTGAAGTATGACGGGTATAAAAACATATTAATCCTAGCCAGTGCGGCACCACTCCAATACAAAGATGAAAATGAGCATTCGTAAATTATTAACACTGTTTACGGCACTGGCTGCATTTAGCCAGGCTGCCCTCGCCGTTGTATACCCTTTACCTGCCAAAAATAGTCGTCTGATTGGCGAAAATATCCAGATTACCATTCCAGCAGACAGCACACTGCCTCTGGAAAGCTTTGCGGCTCAATACCAGATGGGGTTGAGCAATATGATGGAAGCCAACCCGGGTGTGGATCCGTACCTGCCGTTACCGGGCAGCACGCTGACTATTCCACATCAACTGATCCTGCCGGATACTCCGCGCGAAGGCATCATTGTCAACAGCGCTGAAATGCGTCTGTACTATTACCCGAAAGGCAGTAACACCGTCGTCGTGCTGCCCATTGGTATTGGCCAATTGGGCAAAGATACTCCGTCTAACTGGGTAACCAGCGTACAACGCAAGAAAGATGGCCCAACCTGGACGCCGACCGCCAAAATGCGTGAAGAATATGCGGCAGAAGGTGAAATTATACCTGCAGTTTACCCAGCAGGGCCGGATAACCCAATGGGCTTGTATGCATTATACGTGGGCCGCCTGTATGCCATTCACGGTACCAATGCCAACTTCGGTATCGGCCTGCGCGTGAGCCATGGCTGTGTGCGTCTGCGCGCTGACGACATCAAGTACCTGTTCGACAGCGTGCCAGTTGGTACCCGTGTGCAGTTTATCAACGAGCCGGTGAAAGCCACCGTTGAGCCAGACGGTTCCCGTTACCTGGAAGTGCATAACCCACTGTCGGCTAACGAAGAAGAGCTGAAGTCGAAAGAGCCAGTGCCGATCATTTTCTCTGAGGCCGTTGGTAAAACGCTGATGGACCCGAGCGTTGATCAGAATGAAGTGAAATCAGCGGTTGATGCGCGTTTGGGCTTCCCAGTCCGCGTCGGCTGATGGTTTTGATCGATTAAAAGCGCCTACGGGCGCTTGAGTTTGATGACAAAGTAGTCTTTTAAACCGAGATACTCGGGCCTAGCGCACCGAGGGGCGCTCCGGCGGCTTACGCCGCTACGACCCCTTCGGCACGCTCTCCCTAATATCTAACTTTGTCAGCCGTCTGAAGCGCCTGCGGGCGCTTTTTACGGCAGTTAACGCCAGGGTTCAGCGTCCGCGTTTTGCCACCAGCGTAAACTTGTAGTCTTCGCTTTTAAAGAAATTACGGCTGAACTCAAATACCGTGCCATCGCTCAAAAAGCCGGTAGAGACTTTCTCCAAAATCGGTTTTTGCGGGTCAATCCCTAATGCGTTCACCGCATCTTCAGAGGGCATCACCGGAATGATCTCCTGCTCGCTACGGTCGATCACCAGCTTTTTTACCTGCTCAATATAGTGGTATTTGGATTTCTGCATCACTTCGTAGCTGAGATCGGGGAACAGTGCCAGCGGCATCCAGGTTTCTTCGAGCGTCACCGGCTTCTGCTTGATGTAACGCACCCGCTTCACGTAATACACCTTATCGTCAGTGGTCAGACGCAGTGCTTCGGCGATCGCCGGGCTGGCTTTGGCGACCTGAAAGATCAGCACATCGCTGTGGGTTTCCACATTACGATCCGCCAGTTTTTCATAAAAACTGGTCAACTGATAAATGTCGTAATTCACCCGCTCTTCTTTCACATACCAGCCACTGCCCTGCAGGCTTTCGATCACCCGTTCTTCGGTCAGCAACTTGAGTGCCTGACGTACCGTGACCCGGCTGACCCCATACTGCTCGCACAATAGCGCTTCTGTTGGCAGCGCATCACCCGGCTTCAGATCCCCATTAGCAACCTGTTGGCGCAGAATATCCGCAATCTGGCGGTAAATAGGCTTCTTGCTCAATCTGTTGGCATCCCGTAACTCGTATGGCGTTCTGCCTGCATTCTAGCCTTCACACCGTGATAAACAAACCAGTATGCCTATCTTTCGTTGAGTCATGGCATTCTTGTAATTAAAATGAATTAATACAAATTAAATACAAAAATAACTGTTAATTGAAATTGATCACAAAATGGTATGGTTTAGCTTGTTATGATCGCCGCCTGTCTGGTGATGGAGCCGTGTTGGCTTCACCGCGAAAGTAGTTAAACCGAGGATAGCGATGAACCTAAGCAGCCTGACCCACCCCAGCCTGATCAACCTGCAAACGGAGTTTACGGGGCGCGATCAGGCCATTCATCTGCTGACAGAACAACTGGCCGCGCAAGGCAAATTACACGACAAACAGGCTTTTCTGCAGGCGGTATTCGCCCGTGAAGCACAGGGCCCAACCGCGTTGGGAGAAGGGCTGGCGGTACCGCACGGTAAAAGTGATGCCGTCAAAGAGGCGGCGTTTGCCGTTGCCACGCTGAAAACCCCAGTGGAATGGGAAGGCATCGATGGCCCGGAAAGCGTCAACCTGATTTTCTTGCTGGCGATCCCGCAAGATCAGGCCGGTTCCACCCATATGCAGCTGCTCACTACGCTGACGACCGCGCTGGTGGATGACGATATTCGCGCAGCGGTATTGCAGGCCACTACGGCGGAGCAGTTGCTGGCTCTGTTGTCGCAGGGGGTTGTAGAGCCTGAACCGCTGCAACAGGAGGCGACTCGGCCAACGATCGTTTGCGTGACCGCCTGCCCGGCGGGCATTGCCCACACTTACATGGCAGCGGAATATCTGGAAAAGGCCGGGCGCAAGCTTGGGATTAACGTTTATGTCGAAAAGCAGGGAGCCAACGGTATCGAAGGCCGCCTGACGGCAGAACAACTGAATCAGGCCACCGCCTGCGTGTTTGCCGCTGAAGTAGCGATCAAAGAAGTGGAGCGTTTTAACGGCATTCCACGCGTTGCCACACCGGTAGCGGAACCGATCAAACACGCTGAGCGTATTCTCAACCAAGCGCTGGAAGCGGGTAAATCCGGCAACGCTGCAGAACGTATTAAGCGGCAAGATGAACCCGCGCAGAAAATCAGCGTGAAAACTGAACTCAAGCAGGCGCTACTGAGCGGCATCTCTTTTGCCGTGCCGCTGATTGTCGCCGGGGGCACGGTGCTGGCGGTAGCGGTCTTGCTGGCGCAGATCCTCGGGCTGCAACATCTGTTCGATCAGGAGAACTCCTGGCTGTGGATGTATCGCAAACTGGGTGGTGGCATGCTCGGCACCCTGATGGTGCCGGTGCTGGCCGCTTACACCGCCTATTCACTGGCCGATAAACCGGCGTTAGGCCCCGGCTTTGCCGCCGGGCTGGCGGCGAACATGATTGGCTCCGGTTTTCTCGGCGGCGTAGTCGGTGGTTTGATCGCCGGTTACCTGATGCGTTGGGTAAAAAACCATGTCCGCCTCAGCCCCAATTTCAACGGCTTTCTGACGTTTTACCTGTCCCCGGTCATTGGCACTTTAGTAGCAGGTAGCCTGATGCTGTTTGTGATTGGCCAGCCGGTGGCCTGGCTGAACAACGGCCTCACCCACTGGCTCAACGGCCTATCCGGCACCAATGCGCTGGTGCTGGGGGCGATCCTCGGTTTTATGTGCTCGTTCGATCTCGGTGGCCCGGTGAATAAGGCGGCTTACGCCTTCTGCTTAGGGGCGATGGCTAACGGGGTGTTTGGCCCTTATGCGATCTTCGGCGCAGTCAAAATGGTGTCTGCTTTCACGGTGACCGCTTCTACGCTGTTAGCACCGCGTCTGTTCCAGCAGTTTGAAATTGAGACCGGTAAATCGACCTGGCTCTTGGGCCTGGCGGGCATTACCGAAGGGGCGATCCCGATGGCAATTGAAGATCCGCTGCGGGTGATCGGCTCCTTCCTGGTGGGATCGGTGGTAACGGGCGCTATCGTTGGGGGAATGGGGATCGGCCTGTCGACACCGGGCGCGGGGATCTTCTCGCTGTTCCTGCTGCATGACAACGGCCTGGGCGGGCTACTGTCGGCGGCTATCTGGCTGGGCGCAGCGCTGATTGGCACGGTGATCTCTACGCTGGTGCTGATCATCTGGCGGCGTCAGGCAACCAAGCAGGGCAAATACACTGTTGTTCAAGCTGATTGATTTTTGGCGCGGCGAAAGCCGCGCACTATTTAGGAATTGAAGATGAAAGCAGTATCACGGGTTCATATTACCCCGCATATGCATTGGGATCGTGAGTGGTATTTTACCACCGAGGAGTCACGCATCCTGCTGATTAACAATATGGAAGAGATCCTGACCCGGTTGGAAACCGATGCCGAATACCGGTTCTATGTGCTGGATGGGCAAACCGCCGTGCTGGAAGACTATTTTGCTATCAAACCAGAAAATACCGAACGGGTTAAAGCGCTGGTGCAGGCAGGCAAGCTGATTATCGGCCCGTGGTATAGCCAGACCGATACCATGGTGGTCTCCGGTGAATCCATCGTGCGTAACCTGATGTACGGCATGCGCGATTGCCTGAGTTTTGGCGAACCGATGAAAATTGGTTACTTGCCGGATTCTTTCAGCATGTCCTCGCAGCTACCGCACATTTTCAACGGCTTTGGCATTACGCGCGCCATGTTCTGGCGCGGTTGTTCCGAGCGCCACGGTACCGACAAAACCGAGTTCCTGTGGCAGAGCAACGACGGCAGTGAAGTGGCAGCGCAGGTGCTGCCATTGGGCTACGCCATCGGCAAATATCTACCGGAAGATGAGGCCGGATTGCGCAAACGGTTGGACAGCTACTTCAAGGTGCTGGAAAACGCCTCGGTCACCCAAGACATCCTGCTGCCCAACGGCCACGATCAGATGCCGTTGCAACAGAATATCTTCGCGGTGATGGCAAAACTGCGCGAAATCTACCCGCAACGTGAATTTGTCATGAGCCGTTTTGAACAGGTGTTCGAACGCATCGAAGCCAACCGGGAACGCCTGGCGACGCTGAAAGGTGAATTCAACGATGGCAAGTACATGCGCGTGCATCGCACCATCTCCTCCACCCGTATGGACATCAAAATCGCCCATGCGCAGATCGAAAACAAGATTGTCAATGTCCTCGAACCGCTGGCGGCGATCGCCTGGTCGCTGGGCTTTGAGTATCACCACGGCCTGTTGGAGAAAATGTGGAAAGAGATCCTGAAAAACCACGCGCACGACAGCATCGGCTGTTGCTGTAGTGACAAGGTGCATCAGGAGATTATGACGCGCTTCATTCTGGCGGATGATATGGCCGAGAATCTGGTGCGTTTCTACATGCGCAAGATTGTCGACAACATGCCGGTGCAGCACGCTGATGCAGACAAACTGACCTTCTTCAATCTGTTGCCTTACGCCCGTGAAGAAGTGATCAACACCACAATCCGTATTCGTGCCCAGCAGTTCTCGCTGGTGGACGATCAAGGTCAACCGGTGGAATACTTTATCCGCGCAGCACGGGAGATCGATCCCGGTTTGGTGGATCGCCAAATCGTCCATTACGGTAACTACGATCCGTTTATGGAATACGATATTCAGCTACAACAGCCGTTACCGGCGATGGGCTATTGCACGCTGCATATCCATGCCAATCAGGCTGGGGCTGTGCAGCAACCCACTGAGCAACCGGCAGATCTGCTGGAAAACCGCTATTACCGCATCAGCCTGAATGCTAACGGCACGCTGGATATTGCAGATAAACAGACCGGTTGCCGTTATCAGCAGGTGCTGCAACTGGAAGATGGCTCGGACGATGGCGACGAATATGACTATTCCCCTTCGCGCGAGGAATGGCTGATCTATTCAACGCAGAGCGCCGTGGCCACTGCCGTTAAGCACGAAGCCTGGCAGAGCACTGCCACCCTGGCCCTGCGTATGGTGCTGCCTGCTAACCTGCAACAGCGTGCCGCGCGCCAAACCGATGGTTATCTGGATGTGCAGTGCCAGATCACGCTGGCGCTCGACAGCCGCCGCATCGACATTGAAATGCAGTTGGATAATCAGGCCGACGATCACCGCGTGCGCGTGCTGATCCCGACGCCATTTGCCAGCAAAACCGTGCTGGCGGATAACCAGTTTGGCAGCATTACCCGCCCGGTGGACGATCCGGCGATGGCGTACTGGCAACAAGAAGGCTGGAAGGAAGCACCAATCCCGGTGTGGCAACTGATGAACTTTGCTGCGCTGCATGACGATCGCTACGGCTTGGCGCTGTTCACCGAAGGGCTGCGTGAGTTTGAGATTATCGGTGAACGCCGCGATACCTTTGCGCTGACGCTGTTCCGCTCGGTGGGCGTGCTGGGTAAAGAAGAACTGCTGCTGCGGCCAGGCCGCCCTTCCGGCATCAAACTGCCGACGCCGGATTCGCAAATGCGCGGCAAACTGCACTGCCGCTTCAGCCTGTTCAGCTTTGCGGGCGATCCACATCAGGCCGGCGTGATGCAGCAAGCGCGGGCCTACGTTACCCCAGTGCGTTGCTACAACAAGATCCCGTTCGACGCGATGAAGCTGAACCTGGCAGCATTCCGCACCCCGCAGCGTTTCAGCCTGCTGTCGATGGCGGAATCAGGCCCGGTGCTCAGCGTGTTGAAAAAAGCCGAGGATGCCGATGCGTTGATTATCCGCGTCTACAATCCTTCAGAACAGGTGACCATTGGCGGGCAGTTGACGTTGGCAAAACCACCGCAGGAATGGCTGGAAACCGCTATGGATGAACGGCCACTGGCGCAGCAGAGCGCGGCAAGTGGGGATTTTGGCCCGCTTGCGCCATGCCAGTCGCGCACCTTTCGGTTTATGCGCTAGCAGGCAGAACCAGAGGCGTGGTAAATCACGCCTCTGCAGAAAACTAGAACCCAAACTCCCGCGCTAACCGATCGAGTGCAGCGCGCTGGAACTGGTTGAAGGCATCCCTCGGTTGCTGTTGCTGAATAAAGCCTAACAGCGGATCCTGCACTTCGGTGCGGATCCCGCTCAATGATTCCATCACCGCTAACCCGCAGAACGGCACATAAGCTTCGGCGTATCCCCCTTCGTGCACCATCACCAGTTTGCCGCCACACAACCGATCGGCGGCGCTTTGCACCGATGCAGTCATCGCGCGGAAACTGTCGCTGTGCAGTTGCATACGCGCCAGCGGATCGAGGGCGTTGGCATCATAACCGCAGGCGATGATGATCAGTTCCGGCTTGAAGCGTTCCAACGCCGGGATCACAATCTGTTGCATGGCGTACTGATAACCATCGTCACCGGCACCGGCCAGCAGCGGAATATTGAGGTTATAACCGTAACCGGCACCTTGCCCACGATCCTGCTCACCGGCATAGCCCGCAGGGAAACAGCCGTCCTGATGCAGTGAAATGGTCAGCACATCATCCCGTTGCCAGTAAATATGCTGAGTACCGTTGCCGTGATGCACATCCCAGTCGATTACCGCCACTTTGCCCAGCCCCAGTTTGGCCTGAGCGCGTTCGATGACGATCGGGATATTAGCGAGAAAACAGAACCCCATCGATTGATCCGGCAGGCAGTGGTGGCCCGGTGGGCGCGACAGCGAGTAAGCATTGTCCAACGCACCTTTCAGCACCGCTTCGACGGCGGCGCAGGCCAACCCGGCAGAAAGCTTGGCGATTTCGTAGCTACCCGGCCCCAATGGAGCCTCCTCCCCCAACATACCACCACCGTTATCGCTTAGTTGCTTGAAGCGTTGCAGGTAGTGCGCCGGGTGGATACGCAGCAGATCCTCTTCCTCTGCACACTCGGCGCTCAACAGGCTGAGCTGGCGCGACAGGCCAGAAACGTCCATCAGGTTTTTCATCCGCCGCTTGGTTTCCGGCGATTCTGCATGGCCTGCGCCCGAAGGCGGTTGCACCCAGCCGCCCACCGGCAAAGTAGTCGCGTGCAGACCGGTGCTGTGCCAGAAGCAACGTTCATCAAAGAAGAAACCGGTTTTTCTTTTCACTTTATGACTCCTGTTAAACGGCGCGGCATGCGCGGTGAAGCCAGTAAGATCAGCAGCAACGACAGTAGCGCACAGGCAAACGCACCGGCCAGCAAGGTGCCGACCCCACCGGAAGATTCGATCAGATAACCCGCCAACGTTGGGCCAATCGCCATACCACCGCCGATCACCAGGTTGATGCTGTTCATCAGTTTGCCGTCGTTATCCAGCGCAGCGACGCGCGCCAGCATGAACGGCAGCACAAAGGTCCAGGTGAATTTGAATATCACTGCGGCGAGCGTGAAGCGAATGAGCAAGGGATCGCGGCTCAGTAACACAATGCTGGCGATCAGCAGGCTGTAACCGATCCACAGTAGCGGTTTGTGGCTACGCCGCGTGCCAATCAACGCAGCACACCCGGCACCGATAATGCCAAACAGGGTAGCCGCCGCCAGCACCTGCCCACTGCGCACCAGTGAAAGGCCTGCGGTGGCGGCGATGTTGCCGATAAAGGTCCAGACTGCGCTCAGGCTGATATAGAAGGTTAAAACCGCCAACACGGCATACAGCTTGCTACTGAACGGGGCCGCAGGAAACTGGCTGGAAGTGCCGCTGGCCTGGTGGAATCCGCTGGGGAACGCGCGGATCAATGGCAGGCAGCACAGCATCATCGCCGCCAGAATCAAGTACACCACTTTCAGGCCGAAATGAGCGAACAGCGGCGGCAATGCCAGCAGTCCGATCGCGCCGAGCAGCAGTTGGCCCAACACCCAAAAGGCATATACCCGGCTAGGGTTGGCGGTTCCGGCAGCGCAGGTGATGCATAGGATCATCAGCGTACCGCCTGCCAGTGAGGCGATAAAACGCAGTATCAGTAGCAGACTGTAATCATTGACCATCGCCGAGGCCAGATTGCCGAACAGAAATACCGCAGCTGCCAGCGCCGCGATCCGGCGCCAGTTGATCCGGTTGATCCACCACCAGGCAGGGAGTGTCGCCAGGCTCATGGCACCCAGTTCAGTGGAAAACAAACGGCCAATCTGGCCGGGGTTGAGTTGCCATTGCAGTGCCAACTGCGTCGCGATGGCCGGTGCAGTCATTAAGATCCCCGGTGCGATGGCAGCAAAGACAATGATTGCCGTGAGCAATCCGGGTGGGCAAAAGAGTACGGCACCGGTAGCAGGCATTACGATTGAGTGTTTGGACATAGTTAACATCCTTGATTTTCATCTATACCCGTCATACTTCAAGCTGCTTGGGTGAGCGCGAGCAACTCGAATTATTGTGGGTATATAAATATCCGTAACGCCGTTTTTTAAACATACGGAAGCCACGCCCGGCAAAGAGAATTAATACCGGTGCTCATTCCTGATATTGGGTGGTTGAAATCAATCAGCCTTGGGCGATAAAACCGCTGGAAACCAGTTCAGTGCGGTTAACCACCGCCGTTTTGGCAAAGATATTACGCATATGTGTTTTCACCGTTGAGAGCGAAATCCCCAGCTTCAAGGCGATGCGCTTATTGCTCGCGCCGTCGCGCACCATATTGACGATCTCCTGCTCTTTGGCGGTAAGCAGCGGTGTTTCTGCATCGGGCAGCAGATCGCGCGTGGCCAGTTCGATCAAGGGCATAACCGCCCGCAACCGGCTGCGTTCAAGCTCGGTGAAAGGAGTGTCGCGGATCAGCGAAACGCCAGCGATAATCCGTTTGCGCTGGCGAATAAAAATCTCGGTCATATCGCGCATCTGATTCGGTAACATAAAGTCATGGTAGTAATGGCTGTTATCAGCGAATACTGCCGGGCCCATGCCCACCACGGTGACCTCCTGCTGGTGGAAATTGGCAGGCCGATGCGGATCCAACTGCTGAAAATGATCCAGATATTGCTGGTGGGTATTATCGGAAATACCGTGCAGGATATAGTGATCAGGCCTCAGAGTAGGATCGACCAAATAGAATACCGCCGCAGAAACCGGGATCAGGTGCGCGATAGTATTCAGACAGCTTGAGATAAAAGCGTCGTTACGCATGGGGGATGATGTGGCTGACATGTTTCATTTCCTCCCTTGATCGCTCGGAGTGTAGGGCTTGGCCTGTGCAATATGTGAACGCATTCAGCATAGTTGCAGCAAATAATTAACACAATAAAAACATATTAACAACGTGAGCCTCATTCCACAAAATGCATGAATAACAACATATCTATGGCATTTCACTCCGCTTTAATTTGCACAAAACAGCCATTTTGTTAATACATTAATAAATTTGATGTACCAAAAAAATCGAGTTGCTTGTAAACTGGCTGCGTGTTGTCACACCAACCTACCTACAAGCAACTCGAATTATTTTAGGTACCGCGTGATATTAAAACCGATTAAACGGAGCAGAATACTCCACCAGCCCACTTACCTCGTTCAGGGCACTTTCTGCCAGCGGGTAAACCTGAAACGCCGCTTCAGCCCCCGGCCAACGGCAGTGCAGATGGTACTGGGCGGCGGTTTTAAAACCAAAACGCCCGTAGTAGGCCGGATCGCCCAGCACAACAACGGCGGCATAGCTGAACTCGTTCAGCGCATCCAACCCTTCGTATACCAGCTTTTCACCCAGCCCCTGGCGGCGCAGGCTTGCGTCAACCGCTAATGGCGCCAGCCCAACCCACTGGCGATCAACACCCGCCACGTCAACCGGGCTGAAGGCCGCATAGCCAACCACACCGCCTTCATCGTCGGTGGCAACAATGCCCAGCGTCAGCAGGCCATCTTCACGCAGTTGCTGCACTAAATCGGCTTCATCATCACGCCCGAACGCCTTGCGCAGCAACGCATCAATGCCTGCCGCATCAACCGGAATCTCTACGCGGATCAGCATGGCTGTGGTACACGGGAGGATTGCACCGTGCCCTCCTGCAAACCCGCTTCAACAAAGGCCGCCAATTGCAACAGGCCAACGCGCAACGGCGCAGGCATGGCATCCAGATCGATGGCGTCCATCAAGTTTTTTACATACAGACCCAATTCAGTGTCCCCTTCAATCTGTAGCCGACGCTGGAAAAACAGCGTATCAGGATCTTGCTTGCGCGCGGCGATCAAGATCAGATCGTTGGCGTCGCCGCTGAAGCTGACATCGGCTTCAGCCTGCTGGCTCACCACCAACCTGCCGTTTTCAACCGTCATAAACCAGTGCAGCGCCAGATCGCGCACTTCGATTTTCAGCCAACGCGACTCGAGAAACGCCAAATCACCGTCCGCCAATGCCTGACGAAACTGCCAGCCCAGCACCTGTTCCAGAAGCTGGCGCTGCAGAGCAAACGGCGTGAATTTTAGCGGTACGCGCAGCAGCGACGGCCCCTGACGCACAATACGTGCCCGTAGTTTTTCCAACACTGTCATCCACTCCTTTTCACTCAGTTTGCGCCTATTTTGCCATATTGATGCGCTGCGGAACCGGCTTATATCAACAAATAGTGCATTTAACATTCGCCACTGCCTTCTATCAATACGCCAGAAACTGCCTCAAATCAAAGCCTGTTAGCGACAGGTTCACTAAAATTATCCCCCCGTTGACCCTATTGCCGGGCGGAAAACAGGCCGGCAACCACTACCACAGCGTATGCCTGGGCTGGCGTACCGCTGAATCAGGATTGAATCTATGGAGCTGCTATGCCCCGCCGGTAATCTGCCGGCCTTGAAAGCTGCGGTGGATAATGGCGCAGATGCCGTTTATATCGGCCTGAAAGACGATACCAACGCACGCCACTTCGCCGGGCTGAATTTTACCGAAAAAAAACTGCAGGAAGCCGCCGATTATGTCCATCGGCACGGGCGAAAACTGCATATTGCCATCAATACTTTCGCTCATCCCGATGGTTACGCCCGCTGGCAGCGCGCCGTGGATATGGCTGCGCAACTGGGAGCCGATGCGCTGATCCTGGCAGACTTGGCGATGCTGGAGTATGCCGCCCAGCGCTACCCGCAGCTTGAGCGCCACGTTTCAGTACAGGCTTCGGCCACCAATGAAGAAGCTATCCGTTTTTATCAGCGCCATTTCGATGTCGCGCGTGTGGTGCTGCCAAGGGTGCTGTCGATGCACCAGGTCAAACAGCTTTCACGCACCAGCCCGGTGCCGCTGGAGGTATTCGCGTTTGGCAGCCTGTGCATCATGGCCGAAGGGCGCTGTTATCTTTCGTCCTATCTGACCGGCGAGTCCCCCAATACCGTCGGAGCCTGTTCGCCCGCACGCTTTGTGCGCTGGCAGCAAACGCCGCAGGGGATGGAATCACGCCTGAACAACGTGCTGATCGACCGTTATCAGGACGGTGAAAACGCCGGTTATCCGACGCTGTGTAAAGGCCGTTACCAAGTGGATGACGTGCTTTATCACCCGCTGGAAGAACCCACCAGCCTGAATACGCTGGAGCTGTTACCGGAACTGCTGGCTGCCAATATCGCCTCGGTGAAGATCGAAGGCCGCCAGCGCAGCCCGGCGTATGTCAGCCAGGTGGCGCGCGTATGGCGTCAGGCCATTGATCGCTGCCTGGCCAATCCGGCCACCTATCAGGCCGATCCTGCCTGGATGGATACGCTCGGCGCAATGTCCGAAGGCACCCAAACCACGCTCGGTGCCTATCACCGCAAATGGCAGTAGCAGGAGAAACCATGAAATATGCATTAGGCCCGGTGCTCTACTACTGGCCAAAAAACGATGTGGAGGCGTTTTATCAGCAGGCCTCCAAAAGCAGCGCCGATATTATCTATCTTGGTGAAAGCGTCTGTACCAAACGGCGCGAAATGAAAGTCGGTGACTGGCTGACGCTGGCGCAGGAGATTGCTAAATCCGGCAAACAGGTGGTGATCTCAACCCTGGCGTTGCTGCAAGCGCCTTCAGAACTGAATGAGTTGAAACGTTATGTGGATAACGGTGAGTTCCTGATCGAGGCCAACGATCTCGGCACGGTTAATCTGGCCGCCGAACGCGGGTTGCCGTTTGTCGCCGGGCATGCCCTGAATTGCTACAATGCCTACACGCTGCGCCTGTTGCATAAGCAGGGAATGACGCGCTGGTGCATGCCGGTAGAGCTTTCTCGCGACTGGCTGGTGAACTTGCTGAACCAATGCGAAGAGCTGAAGTTCCGCCAGCAATTTGAGGTGGAAGTGCTGAGTTACGGCCATCTGCCGCTGGCTTACTCCGCACGTTGCTTTACCGCCCGCTCAGAAAACCGTGGTAAGGACGAATGCGAAACCTGTTGCATCAAATATCCACAAGGGCGGGTAGTTAACTCGCAGGAGAACCAGCAGGTCTTTGTGCTGAACGGTATTCAAACGATGAGCGGTTACTGTTACAACCTGGGTAATGAGTTAGCCGGAATGCACGGGCTGGTGGATATTGTCCGCCTGTCACCGCAAGGCGAAGAGACTCTGACGATGCTCGATCGCTTCCGCGCCAACCAGCAAGGAACCCAGCCCCTAACGCTGGCTGACCGCGCAGAATGCAACGGTTACTGGCGGCGCGTGGCCGGGCTGGAACTGGTGCCATAATTCCTGGCGGTGGGGAGAACAGTGCCTCCCCACCCTCCATCAATCGTATGAGATATTAAACTGTACCGCGCTCTTCACTTTACCGGGAGTCGCCAGCCCGGTAGCGTAATACTCATATTCAATATCACACTGGCTCTGGTTATTGACGATAACCGCACAATCGACCCGTGGACTGGTGCGCAGATCTAATGGCGTGTCCTTCATCAACAGCCTGATCTCCACATTCTCGGCCTCATTACTCAGGGTATTGATCAGATTACCGGTGTTCGCACTGACGGTCGCCCCGTTATTCAACGTGATATAAGGGGTATACCCGTTAGTACAGCGTGCCCCACCAATATGGATGCTGCCCTGTGCCCGGCCATGGGTCATACCTGGGCTGTTCAGGTTGCCCATGAACACCTGCGGCAGCACCCAGTCGTAGGTTTTCTGCTCTTGCCCTGGGACGCTGTCGAAATAACAGGTGGCGAGCTTGATGGAGCCCGTCACATTCAGCACACCAGTGGAAGACGCCTGCACACCCGCGCCATAACAGACCAGTGCCAGCAGGGAGAGGTTTCTCAACGTACTCACTATATGCATTTCACGCTCCCGATCACTGATAGGTGATCATAAACTCGATTTGAGCATCAGCCTTGCCCGCCCGGATCGGGGTCGCAGTCTGAATATACGTGGCCTTAACCCCTAAGTTGTAATCACTGCCGCGATCCTCAAGGAAGGTTATATAATCGGCCAGATCGATATCCTGATTGAATTTAGCTAACTGATAGTTGCCGTTTTCCTGCTTAAAGCTCAACTGTACGCCAACCCCTTCAGCGGCATCGCCGCCTGCCACATTCAGCTTCGAGATCCCCTGTTCGGCATTTTCGAACCCATTGCGTGGCGTCAGCTTGATGCTGATGACGTTCGGCTTGAATACGCTATAAGAGGTTCTGCCATAGAAAGCCGGGCAACCCGAGAGGACAATCTGAGTTTCAGCGCTGCCGGCGGTGCTGCCAACGCCATTGAATTCATCCGGATAGTGTTCACCCAGCGGCAGGTAATAGTTACTGCCCACGTTGCAGGTGGCCGGAATGACCGTCAGGCTGCCGCTGATCGACGTTTTCTGGTAGACAAAATTCTCGCCATTGCCATTCAGTGACGTCTCAAAACTGGGCAAATCACTTCGGCTAATCGTGCCGCTGCCAACGCTGCTGGCGGTTTTGATAAATTCAATGTTAAAGCTGACCGAGGCATCACTCTGGCTGGTGAAGCTGAAAACGCTGCTGCTGCTATTTGATAAATAACCTGTGAGGCTGCCTGGGATCAGCAGGCGTGCGCTGCCGCCGTCGGGCGTGCCCTGCCACAACGCTACCCCAATGCCTGGGATATTGGTATTGAACACGAACGGAAACGTGGGGTCACTGTAGCTGGATTGACCATAAGGCGTGCTGGTAAAAGAACTCACCAGGTCATAAATACCCGCCTGGCAAAATAGTTTGGCACCGTTACCGCTGGTTTGGATACGCTGGGAATAGATGACGCTACCGACCGGCAAATCTTCCCCCACGGTCACCGAGCCACCGATAGTCAAACGGGTGTCGAGTGGGGAAAAAATGGCAGAAGTACTGTCCCAATCACAACCAGGGGTCACCGCTAGCGCGCTTTGTGCATATAAGCCTGCACAGAGTATCAACGATACCGCCACTCTTGACGCGATTATTGTTTTCATCTGTTTTCTCATTAATCTTGGCGCTCGGTTATTGGCAGATACCCTGAATCACAGGTTTGCTTTCGTCAGGTGAGAATGCGGGTAACGAATAATGGATACTGCAATGTTCCGTCTGCTCATCTCCCCATCTGACCTGCAAGATCCCTGACTGAGCCAGATCGTGCGCCACCACCAGGCTCGCCTGCCCGACAATACCGATGGCATTGTTCTGCGCATCATAAACATTGGCGGCAAAAGGCAGTGGCTTGCCATCTGGGCGCTTCGCCTTGATGTAGGTCACTACACTGTGCTTGGTTTCATAATCGAGCAACACCAACGCACCAGCGCGAGGAACCGCAGTACTTTTGCTGGACAGCAACTCAACGTCCTGCGACGTGCCTTTAGGGTCAATATCCACCTGATTAAAGTAGTAAGGGCGCAGATAAGGCACTATCGCATAACCAAAGCGATCGACCTCCACGCCGGATGCACTGGTAACCTGTGCGCCTTTGGCACCAGGAGCACGTACCAGGCCGCTGGTTTCCCCCAGTGTTTGCCCCAGCGTAATCCCCCCCCGGTGAACCACAATCGCGCCATCAATATTGGACGACAACTGCCGGTTGCCTTGACCATAGCTGTAGCTGGCACCCATATTCGCTTGTGGAGCGCGATAGCCCACACCGCTGTTAAAGAAGTTACCATTCGATGCGGTATCGCGGCTGGTACTGACGACATAGTTGAACTGGTTCTGCTCGCCCGCATTCCCCGATAGGCCAATCAGGCCATTACTGCCCTTACTGTCGGTGGTTCCGGTCATATTCAGCGTAGGCGCGTGGGTACTTGCCCCTAACGGCAACGAGAGGCTTAGCGAATATTGGGTTTCACGCCGATCCAGCGTGTCGCCCTGTACCCCTGAGAACTGTCCGCTCAAGGTGCGGTTGATCGAGAGGGTGTAGCTGAGGTTCTGCCAGAAATTGCTGTAGCCGATTTGCATACTCTGCTGTGAACCATTCTGGTTCCAGTAAGTAATATGGTTACCGGTGGCATACAGGCTGCCCCAATGCTCGCCCAGCGGCTGGCTCACAGAAAGCGTAAACATGCTGCGCTGCCGCCCATAGCCTTCAATATCTTCATTACGCAGAGCCAGATCGCGCAATTGCACCGCGTCGTTCAAGTTCAGGAAGCCATCGGTTGAGTAGCGATATGCCATCACCGAGAAACTGGTTTGCGTTTCCGCATAAACCTGGCTGAACCCGACACGATAACTTTGCCCTGAACGCTGATCCTGTTCAGGCAAGCGGGCGATCGACTGGGTGATGTCCAAAGAAAGTGCACCGATTGGCGTGTTCAGCGCTCCCCCCATCAAAGCGGAGAAATAACTCTCACTACCGACGACGCCGGTATACCCCGTCACCAGATTATTCAGGCCAAGCTGATACGTCAGGCTGCCAAAGTCGGGTTTATCAACCAACCCGGAAGTATTGATCTTACCGGCGGCCATCTCGTAACGGCTCACGCCGGGCCGCAGCATCTGTGTCACTGACGCATAAGGCACAGCAAAGGATCGGATCAGGCCATTAGCTTCCTCAATCCGTACCGTCAGTTCACCGCCATAGCTGGTGGGATAGAGGTCGTTAATCTCAAACGGCCCTGGGGAAACGGTGGTGGTGTAGATGGTGAATCCATTCTGCACGATGGTCACTCTGGCGTTGGTATTGGCAACACCACGCACCACGGGCGCATAGCCGCGCAGGGAATCCGGTAGCATACGATCGTCGGAATAAATCCTGACACCGCGAAAACGGATCCCGTCAAACAACTCACCGCTGGTGAACGCATCGCCGATAATCAATTGCGACTTAATCGCAGGAATATCACGGCCAACATAGGTAGAGTTACTCTTGTAACCGCCACTGCCACCGTCTGAAACCCAGTTGACGGAGCCATTATTACGCACGCGCCAAGCGCCCACGTTCAACCCATTACGCAACCCAAGATAGCCATAAGTGTTAGTATTTTCCCGCTGCTTGGATTGGTAGACGTTGGCGTTATAGTTAACCATCAGGGCGGTCAAGCCATCTTCCCACAGTTTGGGGCTGACATAACCGCGTGGCGTTTTATTCAGCAACAATTGTGGTATCGATACCGTCAGCTTTTGCTCGCCGGAATCAAAACTGGCTGAAGCGCCGGGCAGGATGTCGCTGAGCGAGCCGCAATACCCTTCAGCCTCTAACCGACTCAGTTGCTGCGGTGGCTTTTGCTCAAGCAGCATCTTTTCGCTCAGATTAAGCAGAGAAAAGAAACTGCCGCTGTAGCACGGCGTAGTGGCATATTGACTGCCAGACTGGGCTTTAAAACGGATCTCTTCGTTGCCGATAGGTTGTCCATTGAGCTCAATTGACGCGTTGTAAACGCCAGGAACCACGATATTACCGCGGCTGAACTGGGCGGGATCGAATTTCCCGGCCTTGCCACCGGGGAAGAAGCTGGGATCAAATTTTACTTCTTCCGGCGCTTCTGCAGCGTAGGCAGACGAGGCCGAAATCATGGCATAAGACAAGAGCCATTTCAGTCCCGTTTTTTTTGCTGGTTTATGCGTAGTCATAGCATCCTTGACGACTCAGATAAGCCAATAATTCTGAAAAAACTGACGAACGCTAACGAGTTAGCGGGTATGTTTTTTCAACAAAAGCGCCATAGTCAGTGATCGCATCAGCCGTTATGGTGTTTGGCAACCCACCAGTGGCGTTATTAGTGCGTTTGACCTGAAAAGCCTGTTCAGAGAAGGGGGCAATCATGCCACCATCGCTCCCCGCCACCACGGCTTTCCCTGTGCCCACGACCCGCACAGAGGCATAACTGATGTAATAAGGGGTCGGGTTTTTACCGATGAGCTGATCCCCTTGCAGACGCCAACTGACCTTTCCCATGGTTTCTGGAGACAGGCTTTTCAACGCTGCCGGGCGGTAAAACACTTTCAGGCGATTGCGATAGGCGATAGAGAGGTAATTACTGTCACCTTTAGACTGGGGAGGCACTTCCAGCACGTTAATCCAGTAAAGCGTTTCACGATCGGTGGCCTGATTTTTCGTCGGCGTCGCACTGATACGCAGCGTTTGCGCTTTGGTGGATTCAATGCGTGAAACCGGTGGCATCACGGTAAAAGGAACCTCACTGTCCTCAGGAGAGGAGTTGGCATCTCCACTATCAATCCAGGATTGTACCAATAGAGGAACCTTGCTTTTATTTTCCAGCTTCAGCGTCACTTCTTTTTCATTGGAGGGATAAACCACGCGAGTGCCAGAAATAACAATACCTGCATGCAGGCATGAGGAAAATAACCCGGCGACCAGCACCAATGATGACAACCAATATCTTTCCATGAAGAATCTAACCGCCTTGTAAGTATATCCCCAATGCCCTTCGAACCGCAGGCCATAGGCTGCAGTTTGAAAGGCCAGGGTATAGCGTTATTAAACAGGGCCCTGTTTGAGCAGGCCCCTGTCACTACTCTGCTATATTATTGGTAAACAATACTGTATTTAACTGTAGAGGCTACCGGGCCTGAAGTTGCCGGGCCATTCACTGCAATATACTGACCAAAGTACGAGTACTCTGCCGTATGATTCGCGATGGTTTTCGGCGCATAGTTATTGTTGCCAGAGAACAAATTGATTGGGCTGTTAGTCTCTCCATTCAGGATTTGCACCTGAACGTTTTGAGCCGGGTTAGATGCCGCAGGTGCGGTATTCTTCAGCCAGCCAGTAGTTCTGTCAATCGCTGGGCTAGTCGGTTCGAAATACACCTCAGCAATCTTCCCATTGGTGCAATTGGTATCAGTATCGCCACCCAGCGTTATTTTAAACGGTGTAGCGTTTGCAGTAGCGCCTGCAAAATTCAGCGCACCGACCTGAACCTGTTTCAAGTCGACATCAACGTTTACAGCACCATTTGGGGTCTGACCGTTGATCAGGCAAGTGGTATCAATAACTTCACCCGTGAAGTTAATGTTACCATCAATTGCAAAAGCAGAAGTCGCAGTCAGGCCACCCATGACACATGCAATCGTCATTAATAAAGCATTCTTTTTCATTTAAATCACTATCCTGTTAATTGTCCTTAAACACTCTGAAACCTTGGGCTCAGAGCCATTATTTCACTTTACAGTGAAATTCTGTCTCCCTATTAGACGCACCTAGAAAACTATATAAAGGCACAATCAATGCTCCTTGCAATGTATATCCCTTTCCGCGAGAGGCTTTAATAAAACCATCATCTATACCAATTGTTGCCAAACGCGTCTTCAGTTCACTCATCACCTGTGTCAACCTGGTTGAAGAGGATGACAGGTTATAGTTTTCCCACACATTAACCATTATCTCTTCATTCGAGATATAGCCAAAACTTGCATTTTCCAATAAATAAAGTAACAATCTCATCATCGTTTCACGCAACTTAAAATAATTACTAAAACGTTGGTCATCTTGATTACTATATTCTATAGTATTATATAACTTTATTACCGAGCTTGACTTTATATCAACCTGGAATTCATCGTTAACAACATAGCCAAAAAGCATCAATTTCTTTGTATCAAGCCGAACAATTGATTTTTCTGCTTCTCTTTTTTGGCTTGCGGTATCCATTATCACTCCATCACATTACTGCTGTAACCACTTAGATATTTTATTTTTTGGTTAGGAATCATTACCTATATATTATCGGCCCGGTCTATATTATGGGCTGGGATTATAATGTCAATTCATAAAGACAAAAAAAACAGCACGCAAAAGAGAATTAAAATCCAAAATTGGTCGTAAAAATAAATTAAATAGAATATAAAACCAAATAAATTAATTTTTTGGTTAAAAAAACCATTCATGCAGATAAATTAATGCATAAGCATGAAATTCTTTTTTTGTCATTTATTTGGAGAGGTCTATTGCTTTTTTTAGGTTAAAATCTCATTGACTAACATTAAAAAACACACTGCTTTCTTATATCACCACATTTCGGGTTTCCTGCATAACTTTCTTGCTTAATTTATCTCCGTATTTATTAACGGCGTGACTAGTCAGTACCGTGAATTATTTCGAGGAAATACAATAGACAACCAATTAATTCTGATGATGTGTATTAAATTATTAATTTCTTTCATTAATGCTTTCTTTAAACCCAATGACACACAAAGTATATGGCTATTTAGTCTTCATCAAGCACAGATATCCCCTTTTCCCATCGCAAATTAGATTATGCTTCAACAACCCGCAGATCCCTGCACTCGCCCTTTAAGCGAAAGCCATACGCCGCGCTCTGCAATAGCAAGAAACGGCGCTAAGTAAAATGGACGACGAGATGACTGAAAATACAAAGGTATTACTTTCCATACTGGATTTATCCCCGATTCCCCAAGGCGCTAAACCACGGGATGCATTCCATTCCTCACTGGATTTGGTGCAGCATGCCGAAAATTGGGGATATCAGCGTTATTGGCTGGCAGAACACCACAATATGCCTGGCATTGGCAGCGCGGCAACGTCAGTGCTGCTGGGTTACCTGGCAGCAGGCACGACTCGCATTCGCCTCGGTTCCGGTGGCGTGATGCTCCCCAACCATGCACCACTGGTGATTGCAGAACAATTCGGGACGCTGGAGTCACTCTATCCAGGCCGGATCGATCTGGGGCTTGGCCGTGCCCCGGGAACCGATCAACGTACCATGATGGCGTTACGCCGCCATCTCTCTGGTGACGTGGATAATTTCCCCCGCGATGTGCAGGAACTGCAACGCTACTTCGGTGACGTGCAGCCAGACCAGGCAGTGCAAGCTGTGCCGGGCCAGGGGCTGCATGTACCAATCTGGCTGTTGGGTTCCAGCCTGTACAGCGCACAACTGGCCGCACAACTCGGTCTGCCCTTTGCGTTTGCCTCCCACTTCGCGCCAGACATGCTGTTCCAGGCATTGAACCTGTACCGTGAAAATTTTGCTCCTTCTACACAATGCCAGCAGCCGCACGCTATGGTTTGCGTGAACGTGATTGCAGCCGACAGCGATCGTGATGCACGCTTCCTGTTTACCTCAATGCAGCAACAGTTCATCAATCTGCGCCGAGGTTCGCCAGGGCCGCTACCGCCACCGGTAGACAATATCCACGCTTTATGGACTGCAGGTGAGCAATATGGCGTTGATCAGGCACTGCGTATGTCAATTGTCGGCGGCGAAGATACGGTGCGCCAAGGGCTGCAAGCGCTGCTGCGTGCCACTGATGCCGATGAGATCATGGTGAACGGCCAGATCTTTGATCATCAGGCACGCTTGCGATCGTTTGAGATCGTCGCAGGTTTGAAAGGCGAGTTGGTGAAAGGGTGATTGGAATAGGGGATTGCTGACAAACGGGTTTTGTCAGCAATTGGTGGGCACCGTGATGGTGCCCGGTTCTATCAGCGTTGAATCAGGTAGCGAATCGTCGGGCCATCCTGCTGAATATCTAGCACCTGGTAACCATGATTACGAGCATCCAACGGGATGTTATTGATCGATTGCGGGCAATCACTGATCACTTCCAGTATTTCACCCGGCTTAAGCTGCGGCATCGCCTCCAGCGTGGCCACTGCCGGATAAGGGCAAGGTTCACCCACCATATCCAGACGATAATCCGGCACGATCTCTGCCTGTTTCATGATGCACTCCTCTTTAAGTCAGCAGCCTGCGCAGCAGATTTTGCGCGGAAAAAACGCTTTTCCCACCACAGCATGGCGGCAAAAGCCAATGCCAACAGCAGATAAGTAACCAGCAATCCGCCGATCGGGCCGAAGGTATCCAATAAGTTAATTTTATCGTAATCGGTGGCAAGCGCCGGAGCCAGATCGTCCCAGTAATAAGCCAGCAAGGTTGCTCCAATGATATTACCCAAGCCAACCCACCAGTAGTGGATCTGCCCTTCTACCGCGCGGTACATCCAACCGGTTTCACAGCCACCGGCCAACACAATGCCAAAACCAAACAGCAAGCCGCCAATTACCGCATTCGGCCCCGCCCACATGATTTTTGGCGCAACCCCCAATTGCACATAGCTGAAGATACCTATCGCGCTCACTGCCATGCCAAGAATAATCGCTTTAGCCATATGAGTGCGGCCAGTGATCCACAGATCGCGGAACGCCGAGGTGAAGCAGATCTGCGCTCGTTCAATCAGCAAACCGAAGCCAATACCAAATAACATAGCGATGCCGAGCTTCGGCGCATCAAACAAAGTCCATAATGACCAAACCACACTCAGGCAAAAAATCACCATCCCTAAACGAAAACGGCGGCGTGCTTGCGTTGGTTTCTGCGTTAACGGTGCAGCAGCATTCACTTTTTGCAGTTTTACAGGGATGCGGAACAGCGGTAACAGAGTGAATTTGGCCCCAAAATAAGAACCTGCTGCCGTCGCCAGCGCAAAGAACCAAGCGTGCAAAGAAAACTGTGGGATCCCGGTGAAAAAGGCCGCCAGGTTACACCCCATCGCCAAGCGGGCGCCAAAACCGGCAATAATGCCGCCCAACAACGCCTGTACAATACGGATGCGATGCTGGGGCATGCGCAGCTTGAGGTTATTGGCCCACAGCGCGGCAGCCAGGCAACCGGCAAACATGCCGATAATCATCCGGCCATCGATACGCTCAAGTGGCGTTCCCTGTAGGCCAATCACTTTAAAATAACCCCACTGCTCAGGATGGAAGCCCAATCCCTGCAGCACATGACCGCCCCAGCGGGTGAACTCGCCAGTTACCGCCCAGAAAGTCCCCGTGATACCGAAGTAATAGGTAGAAAGGATCCCGGCAGCTATCACAGCCGGTAATGGTGCCCAAAAACGCACCAGATATTGAGATTTGAATTGCTGCCAGCTCATGGCATCTCCTGTACTTTACATCCGTAAGGTAAACCTTGCGGATGATACGCCATTTATTTCTTTTAACCGCTATTCAGGTATAAAAAAACCAGCCCGCAGGCTGGTTTCCAAAGTGATTAACCACGAACGGTTAAATCAGCAGTTATGCATCACCAAAGCGGCGACGTGCTGTAGCCGGTGCGGCATCGTCACGGCGCGGTGCTGGCTTGCGGCGTTCGCCACCGGCAGTATTACCGCCTTCACGACGCTCACCGAAAGAACGACGCGGAGCACCTGCCCCTTCACGGCGCTCGCCGTTGAATGAACGGCCACCACGACGCTCACCACCGTTACCGCCTGCAGGACGCTCACGGCGTTCATGCGGCTGTGCATCACCCAGCAACTGCATGTTCATCGGCTTGTTCAGAATGCGCGTGCGAGTAAAGTGATTCAGGATCTCGCCCGGCATGCCTTTTGGCAGCTCGATGGTGGAGTGGGAAGCAAACAGCTTGATGTTACCGATATAACGGCTGCTGATATCACCTTCGTTAGCGATAGCACCAACGATGTGACGAACTTCCACGCCATCATCCCGACCCACTTCAATGCGGTACAACTGCATTTCACCAACGTCACGACGCTCACGACGTGGGCGATCGCCACCGTCACGGCTATCTGAACGGGCATCACGACGACGATCGCCGCCGCGATCATCACGCTCGTTGAACTCACGGCGTTGACGCGGTTTGAACACCGGATCCGGTGGCAGGATCAGAGGACGCTCGCCCTGGGCCATTTTCAGCAAGGCTGCGGCCAAGGTTTCCATATCCAGCTCTTCTGCCGGTTGCAGCTTAGTCAGCAGCGCACGGTACATATCCAGATCACTGCTTTCCAGTTGCTGCTGCACTTTGGCTGCAAACTTGGCCAGACGGCGCTCACCCAGCAGTTCTGCGTTCGGCAGCTCAACTTCTGGAATGGTCAGCTTCATGGTGCGTTCAATGTTACGCAGCAGGCGGCGTTCACGGTTCTCCACGAACAGCAGCGCACGGCCAGCACGGCCAGCACGGCCTGTACGACCGATACGGTGAACGTAAGACTCTGAATCCATAGGGATGTCATAGTTGACAACCAGACTGATACGCTCAACGTCCAGCCCACGGGCCGCAACGTCGGTAGCGATCAGGATATCCAGGCGACCATCTTTCAGGCGCTCCAGAGTCTGCTCACGCAGGGCCTGGTTCATGTCACCGTTCAGAGCAGCGCTGTTGTAACCACTGCGCTCCAGCGCTTCGGCCACTTCCAGCGTCGCGTTTTTGGTACGCACGAAGATGATCGCAGCGTCAAAATCTTCTGATTCCAGGAAACGCACCAGCGCTTCGTTTTTACGCATGCCGTGCACAGTCCAATAGCTCTGGCTGATGTCTGGGCGGGTCGTCACGCTGGATTGAATACGAACTTCCTGCGGCTCTTTCATAAAGCGGCGGGTAATACGGCGAATCGCTTCCGGCATGGTAGCAGAGAACAGCGCGGTCTGATGTTCAGCCGGGATCTCTGCCATGATGGTTTCTACGTCTTCGATAAAGCCCATACGCAGCATTTCGTCGGCTTCGTCCAGCACCAAACCTTTCAGGCTGGAAAGGTTCAAAGTACCGCGCTTCAGGTGATCCAACAGACGGCCTGGGGTACCGACCACAATTTGTGGGCCTTGGCGCAGAGCGCGCAGTTGCACGTCATAACGCTGGCCACCGTACAGGGCCACCACGTTCACGCCATGCATGTGTTTAGAGAAATCGGTCATTGCTTCAGCAACCTGAACCGCCAGTTCGCGGGTCGGTGCCAGCACCAGGATTTGTGGCGCTTTCAGGGCTGCATCAAGATTGTGCAGCAGTGGCAACGAGAACGCCGCCGTTTTACCGCTACCGGTCTGCGCCATGCCCAGCACGTCGCGACCGTTCAACAGGTGAGGAATACACTCAGCCTGGATCGGTGATGGTTTTTCATAGCCCAAATCGGTCAGGGCAGAAATAATTGGAGCAGACAGCCCCAGGTCAGCAAAAGAGGTTTCAAACTCAGTAGTCATGTACACGTGCCTCATTAATAATGGCAGCCAGTCTACATAACTCGTCGAGAAAACTTTCAGTCATTTTCATTGAAAAGTGTGAACCGGCTCAAATTAGATTATAAAACAGACAAAAAAGCCCTCGCCCGCCAAGGCGATTACTTTGGTCAAAAAACCAATGTAATTCAGGCTGATAAATGTCCGTCAGCTATTGCTGGTCCGATTCCGATAGGTCGTCTTGTTCTTGGCTCAACATCGCCAATTCCAACAATGCATAGCGGTGCTCAACAAAGTTATGAACGTTGTTAGCTACCGTCAGTTTGAACAGCGCCGAAGCGGTGTCCTTGTCCCCCAGACTTAGGTAATGTTTACCTAAATAGAAGTCAGTTTCACTGAGATGCTCAGCGAGCGAAGTGTTATCCGTTGCATCTGCCTTGAGGCGTTCCATCAGCGATTTTTCGCTGATTTTGCCCAGGTAGAATTCGACAATATTCCATCCCCATTGCCCTCTGTTTGCCTTTTCATAACGCTGCTGGAGCGATATGGCGGCTTTCTTGGGATCGATTTCTCTTTCCACCAGATAAAGCCACAACGAACGGAAGGGATCATTTGGATCGTCTTGATAAAACGCCTGCAGATCATCCTGCGCCAACGGGAAGCGACCACCATAATACAGTGCGATGCCCCGGTTTAAACGCGCGTAATTGTAAGTTGGATCAAGCTCTAGTACAGAATCAAACGCTTCATAGGCAGCATCAAAATTGCCTGCCTGCGTAAAGTAAATGCCCAGGTAGTTGAAAACTTCCGGCATATCAGGACGTATCGCCAGCGCTTGCGAGAAATCATTGCGCGCTAGTGCACGTAGCCCGAGGCTATCATACAACACACCGCGCTCATATAAAAGCTGCGCGCGCTCATCGTCCGTCAGTGCCCGGCTGGCAAGTATTTGTTCCATGCGCGCCAGGATCACTTCCTGCTGCAGCGTTGGCTGCAACGGAATAGCCAAAACGTCGTCTTTACGCCAATCATGGTTGCTGCATCCTGCCAGCATGAGTGCTGTCGCAACATAACACCAGCGCAAGAAAGGCTTCATTTCCCACTCCCGAAGACAAACATTGGATGAACGTCCTGTCCTCCGCTTGCTAATACGTGGATATCCTACCCACGCGATAAGGACAGCTCCCAACCCCAGGGCGGGGAGCTGTAAAACTTCTGATACAGTTATTCTGCTTCAGGAGCTGGCGCAGCCGCCGTTTCTGGCGCTGTCGCTTCTTTGATACTCAGGCGCACACGGCCCTGACGATCAACTTCCAGCACCTTAACTGGCACTTCCTGGCCCATCTGCAGATAGTCGGTCACTTTCTCAACGCGCTTGTCAGCGATTTGAGAGATATGTACCAGACCTTCTTTACCGCCGCCAATGGCCACAAAAGCACCAAAATCAACGATACGGGTCACTTTACCCTGATACACGCGGCCAACTTCGATCTCAGCAGTGATCTCTTCGATGCGGCGAATCGCGTATTTCGCTTTCTCACCATCGGTAGCAGCAATTTTCACTGTACCATCATCTTCAATTTCAATGGTAGTGCCGGTCTCTTCGGTTAACGCACGGATGACCGAACCCCCTTTACCAATCACATCTTTGATCTTGTCTGGATTGATACGGATGGTGTGGATACGCGGTGCAAACTCAGAGATATCGCCACGCGGCGTGCTGATTGCCTGTTCCATAACGCCCAGAATGTGCAAACGCGCACCCTTGGCCTGGTTCAGAGCCACCTGCATGATTTCGCGGGTGATACCTTCAATTTTAATATCCATCTGCAGCGCGGTGATACCTGCACGGCTACCGGCAACTTTGAAATCCATGTCACCCAGGTGATCTTCGTCACCCAGAATGTCAGACAGCACGACAAAGTTGTCCTGCTCTTTCACCAAGCCCATCGCGATACCCGCAACCGCAGCTTTGATTGGCACACCAGCATCCATCAGCGCCAGAGAAGCACCACATACCGAAGCCATGGAAGAAGAACCGTTAGATTCAGTGATTTCAGATACCACACGCACGGTGTATGGGAAATCTTCTGGCTTAGGCATCATAGCCAATACGCCGCGTTTCGCCAGTCGACCGTGACCAATTTCACGACGCTTAGGTGAACCCACCATGCCGGTTTCACCGACAGAGTACGGAGGGAAGTTGTAGTGGAACAGGAAGGTATCGGTCTTCTCGCCCATCAGTTCATCGATGTTCTGAGCATCACGCGTCGTCCCCAGAGTGGCGGTCACCAGCGCCTGAGTTTCACCACGGGTAAACAGCGCTGAACCGTGAGTACGTGGCAATACGCCAGTACGCACGTCCAAACCACGGATCATGTCTTTTTCGCGGCCATCGATACGCGGCTCGCCACGCAGCACTCGGCTACGCACCACGTTTTTCTCAACGTTACCCAGGATGTCCTGAATCTCTGCGGCATCCAGCGTTTCATCTTGTGCCAGCAGAGTTTCTACTACGCTGTCTTTGATCGCATCAACCTGAGCATAACGCTCTTGCTTCTCGGTGATGTGATAAGCATCGCCCAGACGGCTTTCTGCCAACTCAGCCACGCGCGCGTGCAGCGCTTCATTGACTGGCGCAGGCTGCCAATCCCACTTCGGTTTGCCCGCTTCAGCAACCAGAGCGTTAATATTCTCGATAACGACCTGCTGTTGATCGTGGCCGAATACCACCGCACCCAGCATTTGATCTTCGCTCAGCACGTCGGCTTCAGATTCCACCATCAGCACGGCACCAGCAGTACCTGCAACAACCAGATCCAGACGGCTTACTTTCAGCTCATCGGTAGTTGGGTTCAGCACATACTGATCGTTGATGTAACCCACGCGTGCTGCACCGATTGGGCCATTGAACGGAATACCGGACAGGCTCAGGGCAGCAGAGGCACCGATCATCGCAACGATGTCCGGGTTAATCTGTGGATTAACAGAAACCACGGTGGCGATAACCTGCACTTCGTTCAGGAAGCTATCTGGGAACAGTGGGCGGATCGGGCGGTCAATCAGGCGAGAGGTCAGGGTTTCGCCTTCGCTCGGGCGGCCTTCACGACGGAAGAAGCTGCCTGGGATACGGCCAGCAGCGTAAGTACGCTCCTGATAGTTCACAGTCAGCGGGAAGAAGCTCTGGCCTGGTTTGGCTTTTTTCTGGCCTACAACGGTCACGAATACGGCGGTGTCATCCATGCTCACCATAACGGCGGCGGTGGCCTGACGTGCCATCATACCGGTTTCAAGAGTAACGGTATGCTGGCCATACTGGAATTTGCGAATGATCGGTGTCAGCAAAATTTAATCCTTAATTGACGGCGCGCAATCGTAATGACGACTCGACACGCCAGTGACTCAACTTGCCTTCACATTACATCCTCGCGACTAATGACAACCCTTATCTGCGCCTGAGATAAAGCCTCTCATTAGCCGCGCGAACCTCTGTAACGGAAGGACCTGATAATACATTAACCCAATTTACTTATTCTTCGTAGAAGAAAGGGGCCAAATTAGGCCCCTTTCTACTGAAACTTGCTCGATTAGCGGCGCAGACCCAGACGCTCGATCAGGCTGGTGTAACGTGCTACATCTTTACGCTTCAGGTAGTCCAGCAGCTTACGACGCTGAGAAACCATACGCAGCAGACCACGACGGCTGTGGTGATCTTTCTTGTGCTCTGAGAAGTGGCCTTGCAGATGGTTGATCTGCGCAGTCAACAGGGCAACCTGAACTTCGGTAGAACCGCTGTCGTTAGTACCACGACCAAAGTCAGCTACGATTTTAGCTTTAGCTTCAACACTTAGAGACATTGTCATACTCCAAATTATAGATAATAAATACAGGCGCCGATCTCTAATTCAGCAACCCAATGCATAAGCTGCGCCATTCTACTCCTATCCCCGCCATCCTTCAAGTTGCCGGGGAGCAGCGTAGCCAAGGCGATCAGTCGAAATATTCTACCACCAGGCGGCGCGGCGCGACTCGCCCATCATCGGCAATCTCGCCAATGCCAATAAATTTGCGCTCTTCGCCTTCGGTGATACGGACAAGGCCAGCAGATGGCGCACCCGCAACCTGCACTGGCTGCCCCTGTTTGACATACCCTGCGACGACTGGCAGCAAATTCACTTCGGGGAAGTCTTCGGCGGGGCTATCCATCGGCATCAGCAGCGGATCAAGCAGCTCGCTTGCAGCGATCCCCTGCTCCTCGGCCTGTGCGACCAAAGCATGCAACTGTTCTAATGTCACCATACGAGCGATAGGATACTTCGCCACCTGCAAGCGACGCAGGTAAATCACATGTGCACCACACCCCAGCAATTCGCCGAGATCGTCGGTGATAGTACGAATATAGGTCCCTTTCGAACAATGGACTTCCAGCTCCAACTCATCCCCTTCCCAGCGGATAAATTGCAATTCGTAAACGGTGATACTGCGTGCCTCACGCGGTACTTCGATACCTTGTCGCGCATATTCATACAGCTTTTTACCCTGATATTTCAGCGCTGAATACATCGACGGCACCTGCTGGATATTCCCCCGGAATGTCTCCAGAGCAGCATCAAGCTGGGCTTGCGTGAAATTCACAGGCCGTTCCTGTACCACTTGCCCATCCGCATCCGACGTATCAGTGCGCTGGCCAAGACGGGCAATCACGCGGTAACGCTTGTCAGAATCGAGCAGGTATTGTGAGAACTTGGTTGCCTCGCCCAGGCAAATCGGCAGCATGCCGGTTGCCAGCGGATCGAGCGCGCCAGTATGGCCCGCCCGATTAGCATTATAGAGGCGCTTTACTTTTTGCAGGGCGTCGTTGGACGACAGCCCTTGCGGTTTATCCAGCAACAGTACACCGTGGATATCACGGCCACGGCGACGCGGACGACTCATTAAGCCTCCTCGTCATCGCCTGATGCAGAACGGCGCTCAGCATCATTTTTCACTACGTTGGTCACCAGGTTAGACATGCGCATCCCTTCAACCAATGAGTTGTCGTAAGCGAAAGTCAGTTCAGGCACCACACGCAGGCGCATGGCTTTGCCCAACAGGGTGCGGATATAGCCGGAAGCGTCCTGCAACGCTTTAATGCCATTGGTCACCAGGTCGGGATCGTGATTCTCGGTCAATACGTTCAGGAAAGTCACATAAACCTTGGCATAGGCCAAATCACGAGACACTTCTACCCCTGAAACGGTCGCCATACCAATGCGCGGATCTTTGACTTCACGCTGCAAAATGATCGCAATCTCTTTTTGCATCTCTTGTGCCACACGCTGGCCACGGCTGAATTCTTTTGCCATTTGAGTATCCTCCAGACAAATCGGGGGGCCATAAGGCCCCCCAGAACAAATTTAAGCGTTATATCCATCATACTTCAGGCTGCTTCTCTGTTAGCTTGCAGCTTGAATCATTTAGGGTATATACCAAGCTTAAGCGATGGTGCGCTGGATCTCGATAATTTCGAACACTTCGATCATATCGCCAACGCGCACGTCGTTGTAGTTCTTAACGCCGATACCACATTCCATACCGTTACGGACTTCATTGACGTCATCTTTGAAGCGGCGCAGGGATTCCAGCTCGCCTTCGTAGATAACCACGTTGTCACGCAGCACACGAATTGGGTTGTGGCGCTTAATCGTACCTTCAGTAACCATACAGCCAGCAACTGCGCCGAACTTAGGTGATTTGAACACGTCACGCACTTCAGCCAAACCGATAATCTGCTGTTTGTACTCAGGCGCCAACATACCGCTCATCGCCTGCTTCACTTC
Source organism: Serratia sp. Ag1 (assembly GCF_000743355.1). GTDB lineage: Bacteria > Pseudomonadota > Gammaproteobacteria > Enterobacterales > Enterobacteriaceae > Chania. The sequence goes on from NZ_JQEI01000042.1 coordinate 61,589, forward strand.
GTCGATCAAGTTATAGATCACGGAGTAGTAACGCAGATCCAGGCTTTCTGCTTCGATCACGCGGCGCGCAGAAGCGTCGGCACGCACGTTAAAGCCCAGGATAATGGCGTTAGATGCGGCGGCCAGAGTCGCGTCGGTTTCGGTGATCCCACCTACGCCAGAGCCGACAATCTTCACTTTCACTTCGTCGGTAGAAAGTTTCTGCAGTGAGTCAGAAATCGCCTCACATGTACCCTGTACGTCAGTTTTCAGGACGATGTTCAGTTCAGAAACTTCACCTTCGGTCATGTTAGCAAACATGTTCTCCAGTTTGGATTTCTGCTGGCGGGCCAGTTTAACTTCACGGAACTTGCCTTGACGGTACAGCGCAACTTCACGCGCTTTCTTCTCGTCACGCACCACGGTCGCTTCATCACCCGCCGCTGGAACGCTGGACAGGCCCAGAATCTCAACCGGGATAGAAGGACCAGCAGAGGTCACTTCACGGCCCAGTTCGTCGCGCATCGCACGCACGCGGCCATATTCGAAGCCACACAGCACGATATCGCCTTTGTTCAGCGTACCTTCCTGAACCAGCACGGTGGCTACCGGGCCACGGCCTTTATCCAGGAACGATTCGATCACTACGCCGCTAGCCATACCGCTGCGAACCGCTTTCAGTTCAAGAACTTCAGCCTGCAGCAGGATAGCGTTCAGCAGTTCGTCGATCCCCGTACCCGCTTTCGCAGAAACGTGGACGAACTGAGCTTCACCGCCCCACTCTTCTGGCATAACACCATACTGGGACAGCTCTTGCTTGACGCGATCCGGATCGGCCTCTGGCTTATCGATTTTGTTAACCGCAACCACCAATGGCACTTTCGCTGCCTGAGCATGCTGAATGGCTTCGATGGTTTGTGGCATCACGCCATCATCAGCAGCGACGACCAGAACCACGATATCGGTCGCCTGAGCACCACGGGCACGCATAGAAGTAAAGGCTGCGTGGCCAGGGGTATCCAGGAAGGTGATCATACCGTTTTCGGTTTCTACGTGATAAGCACCGATATGTTGGGTAATACCGCCAGCTTCACCCACGGCCACTTTAGTGGAGCGAATGTAGTCAAGCAGAGAGGTTTTACCGTGGTCAACGTGGCCCATGATGGTCACAACCGGCGCACGCGCTTCGGCTGCAGCACCCGTGTCACGATCGCTCATCAGCGCTTCTTCCAGCTCGTTCTCACGACGCAGGATAACTTTGTGGCCCATCTCTTCGGCAACCAGCTGTGCGGTTTCCTGGTCGAGAACCTGGTTGATGGTGGCCATGGCACCCAGCTTCATCATCGCTTTGATGACCTGAGAACCTTTTACTGCCATCTTGTTAGCCAATTCAGCAACGGTGATGGTTTCACCGATGATAACGTCACGGTTAACCGCCTGCACCGGCTTGTTGAAGCCCTGCTGCAGAGTACTTGGCTTGCGCTTGCTTTTACCACCACGGGTCACCGCACGCGCTTCTTCACGGTCTGCTTTCGACTCGGAGAGCTTGTTGCCTTTCTTCTGTTTGGTCGCTTTACCACCGCGAGTGCGGCTGCGGCGTTCGCCTTCAACCTTGGCGTCGTTTTCATCTTCGGCAGCACGGGCGTGCTGAGAAGTGGTCACGTGGTAATCGGCGGTTTCAACTTCAGCGCTCGCTGCTTCAGCTTCGGCCCATTTATCGCCGTTTTCTTCGGCCATACGGCGCGCTTCTTCAGCGACGCGTTTGGCGTCTTCTTCAACCTTACGGCGCACTTCTTCTTCCGCTTTACGCTTCAGTTCAGCGGCTTCGGCTTCACGGCGTGCTTTTTCTGCCTGAGCTGGCTTGGTCATTTCGTCGGTACGTTGATTGGTCACTTTTTCTTTTTCCGCTGAATTACGCTTAGCAATCTCCGCGGCCTCACGTTTGGCTTGCTCTTCGGCTGCGCGCTTCGCTTCTGCTTCGCGTTTCGCTAACTCTTCTGCTTCGCGCCGTGCCCGCTCTTCCGCTTCACGCTGTGCCTGCTCTGCCGCTTCAGCCTGTTGAGCTTCTTGCGTATCGCGATTTACATAAGTGCGTTTCTTGCGGACCTCAATTTGCACCGATTTACTTTTACCGCCGGTGCTCGGAATATTCAAGGTGCTGCGCGTTTTGCGCTGCAATGTGAGTTTACCTGGTGCACTACCGTGTTCACGGTTCAAGTGCGCCAGCAAGGTTTCTTTCTCATGCTGGGTGACAGAGTCATTCTCTGACTTGTTGATCCCAGCATCAGCAAACTGCTGTACCAGGCGATCAACTGGAGTCTGAATCTCTGCTGCCAGCGATTTTACGGTTACATCTGTCGTCATGCTGTTCCTTCCTGCTACAGTTTATTACGCGTTGTCGCCAAACCAACAGATATTACGGGCGGCCATAATCAGCTCGCCGGCCTGCTCATCGCTAAGCCCTTCAATATCAGCCAGATCGTCAACACCCTGCTCGGCAAGATCTTCCAGCGTACAAACCCCACGCGCCGCCAGTTTAAAGGCCATGCTGCGCTCAAGACCTGGGAGGTTGAGCAAATCATCAGCAGGTTTTTGGTCGCCCAGGCTTTCTTCCTGAGCCAGAGCCAGCGTGGTCAATGCAGCTTTGGCGCGATCGCGCAACGCTTCAACGGTATCTTCATCCAGTCCGTCGATTTCCAGCAGTTCTTTGATCGGTACATAAGCCAACTCTTCTAGCGTAGAGAAGCCCTCTTCGACCAAAACGGTAGCGAAATCTTCGTCGATATCAAGATACTTGGTGAAGGTATCAATGGCGGCATGAGCCTCGGCCTGATGCTTGGCCTGCAGATCGTCCGCCGTCATCACGTTCAGTTCCCAGCGATCATCATCACGATGTTGTTTCAACAACTGGGAGGCTAAACGCACGTTTTGGCCATTACGGCCAATCGCCTGTGCCAGATTGCTGGCTTCAACGGCGATATCCATCGTGCACCGATCTTCATCCACCACGATCGAGGCAACATCTGCCGGGGCCATGGCGTTGATAACGAACTGTGCAGGGTTATCATCCCACAGGATGATATCAATACGTTCCCCGCCAAGCTCGCTCGAAACGGCCTGGACGCGGGCACCGCGCATACCGACACAAGCACCGACGGGGTCGATACGCTTGTCGTTGGTTTTCACGGCAATTTTTGCACGGGAGCCAGGATCGCGGGCTGCCGCTTTAATCTCAATCACTTCTTCACCGATTTCCGGTACTTCGATGCGGAACAGTTCTTTCAGCATATCCGGGCTGGAACGGCTGACGAACAGTTGCGCACCACGCGCTTCTGGGCGCACGGCGTACAGCACACCACGGATACGGTCACCTGGGCGGAAGTTTTCACGCGGCAGCATATCTTCGCGGCCAATCACCGCTTCGGCGTTATTACCCAGATCCAGCGCAATGCTGTCACGGTTAACCTTTTTCACCACGCCGGTGACGATCTCACCTTCCTGTTCACGGAAAGCATCAACCACCATCGCACGCTCAGCTTCACGCACTTTCTGTACGATAACCTGCTTCGCGGTCTGGGTCGTGATACGGTCAAAGGTGACGGATTCGATCTGGTCTTCGATATAACCACCCAATTCAATGGATGGATCTTCATACTGCGCCGCTTCCAACGTAATTTCACGCGTTGGTTGAGTCACTTCATCAACGGCAACCCAACGGCGGAAGGTATCGAAATCGCCGGTTTTGCGGTCAATGCTGACGCGCACGTCGATTTCCTGCTCATACTTTTTCTTGGTTGCGGTGGCTAATGCGGTTTCCAGCGCTTCAAAAATCTTCTCACGCGGAAGGGATTTTTCATTGGAAACAGCTTCAACAACAGCCAGAATCTCTTTGTTCATCCTAGTTGCCTCATCCAAACTTTAAAAGTGGGGTACCAGGTTCGCTTTCTGAATGTTGCTCAGCGCGAACACTTCATCTTTCCCTTCCACAGTAACCGTGATCATCTCACCTTCAACGGATTTGATGATGCCCTGCCATTTGCGGCGGTTTTGTATCGCCATACGCAGAACAACGCTGACTTCTTCACCGATAAAACGCTGATAGTGTTCTGCGGTGAACATAGGACGCTCAAGGCCAGGAGAGGAGACTTCCAAGTTGTAAGCTACAGTGATCGGATCTTCGACGTCCAATACAGCGCTGACCTGGTGGCTGACATCAGCACAATCATCAACATTGATTCCGTTTTCACTATCAATATAGATGCGTAGCGTCGATTGGCGCGCCCGAACAAATTCGATACCTACGAGCTCAAAGCCCAACGCCTCTACCGGTGCGGAAATCATCTCTGTTAATTTTTGCTCTAATGTGGACAAGCCCACCCCCAAGACATAAAAAAAGGGCTTAATAGCCCAGTGATTCTGTTGCCAAATAACAAAAAACCCCGAAAATTCGGGGCTTTATGCAACTGGACCCTGTTTGCCGCAAAGCGGCTTCGGTGCAACTTTCTAACAAGTGTCATTTTCAAATGTTGTTCGAGAAAAGCGGATTTCAATCGAAAAGTGTATTTGAAAATAAACACTTAAAGGAAAGTGGTTGCGGGGGCCGGATTTGAACCGACGACCTTCGGGTTATGAGCCCGACGAGCTACCAGGCTGCTCCACCCCGCGTCCGAAAACGTGGCAAATACTACGCCGATAATCGCAAAAAAGCAAGTTATCTCTGGGATTTGGTACCGAGGATGGGACTCGAACCCACAAGCCCGTTAGGGCACTACCACCTCAAGGTAGCGTGTCTACCAATTCCACCACCTCGGTACATATTCTTACTGCTAACGGCTGTTGAATTAAAACGCTAACAACCGTTTACAAACTTTTGCTGCTTAGCGTGGGATATCGCTGCTCGGCTGCGCTGGAGCTGCCGGTGCTGTAGTAGTCTGCTCAGTTTTTACTGGCTGACCCAAGTTTTCCCACTCGCTGCCTTTCTGGTTCTTGTTACTGCTCAGGTTGCCCAAGATCAGGCTGATGACGAAAAACAGCGTCGCCAGAATAGCCGTCATACGGGTCATGAAGTTGCCTGAACCGGTCGAACCGAACAACGTGCCAGAAGCACCTGCTCCGAACGAGGCTCCCATATCAGCGCCTTTGCCTTGCTGTAACATAATCAGAGCTACCAGCCCGATCGAAATCAGCAAGAAAATTACCAGAAGAGCTTCGTACATAATCGTACCTGTATCCTTGCGGGTTCACCGCCTGCTAAATGCTTCACGCGCCAGATGCTTCATATAACAAAGCTGCGGCATGTCACTGAACAGCCAACTGAAGCGGGTGTGAATACTAACCAAAGCCGCCAGACCACGCAAGGGCAATTTGCTACCACCGATGCGTTTGCAGAAAAAAACATCAAAAAACGGCATTATCTGTATACCCGCAGGTTCCACAAAGCGGAGCCTGCGGGAAAACAAGACGTTAGCCTGCCAGTTTCACAGCATCGGCGATACGATGAGCCAGCATTTCAACCTGTTTTTCATCCTCGCCTTCCACCATAACGCGGATGAGCGGTTCAGTACCCGATTTACGCAGCAGAACACGGCCATGACCAGCCAGTTCAGCTTCCACCTGTGCGGTGACTGCACGCACGGCTTCCGATTCCAGCGGGTTATGCTCACCAACGAAACGCACGTTAACCAGAATCTGTGGCAGCAACTTCATACCGCTGCACAGATCGTGCAGGCTCATATTATTGCGTACCATTGCCGTCAATACCTGCAGGCCAGCCACAATACCGTCACCGGTAGTGGTTTTATCCAGCAGGATCACGTGGCCAGAGTTTTCTGCACCAATGCGCCAGCCCAGTTCCTGCAATTTTTCCAGCACGTAGCGGTCACCCACTTTCGCACGGGCAAACGGGATACCAAGTTGCTTCAGTGCCAACTCCAGGCCCATATTGCTCATCAACGTTCCGACAGCACCACCGCGTAACTGGCCTTGGCGCAGCCCCTCGCGGGCAATGATATAGAGGAGTTGGTCACCATCGACTTTATTGCCCAGGTGATCCACCATCATCACACGGTCACCATCACCATCGAAGGCCAAACCCACATGCGCCTGCTCTTCCAAGACGTGTGCCTGTAACTGGCGTACATCGGTAGCACCGCATTCTTCGTTGATGTTCATACCATCCGGCTCACAGCCGATGGCGATCACCGTCGCGCCCAGTTCACGCAGCACGCTTGGCGCGATGTGGTAGGTTGCGCCGTTTGCACAATCCACCACAATTTTTAAACCGTTCAGGCTCAGCTCGCTCGGGAAAGTGCCCTTGCAGAATTCGATATAACGCCCCGCCGCATCAACGATACGGCTGGCTTTACCCAATTCAGCGGACTCAACGCAGGTCAGTGGTTTTTCCATTTCGGCTTCAATGGCTTCTTCCACTTCGTCCGGCAATTTAGCTCCGTCGATGGAGAAGAATTTGATGCCGTTGTCGTAGAACGGGTTATGTGATGCAGAAATCACAATCCCGGCTTCTGCACGGAAAGTTCGGGTCAGATAAGCCACTGCCGGGGTTGGCATCGGGCCGGTAAAAGAGGCAGAAAGCCCGGCGGCCGCCAGCCCAGCTTCGAGTGCCGATTCCAACATATAGCCGGAGATCCGGGTGTCTTTGCCAATGATGATTTTACGTGAGCCATGGCGTGCCAATACCTTACCGGCAGCCCAGCCAAGCTTAAGGACAAACTCCGGGGTGATCGGGCTGTCACCGACTTTGCCACGAATGCCATCGGTACCAAAATATTTGCGCTCGCTCATGTCTCTACTATCCCTTAGCTGAAAGTGTTGCCTCGACGACACGCATCGCCTCGACGGTTTCTTTAACATCATGCACTCTGACAATCTGTGCCCCTTGCATTGCGGCAATCACCGCGCAGGCAACACTGCCAATAACCCGTTGATCGGGCGGCACATTCAACAGTTGTCCAATCATCGATTTACGCGACATGCCAACCAACAGCGGTAAACCAAAGTGATGGAATTCCGACAACCGGGCCAGAAGCTGATAATTATGCGCCAAATTCTTACCGAAACCGAAGCCCGGGTCGAGCAACAATTTCTGTTTTTCGATGCCACCTGCAGTACAACGGTCAATATGATGCTGGAAAAACGCCTTTACGTCGCCCATCAGATCGTCGTAATGCGGAGCCTGCTGCATGGTGCGTGGTTCGCCCTGCATATGCATCAGGCAAACCGGTAAACCGCTTTCAGCCGCGGCTGCCAGCGCTCCTGGCTCCTGCAAGGAACGAACATCGTTAATCAGATGCGCTCCAGCCCGGGCAGATTCACGGATCACCGCTGCTTTCGAGGTATCGACTGAGATAAAAACTTCAAACCGCTGGGCCAACGCCTCTACTACCGGCACAACACGGGCGATCTCTTCGTTTTCACTGACCTCCGCAGCCCCAGGCCGGGTCGATTCGCCGCCCACATCGATCATTGTTGCCCCGGCAGAAATCAGCGCATGGGCATGCAACAAAGCGGCATTCAGTGAATTATGTCGGCCACCATCGGAAAAAGAGTCTGGAGTAACATTAAGGATCCCCATTACTTGAGGATGATTGAGATCGAAAATCTGGTCGCGCACGGTTAGCTGCATGATTAATCCACCTTAGTGTTGCCTGACTGGAGTTGATTTTGAACGTTGCGGGCAACAACACGGTTATTTCAAATATGACGGGTATAAAAAACCCCGGACTCGCCGGGGTTCGATTTTATTACACAGACAACGTTATTTGTCGAGTTGTTGCTGCTCAGACGTTGGGTTACCTGAGTTTGGCGTTTGCGGTTCCTCAACCGGCGTAGGCGCTTTTGGCGTGCCACCGTTGTCGGAGTTGTTACTCTTGGCCGCATCGTCCCAACCGGCTGGCGGGCGTACTTCACGACGGTTCATTAAATCATCAACCTGTGGCGCATCAATCGTTTCGTACTTCATCAACGCGTCTTTCATGGCATGCATGATGTCCATGTTTTCGGCAAGCAACTGCCGGGAGCGTTGATAGTTACGTTCAATTAATGCCTTAACTTCCTGGTCAATAATCCGCGCGGTTTCGTCTGACATATGCTTAGTTTTGGAAACTGAACGCCCCAAGAAGACTTCGCCTTCTTCTTCTGCGTAAAGCAACGGCCCCAGTTTTTCCGAGAAACCCCACTGGGTCACCATGTTACGGGCAATGGTTGTTGCCTGTTTGATGTCCTGAGAAGCACCGGTGGAGACGTTATCCACACCATAAATCAACTCTTCAGCCAGACGGCCACCGTAAGCCACGGAAATCATACTTTCCAGTTTCTGACGGCTGTAACTGATGCTATCCCCTTCCGGCAGGAAGAAAGTCACACCAAGCGCACGGCCACGAGGAATAATCGTGACTTTATGCACCGGATCGTGCTCAGGCACCAGACGACCAATAATCGCATGGCCCGCTTCGTGATACGCAGTGGATTCTTTCTGCGCTTCGGTCATCACCATGGAGCGACGTTCCGCCCCCATCATGATTTTGTCTTTGGCCTTTTCGAACTCAACCATCGACACCACACGCTTGCTACCACGCGCTGCAAACAACGCCGCTTCGTTGACCAGGTTAGCCAAATCGGCACCAGAGAAACCAGGGGTGCCACGCGCAATCACTGAAGCATCAATATCCGCTGCCAATGGCACACGGCGCATGTGCACCTTCAGAATCTGCTCACGGCCACGGACATCTGGCAGACCGACCACGACCTGACGGTCAAAACGGCCTGGGCGCAGCAACGCTGGGTCAAGTACGTCAGGGCGGTTGGTTGCCGCAATCACGATAATACCTTCGTTGCCTTCAAAACCGTCCATCTCGACCAGCATCTGGTTCAGCGTTTGCTCACGTTCATCGTGACCACCACCCAGACCAGCGCCACGCTGACGGCCTACGGCATCGATTTCATCGATAAAGATGATGCACGGTGCCGCTTTTTTAGCCTGTTCGAACATATCACGCACGCGGGATGCCCCCACGCCGACGAACATTTCAACGAAGTCAGAACCGGAAATAGTGAAGAACGGCACTTTGGCTTCACCGGCGATCGCTTTCGCCAGCAAGGTTTTACCCGTACCTGGCGGGCCCACCATCAGCACGCCTTTCGGGATTTTACCCCCCAATTTCTGGAAGCGGCTCGGCTCACGCAGGTAATCCACCAGTTCGCTAACCTCTTCCTTTGCTTCGTCACAACCTGCAACATCGGCAAAAGTGGTTTTAATCTGGTCTTCCGTCAGCATACGGGCTTTGCTCTTGCCGAAGGACATCGCCCCCTTACCGCCGCCGCCCTGCATCTGCCGCATAAAGAAGATCCAGACCCCAATCAGCAACAGCATTGGGAACCAGGAAATAAAGATCGAAGCCAGCAAACTCGGTTCTTCCGGTGGTTCACCGACGACTTTGACGTTCTTGGTTAGCAACGTATCCAGCAATTTTGGATCGTTGACAGGGATATAGGTCGTGTATTTGTTACTGTCTTTACGAATAACATTGATTTCACGCCCATTAATTCGTGCTTCACGAATCTGATCTTGGGTCAGTTCGGACATGAAGGTAGTGTAATCCACCCTACGGCCATTAGACTCGCTGGGCCCAAAGCTCTGGAATACAGACATCAATACTACCGCGATGACTAACCAGAGAATTAGGTTTTTCGCCATGTCACTCAAGGGATTAACCTCATATTACAACTGTGTTAACAAACAGCGTTAGGGTACTACAGTTTCCGCCCTGTCGCTACAATGTACACTTCACGCGAACGTGCGCGCGAAGCGTCTGGCTTACGAATCTTAACCTTCGTAAACAGGGAGCGAATTTCCCGTAGGTACTCGTCAAAACCATCTCCCTGGAACACCTTCACCAGGAAACTACCGCCTGGAGCGAGGACATCACGACACATTTCCAGTGCTAACTCCACCAGATACATCGATCTCGGGATATCAACCGCCGGGGTGCCACTCATATTCGGTGCCATGTCAGACATGACCACCTGAACCTTCTTTTCACCAACACGTTCCAACAGTGCTTTGAGCACCAGTTCATCACGAAAATCGCCCTGAAGGAAATCGACACCGACAATAGGATCCATCGGCAAAATATCACAGGCAATGATACGCCCGTTACCACCAATCTGGGTGACAACGTATTGCGACCAACCACCTGGCGCCGCCCCCAGATCGACTACGGTCATTCCCGGCTTAAACAGCTTGTCACTTTGCTGTATTTCATCAAGTTTAAACCAGGCACGAGAGCGCAGCCCTTTTTTCTGCGCCTCTTGTACATATTTATCGCTAAAGTGTTCTTGTAGCCAGCGACTGGAGCTAGCCGAACGCTTTTTATTAGCCATCTCGTTTTCCAACTATCCTAAAAGAGAGTCTTATGTCAGGTTCTCCGCTCGCATGGACACCCTCGGGTGCAGACCGATTTGGTGATATACACCAGATGGCGGTAGAATGTACCGTTTTCAATCCCAACTTAAGCAAAAAAGACAATGAATCTGAATAATAAACAAAAACAGCACCTGAAAAGCCTGGCGCACCCGTTAAAACCGGTTGTCATGCTGGGTAATAACGGTCTCACCGAAGGGGTGCTGGCTGAAATTGAACAGGCTCTGGAGCATCACGAGCTGATCAAGGTAAAAATTGTGGCCGTTGATCGCGAGACTAAAACCCTGATCGCCGACGCTATCGTGCGTGAAACGAATGCCTGCAATGTGCAAGTGATCGGCAGTACGTTAATTCTTTACCGCCCTTCAAAAGAGCGCAAGATCACTTTGCCACGCTAACCCACTGTCCGTTTGACGAAAAAGGTGCCATGCACCGAGCCCAGATAAAAGGCCGCTTGCGGCCTTTTTCCTTTCTTTACAAATCCCTGCTGAATATATGACCAATTCACCCAGAGTTAAAGATATTCCACGTTCAGGATTTCATACTCAACGTCACCGCCCGGCGTTTTGACGACGACAACATCATCCTGTTCTTTGCCGATCAGGCCACGCGCCATCGGTGAATTCACTGAAATGAGGTTTTTCTTAAAGTCAGCTTCGTCATCACCCACGATACGGTACGTGACTTCGTCTTCAGTTTCCAGATTCATTATCGATACGGTAGCGCCAAAAATCACGCGGCCAGTATTAGGCATTTTGGTGATATCAATCACCTGCGCGTTGGACAATTTGGCTTCTATTTCCTGAATACGCCCTTCGCAGAACCCTTGCTGTTCACGGGCAGCATGATATTCAGCGTTCTCTTTCAGATCACCATGCTCACGCGCATCCGCGATATCTGCGATAATCTTTGGACGGCGTACGCTTTTCAGATACTCCAGTTCTTCACGCAGTTGCTCTGCGCCCAATAATGTCATCGGAATCTGTTTCATCATTTAAATACCTCTAAATCTTTCCTGTTCAAATAGCCGTCATCCTGACGTATTCGTATGAAAATACGGTTGGCGCTGCGCCTTCCGTCTCCAGGCGATAAATAAAAAGAAACCTAACTCGGAATTTTCTCCCAAGCCGGGATCGATTTTGCATTTTGAGATGCATTTTAGCCTAGAGTTCCTTAAGGGTCATCGTTTACTTTCGCCCTTAATGCACCGTAGTATGGCTGCACGTTATCCAGCTGTTACCCCGAGATTATGCGTTTTTCACGAATTGTCAGTGCATTGGCCTGTGCATTTGTCCTTAATGCAAATGCGGCTCCGGTCGAAGATTACACACAGTATTTGCCTGATGGGGCCAACCTTGCCCTGATCGTGCAAAAGATTGGTGCGACTGCACCCACGATCGACTATCACTCGCAGCAAATGGCATTACCAGCCAGTACTCAGAAAGTGCTGACAGCGCTGGCAGCGTTGTTGCAGCTTGGGCCTGACTATCGTTTTACCACCACTTTAGAAAGCCAGGGCAACATCACGGATGGCGTGTTGCGCGGCAATCTTATTGCCCGTTTTAGCGGAGATCCGACGTTCAAGCGTCAGAGTCTGCGCAATATGGTGGCGGAACTGAAAAAACAAGGTGTGCGTGAGATCAGCGGTGATGTTCTGGTTGATACCTCGGTGTTTGCCAGCCACGATAAAGCCCCTGGCTGGCCGTGGAACGACATGACCCAGTGCTTCAGCGCACCACCGGCGGCAGCAATTGTTGATCGCAACTGCTTCTCAGTAGCGCTTTACAGCGCGCCGAATCCCGGCGAAATGGCTTTTATCCGCGTCGCGTCTTTCTACCCGGTCAATATGTTCAGCCAGGTGCGAACGCTGGCGAAAGGTTCTGCGGACGCACAATACTGTGAATTAGACGTAGTACCCGGCGAGTTGAACCGCTTTACGTTGACCGGATGCCTGACACAACGTAGCGAACCGCTACCGCTGGCTTTCGCCATTCAGGATGGAGCCAGCTACGCTGGCGCAATCCTGAAAGATGAACTGAAACAGGCTGGGATCGAGATCAGTGGCCATCTGAAGCGTCAAACCATTCCCGGCCTGACCGGCACAGTGATTGCCCAAACTCAGTCTGCACCGCTGCATGAACTGCTGAAAATCATGCTGAAGAAATCCGACAACATGATCGCAGACACCGTATTCCGCACCATTGGACATGAGCGTTTTGGGGTTCCCGGCACCTGGCGTGCCGGAGCCGACGCGGTACGCCAGGTGTTGCGCCAGAAAGCCGGTGTAGACCTAGGCAACAACATCGTCGTTGATGGTTCGGGCCTGTCGCGCCACAACCTGCTAACACCGGCAACCATGATGCAAGCACTGCAATATATTGCCCAACACGACAATGAACTCAACTTCATCTCGATGCTGCCGCTGTCCGGCTATGATGGCACTCTGCGTTACCGTGGTGGCCTGCATGAAGCTGGCGTCGATGGCAAAGTGTCCGCCAAAACCGGTGCGCTGCAAGGGGTCTATAACCTGGCGGGCTTCATCACCACCGCCAGCGGCCAGCGTTATGCGTTTGTGCAGTTCTTATCGGGTTACGCGGTTCCACCGGAAGACCAGAAACAGCGGCGCGCTCCGTTAGTCCGCTTTGAGAGTCGTTTGTATCGCGATATCTATCAGAACAATTGAGGGTCAATCAACATGAAACTACTGATTGTTGAGGACGATGAACTGTTGCAGCAAGGGCTGGCGCTGGCGCTCTCCAACGAAGGTTATGCCTGTGATTGTGCAGCCACAGCGGCTGAAGCCAACAGCCTGATCGTCACCAGTCAGTACAGTATGGTGATCCTGGATCTTGGTCTGCCGGATCTGGATGGTGCCAGCCTGCTGCGCCAGTGGCGACGTCAGCATATTGATTTACCCGTGCTGATCCTGACCGCTCGCGATGCTCTGGAAGACCGTGTTGAGGGCCTGGATGCGGGTGCCGATGATTATCTGATCAAACCCTTTGCCCTGGTTGAGCTACAGGCCCGGGTGCGAGCCCTGCTCCGTCGCTATCAGGGCCATAGCGATAATCTGCTGCAGCAGGATGACCTGACGCTTAACCTCTCCAGTCAGCAAGTCTACCTGCAGCAGCAACCCATTGATGTCACCCCTAAAGAGTTTGCCATCCTGTCACGCCTGATAATGCGTGCGGGTCAGACCGTCAATCGCGAACTACTGCAACAGGATCTCTATACCTGGAATGACGATCTGGGCTCCAACACTCTCGAAGTTCACGTCCATAACCTGCGCCGTAAACTGGGTAAAGATCGCATCCGCACCGTGCGCGGTATTGGTTACCGCCTGGAACCTGCCTCATGATCAGCATGCGCCGCCGCCTGTTGCTGATGCTGGCGTTGATCCTGCTGGTTGCCCAGCTTATCAGTGCATTTTGGCTCTGGCATGAGAGCCAGGAGCAGATCAGTTTTCTGGTGGATGAAACCCTGTCGGCCAAAATGCGCAATGAGCGAGTGAATACCGAGATTGCCGAAGCCATCGCTGCATTACTTGCCCCTTCGCTGATCATGATGATCGTGAGCCTGCTGGCCTCTTTCTGGGCGATCAGTTGGATTACTCGCCCGCTTAATCAGCTACAGGAGCGCTTAGAAAAGCGCTCCGCAGATAACCTGACACCGTTACCCGTCAGCAACGACAGCCGGGAAATGGTGGCGGTGACGGGTGCACTGAATCAGCTGTTTTCGCGCCTCGATCACACCATCCAGCAAGAACGCCTGTTTACTGCCGATGCGGCTCACGAGTTACGCACGCCGCTGGCCGGAATTCGCCTGCATCTGGAACTGATGGAACAACAAGGAATTAAAGAAAGCAAAGTCCTGATTGCCCGCATCGATCAGTTGATGCGCGTCGTTGAGCAATTACTGATGTTATCGCGCGCTGGTCAGAATTTTGCCAGCGGCCATTATCAGCAGTTTGACTGGGTGACTCATGTGATCAAACCGCTGCAGGAAGAGCTGAAAGAACTGGCAGACCAGCGCGGGCAAAAGCTGCTTTGGCAGTTACCCCACCAGGCTGTTACCCATGGTGATCCTGTCTTGTTGCGCCTGATGCTGCGCAATCTGGTGGAAAATGCTCACCGCTATAGCCCGGAAAACAGCACGATTCATGTGCAGCTCACCCCGCAAGATCGTGGGCAGCGGTTGCAGGTGTTGGATGAAGGGCCTGGCATTAAACCAGAATTGGCTGGCGAACTGACGCAGGCATTCCGTCGTATGGATCAGCGCTACGGGGGCAGCGGGCTTGGGTTGAATATCGTGATCCGCATCGCACAGTTGCATCGCGGATGGCTACAGCTTGAAAACCGCACCGATACCCACGGCTTGAACGCCCAATGCTGGATACCCGATAACGTGCTGAATCAATGAATAAATATCCTCCGGCATAGCCGGAGGTTTTTCATATGCGCCTGTAAGGCTCTCTTACCTGCCGCGCCCTAACAGGCGCATGACTACCTCACATTTGCATTACTTCTGTTACTTACTGCCCGTAAACGGGCTACATCAATGTAAGGGCGACTGTAGTTACCATCACATCTTTCTATACACATATCTTCCTTAGCGCATATGACAGTTTCCTTTGTACTTACCCCCCAAGACACTGAATAAGTAACGTGTTGGTACTTCTCTCATTCATCGGGTATGCGCTAAGCCTTTCTCATCAACTATTAGCGGCTTATCTATCTCCAGAGGTGCTTTGTTGCTACCTGACCACAAGCGTTACTGGCCATTAAAAGAGCCGACTCAAAGCTGGAAGCTTTACGGAACCCCCAGCCTAGCTGGGGGTTTTCTGAATACAAAAAAGGGCCCAGCATCACGCTGAGCCCTGAAATGCAGAATTACCACACCGGCACAGAATTACTTCTGATAGATGATTTCGACACCTTCGTCGTCATCTTCATCCCAGTCATCATCCCAGTCGTCTTCCGCTTCGGCTTCCACTTCAGCGATTTGCTCACGGTGGTAATCATCCCACATAAACTCGACTTTCTCTGGTGCGCTTTCTTCAATCGCCATGGCTTTGGGTTGGGTGTTGATAAAGTTCATGACATCCCAGCACAGCGCGTTAACCCCTTCGCGGTTAGCGGCAGAGATCATGTAGTACTTACCTTCCCAGCCCATGCCCTCTACGATCGCCTTGGCGCGTTCGGCAGCTTCATCCGCATCCAGCAGGTCAACCTTATTGAACACCAGCCAGCGTGGCTTCTGCACCAGATTTTCGCTGTACTGATTCAGTTCATGGATGATCACCTTGGCGTTTTCTACCGGATCGGATTCATCAATCGGAGCAATATCCACCAGATGCAACAGCACGCGGCAACGCTCCAAATGCTTCAGGAAGCGGATCCCCAAACCGGCACCGTCGGAAGCCCCTTCAATCAACCCTGGGATGTCAGCAACCACGAAGCTCTGCTCGCTGTCCATACGCACCACACCGAGGCTTGGCACCAGCGTGGTGAAGGGATAATCCGCCACTTTCGGCTTAGCAGCAGACACCGCACGAATAAACGTCGATTTACCGGCATTCGGCAACCCTAACATGCCCACATCGGCCAGTAGCAACAGTTCCAACAGGATGTCGCGCGTTTCACCCTTGGTACCCAAGGTTTTCTGACGTGGTGCGCGATTCACCGAGGATTTGAAGCGGGTATTACCCAAGCCATGCCAACCGCCCTTGGCCACCATCAAACGCTGCTGATGGCGGGTCATATCACCGAGGATTTCCCCTGTGCCCTGATCTTGCACGCGAGTCCCTACCGGCACCTTAATGATAATATCTTTGCCGCGCTTACCGGTACAGTCACGGCTCTGGCCGTTCTGGCCACGTTCGGCACGAAAAGATTTTTCAAAGCGGTAATCGATCAGGGTATTGAGGTTTTCGTCAGCCAGCAGGTAAACGTCACCGCCGTCACCGCCATCACCGCCGTCCGGCCCACCATTCGGGATATATTTCTCGCGGCGGAAGCTGACGCAGCCATTACCACCATCACCTGCAACAACCAGGATCGTCGCTTCATCTACAAACTTCATTTACCGTCTCCGTAAATCATTCACCGGGCTGCTTCAAAGAAGCAACCAGGTTGGGTTCTGCCCGTCGCGGCCACCAGCGGTGACCAATTGCGGAAAACATAGCGCCTGCTACCACCACGAAAGCACCAACATAACCGACGACATTTAACGTCGGGGCGGCGAAAACTTGCGGCCATGCCAGCGCCAATAAATCTGAAAACATTAGGGTGAACAACGGAGTGAGCGTCACTACCGCACTCACCTGCGCCGCCTGCCAGCGCGCCATTGCTTCTGCCAGCGCACCGTAGCCAATCAGCGTATTCGCCCCACAGAATAGCAAGCAGGCTAGCTGCCAGTTGCTGAGCTGGAAAATCACCTCAGGCTTGGCCAGTGGGAATAAAGCAATCGCGCATAAAGTGTACAGTATGACCAGAATCTGCGGCGACGCTAATCGGCGCAACAGCACTTTTTGAGCCACTCCATAGGTCACCCAAACCATCGCTGCACACACGCCCAGCAAAACACCGAGGGTGTAATCCGTCAGCCGGGTAAAAATTTCAATCAGGCTGACGTTAAAAAACAACATCAACCCGCAAATCAGCATCAATGCCCCAATCACCTGGGTGATTCGCATCCTTTCTTTCAGGATCAGTACACTGGCGAACATCATGCCCACAGGCGACAGTTGACCGATCACTTGCGATGCCGTCGGGCTCAGGTATTGCAGTGAAGAACTGAAAAACACAAAGTTGCCCAGCAAACCTGCGGTAGCAACGATCAACAAGAGCAACCAGCGCGGCTGACGAAACATTTTCATCGGCGGCAAACGCCCGCGCACCGCCAAAATCATGCCCAGACCGAGAGCCGCAATGGTAAAACGGTACCAGACGATGGTAAACGGCTCCATCACCTTCAGCACTTCTTTCATCGCGATGGGCAACGCCCCCCAGCAAATTGCTGTAGTGAGCGCCAGGAGAATCCCCATGCCGGCCTGTTGTTTTGATTCCATATATCCTGATACCTACGGGCCTGAACACCAGTGCCCTATAAATGTAAAAAGCCCCGCAACGAATTGCGGGGCTTACATCTATTTCGTAAGGCTCGAAAAATTATTCAGCTTCGATGCTGATAAATTTACGATTGCTCGGGCCTTTAACTTCGAATTTGACTTTACCGTCTTTCAAAGCAAACAGAGTGTGGTCTTTGCCGCAACCCACGTTGGTACCAGCGTGGAATTTGGTACCGCGCTGACGAACGATGATGCTGCCTGCCAGTACTGCTTCGCCGCCAAAGCGTTTTACGCCCAGACGTTTAGCTTCTGAATCGCGACCGTTACGAGTCGAGCCGCCAGCCTTTTTGTGTGCCATTAATCCGCTCTCCTAACTTAAGCGCTGATGCCGGTGATTTTAACGTCAGTGAACCACTGACGGTGGCCCTGCTGCTTACGGTAGTGCTTACGACGACGAAACTTAACAATCTTGATTTTTTCGCCACGACCGTGAGCAACGACTTCAGCTTTGATCTTGCCGCCATCGACGTAAGGAACGCCGATTTTGATATCTTCGCCATTAGCGATCATCAGAATCTGGTCAAACTCAACCGCTTCACCAGTTGCGATGTCCAGCTTTTCCAAGCGAACGGTTTGACCTTCGCTTACTCGGTGTTGTTTACCACCACTTTGGAAAACCGCGTACATATAAAACTCCGCTTTCCGCGTGCCCAACTGTTCAGTACAGAGCGCGCTATAAATATTCACAATAGGGCGCGAATTCTACGCAATAATCCCGCCTATGACAAGAGCATAATGGGGGCTGAAGATGAAAAAAGAAGAAAAAAAACACAGTTTCTTTCATGGCATTTATCTGAGGCGTTTTTCAAGTACAATCAGAGACAACAGTGACCGCCCTATACCGATGTGAGCAGCAATCTCATCGCGGTGAACAGAAACACAGCTGAAAAAACACAATGAACCTAGAACAAATTACTGAGTTAACCGCGCAAGATATGGCGGCCGTGAACGCAACAATTCTCGAACAGTTGAATTCCGATGTCACGCTCATCAATCAACTTGGCTATTACATTATCAGCGGTGGCGGTAAACGTATTCGTCCGATGATCGCCGTGCTTGCCGCGCGGGCGTTGCACTATCAGGGGGATAAACATATTACCGTGGCCGCCCTGATCGAATTCATTCACACCGCAACGTTACTGCATGATGACGTCGTGGACGAGTCCGATATGCGCCGCGGCAAAGCCACCGCCAATGCGGCCTTCGGCAATGCAGCCAGCGTGCTGGTTGGGGATTTCATCTATACCCGCGCTTTCCAGATGATGACTAGCCTGGAATCGTTGCGCGTGTTGGCGTTGATGTCTGAAGCCGTCAACGTTATTGCCGAAGGTGAAGTGCTGCAACTGATGAACGTGAACGATCCTGATATCACCGAAGAAAACTACATGCGGGTGATCTACAGCAAAACCGCCCGTCTGTTTGAAGCGGCGGCACAGTCATCGGCCATTCTTGCTGGTGCCAGCGAAGCCGAAGAGAAAGCACTGCAGGATTATGGCCGCTACTTGGGTACGGCGTTCCAGCTGATCGATGATCTGCTCGATTACAGCGCTGACGGGGTGACGTTAGGGAAAAATACCGGTGACGATCTCAATGAAGGTAAACCCACCCTGCCCTTATTACATGCGATGCACAATGGCGATGCAGAGCAGTCAGCGATGATTCGCACCGCCATTGAACAGGGAAATGGCCGCCATTTGCTGGAGCCCGTTTTGGCCGCGATGCAAGCATGCGGTTCACTCACCTACACTCGCCAGCGTGCAGAAGAAGAAGCGGATAAAGCAATTTCTGTTTTGCAGGTGTTGCCGCAATCACCCTACCGTGCTGCGCTGGAAGGATTAGCACATCTGGCCGTTCAACGTAATTTTTAAGAAACAAAAACTTTCCTAATATTCAAATAGGTCTGGATACCAGGCCTATTCATTCCTTCAATTAATGAATCCCTTGCTATGAACCTGTAATGCCTGTCAGTTAGTCGAACCCTTCTTTATGTGATTACCGCATAAGAAAATTACTCAGCGATAACTCAAGGGCGGCTTATTGACCAAAGAAAAAATAAACCAAAATCACGAGCAGGAAGCCCCTGCTGCAAAAGAGCTATTTTGCGAAACTCCACGCGCCATGCACATGTTACTTATCCTTCTCGGCCACCCACGCTAACAGGCTGCCAACACCTTCACGCATCAGAAACGCCATAAGCTGCGCCCGCTCGCTGTCTGACAGGTGGTAATAATATTCAACCCAGACCGCCAGAGGATCCTGCCGTTCCACCTCATAAGCCGCCGGTTCTTCCCGTAGAATCAACAACTTCCTCACGCTGGTCGGCAGACTGTCAACATGGTACTCCAACGCTTTTCCTTGTACGCCTTTGCGGCGGCGGCTGACCCAGCCTTCACGCCGTGCCATGAGGTTGATTCCCTGTGTAGAGGAAGGTAATCCTGCTAGGCCTATAAGCTCCTTGGCGGCAAACCACTCGTTTTTCATAGCCATTATCTCTGGACAATAGTGTGGCAAGACAAATTTTTCAGAAACCATAAGATGTTTTTTAGAAACTTAGTGGTATTCTGGTTTCTGAATAAGCGTTTCATGTTGTTCAAACGATTAATTCTGACCTGTTAGTTATACCACTAACAGAACTTTCTCTAATCAAAAAAGGAATGTAAACATGAATTCACGGAATCCAGACTGGCATCCTGCAGACGTAATAGCGGCGTTGAAGAAGAGAGGTACGACATTGGCAGCGGTTTCACGCCAGGCAGGGCTAAGCTCATCCACTCTTGCCAATGCGCTGTCACGCCCTTGGCCGAAGGGAGAATGGCTGATTGCCGACGCATTGAATGTTCATCCTGCGGAAATTTGGCCAAGCCGATATTTTGATCCGCACACACAGCGTCTGCTGGACCGAAAAAGTCGTATCAAATCATGAGAAAAATAAAAAAAACCGCCGGACTGTAGTTCCGGCGGCTTTTGCAGGCTTTAATCGTACCGGCGCTATCAATTGTTGATAAATTTCTCGCCCAGTTCGATATCTTTGTGCAGCACGTCCAGCATTTCGTTCAGCGCTTGTTGTTCGAACGCGCTCAGGGCACCGATATCCTTACGTTCTTCAATACCGTTTTTGCCTAATACCAGAGGTTGTGCGAAGAAGCGGGCATATTTGCCATCACCTTCAACGTAGGCACATTCCATAATGCCCTTCTCACCGCTCAGCGCGCGCACTAAAGACAAACCGAAACGTGCAGCGGCCTGGCCCATAGACAGAGTCGCGGAACCGCCACCGGCTTTAGCCTCAACCACTTCGGTACCCGCATTCTGGATACGCTTGGTCAGGTCAGCAACTTCCTGCGCGGTAAAGCTCACGCCAGGGATCTGTGACAGCAGAGGCAGAATGGTTACGCCTGAGTGACCACCAATAACAGGCACTTCCAACTCTTCTGGCTGCTTGCCTTTCAGCTCAGCCACGAAGGTATTAGAACGAATAATGTCGAGAGATGTCACGCCAAACAGCTTGTTCTTGTCATAAACACCGGCTTTTTTCAACACTTCAGCGGCGATAGCAACTGTGGTGTTCACCGGGTTAGTGATGATACCGATGCAGGCTTTCGGGCAGGTTTTAGCGACTTGCTCGATCAGATTACGCACAATACCGGCGTTCACATTGAACAGGTCCGAACGATCCATACCCGGCTTACGTGCCACACCGGCAGAAATCAGCACTACATCGGCACCGTGCAGCGCAGGGGTCGCATCTTCACCACTGAAGCCTTTGATTTTAACTGCGGTTGGGATGTGGCTTAAGTCAACGGCAACGCCTGGGGTAACAGGGGCAATGTCGTAGAGGGTGAGTTCAGAACCTGAAGGAAGCTGGGTTTTGAGTAGAAGGGCGAGGGCCTGGCCGATACCGCCAGCAGCACCGAGAACTGCAACTTTCATCCTATACTCCTTTATTATCTTGAATATAAAAGCGCCGTGAATTCTTTGGCCTCGGACCTTAATTTATTACACCTTTAAAAACAACCTATTAACAGTCGGTTTTAGAGCTGGCGCAATAAAACGCCCGATGTCGCGCTTATTTTAGATTAAATAGCTTACGCATTAAGGGCATAGCGCACACTAATCGAAAATAGTGCAAGGTTCTTCACTGGCGAGTTAACCGGGCGTTACATTACACCCTTACATAACATCAGAACAACATCATTTTAATAACATTTTCGTTACTGAAAAGCTGACTCGTTTCCTGCGTCAAAAGGCATATTCATGAGATATAGATTTTGTTAAAATGCCGCCCGCGCCTTAGTTTCTCTGCATTATTTACGCTCTATCCATCTTGCCACATTGCATAAAAATTCATTGATATGCATAATAATAGCTCCCTTTGGCAACATTCCACGGTGCAAAATGCGTAATCCCGCAAAGCAGGAAGATCTGATCAAAGCATTCAAAGCGTTACTGAAAGAAGAAAAATTCAGTTCTCAAGGCGAGATCGTTTTGGCGCTGCAAGAGGAAGGCTTCGAAAATATCAATCAGTCCAAAGTGTCGCGCATGCTGACCAAGTTCGGCGCGGTGCGAACGCGCAATGCCAAAATGGAGATGGTGTATTGCCTTCCTGCGGAACTCGGTGTGCCAACCACCACCAGCCCGCTGAAGAATCTGGTGCTGGATGTCGACCACAATGATGCCATCGTGGTGATCCATACCAGCCCCGGAGCCGCACAGCTGATTGCACGCCTGTTGGATTCACTGGGCAAATCCGAAGGGATCCTGGGCACCATCGCAGGTGATGACACCATTTTCGTCACCCCTGCCAGTACATTCACCGCGCACCAGCTTTTTGAAGCGATTCTCACTTTGTTCGAACAAGAACTGTGACGCATGCCGTTAACAAAATAGGGCTGATGAAGGCCATATTTTGTTAACGTTTTCTAACCATAACGCTCCCTCTGATATTTCTGCCCGCATCTATCTCCCTATGACCTTAGGCTGTAACTTGAGTCTGACGGGCCTATTTCAATGACAATTGCGTATGAGTAATCAGTAGCATCTTTGATGTTTCGCACTTTTAGTCAAAGGCACTTAGCTCATTGAAATCACATAAATTTAACATCAATCGCTCATTTAATCACCGCTTTTTATTCCATTACGCTATTAAAAATAAAAGTGACCAAATAAAGTTTCACTACAGATCGTTAGCTGGCTATTAATTTTTGTCGTTACTAAGCCTATACTCATTTCCGTGACGTAAATCACGGTTCACAGGAACTAACAAAAGAATATAAAGAGGCCAAACCATGAAAATTAAAACTACCCTTGCAGCAGTAAGCCTTCTCTCTATGCTTTCCTTTGGGTCATTTGCAGCACAATCCATTGATGCATCGCAGGCTGAAAAATTGCAATCTGCAGGAACGATCACCGTGAGCGGTGTCGGTGCAGCACCATCAGATATCCGTCAGGCGTTGTCTGCCAAAGCCGACGCTAAAGGTGCGACCGCTTATCGTGTGATCGAAGCACGCAGTGAAGGCAACTTCCACGCCACCGCAGAAATTTACAAGTAATAACTAAGAGAGTGCATTTACCGAACTTCCCTCGTCACTGCCACTGCCGAGTTCTGAGATAAATGCCCATTTCCTAGAAAACCTCGTCATTCTATTCGACGAGTCCTATTGCCCTCGCTTGCGAGGGCTTTTTTATTGAGATAAAAAAGGCCGCATTCGCGGCCTGAGATGGATAGCTCGTAGGGAAAGCTTTCAATAAACCTCTTTCGGCTTGGCATTTTCAGCCAACGCTGCCAGCAGTTTATCGTGAATACCGCCAAAACCACCGTTACTCATCACCAGAATAGAGTCACCCGGCTGAGCGACTTTGACGATCATTTCCACCAAGGTATCGAGATCGGCACTCCAATGTGCCTTTTGTACACAGGCATCGGCCACTTCGGCGACCTGCCAAGGAATGTGGTGCGGTTGGAACAGGAACACTTCATCAGCCCGGCCAAGCGAAGGCGCCAGATCGTTTTTGCTGATCCCCATCTTCATGGTATTAGAACGGGGCTCCAGTACCGCCAGAATCCGCGCCGTGCCCCCAACCTTACCGCGTAGCGCGGCCAGCGTAGCAAGGATAGCGGTTGGGTGATGAGCAAAGTCATCATAAACCGCAACACCGTTGGCTTCGCCACGCAGTTCCAGGCGACGGCGAGCATTAATAAAATCACCCAACGCGCGACAGGCATCAGCAGGTTGCACACCAACATGGCGGGTCGCCGCGATCGCCATCAGGCCATTATGCATATTGTGTTCACCCACCAATGCCCAGTTAACCTCTCCAACTTTATCGCCATCGAGAAAAACTTCGTAATGACTCGCATCCGGCGTCAGTTTGTGTGCGCGCCAAGCGCCTTCATCGCCCACCAGTTCCTGCTCACTCCAACAGCCCATCGCCATCACCTGTTTCAGGTGTGCATCATTGTCTGGCAGGATGATTTTGCCTTTGCCCGGCACCAAACGTACCAGATGATGGAACTGTTTCTGGATCGCTTTCAGATCGTCAAAAATATCTGCATGATCAAACTCCAGATTGTTCATGATCAGCGTGCGTGGGCTGTAATGCACAAACTTGGAGCGCTTGTCGAAAAAGGCACAATCGTATTCATCCGCCTCGATCACAAAGAACGGGCTGCCGCCGAGCCGCGCAGAAACATCAAAGTTACCCGGCACGCCACCGATCACAAAACCGGGTTGATAACCGCAGGCTTCCAGGATCCAGGTCGCCATCCCGGCAGTGGTGGTTTTACCGTGCGTACCGGCCACCGCCAGCACCCAGCGATCGCGCAGTACCTGATCGTGCAACCACTGCGGGCCAGAAACGTAAGGAATACCGCGCTCTAACACCGCTTCCACACAAGGGTTTCCGCGCGTCATTGCATTACCGATAATCACCAGATCGGGTACGGGATCCAACTGCGCCGGATCGTAACCCTGGATCAGGTCGATCCCCTGATTTTCCAGCAGCGTGCTCATTGGGGGATAGACGTTGGCATCAGATCCCGTAACCTCATGTCCAAGCGAGCGCGCCAGCATTGCCAGCCCACCCATAAAGGTGCCGCAGATCCCAAGAATATGTATGCGCATTAGGTTTCTCATTTGAGTGCATCGATTTAGTACTTATTCTAACGCTCAGAATCGCCGGGAAGAAATGGATTTGCCTATGAATGGCGTAATGCTTTGGGCTACACTGGCTGGCGAAAACGTTGGCGGTTTGTTAACAAACCGCTATCCATCCGTAGATTCAGGGATTGTGTCATGAAAACGTTAGGCGAATTTATCGTCGAGAAACAGCACGACTTCTCTCACGCCACCGGCGAGCTGACTGCGCTACTTTCTGCAATTAAACTGGGTGCCAAAATCATCCACCGTGATATCAACAAGGCTGGTCTGGTTGATATTCTGGGGGCCAGCGGCATTTCCAACGTCCAGGGCGAAGTTCAGATGAAACTGGATCTGTTCGCCAATGAAAAACTCAAAGCAGCGCTGAAAGCGCGCGGTGAAGTTGCAGGCATCGCTTCGGAAGAAGAAGACGACATCGTCATATTCGACGGCGAGCGGGCTGAAAACGGCAAGTATGTGGTGCTGATGGATCCGTTGGACGGCTCGTCCAACATTGATGTTAACGTCTCCGTCGGTACGATTTTCTCGATCTATCGCCGTATCACACCGATCGGTACTCCTGTTACCGAAGAAGATTTCCTGCAGCCTGGTAGTGCGCAAGTTGCTGCTGGTTACGTGGTTTACGGTTCATCCACCATGCTGGTGTATACCACCGGTTATGGCGTACATGCCTTCACTTACGATCCGTCGCTGGGTGTGTTCTGTCTCTCACACGAGAAAGTGCGTTACCCGGAAAAAGCCTGCATGTACTCCATCAACGAAGGTAACTACATCAAGTTCCCGCTCGGGGTGAAGAAATACATCAAATACTGCCAAGAGCAGGATGAAGCGACACAACGCCCTTATACCTCACGTTATATCGGTTCACTGGTTGCCGACTTCCACCGCAACCTGCTGAAAGGCGGTATCTATATTTATCCAAGCACCGCCAGCCACCCGCAAGGCAAGCTGCGCCTGCTGTATGAGTGCAACCCGATGGCTCTGCTGGCTGAACAGGCCGGTGGCAAAGCCAGCGATGGCAAAAGACGCATTCTGGATATCGTACCGGAGAAACTGCACCAGCGTGCACCGTTCTTCGTCGGAACCAAATCCATGGTAGAAGAAGCCGAACGTTTTATCGCTGAATTCCCAGACGAATAAGCCCGTTCCAGCTTTCCTGGCAGCAAGAAATCTGCTGCCAGGACTCTCTGTTGTACCGAACAAAATCCCGAGCGTCTTTACTGTGGTAAACCGGCTGGAACGCCGAAAACGCGCTGTTGTATCTGATTAACATCAACATCACGCACGTAGCGCGCAATGCCGCCATAATAGCTTTCGTGATAGCCATATTCCGGTTTGCGCAATTCAGCCAACACATCCGCTTTAGCGGCATGCTCAAAGACCAACCGATACATTGCCACAATCAGCCCGGTACGATCGCTACCGTGCCAGCAATGCACCAGCATCGGTTTCTGGGCAAAGCGGATTTCTCGTAACGCACTGACCACGATCTCATCATTGATCACCGCAGCGTTCATAGGCACACGGCGCAGTATCAGACTTGTCCCCTTCGCTTCACTGTCATCATCATTCCATTGCCGAAGGTTGAGAACAGTTTTGATACCGCTCTGCTCCAACGCCTGCATTTGCGCTGCGTCCGGTTGGGCAGAACGGAATAAATCCGGGGAAACCTGATGATAATTCTGTGGTAAACCAAGAACCGTTGCATTAATCGCCTGACTGCATATCAAGAGGGTGAACATTACCAGTAATCGCACTTGATAATATAAGTTCGAATTCTTTTCCTTTCTGCTGCGCTGCAACTTATCAACCATGCTCAAACTTCCTTAACGGTTCCGTGGGGGCCTAATATACCTGTAATTGGCGTATTTGATAGAGGGAGCCCAAACCGTGAGCGGTCTGATAATTCTCCTTGGCGACATAAAAATGAAGCGTCTAGAACGACGTGGCGCCTGAAAAATCGCAGTACTTTGAGAGTGTTTTGGCTATAATTAGCCACCACTCCATTTCTGGTTTGATTAAAGGAAACCGACATGAGCTTGAATCTGGTCCCTGCTGGCAAAGACCTGCCGGAAGACATCTATGTAGTTATCGAAATCCCGGCGAACGCCGATCCAATCAAATATGAAATCGACAAAGATACCGGTGCGCTGTTCGTTGACCGTTTCATGTCAACGGCGATGTTCTATCCGTGCAACTACGGTTACATCAACAATACACTGTCTCTGGACGGTGACCCGGTTGATGTACTGGTGCCAACCCCGTACCCGCTGCAGCCTGGTTCAGTGATCCGCTGCCGTCCGGTCGGCGTGCTGAAAATGACTGACGAAGCCGGTGAAGATGCAAAACTGGTTGCCGTACCGCACAGCAAACTGACAAAAGAGTACGATCACGTGAAAGACGTGAACGATCTGCCAGAACTGCTGAAAGCACAGATCACTCACTTCTTCGAGCACTACAAAGATCTGGAAAAAGGCAAATGGGTGAAAGTGGATGGCTGGGCAGATGCTGCTGCCGCTAAAGCTGAAATCGTTGCCTCTTTCGAACGCGCCAAAAAATAATTTGCCTCGGTTCGAATAAATATCCTCCGGCATAGCCGGAGGTTTTTCATATGCGCCTATAAGGCTCTCTTGCCTGCCGCGCCCTAACAGGCGCATTGCGATCTGACATTTGCATCTATGGATTACTTACGGCCCGTAAACGGGCTGCCAGGATACGGGATCGACAACTGCTCACCCATTTTATCCTCTTCCAGTTGGTGCTTTATGTATTCTTGTATCCTGGCTGTATTTTTCCCAACCGTATCAACGTAATACCCTCGGCACCAGAACTCCCTGTTACGGTATTTGAACTTCAAATCGCCAAACTGCTCATAAAGCATCAGGCTGCTCTTTCCCTTCAGATATCCCATAAAGCCCGACACACTCATTTTGGGCGGGATTTCTACAAGCATATGGATATGATCC
>NZ_JQEI01000043.1 GCF_000743355.1 Serratia sp. Ag1
ATTACGGGACACACCCTAGTGGTCGTGGGTTGTGGCTTCGCGGGCTGGTTGTTGAGTGTGACGCTGTGAGATGTTGAGTGTTTTGGTATGGGCAGGCTCAGTTCGCCATCAGAGAAAGGGAACACCAACGCGGGTGTTCCTGTAAGGAATTCAGCGACGGCTGGAATTTACAGTTGTATACAAAAACCTCAAAATATATCGTGC
This sequence comes from Serratia sp. Ag1, assembly GCF_000743355.1. Classification (GTDB taxonomy): domain Bacteria; phylum Pseudomonadota; class Gammaproteobacteria; order Enterobacterales; family Enterobacteriaceae; genus Chania. The sequence goes on from NZ_JQEI01000043.1 coordinate 205, forward strand.
TATAAATTTTTTGCATGTCCAATAAAAAAATGTTGGATTTACAATTTATCGCCATACCTTATATTCCCTCCGTTAATTTATACCCAAATGATTTCAGGTTACAGCTCGGTAAAAATCTAGCGCTGTGGGCTACAAACAACAGACGGTTTTAAAGGGCTAAAGGTATGAGTTAGCCAAGAATAGTCTTAAAAATTAAAGGTGTATTAAAGAGTTTAGGATGATAATAAATAGTCGTTCACTGATTTATTTAAAATCAGGCTTTAATCGAGTGAAGGTTTGTTATTTTACCTAATTAAAAACACTGACTTAATATAATGCTGACTCATTCTTATCAACATCTATTTCGTGGATATACCCTGAATACTTCAGGTTGGACTTATAACCTGATGGTTAGCTTTTATTCTATGAAATTACTGATTATGTAAAACCCTAAAATAGGTCAGGCAAACGCTCTTTGTCTGATCTACAGGTCTATCCAAGTTCATTCAGGTGGCAACAGAACGCAACTGCAGGCACTGGCTCAAATTAGTACCTGCGGGGCTGTTATTGCTTGAATGGTCATGGATGTATGTCATTTCAATTTATCCATAAGGCAGTCGAATTGAATAAGCACAAATTGCCCCCTAGCCGTAGCTCAGGGGCTCTCAAAAAATCTCGAATATCTATCCTGTTAGCCTGGGCGAATATCGTTACGCAGGTGGCATTCCCCCTTAGCCTGGCTTATACCCCAGCGGTCATGGCGGCTCAAAAATCCCATACCGAGGAAGAACAATCGGTGGCTAACGCCGCCACCCGTCTGGCCGGTGTGTTAGCCAGCGGTTCCCCCACCAAGCAGGCTGAGTCTATCGCCCGTGGCGTCGCTTCCCATACCGCAAATGATGCCGTAGAAGGCTGGTTGCAACAATTTGGTTCGGCCAAAGTACAGCTTAATCTGGATGACAAACTTAACCTGAAAGGGAGTCAACTGGATGTTCTGTTACCGCTGGAAGATACGCCAAGTCTGATGACCTTTACCCAACTGGGCACGCGCTACATTGACGATCGCGTCACGCTCAATGCCGGTGTCGGGCAGCGTCATTTTATCGACCAGCAGATGTTTGGCTATAACTTCTTCCTCGACAGAGATCTTCAGGGTCACCACTCGCGTCTGGGTCTGGGGGGGGAATACGCACGCGACTACCTGCGCGTTGCGGCCAACGGCTATTTCGGTATCAGCGGCTGGAAAAACTCTCGCGATCTGGACGGATACGATGAAAAAGCCGCCAATGGTTTTGATATCCGGACCGAAGCCTATCTGCCTTCACTGCCTCAAGTGGGCGGTAAACTGGTTTATGAACAGTATTTCGGTGAGGAAGTCGGTTTATTCGGCAAAGATAAACGGCAATCCGATCCTGCAGCGGTTACTTTCGGCGTCAACTATTCGCCCATTCCTCTGGTGAGCTTAGGGGTCGACCACAAGCAGGGAACCAGCGGAATGGAAGACACCCGCTTCAATCTCTCCTTCAACTATGCGTTAGGTACGCCACTGTCACAGCAGATCGATCCGGCCAACGTTGGCGCGAAGCGCACGCTGGCGGGCAGCCGCTACGAGTTGGTTGACCGCAATAATCAAATTGTTCTGCAATACCGTGAACAGCAGTTACTCAGTGTGGCGATGGATGCGCTGATCCAGGGTGATTCAGGCCAGACCGTTACACTGCCTGTCAGGGTCAATAGCAAAAACGGCATTGCCTCGTTCGAATGGCAGTCTGACCTGCTGACCGCTGCAGGCGGGAAAATCGTGCCTAACGGCAGTGGGTGGCAGGCGGTGTTGCCAGCGTATAGCTTGCTGGGCAATAACAGCTACCCGATCAGCGTGACCGTCGTGGATCAATCAGGTAACCGTTCCGAGCCTGCGAAGGCAGAGCTGGTGGTGACCGGGTTCGGCGTTGCGGCCAGCTCCGCGCTGGCGATTAAGAATGCCCGTTTGCCCGCAGACGGTCGTTCCACCACCCAGGTTGAGTTATCACTGAAAGACGGTAGTGGGCACCCCATCAGCGGGATTGCTGGCCAGATAGCACTCAGCAGTGAGTTCCAGGCCCCTGGCGCTGCCAACAAAATCAGCCCGGCATCCGCCGCCGTTGCACAACCCATCGCTCATCAGATCGGTGAGATCACTGAATCTACCGACCGCCCAGGCACCTATCTGGCGACCTTTACCGCAGGCAGCAGCGCGGGCGTTGTGAAGATCGAGGCCAAAATTTCCGGCACGGCTATTGCCGCACAACAGGCTACCGTGACGCTTCTGGCGGACAGTGCGAGCGCCACGATCGATAAGAATGGCCTGTCGGGTAACATGGGCAGCACTCTGGCTAACGGCACCGATGTGAACACCGTGCAGTTACCGGTGAAAGATGCCAACGGCAACCCGCTCGCCGGTTACGAGGTGGTCTTTACCGTGACCAACCCGGACGGCACCACCCGCCAGCAAACGGTGATCACCGATGAGAACGGTATTGCCACCTTGCCGGTCACCAGTGACAAAGCGGGCAATGTGAAGGTCGAAGCCAACGTGGGTGGCGTGACCAGCAGCACCGAGCTGAAGTTTGTGGCTGACACCAGTTCGGCCAAAATTGACCAGAATGGCATGACGGCAGGGACTGACAACGCCTTGGCCAACGGCACTGATGTCAACACCGTTCAGTTGCCAGTGAAAGACGCGCAAGGTAACCCACTGGCAGGTTTTGACGTGGTGTTTACCATCACGAATCCAGACGGCACCACCCGGCAGCAGACGGTGACCACCGACGCTAACGGTATTGCTGTTCTGCCTGTCAGCAGCACCCAAGCAGGTGATGTGAAAGTGGAAGCCAGCGTAGGTGGTGTTACCACCAAGAGCACGCTGCACTTCGTGGCTGACATCAGCACCGCAACTATCGATCAGAACGGCCTTACTGCGGGCACCGGCAACACCCTGGCTAACGGCACCGACGTGAACACTGTGCAGTTGCCGGTCAAGGATGCCAACGGCAACCCGATCGCTGGTTATGAGGTGGTCTTTACCGTGACCAACCCGGACGGTAGCACCCGTCAACAGACGGTGATCACCGATGCCAACGGTATCGCCACTCTGCCTGTCAGCAGTGATAAAGCGGGTAATGTGAAAGTGGAAGCCAACGTGGGCGGTGTCACCAGCAGTACCGATCTGACGTTCGTGGCCGACAGCAGCACTGCGAACATCGATCAGAATGGCCTGACCGCGAACGCTGGTGATACCAAGGCTAACGGCACCGATGTGAACACCGTGCAGTTACCGGTGAAGGATGCCAACGGCAACCCGATTGCGGGTTATGAGGTGGTGTTTACCGTGACCAACCCGGATGGCAGCACGCGTCAACAGACGGTGACCACTGATGCCAACGGTATCGCCACTCTGCCAGTCAGCAGTGATAAAGCCGGTAACGTGAAAGTGGAAGCCAACGTGGGCGGCGTGACCAGCAGCACCGAGCTGAAATTTGTGGCCGACATCAGCACCGCGACCATCGATCAGAATGGCATGACGGCAGGGTCTGGTGACACCCCGGCTAACGGCAGCGACGTGAACGTTGTGCAGTTACCGGTCAAGGATGCCAACGGCAACCCGATTGCGGGTTATGAGGTGGTGTTTACCGTGACCAACCCGGATGGTAGCACCCGTCAACAGACGGTGA
>NZ_JQEI01000044.1 GCF_000743355.1 Serratia sp. Ag1
TATCTCGTCCAGGATCAACACCCGGGCATAACTCAGTTGTTGCAACTGACGCTCAAGCCGGTTCTCCTGCTTTGCTTTCATCAGCGTAGCGACCAGTCTGTCCAGCGGCATGAACAGCACACGGTGACCTGCATCTGCCGCTTTCACTCCGAGAGCAACAGCCAGATGGGTTTTACCCACACCCGGTGGCCCCAGCAGGATCACGTTTTCGCAGCGCTCCACGAACGCCAACCCCGCCAGCTCCCGGACGACCTTGTGATCGATACCTGGCTGGAAGTTGAAGTCGAACTGCTCCAGCGTTTTGACCCACGGGAAGCGTGCCTGCTTCAGCCGGGATTCCATTCCGCGCTGATGTCTACCGTTCCATTCCTGCTGCAGCGCCATGCACAGGAACTCACGGTAGTTGAGCTCTTTTTTAGCCGCCTGCTCCAGCAGGCTTTCAACGTGCTAACCTGTAGTGGATCACAAAATCAGGACACCTTCGTAGCCTTTTTCCACTGCTCTTCGTATTCACAGGGCGGTAATCCACCATTGTGCCGATGGGGGCGTACTGTGTTGTAATAACTTTGTATCCATTCACCGATATCTCGTACCGCATGATGGATATCCATATAACCCCCTACAGGCAGCCATTCACTTTTCAGGCTTCGGAACACTCTTTCCATTGGTGAGTTATCCAGGCAGTTACCCCTGCGGCTCATACTCTGCATCACTCCGTTCCTCCACAGTAACTGCCTGTATTTCTTACTCCTGTACTGCCCTCCCTGATCCGAATGAAACAGCAGCCTCTTTTCCCTTGGTCGCGTCTCCAGTGCATTACGCAGGGCTCGACACACTAGCTCGGCATCCGGGGATGACGATATGGCGCTGCCCACTATCCGACGGGAGTAAAGGTCAATCACCAGTGCCAGGTAGCACCAGCCACCATTGACTTTGATATAGCTGATATCTCCACTCCACACACGATTGGGCTCCGACGGCTTAAACTGCCTTTTCAGTAAGTCTGGCGATGCCAGTGACGCCTCCCGTTCACCACGGTAACGAGGCTTGCCGGGTTGGCGACTCGCCAGACCACATTCCTGCATCAGACTGCGGGCCAGCCAGCGCCCCACGTTATAACCCGACTGACGCATCAGCAGACTCAGTGTTCTGCTGCCGGCTGCTCCCCGGCTCTGTTGATGCAATTTCCGCACCTGAGCACGCAGTTGCAGACGTTTTACATCAACCCGCGAATTCAGCGAGGCATAGTAAACACTGCGCGTTATTTTGAGCAGGCGGCACAATTCGACCACCGACCATTTTGTTTTCAGCCGTGTGATTAACGCAAAGATTTGATGGGGAGCTCGCTCATCAACACGGCTGCCTGCTTTAGTATTTCTTTTTCCATTTCCAGCCGTTTAATCTGCGCTCTGAGCGACTGGATTTCACGTTGCTCTGGTGTCAGTGCAGGATTGTCCGGCGTCACCCCGCTGACTTCTTCTTTGTACTGGCGTATCCATTTACGCAATTGGCTGGGGTCCAACTCCAGAGCGCGTGCAACCTCGATGGTTGACCGCTGATACTTAACGACCTGCTCAATAGCTTCCAGTTTGAATTCAGGAGAAAAACGGCGTTTGGTCTGTTTAGGTTGAGTCATTATCAATTACCTCAATTGGCTGTCATTAAATTAACAGGCTATTGAGGTGTCCGGTATTACTGATCCACTACATTTTTTCCCTGACCTGGGATTTTTGAGGACAGCACGATGCTGATAGGTGCATATGACGTGCATGCCCCGTTGATATTGGGGGGCGATCGCAGTGAGGCCGAAGTCCTGGGGGCTTCTGTCTGGCTGTGGATGCATTCGGCCCAGCATCGGGATCTGCCGCTGCATGCGCTGCCC
>NZ_JQEI01000045.1 GCF_000743355.1 Serratia sp. Ag1
GACCACCGATGCCAACGGTATTGCCGCTCTGCCGGTGAGCAGCACCCAGGCGGGCAACGTGAAAGTGGAAGCCAACGTGGGCGGCGTGACCAGCAGCACCAGCCTGAACTTTGTGGCCGACAGCAGCAGCGCGAGCATCGATCAGAATGGCCTGACCGCGAACTCTGGTGATACCAAGGCTAACGGCACTGACGTCAACACCGTGCAGTTACCTGTCAAGGATGCCAATGGCAACCCGATCGCTGGCTATAACGTCACCTTTACCGTGACCGAGCCAGACGGCACCACCCGCCAGCAGACGGTGACCACCGACGCCAACGGCATTGCCGCTCTGCCGGTGAGCAGCACCCAGGCCGGCAACGTGAAAGTGGCAGCCAATGTCGGCGGCGTAACCAGCAGCACCGAGCTGAAATTTGTGGCCGACAGCAGCACCGCGACCATCGATCAGAACGGCCTGACGGCGAACACGGGTGATACCAAGGCTAACGGCACCGATGTGAACACCGTGCAGTTACCGGTGAAAGATGCCAACGGCAACCCGATCGCCGGTTATGAGGTGGTGTTTACCGTGACCAACCCGGACGGCACTACGCGTCAACAGACGGTGACCACCGATGCCAACGGTATCGCCACTCTGCCAGTGAGCAGTGATAAAGCCGGTAACGTAAAAGTGGAAGCCAACGTGGGCGGCGTGACCAGCAGCACCGAGCTGAAATTTGTGGCCGACAGCAGCACTGCGACCATCGATCAGAACGGCCTGACGGCAGCTACTGGCAGCACTCTGGCCAACGGCACCGACGTGAACACCGTGCAGTTACCGGTCAAGGATGCCAACGGCAACCCGATCGCCGGGTATGACGTGGTGTTTACCGTGACCGATCCGGATGGCACCCCCCGTCAACAGACGGTTACCACCGATGACAACGGTATCGCCACATTGCCTGTTACCAGCGACAAAGCGGGCAACG
>NZ_JQEI01000046.1 GCF_000743355.1 Serratia sp. Ag1
GTCTTCCCCACGCACGTGGGGGTGTTTCCAAGCCGCAGCCAACCGCCAGAACCACGCCGCAGTCTTCCCCACGCACGTGGGAGTGTTTCCAACAAGCTTCCATACGAGAGTGCGCACTGTTTGCCTTCCCCACACACGTGGGGGTGTTTCTGGCTGACAGGGGCACGAACCTGTCCATACCGGGCCTTCCCCACGCACGTGGGGGTGTTTCTTGGGTCGTTTTCCCCACCCCGGCATAGCCCTGGCCTTCCCCACGCACGTGGGGGTGTTTCTTGGTCTCGTTCGGCAATGTTGTTGATGGTGTTGTCTTCCCCACGCTCGCGGGGTGTTAGTCAAGCATGACCAAAACCACCGTAGTAACTACCCACCAAAATACGGCTGTCGCAATGACAATGTGAAATAACCTGGCACGGGAGAGTAAGTTGTTCATAGCAACCTCACAGTTTCAACGAGTCAACAGACCAAAACTGCCCTTTAAGATTAACTTTAGTTCGGCACAGCTATTTTTATTTGCAGCAGATCACTCTTTCATTAAATGATAAAAATTTGTCAAAGAAATGTTTTTCTCTCGCGGTATTTTTAACATCAACCAGAGGGCATCAAAGGTTAAAACAAAGTACTGCGCGGAACCTCTATCAGCAGCATACCGGCACGCAATCCCAGAGCGACGTTAGGGTTAGGGAACAGAATCCACTCTTTATCGTGCTGTACCCGGTATGTCTCCCCTGGTTGATCACACAATACCGTTCCCCGTGGCAACTCGGTAAAGTTGGCGGTGTCATCACTCAGATACAGTTTGAAGGCTTCACTGTGCTTAATCAGCGACTGCTCAACGCGGAATACCCGTATCGGTGCCTGCTCCCTTTGTGGCAGCGGCTCGGCGCTGATCGCCGATTGTAATGCCTGATAAATACCCACAAACTGTTGCAGATCGTTGTGGCCGAATGGCCGCGCCTTGCCCAGTTCCAACGTGCAACTGGCTGCCTGCCATTGTTCACTGGAGAAATGGCTGAAAGTCCCGCCGGGAGCCTGATGGATCACCAGGGCATCTAATGCTGCCGCATCCAGCAGCGCCAGCATTTCTGCGCTATACGCTCGGTTTTGGAATGGCAACAGGCCAAAACGCGGTAAATGCGATTCGCGGATCGCCGTATGCAAGTCAAAGTGAAAACGCGTGGCGTTCTCCCCAGCAAAGAAAGCGCCAATCACCTGCTCCAATTGCTGCGCCCGCGCGGTTTCTTGGCCAGGCTCAAACTTGACGTAGCGCCCACCGAACATACGGTTCATATCGCTGGACAGATAGCGTTTACCTGCACGCATCGCGGGTGGATTGCCCAGCACCACTAACAAACGCACCGCCAGTGGTCTGGTGCCAGCCAACACCTGCGCTACACACTGGTTAAGCAATTCGATAGGTGCCGTTTCATTACCGTGGATACCGGCGGAGATCGCTACGGCACGTTGATAACCGTGCCGTGGGCAAATCTCCAATATCCCTTCGCCCAGCCATTGCCAGCGCAACAGGTCGTTTTCACCACCTTGCTGCGCCGGTTCTTCCCCTGCTAACGTCAGCGCCAGTAAGTCAATCATGATTGCTCCGCTTATTGCTGGAACGGGTAAACAGAACCCAAGCCAAGGATTGTGGTCAGGGCATCCAGTGCTTCACGGCCTTCACGCAGTAATTGCGGATCCGCCAAGTCTGCCTGCGTCAGGCGATCACGATAATAGCGCTCAACCCACTGGTTAAGCGTGGTAAACAGCGCGTCATTCATCATCACCCGTGGGTTTACCGCCCGCAGTTCCTGTTCATTCATTGCCACTCGCAACCGCAGGCAAGCAGGGCCGCCGCCATTGCGCATGCTCTCGCGCAGATCGAATACTTTGATCTCATCAATCGGGCCACCGCTGGCCACCATTTCCGACAGATAATGCCAGACACCCGCATGCTGGCGAGATTCCTCTGGCACGACGATCATCATCCGGCCATTCGCTTTGGTCAGCAGTTGGCTGTTGAACAGGTAGGTCGCCACCGCATCTGCCACGCTGACGCGCGCGGTGGGCACTTCAATCGCCACCAGTTCAGAGCCTACCGTTGCCATTTTACGCCGCAGTTCATCCAGCCCCTGCTGCTGATGCAGAAAAGCCTGCTGATGATGAAACAGCACTTGCTGGTTGCTAACCGCAATCACATCGTTATGGAACACCCCTTGATCGATCACGGCCGGGTTTTGTTGCAAAAAGACCGTGTGTTCTGGCTGCAACTGGTGTAAACGGGCAATCGCTTCGCTGGCTTCTCGCGTCTGCCGCGCAGGGTAACGGGTTGGAGCCTGTTCCCCACCGAACTCTTGCCTGCCGTAAACAAACACCTGCACACCGCGCTGAGCATAGCTACCGCCTAGCCGGTTGTGATTAGCCGCCCCTTCATCGCCGAACAGCGCCACCTGTGGCAATGCATCATGATGCTCAAAATGCTGCCGATCGCTGAAAATCGCCCGCAGCACGGCGGAGGTAGTTTCCGCCTCGATCGCCCGGTGGAATTTGTTATTCAGATTGGCAGCGGTAAAGTGTACTTTGCCATCGGCGCTGTCGGCTGAAGGTGACACCGTCGCCGCATTGGCCGTCCACATCGACGAGGCCGAACTGAGTGCAGAAAGCAGTTGCGGTGCCGTGCGCATCACCTGCGCCAATATATTTTCGTCGGAACCGCTGAACCCCAGCTTACGCAGCATCGGCAGATGCGGGCGCTCTTGCGGCGGCAATACGCCCTGCTGGAAGCCGAGATCCGCCAGCGATTTCATTTTCAGTAAGCCTTGCTTAGCCGCCAGCTTTGGGTTGGATACCGCATTGCGGTGCAGAGTCGAGGCCTCATTACCAAACGACAGCCCGGCATAATGGTGCGTCAAACCGACCAACCCATCGAAATTGACTTCATATCCCAACATGTTTCTCTCCTGCGGGCATCAGTTAAACAGCAAACCGGGTGATAGGCTGGTGGGTAGCGTCAGGCTGGGGCTTTCCAGCGAAGCCATCGGCCAGGCGCAATAATCCGCCGCATAGAATGCACTAGGGCGATGGTTGCCCGAGGCACCTACCCCGCCAAAAGGTGCGGCACTGGAAGCCCCGGTCAGCGGCTTGTTCCAGTTGACAATACCGGCACGCGCTTCCAGCAGCAATTGCTCGAACTGCTCACGCTGCGGTGACACTAACCCCACCGACAACCCATAGCGTGTGTTGTTGGCAATGCGCAATGCGTCATCAAAGCTGTCGTAACGGATGATGGTGGTCAGTGGGCCGAAATATTCTTCATCCGGCACATTAGCCACGCCAGTGACGTCAATGATCCCCGGGCTTAACAACGCGCTGCCACTCTCCAACTGCCGCAGAGTCAGTAGAGCTTTCCCACCTAACGCCAACAGTTGCTGCTGTGCTGCCAGCATTTTCTCAGCGGCAGCCACCGAGATCACCCCACCCATAAACGGCTGTGGTTCAGCATCCCAGCGGCCAATGCGTAAAGCGCCAGCCACCTCAACCAAGCGCTCGATAAAAGCGTCTCCTTCTGGCCCGCGTTTCACCAGAATGCGGCGCGAACAGGTGCAACGCTGCCCGGCGGAGATAAACGCCGATTGGATCGCCAGATTCACTACCGCATCACGATCGTCAATCTGTTCAATAATCAGCGCATTGTTGCCCCCCATCTCCAGCGCCAGAATTTTTTCCGGCTGCCCGGCAAGCTGACGATGCAAGTGATAACCGGTATTGGCACTGCCGGTAAACAGCAACCCATCGATATGTGAGCTGGCGGCCAGCGCTTCGCCGGTTTCGCGCCCGCCCTGCACCAGATTGATCACCCCAGCCGGCAAACCGGCCTGCAACCAGAGCTTCAGCGTGGCTTCCGCCGTCAATGGCGTCAGTTCGCTCGGTTTGAACACCACAGTGTTACCCGCCAGCAAGGCGGGAACAATATGGCCATTCGGCAGATGGCCGGGGAAGTTATATGGGCCGAATACCGCCAGCACACCGTGCGGACGATGGCGCAACACCGAAGCCCCATCGGCCATCGCGGTTTCTGTCACGCCGGTACGTGTTTGATAAGCCTGTAAAGATATCGCTACCTTGCCGATCATCGCCTGCACTTCGGTTAAGGTTTCCCAGTGCGGCTTGCTGGTTTCACGGCTGATCGTTTCCGCCAAAGCCTGCTTATGTTCTTCCAGCAGAAGCGCAAAACGTTTGACCAACTGTTCACGCTCGGCAAACGGCGTGCGAGCCCAGGCCAGAAACGCGCCACGCGCGGCGGTGCAAGCGGCTGCCACATCGGCCGCATCAGCAGCATTCGCCTGCCACAGCGGTTGGTTATCTACCGGATCGGTTTTGCTGAACTCCGCGCCGTGGCCTTCACACCACGTTCCGTTAATCAACAATGCAGGGTGTGACATTAGGCTTTCTCCTGTGCAATAAGCGTGATTACCCGCACCTGGCTGCCTTGTTCAACGCCAAGCGCTGCCATGGTTTCGGCATTGATGCGCAGACGATCGTCATGCAGATCGGCATGCACCAGCAGTGCGCGGTAATGGGGATAGTTGTCGTTAGCCACCAGATACGCCGGGGCATCACTGTTAATGGGGGTGTCATCCAACACCACTTTCGCCAACTTGCTGCGCTTGACCGCACGGATCTCGTCGATCTCTGCCTCCAGCGTCGGGCCGCCGTCGAAAATGTCAACGTAGCCCTGATAGCGCAGCCCTTCTGCCTCCAGTAACCGGCGCGCCGGAGCAGTGTGCGGATGCACTTCGCCAATCACTTTCTGGGCATCTTCGGCCAGGAAATCGACATACAGCGGATGTTTTGGCATCAGTTCGGCGATAAAGGCTTTCTGCCCAGTGCCGCTCAGATAATCCGCCTTGGCAAACTCAATGGAAAAAAAGTGGCGGCCAACGCTTTCCCAGAACGGTGAACGGCCATTCTCGTCGGAAAAGCCGCGCATTTCGGCGATCACTTTGCGCGAGAAATGCTCACGAAACGCGGCGATAAACAGAAAACGCACTTTCGACAGCAGTTTGCCGTTCTCGCCATGACGATAGTCCGGATCGAGGAACAACGTACATAATTCCGAATGACCGGTATGGTCATTACTCAAAAACAGCGTCGGCACCGATTTATACACGTTCAGCTGTTTCGAAGCATGCACCTGAGTACCCACGCGGAAACTGTACCAGGGCTCAGACAGCCCCACCGCCACCTCAATGGCGCTGACGCCAACCACTTGTTGGCGTTCGGTATCTTCCAGGGCAAACAGGTAGCACTGTTCACTTTTCGGCAGTTCGCCTTGCCAGGTTTTTAACGCCCGCTCAATACGTGCCGACAGCGTGTCTTCATTCTGCGGCAGGGAAGTCAAACCAATGCCGGATTTACCGGCAAGCGTCAATAAATCAGCCAGATCGCGACGCGCTATGGGGCGGATAATCATCATAATGCGAACCTCGAAAATCGTCCCCTGGGGCTTTTAAACCCAACCGGGGCTAGGCTGCACCACGTGGGTGCAGCCGTTTTATTAACTGCAAATCCGCGCGACAGCACGCGCGAACCGCGCCAACCCTTCTTTAACATCCTGTTCCGGGATGATCAGCGAAGGGGTGAAGCGCACCACGTCTGGGCCAGCGATCAGGGCAATCACCCCTTCTTCGTTGGCCAACTGCGTGATTTGTTTAGCTTTACCCGCATAATCCTTGCTCAGTACACAACCAATCAACAGGCCACCGCCGCGAATTTCCGCAAAGATCGGATACTGTTGGTTAATGGTGTTCAACCCATCAACAAACCATTGGTGGCGTTGTTTTACCCCCTCCAGCACTTCTGGGGTATTAATCAGCGAGAACACCGCAGCGGCCACCGCCGTCGCCAACGGGTTACCACCGTAGGTGGTGCCGTGGGTACCCACCCCCAAGGTTTTCGCCAGTTTGTCGGTGGTGATCATCGCCCCGATCGGGAAACCGCCGCCCAGCGCCTTGGCGGTGGTCAGCACGTCGGGCACCACGCCGTATTGCATATAGGCATACAGATGCCCGGTACGGCCAACGCCGGTTTGCACCTCATCAAAAATCAGCAGCGCACCGTGGCGATCGCACAGTTCACGCAAGCCTTGCAGGAACAGCGGATCGGCGGGTAATACGCCGCCCTCGCCCTGGATCGGTTCAACAATCACCGCGCAGGTGTGCGCGTTAATCACCTCTGCCGCTGCCGCCAAATCGTTAAACGGTGAATGCACAATCCCTGGGGGCAACGGTGCAAAATCCTGCGAATACTTCGGTTGCCCCCCCGCTGAAACGGTGAACAGCGTGCGGCCATGGAACGCATTGTTGAACGCCACAATCTGGTTCTTTTCGCTACCGCTATGGTCCAGCGCATATTTGCGGGCCAACTTCAGTGCAGCTTCGTTGGCCTCTGCCCCGGAGTTACAGAAAAACACCTTGTCGGCAAAGGTCGCATCGATCAGTTGTTTCGCCAGGCGCAACACCGGTTCATTGGTATAACCATTGCCCAGATGCCACAGCTTGCCTGCCTGCTCCACCAGCGCTGCTTTAACCTGTGGGTGGGCGTGCCCCAGCGCGTTAACGGCGATGCCGCCAGCAAAATCGATATAACCTTTGCCTTGCTGATCCCAGACGTGTGACCCCTCTCCCCGCACCAGAATAAAATCAGCGGGTGCATATACTGGGATCATCCAGTCATCGAAAGACTGGCGGGTAACTGCGATTGGCTGTTCCATAGTGACCTCATGACTTCAGCAAAGGCTGAATTTTGACTGTAAGGGCCGTTCCTGCGCCGGAAGCAATGCTGCACGACAAAAAATCGACTTGCTGGCGAGATTTTCTGACCGACGATCATGCTTGCTAACACCGGTCATTCAGATACAAATCTGTTACATAAAATCGATTCTTCGCTATATCTGCCGCATTTAGCACCCCGGAACGGGGAATAAATGTTAACGAGTAGTTAAAATACATGTCGCTTCATAAAGAGTGTAGAGCAGCTATCATGCCAAAACGGGTTTTTCAGCGTATTTTGAAATTTTTTTCGTTAAAACAAGAGCTTATAATGCATAAATATTCAATATTTATGCATTGGTAATGAATAACGGAAAAAATACGGCCTGAAATCATCAGCGCCCGCGAAATCCTATTCAATTGCAAAATTCTTCTGTTTCTCTGATCGCGCTCGCAAAAATAATTTGGCCTGTCTGGCGGGTTTTCGCGCTTTTGCACCAGGATAGGGCATCAGATGCACTTCAGTGAGGCAAACTCCTGGCTCTTTAGCGTTTACGCGCCCTGACACATTTTTTACCCGTTCACTGCCGCACAAAAATAAAGGCATTAGCTACACTTTGATGCACCACTCCACGCAGATCGCCTCCACTTTTAGGGTTCCAACATGCCTAAGAAAATCGTTGAGCTCATTCAACCGGCTGCCGAATACCATACCGCCGCTTTTTTACAGGCTTTGAACGCCAGTTTGAGTAAACCGATGGAGCACATGAAGCCGAAAGAAGCGCGCAAAATGCTGGAAAGCCTGCAGCGCAGCGTAGAAGTACCGTTGCGTGACGTAGAGATTGAGGAAAAAACTGTCCGTGCTGCAGGCCAGGAACTGCTGCTGCACATCGTGCGTCCGCCTAAAGTAAAAGCGAAACTCCCGGCGTTTATGTTCTTTCACGGTGGGGGTTGGGTGATGGGCGATTTTCTTACCCATGAGCGGTTGGTGCGCGATCTGGTTTACAGCTCAGGGGCTGTTGCCGTGTTCGTCAACTACACACCGTCACCAGAAGCGCACTACCCCAACGCCATTCATCAGGCCTACGCCGCTACCGAATGGGTGGCGGAGTTTGGCGAGAAAATCAACGTCGACGGTTCACGCTTGGCGGTTGTCGGCAACAGCGTTGGCGGCAATATGGCGGCGGCAGTTAGCTTGCTGGCAAAAGAGCAGGCAACGCCAGCGCTGCGTTGCCAGATCCTGCTGTGGCCCGTCACTTACGCCAACTTTGATAGCGAATCCTATCACCAGTTCGCTGAAGGCCATTTCCTGACACGCAACATGATGAAAGGGTTCTGGGATCATTACGCTCCTGATAAAGCCTTGCGCAAAGAGATCTACGCTTCACCGCTCAATGCCACGCTGGAACAGTTGACAGGCCTGCCACCGGCCCTGATCCAAACCGCAGAGCTGGACGTGCTGCGCGACGAGGGTGAAGCCTATGCCCGCCTGCTGAACGCCGCAGGCGTCGAGGTCACCGCCACCCGCTATAACGGCTTGATCCACGATTATGGCCTGCTGAATCCGCTGGCTCACGTCCCGGCAGTACATTCTGCTCTTCATCAAGCCGGAAGGGCATTGAAGCATTATTTGACCTGAGCTACACCACTGGTTCCAGTTCCCGAATCAGTCTGGCTAACGTTTTGATCGCTGTCTCGAACTTATCGCCCCATTCGAAAGAGGCGTTCAAGCGGAAACAGTGATTGAAATGGGGGCCGGTGGTAAACATGCGCCCAGGGGCAATGCTGATCCCTTCAGCCAGCGCCCGCTGATACAGCACCATGGCAGACTGCGCCGGATCCAATTCGCACCAGAGAAAATAGCCGCCATCGGGCTGGCCCACCTTGACGGTTAGCGGAAAGTGACGGGTGATGGCCTGGCACATCACGCTCTGGCGCTGTGCCAGTAAGCGGCGCAGGCGGCGCAAATGGGTGTCGTAGCCACCGTGTAACAGATAGTCGGCAATCGCCATCTGGGTCGGCACGCTAGCCGAGACGGTGCTCATCAATTGCAGGCGCTGGATCTGCTGCGCATACCGCCCTGCTGCCACCCAGCCCACCCGGAACCCCGGGGCCAGACATTTGGAAAATGACGAGCAGTGCAGGATTTGCCCATCGTTGTCCAGCGCTTTGACGGGCAACGGTTGCTCGGCGCTGAAATACAGCTCACCGTACACGTCATCTTCGATCAATGAGACCTGATGCTCGCGCAGCAACCTCACCAACCGCTGTTTATTCTCCTGCGGCAGGCTGGCACCTTGTGGATTCTGGAAATGCGGCATCAGCCAGCAGGCTTTGATCGGGTACTGTTCCAGCGCTTGCTGCAATGCATCCAGATCGATGCCGTATTGCGGGTGAGTGGCAATCGCCACCGCCTTCAGGCGCAACCGTTCCAGCGCCTGCAACGCGCCGTAAAATGCCGGGGATTCAATCGCCACATAGTCGCCCGGTTGCGTTACCGCTTGCAGGCTGAGACTGAGTGACTCCATCGCTCCTGCGGTAATCACGATCTCGTCCGGTGCCACCTGCATCCCACTCAGCGCATAACGCTGGGCAATATGGCGACGCAAAGCATCATTGCCCGGCGGCAGGTTGGCTAATGAACTGTGCGGGGTAAATTTACGCGCCACACTGCTCAGCGCCCGCGCCAGCTTTGGTTGCATAAACAGCGTGGCATCAGGGAAAGCCGAGCCAAAAGGCACCATGGTGGGATCTTTGCACGCCTGTAAAACCTCAAACACAAAGGCGTTGATATCGACATGTTCACTCAGCAGCAATCTTTCGCTGCGTATTGGCTGCAGCAAGGGCTGTGGGCGGGGTGCGACGTAATAACCAGACTGTGGCCGGGCAATGATCCAGCCTTGGCTCTCTAGCAACTGATACGCCTGCACCACCGTCATCAGGCTTAAACCCGCGCGTTTGCCGCTTTCACGCAGCGAAGGCAGTTTATCGCCAGCACGCCATACCCGGTTCTGGATTTGTTCGCGGATCTGCTGAGCAAGCTGTTCATATCTGGTCATTCACACCAACTGTTATGGTTAAATATGAAATAATTGTCACTGTTATAGCCAATGTACTCCGTGCTCTACTGAATACCAAGCGTTAGTTTGGAAAATGAGATCTATACTCAAGAGGTCATTTTATGTACAGCAGCAGGAGGCGTCATGTTCGGTTTTGACGCATTGGAACTAGCACGTATTCAGTTCGCTTTCACCGTCTCCTTTCACATCATTTTCCCCGCCATCACCATCGGTCTGGCCAGTTATCTGGTGGTGTTGGAAGGATTATGGCTAAAAAGCGGCGATCGTACCTATCGCGATCTGTATCATTTCTGGTCAAAAATCTTTGCCGTTAACTTCGGCATGGGGGTGGTTTCCGGCCTGGTAATGGCCTATCAGTTTGGTACTAACTGGAGCTTCTTCTCTGAATTTGCTGGCAGCATCACCGGCCCGTTGCTCACCTATGAAGTGCTCACCGCCTTCTTCCTTGAAGCCGGTTTTCTGGGGGTGATGCTGTTTGGCTGGAACCGCGTCGGCCCTGGCTTGCACTTCTTCGCCACTTGCATGGTGGCACTCGGCACGCTGATTTCCACCTTCTGGATCCTGGCTTCCAACAGTTGGATGCAGACCCCACAGGGGCATGAAATCATCAACGGTGTGGTGGTGCCAGTTGACTGGCTGAAGGTGATCTTCAACCCGTCGTTCCCTTACCGCCTGCTGCACATGGCCACTGCCGCGTTCCTGTCATCTGCCTTTTTTGTCGCGGCTTCCGCCGCCTGGCATCTGCTGCGCGGGCGTGACACCCCGGCTATGCGCAAAATGCTGTCGATGGCCATGTGGATGGCGCTGATCGTAGCGCCGATCCAGGCGGTTATCGGTGATGCACATGGCTTGAATACGCTGAAGCATCAACCAGCAAAAATCGCGGCAATGGAAGGCCATTGGGAAAACCACCCAGGCGAAGCCACGCCGCTGATCCTGTTTGGTTGGCCAGATATGCAGCGTGAAGAAACACGCTTTAAGCTGGCGATTCCTTACCTCGGTAGCCTGATCCTGACTCACAGCCTGACCGGGCAGGTGCCAGCGTTGAAATCCTTCCCACCAGAGGATCGCCCCAACGCTACCGTGGTGTTCTGGTCGTTCCGCATTATGGTGGCACTGGGCATGCTGATGATCCTGGCTGGCGTCTGGAGCCTGTGGCTGCGCTGGCGCGGCAGGCTCTATCACTCCAGGCCCTTCCTGCGCTTTATTCTCTGGATGGGGCCGTCCGGTATCTTGGCCCTGCTGGCAGGCTGGTTCACCACCGAGATTGGCCGCCAACCCTGGGTCGTCTACGGTTTGTTGCGCACCAAGGACGCCGTATCTGCCCATGGCGAACTGCAGATGAGCATCAGTCTGCTGGCCTTTATCGTCGTCTATTGTTCGGTGTTTGGTGTCGGTTACTCCTATATGATGCGCCTGATCCGCAAAGGCCCGCAAGAGCATGAAGGTGACGAAGCAAACAGCGGCGGCACGCCGTCCCGTCCGCTTTCAGCGGTAAAAGAAACCTTGGACGACAGGAGCTGAACATGGGTATCGATCTTCCACTGATCTGGTTTGTGATTATCGTGTTCAGCACCATGATGTATGTGGTGATGGACGGTTTTGATTTAGGGATCGGCATTCTGTATCCCTGGGTGAAAAGCAGCCGCGATCGCGATGTGATGATGAACACTGTCGCTCCGGTTTGGGATGGTAATGAAACCTGGCTGGTGCTCGGCGGCGCGGCACTGTTTGGCGCTTTTCCGCTAGCCTATGCGGTGATCCTCGAAGCCCTGGCCATTCCGCTCACGCTGATGCTGTTTGGCCTGATTTTCCGTGGAGTCGCCTTTGAGTTCCGTTTCAAAGCGAAACCAGAAAAACGCCATATCTGGGACAAAGCCTTTATTGGTGGATCGATTTTCGCCACCTTTAGCCAAGGCGTGGTTGTGGGCGCAATCCTCAACGGTTTCCCGGTAGAAGGCCGTGCCTATGCGGGTGGCGCGCTCGACTGGCTGACACCGTTTGCGTTGTTCTGCGGGCTAGGGCTAGTAGTGACCTATGCTCTGTTGGGTTGTACCTGGCTAGTGATGAAAACGGCGGGCGATCTGCAAAAGCGCATGTACCGCCTGGCGACCCCGCTGTTAATCATTCTGCTATTGATACTGCTGGCGATCAGCCTGTGGACTCCGCTCGAACATCAGGCTATTGCCGCCCGCTGGTTCAGCCTGCCAAACCTGTTCTGGCTATTGCCGGTGCCGCTGTTGGTGTTGCTCAGCGCCTGGGGGATCTGGCATGGCGTGCGTCAGGGTGCCCATTATTCGCCATTCCTGCTGACGTTACTGCTGGTGTTTCTCGGCTTGAGCGGCCTGGGTATCAGCATCTGGCCACTGCTGATACCGCCATCCATTACGCTGTGGCAGGCCGCCGCACCGCCACAAAGCCTGGGCTTTATGTTGGTTGGCGCGCTGTTCATTATCCCGATCATCCTGGTTTATACCTTCTGGAGCTACTATGTATTCCGCGGCAAAGTCAGCCATGAAGATGGGTATCATTGAGCATGAAGAAGACGATGGAGTATAAAGCGCCTTGGTGGCAACGCCTCGGCTGGCTGGTAATCATCTGGAGTGCCAGCGTGCTGGGGTTGTTCTTGGTTGCCACACTGTTTCGCCTGCTGATGGGCATGGCAGGGATGAGAACTCATTAAACCTGGCGGCTCTGTGGAGCCGCTACTTCACCCAAGCACCCTGTTGCTTCAGCCATTGCCCTGTTTGCTCAATCCCCTGCTCCAGGCTGTACAGTGGTCGATACCCCAACTCCTCAATCGCTCGGGTGTTATCCAGCGTCATATCGAAATGGATCGCCGCCACGCCGTAGCGCGTCAAAGCCGGTTCGTTGTCAGTGATAAACGCCAGTATTTCGCTCCCGCATGCCAATGACAGCAACAGTGGATAAGACACCGCCTGCAAACGGTATTGCCAGCCTAACTGTTGAAGCAACAGCTTATGCAGCACGTCTGCCAATGCCTGCGGTTGCTGATTGGTGATGTTGTAAACGCTGCCAGACGCTACATTATCCTTACAGCTAGCCAGTGCCATGGCATGCACCACGTTGAGCACAAAGGTGAGATCCAGACAGGCCTTACCGCCCCCGGGCAGGCGCAGTATTCCTTTGTCGCGCTGCAGTTTGGCCATTACGCCTGGCATATTCATCCGGTCATGCGGCCCGAACAGGCCACCTGGCCGCAAAATAAGATAGGTGGTTTGCGGGTAAAGATGCAAAAGCGCCGCGATACTCTGCTCTGCGGCGAACTTGCTGGCGGCATAGTGGTTGGCAAAGCTGTCAGCAAACTCACCTTCCGCGATGTTGTGGCGGTGCTGAAAATCAAAATAGACTGCCGGGGTTGATATATAAATGAAGCGCCGGATACCGCAACGCCCAGCCACCTGAGCCAGCTTATCGGTCACGTAGGTATTGATCTGATAAAACTCCGGGCCCCGTCCCCAAAGGGAGGAATTCGCTGCACAGTGCCAAACCACATCACAGCCGACCATCAGTTGCTCACACTGTTCTACCCCTGCACGGGTGAGATCCAGCAGGGTAAACCTCGCCCCTAAAGCGACCAACAAACGCCCGACGGTTTCATTCCTGCCAGTTGCATGCACCTGATGGCCAGCACTCAATAACCATTCCACTGCATTGCGCCCCAATCCGCTGGTGGCTCCGGTCACCAATACCTTCATGGCTGCAACCTCACATCCTTCAGGATCACCCCTGCCGCACGGTCAGCCTGCACGCCACGCAATCGCTTGCGCATATAAGGGAAATAACAGCGGGCCTTGCGCAGAACAAAGCTCGGTGAATCAAGGGAATCATAAACGGGCAGCCCGTCATTTGCGGCACAATATGCTCGCAATACCGTGGCTGTGACAATCGCGTTAAACGGCAGTGCGTTGTTGGAAGGCGTTTTCATAATCATTTATACCCAAAATAATCCGAATTGTTTGAAGTATGATGGGTATATACCCAAAATAATTCGAGTTGCTTGTAGGCGGCAACCGAAGGAAGCCCCAGGAGCTTACTCAGGTAAGTGACTGGGGTGAGTGAGGGCAGCCAACACCCAAGCAACTTGAAGTATGACGGGTATAAAACATGCAAACGGCAATATAGCCCCATCAGTCACCGATATCCGCGAGTCCAGCCAGAAAACCACAGTCTACCATTGAGGTAAATATGTTGAATGCTGCTGACCTCAAATCTGATAGTCAATCACCGGTTCCAACTGGGCTGAGAAAACTTTCTCCTTGATTTCCGTCAGTGACAACGCGGGATTGCACAGTTGGATAAATTTCCACGCATAGTTACGTTGTAACTGACTACGTTTTAACCCCAGCCAAACCGTGTTAGTGGCAAACAGATGTTCAGCATTGAGGCAAACCAACCCACGATCGCGCGCTTGTTCAAAAGAGATATCGGCTAATATGCCTACCCCCAGCCCCAGTTCCACATAGGTTTTGATCACATCGGAATCCTGGGCACTCAGCGCAATATCCGGCGTTAACCCTGCGATCTGGAAAGCCTCATCCAACCGCGAACGCCCGGTAATCCCCTGTCGGTAAGTAATTAGCGGCAACGTGCTGAGCATTTCCAGCGTTACCTGCGGCTGGTGCGCCAATTGATGCCCTTCAGGCACAAGAATGGCGTGATGCCAGTGATAATAAGGGAAAGCGGCCAGCGACTCATCGTTCATCAAGCGTTCGCTGGCAATACCGATATCGGCTTCGCCAGCAGCCAACATCGCCACAATCTCTTCTGGGCTCCCTTGATTGAGAACCACTCGCACTCGTGGATACAGCGCACGAAACTCTTTAATCACGCCCGGCAGGCTGTAACGTGCCTGAGTATGAGTCGTAGCAATATGCAGTTGGCCAGCGTCGTTATTGCTGAAAACCTCTGCCAGGCGACGAATATTATTTGCCTCATTCAGGATACGCTCGGCGACGATCAACAGTTCTTTACCCGGCTCCGTCATGCCTAATAGCCGTTTCCCGCGCCGGATAAATATTTCAATCCCCAACTCTTCTTCTAACTCGCGAATATGACGGCTGACCCCAGATTGTGAGGTAAATAACGTGTTGGCAACCTCCGTCAGGTTGTAGTTACAGCGTGCCGATTCACGAATAATTTTTAATTGCTGAAAGTTCATTCAATTTCCTCTTGCGCCCGTAGGATTGACAGCATTGATACGGGTTCAGTGCAAAAGGAACAAATAAGAAATAACCTCTACTTATGCTTTTTAATGCTATGGCACAGCACCTCAGGCGGTCGCTTCACCACCAAGAGCGCCTGGCCTGTTGTGCTGCTGCAGCCATTGACGCACGGTATTAACCAGATCGCCAATGCAATCATCATGCATGCCGTGGCTTTTTAGCTCATTGTCCAAGGCAAACAGGTATTGCGCATTGGTGCCTAATGGGCCGCTGGCACTGGCAATCAAGGGGGCCACCACCTGATGGCGGGTATCTTCTTCAAACAATGGGTGCTGGCGGTTCATCACAAATACCAACGCAGTGACTATCGTGCCGTTTTCCAGCGCTAATTCACACCAGGTTGGCAGATAGCAACCGGTAAGCATCTCGCGCTTCCACAGCAGTTCCAGCTCTTCACGCAGTTTCGCCTCCGGTAAACGGAACGCCAAGCCGCTGGTTTGCCCACCTTCGCTCAGTGCCAACATACGCCCTGGCTGATGCTGCGTACCGCGCCCTGCGGTTAACCGCAGGCAAAATGCGCGATGCCAGCCCTGCAAAGTGGCAGGCCTGATTTCTTCAGATTCAAATACCGGATTCCACATAAGTGAACCGTAGCCAAATATCCATACCGGGCTATTATCTGGCCGACGTGACAGCGTACATTCCAATGAGGCCAGACGCTGTTCTGGTGTCAGTAATAGCGTCTCTTCAATTGCGCCGAATGCCGTTCTGCAATCTGCCTTTTGCAGAAAATCTCGTGTTAACACCTACTACAACCTCCTGGAAATCGGATTGCCCAATTCCCTTCTCGCCACTCTATCCGTCATACTCCAAGTTGTTTGGGTGTTGGTTGAACCCTGCCACCAGCAACTCGAATTATTTCGGGTATGCTTCTTTGAAATTTAGTTTTGCGGAAGTTTATTAATTAATACCGCTGTTATACCCAAAATAATTCGAGTTGCTTGTAGGCGGCAACTGAGCTAAGCCCCAGGAGCGAGGCCCAGTATGGGCCGAGTAACGCAGCCAACACCCAAGCAACTTGAAGTATGACGGGTATATAAACATAACCTTATTCGCTTCTTACAGTGTAATCAAGTTTCAACCTCGATTTAATGTGAAAACGTATTGAAATGTAACTGCCATAATAGTTAAGCCGACTCTACCCTAAATAATTCGAGTTATTTGTAAGAAACAAACGCGTGCAGTCAATACCCAACCCTCCTCAAATATGAAGGGTAAACTTTAATCTCAGATATCTTTTTAATAATATGGATTGTACAAAAAACACTCTTTACTTTCATGCAGCCTCTCCCGAAACAAAAATCAAAACAATTCTCATTATCATATGTCGTGATATACTCAGCGCAGAATGATAAAGGAGAACCCAATGACTGCTGGCACCCCACGCCCTCGTGCACCTTATTTGATTGAAGTCACCCGTCTGTGCGACATCACGCCACACCTGCGCCGTATCACCTTTAGCGCTCCTGACTTATGCCACTACCCTGCGAACGCTGCCGCCGCCCATATCAAAGTATTTTTGCCATGCGCAGGCCAGACGCAACCCGATTTACCAACGCTGAGCGACAACGGTCCGGTCTGGCCCGCCGACGCTGTGCGCCCGATTGTCCGTACCTATTCGATACGTGCCGTTCGGCCTGAGCAAGCAGAGATCGATATCGAGTTCGCCCTGCACGATCACAACGGCCCTGCAGTGAATTTTGCTCGTCAGGCTAAGCCAGGTGACAAAATCGGTATCAGCAACCCCGGTGGCCCCAAACCCATGTTGCCAGCAGCAGACTTTTATTGCCTGGCTGGTGATCCCTCGTCACTGCCCGCGATCGCCGCGTTGTTGGAAAACCTGCCCGCCAACAGCACCGGACGGGTATTTATTCGGGTTGATACACCTGCAGACGTGCTTGATCTGAAGAAACCAGCCAACGTTGAGCTGAGCTGGATCATTGGCTCTACTGATAAAACGGCTGAACTTATTACTCAATTCTGTGCACAACCGTTGCCACAGGCTGGCATCCATTTCTGGCTAGCGGGTGAAGATCGTCTGGTGGTCGAACTGCGCCGTTATTTACGCCGTGAATGGAAATGCGACCGTAATCAGCTTTATGCCGTGCCTTACTGGCGTGAGGGGCTAAATGAGGAAGGCTACCATGAGAAAAGGCATGAAATTATGGATAATATTGACTCGTAACGGCCAATTTCTGCCTGATTCGCTCAAGCTAATGCATAGCTGACTTGATTTTATGCCCGCATAGCATAGGAAAAACACCCTATTGCGTAAAAATGCGTAAAAAAAACCGCATGCGTTGCGGTTTTTTTGTTACGCTTGTCACATAAAGTAACCCATTGCTTTCCCAAGTTAAAACAACATCACATCATTACCCAGTGTCATGAGCAGGGTGTATCCTATTAATATGTCCCCTTCGTCTTCTGGATGATGGGGCCGGTTGCCTTATATATGCCGCGAATCTGACCGTTCGAGGAAACGACCACCGGCCTACAATCTGAAAACTCTCTGGGGTATATACCCAAAATAATTCGAGTTGCTTGTAGGCAGCAACTGAACGACAAATGGGTCATAGACCCATTTGAACAACGCTGGCGCTGGCCCGCAGAGTGAGGCCCTGTATGGGCCGAGTAACGCAGCCAACACCCAAGCAACTTGAAGTATGAAGGGTATAACAACATTCTGGATATGCAGACTAGCCAACGATTCTGCAATGACCGGGCCATGCAGTTTGAGAAGGAGAATCACCAAAATGAAGTCGCACAACGATCCTGGCCGCTCCAAATCCCGACACACCGAGTACTCACTCATTTTTCCCATTGCTGCACTGCTGGTGCTCAATTTATGGGGAGGGATTGACAGCTTTCCATTGATTATCGCTATCAACATTTTGGCACTGGTGGGGATCCTCAGCAGTGCTTTCAGCGTAGTGCGCCATGCCGACGTACTGGCCCACCGGCTGGGTGAACCCTACGGCTCGCTGATCCTCAGCCTGTCGGTGGTGATTCTGGAAGTGAGCCTGATTTCGGCCCTGATGGCAACCGGCGACGCGGCACCAGCTCTGATGCGTGACACGCTGTATTCCATCATTATGATCGTCACCGCAGGCTTGGTGGGTGTTGCTCTGCTGCTCGGTGGGCGTAAATTTGCCACCCAGTACGTGAACCTTGGCGGCATCAAACAGTATCTGATGGCGATTTTCCCGTTGGCGATCATCGTGCTGGTGTTGCCCAGTGCGTTGCCCGGCGGCAACTTCAGCGTCGGCCAGTCATTGTTAGTGGCGGCCATTTCGGCGGCGATGTACGGCGTATTCCTGCTGATTCAAACCAAAACACACCAGAATCTGTTCGTATATGAACACGAAGATGACGGCGACGATGGTGACCCGCACCACGGAAAACCCTCCTCGCACAGCAGTCTCTGGCATGCTGGCTGGTTGATCGTGCATCTGGTTGCAGTGATTGCCGTGACCAAATTTAACGCCAATCCGCTGGAATACCTGTTAACCAGGCTGAATGCACCAACGCAATTCACCGGTTTCCTGGTGGCGCTGCTGATCCTGTCACCTGAAGGACTGGGGGCGTTACGTGCAGTGCTGAATAATCAGGTGCAGCGTGCCATGAACCTGTTCTTCGGTTCCGTGCTGGCGACGATCTCGCTGACGGTTCCGGCGGTCACGATTATCGCTACTCTGACCGGCCAGACGCTGATCTTCGGCCTACAGGCACCGCACATGGTCGTGATGCTGACGGTGTTGATCCTGTGCCATATTTCTTTCTCTACCGGCAGAACCAACGTCCTGAACGGCACCGCGCATCTGGCGCTGTTTGCCGCTTATATGATGACCATTTTTGCCTGATCTCAGGCTACAGTAGTGAATAACATACCAAATCAGGCAGAGCCGATACTCCGCCTGATTTTTTTAATGTGATAGCCAACCAAAGGATGCCAACTGTGGATCTGGCAAGTGTGAATACAGGGACAGACGCCTATCGGGCGCAAACCAAGCGTTATATATATTTACTGTTTGCCCTGCAGGCGATTGGTGCGTCTTCACCACCGATTATCATCTCGCTGGGTGGCTTGGTGGGCGAAACGTTAAGCAGCAACAAAACCTTATCGACCCTACCAGTCAGTCTGTTTAACATTGGCCTGGCATTATCTGTCTTACCCATCGGATTTATGATTGCCCGCATTGGCCGTGTCAATGCTTATACCCTTGGTGCGCTCAGCGCATTAATCGGCGGGGCCATTGCCGCTTGGGGAGTCACTAGCGGCTCTTTCGGCCTGTTCTGCTTAGGCTGCCTGCTGGCAGGTTGCTACGCGGCCTGTGTCCAAAGCTACCGTTTTGCCATAACCGACTATGTCGCCCGGCCAGAACAGCCCATGGCGATATCGCGTATCATGCTCGGTGGCCTGCTGGCAGCGGTGATCGGCCCACAGTTGGTGATTTGGACACAACATCTTTTACCTGTGCCGCTGTCGGCCAGTTTCCTCAGTCAGTCTTTATTAGCCTTGATCGCCCTGCTGTTTTTATGGCGAATGCGGCAGATGACGGCACAGTTAGCGGCCCAGCAACGCCATCTTTCCAAACAATTGCCCCAACACGAAACGGTGCTGGTACCGCCCCGTTCGCTGAGGGAAATAGCCAGCTCATTTCGTTTTATTTCCATCGCGGTGGCGGGCCTGGTCTCTTACGGATTGATGACATTTATGATGACCGCAACCCCGCTGGCCATGTTGCATAGCGGCCACAGCCTGTCTACCGCAACGCTGGGTATTCAGTGGCATATTCTGGCGATGTACGCGCCGGGATTTGTCACCGGCAGGCTGATGACCCGTTTCGGCCCGCGTAAAATATGTGTCACCGGGCTGTTGTTAACGGCCTGTGCCGCTGCGGTCTCAATGGTCGGTAACGAGGTGATCTGGTTCTGGAGCGGACTGATCCTGCTGGGTGTGGGCTGGAATTTTGGCTTTGTCAGT
Source organism: Serratia sp. Ag1 (assembly GCF_000743355.1). Lineage (GTDB taxonomy): Bacteria > Pseudomonadota > Gammaproteobacteria > Enterobacterales > Enterobacteriaceae > Chania. The sequence continues at coordinate 20,072 of NZ_JQEI01000046.1, forward strand.
GCCACGGTCATGCTCACTTCCTGTTACACCCACCAGGAGCGGCTAAAAACGCAATCCCTGAACGATACCTTTGTCTTTGGCACCACCGCATTAGCCTCGCTGTTGTCTGGTCAGATGCTGCATATCATCGGCTGGTTCTGGCTAAATATCCTGGTGTTCATACCGGTGATGATCGCGTTAGGGCTGTTATTTATTCAGTATCTGTCAGAGAAAAAGCAACTGGCAGGCGTACCTAAATCCCTGCCAGATGATGGGGAGCAAGCCGGAAAACGCCAGGTCAGCGGGTGACGTTGAGAAGGCCGCCAAGGTGTTTGTGTGCAATCAATTAATGCCACTGAAAGAGCGTATCAAGGAGATTAATGACTGGCTCGGCCTGGAGGTGATCCGGTTTAAAAAATACAGCCTGGAGAATGACGACGAGTAACCCCGTAGCCGCCAGCACTGGCGGCTTTATTTTGCGCAGGATTAAGAGTGTTTTTCGATAACCAGATCGACACCTTCATTAAGCAATTCATTGATGGATTGCCCGGTTGCCTGTGCCGCTACAGCTAACGCCTGATGGCGTTCTGGCGAGAGGCGGGTGGTTACTTTGCCGCTGTAGGTTTTATACGGTTCAATACCGTCTTTACGGCACTCGTCCAAAAAGATCGCCAGAGAGGTGGCCCCTTCTTTCTTGAGTTCTTCCACGCTGTAGGCGTAAAAGTCTGCCCCACCATTCAGCCCAATAAACTCCCCCCGAAACATTTCGATCTCTGGGTCAAAGCTGAGCACGGCAATATGACCGTCGATCTTCAATGTGTTATTCATCATGGTTTAATTCCTAAACTGTCCAACCAGAGCCTGATGGAGTTAACCGCCCCCTTGTCAGTAGTAGGTCTGGGATGGGGCCGATGAAAGATACGTTTCTCACCCTTCAACAGCACAGCGATCCTAGAACCTTCCCTCTCGTGAATTTCCGCCCCTAACGCGGTAAAAAGCGCCTCAATATCAGACCACTTTATAGAACCGTTGACAGGCCGGGCAAACACATCTGACAGCGTTTTTTGGTGTCGTTTGTTCATGGAGTTTATAGTATCACTTTATGACACCATCGCAAGACTTAGAGAATGCATTTCTTATGGTTATCAGGATGATTAAAGGAACAGCATAGGCCGAACGCCCTGCCATGTTCTGAGGGCGTCGCTATCGCGCCACATCAATGATATAGCGTGAGAATTCAGACGCGATGATAAATCGCCGTAACGAGCCGCTGACAGCGATTTTTAAATGACGTAAAACAATGCTATCCCCGCCACGCCTGCCCGCTTCCTGGGGCACTTTTAATGCAGTCACGCTAAGTCGCGTAGCTTAGGTAACACTAGCTTTTAAGATGAATATCAAATCTAAATTACGATTATGACACTATTGAAAAAAAAGCAAGATAATCACATCATGACTTTATGGACAAACCTACAGCTTCAATCGTTCAGCCAAAATAGCCCAACAGTAGCAATTAGATATCAACTAGCTATTTCCTCTACGCTTCCGCCCTCAAACCTCAGATAAAATGATGACAGCTCTAATAAAGTTGTCTTTACCTCCATAAAGTCAACCTCCCGATCTACCAAGCCAGCCAAGTAAAACATTCCGATATGAGGATATCCCTTATCCTCAAATGAAATTAGCTTTCTAGGATTATTCACATAATTGTAAACCTCCGACATATCAAAAGACATATAAACCGCCGGTTTAGTTCTCCCTCCAAGATTTATATTTCTATGAGCTTCCTTAACCATTTCAAATTTATCGACTTTATTTGAGTGACTAAAAGAAAGATAGCCATGATCATCCACGGTTAAATTAAAACACAAATGTGAAGCAACCCCGTTAATGGCCCTATGCTCCTCTCTAACATAACGCCAAAGGAAGTAATTATTTATTTGTGCACGAACCTTACTGAAAGATTTAGGTAAGCATAAATCACTCATATTACCAATCCATGATATTTAATATCGCAAGTATACCATCAGAATTCCTTAAATCTTTTCCGGTATACCCCCTCCCAGAGTACTTCATTATGCCGTTTTTTCGTTTTACATATGAATATATCAATTCACTATTATCTTTAACAAGTATATTTAAAGTGCCTTTGTTTTTATGCTTTAATTGTCTAAGAATGCCAAAAAAACCAGTTTCTCCATCAATATAAAAATCCAAATTATTCTTGTCATAAATGAAAGGGATATATCTGAAAATTTGCAGTAAGGACTGCACTGATGCTTCAACATATGACCGCTCAGCTTTCACACATTCTCTTTCATAAGACAAGTATGAATCTAATATTTTACTGAGCACAGCGTCATAACTATATTTCTCATCTCTACTCACAACATTCATGACATATCTAATATAACCTTCCACGCCCCCCACCTCATTATCATTGTAAAAGGTGTTAAGAAACTCAATCCATTGTTTCAGTTCGCTATCAAAACATTCCAAAAAAAGATATTCAATATCTTTTCTTTCGCCTTTAAAAGCTATTTCTCGAGGAATAGTTGACTTAACCGACACAAAAGAAACATCCTGGGTAAGTTGTTCCCCTTCAATACACTCAAGAAAACCATTCACATTATCAATAGACTTTGGGTGCTTTACATCAATATCAATACTATTAGTGAAAAAGAAAAGCTCATCTTTAACATAGAAGCATTCTTGTGCAGTAAAGCCTTTTTCTTTCATGCTAATCTTCCATTTCTATAAACTTCGTCAACCCTGAAATTAATCTTTCAGCGTGATTTTTGGTTAACGCTATTGAATAGAAAACATTCACAACATCTTTTTCTGGAGAGTCCATAAAGTCAACAATACATATGTCATCAGAAATCCCCATTCTTATCGATAGCGGGAATATGGGCGGATTAACTCTTGAAACTATGTTTTTCTTTGTCTTTCCTACTGTTATACGTTCCATTTCCTGCTCTCTTTGCTCTGCGCCACATGGTTCCATTATACAACATGAAAAAACATACGCTAGTATGATTTATAATGCTACTAAAGTTGTCTTACTGAGTTTAGGCATAGTAGCGTTAAGAAATCGGCGAACTCCATAGCGACGTCTGGGTCATTCCAGCTAACTTCCCCACTCTCGATTAATTTCATCACCGCCGTGACGTACTCAGGCGGCGTATCCTGCATAACGTGATCCGGTTCTCGCTCAACCTCCCCACAGTTATTGACAGGACTCCGAGGGGTGCCGGAGGCTCTTTTTAAAGTCAAAAGCTCAACGTCAACGACTTTACGGGCAATACGCCATTCTATTATACGGGTTTCAAATACGTGACCGGAACAAAGATGCGACACGAAGATACTGATCACCTTCTGCAGAACTCTTTGTTTTTTCTGGTACGCCCCGTAGTTTGGGGCGTAAGAAAGGCCACCGCAGTGGCCTTTCAAAAAGTTAAAATAAATCAATCATATGCATTAAGCGTGTGCTGGCACAGTGCCGAGCGGACACAGTCTTGTTTATCAAAGCGGATGATGCCTACCATCTCGTCCTCTTCGAAGCGCTCCAACGCGTCGCTGAGGCCGGATTTCACGCCGCGCGGTAAATCGCACTGGGTGATATCACCATTCACGATCACCGTAACGTTTTCACCCAAGCGGGTCAGAAACATCTTCATCTGGCTGGCGGTCACGTTTTGGGCTTCGTCCAGAATCACCACCGCATTTTCAAAAGTACGCCCGCGCATATAAGCGAAAGGCGCGATCTCCACCTTGCCGATTTCCGGGCGCAGGCAGTATTGCATAAACGAAGATCCTAAACGGCGCAGCAAAACGTCATACACTGGCCGGAAATAAGGGGCGAATTTCTCAGAGATATCCCCAGGCAAAAAGCCGAGATCTTCATCGGCCTGCAGAACCGGACGCGTCACAATAATCCGATCCACCTCTTTATGTATTAAAGCTTCTGCCGCTTTGGCCGCGCTGATAAACGTTTTACCGCAACCCGCTTCGCCAGTGGCAAATATTAACTGCTTATTCTCTATGGCTGATAAGTAATGACCTTGAGCTTCAGTTCTCGCTTCAATGGTAGAAGTATCTCGGCTGTCACGAGCCATGCCGATCGACTCAACCCCCCCCATTTGCACCAGCGAGGTCACGCTTTCTTCTTCACGTTGGCGATGGCTACGTGCGTCACGGCGAATAACGCGTTTAGCTTCACGACGTGCTTTGATCACTGCTTTCTGTCTTCCCATAGTGGCACCTTACAGTTTGTTTCACCTACCGCAGCGGCACTGGGTACCGCGCGATTATGTTTCACACACGTATTAGGTTTTGGCTTCCTTTAGAGCCAATATAAGCCGATGAATAATGTGAATACGCGGCTACATCGTAATGAGCCTTGTTTTCACGGGACAACACGGTTTGCAGGTAATAAGAGAGTGTTACTGTCAGATTTTTGCGCAAGAGCTGGCAAGAATCGGTCAAAAATTGAGAGGCGGAGGGGGAGCCCTCGTTACAACGAGCAATCAGGGAGGAGATGTTATTTGTCTTTTGTAGCCCAACCAAGGACTTTACCATTAGCGATCCCCGCAGTGATATTTACAGCACCGAGCTGTGCACCGAGTGAAACTACCGCCAGATGATTACAGTATAATGACATTCAAATCCGTCGTGTTACTAAAATGTAAAAAAAGTTATTTTTATTTTTTTCAGAGCAGCTAAAAACACTCTATCATGCCGTTCACATCATTTATGGGTTATTTTTTATCATTAAAAATCAATTAGTTAATATTAATCATCGACAGTTTGCCTAGGCCTTCAGATTAAAATTCAAGCAACTTGAAATAACCATATTGATAGCCTCCCCATGTTCAAGGGGAGGCTAAAAAAGCATTACACCGTTTTAAACTCGGCTTCAGCCAATTCAAAACGTTCGGTCATGGTTGCCGAAGGCTTACGCCCCATCAGGCTGACCAGCACGATGGCGATGCTACCAAACAGGAAGCCAGGAATGATTTCATACAGATCAAGCCAGGCATATTGCTTCCAGACGATCACGGTGATCGCACCGACTAACATACCAGCCAGTGCGCCGTTGCGGGTCATGCGTGGCCACATGACCGAGATCAGCACCACTGGGCCAAATGCAGCACCGAAACCTGCCCAAGCGTAGCTGACCAAGCCCAGCACGCGGTTTTCCGGGTTAGCTGCCAACGCGATAGCCACCAGCGCAACCACCAGTACCATGATTCGCCCCACCCACACCAGCTCACGCTGGCTGGCACCTTTACGCAAGAAGGCTTTGTACAAGTCTTCTGTGATCGCGCTGGAACACACCAGCAGTTGGCAGCTTAAGGTGCTCATCACGGCAGCCAGAATCGCCGACAGCAGGATGCCCGCAATCCAAGGATTGAACAGCAACATAGCCAGCTCAATAAACACCCGCTCACCGTTTTGTGACACATTCCCGGCTTGCTCCGGGTTATTGGCAAAATAAGCGATCCCGAAGAACCCAACCGCAATGGTGCCCGCCAGGCACAGGATCATCCAGGTCATACTGATACGGCGTGCGCTGCGGATAGTGCGGTGGGAATCTGCCGCCATGAAACGCGCCAGAATGTGCGGCTGGCCAAAATACCCCAACCCCCAGCCCATCAGTGACAGGATGGCGACAAAATTCAGCCCTTTCATCATATCGATGTTGGCCGGGTTTTGAGCCGCAATCACCAGCATCGACGTGTCGATCCCGCCAACGGCGAAAATCACAATGACCGGCGTCAGGATCAGCGCAAAGATCATCAGGCTGGCCTGCACGGTATCGGTCCAACTGACCGCCAGGAACCCGCCAATAAAGGTATAAAGAATAGTAGCGGCGGCACCGGCCCACAGCGCGGTGGCGTAGCTCATGCCGAAGGTGCTTTCAAACAGACGCGCCCCGGCAACGATGCCAGAGGCGCAATAGATGGTGAAAAATACCAGAATGACGATGGCGGAAATCACCCGCAACAGCTTGCTGTTGTCTTCAAAACGGCTGGTGAAATAGTCTGGCAACGTCAGGGCATTATTGTTGGCTTCGGTATGCACGCGCAACCGGCCAGCCACCAGCTTCCAGTTCAGGTAAGCGCCAATCGTCAGGCCGATGGCGATCCAGCTTTCAGAAATGCCGGACAGGAAGATTGCCCCAGGCAAACCCATCAATAACCAGCCACTCATGTCGGAAGCCCCGGCGGAAAGCGCGGTAACCACGCTCCCCAGGCTGCGGCCACCCAGAATATAATCATCAAAGTTGTTGGTCGCCCGGTAGGCGATTAAGCCGATTAGCACCATCCCAAAAATGTACACCAGGAAGGTCACCAGCATTGGTGTGCTCATTGTCATTCAACTCTCCACTTTCATTGTTCCCTTGGTCTTTCAGGCAGTCGCGTTGTTAGCCGCCGCTTGAAATCTATCGGGTATTTTTATTCACGCTGTTTGCGAGGTTTTTCATCCGCCGCAGTGCCAGAACAGAGCACCTTAGGATGTGCGGCGGATAAACAGGGTTTCTGCCCGGTATTGTAGAAACGCTGGCTATCCTAGATGACGAACTCAACAGCCAACAAGGCATTTAACAATAAAGTTACACAAAGTTTACCCTGCATCACATTTAGCCACCCTATGGGTTGCACTCATCAATCGCAAAATGAGTTGCACCTCTCCTTTGCCCCTATAAAACACAAGGTAATGTTACAACTCATGGCCGAAAACCAGTGCTGCCTGCAAAAAACATGTCGGCGTTGCATGTTAAAAAACCGATTGGAATCACACTTCGCTCACTGGCTCGATTTAACAAGGTTGCACAAAGTTGCAACATGCAGGATATTACCCGCATTAATCACACAACCTATCCACGAACCTATCCCAGCAGGTTTATCTGCACAGCGTTATATGCCTGATGGGATAGGTTCTACACACAGGAGCTGGATTGGCATGGGCACTACCACGATGGGCGTAAAGCTTGATGAAGCCACACGCGACCGGATTAAAAGCGCGGCACAACGTATCGACCGCACGCCGCACTGGTTAATCAAGCAAGCCATTTTTAATTATCTTGAGCGCCTGGAAAACGGTTCTGATATTCCTGAACTCCCTGCACTCGCCGCTGCGGGGCTAACCGAAGCGGACGACATTATGCCGCAAACCCACGAAGAGTCCCATCAACCCTTCCTTGAATTTGCCGAACAGATCCTGCCGCAGTCCGTGCTCCGTGCCGCTATTACCGCTGCCTATCGCCGCCCGGAAACCGAAGCAGTGCCAATGCTGCTCGAACAGGCGCGCTTACCTGCCGATCTGGCTAAGGCGACGCATAACATGGCCCATGGCATTGCCGAAAAGATGCGTAATCAAAAGAGTGCCAGTGGCCGTGCCGGTATGGTGCAAGGGTTGTTGCAGGAATTTTCGCTGTCTTCACAGGAAGGCGTGGCCCTGATGTGTCTGGCAGAAGCTTTGCTGCGCATCCCAGACAAACCTACGCGCGACGCCCTGATCCGCGACAAAATCAGCAACGGCAACTGGCATTCGCACCTTGGCCGCAGCCCTTCGCTGTTCGTCAACGCCACAACCTGGGGCCTGCTGTTCACCGGCAAACTGGTGTCTACCCACAACGAAACCAGCCTGTCGAGCTCGCTGAACCGGATTATCGGCAAAAGCGGCGAACCGCTGATCCGCAAAGGCGTGGATATGGCGATGCGCCTGATGGGGGAGCAGTTTGTTACCGGTGAAACCATCGCTGAAGCGCTGGCCAATGCCGGTAAACTGGAAGATAAAGGTTTCCGTTATTCTTACGACATGCTGGGCGAAGCGGCACTGACCGAAGCTGATGCGCAGGCCTATCTGGTTTCTTATCAGCAGGCGATCCACGCCATCGGTAAAGCTTCTAATGGCCGTGGCATCTATGAAGGCCCAGGTATTTCGATCAAGCTTTCAGCCCTGCACCCGCGCTACAGCCGCGCGCAATACGATCGCGTGATGGAAGAACTGTACCCACGTTTGCTGTCGCTGACGCTGCAGGCGCGCCAATATGATATCGGCATCAACATTGACGCCGAAGAGGCCGACCGCCTGGAGATCTCGCTCGATCTGCTGGAAAAGTTGTGTTTTGAACCACAGTTGGCCGGTTGGAACGGGATTGGCTTCGTGATCCAGGCTTACCAGAAGCGCTGCCCGTTCGCTATTGATGCGGTGATCGATATGGCTAGCCGCAGCCGTCGCCGCCTGATGATCCGTCTGGTGAAAGGTGCTTACTGGGACAGCGAGATCAAACGTGCTCAGATGGACGGCCTGGAAGGCTACCCGGTTTATACCCGCAAGGTTTATACCGACGTTTCCTATCTGGCCTGCGCGCGGAAACTGCTGGCCGTACCGAATCTGATTTATCCGCAGTTTGCCACCCATAATGCCCATACCCTCAGCGCGATTTATCATTTGGCCGGTAACAATTATTATCCGGGGCAATATGAATTCCAGTGCCTGCACGGCATGGGGGAACCGCTGTACGAGCAAGTGGTCGGCAAAGTGGCCGATGGTAAGCTGAACCGCCCTTGCCGTATTTATGCCCCGGTCGGGACTCACGAAACCCTGCTGGCGTATCTGGTGCGTCGCCTGCTGGAAAACGGTGCCAATACCTCGTTCGTTAACCGAATCGCGGATACCACCTTGCCGCTGGACGAACTGGTCGCTGACCCAGTCAGCGCCGTCGAAGCACTGGCAGCCAGCGAAGGCCAGATCGGCCTGCCGCACCCGCGCATCCCGTTGCCGCGTGAGCTGTACGGTAAAAAACGGGTTAACTCCAACGGGTTGGATCTCGCTAACGAACAACGTCTGGCATCACTCTCTAGCGCGCTCCTCACCAGTGCCGCACAACCATGGCGCGCTGAGCCGATTATCGATGCCACTCTGGATCAGGGCGTTGAACTGCCCGTGCTCAACCCGGCTGAACCGAGTAATGTCGTCGGTTATGTGCGTGAAGCCACCGAAGGCGAAGTCAGCCGTGCGCTGGATGCCGCCGCAGCCGCCGGGCCAATCTGGTTTGCTACCCCACCGGCTGAGCGGGCCGCTATTCTGGAACGTGCCGCTGAACTGATGGAGAGCCAGCTACAAAGCCTGCTGGGCATTCTGGTGCGTGAAGCCGGTAAAACCTTCAACAACGCGATTGCCGAAGTGCGTGAAGCGGTCGATTTCCTGTACTACTACGCGGGTCAGGTGCGTGATGACTTCGCCAATGACAGCCATCGCCCGCTCGGCCCAGTGGTCTGCATCAGCCCATGGAACTTCCCGCTGGCGATCTTTACCGGCCAGATTGCTGCCGCGCTCGCCGCAGGCAACAGCGTGCTGGCAAAACCAGCCGAACAAACGCCACTGGTGGCCGCGCAGGCAGTGCGGATCCTGTTGGAAGCCGGTATTCCTCAAGGAGTACTGCAACTGTTACCTGGCCAAGGCGAAACCGTGGGTTCGGTATTGGTTAACGACGCGCGCGTGCGTGGCGTGATGTTCACCGGCTCCACCGAGGTTGCAGGTATCCTGCAACGCAGTATTGCTGGTCGCCTGGATCCACAGGGCCGCCCAACGCCGCTGATCGCCGAAACCGGTGGCCTGAATGCGATGATCGTCGATTCTTCCGCACTGACTGAGCAAGTAGTTACCGACGTTGTAGCTTCCGCCTTTGACAGCGCAGGCCAACGCTGTTCTGCCCTACGCATCCTGTGTATTCAGGAAGATGTGGCTGAACATACGCTGCAAATGCTGCGCGGTGCCATGGCCGAATGCCGCATGGGCAACCCGGAACGCCTGTCTACCGACATTGGCCCGGTGATCGATGTTGCAGCCAAAACCGGCATTGAGCGCCATATCCAAGCCATGCGCGCCAAAGGCCGCAAGATTTATCAGGCTGCCAGAGACGATAGTCAGGACGAGCAAGAGTGGGCGCGCGGTACCTTCATCAAGCCAACGCTGATCGAGCTGGAGAGTTTTGATGAGTTGCAGAAAGAGATCTTTGGACCGGTACTGCACGTGGTGCGTTATCAGCGCGCTAACCTGGACAAGCTGATCGAGCAGATTAACGCTGCTGGCTATGGCCTGACGTTGGGTATTCATACGCGTATTGATGAAACCATTGCCCGCGTAACCGGCAATGCCAAAGTCGGCAACCTGTACGTTAACCGCAACATGGTTGGCGCAGTGGTGGGCGTGCAACCATTTGGGGGTGAGGGTTTATCTGGCACCGGCCCGAAAGCCGGTGGCCCTCTCTATTTATATCGCCTGCTTGCGAGCCGCCCAATCGATGCGGTGCAATGCACCCTGAACCGTCAGGATAGTGAATTCCCGCAGGAAGCCGGGGCGCGCTCTGTACTGCTGACAGCCCATCAGGCGCTGGAACAGTGGGCGGTAACCGAGAAACATCATGAACTGGCAGCATTGGCGCAGCAATACGCTGAACTTGGCCAAGGTGGCACCGTGCGGCCACTGCCGGGCCCGACCGGGGAACGTAATACTTACGCCCTCCTGCCACGTGAACGCGTGCTGTGCCTGGCCGATAACGAAACCGATGCCCTGATCCAGTTAGCTGCCGTTCTGGCTGTGGGTAGCCAGGTGCTCTGGCCGGAGGCTGAATTGCAACGCACACTGTTCCGCCGCTTGCCTAGCGCCGTGCAGGCACGCATCAGCTTCAGCAAAGACTGGCAACAGGATAAGGTGGTGTTTGACGCAGCGATCTACCACGGGGATGCCGATCAGCTACGCACGTTATGCGAGCACATTGCCCAGCGGAGCGGAGCGATTGTCTCGGTGCAGGGGTTTGCTCACGGTGAAACCAATATTCTGCTGGAGCGGCTGTTAATCGAACGTTCATTAAGCGTCAACACCGCTGCTGCAGGCGGCAATGCCAGCTTGATGACCATTGGTTAATCACAGCAGATAAATATAAATAGAAATCCCCGGAACCTCAGTAAATCGAGTAGCCGGGGATTTTTGCAAACAACTCAAATTATTTGGGGTATATCGGGTATAAAGTAAATGCGCTTATCCTTTAATAAAGCGCTTTCTGGTAGGATGTGTGCCGTGAAACTATCATGCTCGCAAGAGCCATACTGATACTTCACTTAAATATACATAAGCTAAATATCCATCCTGTAATTATACATGAAGGTTATTTCCCGAGTTTGTCATCATGGAGAGATTTCATTTCGATGAAAAAATCACTCATTGTTTGTTCTGTTGCCCTCACTACCCTGTTGGCGGGTTGTGCTACCGAGTCTTCCCGTTCGCTCGAAGTACCCAAAGTCGCTACCTATAACACCAGTTATCAAGGCGTGCGCAGCCCTATTGCTGTCGGCAAATTTGATAACCGCTCCAGCTATATGAACGGTGTTTTCTCTGATGGCGTTGACCGCTTGGGTAACCAGTCAAAAACCATCCTGATTACTCATCTGCAGCAAACTGGCCGCTTCAACGTGCTGGATCGCGCCAATATGGAAGAGTTGAAAGCCGAAGCGGGTATCAAGGGCCAGCAGCAAACCCTGAAAGGTGCAAGCTATGTCATCACCGGTGATGTCACCGAGTTCGGCCGCAAAGAAGTGGGCGATCAGCAGCTATGGGGTATTCTGGGCCGTGGTAAATCACAGGTTGCTTACGCCAAAGTCAATCTGAACGTGGTTAACGTGCAAACCTCTGAAGTCGTTTACTCCAGCCAGGGCGCAGGGGAATACACTCTGTCGAACCGCGAAGTGATCGGTTTTGGCGGCACGGCGAGCTACGACTCAACCTTAAACGGTAAAGTGCTGGACTTGGCCGTACGCGAAGCGGTCAACAATCTGGTTGCAGGGATCGAAAGTGGTGCATGGCGCCCAACCAACTAACGGATTATAAAAACAATCATGGCAATGACTAAAAAATTTGGCGGAGTGCTGTTAGCAGCAACTCTGCTTGGTGGCTGTGCTACGCCTCAAAAGCCTCTTTATAACTGGGACGGTTACCAAACCACGGTATACCAATATTATCAGCAAGGTTCTTCCAGCCCGGAGCAGCAGATCGCTGCGTTAACAGAGAGCATCGAAAAATCCAAAGCAAAAGGCCAAACCGTACCGCCTGGTTTACATGCCCATCTCGGTATGCTGTACGTTAAAACGGGCAGAACCGACCTGGCGATGTCTGAGTTCAGCACCGAAAAGTCGCTGTTTCCAGAATCCGCACCGTTCATGGATTTCCTGATGAGCAAAGATAAAGGGAGCTTCAAATGAAACGTGCATTAGGCCTTTTGGCTGCGATTGCAGTACTTTTGCTGACAGGGTGCGCCAAGAAACCCGCTTACGACTACACCGCTTTCCACGCCAGTAAGCCAAAGTCGATCCTGGTTTTGCCGCCGACCAGCCAGTCACCTGACGTCAAAGCCAGCCACAGCGTGCTGTCTACCGCGACCTTACCGCTGGCAGAAGCAGGTTACTACGTGCTGCCAGTGGCGGTGGTGGAAGAAACTTTCCAGCAGAATGGTTTGACCAATGCCAACGATATCCGCGCGGTCAGCACGCAGAAACTGCATAAGATCTTCGGTGCTGACGCTGTGCTGTATCTGGATATCGCCCAATACGGCACCAGCTATATCGTGATCGGCAGTGAAACCCGCGTCACCGTGAATGCCAAACTGGTCGATCTGCGCACCGGTCAGCAGTTGTGGGCTGGCAGTGCTAGCGCTTCCAGCAACGAGAACAACAGCAATTCGGGTGGCGGCCTGGTGGGGATGCTGATTACTGCGGCGATAACCCAAGTCGTCGATACCATCAGCGACAAAGGTTTTGACATTGGCGCTATTGCCAATACGCGTCTCCTTTCCGCCGGGGAAGACGGTGCCATCCTGTATGGCCCACGCTCACCTAAATACGCCGGTCAGCATTAATCAAAGCTCAGGCAGCCCCAGGGCTGCCTTATCTCGGCAACTGAAATCACTTTCCACCAGCCGATGGCTATTCAAAGCTGAAAACGCTAAAAGACGCGCAGTGATAAATTCCGGCCCTGATTAATCCCCCTACTTCAGTTTGCTGATCGATTATCTTTAATCAGCAATCTCTGCCCTGGGAAATCAATAATAACGGTAAAGTCTTTGAAGAAATTATTACCCACTAAACCATCCGTCTCTATATGCTCAAAGTTGCCCTCTAACAGGACTGAATTCAGCTTAATTTCTTTTCTCCCCACACCATCAAGCTGAAACTCTGTGGCTATGCATCCTTTATTGTCCATTTCTGGCATCACGGTTTGGCAAGGTAGACCAGTAAAAGAGGATTTAAGCCTGCCTTTCCAAAAAACTGACACCGATGCGCCAGTATCCAAAACCATGTCGTAGCGCTGAAGGCGCAATGACACATTAACCACAATTCCTTCTGGCGTGAGCCGCAGCGGCAAGGCCATCCAACCATCATCTACGTTGATGCTTAACGCTTGAAGATCATCCGCAACCGACAAACGCTGGCCTTGGTAATCAATCAGCACCGCCTTGCCTTTGAATAAATCCAAACCAATCACCATCGAGGTTGGAATATGCCCCCCGGGTATCAAAATCATCCCCCAAGGCGTTAATGAAACCCCTTTAACGTTATTAAACGTCATGCCATTGATCGAGAGCTGTGGAATATGGAACCTGTCATTGAGAAAAACTTTACCTGTCAGGTCTGTGGTGCGCTCTTTTTCAGGATCGGTGATCAACCCAGGAAGTTGCGCCATCACGTCTTTCGATAGATGCAAGGCAATGGATGAACCCGTATCAATAGAGAATGTCAGGAGTTGCCCATTGATGTTGACTTTGGTCACTGGCAAAGACGTATCATCTAACTGAAAAGGCATATGCATCACCTTTGCAACGGCCTGGGTCACCACCGGGAACACCGAAAATAGCAGGATAACTATCGCCGCTGGAATGCGCCAATGTAGTAAAGGATGCATGAGTGTTTCCCCATTCAGAGTGCGCTCAAAATTCTCTTATCACTATAGCGTTGATTACCGGACATTGAGCACCACAAGACGCGACGTATAAATGGGGAGAAACGGGGCATATAAAGTTGCCCCCTTATCGTATTAAGGGGGCTGAGGCGTTTATTTGGTGGGAGCCGTCAACAAAGCGTAACGGTTCAACAACTGGGTCAACCTGCTTTCGATCTGAGTTTGCAACCCTGGTGAAACCTTGCCATTACGCTGTTGTTCTTCAAGTTGACGCAACAACTCCTCTAAAGGCGGCGTGCGGTTCATCGGCTGTTGTACAGCAAAAACTACCGATTTCAGTTCTGAAACCGTTATATAACGGCCACGCTGTTCATCCAGCGAATTCAGCTTATCCGCAAGCTGCTGCAGGCGAGTTTGCGCCTGATGCCAATCCTCCATCGCGGCTTTTGGCAACGCTTGTGCTTCACGCTGCTGATGCCATTGCTCCCCCAACTGTTTTACCTGCGGGCTTGCTGGCCAGAGGGCATGCAGCTGTTGCACCAATACGCTGCCGTAGTTCAGTGCCCATAAAGGAGAGAGTGTGTCCAAGCGCAGCAGTTGTTCACCACTGGCTTGAGCCATGGCATCTTCAAGCCTGGCCAGCTCGGCACGGTGATCCGCTTGCTGGAGTTTGGCCAACTGCCCTGGCTCCAGCAACACAGGCAATGGCCTGACCATATTTTGCAATACCTGCTCGGTGCCTGACAGCCGCAGAGAAGTAATTCCCCACCAAGAACCTGCTCCGACCAGCAAACTGATGAGTACCCCTGCCAAAAAACCGTGCCACATCTTCCAGCGAGCGGGTTCTGGAACCGGTGCCGGTTCAGGCTCGGGTTCAGGTACTGGCGGCGGCGGCGGCGGCGGTGGTACCGGTACTGATTCCTTGATGATATAAACCAGCGGTGGTGACGCAGCACTTTCCTGCTGGAACGCACCCTCGGGCTCAATCCGAATTTCAGTGGCCTGTGGCGCAGCTGTGGCGGCAGACTCCAGGCTTTCCAGCCGCAATGCGGCGTGATGCATCTGGCTGCGCAAATTATCTAACTTGCTGAGATGTTTCAGATCCAGGCGCTGCAACACATAGCACACATGTTCCAGCACTTTTTCAATACGGTAAATCTGCGCCAGATCGCCATACTGGAATTCCTGCGTACGCAACACCTGCTGCAAGCGAGCGACCAGCCAGGCAAGAATTTCTACCCTGGCATGCGTTTGCTGCGGCCAAAAAACCGGCCACTGATGCGTGAGCAAACCATCAATCAGTTGCATCCCTTCAAGGATGCCAGACAGCCCTGAACGTTGTGTGCGCGCCAACGTAAACCACGCGACCGTTTGCAGCTCGACGCCATTTTGCCGGAACAATGTCATACAGAGCTGTTCAACCTTGCCCCAATGTACATCCGGACGCGCTGGGTGGCTCAGCTTGGCGATTTCCTCTTTCAGCGTTGCGAATTCCGCCAAAGTACGTGGGTCACCACCGGTTTTTATGCTGTTTCCTGATGATAATGCGCTCATTCAGTTACCTTATTCCCTACACTGTAGTTTTTTTAGATGTCGAACCAATACCCGCCTCTCTGGCAAAAACTCCCTGTCATAACGTACCAACCCTAATCCCTTTAATCCGGTATCACTGCCTACCGTTGTTTCTGCCGAACTGACCTTACTGCATATTTCACTAGCCGCAGAGTACGGCAGCACGTGCCGGATCGATGGCAACCAGCCCACTGAGTAACTGTTCCATCTGGCGTGCCAGTTCGGCTTTATCTGCATCGCCACGCTGAGCTTTCATCCGCAACAGCTTCAAGCGCCGGGCCTTCACTTCAAACATCAAGGCAGGTTCCCACTGGCTGAGCGTAAACAGCTCCACCGGGCCATCCAGCTCACTCAGCAAATGCAGCGCCATCTCATTTTTGCCATACTGCTCGGCAACGCG
This sequence comes from Serratia sp. Ag1, assembly GCF_000743355.1. Taxonomy (GTDB): domain Bacteria; phylum Pseudomonadota; class Gammaproteobacteria; order Enterobacterales; family Enterobacteriaceae; genus Chania. The sequence goes on from NZ_JQEI01000046.1 coordinate 35,988, forward strand.
CGCCATCAGCAGCCGCAGCAGCCAGCGTTGACGATGCGTGTGGATCCCCGGGCGAGCAGCCAGCCAACCTAAGGCAGCCTCAATGCCGTCGCTGTCTGCCTGGGCAAGCGCCTCCGGCTCCAACGCCAGAATGTCGCTATCCTCACCCGCAACCGTTGCGGCGTTTTCTGGCAGCCAGCTCGAAGCGCTGCTCCCTTGCACCTGTTGCTCAATCCAGGCTACCGTGACCTCATCGGCAAAAGGTGTGCCATCGGCATAGGCCAGCTTTTCCAGACCCGGTAAACGCTCCAGCAACATCGCCAGATCGTGTTTGATAATATCTGCCCACAGATCGTAAGGGTGGCCGTGTTTGCTCAGCCCTTGATAGGTATACCACTGCAGATCAAGCCAGAAGTGGTTTACGCCTTCGCCAAACATGCTTTCCGTGCGCTCCAGCAATTCGCCCCAACTTTGCTGCAGGTAGAGGCGTTTTAACTGAGCACGGTATTCGGTGCGCGGTGCGACCAGCCGAGTCAGACCCGCGCTGTCTTGAGGGGGGAGTTGATGCACGGTGTCCCAGCGGACACTCTTCATCAGCCTTGAGGCCGAAAGCCACCCTTGCGGTTGTTCACGCAGGTAGCGGGCCAGCTCTTTTGCCTGATCCAGGAGATCGCGCCCGGATTGCACCTGCCGCAAGCTGGGGAGATCCTGTTGGCGAACCTGCGCTGGCGCATTTTCTGGCGCCCCGCTATTTTGCGGCACCAGGGCATCCATACCACCTGATTGAGCCAACCGGTTATCCAACGCGTTATACAACCCAGCGAAGGAAGGCCGATCCTGTTCTGGCCAGCTGCTAAAGGCATGATCGAGCAGCGCCAGCGCCGCCACCGCACGTTCGAAGTCGGCTTTTTCGATCTCAGGGTAACGCATCAGGCTATCCTGCACCTTGCCACCGGCCAGCCATTCCAGCGCCACTTTTCGGCTATTGGCGCGCAGTGGCAACAGTGCCTCGCCATATTGTTCAACCAGCCCGGCCAGCAGCGTTAACCCATCCGCCAGCCCAGCTTCACCGTCGCGGTGCAAACGTGCCCACAGGTAATAAGTGACCACCCGCACATCTTTGCAACTGGTGGTCAGCAGCTTTTCCGCCAATTGGCAAATCAGATCGGTATCTGCGCCTGAGAGCTTGTTCATCTCTTCACGTATGCGCTGAAAATCGTCGTCATAACCTGGATCGTCACCAACCGGCGCATTTGCTGCAATAGGCTCCAGCCAGCGTTGCCACAGTGCTGCAGCCCGCCGAGCTTCGTCTAACGCGTCACGATCTTTAAAACACGCGGCGATAAGTTGTGCCAGCATCATTCCACCTCCGCCATCAGTTCAGCATTTAGCGGAACTGCCGGTGTTCTCTCATTGGCATCAAGTATCTTGGTCGACAAAGTAAAACCTCGTAATTTCTTCTATAGCGCCAATAACGTCAAAAAGGGCCACTTCTGTCGATCATTACGCCGTCATCGCCCGGTCCGGGTCGTCGAACGCCAACGTAATCCCCTCTTCATCGTTGTACCCCAACAACAGATGTTGCGGTTTCTGATGCTGGGCCAACTGTTGTAACAGTTGCTGGCTCAATACCGGCAGAATTTGCTGATTCAGCAAGCTGTCAATGTTACGCGCACCGCTGTCTGGCAGCAGGCAGGCCGCTACCAGCGTATCGTACAGGCTCTCTTCGATAGTGCAGTTCAACCCATAATGGCGCTGCAGACGCTGAGCGACCTGTTCGAGTTTCATTTCGACGATATTGCGCAATGCCGGAGCGGCCAGCGGGCGATAAATCACCGTCTGGAAACGGGCCAGTAACGCAGGTTGGAAATGCTCGCGCAGGATCGGGCGCAACAGTTCTTGCAGGGAGGCATCCGGTGCTTCAGGCTGTTCATCCAGCAGTTGCATGATGTGATCGCTGCCCATATTGGCAGTCATCAAGATTACGGTGTTGCGGAAATCAATCTCACGGCCTTCGCCATCGCGCATAAAGCCACGGTCAAACACCTGATAGAACATGTTCAGCACATCGCGATGGGCCTTCTCTACTTCATCCAGCAGCACCACGCTGTATGGGCGTTTGCGTACCGCTTCGGTGAGCACGCCACCCTGGCCGTAACCCACATAACCCGGCGGTGAGCCTTTCAGTTGGGAAACGGTGTGAGCTTCCTGGTATTCCGACATATTGATGGTGATGAGTGCCTTTTCACCGCCGAACAGGCTATCCGCCAACGCCAATGCTGTCTCGGTTTTACCGACCCCGCTTGGGCCAACCAGCAGGAACACACCCAGCGGGCCATTTTCTGGCGTCAGCCCGGTTTTAGAGGCCCGGAGACGTTGTGCCAGCGCCAATAGAGCGGCATCCTGACCAACAACGCGCTGACCGAGATTCTGCTCCAGTTGCAGCAGATTGGTTTGTTCGTCTTTCAGCAGGCTGCCCAATGGCACCCCTGTCCAATCAGCAATCACCGTCGCCACGGTACGGGCATCAACATCCAGTGACAGTAAGCGAATGTTATTTTGCAGCTCATTTAACTGCTGCTGCAGTTGCGCGCGCTCAACGGAGCGGCTGAGATCTTTGCGCAATTCCAGTAGCTGCTGAGTTAAGGTTTTTTCCTGCTTATACTGCTTCTCCAGCTCGATCTGTTGTTTTTGCAGCACATCACGCCAGTCGGTAATATCCGCCAAACGTGCCGGATCGGCATCTGAACTCAGCACCAGATCCTGTTCAATCGCCTGCTGTTCCATGTCCAGTGCGAGCAGTTCAGAACTGACCTGCATCAACGGCTGGGGTTTAGTATCGAGGCTCATGCGTACCCGGGCGCTGGCAGTATCCAGCAGGTCAACCGCTTTATCCGGCAACTGACGGCCTGTCAGATAGCGGCGCGACAAAGTCACCGCCGCTTTTACGGCTTCATCGGTGATATGTACACCATGGTGTTTGGCATAGCGATCTTTCAGGCCACGCAGCATCAGGCAGGCTTTTTCGTCATCCGGCTCATCCACTTTCACCATCTGGAAGCGGCGTTCCAAGGCGGCATCACGCTCAAAATATTGTTTGTACTCCGACCAGGTGGTCGCTGCGATCGTGCGTAGTTCACCACGGGCCAGTGCAGGCTTGAGCAGGTTGGCAGCATCCGCGCCCCCAGCCTGATTACCTGCACCAATGATGGTATGAGCTTCGTCGATAAACAGCAGGATCGGGTTCGGCGACTGCTGTACTGCTGCAATGACGTTTTTCAGACGCTGCTCAAACTCCCCTTTGACACCGGCCCCCGCCTGCAACAACCCCAGATCCAACGTGCGCACGCTGACCGTTTTCAGGCTGTCTGGCACGTTACCTTCGGCAATGCGCAAGGCCAGCCCTTCAACCAGAGCCGTTTTACCCACCCCAGGTTCACCCACCAGAATCGGGTTATTTTTACGCCGACGGGAGAGGATATCCACCATCTGGCGGATTTCGTTGTCACGCCCGAATACCGGATCAATCTCATTGGCCTTGGCTTTAGCCGTAACATCCTGCGTAAACTTGTCCAGCACCGCCAGCAATGCCTCATTCGGCACTGGCGATGGAACCGACGGATCCGTTGCAGACTCAGATTCTTGTTGAGGCAAGGTAGAAGGATAGCGCCCCAGTTCCGCCTGCTGCTGTAACTCCGGGCGCTCATCGGATTGCGCATCCAATAATGGGCGCAAGCGCTGTAATTGAGTTGGGCTCAAACTCAATAGCGGCCACAGGCCATCGCTCGCGAGCTGCGATGGCTTTGCCATCAGCGCACCCAGCAGATGAACGCTGCGGATTTGTTGCGCATCTTCATCCAGTGATGCCGTCAACCAAGACTGCTTAATCAGGTTCAGCAAGGCAACTGAGAGATGTGGGCGGCTACGAACCGAACGTGGCAATGTGTCCAGATTCGCCAACAGCGATTGCCAGACGCCATCCATATCCCACTCATAGCGCCGGGCCAAGACGGTGATATCCCCTTCCCCCAACTCCAACAATTTGAGCAACCAGTGTTCAATGGTAATTTCTGCGTGGGCCCGGGTCTGGCACAATGTTGCGGCGGCCTCCAAGGCCTGCGCACAGTAAGAATTTAACCGGCGTAATAATATAGCTGACTGATTTTCCATAGTTCCTTTCCCTGTTCTCTCGTCACGCCCAGGCACGCTATGGCCCATATCCGTTAACCGAGACCCATAAGATTATCTGATAAAAGTACGTTGTCTTTGCCTAATGCCTGCAGCAGACCCTAGGAAAAAACAACAAAAAGCAGACGGTAAAACCGTCTGCCCCAAGATTTACGCGGTAGCGCGTTCATTCCAGGCATCAGAATGAATGATGTTGCCATCTTTGTAAGTCCAGGTGATTTTTTCGTAACGCAGTTCTACCAGTTCCAGGTGATTGTGTTTCTCTTTGCCTGGATCTTTGATGTCGTGCATCTTCGGTGCCACTTTAACGACTTTCACGTTGTCCAGCTTGGTGTTGAAATACTCAACTTCCTGGCCAGCGTCATCAATGCGGTACCATTTGAACTCAGCCGTTTTCAGCGTTTGGCCGGTGGTCACCGCTTTGTACAGATAAGGGCTGGACGCATCGATTTCCTTAGTAAACACGAAAGGCGTGTGGATACGAGTGCCGGTCAGCTTGCCAGTGTTATTGTCAGTCGGGATGTACAGGCTATGATCCTGTGCCACCACTTCGATGCTCCCTTCGCGACTTTGCACGTCCACAGAACCTTTAATGTCCGCACCGCCGTCGTCCTTCAGCCACAGATAGACTGGAATTGCCATGTTTACTCTCCTTGATTATCAGAACCGCCAACTTGTTCCGGCGGAGTTACACTGCCCGGCCCCTGGCAGGCATTTGCCTGAGGAACCAGACTAATTTCTACTCTTCGATTTGCTGCCCGCCCTTGGTCAGTGTCGTTAGAAGCAATGGGCCGAGTGGCACCATACCCCTGAACGGCAAAACAGGTCGGTGAAACATCACTGGTCTGCAACATCCAATCGCGTACCGACTCCGCACGCTTGAGAGACAACATTTGATTCGCCTTGGCATCCCCGGTGATATCGGTATGCCCCGCCACCACAATCAACCAGCCTGGCTTGGCTTTAATGTTGATTAACGCCTCCACCAGTACTTTGGTGGAGCCCGCTTTAAGCTGATACTTGCCGGTATCAAAGAGCGACAGGCTATCAAGCAGCACGGTTTGAGGAGCAACCTGCGGTGGCGCTGGCTCATCAACTTTTATTTCTTCAACCGGCGGTATATACCCCTTAATCGCGGCCAAAACCGGTTGCCGCAAGCGCTCACCAGGATACAAACCCAGGCCAAGATTAAGAGGAACCCCCTCACGGTAATATTCATTCAGTTGCGCGGCATCGGCTTTCAATACCTTCACGGCCTGTGCTTTGGCTTGGGTATCCGACATGGGAATGGCCTGGTAGCGTTGCAGATCATCCGTCATCTGGCGCGACAGCGTACGGTTCTGCCACGCAGAAACATTCAGTGCAACCAACCCGGCAAGCGTGAATACCCCGGCGGCATAAACTGCCGCACGGCGGCGTGGGGTAAAACCGGACTGCTGCGGTAAAAGACGCAACAGCGGATCGGGGAAAGGCAATGAGACGTCCTCACTTACCTTGCTGCTGCTTTCTTTACGGTTGAGTGTGGTTTTCTCCGTCAGCCACTGCTGCCAGAGATGAGCAGATGACAACTCAGGCACCGCCGGAGAAAACGTCAGCGCCAACGCCAACGGTGAACAAACCGGGATCGACTGTTCACGCGTTAAACATTGCGGCAGGATTTGTTGCACCATCCACTGCACCCAGCTTTCAACTTCTATTGCCCGGTAAAGTCTCTGGGTTTGTTCTGCGCTCTCGCCTTGTGCCACCCAATGCGCCAAAGGTTGTGCCGAGTGCGCATTATGCCAGACCGTCGCGGAAGGCTGGCCCGCTTTGAATTCAAACCATTCAGGATTGTCAGTTGCCACATCAGATGTCATTGCCATCGGTAGATAGCTGCATAGCAATGCAGGAACATCAGTGCCTGTTACGCGGCGCATGCGGGATAGCTGGTGGCGAAAGGTTTGGACACGGTTTGCCAATACCGCCATATCGTTGTGCTGTGATGGGTTAACCAATAGCAACGTGCTGAGTTGTGTTACCCAATCTGGGCGCAGGTTAAGCAATGCGGCAGAGGCTTCGGACAGCATCGAAAGGTCAGAAACTACCAAATAGCAACCCTCCGGTGTTTCACGCACCGCTGCGCCCTTAAACATCTGTGCTAAACCATCACCACAAACCAGCACTACCGGCTGCCGATAACGTTCAGCAGGTAGATGGGCCTGCCAGGCGGCATTGATAGCGGATTCAACCTGTGCAGCAACGCGTGAACGCCCACCCCGTATCCATACAGCCAGGGTAACAACAATAATAATTACAGCACCGATAAATTGGCCACGTGGAGTAAGAGGGAAGTAGCCCACACATAAGATCAAGGCCAGAACACCAGCCCAGAGCCATAACAACCGCTTTAACATTGCACTCACTCAGCGCCCCCTGGTAATAAGGCCGCGAGTAATTCCTGTAACTGCATATGCAACACCCACCAACTGCCTGCCAACACTAACAATGCGATGAAAAACCAGAAAAAAACCGACTGGAATAAACGGGATGAGTGCCGTGGCCGGGCCGCTAACGCCAAAGGCGGCTGCAAGGCAATATCGTAGGCAGCCACCTGCTCACCCAAAGTCGCCATAAGTTGTTCACGCGGTTGTTGCTGCAACTGGCCGTGATAAACACCTTCAAACCCGAGCCGTAATACCCGATAAAAACAGGTCAATACGGCGGGATCAGCCGCAGGCTCACGCAGCACTTGACGCATGCGCTCATACAACAGTTCCCCTGCCTGCAGCGTATTGAAAAAATGCGTCTGTAACGGTGTCTGGATCCAGGTGTTGTAACCTTCATCCTGCCTACCACGCCCCAGAACGGTTTCATCCAGCAATGCACATTGTGCATACGCGATATGCTCAATACTTTCGGCGCTGTAACCCGACTCGGTTAACCGAGTCTGAGTATCGACAACCAGTTGCAAGCAACGCTGATACAATGCCGTACCTTGCTGAGCGGGCACACCACGGCGTAACTCAGCCACAATCAACCAAGTGTCGTAGAGCAGGCTGTCAATAGAGAGATCGCTGATTGGTTTCATGAACGCAACACCGCAAAGAGTTCAAGCTGTACATCCGATAATGCCAGCAAGACCTCAACACTACGCTGAGGCCCATCCAGAATCTGTGCCAAATTGATTGCGGGTGGCAGGTTATCCGTCACATCAGTGTCAATCAGACTCCCGTCTGGGAGACGTAACCGGAGGTGCTGTGCTTTCAGCCGATTAAGGTGCAACGCATCTTGATCAAACTCTGCACACAGCACTCCCCATGGATGATTCAGCGACAGGTGCGCAAGACAGTCATTAGCATAACTTTCCCAACGCGCCTGTTGCTGAAATTGTTGAGGGGACAGAAACGCCCCCTCCGTCCACAACGGACGTAAGATTTTCATAACCTGCTGCTCCCGCATGCCCAATTAGGCTTTCGCTTTTGGCATCTGGGAAACCAGTGACAGATTGACATCCATGCCTTCAACCTGGAAGTGCGGTACTGCGTACAGTTTCACGCGGAAGAAACCTGGATTATCTTCAATGTCTTCCACTTCAACTTTAGCATCACGCAGTGGGTGAGACGCTTGCAGATCGTCACCTGGATCGGTCATTTCAGTCACCAACCCGCGCACCCAGTTGTTCAGTTCCAACTCCAGCAGACGGCGATCTTTTGTCGTGCCGATGTTTTCGCGTTGAATCAGTTTCAGGTAGTGAGCAATGCGCGACAGCAGGAAGATGTATGGCAGACGTGAGTTGATACGGCTGTTAGCGGTAGCATCTGCGGTGTCATACAACGCAGGTTTCTGCGCAGAGTTCGCCGAGAAGAAGCAGGCGTAATCACGGTTTTTGTAGTACGACAATGGAATAAAGCCCAGATTGGCGAATTCAAATTCGCGCGTTTCCGGGATCATCACTTCCGACGGGATCTTCACCTGATTGCCAGTGCCCAGATCGTACAGATGGATTGGCAGATCGGTAACCGCCCCACCAGCCTGTGGGCCACGAATCTGCACACACCAACCGTTTTTGATAAAGCTCTTCACCATGTTGGCTGCAAAAGCGAATGAAGCGTTGGTCCACAGATACTTTTCATGATCTGGACCTTTCACTTCTTCTACATAGTTAAAGCTGCGTACCGGCACAGTATCTGGGCCATATGGCAAACGGCCCAGCACGCGTGGCATCGTCAGACCGATGTAACGGGCGTCGTCGGTATCGCGGAAAGATTTCCACTTGATGTATTCAGCGCGATCGAAGTAGTTACCGATATCTTTAATGGCAGCGACTTCTTCCATGCTTGATTTGCCAAAGAAAGCCGGGCCAACTGAACCGATAAACGGCATATGCGCAGAAGCAGAAACTTTGGAAATGTTACGCAACAGGGCAATGTCCTGTGGGCCTGCATCGAACTCATAGTTAGAGATCACGGCACCAATCGGCTCACCACCTGGGGTGTCATATTCCTGAATGTAAGCGTGGCGATACATTCCGCTCTGAATGATTTCTGGTGAATCTTCGAAATCCTGGCGCAGATCTTCCTTCGAAATATCCAGCACTTCAATTTTCACGTTCTGACGGAAATCCGTACCGTCGACCAGTTGCTTAAGACCACGCCAGGCGGATTCCACTTTCTGGAATTCCGGGTGGTGCATAACCACGTCCAACTGACGGCTGATCATTTGATCCAGTTCAGCAATGTGGTGATCCAACAAGGTCTTATCCAGACGCTCAACTTTCTGGCCAGACTGCTTCAAACGCTCCAGGAAAACCTGAACCGCTGCAGTGACACGCTCATCAGCCGTGGTCTCAGACAGAGCAGTATTGTCCTGATAGGCATCCAGATCGCCCAGCGCGGATACCGGCGTCAGATTAATTTTTTCAAACAAGGAAGCATAAACACTGCCTTCTTGTGGACGTTCCAGAACAGTGGTCTGGCTTTCCTTGGTATTTTCGGTATTTACAGACATCAGCATACTCTCGTGTTAATCCAGCTCTCAGGGGTTACGCTTCTTTAGGAGCCAGCGCGGCCAGTTCAGTGCGCAAATCAGCGCTTAACGATTCGTCTTTAAGAATGGCTTCCAGCTCTTTACGGAAGGTGACGTTATCCAGGAGGTTGGATTTGAGGTCGCGCAGCAGATTGCGCATGGAAAGGAGAGCACGCAGTTGGGGGATGCTACGCGCTACCTGCTCTGGCTCGAAATCTTTCATTTCTTTGAACGTCAGCGCGATGTTCTCTTCACTCTTATCACCAGCTAACGTGTTTTCTACAACCAGTTTGACTGAAGGGCTGAATTCCGCTAACACATTATCGAAATTATTCTTGTTGACGGAGATCTTTTCGCGCTCAGACAGCGCTCTGTGCTCCTGTCCGTTGCTATAATCACCCATCACCATTAGCTTGAGAGGCAATTCTACTTTTTTCTGCGCCCCGCCGGTATGGAGGTCGAGTTTGATGTTAACGCGCGCGCGCGGTATCTCATTTTGGTAGCTGGAGGAGGCCATAACAGTCCTTATTCACTGAGCGATTTAAGTAAGGACTGCCTGTTGGAGTGTGGAGCACAACGGCAATCCTTGCCAAACAAAAGCGTCAAACAGATGTTGTGATGCATGGTGACATAAAACGTAGATATCCATTCATTTTAGGAATGAATACATAGGAATACATCAATTATTTTACAGCAGGACACGGCTTATCTAAACCGTTGCAATACATAAGATAATCTTAAGGAGATTATTATGTCAATATTAATTTTTACTTCAGATATAAAACCGATAAGTTTTATTTAATAAAAATAGACCTTATTATGTAGGAGTATTCCAACAAAAATCGGTGCAGTGTATTCTCTAATAAGCTGATTAATTGATTTTTACCTATTTCTCTGTTGAATTATTTTAAAAGTCACGTTTAACTGCCGTCTATTAAAGTGATCTACATCAAAAAACCAGGCGTATTTTTATCAAAAACCCACCAATATATAAAATTATTATATATTTAAAATTAAAACATTCACCATATAGATTAATGGTAATTTCCTCTCTGCGATATATCATAAATTATATTCGGCAATTGTTTACACCACTCATTAATATTCTAAAGATTTCAATTTTCATCTGGTTATAAAATCAACACATATTTATGCTGTATTCTTTTTTTTGTTTTTCCTCACTCTGCCTGCTTATTTGCCTATTTTTCGGGCACTGCCCCCTTAGACGATGTAGTAGCATGCATTGAAAGCCTACACTACGCTATGCTGAGATATCGCAAGAACTAAGGAAAAGCTATGAATAACAACCCAGGAACAGTTCTGACAGCCATACAGGCACTCGATAAACTCGAGGCGATGTATGATGCCTCGGTTTGCGCGCTACGAGGAGCCATCAAGGATTTCATCGCTCATGGGGCCCTCCCAGACGAGCAAGCACGCGCAGAGGGGCTGTTTTCTTACCCGGAATTGCGTGTCCGTTGGGATGGTGATACGCCTAATAGCCCCAGGGCACGCGCCTACGGAAGATTTACCCGGCCCGGTAATTACACTACCACCATTACCCGGCCACAGTTGTTTCGCCATTATTTGTCTGAGCAATTGGCTTTACTAGAAAGCGAATATGCCGCCGTGATTGAGGTCGTTTCATCCAGGCAGGAGATCCCTTTCCCTTATGTGATTGACGGTTCCGATCTCACGCTGGATCGCTCGATGAGTGCCGGAATAACCAAACATTTTCCCACCACCGAATTAGCACAAATCGGCGATGAGACAGCAGATGGGCTGTTCCCTTTTATCAATCACTTCCCACTGTCACATTTTGACGCACTGCGTACGGACTTCTCTCTGGCACGATTAAGGCACTATACCGGTACCCCTGTAGACCATTTCCAGCCTTTCGTACTGTTTACTAATTACACGCGCTATGTGGATGAGTTTGTACGGTGGGCATGCCGCCAAATTGCCGACCCAGACAGCCCCTATGTCGCTCTTTCCTGTGCAGGTGGGCATTATGTCACGGCACAAACCCCTAACCCAGAACAGGCAGTTTCGGATCTCGCCTGGAAAAACCACCAAATGCCCGCTTACCATCTGATTGCTCGTGATGGCCAAGGAATCACCTTGGTGAATATCGGCGTCGGCCCCTCTAACGCCAAAACCATCTGCGACCATCTGGCTGTATTGCGCCCACATGCCTGGCTGATGATCGGCCACTGTGGTGGCCTGCGTGAAAGCCAATCAATCGGCGACTATGTTCTGGCCCATGCGTATCTGCGCGACGATCACGTACTCGACTCAGTATTACCACCGGATATTCCTATCCCAAGCATCGCGGAAGTGCAGCGAGCACTTTATGACGCGACCAAAACGGTCAGTGGCATGCCGGGTGAAGCGGTGAAACAGCGTCTGCGAACTGGCACGGTTGTCACAACGGACGATCGCAACTGGGAATTACGCTACTCCGCCTCTGCACTACGTTTTAACCTCAGCCGAGCCGTGGCTGTCGATATGGAGAGCGCCACCATTGCCGCTCAGGGCTATCGTTTCCGGGTCCCTTACGGTACTTTGCTTTGTGTTTCTGATAAACCGCTGCATGGTGAGATCAAACTGCCAGGTCAGGCAAACCGCTTCTATGAAGGTGCGATTTCCGAACATCTGCAGATCGGAATCTGCGCGATCGAGCTATTACGTGCCGAGGGAGAACATCTGCATTCCCGTAAGCTGCGTACCTTCAACGAGCCACCTTTCCGTTAACTCTCTGGCAGAAATGGCTAGCAGCAAAACGAAAAACCCCTCATGTCACCATGCGGGGTTTCTGTTGCGACTTTCAGGGCTTAGGCTTAGTGAGCTTCAGCGGTACTGCTTGCAGGCATAACATCCAGGATACGCACGCTATAGACCATAGTGGCACCCGGTGGAATGTCTGGCGCCATCCCTTTGTCGCCATAGGCCAACTCAGGTGGAACTACCAGCGTCATGCTGCCATGGTTTTTCAACTTGGTAATTGCTTCACGGAACAATGGTGGATAAGCACTCAGCGGTTGTGAAATCGATGTACCCGCCAGATCCATATCTTTAATCACCTTACCATCGGTCAGACTTTCTTTAACCACGACGGCAACCGTATCCGTCTCATTAATAGCACCATCACCCTTATAATCTATACGGTAGTAGAAGCCTTGCGGTGATTTAACCACCTTGGCCTGCTGCCTGAATTTATCAATATATTTCTTGCCCGTTTGTTCATTCTTTGTTTTTAACTGCTTATGCTGACTATTTAATTCCAGCTCGCTCTCATACAAGGCTTTAGCAATTTGCTCTTTGTCCATTTTAATCTGGCCGTTGATGGTGTCGGTCACCCCCGCTAACGCCACTTGCCGATTAACTTCAACACCCTGCGACTTTTTACTCTCAAGCAGGCTTACAATGTCGTTACCCAGAGAAGTCCCGATAGCATAATCACGCTTTTCCTGATCGGTTTTAGGCTCTGTCAAGACAGCCACACTTTCCGGTTGCGATTTCTTAGCATCAGCCAACGCTTGTTGTAACTGCTTGAGATCCTGATCTTTCTGCTCGCGATCTTTAGCCTGCTCTGCCAGTTGCTCTTGCAGTTTGGCATTCGATTGCTGGCTTTCCTGTACGGTTTGCTGCAATTGTGCCAACTGTTGCACTTTCTGCTCGCTGTCTTTGGCTTGTGCCGCCAGTTGCTCCTGCAACTTGGCGTTCGCCTGCTGGCTTTCTTCTAGCGTTTGCTGTTGCTGTTTAACCTGTTGGGTTTTCTGCTCACCATCTTTGGCCTGAGCTGTAAACTGCTCCTGCAATTTGGTCAGAGCCTGCTGGTTCTCCTGCAACGATTGCTGTAGTTGTTTCACCTGCTGAGTTTTCTGCTCGCTATCTTTGGTTTGCGATGCCAGTTGCTCTTGCAGTTTGGCCAAGGCCTGTTGGCCCTGTTGCAGTTCTTTCACCTGCTGAGTTTTTTGCTCGTTGTCTTTGGTCTGCGATGCCAACTGCTCCTGCAATTTGGCACTCGCCTGCTGGTTATCCTGCAACGTTTGCTGTAGTTGTTTCACCTGCTGAGTTTTCTGCTCGCTATCTTTGGTTTGCGATGCCAGTTGCTCTTGCAGTTTGGCCAAGGCCTGTTGGCCCTGTTGCAGTTCTTTCACCTGCTGAGTTTTTTGCTCGTTGTCTTTGGTCTGCGCCGCCAATTGTTCCTGCAATTTGGCACTCGCCTGCTGGTTATCCTGCAACGTTTGCTGTAACTGCTTCAGCTGCAGCGCTTTTTGCTCGCTATCTTTGGTTTGCGATGCCAGTTGCTCTTGCAGTTTAGCCAAGGCCTGTTGGCCCTGTTGCAGTTCTTTCACCTGCTGAGCCTTTTGTTCGCTGTCTTTGGTCTGCGCCCCCAATTGTTCCTGCAGCTTGGCACTCGCCTGCTGGTTATCCTGCAACGTTTGCTGTAACTGCTTCAGCTGCTGCGCTTTTTGCTCGCTATCTTTGGTTTGCGCCGTGAGCTGTTCTTGCAACTTAGTCAGGGACT
>NZ_JQEI01000047.1 GCF_000743355.1 Serratia sp. Ag1
AATATGCTCAGTTACCGCCACAGTTTTCACGCTGGCAACCACGCCGACGTGCTCAAGCACACCGTTCAGAGCCTGATCATTGAAGCGCTGAAAGAAAAAGAGAAACCGCTGCTGTATCTGGATACTCACTCCGGTGCCGGGCGTTATCAATTGAGCGGTGAACACGCTGAGCGCACCGGGGAATACCTGGAGGGCATCGGCCTGCTGTGGCAGCGTGACGATCTGCCGGAAGAACTGGCGGCTTACATGAGCGTGGTACATAACTTCAACCGTTCGGGCACCCTGCGTTACTACCCAGGCTCGCCACTGATTGCCCGCCAATTGCTGCGCCCGCAGGATAAAATCCACCTCACCGAGCTGCACCCGAGCGATTACCCGCTGCTGCGCAGTGAGTTCCAGAAAGATGAACGTGCCAAAGTGCAGCGTGCCGACGGTTACCAGCAGCTCAAATCCCAGTTGCCGCCCCCTTCGCGCCGTGGCCTGATCCTGATGGATCCTCCTTATGAGATGAAAACCGACTATCAGGACGTGGTCAAAGGCATTCAGGAAGGTTACAAGCGTTTCGCCACCGGCACCTATGCGCTGTGGTACCCAGTGGTGCTGCGCCAGCAGATCAAACGCATGCTGAAAGAGCTGGAAGCCAGCGGCATTCGTCGTATCCTGCAGATCGAACTGGCGGTCAAGCCCGACAGCGATCAGCGCGGCATGACCGCCTCTGGCATGATCGTGATTAACCCACCGTGGAAGCTGGAGCAGCAGATGAATAACGTGCTGCCATGGCTGCACAAAGTGCTGGTGCCCTCTGGCATCGGCCACCATCTGGTGAACTGGGTGGTTCCCGAGTAATCCCCCGCCTGGCCGCCTGCCTGGGCGGCCTGCTTATCATCGCCGTTATTTACCGACCAGTACCACCTGAATACCACTCTTACGCAACCCCTCGAGGCTTGCGGCTGAAATATCACTATCCGTGATCACCATGTGTATACGCTGTATATCAATGATCTTATGCAGGCTGGAACGATCAAACTTGCTGGAATCAGTGACCACAATGATCCGTTCAGCCACCTCACACATCCGGCGGTTGAGGCGCGCCTCATCTTCATTATGGGTGCTGACGCCGCGTTCCAGATCGATAGCATCAACCCCCAGAAACAGCATATCGAAATGGTAGTTCTGCAACGACTGATCGGCCTGATCGCCATAAAATGACAGGGATTGGCGGCGCAGGTGCCCACCGGTCATCAGCAGTTCCACGCCTTCGGCTTCCAGCAGCGCATTGGCGACGTTCATGCCATTCGTCATGGCAATCACCTCTTTATGCTGGCGCATCAGGCGTGCGATCTCATACGTGGTGGTGCCTGAGTCGAGAATAACCCGGTGACCGGGCTTGATCAGCTCTACCGCCGCACGCGCAATGCTCCGTTTCAGGGAAGTATTCAAGGAGCTTTTATCTTCCAGCGAAGGCTCCACCGGGGGAGTGGACGGATCGCATATCAGCGCGCCGCCATAAGCGCGTACCGCAATCCCCTGCTTTTCCAGAAAAGCCAGATCGTTACGGATAGTCACGGTAGAAACGCTGAAAAAAGCCGATAAGTCATTGACCTGTACGCTGCCCTGCTGGCGTAAACGCTGGATGATTTGCTCGCGTCTTTCGCTAGTCCCAATGATGCGCTTTTCGGTAACGGAATCGCTGTTATGCATAGAAGATCCTTTCATAAAATCCTTTGTTTCATTTCGCTTGGCCTATTAAGTCCTTTCTTTTGCTGGAAAGCAAGCCTTGCCCTGAAGAGCCATTAGCGGTTTCACCTGTTACCAACCTTTCGTTTCATGCCTTTTGTGAAACGGATCGCAACTTAAATATCCTTTTCTTTATTTTAATCTGACGTTAACGCAGTATAAACAGACGCAAATCGAAAGATATCACACCAAAAAACCGATATGGAGAAGAAAGTGAAACATTTAATCGAGTTTGTGGCCAACCATAAACAGGACAAACGTTGTGGTATCTTTGCGGTTTGTTCTGCTCATCCGCTGGTGCTGGAAGCCGCCATGCGGCACGCCAAAGCAACCCACTCGGCTCTGCTGATCGAAGCCACCTCAAATCAGGTTGATCAGTACGGTGGCTACACCGGTATGATGCCCGCCGACTTCCGCCGCTTCGTTTTGCAGTTAGCCGATCAACAACATTTTCCTCACCAGCATCTGATCCTGGGCGGCGACCACCTTGGCCCGAACCGCTGGCAAAACCAACCTGCCGCAGAAGCCATGGCCAAGGCCGATGAGCTGATTCGCAGCTATGTGCGCGCCGGGTTCAAAAAAATCCATCTCGATTGCAGCATGTCCTGCGCCGACGATCCGGTGCCGTTAACCGATGCGATCGTTGCCGAACGGGCAGCGCGCTTAGCGCGAATCGCCGAGCAAACCTGCATTGCGCAGTTTGGGGAATCCGATCTGGTGTACGTTATCGGCACCGAAGTGCCGGTGCCGGGTGGCGCGCATGAAACGCTGGCGGCGTTGGCCGTCACCACGCCGCAGGCGGCAAAAGCCACGCTTGCAGCCCATCACCATGCGCTGGAGCAGCAAGGACTGAGCGATATCTGGCCGCGCATTATCGGGCTGGTGGTACAGCCGGGCGTCGAGTTCGATCATACGCAAGTCATTGATTTTCAGCCACAGAAGGCGTTGGCACTCAGCCAGATGATCGAGGCTTCTGACACTATGGTGTTTGAGGCCCACTCCACCGATTACCAGACTCCGCTCGCCCTGCAACAACTGGTTCAACATCACTTTGCGATCCTGAAAGTCGGCCCAGCGCTCACCTTTGCCCTACGTGAAGCCCTGTTCTCGCTAGCGGCCATCGAACGGGAACTGCACCCGGCGCATCAGTGCTCGGGGTTGCGTGATGTGCTGGAAAGCGTGATGCAGGATCACCCGCAATATTGGCAGCAGCATTATCAGGGCAGCGGTGAAGCATTACGTCTGGCACGCGGCTACAGCTACTCTGACCGCGTGCGCTACTACTGGCCCGATCGGGATATCGACGGCGCCTACGATCGGCTGGTCAGCAATCTGGCCAGCGAACCCATTCCGCAGCCGCTGATCAGCCAATATCTGCCGCTGCAATATGCCAAAGTTCGTGAAGGGTTGATTGTCGCAACGCCACACGAACTGATTATCGACCATATCCAGGATGTGCTACGCCAATACCATGCTGCCTGCATGGGCCAATCTCCATCTATTTAACACAATGATAATAAGGGGAAAACATGCCAAACATTGTATTAAGCCGCATTGATGAACGCCTGATCCACGGTCAGGTTGGCGTGCAGTGGGTCGGTTTTGCCGGTGCCAATCTGGTGCTGGTCGCTAACGATGCCGTTGCAGAAGATTCCGTGCAGCAAAACCTGATGGAGATGGTGCTTGCTGAAGGGATTGCCGTGCGTTTCTGGCCGCTGCAGAAAGTGATCGATAACATTCACCGCGCTGCCGATCATCAGAAGATCCTGCTGGTTTGCAAGAGCCCGCAAGATTTCCTCACCCTGGTACAAGGCAACGTACCGCTCAAACGTATCAACGTCGGCAACATGCACTACGCCGAAGGCAAAAAACAAATCGCCAAGACCGTCTCTGTAGATGCTCAGGACATTAGCGCCTTCAACGGCCTGCAAGAGGCCGGTGTGGAGTGCTTTGTCCAGGGCGTCCCGACTGAACCGGCTCAGGATCTCTACAAAATTCTCTGAGGTATCTGTTATGGAAATCAGCTTATTACAAGCAGCAGCGCTGGGTCTCCTGGCCTTTATTGCCGGGTTGGATATGTTCAACGGCCTGACGCACCTGCACCGCCCGGTGGTACTCGGCCCGCTGGTGGGCCTGATTCTGGGCGATCTGCATACCGGTATTTTAACCGGCGGCACGCTGGAACTGGTGTGGATGGGGTTGGCTCCGCTGGCCGGGGCGCAACCGCCCAACGTGATTATCGGCACCATTGTCGGTACCACCTTTGCCATCACTACCGGGGTCAAACCGGAAGTCGCCGTTGGGGTAGCAGTGCCATTCGCGGTTGCGGTGCAGATGGGGATTACCTTCCTGTTCTCGATCATGTCCGGCGTAATGTCGCGAGCCGATCGCATGGCGGCCAATGCGGATACCCACGGCATTGAACGCATTAACTATATCGCGCTGCTGGTGCTCGGCATTTTCTACTTCCTCTGCGCCTTCCTGCCCATCTATTTCGGGGCCGAACACGCGAAGTCGGTCATTGATGTGCTGCCCGCACGGCTGATCGACGGCCTCGGCGTGGCAGGCGGCATTATGCCAGCCATCGGTTTTGCCGTGCTGCTGAAGATCATGATGAAGAACGCTTACATCCCCTATTTCATTCTCGGTTTCGTTGGTGCTGCCTGGCTGAAACTTCCGGTGCTGGCGATTGCCGCCGCCGCACTTGCCATGGCTCTGATGGAGTTGATGCGTAAAGAACCGACTCCGCCGCAACCTTCCCGCGTACAGCAAGAGGAATTTGAAGATGGCATCTGATACCCAGACTCTGCCGCACACTGGTGGGCAAGAAACCCTGCTCAGCGACGGTAACGACAGCACTTATGAAGATCAGACGGTTGGCGTAGAGCTGACCAGGCAAGATATCAACCGCGTGGCATGGCGCTCTATGCTGTTGCAGGCGTCGTTCAACTATGAACGTATGCAGGCCTGCGGCTGGCTTTACGGCCTACTGCCCGCGCTGAAGAAGATCCACACCAACAAACGCGATCTGGCGCGGGCGATGAAAGGCCATATGGGCTTCTTTAATACCCACCCGTTCCTGGTCACCTTTGTGATTGGCATTATCCTGGCGATGGAGCGCTCCAAGCAGGATGTGAACAGCATCCAGAGCACCAAAATCGCTGTCGGCGCACCGTTGGGTGGGATTGGCGATGCCATGTTCTGGTTGACCCTGCTGCCGATCTGCGGCGGTATCGGGGCCAGCTTGGCGCTGCAAGGCTCGATCCTTGGCGCGGTGGTGTTTATGGTGATGTTCAACGTCGTCCATCTCGGGCTGCGTTTCGGGCTGGCCCACTATGCTTACCGCAAGGGGGTGGCGGCGATCCCGTTGATTAAGGCCAACACCCGGAAGGTCGGCCACGCTGCTTCGATTGTTGGGATGACGGTGATCGGTGCGCTGGTTGCGACTTACGTGCGCCTCTCTACCACGCTGGAAATCACGGCGGGCGATGCGGTGGTGAAACTGCAAGCCGATGTGATCGACAAACTGATGCCTGCTTTTTTACCGCTGGTCTACACCCTGCTGATGTACGCCCTGGTGCGTCGCGGTTGGAGCCCGCTGCGGCTGATCGGCATCACCGTGCTGCTCGGGATTGTCGGCAAGTTTGCTCACTTCTTGTAACCCACGAATAAGGAGAGAAGACGCATGTTAAGCATCATTCTTAGCGGCCACGGTGGGTTTGCCAGCGGGTTAGAACAAGCGATGAAGCAGATCCTGGGCGAACAGCCGCAGATTATTGCCATCGACTTTCCTGAGAGCTCCACCACCGCGTTGCTGAAAAGCCAGTTTGAACAGGCAATAGCCACACTCGACGCGAGCGAAGGGCTGATATTTTTAACCGACCTGTTGGGTGGCACGCCGTTCCGCGTCGCCTCAACGCTGGCGTTGCAGAAGCCAGGGTACGAAGTGATTACCGGCATCAACCTGCAATTGCTGTTAGAGATGGTGCTGGAACGCGAAGGGCTGAGCAGTAACGAGTTTCGCCTGATGGCGCTGGAATGTGGCCACCGTGGCCTGACCAGCCTGGTGGACGAAATGGGCCGTGAGCGGACAACCGAGGTGGCTGAAGAGGGAATATGATCCCTTTCACTTCCCGGCCTTAGGTCTGTGGCCTGCGAGCGCACAGACCTTTCTTTTCCTTTTCTTTAAATCTTACCCTCGCGCACCACCTCCGCAATAATTCAATAAATAGAAAGACAAAGCTGATTATCAACACCGATCACAAACTCCGTTTTATTTCCTTTTCTTTGTTGATCTTTCATTTCGTTTTATATAGATTTTGTTTAAGCATAAAGCTGACTCAACGAAACGAAAGGTTGCCCTCTTCTGCTTTGTGCTCCCCCGTCGAATATGCACTGCTAAGGATTGAGTTATGAGTAGAACCCGCACTTCCGGCACCTCAACCTGGACCGAACAAGAGATCCGCCAGCAACCCACCAGTTGGATGGCTTCGCTGAAAAATATCGAGAGCCTGCACGCCAGCATTGCGGCTTTCCTGGCACCGCTCCTACAGAATAACGACCTGAAGATCGTCCTGACCGGTGCAGGCACCTCTGCCTTTATCGGTGACATGATTGCGCCTTGGCTGGCACGCCATACCGGCAAAAACGTGGTTGCGGTACCCACCACCGATCTGGTCACCAACCCCGCTGACTATCTGTACGCCGAGCAGCCAACGCTGTTGGTTTCTTTCGCACGTTCCGGCAACAGCCCGGAAAGCGTCGCGGCGGTTGACTTGGCTAACCAGATCGTCCGGCACTGCCACCACTTGGTGATCACCTGCAACGAAGCAGGCAGCCTGTATAAAAACGCCACCCACAGCGATAACGCACTGGCGCTGCTGATGCCAGCAGAAACCCACGATCGCGGCTTCGCCATGACCAGCAGCATCACCACCATGATGGTCAGTTGCCTGGCGGTGTTTGCGGCGGACGTGATTAACAGCACGACCTTTCAGGATGTGGCCACACGCTGCGCACAAATTATCACGACCCAAGATGATTTCAGCACCGCCCTGTTCGGCGATCTGCCCTTCAAACGCATCGTCTATCTCGGTAGCGGCGGGCTACAAGGTGTTGCGCGCGAAGCCGCGCTGAAAGTGCTTGAGCTGACAGCAGGCAAACTGGCGGCGTTTTATGACTCCCCCACCGGCTTTCGCCACGGCCCTAAATCGCTGGTTAACGGCGAAACTCTGGTGGTGGTGATGGTGTCCAGCCATCCGTACACCCGCCAGTACGATCTGGATTTACTCGCCGAACTGCGCCGCGATCGGCAGGCAATGCATGTGGTCGCTCTTGCCGCAACCACCAGCCCGGAAATTGAAGCTGGCCCGCATATTCTGCTGCCAGCGGCTCGCGAGTTTCTCGACGTCGAACAGGCGTTCTGCTTCCTGATCTACGCGCAAATTTTTGCATTAACCGAATCCATTAAAGCAGGCATCACCCCAGATACCCCTTCTGCCAGCGGCACGGTAAACCGCGTGGTGCAAGGCGTGATGATTCATCCCTGGAAAGGCTGAGAGGATTACGTTATGAGCATTATCTCCACCAAGTATCTGCTGCAAGACGCACAGGCCAGAGGCTACGCTGTGCCTGCCTTCAATATCCACAATGCAGAAACCATTCAGGCAATCCTCGAGGTCTGCCAAGAGATGCAATCCCCGGTGATCCTCGCGGGCACGCCAGGCACCTTCAAGCATATTGCCTTCAGCGAAATCTACGCGCTGTGCGCAGCCTACTCGGCAAGCTACAACATGCCGTTTGCGCTGCACCTCGATCATCACGAATCCCTCGACGACATCAGTAACAAGGTCAGAGCCGGTGTGCGCAGTGCCATGATCGACGGCAGCCACTTGCCGTTTGCCGAAAACGTTAAGCTGGTGAAATCGGTGGTGGATTTCTGCCATCGCTATGATTGTAGCGTCGAGGCTGAGCTGGGCCGTCTCGGTGGTGTGGAGGACGATATGGATGTCGATGAAGAAAGCGCGTTTTTGACCGATCCGCAGGAAGCCTGTCGCTTTGCCGCCCAGACCGGGGTCGACAGCCTCGCCGTAGCGATCGGCACCGCCCATGGCCTGTACAGCAAACGCCCGAAGATTGATTTCAAGCGCCTGGCGGCGATCCGCGAAGTGGTTGCCATTCCGCTGGTGCTGCACGGTGCAAGCGATGTGCCGGATGAATTCGTGCGCAGGGCAATTGAGCTTGGCGTCTGCAAAGTGAATGTCGCCACCGAGCTGAAAATTGCTTTCGCCGCCGCAGTGAAAAACTGGTTTGCCGATAACCCACAAGGTAACGACCCACGCTATTACATGCGCGTCGGCATGGACGCCATGAAAGCCGTGGTGCGCAACAAAATCACCGTGTGCGGTTCGGCAGATAAACTGATCCCGCAAACCTGCACCTCACAGTAAACCTAGAGAAAAAGGATCTTTTGATGAAAACCATGATAAAGAGCTCGTTACTGTTGCTGCTTGTCAGCAATGCCGCTTTCGCCGCCCAGCATCAGTTGAGTAACGACAATATCGCCATCTCGTTTGATGACAGCAACTCAGCGCTGGTGGTCAAGGATAAGGGTTCCGAGCATCAACTTTCACCCAATGAACTGTTCTTTCTCACCCTGCCGGATGAACGCGTGATCCACGCTGCCGATTTTAAAATCAAGCATGTCCAGCAGAAAGGCGATGCGCTTCATATCGATTATGACCATCAGGACTTCGCCGTTAGCGTGGTGTTGAACGTGCTGAAAGGGAAATACGCCAGCATTGACTATACCCTGCAAGCGAAGGGCCAAGCGCAGGAGGTAGCAAAAATCACCTTCTTCCCCACCAAAGGCAAATCACAAGCGCCTTACGTGGACGGCGCGATTAACAGTTCGCCCATCGTCGCCGACAGCTTCTTCATGCTGCCCAATAAGCCTATCGTCAACACCTATGCCTATGAGACCACCACTAACCTTAACGTCGAGCTCAAAACGCCGATCAAAACCGACGCACCGGTCAGCTATACCCTTTATTTCGGTACCTTTGATGAGCCAAGCCAACTGCGCCGCAGCGTAAATCAGTTTATTAACGTCATGCGCCCGCGCCCATATCAACCCTACCTGCACTATAACAGCTGGATGGATATCGGCTTTTTCACCACCTATACCGAGCAAGAAGTGCTCGACCGGATGGACACCTATGCCAATGAGCTGATTAAAAAGCGCGGTGTAAAACTGGACGGCTTCCTGCTGGATGACGGCTGGGACGATCGCACCGGCAAATGGCTGTTTGGCCCGGCGTTCAAAGACGGTTTTGGTGTAGTGAAAGCCAAAGCCGATAACCTGCACACGTCCGTGGGTCTGTGGCTTTCACCGTGGGGCGGCTATAACAAGCCACGCGATATCCGCGTTTCTCATGCTAAAGAGAATGGCTTTGAAACTGTGGACGGAAAATTTGCCCTCTCCGGCCCGAACTATTTCCATAACTTCAACCAGCAGATCGGCAAGCTGATCAAAGACGAGCACATCACTTCGTTCAAGCTGGATGGCATGGGCAACGCCAACTCGTACATTAAAGGCAGCCAGTTCGCTTCCGACTTTGATGCTTCTATCGAGCTGATTAAAAACATGCGCGAGGCTAACAAAGACCTGTTTATCAACCTGACCACCGGCACCAATGCCAGCCCGTCCTGGCTGTTCTATGCCGACTCCATCTGGCGCCAGGGCGACGACATCAACGTCTACGGTAAAGGCTCGCCCGCACAGCAGTGGATGACCTATCGTGACGCCGAAACCTACCGTTCTATCGTAAGAAAGGGGCCACTCTTCCCGCTCAATTCGCTGATGTATCATGGCATTGTCAGCGCCGAGAACGCCTACTTTGGTTTAGAGAAAGTACAAACCGATAGCGATTTTGCCGATCAGGCGTGGAGCTACTTCGCTACCGGCACCCAATTGCAGGAGATGTACATCACGCCATCCATGCTGAACAACGCCAAGTGGGATGCCTTGGCAGCGGCAGCCAAATGGGCGCGGGCAAACAGCGATGTGCTGGTCGACACCCATTGGATTGGCGGCGATCCGACGTTGCTGGAAGCTTATGGCTGGGCATCGTGGAATAAAGACAAGGCTGTTTTTGGGCTGCGTAATCCGTCAGACAAAGAGCAAAGTTACTATCTGGACCTGGCCAAAAGCTTTGAAGTGCCGCAGGGCGAAACCACCCGCTTTGCGCTGAAATCCGTCTACGGCCAAAATGCCACGCTACCCGCAAACTACAGCCAACCGGTGGTCATCACCCTGAAGCCCTTGGAGACGCTGGTGATGGAGGCAATGCCGGTTAAATAACCCTACATTCAGGCCACGCTTCACCAGAAGAAAAAACCACCTTGCCTCTGGTGGCGTGGCTTATTGAATTTCATACTCTTAATTCAAGCTCCCATTTGTGCTGACTCTACCGACAGCGTAATTCAGTCGGTCACTAAAATCATATAATGGCCCCGTGATTCAATGCGAGATAATCATCGATAATTGATGTATGACCTGACGTAGGAAGCAATCTCCCTTGCATTATGCCTACGAGATCATCGACTTGGCTAATATTTAATGATTCCCCATCAGCAGTATTTATGCTCTCTAACTTACCATTACTAAAAACAGCACCCTTATTATTATCAAACCAGTGATGTATTGTAATCTGATCAGTAGAGTTCAATATTGAAATGACAAGATTATCACTATCAGTAGGGGAACCTTTAACTCGGCTGAACCAAAGCTGGTCTATATTAATGTCATTTAAAATCAGGGTATCTACATCACCTTTGCCTAAAGTATCGTTATTGTATTCCCAGATAACATCCTTTCCGTCACCTTTATTAAAAATATAGGTATCGCTACCGTTGAAGCCTTGTAATGTATCATTCCCCTTACCACCGATTAAGATATCATTGGCATAGATACTACCATTGATTGAGTTATTTAACTCATTCCCTATCACCGTTATCTGGGCGTTATTTGATGATAACATGGTATTTGCTCTGAAATTTTCGACATTAGCTGGCAGATGAATAATTGTGTTAGCTTGAATACTACCCAAAAACTCAATAGTATCTGATGCGCCCCCATTTTTATCTTCAAAAATCTCATAACTGGCATTGGCCGCACCTATGACATATTTATCATCGCCATTTCCCCCGTAAAGATAGTTGACGCTGTTATTACCGAGGTAAAAAGTATCATTTCCATCGCCGCCGTTTAATGTTTTGACACCTGCTCCACCATAGAGAATATCCTTACCTTCTCCACCATACAGCACGTCATTACCTGCGCCGCTATGGAGCACATCATTGCCTTTTCCACCATAAAGCGTATCATTGCCATTATTTCCTTTAATAACATTATTTAAATCATTACCATATATTATATCATTGCCTTGAGTTCCATTCGCGTTTTCGATATTTGCACCATAGGCAATACCAATAGCATTGGTTCCATCATAGCTTATTGAGTTTAAGTATGATTTTTCAGGGGCAAGCTTAGGGACTTCAACATAGATTGAACTTCTGGTGCCGCCATTCAGATTGATGACTGAACCCAGGTTAAATGCGCTAACATCGAGTGTATCATTACCCCCGCCATCCCAGATGGTATCAAAAAAATTCAGCTTGTCTGGCGTATATTTGTAAGTTGTATTATCTGCATTGAAATGGGTATTCTTACCATAAATATACTGTAAAGCTTGAATATCAAGAATACCGTAGCTGATGGTTTTGGCCTCATCCAGGTATACCCCCTTAGAATTATATAAGGCCGTTTTTTCCTGCGGATAATGTAAAGAATTCCGCATCTGATTATAAGACATAAGAGTATCCAAGAGCGTAACGTCAGTGAGGTTGCTTGCCTCTTTCCACTGTCCATTAATCTTGACTTGAGTATGGCTGAGCCCCATCGCATGGCCGATTTCGTGTGCGGCAATATAAAATGAGGGTGGAACAGTGACGCCATTAGGCGGGTCGATTTTAAATACCAAGGTGCTAACGCCATTAATTCCAGTGCTGATTCCAGCAGCCCTGAAATTTATCTCATTACTCGCCATGAAGCGCAAATCACCCATTCCGCTTTTGCTTTCATCAATCTCTTTAAAAGTGACATTTGCAAAAGAGCTGAGGTTGCTCAATGATTTCCTGATTAAATCATTGTAAGGATTGTCTGCTGGAATAGGAATGTATGTGGTTCCGAACTCTGTACTGGGTACAGGATTAGTATATGAGGTTTTGGCCATACTCCATGTATAGACGTTACCACCGCCACTAGGTAATGCCTTGTATTGCCTGAAAATAAAATCGATTCCAGGGTTTCCGCTTAAAGGCAATTTTACATTTTCCATAAAATGTCCTCTTAGATGCTTTAAAAATATTAACCCTTGCAGTCATGTCTTTTGATATTTACTTAAAAAAGACTTCCATGTATCAGTAAATACCCTGCAATCTGCCAGGATATTGAATGAGAACTTCAACTAATACGGGAAATATGCGAGAGAATATTGTTAACCACCTATTGCACTGACATTCACTTCCAATGTAATTTTTCACCTCGGTCTTTTTTATATAGTTAGCCTAAGCATCAAAGTCAAGGCGATTGGCAACATGACGACGCGATCTGGCGTCACTTTTTCTGCTTCTGACGGGAGCACAAGCCTCTGCCTATCACAACTATTGACGCAATCTTTGCGACAACCCCCTGCCAGGCGTTAAACTCTAACCTTATTCGAATCACACAACTCATGGAAACCCCAGATGACGAAACATTATGATTATCTAGCAATTGGCGGCGGCAGCGGCGGTATCGCATCGATCAACCGGGCAGCCATGTATGGCCAGAAATGCGCATTGATTGAAGCCAAAGAACTGGGTGGCACCTGCGTGAACGTGGGTTGTGTACCGAAAAAAGTGATGTGGCATGCGGCACAGATCGCTGAAGCTATTCATCTCTATGGCCCAGACTACGGCTTTGATACCACGGTTAACGCATTTGACTGGAAAAAGCTGGTAGCGAACCGTACCGCCTACATTGATCGCATTCATAACTCCTACGACAACGTACTGGCTAAAAACAAAGTTGATGTGATCAAAGGATTCGCCCGCTTCGTTGACGCCCACACGGTAGAAGTCAACGGCGAAACCATTACCGCCGATCACATCCTGATCGCCACCGGTGGCCGTCCAAGCTACCCGAATATTCCTGGCGCAGAATACGGCATCAACTCAGACGGCTTTTTCGAGCTGGACGCCATGCCGAAACGCGTAGCCGTGGTGGGCGCGGGCTACATTGCGGTGGAATTGGCCGGGGTAATGAACGCACTGGGAGCAGAAACCCATCTGTTCGTGCGCAAACAGACACCGCTGCGCGCATTTGATCCGATGATTGTAGAAACGCTGGTTGAGGTGATGAACACCGAAGGGCCACAATTGCACACCGAATCCGTGCCAAAAGCCATCGTCAAAAACGCCGATGGTAGCCTGACGCTACAACTGGAAAACGGCAAAGAGTTCATCGTCGACAGCCTGGTATGGGCGATTGGCCGTGAACCCGCTACCGACAACCTGAATCTGGCGGTCACCGGGGTGAAAACCAACGCCAAAGGTTACATTGAAGTGGATAAATTCCAGAACACCAATGTAAAAGGCATCTACGCCGTTGGTGACAACACGGGTGCGGTTGAGCTGACTCCGGTCGCGGTTGCCGCTGGCCGCCGTCTGTCTGAACGCCTGTTTAACAACAAGCCGGACGAGCATCTGGATTACAGCAATATTGCTACCGTGGTATTCAGCCACCCGCCGATCGGTACTATTGGCCTGACCGAGCCACAGGCAAAAGAGCAGTTTGGCGAAGATCAGGTTAAGGTCTATAAATCTGCCTTTACCCCCATGTACAGCGCCATCACCCAGCACCGCCAGCCGTGCCGCATGAAGCTGGTGTGCGTGGGTGCAGAAGAGAAGATCGTCGGCCTGCACGGCATTGGTTTTGCCATGGATGAAATCCTGCAGGGCTTCGCCGTGGCAGTCAAAATGGGCGCAACCAAGAAAGATTTCGACAACACCGTGGCGATCCACCCAACCGTAGCGGAAGAGTTTGTGACCATGCGCTAACCGGCGCTGTTTATTCAAAGGCATTCTGACCTCAGACTGCTGACAAAGCCGGTTATTAGGGGGAGCGTGCCGAAGGGGTCGTAACGGCGTAAGCCGTCGACAAATTTGCCGGGAGCAAATTTGAACGACGTTATGTCGGCCCGTAGGGTGGGACACAGGGATGTGTCCCATCATAGCCCCTCGGTGCGCTAGACCCGGGTATCTCGGGCTAGAAGACCACTTGGTCATCAACCTCAGGCCAGATGCAAACGCATTCTGGCCTTTTTACCGATCAATCCCCTTATACATTTGCGACAGTATCAGAAGTCGATTTTTAATTTGGCATAAAAACCGTTTGAGGTGACATCGCTGTTATATGCACCGGTGTAGGAGATGCCGAACGTCGCCGCGTTGTTAAGTTTGGTTTCAATGCCCAACCCCACGCCAAGCAGATGAGACAATTTACCGCCCTGGATTTTAGCCACTCCGCTATCGGCCAGGTGCATCGTCGCTTCCGGTGTGGTGTCCCCAAAGAAACGCGTCCCATACAGATCGCTTTTCACGGCCATCTTCACGTCACCCAAGGTAAATGGCAGCGCAGCACGGGCACCCAACGTGGTGACCTGTAGATTCTGGTTATCAACGTCGGTGGTGAACTGCATATTGTTAACCGTTTCAACATAACCATTGGATTCAACATGCAACCAACCGAAACCGGCATACGACTCAACGGAATAGCTCTCCGTCGTCCATCCTGAATAGGCCGCTTCGGCAAACAGTTGGGTAATATTCACATCCGGGGAAACGGAATTGCTGGCGGTTTGATCGAGAACCTGCAAAGTGCGATGAGCATCACGACTTTGCCGGGTGTGCATCGCACCATAATTCAGCGAAACCAGGTCGGCGATGTTAGAAACACCGTACACCCCAAAGTGCAGATCGTCGCTGTCGATTTTACTCTGCCTATCCCCTTTAAAATCGGTACTGCCCGCACCGAAGTACAGGCCCAGCTTGGTGCTGGGGCTGGCATCAATTTCACCACCGATTAAAGCCGCATAAAAATCGACGTCCATGCTTGATTGGCCGTAATCCACCGTAGACCAGCTACCGATTGGCGCAACCCAAAGGCGGCCTGCACCCCCCGACGTTTCCACATAACGGCCACCGCCTACACCAACGGCCTGATCTTTAACCACCCGCGACAGGGTCATGGCATTCACAATGCTGGCATTTTGCGTATTCAGGTACATATCACTGCCGAGAGCATCGTTAGTATTGCGAACCTCATCGCCAGAGGCCATGAGCAGGGTATCGAACAAGGTGCCCGAACCGCTGCCTTCAATCGCCTGACCGATAGACCGGCCATTGTGGCTTGAGGCGTAAGAAGCGAATGTCACGTCCTGATTACGGCCAAAGCGGGCAGTCAGTGAATTACCGGAGATATCGACATCGGTTTTGAAGAATGCATACTGCGGTGTGGCTGTGGCTTGGTCGGCCCCGGTTAATGTCTCCGCAGTGACAGTTCCGGTCACTACGGTGCCATGATTAAACACCTCCTCGAACACGTCTTTATCGGTGGAACCCACGGTAATCATCGAGCCATGATTAAAGGTGAGCTGGCCTACGTTGACACTTGCACCCGTGCTGACCACATAAGTCCCGCCTGCGTTGACCTCAATATTCGCCTTATGGCTTTCGGTTGCAGCCAGTTCACCCTTCAGCGTAAAGGCATCGTTATAGCGGGCTAGAACACCGAATTTACCGCCGTTTACCGCCACGGTGCCGCTGCCAAATGACTCGGTGAAACCATACAAAGCCCCCTGTTCCACACGGGTATTGCCCTGATAGGTGTTATCACCCGTCATGATCAACGTGCCTGCACCGAGCTTCACCAGAGAACCGGTATAAAGATCGGCATCAATCCTGGCTTGAATAGCCGCCGCACGCTGGCTGTAGTAATCTTGCCGCCATTGTTCAGCATCTGCTTGGCTAACGATGTGATCCGTTGGATCGTTGTTACCGTCGTTGACCACGAAGCTGTTACCTAACTCGTAGGCTCCACCCGCCGCAATGCCCTGAGCCTGGTAGTTCTGTAGCCAAGCCAGATCTTCCTGTTCACGCGCATCCAACGCTTGCTGGCTGATATTATTGCTCCAGACGTCAAGCGGCGTGCTGGCAAGGTTGTACTCAAACTTGCCGAGGAATTGACCGGGCCCATACATGCCTTTATCCAGATCCGGCACACCCCAGCCGTAGCGAACATCGGGCACACCATCAGCCGCCGTCCAGTTTTCCAAGGTGCTACCATCCAGGTTCTGGTGGCTGGCAGTAGTAAGCAACACCTCTCGCACCTGAAGCGCACTCATATCCTGATAGCGCGAGAGCAGAACGCCCATGGCACCGGCAACGTGCGGCGCAGACATTGAGGTGCCGGATGAATTACCCCAGCCAGCCGCGCCGGTTGCTGCATTCACCGTGGTTGAGTAGATGCCACTTCCCGGTGCTGCCACGGTCCACCATTTGGCCTCGCCAGCCTCGTTCCAGGTATAAGACAGCGCGTATTTGTCAGTACCCGTGACCCGCTGTAGCCCGGCAACCGCTATCCAATGCTGCTCGGCTTCAGGATGATAATAGGGGTAAAGTGCGCGATAAAATGGATTGGCGAAGTCGCGGTTACCAGTGGTAAATATCTGCACCACCGTTGTTCCCTTCACAGCATCGTAGGCGGCGTCCACAAAGGAGGGATTGGCACCATACTTTTTATTGAAATAGAAATACTCATATTCCGACTGGGTCATATTATTTGCCGGTAGGTGAACCCCGGTGTTGCCGCCGTCATTACCGGTTGAGCCGTTGTCAGCAATACGAATATTAGTGCCCCAACTGTTATTAATCACTTCAGCACCGGCATCGACCAGCGCTTTCCAACCGGTATAGAAAAACGAATAATCCTGGAACGGGCCATAGTTATTGCCGTCAGTTCCGCCGGTATTAGCGACATAAATATCGGCCCCCCAGGCGACACCATGCATTCCTTCACCGTCGCGATTAGCCCCAACGGTGCCAGTCACGTGGGTTCCGTGCCCATCATTCACCTCGGCGATCCATTGGCCGGTAAGATCGAAGGCTTCACCCGCAGTATATTCGCCCTGTGAACCCACCGCCGACTGGGGATAACGCAAACCGGAGGAACCGTAATTACCAACCGCTGCCACCGCATGGAAACGATCGCTATTGAGATCCGGATGAATAAAAAGCAGCGCACCGGAATCCATGACGCCAACCCTGGCCCCTTGCCCGGAGAAACCCAGCATATAAGCACTGGAAGCTTTCATCGCAGCCAGGCCCCAATCTTTGCTGTACTCTTCGGTTTCCCAACTGGCTTTATCGCCAATCAGGCCCGGCTCTGCATAGGCTGCCCCGTCCATTGGCAACATGGCGGCGGTAATCGCCAAGGCAATCAGAGACTTATTAGGCGTTACCTTACCCCTTTGGGTTGCATTCGCTATGTTATGTTCTTGGTAAGCTCGGTAAAAAAATATCTTTGAAATCAATTTCATGCTGATATTCCTTTTGATGATACTTATAGACAGGATTTTTGTTCCAAGCGAGCAACGCTAGCTTGTTCGCTGCCCAATCTGTCACATATCGACAAGTATCAACATATTTTTTTACAATACGAAGAGGTTACTGATATAACGGTTTTTATTAATCAAACCGGTGGCTATAAACGACGCATAAGCCTATCCCGAATGCTCAATTGGGAGTTTTCTGTCACAAGGTAGCCTGATAAATTCGTAACTCTAAAATTCTCACCTATGATGATTGGGATACACTGATGTTCACCCACTTGCTCAGAATAATCACTTTGGCGTTCGCTGCTCTGGTGATCGGTCAATCTCCTGCATTAAGTTTCACGCTGGAAGTCACAGGGAATATCAGCCACTTTACGGATGAGGCAAATCACCGCTATATCTTTACCGATGAACAGCTATTTTCCATGCCGGTACACACGATCAGCACCACGACGCCTTGGACTCCATTGGAAAAATTTGAGGGTATTGCGCTGTCTGAAATATTGAATACTGTTGGAGCCAAGGGAACCATGATGGCGTTTTACGCGTTGAACGATTATTACATCAATATCCCCATCAGCGACGTTGAAAAATATCACATGATTCTGGCCTATAAGATGGGAGGAAATCGGCTGAAGATACGTGATTTCGGGCCATTATTTCTCATTTACCCCCGTGATGCCGGTGGGAAGGAGTTGAATTCCCCGCTGTACAATTCACGCTTTATCTGGCAAGTCTATCGGATCGAAATCAAATGAAGCTGACTCAGTATTAAACATGGCAGCAAGTTAGCGATTCCAGCGGCTTTCGCGGTATTATTTTTAGTTGCCTCTGCAGTAACGCTTTATTCTTACAGTGCGATCCTCTCCCAAAAAGGGCTGTATGCGATTGCTGGTACTCAGGAAAACTACTCTTGGTCAATTGCCAAATTTGCCATCAAGTTGTCTGAGTTCGAAACCTTCATTGAACAGCAAAAAAATACCAGCCAACGTGACATTGAAGAATTAAAACTGAAATTCGAGATCCTGTACTCGCGTTTTTCGGTGCTGGAAAAGGTCTCTGAATCTACGCAACCCTTGTATCGGGAACCCGGTTATGCGCAGGTCATCCAAAAAATGCGTCATCAGATCGATAATCTTGATGACCTGTTTAACCAGCAAAGCCTTAACTTTCAACAGATCTCACAAGCCTTAACCCAGCTCAAGCCACTGTCTATTGAAATGGCCAATCTCACGGATCATGCAGAAGTTAAACAGCGTACTGGGGCCTATGATGATTTTATCGAGAAGCGCCGCATTATTTTCTATGGGCTGGTGATTGTTATCTTTTCGGTCACCGCCCTGATCGTGATCACTTTGCTGGTTTTGCGCCAGCAACGCCTGACCATTCGGCAACAGGCGCTGGCAATCGAAGCAGAGAAAGCCACTCGCACTAAAAATGCCTTCTTGGGTGCCATCGGCCACGAACTGCGGACCTCGCTGCAAAGTATCATGTCTGCGATTGATGTCCTGGTGAATACCCAGTTCTCGGCTGAACATGCGGATACTTTCCAGCGCCTGGAGAGCGCAGCGCAACAAATTGAACGGCAGATGAGAGACTTAACCGATTATGCTCACCTGGAAAGTGGTATGATGGAACTGCGCATAGTGCCATTTAGCGCCAGAAAACTGATTAAAGAGACTGCCGACGAAATTGCCCTGCTGACGCACAAGAAAAACATCAAACTCATCTGCGAGTTAGATCTCAATACAGCGCTGATTTATTCCGATCCGCTGCGGATCCGGCAAATTCTTATCAATCTGCTGACCAATGCCTTTAAATACACCGAGCACGGAACCATTACCTTACGCAGCCGCCTTAGCAGCCAACCAGAGGGTTCGGCACTGGTTGTCGAAGTAGCCGATACCGGGATTGGTATCAGAGAAGAGGCCCTGCCACAGATTTTCCAGCCTTTTACCCAACTGGATCAGTCACATACTCGTCGCTACAGTGGCGTCGGCATGGGGTTGGCCATCGTCTACGGCTTGGTCGAATTGCTTAAAGGCTCGATTAAAGTCACCAGCGAAGTGAAAAAGGGCAGCACCTTTAGCGTCAGCATTCCTGTTGAAATCAGCACAGAGGAGCCAGCAGAAGCCAATCCACCGCCGGAAACCTCGTCGCTGAGGAAACAACAGCAGATTCTGATCGTGGACGATAACCCAGCCGTCGGCCATGCATTCATCACCTTGCTCGACAAATTGGGCTATCAGTATGAGTTGTGCAGTTCATCGGAGCGCGCCTTGCAAAAACTGCTGCGCCGCCCTTACGACGCGCTGCTGCTCGATCTGCAAATGCCCGGAATGGATGGAGCTATGGTCGCGAAACAGTTGCGTAGCCAGCGAGGCCCAAACCGCAACATTCCGATTATCGGTATCAGCGCCTATGCGCCCGAATTACTTTCTACCGAACAGCGGGCCATGTTTGATGACTACCTGATGAAACCGGTGCGCATGAGTATGCTGTCTACGTCCTTGAATGCCCTGTTTACCGCTAAAGATTAAAGCAACGCTGCAGTGCGGCTTCGATCACATGGAGCCGCACCGGTTTTTCATAAGGGCCAAGCACGTCATAATCACGCATCGCTCTGGCG
The DNA here is from genome assembly GCF_000743355.1 of Serratia sp. Ag1. GTDB lineage: Bacteria > Pseudomonadota > Gammaproteobacteria > Enterobacterales > Enterobacteriaceae > Chania. Next base: position 20,083 of record NZ_JQEI01000047.1, read on the forward strand.
ATTTCAGATTCACGCAGGCCAGTGCCCAGTTGCCCGGTCAATACCAATACCGGTGCATCGGGATGATCGGAATTACGAATGGTTTCAATACACTTCTGCGCCGTTTCCTGCCCTATCAGCCAATCCACGACATAACCATCAAACGGGCTTTTATGCAGCGCCTGGCACAAGCTATCAACATCGTAGAAAGCAACGGCGTTAAAACCTTGAGCAGTAAGATATTTGGTTAATTCGTCAGCGGCCTGATGGGCGTCATCCAATACCGCAATACTTAAACGCTCATCTTCAACGCTACCAGGGCGGATTTCGATCAGCTCCACGCAAAAACGCTGGCCCGCAGGAGCCTCATTTGCGCGATAAATCGTCCACTGGCCTTCCTGCTGCAAGGCAACAAATTCAGCCAACTGGGGGCCAGCCAGCTCATCACCGATATGGCCAATGCAAGGAAGCGCGACACCGGCTACCGAAAAGATGGCATCCTGCGCCATAGTTTGGCTAAACACTGCGTATTCGGGGAGAATATCAATGATGGCCGCCGGGTTTTCACCCAAAGCCATAGCTACACGATTGATTTGCTCCAGCGTCCACGGGCTTTGCCCTTTCAGCTTACGGTGAGCGTGCGAAAAGCTGAGATCCAATATCCGACTGAGCTCTTTTGCATGCTGACGCTTACCAATCCCATGGTGAAGAAAGAGTTCCCTGACCTTGCCTGCAATCGACTGCGAATCGAATTTTTGCTGATTGTTATACATTTTATCCTTCGATCTTTTTTACTGATTTATCAGTCGCTTTGGTGCTTTCTGTGTAGAAACGTTATCGAAAACTCGCATATTATGCAATCTCAAATCAAAAGCTTGCTTGACACGCCATCTTTTATAGTCAAACATGGCATGAAAAGCTACATATTATAAAAACGATACTAGACTCATCCGTTCATAATAACCATAACAGCACCAGGGAAATTTTGAACCGGTCGCAGTTCCTGAAATCAGGACGTATGCATCAGGTGTTCTGCAAGCCGTGTGTAGTTTAGCCATCGTGCTAGTCGTTTTACCCACCATTGAACCGGGCCCGCAAGGGTTCCGGTTTTTTATTGGCTGCAATGCCCCGTAGCGATGGATGATGCTCTTGCCAAATTGCAGCGCTATCCATAAAACGCGCCCTGCTCGAGATGCATAAAGTGGTATTGTGTAGGGGGGTTAAAAACGATTCAGCGTTTTTTCATGCAATGAAAAGCGATTATACCCAAAATAATTCGAACTGCCTGTAGGCAGCCACCAGGAGCATAGCGGACTGTGTGACTGAGGCGAGGGTGCGCAGCCAACACCCAAGCAACTTGAAGTATGACGGGTATAAATTCACGCTAACGCCATAATACTAAAAAAATAATAGCCAGAAACTGACTTAGAGCCTATCCCAATAGGCTCTTATCCTTACTTATTCCTCGCGTCTTCTTCGGCTTGGCGAATGATGGCTTTTGCCATCCATTGGGTGACATCTTGAATATCATCAAGCTCTAAACCCCAGATATCTTTCAACACCAAGAAAACTTCTGAACCATAAATCAGCGAGAATGCATGAATCACGCGCTGCAACGCCTCTGGCGGCAATTTGTGTTCCAACGGTTCCACCGCCAGTTTCAACAGGCGCTTACGGTTACCGCGCACAAACTTTTCGCCTGGCGTAGCATGGGCCCACTGTTGCAACGACAATTGCAGCGCCGCACGCAGTGCCCCCTCATGCCGCTCCATCTGCGGATAAGCAAACGCCAGCAGTTGCTGAATGCGTTTCAGTGCGTCGTCATCTTGCGGTTGCCATTCAAGGATCGGCCCCAGGCTTTCTGTCACCACAGCGGCAATCAGTGCACTTTGGGTGGGGAAATAGCGATAGGCTGTCGCGCGGGAAACCTGCGCATGCGCCGCCAGTTCAGTGATAGAAGGGAATACTCCGCTGTCGTAGAGCGCCATGGCGCTACTCAGCAGCAAATGGCGGGTTTTGGCTCTGGTATGCGTCAGAGATTCATCCCGCGGCGCGGGGAATGCGTTTATTGGCACGTCAACCTCGAACTTCCTCGTATCATCCAGCCCTGGAGCAGATACGGTAAAAGCGTAACCGGCAGGATCCTGGTCCACCAGCACAAAAAACAAGCTAAAACGGCCAATAACGAGATATTTATCACATTATTGGCTAATTAACACTTGCATAAATGATACTGCAGTCTCATTATGTCTACAAAACAAGCTGTCGTATCTTATTGTCCAACACCAGGGTTCCAAAGCTAAAATAATAATTATTTTTATAATCAAACTGTTCGGACATCTGTCCGAACCTTTTTCCAGGAACAAACGATGAGACACACCCCGGCTTTTGTCTATATTGCTACCACAGCAGATACCAAAGGACAAGAGCTGGAGTATGTACGCAATCTGCTCGCCAATCTCGGTTTACCCCCACTGACGCTCGATCTTTCCACTTCAGGAACGCCCTCTGCTTATCCGGTTGACGTTTCCGCAGCAGAAATCGCCAGTTACCATCCCGAAGGTGCGCAGGCCGTTTTTTGCCGTAATCGTGGCTTGGCCATCGCCGCCATGGCTGTCGCCTTCGAGCGTTTCATGCTGACACGCCATGATGTCGCCGCCCTGCTTGGTTTAGGGGGTTCTGGCGGAACCGCCATCATCACACCGGCCATGCAGCAGTTGCCGATTGGCCTGCCGAAATTAATGGTGTCCAGTATGGCGGCAGGCGATGTCTCCGGGTATGTCGGAGCCAGCGATATCGCCATGCTGTATTCAGTCACCGACATTGCTGGGCTGAACCGGATTTCACGCAAAGTCTTGAGCAATGCCGCCAACCAGATTGCTGGGGCGATACGTTTTCACGTAGATGATGCGGCTGACAGCAAACCAGCCACCGGTTTGACCATGTTTGGTGTCACTACGCCCTGCATCAAAGCCGTCACTCGTGCGATTGAAAATGAGTGGGACTGCCTGGTATTCCATGCAACCGGCAGCGGCGGGCGGGCAATGGAAAAGCTGATCGACAGCCATTTACTCAACGCCGTGTTGGATCTGACGACGACCGAAGTCTGTGACTATCTGTTCGATGGGGTTTTAGCCTGTAACGAAGATCGCTTTGGTGCGATTGCCCGTACTGGTATCCCCTGTGTGATGTCCTGCGGAGCGCTGGATATGATCAATTTCGGCCACCCGAAAACTATCCCGGCCCACTATGCCGACCGACATTTCTACAATCACAATACTCAAGTGACGCTAATGCGTACAACGGTTGAAGAAAATACGCACATGGGCCGTTGGATAGGTGAAAAGCTCAATGCCTGCGAGGGTGAGATCCGCTTCGTATTACCCACTGGCGGTGTTTCCGCGCTGGATGCCCCAGGGCAACCATTTTGGGATCCGGCAGCGCTGAGTGCATTTATCGCTTCGCTGGAGCAAACTCTGGTGCAAACCACAAAGCGCCAGTTGATTAAAACACCGTATCACATCAATGATCCGCTGTTTGCGAATGTGGTGATAGAACAATTTCATGCCATTGTCCCTGTGGCTGGATAATTAGCCTCGTCATACTTCAAATGGCTTGGCGGCCACAACAAAAAATGGCCAGATATTAATCCGGCCATTTCATCGGGTGAAGTCTTAATTATTGCGCGGCAGGCTGCTGCCCTTTCATTTTATTCATATGTTCTTTCATCTTCTGTTCACGCTTTTGATAATTGTCTTGGTATTGTTTTTTCTGCTCTGGAGTCAGCAGGTTATACATTTTATTTTCCGCTCTGGCACGTTCCAGCATCCGCTCAGATTGCACTTTACCGATCGCATCAATCTGCTCTTTGGCTTTGGCTTCATCAAAGCTTTCTGCAGCAACCAGGTTATGCAATGCCTGGCGCTCATCACTCGCCTGCGGGCCACGCTTCTGATGTGATTCTTTCATAATGTCGCGCATTTGTTGACGCTGTTGTTCTGTCAGATTCAAACCGGCAAACGGACCACCTTTATCTGAGCCATTGTGATGCATCATTTTCATCGGGGCAGTACCCGTGGCGGGTGCTGCAGTATCAGCGGCCAGAGCTGCAGAAGCAGAACCCAATGCTAAAGTTGAAGCAACAAATAAAGCCATCAGTTTACGCATAGTTATTTCCTCAAAATTACTCTTCATCAGGAGCGCTGTACGTTAACAGGCTCATCGTGTCGTCGAAAATAATAGTAGTCTGATGAACATAGAGTAATGCGATGGAGTGTAAACTTTTTAAAACATTAAATAGCTTTATGCATCAATTATGAATAAATTATGGATAAGGTGTCGGTAATTTGAAAGTTTGCATTACGCCAACAGGTGAACCGCTCTATTTTTGCCTGCTCGCGCTTTCACCCCAGCGATAACTCTGGCTGGATAAGGTGGAAAACAACCGATTTTCGCACACTTGGCAGTTCTCTTTTACACTCTATTTCAGATATTCCTTAAGCAAAAGTGACCTGGTAAAGCGAAAATTGCCTCTATAATTGTTCCACTGCTACCCGATGACTCACAAAAGGCGGTTTACCTGATGGGGATCTCTGCGTTACCGGGCCTAAAGTCAGCCGTTCCCCCATCAGAAATGCCCGATTACTCTGCTTTCTTGAGGAACGATCATGCTCGCAGACCAAGGCCCTACGCTACTTAACGCCCACTTTGGCACCAGCAGCCCCTATTGGCATCTGGCCTTTGACAGCAATGCTCTGGAACTGACAGCGATTAAAGGCAAAACCCACATCGCCGTGGCGCTAAGCGAACTGCAGGCGGCCAAAATTCGCCGCCTGAGCGGGATCACCGCCAGTCTGGACATCACCATTCTGTTAGGTGGCCAACCGATTCACCTCCACCTGGTAGGCCGCCGGGTCAATAAACAGCAATGGGCGGGCACCGCCTCCGCCTACACCGATACACAAGCCGTTGCTCGCGATCTGGTACACGGCCTGTCATTTGCCGAGCAGGTTGTTTCTGAAGCGAATTCAGTGATTGTGATTGTTGATCAGCATGGTCGCATTCAACGCTTCAACCGCCTGAGTGAAGAATACACCGGCCTGCAAGAGCAGGATGTGATCGGCAAAAACGTGTTTCAGATGTTTATGAGCCCGGAAGAGGCCAGCGCCTCACGCCGGAACATTGCCGGTTTTTTTCGTAACGGCTCCTCTTACGAGGTTGAACGCTGGATAAAAACGGTCAAAGGTGAACGGTTATTCCTGTTCCGCAACAAATTCGTGCACAGCGGCAGCGGCAAGAAAGAAGTATTCCTGATCTGCTCCGGCACCGACATTACCGAAGAGCGCCGCGCGCAGGAACGCCTGCGGGTGCTGGCGAACACCGACACCATCACCGGTTTGCCAAACCGCAACGCTATTCAGGATTACGTCAACCAGGCAATTAACGAACGCGGCGACAACAATGTCGGGTTGGTCTATCTCGATCTCGACAACTTCAAGAAAGTGAATGACGCCTACGGCCATATGTTTGGCGATCGTTTGCTGGTGGAGGTTTCACGCGCCATTCTCGGCTGCCTGAAAGAAGAGGAAATACTGGCCCGGTTGGGGGGCGATGAGTTTCTGGTCTTGGTGCGCAAGGCCGACAGCACCGCCACACTGCAAGAACTCTCACAGCGCATTATCGATCGCCTGAAAATACCGTTCCGCATCGGCCTGATTGAGGTCTATACCGGTTGTTCAATCGGTATTGCCCTGTGCCCAGAACACGGTGCCGATCTCGATAGCCTGATCCGCAGCGCAGATACCGCCATGTACGTTGCCAAAGAGAACGGTAAACGCACCTTTACCGTGTTCTCACCGGAAATGAACCGGCGCGTTGCGGAATATATGTGGCTGGATACCAACCTGCGTAAAGGGCTGGAGCAGAACCAGTTAGTGGTGTATTACCAGCCGAAGATCAACACTTGCACCGGTGAGGTGCACAGCGTCGAATCGCTGGTACGATGGGACTCACCAGAACGTGGGCTGATCCCACCGATGCAATTTATCTCGTATGCCGAAGAATCCGGGCTGATCGCCCCGCTTGGCCGCTGGGTGTTAGAAACTGCCGCCAAACAGGCAGCAAAATGGCAACGCCAAGGGTTGAAGTTGCGGGTGGCAGTGAACCTCTCACCACGCCAACTGGTAGATGACAGCGTCGTCGACGATTTTATCCGTGTCCTGAAAGAAAACCAGATCTCACCCTGTACGCTGGATTTTGAGTTAACAGAAAGCAGCCTGATTGAAGATGAAAACAGAGTACAAGAGGTGATTGGCCGCTTGCGATCGCTCGGTGCGCAGGTGCATCTGGACGATTTTGGCACCGGTTACTCCTCATTGGCGCAGCTGGCACGCATTCCGCTTGATGCGATCAAGCTGGATAAAAGCTTTGTGCGCGGGGTGAATCTCGCTCCGGTGTCGCAATCATTGATACGGGCGATCGTCGCTACCGCCGAAGCGTTGCAGTTCCGGGTGATTGCCGAAGGTGTCGAAACAGAAAGCGAGAACCAGTTTCTGGACAGCGTCGGGGTTAATGAAAAGCAGGGGTTCCTGTTTGCGCAACCGATGCTCCCAGAGGCTCTGGAGCAATGGCTGACATCGTATAGCCCGCAACCTCAGCAAAAGGATGCGGGCTAGCGTTAATGGCCTTAATTAATTACCCGGCACGAAGCAGGTTCTGCGCATGACGATCCTGCAGCATCACCAAGCGTTCAATGTAGGCAATATCTTTCTCTTCAATGGTAAAGGCTGCCTGCACCCAATCCTCGGTGATATCCATCAGTTCCGAGCGCGTCAATTGCAGCACCCGCTGGCGGGCACGCAACATGGCGCGCATACCGTTCAGCTTGGGCCGAATGGTATCGATGAAAGTACGGGTCGCCATGTAACCATCATCCGGCTGGAACAGTTGATCCACCAGCCCACGGCTTTCAAACCATTCAGCCGTGTGTGATTCACCGGTCCAGATCAGCTCTTCTGCCAGCTTCATACCCGCCTTACGTGCTACCAGCGAGTATCCCCCCATCCCAGGGAACAGGTTGAAGGCAATTTCCGGAAACCCCATGCGTGCATTGTTCTGTGCCAGCACAAAGTGATGTGCCAATGCCGCTTCAAAACCACCGCCCAGCGCACTGCCCTCCACCATGGCGATACTGATCGCTCCGGTATCAAAACCACGAGCGGCCGCGTGAACGCAGTCAATGCAGGCCCGTGCATAAGCCATCATCGATTCGCGTTTGCGGTTTTTGATCGCTTCGGCAAAGAAGTTCAGATCGCCCCCGACGTTAAACATATTGGGAACCAGCGAACCCGTTACCCAAAAGTCAAACTGCAGCGACGATTCTTTTGCCGCATGCCCCAATGTCATGATGTCTTCAATGAGAGCATGGCTAAAGCATGGACGTGGTTCAGCACGCAGCATCATCCACATGATGTGCCTTTCCTCCTCATAGTAAGCGGAAATTTGTGACAAGTTACCGGCTTCAAGAAATGGACGACAGTTTGGGTGATTGAATAATTTCATAGGACCTTCCATTTTTTCTATTGATGAGAAATAAACCCGTTCAGCCCTTACGGCTGCGACAGGCACAGCACGTGTGAAAACGCTGCACCCTATGTTGAGTAAACGCCTTCTTAGGGGGTCAATAGATAAAAATTGAAGGTATGCGACTGAAAACATATGTGTAGTGAATGACACAACGGCACATCACAGGCACATTTTGGTATAATCGACGTGACAACCTCTGCAGCAGATGACGAGAGGCTGCCTTATTTTATCGTTAAGGAATCATGACGTAATGCGTACAGGGCCAGACAAAACACCTCACCAGCCGCAAAAGCGCACGCTCTCTGGCTTTTCCCGTTTGGTTGAGCAGGTGAAAGCCTGGCCCAGCGTCGCCCATCTGTTACGGGCCGCTGATCGCTTCAACGACCGCATGGGCAGCCAGTTTGGTGCAGCCATCACCTACTTCTCTTTTCTTTCACTGATTCCGATCCTGATGGTCTCATTTGCGGCGGTGGGTTTTGTGCTAGCCTCCAACCCGGACCTGCTGGCTGAGCTGATCGGTAAAATCGTTAACAGCATCAGCGACCCTACGCTCGCCAGTACCCTGAAGAACACCGTGAATACGGCAATTCAGCAACGTACTACCGTTGGCCTCACCGGTTTGGCATTGGCGTTGTATTCGGGTATCAGTTGGATGGGGAACTTACGTGAAGCGATCCGCGCTCAGTCGCGTGATGTCTGGGAACGTAACCCGCAGGATCAGGAAAAAATCTACTTCCGCTACACGCGTGACTTTGTTTCCCTGACCGGTTTGCTGATTGCCCTGATCGTAACGCTTTCGTTGACGTCGATCGCCGGTTCCGCTCAGGCCGCTATCGTGCATGCGCTTGGGCTGGATGGCATCGAATGGCTGCGGCCTGCGATGACGCTGATTGCGTTGTCCATTTCCATCTTTGCCAATTATCTGCTGTTTCTGTGGATATTCTGGATGCTGCCGCGCCATAAGCCGAAGAAAAAGGCCCTGTTGCGCGGTACGTTACTTGCCGCTATCGGTTTTGAAGTGATTAAGTTTGTGATGACCATGACGCTGCCACAGGTCGCCAGATCGCCTTCCGGCGCAGCGTTTGGCTCGGTGATTGGCCTGATGGCATTTTTCTACTTTTTTGCCCGTCTGACGCTGTTTTGTGCCGCCTGGATCGCCACGGCGCAGTACCAAGAAGACCAGGTGGCGAAGTAAAGCACCATCCCCGGCTGGATGTTTACCCTAGACGAAGGCCTAATCTCCAGCCAATAGCGAAAACCAGCACAACCCACTAGCTTGCAACTTTTCTTTTCCTATTTTACCGCCGTTACCTCTGCATATTTATTATTTAGCCACGTTTAAAACCAAATACAAACCAGACATTAAAACATTAGTCTTTTTAGCAGGTTATCCACAGAATTGTACAAAGTTACGTCATTGAAAAGGTATTTTGCTGTGACTAGAATGGCTTTTTACAAATCCAGAATATAAGAAACAACTATGCAAGCCTCCATCGCAACAACCCTAGACACCGAAGAGGTGTCTACACCGGTTAATTCCCGAAGAAAAGTGATTGTCGCCTCACTGGTGGGTACCGCCATTGAGTTCTTCGATTTCTATATTTACGCCACCGCCGCCGTTATCGTCTTCCCGCATATTTTCTTCCCACAAGGCGATCCTGCTGCGGCAACGCTACAATCGCTGGCCACCTTCGCTATCGCCTTTGTGGCCCGGCCAATCGGCTCTGCACTCTTTGGCCACTTCGGTGATCGTGTCGGGCGCAAGGTGACGCTGGTTGCCTCGCTGCTAACCATGGGGATTTCCACCGTGCTGATCGGCTTGCTGCCAAGCTACGAAACCATCGGCATCCTCGCCCCCATCCTGCTGGCGTTAGCCCGCTTTGGTCAGGGTCTTGGATTAGGCGGGGAATGGGGCGGTGCTGCCTTGCTGGCCACCGAGAATGCGCCCGCGCACAAGCGTGCGCTGTACGGCTCTTTCCCTCAGTTGGGCGCGCCAATCGGTTTCTTCTTTGCCAACGGTACCTTCCTGCTGCTCTCCTGGCTGCTAACCGACCAGCAGTTCATGACCTGGGGCTGGCGTGTGCCATTTATTCTCTCTGCCGCGTTGGTGTTGATTGGCCTGTACGTGCGTGTTTCGCTGCACGAAACCCCGGTCTTTGCCAAAGTAGCCAAAGCGGGCAAGCAGGTAAAAATCCCGCTCGGTACGCTGCTCAGCAAGCATTTGAAGGCCACCATCCTCGGTACCTTTATCATGCTGGCGACCTATACGCTGTTCTACCTGATGACCGTCTACTCCATGACTTACGGCACGGCGGCAGAACCACTGGGGTTGGGCTATTCGCGCAATAGCTTCCTGTGGATGCTGATGGTGGCGGTAATTGGGTTTGGTGTGATGGTGCCGATCGCCGGTTTGCTGGCAGATGCCTTTGGCCGCCGCAAAACCATGATTGTGATCACCCTGCTGATGATCGCCTTCGCCTTCACGTTCCCGAGCCTGTTGGGCTCCGGTAATCAGGTGCTGGTGATGGCCTTCCTGCTGTGCGGCCTGAGCATTATGGGCCTGACCTTCGGCCCGATGGGTGCCTTGCTGCCAGAGCTGTTCCCGACCGAAGTCCGTTATACCGGGGCTTCTTTCTCGTATAACCTGGCTTCGATTCTGGGGGCTTCTGTCGCTCCGTATATCGCCACCTGGCTGGCCAACCACTACGGGTTGTTTTACGTTGGCATGTACCTGGCCGCCATGGCGAGCCTGACGCTGATCGCCCTCTTATTGATGAAAGAAACCCGCCATCAATCGTTGTAACCTTTCCACGGCCTCTGACTACAGGGGCCACTTTTATTTTCCTCTTCGTCAGCCTATCGTTGCCAGAGTTGGTTATTATCGCTATCAACCTTAGCCCATAAAAAAGAGGAATAGAGATGCCTTACGTCAATATCAAGATTACCCGCGAAGGTGCCACCGCCGAGCAGAAAAAACAGCTTATCGCCGGGGTTACGCAATTGCTGGTTGATACGCTGGGTAAAAACCCGGTGACTACCGTAGTAGTGATTGAAGAAGTGGAGACCGACAACTGGGGTATCGGCGGCAAGAGCGTGACTGACCTGCGCGCCGCCGCCAAATAACCGGCCTTACACTGATGGACGATGGGAAACGCCACGTTTCCCGATCTCGATCATAAAATAATTAAAACGCCGTTTTATTTTTATTGACACCCCCTACCCTTGCGTTGAGACTATACCCAAAATAATTCGAATTGCTTGTAGGCGGCCAGCAACGGAGACCCCAGGAGCATAGCCCACTATGTGACTGGGGCGACGGTGCGCAGCCAACACCCAAGCAATTTGAAGTATGAAGGGTATAAATGTAACTCATATCAGTCAGGGATTATCATGAACAGCAAAAAGCTTGCCGTAATCGGCGAATGCATGATCGAACTGTCGCAGAAAGGCGCAGATCTCAGCCGCGGATTCGGCGGTGACACCCTCAACACCGCAGTCTACATTGCCCGTCAGGTTCCGCAGCAGGCACTGAACGTGCATTACGTTACCGCACTCGGTACCGACAGCTTCAGCAAGGAGATGTTGCACGCCTGGCAGCAGGAACAGGTGAAAACCGATCTGATTCAGCAATTGGAGAATAAGCTGCCGGGGCTGTATGTGATCGAAACCGACGATACCGGTGAACGCACCTTCTACTACTGGCGTAACGACGCCGCAGCCCGTTACTGGCTGGACGGCCCGCAGGCAGAAAGCCTGTGCGCACAGCTGGCACAGTTTGATTATCTGTACCTCAGCGGCATCAGCGTGGCGATCCTCAACCCTGCCAGCCGGGCAAAACTGCTGAACCTGCTGCGCCAGTGCCGGGCCAACGGTGGCAAAGTGATCTTTGACAACAACTATCGGCCACGTCTGTGGCAAAGCAAGGACGAAACCCAGCAGGCCTACCGCGATATCCTGTCCTGCACCGACATTGCTTTCCTGACGCTCGATGATGAAGATCTGCTGTGGGGTAAACAACCGGTTGAGCGGGTGGTGAGCCGCACGCGCGATTTCGGCGTGAATGAGATCGTTATCAAACGCGGCGCAGACTCCTGCCTGGTATTCAGCGCCGACGGGCAGACGTATGACGTCCCTGCGGTGAAACTGCCGAAAGAGAAAGTGATTGATACCACCGCCGCCGGTGACTCATTCAGCGCGGGTTATCTGGCACTCCGCCTGATCGGCGGCGATGCGGTGAGCGCCGCCCAACGTGGCCACCTGACCGCCAGCACGGTAATTCAGTACCGTGGGGCCATCATCCCACGTGAGGCCATGCCGCAGTAACTTCTCCGCCATTGAGGATGCAAAAAGGCCAGCGACAATGCTGGCCTTTCTCATTCAGATCAAAATGACAGGGTGGGGTGCTCAATGCCACAGGCTTTAGCATAGCGAACGATCGTTTCAATACTGGACTTTGTTACGTTGTTCTCCATCCGGCTGACAGTTGAGGCATTCACACCCATCGCCTTGGCTACCTGAGCACTGGTTAAACCGGCGATTTTACGCCATTCTGCCAGCGTTGCCTGTAAATGCTCTTTGCGCATTTCCTCTTCAAGTGCGGTCTTAAACTCGCTGTTCTGCATCATTTCAGCCTGTACTTGTGCATGAGTTTTATACTTTGTCATTCAGCATCTCCTCTAAACGCTGTATAGCCAAATCGATCTCACTCTGTGGGGGTTTTTGGTGTCTTTTTAATAAACACTCTCAGTAAAAAAATTCTCTCCCCTTTTTGGTATACCCACAAACCACGAGCGATATCCCTCCCCATAGTCCGAATTTCATAAATTCCATTGCCTAGCGGTTTTGTATCCAGTTCTCTCAGCTGACGTGGGTCGATTTCCAACTTACTGATTAGCCTTGATAGCTTCGCACCAACAATCGGGGGTAACGCCTTGACTTCCTTTTCAGCTTCATAGTGGTAGATTACGGTAAACATCTGCCCGCCTGAATTCCCAAGTGATATTTGCATTGTAATGCAATTTTATTTACCCAGAAAACAACCGCTCAAAACCTAAAGACGTTTTTAAAAAGAAAGGGGAGCCGTTAAGCTCCCCCTTGTCTTTCTACTGGCCTCAGCATACTAAGACCAACAGTAATAGCGTTTAGCCCGCAACCGCAATACGTTTCATATCGGTCATGTAGCCACGCAGTTTGCGGCCAACAGATTCGATGGGGTGGTTACGCACCGCTTCGTTCACGTCACGCAGTTGGGCGTTGTCAACCGAAGTGCCAGCAACAGATTTACCCAGATCGCCCGCCTGCAGGGTTTTCATAAAATCTTTCAGCAACGGCACTGCCGCGTTGGCGAACAGGTAGTTACCGTATTCCGCAGTATCCGAGATCACCACGTTCATTTCATACAGACGCTTACGCGCGATGGTATTGGCGATCAGTGGCAGCTCGTGCAGTGATTCGTAGTAAGCAGACTCTTCGATGATGCCGGAATCCACCATGGTTTCGAACGCCAGTTCAACGCCCGCTTTCACCATAGCGACCATCAGCACGCCGTGATCAAAGTATTCCTGCTCGCTGATTTTGCCCGCAAACTGTGAAGCGTTTTCGAACGCGGTTTTACCGGTCTCTTCACGCCAGGTCAGCAGTTTCACATCATCTGCCGCCCAGTCAGCCATCATACCGCTGGAGAATTCACCAGAGATGATGTCGTCCATGTGTTTCTGGAACAGCGGAGCCATGATGCCTTTCAGTTGTTCAGACAGCGCGTAAGCACGCAGTTTAGCTGGGTTGGACAGGCGATCCATCATCAGGGTGATCCCGCCCTGCTTCAGCGCTTCGGTGATGGTTTCCCAACCGAACTGAATCAGTTTTTCTGCGTAAGCCGCATCGGTGCCTTCAGCTACCAGTTTGTCGAAGCACAGCAGAGAACCGGCCTGCAACATGCCGCACAGAATGGTCTGCTCACCCATCAGATCCGATTTCACTTCTGCTACGAAGGAAGATTCCAGCACGCCCGCACGGTGGCCACCGGTTGCTGCTGCCCATGCCTTGGCAATCGCCATGCCTTCGCCTTTTGGATCGTTTTCCGGGTGAACGGCGATCAGGGTCGGCACACCGAAACCACGCTTGTATTCTTCACGTACTTCAGTACCTGGGCACTTAGGCGCTACCATCACTACGGTGATGTCTTTACGCACTTGCTCACCCACTTCAACGATGTTGAAACCGTGGGAGTAACCCAGCGCTGCGCCGTCTTTCATCAGCGGCTGTACGGCACGCACTACAGAAGAGTGCTGCTTGTCTGGCGTCAGGTTAACCACCAGATCGGCCTGTGGGATCAGCTCTTCATAAGTGCCTACCTTGAAGCCGTTTTCAGTGGCTTTACGCCATGAAGCGCGTTTCTCTTCGATAGCTTCTTTACGCAGCGCATAGGCTACGTCCAGGCCGGAATCACGCATGTTCAGACCTTGGTTCAGCCCCTGCGCACCACAGCCGACAATCACCACTTTTTTGCCTTTCAGGTAGCCCGCTTCATCAGCAAACTCGTCACGCGCCATAAAACGGCACTTACCCAATTGCGCCAACTGCTGACGCAGGTTCAATGTGTTGAAATAATTAGCCATGGTTTACTCCGGTAAGATGTAAGGTTCATTCCCCGCTCGGTTCATGCGGGACAGGTTGCGTTCAATGTATAACAGGAATTGTGTTGCTTAAATTGATATATTACGAATGTGATATTGCAATTTATGCAACACTCTCGCTGCGAGCGTACTGATATGGATTTACGTGATCTAAAACTGTTTCTGCATCTGGCTGAAAGCCATCACTTTGGCCGCACCGCTAAAGCGATGCACGTCAGCCCGTCTACGCTTTCCCGCCAGATCCAACGGCTTGAGGAAACGCTTGGGCAAGCGCTGTTTCTGCGCGACAACCGCACCGTACAACTGACTGACGCCGGTGAACAGCTGAAAGTGTTTGCCCAGCAAACGCTGCTGCAATATCAGCAACTCAAGCATGCGCTTGGCCAGCACGGCCCCTCGCTGAGCGGCGAACTGCGGTTATTCTGTTCAGTTACCGCTGCCTACAGCCATTTACCGCCGATCCTGGATCGCTTCCGCGCCCAGCACCCCTTGGTGGAAATCAAGCTGACCACTGGCGATGCCGCCGATGCGGTGGACAAAGTGCAGTCCAACGAGGCCGATCTCGGCATCGCCGGGCGGCCAGAAACCCTGCCCACCAGCGTGGCCTTCACCCAAATTGGCGAGATCCCGCTGGTGCTGATTGCCCCGGCCCTGCCGTGCGCGGTACGCGCTCAGGCCTTTGCCGATCAACCTGACTGGGCCAATATCCCCTTTATCCTGCCGGAGCACGGCCCTTCACGCAAACGTATCGAGCTGTGGTTCCGCCGCCAGCGCATTGCCAACCCATTGATTTATGCCACCGTCGGCGGTCACGAGGCGATTGTTTCGATGGTCGCCCTCGGCTGCGGCATCGCGCTGATCCCGAGCGTGGTGGTGGACAATAGCCCGGAACCGGTGCGCAATCGCATTTCAACGCTGGACAATATTTCCATGGTTGAACCGTTCGAACTGGGCGTTTGCGTGCAGAAAAAACGCCTCAATGAACCGCTGATCGAGGCGTTCTGGCAATTGCTCTACCCAAAATAATTTAAACGAAGCTAATAGCGCTACGGTTTGAAAGAGAAAGATAACAATGCCCTATGGATTTCAAATTGTAGCTAGGCGGCAAGTGAGCACATCCCCAGGAGCTTACCCAAGTAAGTGACTGGGGTGTGCAAACGCAGCCAACAACGCTACGGTTTGAAAGACGACGGGCATTCATAGATCTGCTGGATCGATCTGCTTCATCGCTTCGACCTGCATCAACCAATGGTAAAGCGGTTCTAGCTGCAGGAAGCCTTGCGTCAGCAGGGAAACCAGCTCGGCGCTGAACAGTTTTTCCACCTGGTTGTCGGTGACCATCACCGCAAAAGATTTGCGGTTGTACCAGGTGGCGATCTCAGGAGCCTGCTCTTTCACCAGCGGGCGTTTGTAGCTTTCGCCCACCAGTTCAAACGGCGCACGGCAGCACGCGGACACCGCTAAAAACGGCTGTGGCCGCTGCCGCAGCGTGTGGCGGAACAGGTCCATCGTCGGTTTGTTGGCACTGTAATAGCCTAATCCGTAACGCAGCATGTCCGGCCCCAGCTCAAAGAAATACACTGGCGCGTCTTTCCAATCCTTGCTGGGCCGTTTGAACGTTAACCACATGCGGCTACGGTAGCGCGATTTATCATGGGAGAAACGCGTGTCGCGGTGTATACGCGACAGCGTTTTACCAATCGCTGGCCGGGTTTCGAAGTACGGATCGATCGCCAGCATCGCCTGGCTGAGTGCTTCCACCAGCGCACGGAACGGCGTTAACAGCTCACGATCATACACATCGCGGTTCGCTTCAAACCACTCTTTGTCGTTCTCAATCCGCACCTGCTGAAGAAAATTCAACCCTTGCTGACTGAAACCGGTGAACTCATTAGCCATGCGCTGCCCTTGTCGCTGATTTCAGCCTTGCAGGAAGAAACGGAATGATGGATTGTGAGTTTCATCGTGACAATCGTAGCCCAACGCCGTCAGATGCTGCTCGAACTCCGGCTCGCTTTGCGACAGCTCAAAACCCGCCAGTACGCGGCCAAAATCAGTGCCATGGCTGCGGTAATGGAACAGGGAAATATTCCAGTGGGTTCCCAACGTCTGCAGGAACTTGAGCAATGCGCCGGGCGACTCTGGGAATTCGAAGCTGTACAGGCGCTCACGCAGCGGTTTCGAAGGCCGCCCGCCGACCATGTAGCGCACGTGCAGTTTCGCCATTTCATCGTCAGACAGATCCACGACCTGATAGCCACCGCTGTTCAACTCGTTGATGATCTCCAACCGCTCGGTACGGCCACGCGTTAAACGCACACCGACGAAAATGCACGCATGATCGGCATCGGCGTAACGGTAGTTGAACTCGGTGACCGCACGGCCACCCAACAGTTGGCAGAACTTCAGGAAGCTGCCTTTCTGTTCTGGAATGGTCACCGCCAGCAGCGCTTCACGCTGTTCACCCAGTTCGCAGCGTTCGGAAACATAACGCAAACCATGGAAGTTCACGTTGGCACCGGAAAGGATGTGCGCCAAGCGCTCGCCCTGAATATTGTGCTGCTGCACGTATTTCTTCAGCCCGGCCAGCGCCAATGCCCCCGAAGGCTCAGCAATGGCCCGCACGTCTTCAAACAGATCTTTCACCGCTGCGCAGATTGCGTCACTGTCGACGATGATCACATCGTCCAGATACTCGCGGCACAGGCGGAAGGTTTCGTCGCCAATACGTTTCACCGCCACGCCTTCGGCAAACAGCCCGACACGCGCTAAATCCACCGGTTGCCCAGCATCCAGCGCCGCACGCAGGCAGGCTGAATCCTCGGCTTCCACACCAATCACTTTGATCTGCGGCATAAGTTGCTTGATCAGCACCGCCACACCCGCCGCCAAGCCGCCACCGCCGACCGGGACGAAAACCCGATCCAGGTGCGCGTCTTGCTGCAGCAGTTCCATGGCCAGCGTGCCCTGCCCGGCGATCACCATCGGGTGATCAAACGGCGGCACAAAGGTCATCCCCTGTTGCTGAGAGAGCGCTATCGCTTTAGCTTTGGCTTCGTCGAAATTGGCACCGTGTAACAACACTTCACCACCAAAACTGCGTACCGCATCGACTTTGATGTCTGCGGTGGATACCGGCATCACGATCAGGGTTTTGATCCCCAACCGGTTGCCGGAAAACGCTACGCCCTGCGCGTGATTCCCCGCCGAAGCGGTGATCACGCCATGCGCTTTCTGTTCTTCCGTCAGGCTGGCGATCATTGCGTAAGCCCCGCGCAGCTTGAAGCTGTGCACCGGCTGGCGATCTTCACGCTTCACCAGAATGGTATTGCCCAAACGCGCAGAGATTTTATCCATCGCCTGCAACGGGGTGACCTGAGCCACCTCGTAAACTGGCGAGCGCAGCACCGCTCGCAGGTATTCCGCCCCACAGGGGGCGTCGGATAAGGGAAGGGAAACCGCCATGTGTGTTAGCCCCCGAGCTTGCTTTTGTCGCGTACTGCGCCTTTATCGGCGCTGGTAGCCAGCGTCGCGTAAGCGCGCAGCGCATAGGAAACCTGGCGTTCACGGGCTTTTGGCGTCCAGGCAGCGTCACCGCGCGCCAGTTCCGCTTCGCGGCGGGCAGCTAGCTCACTCTCAGATACGTCCAGAGCGATAGCGCGTTGCGGGATGTTGATATCGATCATATCGCCGTCCTGCACCAAGCCAATCATGCCGCCGCTGGCGGCTTCCGGTGATGCGTGACCGATCGACAAACCTGAAGTACCGCCAGAGAAACGGCCATCGGTGATCAAGGCACAGGCTTTGCCCAGGCCCATGGATTTCAGATAGGTGGTCGGATAGAGCATTTCCTGCATGCCCGGCCCGCCTTTCGGCCCTTCGTAGCGGATCACCACCACGTCGCCAGCCACGACTTTGCCACCAAGGATCGCGTCTACCGCATCTTCCTGGCTCTCATACACTTTGGCCGGGCCACGGAAGAGCAGGCTGTCTTTGTCCACGCCTGCGGTTTTCACGATACAGCCGTCTTCAGCCAGATTGCCATACAGCACCGCCAAGCCACCGTCCTGGCTGTAAGCATGCTCACGCGTGCGGATACAACCTTCCTGACGATCAGTATCCAGCGAATCCCAGCGGCAATCCTGCGAGAATGCCTGCGTGGTGCGGATGCCCGCCGGGCCAGCGGCATACATTTTTTTCACCGCTGCGTCTTTGGTCAGCATTACGTCATAAGCTTCCAGCGTCTGCGGCAGGCTCAGCCCCAGCACGTTACCCACATCGCGGTTCAACAGCCCAGCGCGATCCAGCTCACCCAGGATGCCGATCACACCACCAGCACGGTGCACGTCTTCCATATGGTACTTTTGCGTGCTCGGTGCCACTTTGCACAAATGCGGCACTTTGCGCGACAGGCGATCGATATCCGCCATGGTGAAGTCGACGTCGCCTTCCTGCGCCGAGGCCAACAGGTGCAATACGGTGTTGGTGGAACCGCCCATGGCGATATCCAGCGTCATGGCGTTTTCGAACGCGGCTTTATTGGCGATATTGCGCGGCAGGGCGCTTTCATCGTCTTGCTCGTAGTAACGCTTGGTCAGTTCGACAATGCGCTTACCGGCATTGAGGAACAGCTCTTTACGATCGGCGTGGGTCGCCAGCAGCGAACCGTTACCCGGTTGCGACAGGCCGAGTGCTTCGGTCAGGCAGTTCATCGAGTTAGCGGTAAACATGCCGGAGCAGGAACCACAGGTCGGGCAGGCGGAGCGTTCAATCTGCTCGCTGTCGGCATCGCTGACGTTCGGGTTGGCCCCCTGGATCATCGCATCGATCAGATCCAGCTTGATAATTTTATCTGACAGTTTGGTTTTACCGGCTTCCATCGGGCCGCCGGAAACGAAGATCACCGGGATGTTCAGGCGCATTGCCGCCATCATCATCCCTGGGGTGATTTTGTCACAGTTGGAGATGCACACCATCGCATCGGCGCAGTGGGCATTGACCATATATTCCACCGAGTCGGCGATCAGTTCACGCGACGGCAGGGAATACAGCATACCGCCGTGCCCCATGGCGATCCCATCGTCCACGGCAATGGTGTTGAACTCTTTCGCCACGCCGCCGGAGGCTTCGATCTGTTCTGCAACCAGCTTACCCAAATCGCGCAGATGCACATGACCCGGGACGAACTGGGTAAAAGAGTTGACCACCGCAATAATCGGTTTGCCGAAATCGGCATCGGTCATCCCGGTCGCGCGCCATAATGCGCGGGCACCCGCCATATTGCGGCCATGGGTGGTGGTGGCGGAACGGTACTTAGGCATGCTTTTTCACTCCAAATGAATTCATTTTATGTTTATTGTCAGTAATTAATTATTGATTCACAGGATCCAGCCAACCGTATTTATCTGCGGTTTTACCGGTAAACAGGCCGAAGAACGCCTGCTGGATCTGCTTGGTAATTGGGCCACGTTTGCCAATCCCGACCTGGATGCCATCGACGCTGCGCACCGGGGTGATTTCCGCTGCGGTGCCAGACATAAACACTTCGTCCGCCAGATACAGTGACTCACGGGAAAGCACCTGCTCACGCACTTCCAGCCCCAAATCCTGCGCCAGCTTAATGATCGCGTCACGGGTGATGCCCGGCAAGGCAGACGAGGTGAATGGCGGAGTGAACAGCACGCCATCTTTCACTTCAAACAGGTTCTCACCGGCACCTTCAGAGATGTAACCATGAACGTCCAGCGCAATCCCTTCCTGATAGCCGTGGCGGCGTGCTTCGCTGCCCACCAACAGGGAGGAGAGGTAGTTACCCCCCGCTTTGGCAGCGGTTGGAATGGTGTTTGGTGCGGCACGGTGCCAAGAAGAAACCATCGCGTCGATACCTTGCTCCAGCGCCTCTTCGCCCAGATATGCGCCCCAAGGAAACGCAGCGATAATCACGTCAGTTTTATAGCCCGGTGGTGGGTTCACCCCCATACCCACATCGCCGATAAACACCAGCGGGCGGATATACGCGCTCACCAGATTGTTTTTACGCAATGTTGCGCGGCAGGCTTCCATCAGTTCATCGACGCTTTGCTCCACCGGCATACGGTAAATTTTTGCCGAATCATGCAAGCGCTGCATGTGTTCACGGTGGCGGAAAACAACCGGCCCCAGGTGGGAATCATAGCAGCGTACGCCTTCAAATACCGAGGTGCCGTAATGCAGCGCATGTGACATCACGTGTACTTTGGCATCAGCCCAGGGAACCATCTCACCATTGAACCAAATGTAATCGGCTTTCTTCGTCATTGTTCCATTCCTTGTGGCGCAATCAGGCGCGTATTTGTTGTGATAGCTGTTGCTGAACCTCAACGCTGGAAACATCCATCAGCTTACTTAACTGTGATGACAGTAAATCCACAGAGCGCTGGCTGGCAACGGTCAATTCAATATTAATATTGTCGGGATTGATCCCCGCAGCCATATTCATGGCGCAAACCTGAAAGCCACGGTGGCGTACCACACGCAATACGCGCTCCAGCATTTCGGGGCGGAAGCGAGCCTGGATCGAGAGTTGATGCTGCATCATGATACTTTCTCCAACATAGTTTCGTTACCTGCGCCCGGCGGTACCAGCGGCCAGACGTTCTCAAGCTCATCAATAGAAACCTGCAGCAGATAAGCCCCTTTGCTGTTGAGCAAAGCATCAAGCGCGTCTGCGACCTGGTCTTTACGGGTAATACGCTGGCCGGGGATGCCGAAGGCACTGGCCAACATCAGGAAATCGGGGTTATCAGAGAGATTGGTTTCGCTGTAACGCCCGTCAAAGAACAGTTGCTGCCACTGACGAACCATCCCTAAACGCTGGTTGTCCACTAAAACGATTTTCAGCGGCAACTGCTTGCGTTTGATGGTGCCCAGTTCCTGCACGTTCATCATGAAAGAACCGTCGCCAGAGACGCAAATCACCATGCTCTCAGGGTTGGCTATCTGGGCACCTACCGCAGCGGGGACACCAAAGCCCATCGTACCCAGGCCGCTGGAGGTGATGAAGTTCTCTGGGCGCTCGAAAGTCATATGTTGCGCAGCCCACATCTGGTGCTGGCCCACATCGGTGGTCACGATGGTATTCGCCAGTGTCCGTTCCGACAGTTGCTTCAATAGCAGCGGGGCATAAATTGGCTGGCCAGGATGATCGTAGCGCCAGGCGTGCATCTCTTTCAGCTCAGCCACCCGTTGCTGCCAGGCGCTGATATTTACCGGCTGTTGCAGCGCTGGCAGCAGGGTTTTCAAATCACCGTGCAACGCAACATGCACTTGGCGCAGCTTGCTCATTTCTGCCGGATCGATATCCAGATGGATCACTTTGGCATGCGGCGCAAAAGCGTTCAGCTTGCCGGTTACACGGTCGTCAAAACGGGCACCCACGGCGATCAGCAAGTCACACTCCTGCACCGCAAAGTTGGCCGCTTTGGTGCCGTGCATACCCAACATACCGAGATAATACGGATGTTCGGCGTCAGGAGCGCCCAAGCCTTTCAGGGTGGCAACGGCGGGGATCTGGGTTACCGCGATAAACTCGCGCAGCGCTGGCACCGCCTGTGCCATACCCACACCGCCACCGATATACAGCATTGGCTTTTGTGCCTGAGCCAGCAGCCGCTTGGCCTGAGCCAGTTCCGCCACCGGGTGTTCCAGTTCTGCCTCTACTGGCAGCAGATGAGGCGGTAAATCGCCCTGGGCCAACTGGATGTCTTTCGGGATATCGATCAGCACCGGGCCAGGACGGCCACTGGTGGCAATAGCGAAAGCTTCCGCCATAATACCCGGCAGCGCTTCCAGAGACTCCACCAGAAAACTGTGTTTGGTGCAGGCCAGCGACAGGCCCAAAACATCGATCTCCTGAAAAGCATCAGTACCAATCAGTGCGGAACCGACCTGACCAGTGATAGCCACCACCGGCACTGAATCCAGCAGCGCATCCGCCAAACCGGTGATCAAATTAGTGGCCCCAGGGCCAGAGGTGGCGATACAGACGCCGACTTTACCGCTGGAGCGGGCATAACCAATAGCCGCTATCGCCGCCCCCTGTTCATGGCGACACAGTAGGTGTTCTACCCCGCCGTCATACAATGCGTCGTAGACCGGCATAATTGCGCCGCCCGGATAGCCGAATACCGTATCCACTCCCTGCGCACGCAACGCTTGAACTACCCACTGAGCACCATTCATGGTTATTTCCCTGCCTTACTGCGATAAAGGCAGGATTTTATTCCGTTGTTCATTCTCTGCTCCTCGTTTTGCTTTACTCTTGGCATAAAAAAACCCCCGGACCTGACGGTGCGGGGGTTCTCTTGCGATTCTGGCTTGTTTTCTAAGCCTTTATTCGTCCAAGTGCAGCCCCGCACGGTGGGATAATAATCACCACCACGCTAATCACGACTAGGCTAATCACTTGGATAAAGGTTTTCATTATTGGCTTGTTCACTGTGCTTGCGTCGAACTAATACCTACAGAGTTACCATAGCAGCAGGGGGGATGACAACAATTTTTTGCGTTATTATTCATCGTGATCTGGTCATACCTCAAGCAAACTGCCAGTAATTCAAACGGTAACATCCGCAACGGTGACTTTACCCTGCGACATAACCTCAGCAAAACCTAGGGCGGATTGTTAAGCAATATTACTGAGAAATGCGTACAGTTGCGCAAACTCGTGTTCATTGCCTGAATCAGGCAAACTTTAATTACACATCACCACGCAAGTCAGCCATTCTCTGCGCGCATCTCCTGCGTAACTCCCACATCATGTTGCCTTCAGCAAGGAGAGCAATATGTCACTGGCGCTAATTTATACCCGTGCCACTATCGGCGTTCAGGCCCCGTCGGTCACCGTGGAGGTTCATATCAGTAATGGTTTGCCAGGCCTGGCATTAGTTGGTCTGCCGGAAACCACGGTCAAAGAAGCACGTGACCGAGTCCGTAGCGCGCTAATCAACAATGGCTTCACCTTTCCGGCTAAACGGATCACCGTTAATCTGGCCCCCGCCGACTTACCCAAAGAAGGTGGGCGCTATGATTTACCTATTGCACTGGCGATCCTCGCCGCTTCAGGGCAGTTGCCTGCCGACCAACTGATGCGCTATGAATTTCTCGGCGAGTTGGCGCTTTCTGGCACTTTGAGAGCGGTCAATGGCGCGATCCCGGCAGCAATAGCGGCAACAGAAGCAGGCCGGGAATTGATTCTGGCGGCGGCCAATGGCAAAGAGGCGGGTCTGTTGCCAGACAACAATACGCGAGTAGCGGAACACTTGCTGGAAGTTTGCGCTTTCCTGCAAGGTAAGGGCAATCTGCCAAACGCAGTCGCCCCACCTGCGGCAGAAACACCAGTGGAAACTGCCGATCTGCAGGAGATCATCGGCCAGGAGCAGGCAAAGCGAGCGCTGGAAATTGCCGCAGCCGGTGGCCACAACCTGCTGTTGCTCGGGCCACCAGGCACCGGCAAAACCATGTTAGCCAGCCGGCTCAACGGTTTATTACCCCCATTGAGCGATCAGGAAGCTCTGGAGAGCGTTGCGGTTGCCAGCCTGCTGCATCACCCCGACGAAGCGCTGCCATGGCGACAAAGGCCGTTCCGCGCCCCTCATCACAGTGCTTCAATGGCAGCACTGGTTGGCGGGGGCTCATTACCTCGTCCAGGGGAAATATCCATGGCACATAATGGCGTGCTGTTTCTTGATGAATTACCGGAATTCGAGCGGCGAGTGCTGGATGCACTGCGTGAACCGCTCGAGTCAGGTGAGATCGTGATTTCTCGCACCATGGCCAAAGTACGTTTTCCGGCCCGGGTTCAGCTCATTGCAGCGATGAACCCTAGCCCTACCGGGCACTACCAAGGTGTGCATAACCGCACACCGCCACAGCAAGTCCTGCGCTATCTTGGCCGACTCTCCGGCCCATTTCTCGATCGCTTTGACTTGTCGATCGAGGTCCCACTGTTACCACCCGGAATGCTGAGTAAGCAACGCAGCATTGGTGAAAGCAGCCTGCAGGTGCGCCAACGAGTGTTGCAGGCACGAGAACGGCAGCTCACGCGAGCGGGAAAGGTGAATGCGTTACTCAATAACCGCGAAGTGGATCGGGACTGCCATTTGCCAGCAGCAGAAGCGGACTTTCTGGAGTCGACATTGAGCAAACTGGGGCTATCGGTGCGTGCCTGGCATCGCATCCTGAAAGTAGCGCGCACATTGGCAGACTTAGCCGGGGAAAAAGATATTGATAAACGCCACCTGAGCGAAGCACTCAGCTACCGCAGCATGGATCGGTTGTTAATGCAGTTACATCGTAGCCTAGAGTAAAAAATGGGGCCAACGGGCCCCATAGTAAATCAGTCATCGCTATCAGTGTAATCTTCCACTACGTCAGCTTGCGGCTTGCCACCTGACAATGTATGGAACTTTTTCGGGCGGCGAGTGCGCGCCAGATACTTGGCCCATACTTTCTCTTGTTCGGTCACGGGTTCACGCTCGCCACGACACATTGCGACGAACAATTGTTCCTCCTCAGTGGTTGGCTGACGTTTACCTGCGTCCAACTCGTTAAACGCATACCCGAAACGCTCTAGCAATTGCGCTTCTTTAATGGTGAAATCGCCGTGGCGGGAAAACCCGCGAGGATAGTGTTTATTATCAAAAAAACGATTGTTTGTGGTGTAGCTATCCGCCATCTGACACGCTCCTAATTCTCTCATGGCCGTGCTGTTTATGGCGCGGAGTATTAGATAGGCTTGACATTGTGTAAAACAAAACATTTAAATCTTAACGACAAAAAAAATTGGAGATAGGTGTGGATACCGAATTACTGAAAACCTTTTTGGAGGTCAGTAGAACGCGTCACTTTGGCCGGGCAGCGGAATCCCTGTACTTAACGCAGTCAGCAGTGAGTTTCCGCATCCGCCAGCTTGAAAATCAATTAGGTGCAAATTTATTCACCCGTCACCGTAATAATATTCGGCTGACACCAGCCGGCGAGCGGTTACTGCCCTATGCTGAAAGCCTGATGAATACTTGGCAACTGGCAAAAAAGGAAGTTGTGAGGACATTACAGCACACCGAACTTTCAATCGGTGCGACAGCATCACTGTGGGAGGCCTACTTGACCCCATGGTTACAGTCTCTCTACCAACAGCGGGAAGCCTTACAATTGGAGGCAAGGGTTGCGTTACGCCATTCGTTGGTGAAACAGCTACATGAAAGGCAACTCGATTTGCTGATTACCACTGAGCCACCCAAAATGGATGAGTTGGCGAGCCAGTTACTGGGGAATTTCTCGCTACGGTTATTTTCCTCAGTTCTGCGTGATAAACAGGCACCAATGTCTTATATCAAGCTGGAATGGGGAGCTGACTTTCATCAGCAGGAAAGCCGCATGCTGGAAAGCGAAAACATACCAATGCTGACCACCACTTCGGCGCACTTAACGCGTCAATTGCTGGAAACTACCGGAGGCTGTGCTTTTCTGCCCAGTCAGTGGGAAAAGGAATACCCGGGATTGGTTGCAGCAGCCGATATGCCAGCCGTTGTTCGCCCACTCTATGCCGTGTGGTTGCAAAATAGCGACCAGCAACCGCTCATCCGCCAGTTATTGAAAATACCTTTAAATACCGCAATCTAGGGCGCCATAACGGCTTCTACAGTGTTTTAGCTAGCTGCCTAGCCCAAACATGCATATCGTCTTCTGAAAGCCGGCAGATGCCCATCATGATCTTGTCTTTCTAAGAACTTAATTGCGCCTTGGATAACGTCACTGGGTTGTGAATGGCAATTCAACGGAGGGGGTTTTAGGTGTGATAGGTTTGGGAGCTTTGAAGCAAAAAACCCTTTGCCTAAGCAAAGGGTTTTAATATGGCAGGGGCGGAGAGACTCGAACTCGCGACACCCGGTTTTGGAGACCGGTGCTCTACCAACTGAGCTACGCCCCTAAATTTTTCTTAACATTATGCCCGCTAAAACTAGCAGGCATAATCTTAATAAGTGGCGGAACGGACGGGGCTCGAACCCGCGACCCCCTGCGTGACAGGCAGGTATTCTAACCAACTGAACTACCGCTCCACCGATTCTTTCATGCGGTATCGCTTGATACCGGTGAAATCGCTTCTGCGACCTCACTATTACCAGATGTCACTCTGATAACCTTTGTTTGATGCCTGGCAGTGTC
>NZ_JQEI01000048.1 GCF_000743355.1 Serratia sp. Ag1
GGTTATAACGTGGGGCGCTGGCTGGCCCGCAGTCTGATGCAGGAATGTGGTCTGGCGAGTCGCCAACCCGGCAAGCCTCGTTACCGTGGTGAACGGGAGGCGTCACTGGCATCGCCAGACTTACTGAAAAGGCAGTTTAAGCCGTCGGAGCCCAATCGTGTGTGGAGTGGAGATATCAGCTATATCAAAGTCAATGGTGGCTGGTGCTACCTGGCACTGGTGATTGACCTTTACTCCCGTCGGATAGTGGGCAGCGCCATATCGTCATCCCCGGATGCCGAGCTAGTGTGTCGAGCCCTGCGTAATGCACTGGAGACGCGACCAAGGGAAAAGAGGCTGCTGTTTCATTCGGATCAGGGAGGGCAGTACAGGAGTAAGAAATACAGGCAGTTACTGTGGAGGAACGGAGTGATGCAGAGTATGAGCCGCAGGGGTAACTGCCTGGATAACTCACCAATGGAAAGAGTGTTCCGAAGCCTGAAAAGTGAATGGCTGCCTGTAGGGGGTTATATGGATATCCATCATGCGGTACGAGATATCGGTGAATGGATACAAAGTTATTACAACACAGTACGCCCCCATCGGCACAATGGTGGATTACCGCCCTGTGAATACGAAGAGCAGTGGAAAAAGGCTACGAAGGTGTCCTGATTTTGTGATCCACTACAATGGACAGGGTGCCAAGCCACGGCAGGATATCTTTATTGAAAATACGATCAATCTGGGACAGCGTACTCTGCCGCCCTTTTTTGAGCGTCAGGGCACGAAAGGCGCTCCAGTTCAAAAAGACATGATTAAAAGTATGCGTCGCCCTTTCATTATTTGACTGGCGATCTTTCCGGCGCTGGATACGCGGGTCGATGCCTTTGGCAACCAGTGAACGAGCATCATCACGGAGCTGACGGGCTTCTTTGAGGCTGATTTCAGGATAGGTGCCAAAGGAGATACGGCATCGAACACCCAGCCAGGTAAAACGAAAATGCCAGTTCTTATAACCTTCAGGTGCAACATGCAACGACAGACCATCAGTGTCGCTTAAGGTGTAGGATTTTTTGTTGGGTTTAGCTTTGCGGACAGCGGTATCGGATAAAGCCACGGTATTGACCTCCCATCGTTAATGACAGGGGGAGGTTACGTTTCTTCTCCAGGGGCTCCCAGCATAAAACCGCACTACCTGCGCTCCGCTTTTATGTACCGAAATATGTACCGAAAAGTCGTGGCTTGAGGCGGTTTTTATTGGAACTGGGTGACACATCCCACAGTAACTTAATCAGCACAATCAATAAGTTGTAGTGCTTGGTGGTTCACTATGGAAGAAAACTTGGAGCGGGAAACGAGACTCGAACTCGCGACCCCGACCTTGGCAAGGTCGTGCTCTACCAACTGAGCTATTCCCGCATTGAGATGCTTTTGCATCCGGCCAACCAATAACAGCGTGGCCTTTGAAATTTTTGGAGCGGGAAACGAGACTCGAACTCGCGACCCCGACCTTGGCAAGGTCGTGCTCTACCAACTGAGCTATTCCCGCGTCGCATGGGTACTACTTTTACTGCTTTTTATTCATCATGCTGCATCAGCAACATTGTTGAATTTGGAGCGGGAAACGAGACTCGAACTCGCGACCCCGACCTTGGCAAGGTCGTGCTCTACCAACTGAGCTATTCCCGCCCGGCGTATCGATGGCTGAATGTGAATAAATTCTTCATCGGTACGGGGTGCGCATTATACGAGAAATCCTTTTTGCCGCAAGCCCCTGAAAGCAAAAAAACGGGAATTTTATTTGATTGCTGCTTTAAACGGCAACATGGCGAATTAAGCGCCAGAAAGGCGCTCAAAGACCCTACCCGCCGTTTAAAGCTGAATGAAATGCTCGCGGTAATACGCCAATTCCGCTACCGATTCACGGATATCGTCCAGCGCCTGATGCGTCCCTTGCTTTTTGAAACCCGGCAGAATTTCCGGCTTCCAGCGGCGAGCCAACTCTTTTAACGTGCTGACATCGAGGTAACGATAATGGAAGTATGCCTCCAACAGCGGCATATAACGGAACAGGAAGCGGCGATCCTGACCAACGCTGTTACCACAAATTGGCGACTTGCCCGCTGGCACCCATTCCTGCAAGAACGCAATGGTCGCCAACTCAGCGGCACGATCGTCAAACTGGCTGGCTTTGACGCGGGCCACCAGCCCACTGCCAGTATGCGTACGCACGTTCCAGTCATCCATCAGCGCAAGCTGTTCGTCGGTTTGATGCACCGCGATCACCGGCCCTTCAGCAAGGATATTCAGATTGGCGTCAGTCACCAAAGTCGCGATCTCAATAATACGATCACGTTCAGGATCCAACCCGGTCATTTCCAGATCGATCCAAATCAGGTTATTTTCGTTTCCTGTCATGATATTTCCTGCGTAAAAAGCCGAAAGATAAACCAGGCGCGGGCCAGCCCACGGCCAGTGGCGGCTAACAACGGTTATTTAATATAAAATAGCGTGTATCATAGCCTTTTTGCTCTTTCCAAGCGACATGACCCTATGGATTTCAAGTTGCAGCTAGGCGGCAAGCGTAAGAATCCCCAGGAGCTTACTTTGGTAAGTGACTGAGGTGAGTACGTGAAGCCAACAACGCTGCGGCTTGAAAGACGACGGGTATAAAAGCCGATTCAAGTGAGGCACAGTGAGTAAGAACAAACTGTCCAAAGGTCAACAACGCCGCGTGCAGGCGAACCATCAGCGCCGCCTTAAGCGCACTGACAATAAACCGGAGCTGGATGATTCCCAACTGGGCGAACCGCAGGACGGGATCGTTATCAGCCGCTTCGGTATGCATGCCGACGTTGAAGCAGCGGACGGCACCCTGCATCGCTGCAATATCCGCCGAACTCTGCGTTCGCTGGTAACCGGGGATCGCGTGGTATGGCGCCCCGGCATCGGTGCTCATGCAGGGGTCAAAGGGATCGTTGAAGCGGTACATGAGCGCACTTCGGTGCTGACCCGCCCGGATTTCTACGACGGCGTGAAACCGATCGCCGCCAACATCAATCAGATCGTCATCGTATCGGCGATCTTGCCCGAACTTTCACTCAATATGATCGATCGCTATCTGGTGGCCTGTGAAACGCTGGAAGTCGAGCCGTTGATCGTGCTCAACAAGATCGATCTGTTGGACGCCACCGCCCGCCAGCGGGTGGATGGCATGATGGACATCTACCGCCGCATTGGTTATCGCGTGCTGGAAGTTTCCAGCCAGACTCGTGAAGGGATGGCCGCCTTCGAGCAGGAGCTGGCAGATCGCATCAGTATCTTTGCCGGGCAGTCGGGCGTGGGGAAATCCAGCCTGTTAAATGCCCTGTTACCTGCGACAGAAAAGCAAATTCTGGTAAATGAGGTTTCCGACGTTTCTGGCCTCGGGCAACATACCACCACCGCGGCACGGCTTTATCACTTCCAGCATGGCGGCGACGTGATCGACTCCCCTGGCGTGCGTGAATTTGGTCTTTGGCATCTGGAGCCGGAACAAATCACCCGTGCCTATGTCGAATTTCGTGACTATCTGGGGGGCTGCAAGTTCCGTGACTGCCGCCACGATACCGATCCCGGCTGTGCCATTCGTGCCGCGGTGGAAAGTGGTGCAATCGCCAGAGAACGTTTCGACAATTACCACCGTATTCTGGAAAGTATGGCGCAGGTAAAAGTCCGCAAAAACTTCCCGGAAGCGGACAGCTAAACCCATATAGACCTAACGTAATGCAAGTAGCTGCCAACGGTGCAGCTGCTTGAAAAAGCCAGGAAATCCCTATTCAAGAGGTTAAACGTGCTGGATCGCATCAAAATTAAACTACAGTATTGGCTGCCGAAACTGGCATTGACCCGTCTCGCTGGCTGGGGGGCAGAAAAAAACGCCGGTTGGTTGACCCAACTGGTGATCAAGGCTTTCGCCCGCTACTACCGCGTGAATATGCAGGAAGCACAAAACCCGGATCTCGCCTCTTACGCAACGTTCAACGAATTCTTTGTGCGCCCACTGCGCGAAGGTGCTCGCCCGATCGTCGCTGAACCCCACGTGCTGGTTTTACCTGCCGACGGAGCTATCAGCCAGCTCGGCCCCATTCAGGACGATCAGATTTTCCAGGCCAAAGGCCATCATTACAGCCTGGAAGCGCTGCTGGCAGGTAACTACCTGTTAGCAGAACCATTCCGCAATGGTCTGTTCGCCACCACCTATCTGGCTCCGAGCGACTACCATCGTGTTCATATGCCGTGCGATGGCGTACTGCGCGAAATGATCTATGTTCCTGGCGATCTGTTCTCGGTAAACCCGCTGACTGCCGCCAATGTGCCGAACCTGTTTGCGCGTAATGAGCGCGTTATTTGCCTGTTCGATACCGCTGTGGGCCCAATGGTGCAGATTCTGGTTGGTGCCACCATTGTTGGCAGCATCGAAACCGTCTGGGCTGGCACCGTCACACCGCCGCGCGAAGGCATTATCAAACGCTGGACCTATCCGGCGGCTGGCCTGGAAGGGGCTATCTCTCTGGCAAAAGGTGATGAAATGGGCCGTTTCAAACTTGGCTCTACGGTGATCAACCTGTTCACGCCAGGCAGCGTCCACCTCGCCCCACACTTGCACAATGGTGTCGTCACCCGCATGGGTACGGCTTTTGCTGAAATCGCCGCCGCGCCAGACGCTGCCGCACCGTAAGTGTGAAGGAATTAACGCTGTGCGCCTGATTATCCCGTTATTGCTCAGTTTATTACTGATTCAACCGGCCTTGGCCGCCACCATCCCCAATGAATCACAACTCCGCCAGGAGCTGAAACAGGCTGAGAGCAACAAAAACGCCCCCAATCAGGCGGAAACGGTTGAGGCGCTGCAAAGCGCCCTTAACTGGCTCGCTGAACGTAAACAGTCGAAGGGCAATGCCGATCAGTACCAGAAGGTCATTGACGATTTCCCGAAAATGACTCAGGAACTGCGCCGTCAGTTAACCCTTGAAGAAACCAAGGTTCTGCCGAATGGCGACAACCTGCCAGCCAGCGAGCTGGAACAGTTGATCCTGCAAACCAGCAGTCAACTGCTGGAACAGGCTCGCCTGCTGCAACAAGAGCAGGAGCGTTCGCGCGAAATCAGCGACTCTCTGAGTCAGTTACCGCAACAGCAGACCGAAGCCCGGCGCGCATTGACAGAAATACAGCGCCGCCTGCAGGCTCAGGGCAATAACCAGAACTCACCGTTGACGCTGGCACAGTTGGCGCTGCTGCAGGCCGAGGCGGCGGCCCGCAAAGCCAAGGTGGATGAGCTGGATCTGGCACAACTTTCAGCCAATAACCGTCAGGAACTGGCGCGGATGCGCGCCGAAGTGTACAAAAAGCGCCACGAAAAGATCGATACTCAGTTACAGATGCTGCGTAACAACCTGAACAGCCAGCGCCAGCGCGAAGCTGAACGGGCGTTAGAGAAAACCGAGCAGTTGGCGGAGCAGAATGGCGATCTGCCCAAAAGCATCAATCAGCAACTGCAGATCAACCGCGAACTTTCGACTGCCCTGAACCATCAGGCGCAGCAAATGGATCTGATCTCCTCTCAGCAACGTTTGGCGGCAGCGCAAACCCTGCAAGTGCGTCAGGCACTGAGCACCATTATCGAACAGGCCCAATGGTTGGGCACCTCTTCCGCGTTAGGGGAAACCCTGCGGGCACAGGTCGCAACGCTGCCAGAAATGCCCAAGCCACAGCAACTGGACAACGTCATGGCCGAGTTGCGCGTGCAGCGCCTGCGCTTTGAAAGCCAACTGGAAAAGTTGTCACAGCAGGCCAAAGAGCTTAAACAGGACGATGGTTCCCCACTGACCAACGCCCAGCAGCGTATCGTTGATGCACAGATACGCACCCAACGCGATCTGCTTAACTCACTGCTTTCTGGCTGTGATACCCAAATCCTCGAGTTGACCAAGCTGAAGGTCGCCAATACTCAGTTGGTCGATGCGCTGAATGAAATCCGCGACGCCGCCCACCGTTACTTATTCTGGGTGCCAGATGTCACCCCGGTAACGCTAGCCTATCCGCTAAACGTCGCCCAAGATCTGACGCGTATGCTTTCGCTGGATACCCTGACGCAGCTCAGCGGTGCCTTCATGATGATGGTCACCAGCCGGGAAACTCTGATCCCGATTTTCGGTGCACTGCTGCTGGTGATTTTCAGCATCAGTTCGCGCAAGCATTATCATGCCTTTTTAGCCAGGGCCAGTGGCCGGGTGGGCAAAGTCACGCAAGATGAATTTTCACTGACGATGCGCACCGTGTTCTGGTCCATTCTGGTCGCGCTCCCCCTACCGGTTCTGTGGGCCGCTTTAGGCTTTGGCCTGCAAAACGCCTGGCCATATCCGGTGGCTGTGGCGATCGGCGACGGCGTCACCGCCACACTGCCAGTGCTGTGGATCTGCATGATCAGCGCCGCCTTTGCCCATCCGCAGGGGCTGTTCATTGTGCATTTCCGCTGGCCTGCGCAACAGGTTTCCCGCGCCATGCGTTATTACAAAATGTCGATCTGGCTGATCGTGCCGCTGATTATGGCGCTGATCACCTTCGATAATCTTGACGATCGCGAGTTCTCCAATACGCTTGGTCGCCTGTGTTTCATCCTGTTATGCCTGGCATTGAGTCTGGTGACCAACAGCCTGAAACGCGCCGGTATCCCGCTGTATCTGGACAAAAACGGTTCCGGCGAGAACATGATCAATACCGCGCTATGGGGCCTGTTGCAGTCTGCACCGCTGGTTGCCGCACTGGCTTCTACCGTGGGTTACCTGACAACCTCACAGAAATTGCTGGCCCGGTTAGAAACTTCGGTCGCCATCTGGTTCCTGTTGCTGGTGGTGTACCATATTATCCGCCGCTGGATGCTGATTCAGCGGCGGCGCATTGCCTTTGACCGCGCCAAACAGCGCCGCGCAGATATCCTGGCGCAGCGCGCCAAAGGTGAAGAAGAAACTTCGCATACGCCAAACAGCACCGAAGGATCGGTAGAGATGGATGATACCGAGATCGATCTCGATGTGATCAGCGCGCAATCACTGCGGCTGGTGCGTTCGATCCTGACAATGATCGCACTGGTTTCGGTGATCTTCCTGTGGTCCGAGATCCATTCCGCCTTCGGTTTCCTGGAAAACATTACGCTATGGGGTGTCACCTCAACGGTTAACGGGGTCGATATCGCCCAGCCGATCACCATGGGCGCATTATTGATCGCCATTCTGGTGTTGATCGTCACCATGCAGTTGGTGCGTAACCTGCCCGCGCTGTTGGAGCTGGCGGTGTTGCAGCATTTGGATCTGACGCCGGGTACCGGTTATGCCATCACCACCATTACCAAATATCTGTTGCTGCTGTTTGGGGCGATCCTCAGTTTCTCGTGGATCGGCATTGAGTGGTCGAAACTGCAGTGGGTGGTGACCGCGCTCAGCGTGGGCTTAGGTTTTGGGATGCAGGAGATCTTCTCCAACTTTATCTCTGGCCTGATCATTCTGTTTGAGAAACCGATCCGCATCGGTGATACGGTGACGATCCGCAATCTCACCGGCAGCGTTACCAAGATCAATACCCGGGCAACGACAATCTCAGACTGGGATCGCAAAGAGATCATCGTGCCTAACAAAGCGTTTATCACCGAGCAATTTATCAACTGGTCTCTGTCAGACACGCTGACCCGTGTGGTTCTCACCGTACCCGCTCCGGCAGAAGCCAACAGCGAAGAAGTGACCCGGATCCTGATGAACGCGGCAGAACGCTGCGCCCTGGTGTTGGATAATCCGGTGCCAGAAGCCTATCTGGTCGATCTGCAACAAGGTATTCAGATCTTCGAACTGCGGATCTACGCCGCCGAAATGGGCCACCGCATGCCGCTGCGCCATGAGATCCACCAATTGATTCTGGCCGGTTACCGCGAGCATGGCATTACACTGCCGTACCCACCGTTCCAGGTACGCACCGAAACCCTGTCACGCATGACCAGCAATAGCCGCACACCGCCTTCCACCACCGCGCCAAACCATCGTCGCGAGCCGGGCGGATTATAAATGCAAAAGGGTTTGGCCAATGCCAAACCCTTTTCTGTCTTGCGTAACGCTTAAGCGCGATCAACCGGGAACGCGATCACTTCACTCAGACTCTCCGCCGCCAACGCCAACATCACTAAACGATCAACCCCCAGTGCCACGCCTGCGCACTCTGGCATGCCGTGCTGCAACGCATCCAGCAGGTTGTTGTCGATCGGGTGCTGCGGCAAACCGCGCACTGCGCGTTTGCGATTATCCTGCTCAAAACGCTGACGCTGCTCGCTGCCATCGGTCAATTCACGGAAGCCATTCGCCAGCTCAAGACCTTTGAAATAGACCTCAAAACGCTCAGCCACACGGTGATCTTCCGTGCTGATCTCTGCCAGTGAAGCCTGGGAAGCTGGGAAGTGGTAAACGAATGCTGGCTTGTCTCGGCCAATATGCGGCTCTACACCCACAGTAAACAACAGTTGCAGCAGGGTATCGCGATCTTCTTCGGTGTCGGCGATATTGCTCAGATCGAGCTTGGCCGCCGCTTCACGCAGCTGCGGTTTTTCTGCAGACAGCGGATCGATATCCAAGTGGCGCAAAAATGCCTGCTGATAGGACAGCGTTTCCGCACTCTCGCAGTCCAACACCTGCTGGAGCAGATCGTCCACCTCATTCATCAAACGATACATATCGTAATGTGGCCGATACCATTCCAACATGGAAAACTCAGGGTTATGGTGCCGCCCAGCTTCCTCATTACGGAAGCTACGGCCCAACTGATAAATCGGGCCACTGCCAGCCGCCAGCAGGCGCTTCATGTGATATTCCGGGCTGGTCATCATGTACAGCGTCACACCCTCTGCTGCCCCAGGGCCAACAAAACGCGTCTGAAACGGGAACAGATGAATATCGGTTACCGTTGCCTGGCTCATCGTTGGTGTTTCCACTTCAAGGACGCCACGATCGGCAAAAAAGCGCCGGATCTCAGCCAGGAGCGCTGCGCGCTTCAACAAATTGGCGATGGGTGCGCTTGGTTGCCAGCTTGCCGTTTCGCTCATGCTAATTACTCCGAAATCAAACAGGGGGTGCAGTCTACCCGCAGACTGCTATGCAAACAAATTCTTCGCCGCTGCACATATAAAAAGCCTAGTCACCCTATAAACCACCGCTAATCAGGTGAATTAGAGTCAAAGGACTGCCAACCTGTTATTTTTACAGGAATGCCTGTCGCCCAGCAGTTAAAAGGCAAAACAATCGATCACATCAAATTTCTACTACTTAACTTTAGGTATAGTGATAACCCTATATTTGCCAAGAGTTATCTATCCTTAATGTTCAGTCAAACGACCTGCTCAATAAATTGTCATCCGAGAGCTTTATAAATATTAAGTATAGATATTTTCATTTTGTCGTTTTAACAAGACTACTGGAGGAATGCAGTGCAAACCTTTAACGCCGACCTCGCCATTATTGGCGCTGGGGGAGCAGGTTTACGGGCGGCAATCGCCGCAGCGGAAGCCAATCCCCAACTCAAAATCGCGCTAATCTCGAAAGTTTACCCGATGCGCAGCCACACGGTCGCTGCCGAAGGAGGCTCCGCCGCCGTTACCCAGGCTCACGACAGTTACGACTATCACTTCCAAGACACCGTTGCTGGTGGTGACTGGCTTTGTGAGCAGGATGTGGTCGATCACTTCGTCCACAGTTGCCCACGTGAAATGACCCAGCTTGAACAGTGGGGCTGCCCATGGAGCCGCAAGCCAGATGGTTCCGTCAACGTGCGCCGCTTTGGTGGTATGAAGATCGAACGTACCTGGTTTGCCGCCGATAAAACCGGCTTCCATATGTTGCATACCCTGTTCCAGACCTCACTCAAATACCCGCAAATTCAACGTTTTGATGAGCATTTCGTTCTGGATATTCTGGTGGATGACGGCCAGGCGCGCGGCCTGATCGCCATGAACATGATGGAAGGCACCCGCGTGCAGATCCGCGCTAACGCGGTGATTATGGCAACCGGCGGGGCTGGCCGCGTTTACCGTTATAACACCAACGGTGGCATTGTGACCGGTGACGGCATGGGAATGGCGTTCCACCACGGTGTGCCGCTGCGTGATATGGAGTTTGTACAGTATCACCCCACTGGCCTGCCGGGTTCGGGCATCCTGATGACCGAAGGCTGCCGTGGTGAAGGCGGCATTCTGGTCAACAAAGACGGTTATCGTTACCTGCAGGATTACGGCATGGGCCCGGAAACCCCGCTGGGCGAGCCAAAGAACAAATATATGGAACTGGGCCCGCGCGACAAAGTCTCACAGGCTTTCTGGCACGAATGGCGCGCTGGCCGCACTATTCCAACACCGCGCGGTGATGTGGTGTATCTGGATCTGCGCCATCTGGGCGAGAAGAAGCTGCTGGAACGCCTGCCGTTTATTTGCGAACTGGCCAAAGCCTATGTGGGCGTTGATCCGGTCAAAGAGCCGATCCCAGTGCGCCCAACCGCACACTACACCATGGGCGGTATTGAAACCGATCAACACTGTGAAACCCGGATTAAGGGGCTGTTCGCGGTGGGTGAATGCTCCTCGGTTGGCCTGCACGGCGCAAACCGTCTGGGCTCCAACTCGCTGGCAGAACTGGTGGTGTTTGGCCGCGTAGCCGGTGAGCACGCCGCACGCCGCGCGCTGGAAAGTGGCCCGGCCAACGGTAGCGCGCTCGACGCGCAAGGCCGTGACGTGGAAGCCCGTCTCAGCAACCTGATGAAACAGGAAGGCAACGAGAACTGGGCGAAGATCCGCGACGAAATGGGCCTGTCGATGGAGGAAGGCTGTGGTATCTACCGCACGCCAGAACTGATGCAGAAAACCATCGATAAACTGGCAGAACTGAAAGAGCGCTTCAAGCGCGTCAAAATCACCGACAACTCCAACGTGTTCAACACCGATCTGCTGTATACCATTGAACTGGGTTATGGCTTGGACGTTGCCGAATGTATGGCGCACTCCGCCCTCAACCGTAAAGAATCACGCGGTGCGCACCAACGCTTAGACGAAGGCTGTACCGAGCGCGACGACGTGAACTTCCTGAAACATACGCTGGCGTTCCACAACCCGCAGGGAGCGCCTCGCCTGGAGTATAGCGACGTGAAAATCACCAAGCTGCCACCGGCCAAACGTGTTTACGGCGCAGAAGCCGATGCACAGGAGAAAAAGGATAAGGAGCAGGCGAATGGCTGAGATGAAAAACCTGAAAATCGAAGTGATGCGCTACAACCCGGAACGCGATGCTGAGCCGTATTTCGAGACTTACAGCGTGCCTTACGATGAGCAGACTTCGCTGCTGGATGCGTTGGGTTATATCAAAGATAACCTGGCACCGGACCTGTCCTACCGCTGGTCATGCCGTATGGCTATTTGCGGCTCGTGCGGCATGATGGTTAACAGCGTGCCGAAGCTGGCCTGTAAAACCTTCCTGCGTGAATATACCGGTGGCATGAAGGTCGAAGCGCTGGGCAACTTCCCGATCGAACGCGATCTGGTGGTCGATATGACCCACTTTATCGAGAGCCTGGAGGCGATTAAGCCTTACATTATCGGCAACGATCGTAAGCCGGAAGACGGCCCGAACGTGCAGACCCCGGCGCAGATGGCGAAATACCATCAGTTCTCCGGCTGTATCAACTGTGGCCTGTGCTACGCCGCTTGCCCGCAGTTTGGCCTCAACCCGGAGTTTATCGGCCCGGCTGCCATCACGCTGGCGCACCGTTACAACCTGGATAACCGCGATCACGGCAAGAAAGAACGCATGCCGCAACTCAACGGCCAGAACGGTGTCTGGACCTGTACGTTTGTTGGCTACTGCTCTGAAGTCTGCCCGAAACACGTCGACCCAGCCGCTGCGATCCAGCAGGGCAAGGTAGAAAGTGCCAAGGACTTCATGATCGCAATGCTGAAACCGCAATAAGGGAGAGGAGACAGCAATGACAACACAACGTAAGCCTTATGTGCGTACCATGACACCAACCTGGTGGCAGAAGCTCGGTTTTTACCGTTTCTATATGCTGCGCGAGGGCACATCGGTACCTGCCACCTGGTTCAGCATCGTACTGATTTATGGCGTTTTTGCGCTGAAAGGCGGCCCTGAAAGCTGGGCCGGGTTTGTCGGTTTCCTGCAAAACCCGCTGGTGCTGCTGATTAACATCATCACTCTGCTGGCCGCCGCGCTGCATACCAAAACCTGGTTCGATCTGGCGCCTAAAGCCGCCAATATTGTGGTAAACAGCGAAAAACTGGGGCCGGAGCCGATCGTTAAGGCACTGTGGGCCGTGACGATTGCCGTCACGGTGATCATTCTCGCCATCGCCTTAATCTAATCCGGAGGAAACATGATAAATCAAACACCTAAACGTTCTGATGAGCCGGTTTTCTGGGGGTTATTTGGTGCTGGCGGCATGTGGGGGGCGATCGTTGCTCCTGCTATCGTGCTGCTGGTCGGCATTATGCTGCCCCTTGGCCTGTTCCCCGGTGAAGCATTAGGCTATGAGCGCGTACTGGCATTCTGCCAAAGCTGGATTGGCCGCCTGTTCCTGCTGTTGATGATCATTCTGCCGCTGTGGTGCGGGCTGCACCGTATCCACCATGCTATGCATGATCTGAAAATCCATGTGCCTGCTGGCAAATGGGTATTCTATGGCTTGGCGGCGATCCTGAGCGTCGTGGCACTCATCGGCGTCGTCACCCTGTAATCCCCCGGCGGCCAGCCTCCGTTGGCCGCCATTCCCTGCCGTATGCTATAAACTGTTTATCTTCTACTGATAAACAGGTGTTACCTATGCGTTTTTGGTCAAAACTGGGGGTGATGTTATCTGCCCTGATCTCCGTTGCCTGTAGCGTCACCCCGCCAAAAGATGTCAAGGTGGTGGATAACTTTGACAGCCAGCGCTATCTCGGCACCTGGTATGAAATCGCCCGCTTGGAACATCGCTTTGAACGCGGCCTGGAACAGGTGACGGCCAATTACAGCCCGCGTGCAGACGGCGGCCTGAAAGTGGTTAACCGGGGGTTTAATACGCAGAAACAGCAGTGGCAAGAGAGCGAGGGCAAAGCCTACTTTATTAGTTCACCGCAGGTTGCCTCGCTGAAGGTGTCGTTTTTCGGCCCGTTCTATGGCGGCTATAACGTGATCGATCTGGATCCTGAATACCGCTACGCACTGGTTGCTGGCCCGAACCGCGACTACCTGTGGATCCTGTCACGCACACCAACGCTCGACGCCGCCACGCGTGACAAGTTAGTGCGAATCGCCAAAGGCTACGGCTTTAACACCTCAGCCTTGGTCTGGGTGAAACAACAACCCGCTCAGTGACTGCTGAATTTCAGCCCTAAAATACCGGCGACGATCAAACACAAGCTGAGAATACGCATGATATTGGTCGATTCGCCAAGCAGCACCATGCCCATTACCGCTGCCCC
This sequence comes from Serratia sp. Ag1, assembly GCF_000743355.1. Classification (GTDB taxonomy): domain Bacteria; phylum Pseudomonadota; class Gammaproteobacteria; order Enterobacterales; family Enterobacteriaceae; genus Chania. The sequence goes on from NZ_JQEI01000048.1 coordinate 13,514, forward strand.
AACCGCCCCGATTCCGGTCCAGACCGCGTAAGCGGTGCCAGCGGGCAGCGTTTTCATCGCATTAGCCAGCAGTATCATACTGACGACCATCGCGGCAATGGTGATTACGCTAGGAGTCAGACGGGTAAAACCATGGGTATATTTCAGGCCAATCGCCCACACAACTTCAAGCAAGCCAGCAAAAATCAAAATGATCCACGCCATGAAACAGGCTCCAGAACCGATGGGGTCGTCCCCGAGCAACAGATGCGCAGGTGGGTCGTCCCGCCTGGCTGAGTGAAAATCTAACATCGCGCCGAAAAGCGACGCTTGCCCTTGAGGGCTGAAGGGTAAATCGGTAAGAAAGCAGAGAAGCCACGCAGACCGTGGCTTCTCTAAACAGAAATTATTTTACGCGAGAAACATATTCGCCAGAGCGGGTGTCAACTTTGATCACTTCGCCAATCTGCACGAACAATGGCACTTTAACCACGGCACCAGTGCTCAGGGTTGCTGGCTTGCCGCCAGTACCTGCGGTATCGCCTTTCAGACCTGGATCGGTATCAGTAATTTCCGCTTCGATGAAGTTTGGTGGCTGAACCGCGATCGGGCGACCATCCCACAGGGTAACGATACATTCCGCATTATCCTGCAGCCATTTTGCCACATCAGATACGGTTTTTTCTTCAACCTGATGCTGTTCAAAAGTCTCAGGATGCATGAAGTGGAAGAACTCACCGTCGTTGTACAGATAGTTCATGTTGGTATCTACAACGTCTGCGCCTTCACAGGAATCCGTCGATTTAAAGGTCTTCTCAACGCGGGTGCCAGTCAGCAGGCGACGCATTTTCACACGAGCAAAAGCCTGACCTTTACCCGGTTTAACGAACTCGCTGGATTCGACGGCGTAAGGTTCGCCCTCGAACATGATTTTAAGACCCGGACGGAAATCGTTGCTAGAATAAGTCGCCATAATGGCCCTCTGAATATTTAAACTGGTAGCTTAGCCAAAAAAATGGCACACATTGTAACCCAAAACACTGCGGATAGAGAAGATTGGTTGCATCAACTCGCCGATGTTATTACCGATCCCGATGAATTACTGCATCTTTTATCACTGAATACGCACCCGGAACTCTTGCAGGGGCGCGATGCCCGCCGCCTGTTTGCCCTACGGGTGCCGCGTGCCTTCGCCGCACGCATGCAGCCCGGCGATGCCAATGATCCGCTGTTGCTGCAGGTGTTAACCGCCCGCGAAGAGTTTATCACGGCCCCGGGATTCACCACCGATCCGCTGGATGAACAGCGCAGCGTAGTGCCGGGCCTGCTGCATAAGTATCGCAACCGCGCCCTGCTGTTGGTGAAAGGGGGTTGTGCGGTCAATTGCCGTTACTGTTTCCGCCGCCATTTCCCTTATCAGGATAACCAGGGCAACAAGGCGAACTGGCGCCAGGCGCTGGAGTATATCCGCCAGCACCCGGAGCTGGATGAAATCATTTTCTCCGGCGGCGATCCGTTGATGGCTAAAGATCACGAACTGGACTGGTTGATCGGTGAACTGGAGGCCATCCCGCACCTGAAACGCCTGCGGATCCATACGCGCCTGCCTGTGGTGATCCCCGCCCGCATCACTGCCGAGCTGTGCCAGCGGCTGTCGGCAACGCGTCTGCAAGTGCTGATGGTAACGCACATCAACCACGCCAACGAAATCGACCAAGAACTGCGCGTAAGTATGGCACAACTGCGCAGTGCTGGCGTTACGCTACTGAATCAGAGCGTGCTACTGCGCGGCATTAATGACCGGGCAGATACGCTGGCTGCGCTGAGCAATGCGCTGTTTGATGCCGGGATCCTGCCCTACTATATTCACGTGCTGGACCGAGTTCAGGGCGCGGCCCACTTTATGGTCAGCGACGATGAAGCCCGCGTGATTATGAAAGAGCTGTTGAGCATGCTTTCCGGTTATCTGGTGCCAAGGTTAACGCGCGAGATTGGCGGGGAATCCAGCAAAACACCGTTGGATCTGCAGCTGAAGCAGATATGATCAAAAAGAGGAATGCCTGAGCACTCCTCTATTTTTTTATATGCCGTGCCAAGCGCCCATTATGGGCACTTATAAACCTGCCCGAACATTTTGCTATCAAGCGGCGCAAAGCTCGACAGCAGACTCTGACTTGGGCTGCTCGCACCGTAAATCACGTTGCCCCCCATCTCCGCAGCTTTGTTGCGCAGATCGTTCGCAGCACCACGCATAGCGCTGCTATCCCCCCCAGACCCCGAGAGCCAGTTGCTCTGCGAGCCCGTCACTTCGCCGACTAACTGGCATTCTGCTGGTGGTTTGGTGTCGGTGAATTTGATTTGCTGACCTGCTGCGGTCAGTTGATTGGAGCTGCTGCAACCTGCCAGCAGCAATGCCGCTGATAGACCCAGTAAGGCTTTAATCCGCATCTTGTTCCCCATATGATGTTGATAATGAACAAAAGCTTATCAGAGGATGGTTATACCCGACTATGGGTATATTCTTTAAACATCCGTTGCCACTCGAGCCTGATCAACATCTTAAGCGACAGCCGATGAGAACCCAGTTTACACGCTAAATCAGCCCAGCTTGCAAAAATATCATCCAATACAGTGCGGCAGTGCTCGCAAAATCAGTGCCTGATAGCGAATAAAACGTTAGACCCACTCGGCTGCCAATGCCTCTTTGCCGGTTACGCGTGGCGGGGATAAGGGCAAACGAGTCTCCAACAGTTGGAATACCGCGACCGCCTGCGCCAGCACTACCGCCTGCTCTTCCACATTGGCCGCCGTTGTCGCCACCTGTTCCACCAGCGCCGCATTCTGCTGCGTCACCTGATCCATCTGGGTAATGGCAACGCCCACCTGCACTACCCCTTTGCTTTGTTCTTCAGAAGCATAGGTGATGTTTTCCATGATGACCGTGGCCTTATCCACTGAGCTGACAATGTCTGCCATGGTATTGCCTGCTTTCTCGACCAGTTGCACGCCTTCGGCAACGTCATTGGAAACGCCCGTCACCAGCGTGCTGATCTCCTTCGCCGACAGCGCACAGCGCTGTGCCAGATTGCGCACTTCCCCCGCCACCACGGCAAAACCCCGCCCCTGTTCACCGGCCCGCGCGGCTTCGACCGCCGCATTCAACGCCAGAATATTGGTCTGAAAAGCGATACTGTCGATCACATTAATGATGTCACCCACTTTCTGCGCGCTATTGCTGATCACGTGCATCTTGTTGACCACGTTGCCCATGATCTCGCCTCCTGCACGGGCAATATTGGCAGTCTGGTTGATCATGCCAGAAGCCTGATGAGCGTTATCGGCATTCTGTTGCACCGTAGCGGTGATCTGCTCCATGCTGGCGGCGGTTTCGGTTAAAGCGCTGGCCTGCTCTTCAGTGCGGCTGGAGAGATCGGTATTGCCCGCTGCGATCTCTTGCGTACCCAGATTGATCGACTCAACACCATCACGCACCTGTTGGACCGTTTCCGTCAGTTCGTGCTGCATTCTCTGCAGGCTGGCAAACAGTTGCCCGATTTCATTGGTATTCTTTACTTCGATCACCTCACGCAGATCGCCACTGCCGATCTTTTGCAGATGCTCGGATATCTGTTGGAGCGGTTGCACCAAGCGCTGGCGAAAACCGCGATGGACCCACAGGAATAACACGCTAATCGCCACCAACGTCCCGGCCAGTAAACGGATAAACAATTTCTGGCTCTGCTGCGCACTGCTCAATGCGGCGCGATGATTGGCTTGGGTAGCTGCCATGTAGTCGGCAAACTGGCTGTCCAGATTTTGCCGTGCCTGGCGTTTCTCTGCAGCTAGCTGGTGTAACTCCCCCAACAACGCGGCTACCGGAGTTGTCTCGAGCAGTGCAATCTCCCGCTTTAACATGGTTTGCTGCCCCAGATAGGCCTTCTTCATCGCCTCACCCAGTTCTGGGTTGCTCAAGGTTAACCCGGGAATCGCCCAGTACAAATCGAAGGCGCGATCGGCTGTGCGCAACTCGTCACGCGCCTCCGTCAACCCCTGTTGGATCTCAGCCTGCCCAGCATTCACCATCAGTTCGAATGCCAGATTGTCGATCAGCGTCTGCGTCTGTAGCAAAGCCTGCCAGCTCCGGTTGAGGGCCGCCTCTTCTTCTGACAACGTTCCCATGGTGCGGATATGTTGACCATTCTGGTTGATAAAGTAGAAAGCGATGGTACTGGTCCCCATCGGCATCAACCCCAAGAGCGCCAGGATCAGTATCAACCAAGTGGCTATTTTCATATTTTTCAGCATTCATCCTCTCCATTAATATCGAGCGCACAAAGCAACCGCCCTTTTATCGGTATTGGTTAATATCGGTCTGGGGGAGCCAGGGTTTATGCCGAACAGAAAATAAACTCTACCCGTCATACTTCAAGTTGCATGTGCGTTGGCTTTCCTCACTGACTAAATGGGGGTTAGTTGGGGGATTTAGGGGATAAAAAAACCCCGGCCATTTCTGGCCGGGGTTTTCAACACACAAAAGTGTGGGGGAGGATTACATCATACCGCCCATGCCACCCATGCCGCCCATACCTGCAGCGCCCATGTCAGCTTTATCTTCTTTCGGCAGATCGGTCACCATGCACTCGGTGGTGATCATCAGGCCAGCCACAGAGGCCGCGTACTGCAGAGCAGAACGGGTCACTTTGGTTGGATCCAGGATACCCATCGCGATCATGTCGCCGTATTCTTCAGAGTAGGCGTTGTAACCGTAGTTGGCATCGCCCGCTTTCACGTTGTTAGCGATAACCGAAGCTTCTTCACCAGCGTTGATCACGATCTGACGCAGTGGTGATTCCATTGCGCGCAGAGCAACTTTGATCCCCACGTTCTGGTCTTCGTTGTCGCCTTTCAGGTTAGCAATCTTACCCGCTACGCGGATCAGTGCTACGCCACCACCGGCAACCACGCCTTCTTCAACCGCAGCACGGGTTGCGTGCAGGGCATCTTCAACGCGAGCTTTCTTCTCTTTCATTTCAACTTCAGTGGCTGCGCCAACTTTGATAACGGCAACGCCGCCAGCCAGTTTAGCTACGCGCTCCTGCAGTTTTTCACGGTCGTAATCAGAAGTCGCTTCTTCGATTTGCTGGCGAATCTGAGTCACACGGCCCTGAATGGTCTTCTCGTCACCCACGCCATCAATGATGATGGTGGTGTCTTTGTTGATCACAACGCGTTTTGCCTGGCCCAAATCTTCCAGAGTGGCTTTTTCCAGTTCCAGACCGATCTCTTCAGAGATCACAGTACCGGCAGTCAGGGTAGCAATATCCTGCAGCATGGCTTTACGACGATCGCCGAAACCAGGTGCTTTAACTGCAGCCACTTTCACGATGCCGCGCATGGTGTTAACCACCAGAGTCGCCAGCGCTTCGCCTTCAACATCTTCAGCGATGATCAGCAGTGGTTTACCGGCTTTAGCAACGGCTTCCAGCACTGGCAGCATTTCACGGATGTTGGATACTTTCTTGTCAGCCAGCAGGATGAACGGGCTTTCCAGTTCGATAGAACCGGTTTCCGGCTTGTTGATGAAGTAAGGAGACAGGTAGCCACGGTCAAACTGCATACCTTCAACTACGTCCAGCTCGTCTTGCAGGCCAGTGCCTTCTTCAACGGTGATAACGCCTTCTTTGCCCACTTTCTCCATCGCTTCTGCAATCAGTTTACCCACGGTTTCGTCGGAGTTTGCAGAGATGGTGCCTACCTGAGCAATAGCTTTGGAATCAGAGCAAGGTACAGACAGTTTTTTCAGTTCTTCTACTGCGGCGATAACGGCTTTATCGATACCGCGCTTCAGATCCATCGGGTTCATACCGGCAGCCACTGCTTTCAGGCCTTCGGTGATGATGGATTGTGCCAATACGGTTGCAGTGGTGGTGCCATCGCCTGCAGCGTCGTTCGCTTTAGAGGCAACTTCTTTCACCATTTGTGCACCCATGTTCTCGAACTTGTCTTCCAGTTCGATTTCACGGGCAACAGATACGCCATCTTTGGTGATGGAAGGAGCGCCGAAAGATTTATCCAGCACTACGTTACGGCCTTTCGGGCCCAGAGTTACTTTTACCGCATCAGCAAGAACATTCACACCGCGGAGCATCTTCACGCGAGCATCATTGCCAAATTTTACGTCTTTAGCTGCCATTGGTATTTCCCTTCAACTCGTTCAGTTCAGAAAGATATAAAGCGTTATTTCGCTTCCACAATTGCCAGAATGTCGCTTTCAGACATGATCAACACTTCTTCATTGTCGATCTTCTCTGCTTTCACGCCGTAACCGTCGTTGAAAATTACGATATCACCGACTTTGACATCCAACGGTTGAACGCTGCCGTTTTCCAGAACACGTCCTTTACCAACAGCTACAACTTCACCACGAGTGGATTTACCCGCTGCAGAGCCCGTCAGAACGATGCCGCCAGCAGATTTTGATTCAACTTCTTTACGCTTGACGATAACGCGGTCATGCAATGGACGAATACTCATTGAACGCTCTCCTGTAAGAAGGTCTCTATCAGATTTAGGGTTGTTCACCGGATTAGACTGCCACCGGCTCCGTGGGATTTGAAATGGGGGCGTTCCATCCCTCTTCAAGGGGTGAGATCAAAAAAATTTTCGTTTTAATAGAAATAGTAGTGACGCAGTTAAATAAATATCCTCCGGCATAGCCGGAGGTTTTTCATATGCGCCTGTAAGGCTCTCTTACCTGCCGCGCCCTAACAGGCGCATGACTACCTCACATTTGCATTACTTCTGTTACTTACTGCCCGTAAACGGGCTACATCAATGTAAGGGCGACTGTAGTTACCATCACATCTTTCTATACACATATCTTCCTTAGCGCATATGACAGTTTCCTTTGTACTTACCCCCCAAGACACTGAATAAGTAACGTGTTGGTACTTCTCTCATTCATCGGGTATGCGCTAAGCCTTTCTCATCAACTATTAGCGGCTTATCTATCTCCAGAGGTGCTTTGTTGCTACCTGACCACAAGCGTTACTGGCCATTAAAAGAGCCGACTCAAAGCTGGAAGCTTTACGGAACCCCCAGCCTAGCTGGGGGTTTTCTGAATACAACAAAACGCGGCCAAGGTGGCCGCGTTGGGGATCCCATCAGTGATCGTTGGGTTTATCGCGGTCGTCCGGTTGATGATCCAGCGTGTGGCGCTCGTCGTCCTTGCGCTGAAACTCACCGTCGAAGGTATTGCCATTGGCAGCATCGCCGCCCTGGCTCCATCTTGCGGGGCGATAAACCGAAAGATGTGGCATCAGCTTCAACGTCAGGGATTTCTGCACTGGCGGTAGCAGCAACAGCAAACCCAGGAAGTCGGTGAAAAACCCCGGCACCAACAACAGGAACCCTGCCAACACCAGAGACACGCTTTTCACCATCTCTGCCGCCGGGCTTTCGCCTGCCGCCAGCTTCTGCTGCAGTTGCATAAAGGTTTTCATGCCCTGATTACGCACCAGCGACACACCAACACAAGAGGTAAACACCACCAGCAACAGGGTCACCGCCACGCCAAGCACGGCAGCCACTTTGATAAATAGAGATATCTCTATGTAAGCCAGTAGAAAGATCAACAATAAAGGTAACCAGCGCACCGGGTTCTCCTATCAGTAGAGTTGGCATACCCACCCGGCGGTGCATACGCGGAAAATGGAGCCTATAACGGGCTATCCCCTGTAGAATGAGGGCTTCTTAGGGTTATTTCAACCTGCCAAATTTTTTATTACTAAAGTCACTAAACGTGAAACAGTTCACAGAACACAAAAGCTATGGTTTTTTGAAACACCAGATAGTGATCTGCGTTCATTCATTTATTACAAAGCAGCATATGATCTGGGTGGCAACAATCGATGCGGTCAATACTTCCGCACTTGACGCTCTCGGCAACATAATTTCGTTATCAAGCATATAATTAATTCGGCAGCAACATAGAGAAGGTTCTCATGTCAAACAACATTCGTATCGAAGAAGACCTGTTAGGAACACGTGAAGTACCTGCAGAAGCCTACTATGGTATTCATACTCTGCGTGCGATTGAAAACTTCTATATCAGCAACAGTAAAATCAGCGACGTTCCTGAATTTGTCCGTGGCATGGTAATGGTAAAAAAAGCAGCGGCCATGGCCAACAAAGAGCTGAAAACCATTCCACGTAAAATCGCCGACACAATTATCCAGGCCTGTGACGAAGTGCTGGATAAAGGCAAATGCATGGACCAATTCCCGGTGGATGTGTTCCAAGGGGGTGCTGGCACCTCACTGAACATGAACACCAACGAAGTGCTGGCTAACATCGGTTTGGAACTGATGGGCCACCAGAAGGGTGAATATCAATACCTGAACCCGAACGATCACCTTAATAAATGCCAGTCTACCAACGATGCCTATCCTACCGGTTTTCGCATCGCGGTCTATGCCTCCAACCAGAAGCTGATCGATGCGATCAACCAACTGCGCGAAGGTTTTGACTGTAAATCCAAAGAGTTCGAAACTATCCTGAAAATGGGCCGCACCCAGTTGCAAGATGCCGTGCCAATGACGCTGGGCCAGGAATTCCGCGCCTTCAGCGTATTGCTGAATGAAGAAACCCGTAACCTGCACCGCACGGCGGAATTGCTGCTGGAAGTCAACCTGGGTGCCACTGCGATCGGTACTGCGCTGAACACCCCGGAAGGCTACCAACAATTGGCGGTACAGAAGCTGGCGGAAGTCAGTAACCTGCCAGTGGTTCCTGCCGAAGACCTGATCGAAGCCACCTCCGACTGCGGTGCTTACGTGATGGTGCATAGTGCACTGAAACGCCTGGCGGTGAAGCTGTCTAAAATCTGTAACGACCTGCGCCTGCTCTCTTCCGGCCCGCGTGCTGGCCTGAATGAAATCAATCTGCCAGAACTGCAGGCTGGTTCCTCCATCATGCCAGCCAAAGTGAACCCCGTTATCCCAGAAGTGGTTAACCAGGTTTGCTTTAAGGTGATCGGCAACGATACTTGCGTTACCATGGCTGCCGAAGCAGGCCAATTGCAGTTGAACGTGATGGAACCCGTCATTGGCCAGGCAATGTTTGAGTCAATCCACATTCTGACCAACGCCTGTTACAACCTGCTGGAGAAATGCGTCAACGGCATCACCGCCAATAAAGAAGTGTGCGAACACTACGTGTTCAACTCTATCGGTATCGTCACTTATCTGAACCCATTCATTGGCCACCATAATGGTGACATTGTTGGCAAGATTTGTGCTGAAACCGGCAAGAGTGTGCGTGAAGTGGTGCTAGAACGTGGGCTACTGACCGAAGCTGAACTGGATGACATTTTCTCTGTCGAGAACCTGATGCATCCGGCCTATAAAGCGAAACGTTATACCGATGAAAATGAACAATAATAGACATATCCGGTAGCCTGAAAGGCACGCTCATCCCATGGATAGCGTGCCTTTTTACTTTCTGGCGTCCACAACTTATTAACTTTTAGTTTTCATAGATCTTCATTTTTAAGGGGTAAACACTATGTTAGTCGTGGAGTTAGTGATCGTTCTGCTGGCCATCTTCCTAGGTGCCAGATTAGGCGGCATCGGGATAGGTTTTGCAGGGGGCCTTGGGGTGCTGGTGCTGGCGATAATTGGCGTCAAACCTGGTAGCATTCCTTTCGATGTTATCTCTATCATTATGGCGGTGATCGCCGCTATCGCCGCGATGCAGGTTGCTGGCGGGATGGATTATCTGGTGCAGCAAACCGAAAAACTGCTGCGCAAGAATCCCAAATACATCACCATTCTGGCACCGATCGTCACTTATTTTCTGACCATCTTTGCCGGTACCGGTAATATCTCCCTCTCTGCGCTGCCAGTGATTGCTGAAGTGGCTAAAGAACAGGGCATCAAACCTTGCCGCCCACTCTCCACCGCCGTGGTTTCTGCACAGATCGCCATTACCGCTTCGCCAATCTCCGCCGCAGTGGTCTACATGTCGTCAGTGATGGAAGGCCACGGCGTAAGCTACCTGCACATGCTGATGGTGGTCATTCCTTCCACCTTCCTGGCGGTGTTACTGATGTCACTGTTGGTCACCCTACTGTTTGATTCCAAGCTGTCTAATGACCCTGTGTATCTGAAACGTTTCGAGGAAGGTCTGGTGACCTTACGTGGTGATCGGGTGATGGAGATCAAACCACGGGCCAAAATGTCGGTCCTGTTGTTCCTGGCTGGCGTTCTGTGCGTAGTGGCTTACGCCATCATCAACAGCCCAAGCATGGGGCTGGTGGCGACACCGTTAATGAACACCACCAACGCTATCCTGATCATCATGCTGAGCGTGGCCACCCTGACCACCATTCTGTGCCATGTTGATACTGATATGGTGCTGAACTCCAGTACCTTTAAAGCCGGGATGAGCGCCTGTATCTGTATCCTGGGTGTTGCCTGGCTGGGTGATACCTTTGTGCAAGCCAACCTCGACTGGATCAAAGGAACGGCAGGTACCGTGATCCAATCACACCCTTGGTTGCTGGCGGTGATCTTCTTCTTCTGCTCGGCACTGTTGTACTCGCAGGCCGCTACCGCCAAGGCGCTGATGCCGATGGCACTGGCGCTGAACGTCACTCCGCTGACCGCCATTGCCTCCTTCGCCGCCGTTTCCGGCCTATTCATCCTGCCAACCTACCCCACGCTGGTCGCGGCAGTACAAATGGATGACACTGGCACGACGCGCATCGGGCGCTTTGTGTTTAACCACCCGTTCTTCATTCCCGGCACGTTGGGCGTGGTGTTCGCGGTCGTGTTCGGTTTCCTGATCGGCAGCGTCGTTCTGTAATTCTCACGCGGGGCTGCGGCCCCGCTTTTCCGGCCTCATTTCCCCATCAGGGGTAAATTCACCTTCAAGCCAATCTGGCTTCGGGGTATAGTGCCCTGCCGATAATCTGGTTGAAAGGGGCCGAAGATGTCTGATTGCGAAGCTATCGTCATACTCTGTACCACACCCGATGAAGCGACCGCGCAAGATCTGGCGGCACGCGTTCTGGGGGAGAAACTGGCAGCCTGTGCTACGTTGCTGCCAGGCGCATCCTCACTGTATTACTGGGAAGGGAAACTGGAACAGGAATATGAAGTGCAGATGCTGTTCAAAAGTGACCGCCAACATCAGCAAGCCCTACTTACCTACCTGAAACAACATCACCCGTATCAAATCCCCGAACTGTTAGTGCTGCCGGTGATGGCTGGAGATAAAGACTACCTGTCATGGATCAACGCCTCATTAAACTGATATTGCTGCTCTGCGGCCTGTTCTTACTACCACAAGCCGTTCAGGCTTCGCTGTTCGGCCAACGTAGCGGCAATCAATTCCTGCCTGTCGATCAGGCATTCGCCTTTGATTTTAAACAACAGGGCAGCCAGTTGAACCTGAACTGGCAGATCCAGCCGGGATACTACCTGTATCGGCAGCAAATCAAACTGATCCCGCAGCAAGCAACGCTCGGCAAATTCGAACTGCCCGCAGGACTGAGCCACAAAGACGAGTTCTTTGGCGAGACCGCGATTTTCAAACAGCAACTTACGCTGAATGTCCCGTTGTTGCAGGCTGACGCCGCTGGCAGCCTGAGCGTGACATATCAGGGCTGTGCCGAAGCCGGTTTCTGTTATCCACCAGAAACCCGCGTGATCCCGCTAAACGCAGTGGCTGCCGCCAGCCCGGCTCCTGTCCCCGCAATACCGGCCACTGTCGAACCTGCCAGCCTACCGTTTTCACCGCTGTGGGCGTTACTACTCGGTATCGGTATCGCTTTTACTCCTTGCGTATTACCCATGTATCCGCTGATCTCCGGCATTATTCTTGGCCTTGAACGGCCACATAGCAGCGGGCGCATTCTGGTGTTGGCAATGGTGTATGTACAGGGGATGGCGCTGACGTATACCTTGCTCGGCCTGGTGGTTGCCGCCGCCGGGTTGCAGTTTCAGGCCGCGCTGCAACACCCTTACGTGCTGATTGGCCTGGCACTGCTGTTTGTCGCCCTGGCTTTCTCTATGTTTGGCTGTTATTCACTGCAACTGCCTTCTTCGCTGCAAACACGGTTGGCAAACTGGAGCAATACCCGGCAAGGTGGATCGCTGACGGGCGTATTCGCCATGGGCGCACTGGCAGGGCTGATCTGCTCCCCCTGCACCACCGCTCCGCTCAGCGCCATCCTGCTGTATATCGCCCAAAGCGGCAATATGTGGGCCGGTGGTGGCACTTTGTACCTGTATGCCTTAGGCATGGGCATCCCACTGGTGCTGGTGACACTGTTCGGTAACCGCCTGTTGCCACGCAGTGGCCCATGGATGCAATACGTCAAAGAGGCTTTTGGCTTTGTGATCCTGGCCTTGCCAGTATTTCTGCTTGAGCGGGTGATCGGTGGTACCTGGGGTTTGCGGTTATGGAGCCTGCTTGGCGTGGCCTTCTTTGGCTGGGCCTTTGTGTTAAGCCTGAAATCCTCACAAGGTTGGGTACGCCTCATGCAGCTAGTGCTACTAGCCGCGCTGACGATCGCTGCCCGTCCATTACAGGACTGGGCATTTGGCGCATCAGCCGTAACACAGCAGGCCAACCAGCCGCACCTGAACTTTACCCGCATCAATAATGTAGAGCAGCTTAATCTGGCACTGCAGCAGGCTCAGGGGAAAACCGTTATGCTGGATCTGTATGCTGATTGGTGTATTGCCTGCAAAGAATTTGAAAAATATACCTTCAGCGATCCGGCAGTCCAGGCACAATTGGCTAATACTTTGTTATTGCAGGCGGATGTAACCGCCAATAACGCCGAGCAGGTCGCCTTACTCAAGCATCTGCAGGTGCTGGGCTTGCCCACCATCCTGTTTTTTAACCAGGCAGGTGCAGAGCTACCCGCTGCCCGCGTGACCGGGTTTATGGATGCATCGGCGTTCAAGGCACATTTGCAGCAAACACTAAACCAGCCGTAATTGCTCGCACAAACGGCGGTGAGATTCAGGTTCAGAACATTTTGGGGAGGGAGCACAAATGCAACGTGAACACGTTCTTGATACAGCCCTGGAGCTGTTAGAAAAGCAGGGCCTGGCGACCACCACCCTGGAAATGCTGGCAGAGAAATTAGGCGTACAACTTAGCGCTCTCAAACCGTTTTGGCCGGATCGTGAAGCGCTGCTGTACGACTGCCTGCGTTATCACGGCCAGCAGATTGATACCTGGCGCCGCCAGTTGCTGCTTGATGAAAGCCGCAGCCCGCAGCAAAAACTGCTGGCACGTTATGATGTGCTGGCCGAGCATGTGCAGAATGAACGCTATCCCGGCTGCCTGTTTATTGCTGCCTGCAGTTTCTTCCCGGCAGCCGATCATCCGATTCATCAGTTGGCTGAACAACAGAAACAGACTTCATGGGATTTCACCCGCAAGTTGCTGCGCGAAATGGAGGCCGACGATGCTGATGCCGTGGCACTGCAAATGGAGCTGGTACAAGAAGGCTGCTTGAGCAAGCTGCTGATAAAACGACAGTTACAGGATGTCTCTGTCGCCAAACAGTTGGCAGAGGATATTTTGAAAATCACCCAGTGCCGCAAATACGGCGCTTTGAGTTGAGAAAATGGCCTGGGCGGGCTTACTCATAAAGGCTGAATTCTACACGCCTTGACTGAAAAGCCAGCGATCGACGCTGTTTTCGCGTTTTTTGCCATAAAGCCGTTGACGCCGCCCGGCCAATACGGTTTAATGCGCCCCGTTGCCCGGATAGCTCAGTCGGTAGAGCAGGGGATTGAAAATCCCCGTGTCCTTGGTTCGATTCCGAGTCCGGGCACCACCCTATTCTCAATGGACGTCAACTGACGTCCATTTTTGTTTTATAATCCCGCGACTTACGAATCATTTCCTCTCCTGATAGTCTACCAAACTCAACCAGAGTCTATCCACATCAACACCTTTTCTGAGGTATCGACCGAGGTATCTTGAGTTCGATAAAATTGATACCTCGAAACAGGTGTGAAAGAGGCATGTTTTATGGCACTGACTGATATGGCTGTCCGCAATGCAAAATGCCCGGCAGACAAAAAATTCATCAAAATCTACGATATCGACAAACTCTATCTTTTCGTTTTCAACACCGGTTCAAAACGGTGGCGCTTTCTGTATCACTTTGATGGAAAACCACAGACGTATCTTATCGGCCCCTACCCTGAAATCTCATTAGCGGAAGCACGACTTCGCCGTGACGATGCCAAACGGCAACTCGCTAACGGTATCGACCCTAACCAGGAAAAACGGGACGAAAAGAAAGGACACACCACTATCCGCACCTTTGAGGCCGTGGCCCGTGAATGGCACAAAAGCAATCGTAAATGGAATGAAGATCATGCCAGGCGGGTTCTCACCTCTCTAGAAACCCATTTATTCCCGACGCTGGGGAAATCTGACATCACCACACTGAATACCCGCGATCTGCTGGCACCGGTTAAAGTGGTGGAGGCCAGGGATAACATTGATACCGCGGGTCGACTGCAAAGCCGCATTACCAACATCATGCGCTTTGCGGTACAGAACGCCTATATCAACTATAACCCGGCTCTGGACATGAAAGGGGCCATCTCCTCACAGAAAACAGAACACCACCCAGCCCTGCCTTTTAACAGCGTCACTGACTTGCTGGAAAAAATTAACAGCTATCAGGGGCAACCTCTCACCATTCTGGCGATTAAACTGGCCCTGCTCATCTTCATCCGTTCCAGTGAGTTACGTTTTGCCCGCTGGCCTGAAATCGATTTCAAACGCTCACTCTGGACGATCCCAGAGAAACGCGAAGAAATTGCCGGTGTCAGATTCTCCACGCGTGGAGCAAAAATGTATACGCCACATCTGGTTCCATTGTGTAAACAGGCGGTAGAAATACTGGCGCAAATCCGCGAGATCAGTGGTGAGTTCGATCTTGTCTTCACAGGTGCTCACAATGCGTATAAACCGATGAGCGAGAACACCATCAACAAAGCGTTGCGCAAGATGGGATTCGATACCAGAACCGATATCTGTGGCCATGGTTTCCGCACCATGGCGTGTAGTGCCATGATCGAATCCGGCCTGTGGTCAAAAGACGCCGTAGAGCGTCAGATGAGCCACCAGGAACGCAGTAACGTCCGCGCAGCGTATATTTATCTTGCAGAACATCTTGATGAACGTAAGCAGATGATGCAGTGGTGGGCAGATTATCTGGACGCAAACCGTGAGGGCTACGTGACACCCTACGAATTCGCACATCCTGAGGGGTAACTCTAGACCCACGGAGGGAAATGATACGGCGGTGTGCTGATTATACCGGCAGTCTGGAAAGTGCGAACACAACGGCATAAATGCTCAGCCCGTCAAGGGCTGAGTATTACTTCTCTATTTTCTTTTTTATACCTTACTAAGGGGCCTGATCGTTTAGATATTTCACCTCTTTCTGAAACTTCAAGCATCGCGAGATTCCTAAATTTTGGCCTGATTTACGCGTGCGGACAGTTCCTGATGGCTTTCCTTGCGTTCACTGTATCTGTCTGCAAGATAATCAGCATGCCCTTTCAGCAACAACGTTATTTTAAACAACTCCTCGGTAACATCGACAATACGGTCATACCAGGATGAAGGCTTCATGCGACCGCTCTCATCGAATTCCTGCCAGGCTTTTGCCACTGATGATTGATTGGGGATAGTGAACATTCTCATCCAGCGGCCCAGGATCCTCATCTGGTTTACAGCATTAAATGATTGAGATCCGCCACAGACCTGCATCACAGCCAGTGTTTTTCCCTGAGATGGGCGAACAGCGCCTTCGCTCAGCGGGATCCAGTCAATCTGCGCTTTCATCACTGAACTCATCGCGCCATGCCGTTCCGGCGAACTCCAGATCATCCCGTCGCACCATCTGACCAGCCCACGCAGCTCGACAACTTTGGGGTGGCTATCTGGGGCATCGTCTGGCAGTGGAAGCCCGGACGGATTAAAGGTTTTAACCTCAGCCCCCATGGCCGTCAGCAACCTACCCGCTTCTTCCGCAGCTAAGCGACTGTAGGAACGCTCACGGACCGAACCATAAAGGATCAGAATACGTGGGGCTGCCTGCATCATCAGTCGTGTTCCTACCTGTTTATCGAAACACTCAGCATTCAGCGCTGGAAATTGTTCCATTTATTTCTCTCCATTTGAAATCCGTGATTCAAAACATAATACATATGATTTACCATATGTGTATATCTAAATGCATTGAGGTTCAAAATGCTACAACCTGTTCAGCTTTTTAAAATTCTTTCGGATGAGACACGGCTGGCCATCATTATGCTGCTGAGAGAGTCCGGGGAGTTGTGTGTCTGTGACATCTGCGGGGCGACATCCGAATCGCAACCGAAAATATCGCGCCATATGGCGATCCTTCGGGGATCTGGACTTGTTCTCGACCGCCGGGAAGGAAAGTGGATCCACTACAGACTGTCACCGCATATGCCTGCATGGGCAGCTGAGAATATCGCCATAACCTGGCAGTGTATGCGCGAAGATGTTCGTCAGTGGCTGTCTGCCTCCGTATCGTCATCCTGTTAGATGACCTTCATATACATTCTCTTAATCATATATTGGAGCCTGAGATGTTACTGGCAGGGATTATTTTTTTACTGACACTCATTCTGGTCATCTGGCAACCGAAAGGCCTTAGCATTGGCTGGAGTGCCAGTATTGGTGCAGTACTGGCGCTTGTCTGTGGCGTAATACACATTGATGACATTCCGGTTGTCTGGAACATCATCTGGAACGCGACCGCGACATTCATCGCCGTGATTATCATCAGCCTTCTGCTCGATGAGTCAGGCTTTTTCGAATGGGCTGCATTGCATGTCTCACGATGGGGCAATGGGCGTGGGCGTCTGCTGTTTACCTGGATAGTATTGCTTGGCGCAGTCGTCGCCGCATTGTTTGCCAATGACGGTGCTGCACTCATTCTCACGCCGATCGTCATTGCCATGTTGCTCGCACTGGGTTTCAGCAAAAGCACCACGCTGGCTTTCGTCATGGCTGCCGGGTTTATTGCAGATACGGCCAGCCTACCACTTATCGTTTCAAACCTGGTTAACATCGTTTCCGCTGACTTTTTCAGCCTCGGATTTACACAATACGCCTCGGTCATGATCCCGGTTGATATTGCCGCTATTGTCACCACGCTGGCTATGTTGCATTTATTTTTCCGCAGGGATATTCCCGCTACCTATGACGTTGCATTGCTGAAGGCTCCGGCCAGCGTGATTAAAGACCCTGCCACATTCAGGGCTGGCTGGATTGTACTTGTTATTCTGCTTGCCGGATTTTTTGTGCTGGAGCCGTTAGGGATCCCGATCAGCGCGATTGCTGCCATGGGCGCGGCTATCCTGTTTGCTGTGGCAAAAATGGGTCATACGATCAACACTGGCAAAGTCTTACGTGGAGCACCGTGGCAAATCGTTATTTTCTCCCTGGGAATGTACCTGGTGGTTTACGGTCTTCGCAACGCCGGGCTGACGGAATATCTCTCCGGGGTGCTGAATGTGCTGGCTGAAAAGGGATTATGGGCAGCAACCTTTGGTACTGGTTTCCTGACGGCGTTCCTGTCATCTGTCATGAACAACATGCCCACGGTGCTGGTTGGCGCATTATCGATTGAAGGAAGCACGGCATCGGGAATTATCAAAGAAGCGATGATCTACGCCAACGTTATTGGATGCGATTTGGGCCCCAAAATTACCCCCATCGGGAGTCTGGCAACCCTGCTGTGGTTGCATGTACTGTCCCAGAAAAACATGACCATCACATGGGGTTATTACTTCCGCACGGGCATTATCATGACGTTGCCTGTGCTGTTTGTCACTCTGGCCGCACTGGCGTTGCGGCTGTCCGTCACTTTGTAATGAGATACTGATATGAGCAACATAACCATCTATCACAATCCGGCCTGTGGCACATCGCGCAACACACTGGAGATGATCCGTAACAGCGGTACTGAGCCAACGATTATTCATTATCTTGAGACTCCGCCCTCACATGACGAGCTGGTAAAACTCATTGCTGATATGGGGATAACAGTACGTGCGCTGCTGCGTAAGAACGTAGAGCCATACGAGCAGTTGGGCCTTGCCGACGATAAGTTTACTGACGAGCAGTTGCTCGGCTTTATGCTTCAACATCCGATATTGATCAACCGTCCTATTGTGGTGAGTCCCCTGGGGACACGATTGTGCCGACCTTCTGAAGTGGTACTGGATATTCTTCCTGAGCCACAGAAAAGTGCATTTACGAAAGAAGACGGTGAAAAGGTCACTGATGAGTCAGGTAAACAACTCAGGTAATTGGTGAAACCCCATTCTCAGGTGCTGAATGCCGCTTTTACCCTGAGAATGGTTTGCCGGGTGGTGTTAAATGAACCCGTCAACTGTAGAAGCATGATAAAAAACAACTTGGTTCATCAGCGATAGGACAGCATTCTCAGCTTACTGCTTCAATATTGAATTTTTTATGAGGCTTTCAGCACCACTCAATTTTGCAAGATTATTCAAGCCTAAAACAGAAAGAATTGCCCCATATATCATCACAAAGATGAGCACTCCCATCTTTTTCCCTGGCGCTAATTGATGATATACATCTCCAACAGAGGTAATTTTAATTAGGGGTAGAAGGCTGGACTGAATAACATGGCCGCACCTGTTACATAAATGATGAGAAAAATTAACATTATAATAGATCTATAAAATTTATTTTCATATCTTTTACTCTTCCACACAAAACAGCAACCTACAATATTGATCTGTAGATAATCTGCACATTTATGATATTCCTCTATACCGTCTATAGGGTTCACCATATTCAATAAAGTCCGTCTTTCCTCATGTGAAAGTCTTTTCTCTCTTGTAATCGCAGCGTATCCATATTCTTTAGAGATTTTCTCAAGCCTTTCATCTTCAGTCTGCTTTGATAATTCGAAAGTGAACTTGCTTAATTTTGAGTATTTATCAAATAAACGGTCTGTCCTGAATGTCCACTTCTGCAACAAAGCCAATGCAGATATTACTATAGCAGTAAGTGGTAGCAAGATTTTTGTAAATACAATGATGAGGAGATTTAACATGATGATTATCCTTATTAAGTTATCATGGCCGAAAATAGAGTATCCTATCGACCCATACCAACGCTAAACACATCCCGCCCCCATCTCACCCGGTAATCCCCCCATTTTTAACGGAGGTAATAAATAGAATCAGGCCATGCGTTGTCTATGCTGTATCGGTGTGTAGCCATTCAACACCATATTGGGCCTTTCGTGATTATAAAACTATTGCCACTGAGTGGCAGAGTTCTGCAATTCATCCAGCGATGAAAATAGGTGTTTGTGGTTGAAACGCTTCGCACTGCATGACCAGTACCCGCTTAAAACCCTTATGATTCAATATAGAGAGAGCGAGTACGCGCATATCGCTCGCCGTCTGGCCGACAGCGGTGTCTCCTATTTTTTTGAATACGACGAAGAAAACAACTGCAATGTGATGGTGTTTACCGATAATGCCTACGCCTTTGCGAAAAAAGTCGCCATTCCGTTCCATCATCCGGCTGGGCTGTTTGATGGCGGGCAGGAGTCGGTGTAGGGGATGTCGGTGATCCGCAAGGCCATTCCGAAAAAGGTGACAGTCAACGAGGATTATTACCCCAAAGCCCAAAGCGATATGCTGGCGGTGACGGAAACCAACCCCGACTATCTGGCACTGGTTGCCGAAGATTAGCGGTGGGGTGAATCATATCCCGAGCCAGGCAAGGAATACAGCACAGAACCCAGTCAGGCACGTGGTATGCCAAAAAACGCCGTCAGGAACGTTACCTGACCGAGCAAATCCCCTTTGAAGGCCAATGCAACAGCATGATGCTGCGCCCCGGCATGTAACCGTTCACCAGCCCCCATTGACTTCCCTATTTGAGACAAATAACCGTATATTTTTCAGCTAAAATATCTAATTTTTCGGTTAAAATGGCCATAAAAAAGGATATTTATCTATAAAAAAATAATTCAGTTGTCAAGACACCCCTAATGAACGGTTACCCCGGCATGATCATCACTACTCCCGGCAAAGACTGGCCAGAAGAACGCCTTCACGAACTGCTTCCCTTCCAGAAAATATCTTCATTGATTAACCGGTTCTGTGCGACGCAGAATCGGTAAGCTGCGTCAATGTGAGTTCTCCGCACCATTACGAAAAGCCTACTGGTCAAGGACACTTACGACTCAATTGATTGACCAACCATGCGTACCGCACTGACACTTCGCCCTAACGTGGCGGCAATTTTCCTTGTGGGCACCGTGCAATAGTGTTCCCCTAAATAGTTGCGCGGAATAGTAGATCACTTAAAGGGAACTCAGCCCGGATTGTGCGATCTGATCAATCGCCAAATCAAAACAAATCACCCACCGGACTGAGCGATGCCGATCATAGCACCAATATCTCGTGACGAACGACGCCTGATGCAAAAAGCTATCCACAAAACGCGCGATAAAAATTATGCCCGCAGACTCATCGCTATGCTGATGCTTCACCGAGGGGAGCGAGTTAGCGATGTCGCCAAAACGCTCTGTTGCGCCCGTTCATCCGTTGGCCGCTGGATTAATTGGTTCACGTTGTCGGGTGCTGAAGGACTGAAATCCCTACCCGCAGGACGCTCTCGGCGTTGGCCTTTTGAGCATATCTGTACCTTATTACGTGAACTGATAAAACACACTCCCGGTGATTTTGGTTATCAACGTTCACGCTGGAGTACGGAGTTGTTGGCAATAAAAATCAATGAAATAACTGGATGTCAGTTACATGCAGGAACTGTGCGTCGCTGGCTGCCATCCGCCGGAGTGGTTGTAGTGGTCAACTAATATTGGCCACCGCATTAGACTGTTCATGGAACAGCCGTTCTGATTCATTTGGCGTTAAGCCGCCGTTGTACCAATGGGGTCTCAGTTCACTGTAATACCCTACGATATAGCGGGTAATCGCATT
>NZ_JQEI01000049.1 GCF_000743355.1 Serratia sp. Ag1
CAAATTCATTAAACCACTACAGTTTTAAAATGACACCATCCTGGATGGCAATATTCAGCCAATTCTAACAACTCATTTTGGAGTGCTCTATTAAGCATTTTAACCTCATGTTCAATGCGTGAAAAATAACTAATGATCGCAAGTACTCGGGTAGTTTCTATGCGTTAGGCAGGGTTGGCCATTTTCTGAACGCGAAGAAATAGAGCGTGAAGTAGTGAATGACAGGTATGGACAAGATGAAGGCCATAGGCCAACCAAATCCGGCTTTCCTTGCCATCCTATAGCATGGGAAGAACGTGATTACCCATATGACTAAGAACAGCGATTTTTCAGTCTCTCCCATTTTGTCCTCTTTGGAATTGCGTGGGGTAGCGCTCAGATGGGCTTTTGCTATTGTGGACGGAGCGTTACGGGATTAACTGTTCCGGTAAGCAATCATACAGCGCCGCCAGTTTTTCACGAGTACGCTTCTGAGGGCGTTCTGACGCCTCCCATTGTGAAACAGTTGATTGTGTTGTGCCGAGCTTCTCCGCGACATCGTACTGAGACAGGTCACGATAGATACGCCATGCGGCCAGGAGTGATACCTCTTGGCTAACCATGAGATTGACGACGGCGTTAGGCACAGTGACATCATCGTGTTTCGATGGGGTATATGACACGTCCTCCCATGTATCTTGGGCATCAATCAGTTTTTCGTATTCGGCAATCGGCAGAACCACATATTGTGGTTTTCCTGTCTCATCGTTTATGTATTGCATTTTCATATATTCATCCGGGTGTCTAAGAGTCGCGGTGAATTTAATCATGGGGAAAGGGCAGGTTTCCCCGCCTTAGTATGTTGTCGATGACCTGCGTTTAACTGCGGTAATCTCGCAGATAACCGGTTCACCCTCAGTGATTTCGAAGATTACCCTGTAGTCACCGACCCTTAGCCTGTACTGCTTATCAGTCGCCTGGAGCTTCTTGATATCTAGCGTTAAGGTGGGAAAGGCTTCGAGCTGGTTAACCTTCTCACTGATGGTTTTGCGGTATCTTGTGTCGATTGAAAGCAACTGTTTGAGCGCTTTTTTCGTCCACTGAACCGTAACCATCGTTTCCCCATTTCTGTTAAAGAGCTATCCGCTTTGAATGATTAGATAATAAGTCTTTTTCTTGATAGTTTCAATATAAATGCGATTCAAATGCGATTTTGTTAAACCTTGAGCCGCCTAAGTGCAGTTTTTTTACGCATGGAGAAAACATGGCAATAGAAACTTTTACCTGGCGCACACAGGGGCTGTCAGAGGGTAGTTACGCGCAGCGTGTGCGTACTGCCCAGTTCGGCGATGGTTACAAACAGGTGACCGGCAACGGCATCAACATCGAAACCCAAACGTGGCCTCTGTCATTCTCCGGCCAGAAAGCCGAAATCCTCCCGTTGCTAGCGTTCGTGCGTGCTCACACTACCAAGTCATTCGTTTGGACACCGCCCTTCGGTGAAAAGGGGTTGTACCGAGTGGTGGCCGACTCTATCAAAACAACCCCCATCGGCGGCCACGTGGTGGCCGTATCTGTAACATTCGAGCAGGCATTTGCGCCATAAGGAGGCAGCGTGGCTATCAGCAATGACGTACAGAAGCTGGAACCCGGCAACACGATCAGGTTGGTCGAAGTGGACGGCACCAAGTTTGGCGCAGATATCCTGTGCTTTCACAATGAAACCATTCCCCATTCGCCAGCAGAGATCACTGCCGCTGGTCCAAGTTGGCACCCAAAAGCATCTGGTGGCAGGGAAAAGAGTATGGCCCTCATCCCTATGAAATTAAGGGATTGGAAACATCCAGCGATGGCGCTGGTGCAACGCCAAAATTATTGGTCGCGAACCTCGACAGTGTGATCTCTGCTCTTTGCATAAAGTTCGACGACATGCTCCAGGCCAAAGTAACGATCCACGACACCTTTGTGCACTATCTCGATGCACGCAACTTCCCCGGCGGCAACCCCAAGGCGGAGCCCCAGCAGGAATTTAAGCGAGTTTTCTACGTTGATAGCAAAAGCGCTGAAAACAATGAGGGTATTGAATTCACGCTATCCGATCCTATGGCATTGCAAGGCTTAAAGCTGCCAACACGGCAGATTACTTCGTTATGCACGTGGTGCATGCGAGGCCAGTATAAAACCGGCGATGGCTGCACCTACGCCGGGCAAAACGGTTGGTTTGACAAGAAGGGCAACCCAACGGGGGATCCGTCGCTTGATGAATGCTCTGGGTTGCTAACGGATTGCAAAAAGCGTTTTGGGGAAAATAACGAGCTGGATTTCGGCGGTTTTCCAGGCTCAAGTTTGATTAGGCGGTGATATGAGACAAAAAACCATCAAGGCGATCTTGGCGCATGCTGAGAGCGCATTTCCGACAGAGTGTTGCGGCTTAGTCGGTGAACGCCCGTTGGAAGGGCGTCAGTTCATCCTTGGGCATGCCGATTGCTGGTCACTCATCATGGATTACTACCGGCAGCAGTACGGCATTATTTTGCCAAACTACAGCGTTGATCGGCACTGGTGGGAAGAGGGCGAAAATCTGTATATGGAAAACTGGCATGAATGTGGATTTAGGGAGTTTTACGGCCCGCCGCAGCCTGGCGACGTTGTGATCATGCAGATATCTGCCCCGGTACCGAATCATGCGGGGATCCTGTTGGAGGGTAATATGCTTTTGCATCACCTTTGTGGGCAGTTGAGCCAGCGGATCCCCTACGGCGGTTATTACCAAGAACGGATGGTAAAAATCCTGCGCTTTAAGGATATGTTGAGTAGGCCCGACAAGGCGCCTACTTACTGACTATTTATTTGCGTTTTTCATAGTGATCGCCGGTACGAGGATTTTTGTACTTACCAGCTTTATGAGAGGAGCCTTTACCACCTGCGTAATGTCCACCCTTTGCATAAGCCACTGATCCAATTGGCGCAGCCAGAGCAAGAGCTATTAAGGCGATAATTATTTTTTTCATGCGGTGTTCTCATCCTTGTATTTCACTTAAATCCGAGATCACATCATTACTCTAAATTCAATCAATTTCCATCCTGATATTTGAACAGCATCAGGCATTTTTATGGGGGAAAGTATGGAACTAAATCGTGTGCTTATTAGGAGAGGCATCCTGAGTGGCGTTCTGGGTAAAAAATTGTCAAAGAGTTCACATACTGCGCCCACGATGTTCTCCATGCGATCAGAGCGTTGAAAGGTCAGTTTTCCGGCTTTGAGCGTTTTATGATGGAAGCAAAACAGAAAGACCTGACGTTTGCGGTGTTCGTGGGGAAAAAGAACGTCGCTGAAGAAGAGAACGATATGACAAAAGGCAACGATGATATCCGCATTGTGCCGGTAATCATTGGCAGCAAACGTGGTGGCCTTTTTTAAACCACTCTCGGTGCTGCGTTGATCGCTGTAGCCGCTTATTTTACCGGTGGCGCAACCCTGGGTTTTGACGCGGGTTTTGCGAGTGCTGGATCATGGGGAATTGCGGCATTGTTGGCGGCTCCATGTTGCTTAACGGTGTTGTGCAGTAGCTATCAATCACCACTGCTGGGGGCTATCTGTCAGTCAGAGAAATGACAACAAACCGCCATACGCGTTTGTCAGCCCTGTCAACTCTACGTTACAGGGCAACCCTGTTGGGAGGCTACGGTAGCAGAGAGATCGGTGGTGCAGTATTATCGGCGGGGTTCTGCCAACCTAAAGCACATTTTCCTGGCACTCCATAAGGAGCAGGACATGAAGAGGGTTCATTTGGGATTTAAAACTGGCTTGCCAACATTGATGCTAATAATTGCCACATTATTGTTAGCAGGGTGTATGAAGGCAGATTCTGCGATTAAAACCGGGCCAGCCGGAAACGGTGTCGACGACCTTTTTCGCCCCCTCGAAGGCAAAGCGTCCCTGGACGCTGAGGGGGATATTGGCCTGTACGCAACGCAGATTCAAACCGCTATTCAAAGAAACTTGTATGACGTCAATTTATACTCTGGTAAGCGATGCGATTTAATAGTTACGCTGGCCCCAGATGGTATGCTTTTGGATGTTAGATCTGCAGGGGGTGATCTTGCTTTTTGTCGCGCAGCTATGCAGGCCACCATAAATACCCGCTTTCCCAAGCCACCTTCACAAGCCGTTTACAATGTTTTTAAAAAAACCGTGCTGACATTTGCTCCGGAATGACTGGATGTTAAAGAACCCTATCTTTTATACCCCAAATAATTCGAGTTACTTGTAGGCGGTAACACCCAAAGGCGGGGTTCATAAAACGCTCATTAAAAACAGTATTGGTGATGCCATGAAAAAAACCTATTCGGGCAGAGGCAAATCAGGACTCTTTCGCATCAAGGCTAATGCACTTTGAGCACCGGTTGCTCCACGATTAATGTCCCCTTTTTATAAACCATCAGCACTCCGGGTGGACTATCACTGGCACCGACAACCATCACCCGGCATTCATATTGGTAAGGGCCACTTTGAAATTGAAACGTGTGATTGCCACCACTGCCATCGAATTTTAATTCGCCATTCTTCAGTACCAGATCTGGCTTCTCACTGATCGAATTTTCCTTGGCCCAAGAGGCATAGCGATACTTGCCATTGTCCAATTGGTCGATGCGAATAGTAAATTTATCGGTCTGCCACATCAACACGGGACGCTGATACACTTTCAGACTTGGATGCAGGGTGTTTTTTTGTTTGGCGATCAGAGCGCTGGCTAGCTTGGCTTCAAGTGCTGTCTGATGGTTGACCGCAATAATATTACCATCGTAGTCCATCCATATCTTACCGTTACCCAGCATAATGCCGCGCCATCCCATCGCTTGCCAATCTTGTTGGGGTTGGGATTGTGCAATAGCGTCGAGAAGGGGGTTATCAAATACTTCATCAAAGCGTGCAAGCATCTCCTGTGGCCCGTTGATTGCCGCAATAGGGTATTCTTGCGCCAAAGGGTAGGCGATCCGCTTGATAATTGCCTGATGATCTTTATTTTTTGCAGCATCGATAAAAGAGCGCACTATAGGTTGATATTTGACCGGGAGTAGAGCTTCTTGCCCATAAACAGATGTCACGCTCAACACCAGCCCCAGGAACCCGAACACCCCTTGTCTACACCATGTCATCATGCATGATTGGCTAAATCTTGTCTTGGCACACTTTTTCGCTTGTTTCATTCTGCTCCCCGATAATTATCTTGCCTGTATCTTAGGGTAATTGTGTAACCACGCTGAAGTACATTCCTTCGTGCTGGGGGCGCTCGCACGTATTGCTGCGTGATTCGTCCAGCGATGTGAGCAAGCACGAGACGTTCGAAGAGGTATTGTGGGGCTGACTACGCGGCAAGAACAGAGGTACAGGGAAATAAACATGCGAGCTTGGTGCAACCACCGGCAACAATGATAAAAGCATCGCTGAGCTCGCAACATAAAATTTATACCAGTTTTAATTTAAATCAAGTCGGTCAATAAGAATTGGCTGAAATCAGGTTTTTTCTGACACTTTCTAGGTCACGCACGGAGAGGCGCAAACAAGCAATGTGGTTCGTTTCAGTTAGCGCATCGGGTGGGGAGTGTTAACGCATTTTCCTTACTGATCAGACAAGTGAAATTTCATAGATAAAAATTACACCTTTATCCGAAAAGTTACCAATAAGTTCTCTATTCACGAACGGCGTTATATTCATCATCTTTCACGTTGTACGGGGGTTGGTTGCAGCCGTTCACATGCAGATTGGTATATGACCGAGCAAATCGATCCGCCGGATTATTGCATCAGCCATTGCCCCGTTTCTGTGCTCTGCTAACATGTTATAACTTATTGCTGGTTTATAGGGAGGGGATGAAATGAAAATGATTCTTACCGTAACAATAATGGCATTGTTGCTTACAGGCTGTGCTGCTTCTTCGGGCAATGAAAAGCTGGATAAAGAAACCGCAACAAGCGTAAAAGCCAAGATTAAAGAGGGCGTAACAACGAAGGCCCAAGTCAAGGGAATGCTCGGCTCTCCAGATAATGTTAGCCAAACCGGTAGCGGTAATGAAACCTGGGTATATGCTTATGCCAAGGCTAAAGTGAGCGGGGAATCGTACATTCCGTTTTATGGTTTATTCCATAACGGGATGAATGGCAGCGAAAAGGATCTCACCATTCATTTTAATGGCGAGGTGGTTGAAAAGTACACCCTGTCAGAATCGCCTATCGAAACCAAGACGGGATGGGCGGACTAAAGGTTCAGCCGTCTCAAAAATCACCACACTCAAGCCCACTGATGTGGGTTTTTTGTTGCTGGCCTATAGGATTCAGGCTGCTTTGGCAATAATTGGTGAGTGGTGTCACGAAGAAATATGCATATTTGACGTTCCCTCCTTCTTTTAGCGATGTTCGTTTCTTTTTGGGTATTTTCCTGATTAAACATTAGGTTAGCCCATTATTTTCGGTTCAATTGTCTAATCATACCTTCTGATGCTGTGCTCACTGAATTTCGCCGAGTACAAATGATTACGTGTGTCCACGCTTGCCATCATTTGTTAGATCCATGTCATATTTTTGTTACCTGCCCATTCCAAAACGCATGTTTCGCTTGTTTGAGTTAAAAAATTTCAATAATCTTATTTTTGAAATAAATATTTGATTTTGGTGTAAGGAACGGAATCTGCACCAGGGTATGAATTTTAATGCTTTGTTTTTAATCTGGTTAGAGATGTCATTGATACGTTTAATCCTGCTGGGTTGCGGTGATGAATGCAGTGATCCACCACATTAAAGGAGATAGTTACGGATGGTTTGCTGTTTAAATGTAAAAAATATTTTTCATTAACAGCCAACTTAACAGGCCTCTTCATTCTAACGATTAAAGGGTAAAGAACATGAAACTGAAGAAATGGATCGTCACCTCGCTACTGATGTGTATGTTGCCAGTCAGCGTGTTTGCTAAAGACATCAAAATCGGCGTATCGATGGCGCATTTTGATGACAACTTTCTCACCATTTTGCGCCAGGCGATGCAAGGCAAAATGAAAGAGATCGGTGGTGTCAGCGGTCAGTTTGAAGATGCCAAAGGGGATATTGCCCAGCAAATCCAGCAGGTAGAGAACTTTGTCAGCCAGGGCGTTGACGCCATCATCCTTAACCCGGTGGATACTCAAGGGGTGAAGCCGATGATCAAACTGGCAGAAAACGCCAAAATCCCGCTGGTGTTTATCAACCGTCGCCCAGAGGCCACATTGCCTGCCGGAATGGCTTATGTAGGGTCGGATTCCAAACTGGCTGGAAAACTGCAGATGGAAGAGTTGGCCAAGCTAATGAACGGTAAAGGTAACGTGATGATCCTGCTGGGTGAACTTTCCAGCGAAGCGACTCGCGATCGTACTCGTGGCGTTGAGGAAGTCGCCGCCCAATACCCAGATATTCGTATTATTGATAAACAAACTGCCAAGTTTTTCCGTAAAGAGGCGGTGGATGTGACTACCGACTGGATCCTGTCCGGCCAGAAGATTGATGCAATTGCTTCCAATAACGACGAAATGGCGATTGGTGCCATTCTGGCACTGAAACAGGCGAAAAAATCCGGTGTTTTGGTGGCTGGCATTGATGGCACCCCAGATGCGCTGGAGTTTATCAAGAAAGGCGATCTCAGCCTCAGTATCTTCCAGGATGCTAAAGGTCAGGGCGAGGGAGCAGTACAAACCGCTATTCAATTGGTGAAAGGCGAGAAGGTCGATAGCAGCGTAATGATCCCTTATCAACTGATTACCGGAGCCAACTATCAGCAGTTTGCCGGTAAAAACAACAAATAAAGATGAGTACCTAGACTTTATCTTCGTACCTGATTGCCATGTTAAATCAGGTACGGAAGTGTTGGATATAAAGATGAGGTGAGCGGCATGCATCCCTATGTACTTGAAGCTGAGGGCATCAGTAAGCAGTTCCCCGGTGTTAAAGCGCTGGATAATGTTTCAATTAAAATCAAACCTGGCAGCGTGCATGCGTTAATGGGCGAAAACGGCGCGGGCAAATCGACGCTGATGAAGTGTCTGATTGGTATTTATCGCCCAGACGCCGGTACGATAAAAATTAAAGGCCAACCTATTACTTTCAACGATACGCTGGAAGCTCTGCATTCAGGGATTTCGATGATCCATCAGGAACTCAATCTGGTGCCGCATATGACGGTGGCAGAAAATATCTGGTTGGGGCGAGAGCCCGCCAGATTAGGGTTTGTAAATCACAGCGAACTTAATCAAAAAACCCATGAATTGCTGCTGCGGCTGAATATTAAATTAGCCCCAGAAACGCAGGTGGGTGATTTAAGCATTGCCAGTCAGCAGATGGTAGAGATCGCCAAAGCGGTCTCTTACAACGCTGATGTCTTGATCATGGACGAGCCCACTTCGGCATTAACTGAAGGGGAGGTGGTACATCTGTTTGCAATTATTCGTGAGCTACGTGAACAGGGGAAGGGGATTATTTACATCAGCCACAAGATGGATGAAATATTTACTATCACCGATGAGGTCAGTATTTTTCGTGACGGCACGTTTATCGCCAGTGATAAAACTGAAAACCTGACCAAACAGTCGTTAATCACTATGATGGTTGGGCGTGAATTAACCCAGATGTTCCCTAAATTCAATAACAACATTGGTGAAGAAGTGCTGCGTGTTGCAGGCTTACGCCGCGCCGGGTGGTTTCAGGATATCTCTTTTAATCTCAAGAGTGGCGAGATCCTCGGTGTTGCCGGGCTGGTCGGCGCTGGCCGCAGCGAAGTGATGGAGAGCCTGTTTGGCATGCACTTAGCTGAGGGGGGGCAAATTCTGATTGAAGGCCAACCGGTGAAAATAGACTCACCATCAAAGGCCATTGAGCACGGGTTGGCATTCCTTACTGAAGATCGCAAAAAGTCCGGGTTATTTCTGGTGCTGTCGGTGGTGGAGAACATGAGCATTGTCAATCTCTCCGAATATATTGGTAAAAACGGTTTTGTCAGCCATGTGCAAATGGCACAAGACTGCATGGAACAGATTAAAAAGCTCAATATTAAAACGCCGACCATGGATCAAATCATTAATAACCTCAGCGGTGGTAATCAGCAGAAGGTATTAATTGCCCGCTGGTTATTGGCTCAACCGAAAATATTGATCCTCGATGAACCCACGCGTGGCATTGATGTGGGGGCAAAAGCAGAAATTTATCGCTTAATCAGCGAACTGGCGAACCGTGGCGTCGCCATTATCCTGGTTTCATCGGAGTTGCCAGAAATTCTTGGCATGAGCGATCGCGTTATGGTGATGCACGGGGGGCGAATCACTGGGATTCTGGACAAAGATGAAGCAGACCAGGAAAAGATCATGGCGCTAGCCTCGGAATAACCTAAAGGTGACCCACAATGAGTAACGCAAATTTGGATAAAACGTTCACGACGGCACCGCCGAATAAGGCCGCGCTGTTTTCTGGCCTGAATGGCAAAATGCCGAAAGACACCGGTATTTTTATTGTCATGATCGGTATTGCACTGATCTTTGAGATTCTCGGTTGGTGGATACGCGACCAATCGTTCCTGATGAACCCTAACCGGCTGCTGCTGATTGTGCTGCAGGTTGCGATCATCGGTATTATTGCGGTAGGAGTAACGCAGGTTATTATTACCACCGGTATCGATCTCTCTTCCGGTTCGCTGATTGCCCTGACGGCGGTGGTGGCTGCCAGCCTGGCGCAAACCTCAGACAGTATTGCCCCGATGTACCCTGCTTTGCTCGATTTACCTGCCGCCATTCCAATAGGGGCCGGGATCGGCGTCGGCATTCTCTGTGGGTTTATCAACGGTTTTCTGATCACCCGCACCGGTATCCCGCCTTTTATCGCTACGCTGGGGATGATGGTTTCGGCGCGTGGTCTGGCGCAATATTACACCAAAGGTAACCCGGTCAGCTTTTTGTCAGACGGTTTCACCGCGATCGGGCAAGGCGCTATGCCAGTGATTATTTTCCTGGTGATTGCGGTGATTTTCCATGTGGCGTTGAAACATACCCGTTACGGCAAATACATTTATGCGATTGGCGGCAACATGACCTCTGCCAAGGTGTCTGGCATCAACGTCAATAAGTACCTGGTGACGGTCTATACCATTGCCGGGGGATTGGCCGGGGTAGCGGGTGTGGTGCTGGCAGCACGTGTCAGCAGCGGGCAGTCGAGCATGGGGGTTGCTTATGAACTTGACGCCATCGCCGCCGCCGTAATCGGTGGCAGCAGCCTGATGGGGGGCGTGGGGCGTATCACCGGCACCTTGATTGGTGCGGTGATTCTGGGTCTGATCAAAAGCGGTTTCACCTTTATCGGGGTGGACTCTTACATTCAGGACATCATCAAAGGCATTATCATCGTGGCCGCCGTCGCTATTGATATGCGCCGCAACCGCAAAAAAACCTAATCAGCGCCTAGCCGTTAGATAAGCACATCAGGCTTCGGTGTGATGGATGCGCCGGGCCTGAACGAACTTTGTCTTCCAGTATTGATTGTCTAATTCTGAAACCGTAACGCCCACTTTGGTGGAGGCATGCAGGAACTTGCCATCTCCAACGTACACGCCAACATGGCGTTCGCGCGCCGAGGTTTTAAAAAACACCAGATCGCCCGTATTGAGCTCGTCTTTGGCAACGTGTGAACCTAGCTTACTCTGTTCGTGCGAGCTTCTTGGCAACTTGAGAGAAAACTCATCGGCAAAAACGCGTTGCATGTAGGCAGAACAATCTATGCCTTTACGCGAGTTGCCGCCAAATTTATAGCGTACGCCTTCCCATTCCTCATAGTGAGACAAGAGCTTTTCAAGCTTTTTTACATCAAACTCACTTGCCGTAAAAGGTGAGTTAAAGGCGCTTTTCTGGGTGCTGGTACTTGCTGAACTAGAAAAAACGAATAATGAGGTAAAAACAAAAATAAATGGTGTAAAAATCTTTAACATAATAGCAACTAAATTTAATCAACTGTTTCTAGGGTTAACTCCCGTTAGGGATCCTGGTAGGTGGATGGACTTTACACAAGGAGAGTACAAAAATAAACCAATTATTGCTTATTAATTGAACTTTCTGTCATGTCTGACGAGTTCTGTTGCCGTTACTGTGTCTGTCATATCTTGGACCAATCTCACTTGGAACCTGAATGATTTTGAGCTGTGGGAAGGTTGAACAGAACTGCAGAGTGAGGAAGTGCTTGGTGGGGAACAGTTGGATTACAGGGGCTAACTTTGCTCGGGCAGTGCGGCTAGCTCTACTACAGCATCTTCAAAGGTGATGCACATTATGTTGATAAATTTCAGGTTGTGACGTGCGATTAATATGTTAATCGCACGCCATGAAAAGTACCTAGTCGATGAAAAACTTTGTTATCCATTGACTAAACAACGCCGGGCAAGCCACGTTGGAGATATGCGAAGCTGGCAAAACGGCCAGCTCTGCATCAGGTGCGTGGTCTACCAACCATTGGGCATCTGCCACGGTGGTGACAGGATCATGTTCCCCGGCAATCACCAGCATCGGTGCTGCCATGCGCGGTACTTCTGCCCGCAGATCGGCCTGTGCTAACGCTTGGCAGCAGGCGGCGTAGCCCGCTGCACTGCCCTGTGCCAACTGTGTTACCAAAGCGGCTATCTGCGCCTGTTGTTCACGCTGGAAGCCTTCGGTAAACCAACGGGCGGGAGAGGCGGCGGCGATAGGTGCCAGCCCTTCCTGCTGCACCTGTTGTGCGCGCTGTTGCCAACCTTCGGCACTGCCGATTCGCGCGGCGGTGTTGGCCACTGCCAGCTTATGAAAACGCTGCGGTTGGTAACGGTTGAGCCACAAGCCAGTCAGCCCCCCCATCGAGATACCACAGAAATAGGCGCGCTCCACATCGAGTTTATCCAGCAGGGCGATCACATCCTGCCCCAAGATCTCAAGCGTGAGCGGCGTGGCTGGTAACGGTGTAGCACCGTGCCCACGCTGGTTATAACGCAGCACGCGAAAGTGCTGCGTTAGCGCCGCCATTTGCGGTTGCCACAGTTCGAGGGTGGTACCCAGCGAGTTAGACAGCACCAGCAAAGGGGCGGCGCTTGGGCCATCCAGGCGATAGTCGATATTCATCTCATACTCTCTCGATGATCAGGGCGATACCTTGGCCGACGCCGATGCACATGGTGCACAGGCCATAACGGCCACCGGTTTTTTGCAGTTGCCAGGCGGCATTCATCACCAGCCTGCCACCAGAAGCACCTAAAGGGTGGCCGAGGGCAATCGCACCGCCGTTGGGGTTCACCTGCGGGGCATTATCCGCCAGCCCCAGAGCGCGGGTGACCGCCAGCGCTTGTGCTGCAAAGGCTTCGTTAAGTTCGATCACATCCATCTGTTCCAGGCTCAGCCCGGCAACATTCAACACTTTGCGCACCGCCTGCACCGGGCCGAAACCCATAATGCTCGGTTCAATACCGGTGACAGCACTGGCGACGATGCGCGCCATCGGTTGCAGCCCATGTTGCTGTACGCCGCGTTCACTGGCTAACAGCAAGGCGCAAGCGCCATCATTCAGGCCAGAAGCGTTACCTGCGGTGATGCTTCCCTGCGGATTGACTACCGGCTTCAGCTTTTCCAACGCCTGAAGCGTGGTGGCTCTGGGGTGTTCGTCCTGAGTGAACAGCAATGGCTCGCCTTTCTTTTGCGGGATGCTGACTTCGGTCAGTTGATGGGCAAAGAAGCCACTTTCCTGGGCCGCAGCGGTGCGCTGTTGGCTGCGCAGAGCGAAGGCATCCTGATCGTGGCGGTTAATGCCAAACTTCAGCGCGACGTTTTCCGCAGTTTGTGGCATGGATTCCACACCGTAAAGCGCCTTCATCTGTGGATTGATAAAGCGCCAGCCCATGGTGGTGTCTTCTAACAGCATGCTGCGGCTGAAAGCGCTTTCGGCTTTGCCCATCACGAACGGTGCGCGTGACATACTTTCTACGCCACCAGCGATCATTAAATCGCTCTCACCGGTTTTGATCGCTCGTGCGGCCATCGCCACGGCATCCAGGCTGGATCCGCACAGGCGGTTAATGGTGCAGCCGGGCACAGACGTCGGCAGGCCCGCCAGCAACAGCGCCATACGCGCCACGTTGCGGTTGTCTTCACCGGCTTGATTGGCGCAGCCCAGCAGCACATCATCCAACGCATTCCAGTCCAGCGCCGGGTGGCGTTGTTGCAGGGCTTTAAGCGGCAGAGCCGCCAGATCGTCGGCACGCACAGTGGCCAAACTGCCATTCAGTTTGCCAAACGGGGTACGGACGGCGTCACACAGATACGCTGGGTTCATGCTGTTTCTCTCCATGTTGAAGGGCGAAAGTCAGTTCGACCGGGGTGATTTCCTGCAATTGTTGTGGGGTCAGGCCGCCAAAGATTTCACGCACCACCAAACCTTGTGGCGTAACGTCGATCACCGCCAGATCGGTGTAGATACGTTCGATGCAACCGATCCCGGTCAGGGGATAGGTGCACTCTTTCACAATCTTGCATTCCCCTTTTTTGGTCAGATGTTCGGTCATCACAAATACCTGGCGTGCGCCGATGGCCAAATCCATTGCGCCGCCCACCGCCGGGATAGCGCCCGGCGCCCCGGTGCTCCAGTTGGCTAAATCCCCCCGTTCTGAAACCTGATAAGCCCCTAACACACAAATATCCAGATGCCCGCCGCGCATCATGGCAAAGGAATCACCGTGGTGAAAAAAGCAGCCACCGGGCAGCAGGGTAACCGCCTGTTTGCCTGCGTTGATCAGCTCTGGATCTTCTTCACCGGCTGCGGGTGCCGGGCCCATGCCGAGAATACCGTTCTCGCTGTGCAGAAAGATCTCTTTGTCGGCGGGCAAGTAGTTGGCGATCTGGGTCGGGATACCAATCCCCAGATTCACGTAAGCCCCTTCGGGGATATCGCGTGCAATCCGTTCGGCCAACTGCGCATGAGTGAGTTTTGACATAACAATTCCTTAAGCAGAAAGCTGCTGGCTGTTGGCAGGGGAAGTGACCAGGCGTTGCACGAAAATCCCTGGAGTAATCACGGTTTCTGGATCCAGTTCACCCAGTGAAACCTGCTGATTAACCTCGGCAATGGTGCAGGTGGCGGCCATCGCCATGATCGGGCCGAAGTTGCGCCCGGTTTTGTTGTAAACCAGGTTGCCCCAGCGATCGGCGCGTTCGGCTTTGATCAGCGCAAAGTCGGCTTTCAGCGGCAGTTCGAACACATACTGGCGGCCATCGATCTCGCGAGTTTCCTTATTTTCTGCCAGCAAGGTGCCATATCCGGTTGGGGTATAAATTCCCCCCAGCCCAGAACCGCCAGCCTGAATGCGTGCCGCCAGGTTACCTTGAGGGATCAGCTCTAATTCCAGTTCGCCACGGCGGTACAGATCGTCAAACACCCATGAATCTGACTGGCGCGGGAACGAGCAGATCACCTTGCGCACACAACCGGCTTTCAGCAGTGCCGCCAGGCCGAAATCGCCGTTGCCAGCATTGTTGCTGATCAGCGTGAGCTCACGTGGGCGGCGGCGGATCAACGCATCCAGCAGGGCATAGGGTTGGCCTGCCGGGCCAAATCCCCCCACCATCAGGGTGGCACCATCGGGGATGTCGGCCACGGCGGCG
Organism: Serratia sp. Ag1; assembly: GCF_000743355.1. GTDB lineage: Bacteria > Pseudomonadota > Gammaproteobacteria > Enterobacterales > Enterobacteriaceae > Chania. The sequence goes on from NZ_JQEI01000049.1 coordinate 14,659, forward strand.
TCGGTGGAAGGCATATTTTTGTTAATCATTGCTTCTCCTGAATATGTGGTTGATTGCAGTACCAAGCGGTTGAGTTGGTTTTAACTTAGAGGAGTAAAAATTGACCGGCAAGTGCGATTATCAAAACATTGTGCGATTATCGGATTATTTGTTGTTCCGATGTTAATTTTGTGACGCAGGTAGATAATTGAGCATTTGACACAGCCTGCAACACAGTCTCTATAAAGAAATGGGGGAGTTAAGGAGTTGGAGTATATCGGGCGGGGAAGAACGCAGCCCCACTGCTCAGCGGCAGTCGGGCTGGTACTGTGGCTGTCAACGTCAATCCATCGGCGCGGGTTTGATGTAAGTAATCCCTTCTTCTTGGTACAGGCTGTAGATCATCTGTAGCAACGTCTTGATGTCTTCTGATTCATCCAGCAACCGGGTACTCATGATGATCGGCGAAACCAGATATTGCTCATTCAGCGCCTTATAAATCACATCCTGGCGCTTTAGGCTGTGCAGGCATTGGGGCACCAGCGTGATGCCTTCGCCTGCGGCTACCAGCCCTAAAGCCACCTGCAGTTCGCGAACTTCCATGATTTTACGTGGCTCAAGCGCCCGATCGCGGAAGGTTGCCAGAACCTGATCGGCGAAGCTGGGCCGGGGAGTCTGAGGATAAACGATCAGGGTTTCAGTTTGCAGACTGCGCAACGTCAGCTCAGGCATGTTTGCCAACGGATGATCGGCAGCCAATGCCGCCATCAGGGTTTCATCGCGCAAGATCACGCGCCGCACATTGGCATCTTCGTAGCGGATGCGGCCAAACCCCACATCGATTTTGCCCTCTTTCAGCGCCTGAATCTGCTCCATGGTGGTCATCTCTCGCAGGCTCACCGCCACCTCGGGGTACTGAGTGCGAAAGCGGCGGATCAGCCGTGGCAAAATCCCGTACAGCGTTGAGGCGACAAAGCCAAGCGACAGTGAACGCTCCAATTGCCCCACGCGTTGGGTCATCGATTTCAGTTCAACGCTTTGTGCCAGAAGCTGCAGCGCATGGCCGTAAAAAAAACGGCCTGCTTCGGTGAGTTTGAGCGGGCGCGAACCCCGTTCAAACAACAAGACCCCCAAGTCTTCTTCTAACTGCTGAATCTGCCTGCTGAGCGGCGGCTGGCTGATATGCAGCCGTTCTGCCGCGCGGCTGAAGTTCTGTTCTTCAGCGACGGCAATAAAATAACGTAAATGACGCAGTTCCATATTAATACCTTTAAGGTATGAAAATGATGCTAAATCGGTGTTAGACGGCCAGCATAAGCCGGTTATATGGTCATATACAACCTGAACCTGCCAACTTGATACCGTAAAAATATGATCAAAGCTATTGAAACTCTGCTGCTGGATGTTCCGGCAATCCGTCCTCACCGCCTGTCGGTAGCCACGGTGAATGTGCAAACTCTGGTGCTGGTGCGCGTGCTGTGTGAAGACGGGATCGAAGGCTGGGGCGAGGCGACCACCATCGGTGGCCTGAGCTACGGCGAAGAGAGCCCGGAAAGTGTCAAGGTGAATATCGATACTTACATGGCTCCGTTGTTGATCGGGATGGACGCCAACCAGGTGGCCCCGGCGATGGCCCGGTTGCGCAAATCAATCCAGGGCAACCGCTTTGCCAAGTGCGCGCTGGAGACCGCATTGTTGGACGCACAAGCGCGGCGGCTGAATATCCCGCTGAGTGAACTGCTGGGTGGCCGCGTGCGTGATGCCTTGCCGGTCGCCTGGACGCTGGCCAGCGGTGATACGCAAAAAGATATCGCGGAAGCGGAGAAAATGCTGGAGCTGCGCCGCCACCGTATTTTCAAACTCAAAATTGGCCTGCGTGCGGTGGAAGACGATGTGGCACACGTGCTGGCAATCAAGCGGGCATTGGGCGACCAGGTGAGCGTGCGCGTTGATGTTAATCAGGCCTGGAGCGAGCTGGATGCGGAACGCGGTATCGCCGCACTGGAAGCGGGGGGCATCGACCTGATCGAACAGCCGATCCGCGCAGAAAACCGCGCCGGTCTGGCTAGGCTCGCCAGACGTTTTACCGTACCGATGATGGCCGATGAAGTGCTGAAAGGGCCGTTGGATGCTTTCGATCTGGCTACCCATGCCGGTGCCGACGTGTTCTCGGTAAAAATCAGCCAGTCTGGCGGCTTGACTCAGGCGCGGCAGGTGGCAGAGATCGCCGCGCTGGCGGGGATTGGCCTGTATGGCGGCACCATGCTGGAAGGGGCTATCGGCACCGCGGCATCTGCCCATGTGTTCTCCACCTTCAGCGATCTCAGCCAGGGTACGGAACTGTTCGGCCCGTTGTTGCTGACCGAAGATATTTTGGCGGAGCCTTTGGCTTATCGCGATTTCATGCTGCAGGTGCCAACCGGGCCGGGGCTGGGGGTTGAGATCGATCGTGACAAGGTCGCCACCCTGCGCCGTTGCTGACAGAACATTAAGTTCAAGGAGCTATCGCTATGCTGTTTCACGTAAGAATGGACGTCAATTTACCTGCTGCAATGCCAGAAGCCGAAGCTGCTGCGTTAAAGGCCACCGAAAAAGCCCAATCGCAGGCGCTGCAGGCCAGCGGCCAATGGCGTCACCTTTGGCGCATTGCGGGGCAGTATTCCAACATCAGCCTGTTTGACGTCAGCAGTATTGATGAGCTGCATCAACTGCTGTCGCAACTGCCGCTGTTCCCCTACATGAAGATTCAGGTTATGCCGCTATGCCGTCACCCTTCCTCAATCAGGGAGGACGATCGTTGAGTTAGGCTGCGGGTTGCATGACCTGCCAATGTTTATGTCGCTGTTCCCTGCCGGATGCATACCGGCGGGGAGAATAAAAAAGAAAGCCGTTAAAACCAAAAAATAGCCGCAGGACTGTACCCCCTCGGCCCAGTAAACAATACGGAGCAATGACATGACTCATAACGATATCGACACTCTGGTCAACAGCTTTATTGTTGACACCGCCACAGGCGACGTTAATCCACGTGTGCAACAGGTTACCGTGCGCTTATTAAGCGATCTGTTTAAAGCGATTGAGGATCTGGATCTGCAGCCGAGTGAAGTGTGGAAAGGGCTGGAATATCTGGCAGAAACCGGGGCCAGCCACGAAATGGGGCTGTTGGCCGCCGGTTTGGGGCTGGAGCGCTTCATTGATATTCGCGCCGACGAAGCCGAAGCCCGCGCGGGCCTGACCGGTGGTACGCCGCGCACCATCGAAGGGCCGCTGTACGTGGCGGGTGCGCCGGTTTGCCAGGGCTTTGCCCGTTTGGATGATGGCAAAGAAAGTGCCGAAGGCGAAGTGCTGTTTATGCAGGGCACGGTCACTGACGCCAACGGCAAACCGTTGCCGGGCGCGACGGTAGAAGTGTGGCATGCCAACCTGATGGGCAACTATTCGTTCTTTGACAAGAGCCAGTCGGCGTTTAACCTGCGCCGCACTATCGTGACCGACAGCCAGGGTAACTATCAGTTCCGCAGCATCGTGCCTTCTGGCTACGGTTGCCCACCGGAAGGTTCTACCCAACAATTGCTGAATCTGTTGGGCCGCCATGGCCGCCGCCCGGCGCATATTCACTTCTTCGTGTATGCCGATGGTTACCGCAAACTCACCACACAGATCAACATCGACGGTGACGAATATCTGTGGGATGACTTCGCCTTTGCCAGCCGTGAAGGGCTGGTACCGCAGGTGAAAAAGATTTCTGCACCGGATCAGTTGGACAGCAAACAACTCAGTAAGCCTTTCTCGTCGATCGACTTCAACTTTACGCTGCATCAGGAACGCACTGCTGCGCCAGAAGCCGAAGTTGAACGCAAACGCGCTAAAGCGTAACCCGGCTCTTCACTGCCTCTGTTCAGGGGGCAGTGAACCTCTCTTGCCTACCGTCCGCTGGGGCAAACGCCTGCATTCATTATTTTAATATATTCAGCCATCTGGCATTGCATGTTGTCTAGGCCGTGCCGGGGCCAAGGGTATAACAGGAGCATTAATGTGAGCACGCCAAAAGAGTTACAGAACTGGCAGCATGTTATTGAAAGCAGTCTCGACTTTCGGCCACAGGAGGGCGTTTATCGCATCGCCCGCTCAATGTTTACCAACCAGGAGCTGTTTGACCTGGAAATGGAGCTGATCTTCGAGAAGCAGTGGATTTTTGCCTGCCATGAAAGCCAGATCCCCAATCCGCACGATTTTATCACGGTGCAAGCGGGCCGCCAGCCGATGCTGGTCACCCGTGACGGCAAAGGTGAGTTGCACGCGCTGGCGAATACCTGCCAGCATCGCGGTGCGACGCTGACCCGCGTTTGCCAAGGCAACCAAAGCACCTTTACCTGCCCGTTTCATGCCTGGTGCTATAAGTCTGACGGCGCGCTGGCGAAGGTCAAGGCTCCGGCGGAATACGGTAGCGACTTTGACAAAAGCCGCCACGGTTTAAAAGCGGCGCGCATTGCCAGCTATCGCGGCTTTGTGTTTATCAGCCTGGATACCGAGTCTGAACAAAGCCTGACCGAATTCCTGGGCGATACCACGCTGTTTTTCGACATGATGCTGGAACAGTCAGAAAACGCGGAGCTGGAAGTGTTGCCCGGGGTATCGACCTATACCTACCCAGGCAACTGGAAACTGCAGAATGAAAACGGGCTGGATGGTTACCACGTCAGCACCGTTCACTATAACTATGTTTCGACTGCCAACCACCGCCGTGAGCTGAATCTGCAGCGCAACGGTGCCAGTGACAGCACGCTTGACTACAGCAAGTTGGGGGCAGGGGATAAAGATACCGACGACGGTTGGTTCTCGTTCAAACATGGCCACGGTTTGCTGTTCAGCGACATGCCTAACGCCGCCGACGTCCGCCCCGGTTATGAACGCATCATGCCGCGTCTGTTGGATAAGTATCCGCAGGAACGGGCGCAGTGGACCATGCATCGCCTGCGCAATCTCAATATTTATCCCAGCCTGTTCTTTATGGATCAGATCAGCTCTCAGTTGCGCATTATCCGCCCGGTCAGTTGGAACAAAACCGAAGTGATCAGCCTGTGTTTGGGGGTGAAAGGGGAGTCTGACTGGGATCGCGAAAGCCGTATCCGCCAGTTTGAAGATTTCTTCAACGTCTCAGGGATGGGAACGCCGGACGATCTGGTGGAGTTTCGTGAGCAACAGCGTGGTTTTGAAGCACGCAGCACGCCGTGGAGCGATATCTCTCGTGGTCACCAGCACTGGCAGTATGGCGCAACCCGCAACAGCGACATTCTGAGCATTGCCCCGGCGATCACCGGTAGTGAAATCACCCATGAAGGGCTGTACGTCAATCAGCACCGTGCATGGCAGCAGATGATGCTGGCAGGGTTGGCGAAAAAAATAGCGCAGACGACAGCACGCTGAATGACGGAGAGACATCATGCAAAATATGACACCTGAGCAGCGGCAGTACGCGGTTGAACAATTTCTCTACCAGGTAGCCGAAGCCTGCGATAACCAGGATTGGGATCGTTACCTCGGCTATTTCACCGAAGAGGCCGAGTTTCATGTGCCGCAGTGGCGCAGCGAGCATGAATATACACAGAACCCGAAACGGGAAATGTCGCTGATTTACTATGCCAACCGTTCTGGGTTGGAGGATCGGGTATTCCGTATTCGCACTGGCAAGTCGGCTGCCTGTACGCCGATGCCGCGCACGTTGCACCTGCTCGATAATGTGCGTTGTCAGGCTGGGGATGACGATCAACTGGCGGTTAGCGTTAATTGGGTCACGCATTTCTATCGTTTTGGGGAAAGCCGCCATTTCTTTGGCCGGGCCAGCTATCGCCTGTGCTGGCAGGAAGGGCAGTTAAAAATCACCAGCAAGCACGTATTGGTGCTGAATGACAAGATCGATTCAGTGCTCGATTTCTACCATCTCTGATAGACCTGAGTACGGCGGCTATGGCCGCCGTTGTTATAAACAGTATTGATACAGGAGTAACCATGACCCATCGCGCCGCCATTATTTTCCGAGATGGACTCACGCAGTTTATTCAGGTTGAGCAGAACGAAAAACTCTTGGATGCGGCTTTTCGCCACGGGATCCAGTTGCCATTGGATTGCCGTGAAGGGGTTTGTGCCACCTGCCGTGGACGCTGCGAGTCGGGAACCATTGAAATGGAGTATGTCGATGACGAAGCGCTGAGCGCCAGCGAGCTTGAGCAGGGTTATATGCTGGCCTGTCAGACCCGGTTGACCTCTCCAGGCTCGTTCTACTTTGATATCGACTCCAGCATTTGCAACATCAGCCAGCAGGACTATCGCGGGCGGGTGAGCGCACTCAACCTGCTCTCTGATACGGTCGCGACGTTGGAAATCACGCTGGATGAGGGCTCGCCGGAACTGCACTATCTGCCCGGGCAGTACGCGCGCATCCAGATCCCCGGCAGTGAAGAAAGCCGAGCTTACTCCTATGCCAGCGCCAGCGCGCAATCCTCTGTCGTGCGTTTTTTGATTCGTTTATTACCGAGCGGGTTAATGAGTGACTATTTGCGCCAGCGTTGCCAAGTGGGGGATAGCATCAGCTTTACCGCCCCGTTCGGCGCATTCTACCTGCGGGAAGTGAAGCGCCCATTGCTGTTTGTGGCTGGGGGAACCGGGTTATCGGCGTTTCTCAGCATGCTGGAAAGCCTGGCAGAGCAAGGGGACGCCGAGCAACCTATCGCGCTGTATTACGGGGTGAACCGCGAAAGCGAGATCAGTGAATTGCCACGCCTCGATTCCCTGGCCGAACGGCTTGGCAATTTCCGCTATCAGGTGGTGGTGGCCGATCCCGATGCCACCTGGCAGGGCAAAAAGGGCTGGGTGACTAATGCATTGGAAAGCCATCTGCTGCAGCAACCGTTCGACGCCTACTTATGCGGGCCACCGCCGATGATCGAGGCAACCTGTAACTGGCTGTCTGCCCAACCGGTTGCCGAACATCAGGTCTATTTTGAGCGCTTTGTTTCCAGCTGATCAGCGATCCCTATTTTTACGCCAAGGAGAGCGTTATGGCTCAAATCGAGTTAAATGTCGTGAATATTACGCCAATAATCGACAATGCGAAGTTTCAGAATATTCACCGTCTGACTATATTTTGGTGTGCTTACATAATTATATTCGATGGTTATGATCTGGCCGTGTTAGGGGTGGTGTTGCCAAAACTGATGGCTGAATGGGGGCTAACGGCTGCACAGGCCGGTTTGCTTGGTAGCTATACCCTGATTGGCATGATGTTTGGCGCACTTTCTTTAGGTTCACTGTCAGACAAAATTGGCAAGAAGAAGGTGATTACCCTGTGCGTAATTATTTTCAGCCTGTTTACTTTTCTTTGTGGTTTTACCGTGAGCCCAACGCAGTTTGGCTGGTGCCGCTTTATCGCTGGCATTGGCCTGGGTGGCGTAATGCCCAATGTGACGGCACTGACCAGCGAATACTCGCCGAAAAACAAACGCAGCCTGATGGTGGGGTTAATGTTCAGTGGTTATTCGATTGGCGGAATGTGGGCGGCGATTTTAGGTATTTACCTTATTCCGCTGCTGGGTTGGCAGTCTATATTTTACGTCGCTATCTTCCCGATCCTGTTTTTACCCTGGATGTTAAAGCATTTGCCGGAATCTGCGGCGTTCTTAATTAAAACCAAGCAGAACGAGCGGTTAAAACGTGCGCTGGAAAAAATCGCCCCAGAGTATGTGCATCAGCCAGGAACCGAGTTTGTCAGCCAGTCCGTTATTGGCGCGGGAAAGGTGAAAATGGCCATCGGGGATTTGTTTGCCGATAACAGAATGTTAAGTACCCTGATGTTCTGGCTGGTTTTTTTTATGTCGCTGTATGTGATCTACGGCATGACTTCCTGGTTACCCAAGCTGATGCTGCAGGCAGGTTATCCTTTAGGTTCCAGCCTGATGTTTCTGTTTACGTTGCACTTTGGCACGATTGCCGGGGCGCTAAGCAGTTGCTGGTTAATGGATAAAGCAAGCGGACGAACCGTGCTGATCGGTTATTTCCTGTTGGGTTCGGTGACGATTGCGTTGTTGGGCATGCAAAGCTCGATGAGCGTTCTTTATTTGTTACTGATTATTGCCGGTGCCAGCACGATCGGCACGCAGATCGCCATGACTTCCTACGTCGCGCGTTTTTACCCCAGCACGATGACTTCGACGGGGCTGGGTTGGGGATTGGGGATCGGGCGTATCGGTGCTATTCTCGGCCCGTTTGCTGGTGGGGTGTTAATCGATATGGAGTTAACGTTACAGCAGAATTTTATGGCTTTCGCGCTGCCATCGTTACTGGCTGCGGGCTGTATGTTTTTTGTTAATCCACGATTGGCTGCCTCTTAATCTCTTCGCGCACTGAGATGAGATAAAACGGAAGATAAGTATGCAAAGCCTTTATCGCAATATGAATCGGTTACAACTTGACGCTGCCTATAATAACACTAAAGCCGTGCAGGATTTCCCGGCGTTATTGGCACAGTTTCAACAGCGGAGTGCGGCCTGGTATGCAGCAGCCAACGTGCAACGTGATATTCCTTACGCTAATGCAGCGAGAGCACGGTTTGACTTTTTCCCGTCTCAGACGAGCAATGCGGCAACGCTGATATTCATTCATGGGGGCTACTGGCAGAATTGCACCAAAGAGGATTTTGCTTTTATTGCCGAAGGCCCGTGCAACAGCAATATCAATGTTATTTTGGCGGAATATACCTTGGCGCCTGAAGCGTCAATGACAACCATTGTTAATGAAATAGGGGCTTTGTTAGATTTTCTGGCTCACCACCAGCCAAGGTTTAATATCACTCCGGGTAAGGTTTGCCTGTCTGGGCATTCTGCTGGTGGGCATCTTACCGCCGTTCACCGTGGTCATCCGTTAGTCTCCCATGCGATGCCAATCAGTGCGTTGGTGGATCTGGAGCCTATCAGTTTGAGCTGGTTGAATGACAACCTGGCGCTTACACCAAAAGAGATCCGTGACTATAGCCCGATTCATTCTGTCAGTGTGGGTGTACCCGTTGCTGTGCAGGTCGGTGCGGAGGAGTTACCCGAATTGATTCGCCATTCGCAGGAGTATGCTGAAGCGTTGGCACAATGTGGCAACCCGGTGATGTACCAGCGTGTCGCCGGGTGTAACCATTTCTCTTTACTGAATGAGTTTCAACCGGGGGGCAAACTGTTGCAGGCATTGCGGGATTTACTGGTTCAGTAATCTGTAAGTGGGTTTATTAAGAAGAGGGAGTTATCTGCTCCTTGGACTGCTGACCAAGTCAGATATTAGGGAGAGCGTGCCGAAGGGGTCGTAGCGGCGCAAGCCGCCGGAGCGCCCCTCGGTGCGCTCGACCCGGGTATCTCGGGCTAAACGACCACTTTGTCACCAAGCTCAGGGGCAAACCACGGATTGCCCCTGGTTGTTTCAACGGCCCCG
>NZ_JQEI01000050.1 GCF_000743355.1 Serratia sp. Ag1
CAATGGCGTTTACGTTGTTATCTGCGTAAGCCTTGCCAGGAGAAAAGAGTATGCCAGGTGTTGTTTGTTTAGGCGATGCCACCACCCACGGTGGTGAAGTAAAAACCGCGTCTTCCACCCTGTATTTCAATGGGCGAAGAGCAGCACTGGTCGGTGATTGGGTCTCCTGCCCCAAACATGGTATGAATACCATCGTGGAGGGTGACCCCACCGCCTTCGAAGAAGGGCGACAGGTGGTTGTGAATAACTGCCTGTGCGCCTGTGGCTGTCGCGTCATCAGTTCTCAACCCGAAAACAGTATAGAGTCGTAATTATGGCCTGGCCCATCCCCGCTATTCCTGAGCAACCTGTGTTGTCGCCTCCTCGTTATGGCATCTGGTTCGCTGTATTGATCGTGATACTGACGATCGGTACGCTGTCCGCCCTGTTTATCGGTAACATCACGGCGTATGGACAGTTATTACTCTATGGCACATTACCCGGGTTGTTATTCTGGATGTGCCTCTTCGGTGTGGTGCTGAATCGCTACGAACAGTCATCGGCATCGGCACGCGCCTGGTATGAAGAAACGGAGCAGACCAAAGCACAGTGGCAGCAATGGAGCCGTGCACAGCTCGCCGTGGTAGGGAATGTCTTGTTGACGCCCGAAGCTGAAGGGATGGGCACCTTATTGGGTGAGCTGAAGGATATTCCCCTGTATCCGCAAAAAGCCCGTCCTCTGTCTGGTGCGCCACGCTCGTTATCTGCGCACTTGCATGAGATTGATAGTAAACTGGAGCGCCAGTGCCCGGGGTATCGGCATCACGTGCAGACGGTGTATATGCTGCATGCCCCCACCCTGCACCGTGAATCCATGATTTCAGCGGTATTCAGCCAATGGGATTTGGTGCCCGACACTGTTGAGGCTATTGAGCACGTTCCGGCTTTACAGCAGGCGTCTGAGTGTAGCGGCGTGATTTTGCTGCTCTGTTTGCAACACTGGCCTGACCGTCTGCCTCAACCATCCAGCGAGCTTATTTCTGCCCAACTGATAACCTCGCCAGCCTTTGCCCGCGCGCAGGCGTTACCGGTCATGGCGGGGTTGGGGCGCCTGATGCCATTACTGCCCGAAAAGTTATCTGACGACCTTGATATGCTGTTTGACTATACCCGGCTGGAGAAAAAGCAGATACAGCACGTTTGGCTATCGGGTTATGCCGAGACGACCCCGGCTGAGATTGCCCTGTACGCCGATACGCGCCAGTGGATGTTACCCCAGAAACAGCCGGTTCATCTTCTCGATCTCTCTTTCGGGCCACCGGGTGCGCTTTCTTTTGGTGTATCCTTGGCCATGATGGTCGACGCCGTCGGCAAGACCGCGCAAAATCAACTGATTATCAGTCAAACACCGCAATCATCAGGTTGGCTGTGTCTAGTCACCTCGGAGTTATTTTCATGAGTCAAGAGAAAGGATCTCGTCCGCCACGTTTTGGATTTTGGGGGTATTTTCTCCTGATGGTGGGGTTGGCGGGACTGAGCGCATTGCTGTTACTGGTCAATCAGGAGGCTCTAGAAAAACGGGGGATTGCGGCTTCCCAAGCCTGGTCAGTCTGGGGGAGCATTTTTTCAGCCTTGCTCTTCGGGTTGATTGGCATGTCATTCTGGTGGCGCTGGCAACAACGGAGAAAACAGCGCGATTTTAAACCAACGCGACGCGATAACGCCCCCGCACGCCCTACCGTATCCAGACCTGAAGGGACCACGGCTCTTCGCCAACGCCTGCGCCGCCGCTACGGCCTGTCCTGGCGCTATAAAGTGCGGTTGCTGATGGTGGTGGGCGAACCGGAACAGGTCGCCGCCCTGGCTCCGACACTGGCTGAACAGGGCTGGCTGGAGGGGCAGCGTACCGTCTTGCTGTACGGTGGCAGTTTGCATGCACCAGGCGACGAATCGCACTTGGCTGCGTGGCGAAAACTGCGCCGCAGCCGTCCGCTGGACGGCGTGGTCTGGGCGGTAACGCAGGCGCAGAGCCGGGTATCCTCGTGGATGGATGATGGGCTGCGTACGCTGGAAAAGTCCGGCGAAGCGTTGCGCTATCAGCCGCCGGTCTATCTGTGGCAGGTGTGCGAAAGCCAATGGCCGCAGGATGAGCGGGTGACACAACCGGTCGGCGCGGTCTTTGCCGCCCAGGCGACACCGGATGCGATTGAACGTCAGTTACGCTCGTTAATCCCCCAATTACGCGAGCAAGGCATGCAGCAGGTGTTGGCTCAACAGCCGCATGATTTCCTGTTACGTCTGGCACAATCTCTGGGCACCAGCGAGGCCGCACGCTGGCGGCAGGTATTCACGCCGTGGTTTGCCGACTATGCCGCCCGCATTCCGTTGCGTGGGCTGATGTTCAGCCTGCCAGAGGTGTCCACAGTTTCTTCTACAGGTGTGCATGAAAAAACCTGGGCTGCTCCCGCCAGTTGGCAAGGGGTGTTGGACGATTGCCGTTCCGCACGGGGCCGTCGTGTCGGCCTGCCGTGGCAGCAAACGGTCTGTTATGGCCTGTTAACGTTGATGGTCTTGTGGGGCGCGGGCAGCGTGGCGTCGTTTGCCGTCAACCGTCAGCAAATGCTCTCTGCGGCTGAGCAGGTGCAGCGCCTGGCGCAGCCGCAGCCGGTATCTGATGAACAACTGATGGCCCTGCAGGCACTGCGTAACCAGATTGGCCGCCTGCAGGTGCGTGCGGCAGAAGGCTCCCCCTGGTATCAGCGCTTCGGCATGGACCATAATGCACAACTGCTCGATACCCTGTTGCCATGGTACGGCAAGGCCAGTAACCGTTTAATTCGCGATGCCGCCGCAGACAGTCTGCAGCAGCAACTTGGTGTATTGGCCAATCTGCCCGCCAATAGCCCGAAACGGACAGTGCTGGCAAAATCCGGTTATGACCAGTTGAAGGCGTATCTGATGATGGCGCGTCCGGAAAAGGTCGACGCAGCCTTTTTCGCCCAGGTAATGAAAACCAGCGAACCGCTGCGTCAGGGAGTCTCTCCGGGGCTATGGCAGAGTCTGGCACCGGACTTGTGGCAGTTTTATGCCCACAATCTGCCCACCCAGCCGAGTTGGAAAATTGTGTCGGACAAGGCCCTGGTGTCACAGACTCGGCAGGTGTTGCTGGGCGAAATCGGCCAGCGTAATGCCGAAAGCACGCTGTATGAAAACATGCTGCTGTCAGTGCGCCGCAACTATGCCGACATGACCTTGGCCGAAATGACGGGCGATACGGATGCGCAACGCTTGTTCCACACGGACGAAACCATCCCTGGGATGTTCACCCGCAAGGCGTGGGAGGAGCAAATCCAGCGGGCGATAGACAACGCGGTCACCTCTCGGCGTGAAGAGATTGACTGGGTGCTCAGTGATAACCGCCGTTCTATCTCTGATGACATCTCACCGGAAGCGCTGAAAAAGCGCCTGACCGAGCGTTACTTCACTGACTTTGCCGGTGCCTGGCTGAGTTTTCTCAACAGCCTGCACTGGAATGAGGCGAAAAACCTGTCTGATGTCATCGACCAACTCACCTTGATGAGCGATGTCCGCCAGTCGCCGCTGATAGCGCTGATGAACACCGTGGCCTGGCAAGGGCAAACCGGGCAGCAGACCGAAGCATTGTCCGATTCTTTGGTGAAGTCGGCCAAGGCCCTGATAAAGAAAGACGTCGAACCGGCGATAGACCAGCAGGCCAGTGGGCCGGTTGGCCCGCTGGATGAGACCTTTGGTCCGTTGCTGGCCCTGAGTAGTGGATCACAAAATCAGGACACCTTCGTAGCCTTTTTCCACTGCTCTTCGTATTCACAGGGCGGTAATCCACCATTGTGCCGATGGGGGCGTACTGTGTTGTAATAACTTTGTATCCATTCACCGATATCTC
>NZ_JQEI01000051.1 GCF_000743355.1 Serratia sp. Ag1
GGGTAACGTCAGCGATCCGTCCAACACCTTTACCTTGATGCTGGACTTCACACCACCGGATGTCAGTAAAATTGCCATCACAGGTGTGACGGATAACGTGGGCAGCGTCACCGGGCCGGTTAACCAGGGCGGTATTCTGGACGATCGTAAGCCAGTGATTAAAGGAACCGGGGCAGAAGCAGGGGATACCATTACGGTTTCTACCACTGACGCTGATGGCAACACTAAAGTTCTTGGCACGACAACGGTGGGCAGCGATGGCACATGGGAGTTGACGCCAACCGGGTCACTGTACGATGGCTTGAACAAACTGACCGTGGTTGAAACCGACAAAGTGGGTAATACCGCCAAGCCGGACAGCAGCTATGATGTCACCATGTCGTTGACGCCGGGCGCACCAACAATTGGCAGCATTGTCGATGACAGCGGGGCAACTCATGTCATTCTGACAGAAGGTGCCTTGACGAAGGACAATACGCCGACGTTGAGCGGGACTTCATCGGTTGCCGAAGGTGACACTATTACCATTTACAATGGTAATACCGTGGTCGGTACGACGACGGCTGGCCCTGGTGGTAACTGGAGCTTTACGCCAACCACCAAACTGCCGGATGGAGCTTACAGCTTCAGCGTGACGGGAACCAACAGTGCGGGTCAGGAGAGTGCACACAGTGGCTCTCAGACGATCACCATTGATGCAACGGCACCAAATCCGGTATCAGGTCTGACAGTCAATGACGATGTGGGTTCTGTACAAGGGCCGTTGGCAAACGGTGCTGTGAGTGACGACAATACGCCAACCTTTAAAGGTAATGCGGAAACCGGCAGCACAGTGACCATTTACGCTAATGGTGAAGTGATTGGCAGTGTAACGGTGACCAGCCCAGACGGTAGTTGGGTCTATACGCCGACAACCGCGTTGCCGGATGGTAATTACCAGTTCGCTACAGAAGTGACGGATAAAGCAGGTAACAGCAGCGGCAGAACCGATGGTATTGCCATCACTGTCGATACGGTACCGGGCGATCTGAAATTGCTGCAAGTTCTCGATAATGTTGAACCTGATAGCGGTACACGTCTGTTGAACAATGGTGATGTGACTAACGACAGCACACCAACGTTTGTAGGTACGGCGACTGCGGGCAGCATTGTCACCATCAAAGATGGTGCCAGTACTGTTCTGGGCAGCGTGAAGGTTGATCCGTCAGGTAACTGGAGCTTTGAACCAGGTACCGTGCTGAGCGAAGGGCTTCATAACTTTGTGGTCAGTGGTACAGATGTTTCAGGTAATCCGTTAACGCCGATTAACTTCAGCCTGACTATCGATACCGTGGCACCTGTGGCACCGAAAATTACTGATGTTGTGGACAACACACTGCCAGTACTCGGTACCGTGGTCAGCGGCCATGCGACTAACGACACGACGCCTGAGATCAAAGGCACGGCGGAAAAAGACAGCACCGTTCAGATTTATAATCAGATCGATGCGGCTAACCGTGTTCTGTTGGGGACAGCGCTGGCTGATACCAACGGCCAGTGGGTGCTGGTACTGACGGATGACAAGGCGTTAACTGACGGCAGTTACACGCTCGTTGCAGTTGCTACCGATAAGGCGGGCAATGCAGGGGCGGCCAGTGAGCCATGGACCATCATCGTTGATACGACTATCTCTGATGCGGTGATCGCGATTACGTCGATCAGTGATGACCTGGGGATCAGTGACTCCGACTTTAACACCAGCGATAACACGCTGTTGATTAACGGTACGCTGAACAAGGCGTTGCAGCCTGATGAGTGGGTCGAAGTCAGCCTGGACGGTGGCAAAACCTGGACCAAAGCGGCCAGCACCACCGCCAGCAACTGGACCGTGGATCTGCAAAGTCAACCGCTGAACTCGGGTGACTACACCATCGAAGCACGGGTAGTCGATCAGGCAGGCAATATCGGTAGCACCGATTCGCATGCGCTGACCATCGCTGCCGGTGGGCCGAACCTGAATGGCCTGACCACCACCACGGGTATCACTACCGATACCAGCAATGGTCTGGTGAGTGGCGATCTGTTCAGCCACAGTGCGACGGCGGTCAACAACGATATGATCACCCGTGACCGTACCGTGACGTTGAACGGTAACCTGAGTGCGGCACTGCAGACCAACCAGTATCTGCAGATCTCGCTGGACAATGGGACTACCTGGACAACGCTGCTGTCACAGAGCGGCAGCCAGTGGAACTACACGCTGGATGCGGTTACGCAGAGCACCACGGTGAACTATCAACTGCGGGTGATTGATTCTGCCGGTAACGTTGGGGTCAACACCAACTTTGCCAACAGCTACCAGGTGGTGATCGATCTGGATTCCCCGGATGCGATCCTCGGTGCGCCTAATGTGCCGCAGATTGTGGACAACAGCACCACGTTCGTCTTCAACAGCAGCCAGTACGGCAAGGTGGAAGCCGGGGCGATAGTGTCCCTGGTCAGCGACGTGAACCGTAATGGCACCTACCAGGAAGGTCTGGATCA
Organism: Serratia sp. Ag1; assembly: GCF_000743355.1. Taxonomy (GTDB): domain Bacteria; phylum Pseudomonadota; class Gammaproteobacteria; order Enterobacterales; family Enterobacteriaceae; genus Chania. The sequence goes on from NZ_JQEI01000051.1 coordinate 2,524, forward strand.
GGTGATCGGGTTTGCCAAGGTTGCTGCGGACGGTACCTGGACGCTCAGCACCAAGCTGCCATCCGGTGCGCATAACATCGCGTTTATGGTGTGGGATGAGGCGGGTAACCGCTCGGCCATGAGTTCTGCTACCAGCATCGGGGTAACCGATGGCGGCGGTAGTACGCTGATTCAGCAGAAGTGGGGCGGCACGACCGATGCGGATAACTATGGCCTGAACGCTGCGGCGGTGACCATTGGTCAGGACGGGTTGTGGTCGTTCTTCCAGAGTGTGCGTGGCACCTCGGGGACGACGACAGCCAACGCTGGCCGTGTGTACAACATGACGTCGCAGGAGGATTACACCTCAACCTATCTGGCACAGCCGTCTACTACCAACGGCGCAGGTTATAACGTTAACGATGCGGGCTATGGTCGCTTTATCAACTCGGCCACCTTTGCGGATATCAACCGCGATGGCTTGACCGATGTGATGTCGCAGGTCAGTTCGTACGGTAACGCCAACCGGACCGCTTACTGGATGCAGAATGCTGACGGCAGCTATACGCCGCAGGCGCTGAACCAGGGCACGCTGAACCACCTGGGTGGGGTGATTGCCTATGACCGTGAGGGCGATGGCTATCTCGACTTTGTGCTGGCTGACTCAGAGTCAGACTCCATTTCGTTTATCAAGAACGTTAATGGGGTACTGACCTATGAGCAAGCTGCCGGTTTCTCTGCTGGGCACCCTGGTGGGGCTCTTCCTGCTGCGATGAGTGTGTTGCATGAAGTGGGGGCAGTGGATATCGATAACAACGGTACGGTAGATATCACCGCGCACATTGACTTCAACGGTGCGGGTAACAACGCTGGCAACGGCTCACGTGGTTTGGGGATCCTGTATAACCAGACCAACGGCACCACCTCGACCACCTTTGGTAACGTGGGGTATTACGCCAACGTGTTCCGCGGTGATGGTGCGGATGACTACGGTAACCTGTCGATTTCCATGACCTATGCGGACTTCAACGGTGATGGCTGGCTGGATCTGTTCCTGAGCCGTGGTTCGAAGGCAGGGGTGAACAGTGATGAAAGCCGTATCTACCTGAACGATGGTACCGGCAAGCTGCTGGCCACCAACGATTCGCAGGCGCTGTGGTTCGGTGACAAACTGGATGGCGGTACCTCGCTGGCGGTGGACTGGAACCACGATGGCAAGATGGACATCATTGAAGTCCCTCGTTCTAGCAGCGGTGGGAGCGCAGTTCAGGTTGCCAGCCCGATGTTGTACCTGAACCAGGGTAACAACGTGTGGGGAACCAATGCGGTCAGCCTGACCGGTAGCCAGACCTACAGCAACCTGACGGGTGCTGTGGCGCTGGACTACGACTGGGATGGCTCGATGGACCTGGTGCTGTACCGCTCCGGTGCGGATGGGGCGGTGGTGTCTGGTGATGCGTCTGCGCCAACGCTGCTGGTGAAGAACACCAACATCGCGGCAGACGGTACCAGCCTGCAGATCCGTATTGTTGACGGCAACGGCATCAATACCTTCTACAGCAACACCGTCAAGCTGTATGACTCGCACGGTAACCTGGTGGCGACGCAGCTGATTAACCCGCAGGCGTCCGGCTCCAGCAACAGCATGGGTCTGGTGAGCTTCTTCGGCCTGAAAGCGGACGAAGTGTACTCGGTACAGCTGTTGCGCATCACCAACGGTGCAGCCAACCACGTGGGGGCGTTCGCCGGTGAGCAGGGTGGCAACATCAACACCACCGTCAACGAAAACTGGGGCGGGTTGACCACCGGCAAGGCGCATGATGCTTATGTGCTGACGGCGGAAAACACCAATGATGTCAACAATACCATTGGCAGCAGCGGGATCACCGGCACCGGGTATAACGACACCTTCTTCAGTTCAGCGGGTGACGATACCTATACCGGCGGTGGTGGCTGGAACCAGACCGTGAGCGGTCAGGCGGTCTGGAGTGCAACGGCGGGGATGGACATCGTCGATTATAGCCGTGCACCGGGCGCCATTACGGCCAACCTGTGGACAGGCACGGCGACGGGTCACGGTAACGACAAGCTGGTGAGTATCGAAGGCTTGATCGGGAGCAATCAGGGCGACACCTTCACTGACAATTCGGCCAACAACCTGTTTGAAGGCCGGGGTGGCAATGACACGTTCTACCTGATTAACGGTGGCAACGACACGCTGATGTACAAGGTGTTGGCGGGTATGGAAAGTGACGGGACGGGCGGTAACGGTCACGACACGGTCCATGGCTTCCACGTAGGCAACGTTGCAACGGACAATGACGCCGACCTGATCGACCTGAGCGATCTGCTGGACTACAACGGCCCGATCTCCTTCTTCCAGGACGATGGCAAGATGGAGCTGGACTACTCTTCCCAAGGTATTCTCAAGTACCTGAAGGTAGAGACCAGCGGGGCCGACACGGTGATCAGCATCGACCGTGATGGTCAGGGCGGACAGTATGCCTTTACCAACGTCGTGACGTTGGCCAATGTGCATACCGATCTGGAAACGTTATTGCAGAATAACCAAATCATTGTTTAACCGGTAACGGAACCCGCAGTGTAAAAGCTGCGGGTTCTATACCCGTCATTTTTCAAGCTGTTTGGGTGTTGGCTGCCCTCACTGATCCCAGTCACTTACTTGAGTAAGTTCCTGGAGATTATGAGCCTCATAGAGGTTCACCCTGCGGGCCAGCGCAAGCGCTGTTCAAATGGGTATGACCCATTTGTCGTGTGGTTGCCGCCTACAAGCAACTTGAATTATTTTGGGTATATTTTTTGTTATTTAATTATCGGGTAAACATTTTGGCTATATCACCTTTGGGTGTAATAACGGATCCCGAAAAATTGTCGCCGTTTATGGATGAATATATCAGGTGAGCCTGGAGCATATAATGAAAGCTGTTCGTAATGGATTTAAAAATATTAATATTGCTGTATTAACGTTAGCTGCGGGATTGTTTTCTGTTACCGCACTTGCTGAGTCGGTACACAACAACCCACTCTCTGCCGATAGCAGTGTGGCAAACGGTTATCGCCCCGTCGCGAAAGTGGTGCCAGAGCTGGCTCAGGTGGTTTTCTATTATCCACAGGGCACTCTCCCTGCCACCATCAATGTGGATCGCGAACTGCAATCCGCGTTGTTACCTGGTGAGTTTACCGTGTTCTGCGTGGCACCTGGTGGGCATGCGATTGAGTCCTATTTCCAGGATCAACCGGTTTATCAGGGCAAACAGAACCCCGCGCATCAACTGGATGTTAAGGGGTCAGAGACCTATTTTCTGCAGGTAAACCCAGGGGCTAATGGCAGTACGGCAGCCTTGGTTGAAAGAGCGACGGCAGAAGCTGATTTACAGTCTATGCGCAAGCAGACGCGTATCATTAACCGTGCTTCACAAGTAAAGCCTTGTGAATATGTCAACGGTGGTGGTGCCGTGCTGATTCAGGAAGGCATACAGTTCCGTTTTGGCAAGAGCAATTACGGTTCTATTTTGCCGTCCTCAGTGGCTAAACTGGAAAACGTCGTGGCATTTCTCAAGCAGGGAAATAACGTTTCTGATATCCAATTGGTGGGTTACACCGATGCTATCGGTAACCCGGTGGCTAACCAGCGCCTGTCACAGGCCAGAGCTGAGACGATTCGCGAAGCACTGATTGGCGCAGGCGTTAGCCCGCATGTGATCAGTAACGTCAGTGGTATGGGCGTGGCTCAAAGTGCTGAAGGCTGTGTTGCTAATGCCAGCCACCAAGGGGCGGGTTGCAACGTTAACAGCCGCCGTGTGGATATCATTGTCAGATAATAATCTAGCTTTGATTTGATTTTATTAAAAAAAGGGCCACAATAGCGTGGCTCTTTTATTTAACTGGATTCGCTTTACAAGCTGATAAAGAGCTTCAATCGAATAAGATTAATCTTGTAATAATTTATTATCCTATTCCTGTCCTATCTGCACCGTATAGTTAAACATCTCAGTATCTACCAGTGAAATCAACCTGATACCTTGTTTCTTTTGGTTACACAAAAAGGCTTTTCTAGGCACTTGCTTATTTTTTCAAACCAAACTTTAAGTAAATACCTATACTGTTTCATGCGGTGGTTAATATATTCCCTGTGTTAAGATATATCTAATATTTAGCTTGGAAGCTAAATCACAGTTTTTAAGTAACCAGGGAAAGATTATGAGTGAACAATTGTCGGTGTCTTCAGCGTTACCGGAGATCCCTGAGCCTCCGGCGATTCAGTCGCGAGAATTTGACAATATAGAAGACCATGGCAGAGATTCATTACTCTGGGCTGTTGAATGGTTATGCCAACATTACAATAAACTCGTCAGCAAAGAAGTGCTGTACGCAGGCTTACCCCGTGGCGACAAACTGGAACCTGAATTGGCGCTGCGTATGCTGGACCAGATCGGCATCTCTGCTGGCTGGATCAAACGCGACCTGACTAAAATCTCCTCTTATCTCTTCCCGTTAGTGGTTGCTCGCACCGATGGGACTTACTGCATTGTTGCGGCACGAACCGGTAAGCGTGGAAGCTATTGGTATCAGATTGTGGTGCCTGAAAGTGGCGGCACCGTCAGCATTCCGGAAGCGGAACTGTTAACCAATGGCTATGCCATGGTGGCAAGCCCTAAGCCGAAGCTGGATGCCCGCCTGGAAGATGAAATCCTGCCGGAATCCAGCCGTGAAGGGCATTGGCTTTTCTCTACGCTCTGGCGTTATCGGCATTATTTCTACAGTGCGGCGACCGCTGCGCTGCTGGCCAACGTACTGACATTAGCCAGCACCTTCTTCACCATGAACGTTTATGATCGCGTGATCCCGACTCAGGCTTATGTCACCCTTTGGTCTTTGGCGATCGGGGTACTGGTGGCCATTGTGTTCGAATTTACCTCCAGGCAGGTTCGTACTTACCTGATTGATGTGGCGGGTAAAAAAGCGGACTTGATTGTCGGGGCGAAACTGTTCCGCCAGGTGATGGCAATGCGTATGGAGAGCAAACCGCAATCGACGGGGACCTTCGCCAACCAATTGCGTGATTTCGAAGCCGTGCGTGATTTTGCCACTTCGGCAACGCTGTCAACCCTGTCCGATCTGCCCTTCTGCATCCTGTTTATGTTCGTTATCTACCTGATCGGTGGGCAACTGGCGATCGTACCGTTGGCGGCAGTGCCGATTATTTTGCTGGTCAGCGTGATCATTCAATGGCCGTTAAGCCGTTACATGGGTGAAAACATTCGTGAGATCTCGCAAAAGCAAGGGATGCTGATCGAATCCATCGAAGGGATGGAAGCGCTGAAAGCGGCGCAGGGCGAAGGCGTGATGCAGAAACGCTGGGACGATATCAGCGCGTTGGCAGCCGCCTCTTCAATGAAAACCCGTTACCTTTCTGCGCTGACCTCGAACTTTGTCACCTTTATGCAACAGGTGTGCACCGTGGTGATCGTGGTATTTGGTGTCTATCTGATCCATGCAGGTGAACTGACCATGGGATCGATGATCGGGGTGGTGATCCTGTCTGGCCGCTCATTGGCTCCGCTAGCGGCGGTGGTTGGGCTGGCATTACGTTATCAACATGCCAAAACGGCGTTGAAATCACTGAATCAGCTGATGTCATTACCTGTTGAGCGCGACCCGGGCATCAACTACCTGCCGACACCGAAGTTCGACGGTAACTTGAGCTTGAAGAAGGTGGCTTTTGCTTACGCAGTGCCGGGGATGATGGTCCCTCCATCGATCCTCGATAACATCAATATCACCATCAAGGCGGGTGAGCGCGTGGCGATTATCGGCAGCATCGGCAGCGGTAAGTCGACGTTGTTGCGGGTGATGGCGCGGATTTATCAACAGCGCAGCGGCCAGATCTCGATTGATGGCGTTGATGCGACACAGGTCGATCCTGCCGACTGGCGTGCGGCAGTCGGGTACGTTGGTCAGGATTGCCGGTTGTTCAGCGGCACCTTGCGCTTCAACGTGATGATCGGCAAACCGGGTGCCAGCACGGAAGAGTTCTTGCGTGTCGCTCAAATGACCGGTTTGGATCGCATCGCGGCCAAACACCCACTGGGCTATGACATGCCCGTCGGGGAGATGGGCAACGGTTTGTCCGGTGGGCAAAAACAACTGGTTGCCCTGGCGCGTTGCCTGTTACTGCGGCCAAAAGTGCTGTTGATGGACGAACCGACCAGCTCGATGGATGCGATGACAGAAACCCTGTTTATCCGCCAACTGCAGAAAGCCATCGAAGGGCAAACGTTGGTGATTGTCACACACCGTATGTCAGTGCTGAATATTTTTGACCGCTTGATTGTTCTGGATGATGGGCATGTGGTTGCTGATGGCCCGAAAGACCAGGTCATTGCCATGCTGAGCGCCAACGGCGAGAAGAACAGTCAGAGAGCGGTTCAGCAAAGCCAGCCACATTAATCTCAATCTACGGCAATAATCCGTGTGACCTCGTGATTTCAACGTGCGATAGCCAAGGCTTTGCATTTTGCAACACGAGGTAGACACCAACAGGAAATAACGGATGAACAAGGACGGTTTTACATCAGCCCCCACTGATGATGCTGATGTCAGCAATAAACAGGGTGTGATTAAAAAAGAGACTGAGGCAAAGACGATTACAGTGAATGCGGCAGACAGAATTGAATCCCAGAAAAAAAATAAGAATAAGAAAGATCAGCACAGCGGAAAAATAGAATCTGAAGATCTGCAGTTTATGAACGATCTGCAGTCGGCGTTAATCTCCCAAAAGACGCCATTCAGTATGATCATGCTCTATACCATTGCATTGGTGGTGGTGGTCGCTCTGGTGTGGGCGCATTTTGCCCGCGTTGAGGAGATTACCCGGGGTGATGGGAAGATCATCCCGGCCAGCCGCGAACAGGTTATTCAGAGTCTGGAAGGGGGGATCCTGGAAGAACTGAACGTGCGTGAAGGCGATATTGTCGAAAAAGGGCAGGTGTTGCTGAAGATGGATCCGACGCGTGCAGGATCCAGCTACGGGGAGTCATTATCAAAAGTCTTGGGGCTGAAAGCCACGATAGCGCGTTTGCGTGCGCAATCTTATGGGACTGAACTGGTGTTTCCACCAGAAGTACAGGCAGTACAGAGCCTGGTGCATGATGAAACTCAGGCCTATAACGCGCAATTGAGAACCCTGAACGAAAGCGTGGATGCGCTGAAGAAAAGCCTGGCATTGGCCGAAAACGAAGTACAGCTTTCCGCGCCTTTGGCTAAAAAAGGGCTGGTTTCAGAGGTGGAAATCCTGCGTCTGCGCAGGCAGGCGAACGAATTCCAATTGCAGATTGCTGAACGTACCAACCGTTTCCGCTCGGATGCCAACAGCGAGTTAAACAAGCAAGAGTCAGAACTGGCACAGGCCGAAGAGATTCTGCGTGGCCGTGAAGACGTGATGCAGCGTACTACTATTGTTGCTCCGGTGCGCGGAACGGTGAATAACATCCGTATTACCACGCGGGGAGGGGTGATCCAGCAGGGGGCAGAAATCATGACGGTTATTCCCCTGGAGGATAACCTGTTGGTCGAAGCCCAGATTAAGCCTGCCGACGTGGCCTTTATTCACCCAGGCTTACCTGCGACGGTCAAGATCACCGCGTATGATTATGCTATTTACGGCGGATTAACTGGCGTGGTGGAACACCTGAGTTCTGACACCCTGGTTGACGAAGAGAAAGCCCGTTCTGGACGGGGAGATGCAACGTATTACCGTGTGTATGTGCGTACTAATCAGGCAGCCTTGCACGTCAAGGATAAAACGTTTCCGATCATTCCCGGCATGGTCGCTAACGTAGAAATTCGTACAGGTGAGAAAACGATCCTATCCTATATTTTAAAACCTGTATTAAAAGCCCGTGAAGCGTTCAGGGAGAGATAATTTAAATGGTACGCAAGCACAGTGAGTTCCGCCGGTTAAACGTGGCAATGGCGATAGCAATATGCCTGCCATTTTCCACGCTGACAGTGGCACAGCAATCCTCTTTGCCGGGAGGAAGTAGCCAAAATATCAATGCATTACCTCCAATGCTGACACAGGAGGAATATATGACATTATTCCATTCCGATCAGTCATCGGCTGAAAATGCAGGATCACAAGAAGCGCCCGACTTCCTTAAAGAGCTGGCGGCGGTGGGTGAGCCGAAAGCGCCGCCTCCGCGCCAGAATCAGAGCCAGAACCCGAATACGGTTCCTACGGCCCCGGAGGTCAGAAAAGAAGCGGCCCCATTATTCAGCGGCAGTGCTACGGCGAGTAACACGCCACCTCCGGTTGCGGCCAAGCCGAGTGAAGGGATTCAGCCGAGTAAAAGTATCAGTGTTTCAGAGCCCTATAGCCAGCCCGTCGCGCCAGCACCTGTTACCGTGACGGCCAAAGCCCCTGAGCCTGCAAGGACGACGACATATATTGAGCCTCCGGTGTCGATTCAGACTACCCAGGCACCTCTCGTTAAGACTGAACGCCCGAATGTGGCAACAAGCCAACCCGTGCAGGTAGAGAACCGCCAGTCTGCGACACCGTTTGTCAGTGACAAACAACCGGTATTGGTTAATCGGGATGAGTTGCGCGCCAAGGCTAATATTGCTGCAGAAGCCCCTGCTGGCAGCAGCCGCTCAGTATTGAAGAACAATGACAGCCGCCTTCCACCGGTTCAGCAGCAGTATCAACCCGAACCGGCGTATGACAATGTGCGTTGGAATGGCGAGATCCGTGGCGAAAGTGGTAAGCGGACTTTCGACAGTATGTCTGGGGATGCCTACAGTGGGAAAAGCAATAGCCCGTCGCGCGCTTTCTTACGCAAAATGGTGTCGATGGCCTTGGCCTACAGCCCGGAGGTCCGCTCCTCAGAAGCCGATGTGATGGCCGCCGGTTATTACGTTGATCAGACCAAAGGGCAGCGCTGGCCACAGGTTCAGGTTGGGGTGTCTACGCCGATAGGGACTCAAGGGGGCAATGCCGATCTGCAACGTAATAATGCGAAAGCCAGTGATACCAGCGGCTCGGTTTCTATCACCACGCCTATCTACGATTGGGGCAAGATCAGCAACCAGGTCGACAGTGCCGAAGAAGGGGTAACGGCGGCAGTCAATGCGCAGAGTTATACCAAAGAACAACTGGCTTACAGCACCGTGTCAGAGTTGATGAACCTGGGCCGCTATCAGGAAAGCCGCGCGGTGGCGTTGGCTTATGTTGCACGTATGAAGCAACTGACCGATATGCTGTCGCAGATCTCGACAGCGGATCAGGGGCGTGCCAGTGAGTTCACCCAGGCAAAAGCCAAGCTGCTGTCTGCCCGTGCCAACCTGGATGATCTTGAGCATCAGGTCAGTACCAGCCGTATCCGATTGGTGCGTCTGTTGGGCGTTGAGCCGAATTTGCCTGAGAATATCTCCTGGCGGGATTCAGTGATGCCTGCGTCAGTGGCGCTCGCTTCATTGACCAAGAACCCTAATCTGTTGAAACTGCAGGCACAGGCAAAGGCGGCAGAATATGAAGCCGAGAGCATCAAGTCTGCGGGCTTGCCACAGTTGAATTGGGTGGTTTCCAAGAACACGGCAAAAGATATCAACGGTGATGAAACCGGTTGGTATACCGGGCTGAACGTGCAGTGGAACGCGTTCAGCGGCGGTTCGCAAACGGCGGCACAGATGGCGGCCCGCGCCAAGGCGAATGGGGCTCAGCAACAATATGAAGTGGCCTACCGTGATTTGGAATATCAGATCAATAATCTGGTGCAAACTCGCGATTCTTCGTTTATGCGCGCGGACGATTTCGATCGTTTATCAGCAGAAACCGATCGTGTCAGGCAAATGTTTTATGAGCAGTGGTACAACCTTGGCACGCGTACATTATTGGATGTGCTGACGGCAGAGAACGACCATTTTAATAATCAGTTATCCGCCATTAACAATCGTTATGATGGTTATATTTCCAATATTAATGTGATTGCCAGTGCCGCGATGTTGTTGAGCTGGGTTGATAAATAAAATACACCTGATCCAAGCTTCAGTTGGAATTAAGAAAAACACCCCTTACAAATTGTAAGGGGTGTATGTAATATTTTAATAGATTTTTTAAATGACACCTTTTGGCATTCTCTGGTGGATTGACTCTCAAAAAAGTAATCCGAAATATTATAAGAGAGGATTGTATGTATTCTGTATTGGTCATCGATGAATCCCCAACAATATTGGTTGCGATCAAGTCACTCTTGATGCAGTCTGATTCATTTGAGCAGGTACTTACCGCGACCAGTAGCACCCAAAGTTTGGATATTGTACAGGGGAATCACATCGACCTGATTATTACCGATGTGGAAATACAGGGGGATGATGGTTTTTTATTGTTAAAAAAGTTAAAAAAAGAACATCCTAAAGCTAAGTCTCTTATTTTTTCCTCTAAAAATGAATCCATCTATGCTTTACGTGCGATAGAGGCTAAAGCCAATGGTTTTATCAGCAAAGGTAAGGATGTGGATGAGATACTTTTTGCCGTACAGCATGTCTTGAAAGGGTATCTTTTCTTCTCTGCAGAAGTATTAGGCACTGTATCGGATATGGCGACCTTAAGCAAAAACACCAAACCTAAGCGTTCGTTAACTGCCCGCGAGATTAGCGTGCTCAGATATTTAGTGAAGGGTTTTAAAAACAAAGAGATAGCAGGGAGTCTGTTTATCAGTGAAAAAACAGTGAGTACTTATAAAGCCCGGATTATGACTAAGCTTGGCGTTAAGTCTGTCATAGAAATGGCAAATTATGTGGAAAGAAACGACCTTTTATAAGTAAGCAGAAATTCGTTCGCGACGTTATTATTTCTACTGAATATATTTGTATTTAAATGGGCGTTATTTTGAAAGCGGTGTTTTTTCCTACAAACTATTTCATGCTTTCTTATGTTACTTTTGCTTTGCACTAATTAATATATCTTTGGGAATTTACAAAATCATCAATGGAATTGATATGGAAATAAAATCGAAGGGAGTCGTTAATGTCTTAATTGTCACTCAATGCTCGTTCACCCGTTTGGCGCTGAATACGGTTCTGGCTGATATGCAATTATCGTCAGGTAAGAAAGTCAACGTGGCCTCAAGTGATTTTTTCGAAAAACATAATCTCGTGATGGATTTTATCATTTGTACTGACGATCTGTTTGATGAGATTAGTTTGAAAGGTATTTTGAAAATCAAAGAGGCACTGCGTTACGCCAGTTTTGCAAGCAAAATGATTTTTTTAACCGCCAATCATCACTTTGCCCTGGGGAACTTTATCTCGGGTTTATGCAGAAAAGAAGGTTTCTGTGCTTCGGCTGATAAAACGGTAACCGGTCTTGCATTGGATTTAAGGCGGATTCTGAGTTTCCAAGACAGTTCCGTTGCGTTATCGTCATGCACTTTAACACCAAGAGAAAGAGATATTATTATCAATCTGATTAAACAGAAGAAACCGGCTTATTTATCTAAGAAATATGCTGTTAATCAGAAAACGATCAGTGCGCATAAAGTGAATGCGCTGCGTAAGCTCAATGTGGAACACCTCAATAATATTGTTAACCTGAATGCGCTGGCTTAAGTCGTGCCGTTTGGTTGCCTGATGTGCCCCTTCCCACACCGGGAAGGAGCAGCGTGACTTCTGCCTTATCAGGCATGGTCGATCAGAAGCGTGTGTTCATGCTCATAAAGTAGGTTCGCCCAGGTTCGTTATAGGTGGCTGCGCCTGCGCCATACATGTAGGAACCGGTGGTGGCATTGCCCGTGGTCTGGGCATTACCGGCGCGGAACTGGCGTTTATCCAGCAGGTTGTCGATGCCTGTCGTGACGCTGATATTTTTGGTAACAGCATAAGTCCCGCTCAGGCCAAACAGGGCATAAGGGCTGACCTCACGTTGCTCGCTGCCGCTTACGGCCTCACCCTTATAGTTATATTTCTTCGGTTTCTGACGGCCATACCAGGTCATGGTGGTCTGCATCGACAACTCCTGTGTAGCTTGCCAGCTCAGCGTCGAGTTGATGGTGAACTCAGGAATAATCGACAGATAATCCCCGGTAGTTTTATTCTGGTTCTCAATCATATAGGTTGCATTGTTATTCCAGGCGATGGTATCGCTGACTGGCACATTCAGCATACCCTCCAGGCCCTGAATCACCGCTTTAGGCACATTCTCCCAGCGGTAAATATCGGTTTTACCATTAGTGGTAGTGCCGGATGGGGTATAGCCTGCCTCGATCTTGTTGCGGTAATCGTTACGGAAATAGGTTACGCCAGCCAGCCAGCCTTCATGATGAAATTCCAGCCCGACCTCTTTATTGACGCTGTTCTCTGCTTTCAGATCGTCATTACCGATCAGATAACAGGCTCCAGCGCTGGCCGCACAGCCTTGGCCGCGGCTGTACAAAATGTAATTGCTGTTGTTCTGGAACAGGTTAGGAGCCTTGTAGGCGCGGGCGATGCCCATTTTCAGGGTAACGTTATCCCCCAATTCCTGTGACAGATTGAGCGATGGGCTCCAGTTGTCACCGGCTTCAGAGTGGTGATCAAAACGTAAACCCGGCGTCAACATGGTGCTCTCGGTGACTTCGGCGTTGTTTTCGGCAAACAGCGAGAAGATCCTGGCCGAAGAGTCGGGGTCACGGTTGGTACTATTCAGCCCAGGAATGCTGCCGCCTTCTGCCAGTGATTGGCTGGTAGAAGAGGGATCGCTCATCTTTTGCTGGCTCCATTCCGTCCCCAAGGTAGCGGTTTGCGGTACCCACACATCGAACGGAATGCTGACTTCGCTGTGCGCCAGGAAATCATCCAAACGGGTGGTATTGAAGCTGTCGCTGGAGAAAATGCCTTCGGTACCGCCTGCTAACCCCTCGGCCAAACGGGTATTACGCGTGCGCTCGAACTGCAGATAGTGGGTGGTGCTCACCCCGCTGTCCCAGGCACCGCGATAATTGAGAGCATAAGTGGTGCGGTAGATCCGGTTGGTCTCTTTGCCGTAATTGCTCTGGACCAGCGCGTTGCTATTGGTGTTCTGGGTATCCCCGGCATAAAGATTGCCCTGGCGACCATAGGCATATTGGAACTCCAGCGATTGCAGGGGCGCGAACTCCCAGTGCAGCAGGGCATCGATATTTTTATCGATCACCCCTTCACGGCCAGCGGGCAGGGTACTGGCATAGCTGCCGGTACGTTCGGACTGATGCCCTTGGTTGATATCCCACGCGTCGGCCTGGGTTTTGCTGTAGCCGCCAAACAGCCGGAAACTCAGTTGATCGCTCAGTGGGCCAGAGAGGTTGAAGTTGGTGCGTTTGGTCGCCCCTTCCTGCTTATGCTGTGGCAGGTTGAAATAGCCGTTCAGCGCACCGTGCAGCTCTTTGCTGGCCTGTTTGGTGATGATATTCACCACGCCACCTGCGGCACCATTGCCATAGCGAGCGGCTGCCGGGCCGCGCAGCACCTCAATACGCTCGATCATCTCCGGTGGTACCCAGGCGGTGTCACCACGGGTATCACGCTCGCCGCGCCAGCCTTGGCGCACCGAATTACGGCTGCTGGCTGGCATACCGTCGATCAGAATCAGCGTATTTTCCGGCCCCATCCCACGGATATCGAGCTGGCGGTTGTTACCGCGCTGGCCGCTGGTGGAGTTACCGGTCAGATTGACCCCTGGCATAGTGCGGATCAGTTCGCTGATGTCGCGCGCTGGCGGGCGTCTTTTGATCTCTTCGGCGGTAATGGTGGAGACACCGGGAGCTTGCAGGTTCTGTTTGGCTGCGGTGACCACAATGGTGTCTTCCGCCGTGGTTTGTTTCTGGTTTTCTTCCGGCTGTGCGTGTACCGCAGCGGAAAATGCAGACGAGCCCAATCCTAACCCGATGAGTGTGGCTAAAGAGTAACGAGATAACTTGCGATTCATGTTGAGGTTCCTACCTGGCTGCCCTTCTTGCAGCAGGGCTGAAGGGGCGATTGTAGTTTTATGGAGTCACTTGGAAACTGTTGGGACAGATACACTATTGCAAATGAAAATAATTATCAATAGTATTCAGATTACCGTTTGTTTTGGCATGGTGTGCTGTGCCAATTACACAGTGAGTGGGCGTATTGAAAACTGAACAACAGCCAGAAAGCAGTAGGTTATTAGCAAGCAAACACGTGGGGAGCCATGGTTGGTGGCTCGACATCGCCCGGCGCGGAACACCGTTGTTAGAACCGCTAGACAATGGGCGCTGGCAAGTCACCTTTCTTTGGCGCGATCCTCAAGGATGTGAATTGACTTCGGCCCATCGGCACGTTTGGCTCCATATCAATTGCCTGACCGACCATCATCAGCCAGCGCCCCCGCAGAGCCTGCAACGGCTGAGTGGGTCGGACGTCTGGTACTGGCAACGGGAACTGCCTGCCGACTGGCGCGGCAGCTACTGTTTTATTCCCTGCATGGACGATGTTTCTCTCCCGCTCAATAGTGCCGATCCCCATGCCAACATGCATAACGTTCGCCATTGGTGGCAGCAGATATTTGCCAAGGCAACGCCGGATCTGCTCAACCCTTATCGCGCATGGGCCGATGCCAGCGGGTACTTTCTTTCTGGTTTACATATGCCGCAGGCGCCGCAACAACACGCCTGGCGCGATTTTGATCGCTACGCCGTAGCCAGCGGGCGTTGTGTACCGGCCCCGCCTGCCAGGCTGCAACGGCACAGGTGGCACAGCCAACGGTTGGGAACCACGCGCCACGTCTGGGTATATTCCACGGGTGAAAGCCAGCCCGCTACCCGGCCATTAGCCATTTTGCTGGATGGCCAGTTTTGGGCACAGCAGATGCCGGTTTGGGATCCGCTGATGGAGCTGACCCGTGCGGGCAAACTGCCAGAAGCGGTGTATCTGCTGATTGATGTTATTGATCAGCAACATCGCGCACAGGAACTGACCTGTAACGATGAATTCTGGCTGGCGGTACAGCAAGAGCTGTTGCCGCAGTTGGCCGTTTGGGCACCGCACCGCGCAGAGGCTGCCAGCACCCTGGTGGCGGGGCAAAGTTTTGGTGGGCTGGCCGCGCTCTATGCGGGATTGCGCTGGCCGGAACGTTTTGGTGCGGTGATCAGTCAGTCTGGCTCTTTCTGGTGGCCGCGCCGCGACATGTTGCAGCGACAAAATATCCCTGACGATGCCTGTTGGCTGATGCAGCAGTTGGAGCAACAGCGATTGGGCGCGCACGGCAAGCTGCGGGTATTTATGGAGGCTGGCGTACATGAAAAGCTGATCCATCAGGTGAGCGATCGCATGGCCGATCTGCTGCGTACTGCCGGGCACCCAGTGCAATACCGGGTGGTTGAAGGTGGGCACGACGCACTGTGCTGGCGCGGTGGCCTGCTTGATGGCTTGCAGGCGCACTGGGCAACACCCGCTGTTTTTCAATCTGCCGCCTTTGCCAACGCCCTTCACGCCTAAGGAATTCACTATGGACGCCTTAAACCCGTTTGATGATGAAAACCAACGTTGCCTGATTTTGTGCAACGAGCAGCAGCAATACAGCTTATGGCCGGATTTCAGCGCAACTCCGGCAGGCTGGGCCAGCGTTTTTGGCCCGGCATCCCGTGAACAATGCGTGAGCTGGCTGGAACAACATTGGCAGGACATACGGCCTGCATCGCAGCGTAAGGCGCTAGAACAGGAGTAAATGCTGTGTCAGAAACCTCTATTTTGCCCGGCGAACCGCAGGTGATCGTCGAACTGCCGCTGGTGGCCGCACAGCCCGGGATTTGGGTCGCCGATCAGCTTTCACCGTATGGCAATGCTTATGCGGTTGCCCATTACATTGAGCTGAATGGCTCGCTAGACAAAGAGAAACTGCTGCAGGCTATTGCGCAGGGGCTAACAGAAGTCGATACCCTGCGGTTACGTTTTGCCGAGCACGATGGCGTACCGGTGCAGTGGTACGACGCTAACCTGCCCATCACGCCAGCCGAATGGCTGGATTTGCGCGAAACGGCGGACGCTGATGCGGCGGCGAAGGCGCTGATACAGAGCGACTTGGCTGACGAATTGCGTTTGAGCAGTGGCAAACCGCTGTATCGTCATATTTTGATGCGCTTGGCTGACGATCGCTGGTTCTGGTATCAGCGCTACCACCACTTGGTGGTAGATGGTTTCAGCTTTACCGCCATTGCGCGCCGTATCGCCCATATTTATACCTGTCTGTGTCAGCATCAGTTGCCGGAACCGACTCCTTTCACCCCGTTTAGCTCGGTGGTAGCGGAATACCAGCAGTATCAGCACTCGCCGGGTTATCAGCGCGATAGGAGTTTCTGGGTAGACAAAGCGCGCCAGTTACCTGCGCCTGCCACGCTTTGCCCGCACCCCTTGGCCGGGCAAGCGCCTTCTACCCACATCCACCGGTTGGCCCACATTTGCTCCACAGAAGACTTTGCCCCCTTAGTGGCTGCGGGCCAGCAGCAACAACTTAATGCGGCGGATATGGCAATGGCACTGCTGGCGCTGTGGGTGGCACGCCTGAGCGGCCAACCCAGCTTCAGCGCCGGGTTTATTTTTATGCGCCGTATGGGTTCGGCGGCGCTGTGCGCCACCGGGCCAGTGATTAATGTGTTGCCGGTGGCGATGCATGTAGATCATGACGCCACGCTGGTTGAGCTGGCGGTGCAGATCAGCCGTGAGCTTAAAGTGGCTCGCCGCCATCAGCGTTATGACGCCGAACAGGTGCAGCGGGATTTGGGGCGAGTGGGCGACGCCCAACCGCTGTACGGTACGGTGTTCAACTTTAAGATGTTCGATTACCAGCTCAACTTTAACGGCATTGCAGGTATGACTCACGATCTGGCTTCCGGGCCAGTGCGTGATTTGGAGATTGCGCTGTTTATTGATGAAGCGGGTGCGTTGAAAATTGAGCTGTTGGCTAATGCCGAGCGTTATCAGCGTGAAGAACTGAGCCAACATTTGCAGCGCATTCCATTGCTGCTGCGCCAGTTTACCGCTCAGCCTGCCTTACCGGTCGGTGCCGCCGACATGCTGAGCCCGCAAGATCACGTCTTGTTGGCGCAGGTGAATGATACTGCCCATCCGGTTGCGCCGGGAACGCTCAGCGGTTTACTGGCCGAGCAGGCAGATAAAACCCCCGATGCCCCAGCGTTAGCGGATAGCCAATATCAGTTCAATTACCGGCAAACCCGCGCACAGGTTCGCACTCTGGCTGGGCGGTTGGTGGCGCAAGGCGTGCTGCCGGGGGATATCGTGGCGGTGGCATTGCCGCGTTCGGTATTCTTGTCGCTGGCACTGATGGCGATTGTCGAAGCCGGAGCCGCCTATTTGCCGCTAGACACCGGTTACCCGGATGAACGCCTCAACATGATGCTGGAGGATGCGGCACCACGTCTGATTATTACCGATGCTTCTCAACTTGCGCGCTTTGTCGGGCAAGGGGAGGTGTTGCTGTACGACGCACCGTTGGCAACGTTAGCGGCCCCCGTAGATATCCAGGGGCCAACGCCGGATCACCCGGCCTATATCATTTTTACCTCGGGTTCCACCGGGCGGCCAAAAGGCGTGCTGGTGGGGCATCAGGCGATCGTCAACCGGCTGCTGTGGATGCAGCATCAATACCCGCTGGCGGCAGGTGATGTGGTATTGCAAAAAACGCCGTGCAGCTTTGACGTCTCGGTGTGGGAATTCTTCTGGCCGCTGATGGTGGGGGCGCAGTTGGTGCTGGCACCGCCGGAAGCACATCGCGATCCGCAACAGTTATTGGCGCTGATCGCGCACCACCAGGTGACGACGATGCACTTTGTGCCGTCAATGCTGGCGGCTTTCGTCAGCGCGCTAGACAGCGAAAGCGCAGTTGCCGATTGCCAGCCGCTGCGGCAGGTGTTCTGCAGCGGTGAGGCTTTGCCTGCTGAGCTGTGCCGCCTGTGGCAGCGCCGCACAGCGGTGCCGCTGCACAATCTGTATGGGCCAACGGAGGCGGCGGTGGATGTGACCTGGCACCCGGCCCATGGCGCAGCGTTGGCGGCGGTGAGTGGTGCTAATGTGCCGATCGGCCTGCCGGTGTGGAATACCGGGTTGCGTATTCTGGATGCGCGCTTGCAGCCGGTGCCGCCGGGCGTGGCGGGCGATCTGTATCTCACCGGAGTGCAGTTGGCGCTAGGGTATCTGGGCAGGCCGGATCTTACCGCCAGCCGTTTTGTCGCCGATCCGCAGGGCAACGGTGGGCGTATGTATCGTACTGGCGATGTGGCCCGCTGGTTGCCCGAGGGTAGCGTGGAATATCTTGGGCGCAGCGACGATCAACTGAAAATCCGTGGTCAGCGCATTGAACTGAGTGAAATCGATCACGCGTTATTGTCACTGCCGGGGGTAAGCCAGGCGGTTACCCATGCGCTGGTGCTGGAAAACAGCGTTGCCGATGCGATGAGCGGCGATGCCCGGCAGCTGGTCGGCTACCTGGTGGCGCAGCCGGGGGGAATGCTGGATAGCGCCAGCCTGCGCGCCGCATTGGCCGAACGTTTGCCAGCCCATATGGTGCCGGTGGCTTTGGTGGCAATGGCCTCGTTGCCACTGAGTGCCAACGGTAAGCTCGATCGCAAAGCGTTGCCGCAGCCGCAAACCCTAGCCAGAAAAGCCGGGCGCGTGGCTAAGCCGGGGTTGGAAACCGCGATCGCGGCAGTGTTTGCTCGCTTGCTGCAACGGGAACAGGTGTTTGCCGATGATGATTTCTTCGCTCTCGGCGGCCATTCGTTGCTGGCGATGCGGCTGGCTGCAGAACTGCGGCGTGACTTGGGGAAAGCGGTAGCGGTGGGGCAGGTGATGGTCGCTTCAACCGTGCAACAATTGGCGGTACTGCTGGCGGAAGATCGCACGCAGGAAGAAGCCGACCAATATGGCTTCGACAGCGTATTGCCGCTGCGTATCACCCATGGCCCGACGCTGTTCTGCCTGCATCCGGCCTCTGGCTTCTCTTGGCAGTTCAGTGTGTTACCGCGCTATATCGATCAGCACTGGTCGCTGGTGGGGATCCAGTCGCCACGGCCTGATGGCCCGCTGGCGCTGAGTGAAGATATGGATCAGGTATGCGATGCGCATTTAGCCACGGTATTGCAGATACAGCCGCATGGCCCGTATCACTTTATCGGTTATTCGCTGGGTGGCACCTTGGCGCAGGGGATTGCTGCGCGTCTGCAGGCGCGCGGTGAACAGGTCGCGTTCCTCGGGCTGCTGGATACCTACCCACCGGAAACCCAGAACTGGGACGTGATGCTGGACGATAACGTGCTGAAAGAAGTGCAGCGTGAACGGGAACAGTTTCTGGCGGTGTCGGAGGAGGCGTTAGGATCAACGCACGGGGCAATGTTCGATCATATCGAAGCCAACTATGCGGACTCTGTGCGCTTGTTATCACATACCCATACCGCCCGTTTTCACGGTCAGGCGACGCTGTTTGTGGCGAAGCGCACGCTGCAGGCGGGCATGAATGTGCAGCAGACCTGGGCGGAATATGTCGATAGGTTGCAGGTGCATGAACTGGATTGTGCGCATGTGGACATCGTCTCACCGGCATCGTTCAGGGTACTGGGGCCGTTGCTGAACCGGATTTTGCGGGCACTTTAGCCACTCTTTCGAGTGTCTGACATGCATCAGCAAGTGCCGCGCAAATAGTGTGAAAAAAGCTGGCGAACAGAAAGGGGGTGGTGTTCGCCAGCCAGCCGTTAGGCTAAATCAACATTCTTGCTGCCAAAGAACCAGGTAGCGATGAAACCTGCGACATAAGAAATGACAACCCCGGTGGCATAAACCGCCATACCCGCGTAAATGCCTTGAGATGAGGTCATTAACGGCAAGGAGACTAACCCTGAAGGCCCGAATACCGTGTTAAGCCCGATTGGCAAGCCCAGCCAGGCGACCAAACCGATAAAGAACCCACCACAGGCACCGCCGATACAGGCCGTGATAAAAGGTTTAACCCGAGGCAGCGTTACCGCATAAATCAAAGGTTCACCAACGCCCAGTAAGCCCGGAATAATTGCCCCTCTGACCTGATTACGGGTCAATGAATCCTTTTTAGCGCGGAAATAGAGCGCCAGTGCGGCCCCGACCTGCCCACCGCCTGCCATGGCAAGGATCGGGAACAGAGAGTTAAAGCCTTGGGTTTCCATCAGCGCGAAATAGACCGGAATAAAGCCTTGGTGAATACCAAACACCACCGAAATCAGGAATAGCCCGGCTAAGATCGCGGAACCGAATGGGTTACCGTTCAAGTGCATAAACAGCCAGGACATGCCTTTAAACAGTTCACCGCCCAGTGGCATGATGATGGTGAAGGTTAAAGCACCAGTGATCAGCAGGGTGAATGTCGAGGTTAAAATCATATCCAGATTATCGGGGATGATTTTACGGATTTGCCGCTCGATCCAGGCACCAAGAATAGAGGCGATCAAGACGCCAATAATATTGCCGCGAGGGTCGATAGGAACACCAAAGAAATTATCGATGCCGGAAAAATAGCCCACCGTGGCTTGCGGGTTATAGCTCAATACGAATAATGCGGCAATAATAGCGCCATTGACGCCAGTGCCCCCAAAGGCTTTCTGGGCGTTATAGCCAATCAGAATCGGCAGGAAGGTAAACATACCTTTGCCGAAAATTTTCATATAGCCGACAAGATGCTGCAGGGGGGCATTTTTTTCCGTGGCATTGACGAGAAAGCTTTGCTCCAGCAGCGTCGCGAAGCCAAGTAACATCCCGGCAGCAATAAAGCCTGGGATTAACGGAGTGAAAATGGTGGCAAATTTCGCGAGAAACTGATGAATCACGCTGGTTTGCTTGGCCTTCATCTTACTCTTGTTGCTATTGGCTATGTCACCCAGATCGTTAGAGGTTGATGCAGCCGCAGGTGCGGCATTATTGGCCGAACCTAACAGGGTATTCATCATTTCTGCCGCAGTTTGCGCTTTACCCGGCCCTAAAATAATCTGCAGCTGGTCATCGCTGTTGATAACCCCCAAAACACCTGGGATGGCTTTCAACTGTACTTGATCAACATGCTGATTATCATTGAGCGTCAGGCGCAAGCGGGTCATACAGTGCCCACAGATTTTGACGTTATCTTTATTGCCAACCAGACTTAAAATATCTGCGATGGTTTTTTCGGTAATTTTTGCCATTATTATTTCTCTTGCTCGTTCAGTACCTGGCGAATAAATCCATTGTTTTGTTCGAGAGCCGTATGAGCTTGCTCTGCTGTCATTTGTGCCAGAATCATGACGATGGCGGTCTTACAATGCCCACCTGATTCTTGTAATGCCTGAGTGGCCGTCTCGTGATCGCAGTCACTGGCTTGCATGACAATATTAATCTGGCGTTGTACCAGCTTTAAATTGGTGGCTTCGACGTCTACCATCAGATTGCCATACACTTTCCCTGTGCGGATCATGGCACCCGTGGTCAGCATATTCAGGACTAGTTTCTGCGCAGTGCCTGCCTTCATACGTGAGGAACCCGTTACCACTTCCGGCCCGACAATCGGGGTAATGGCGATATCTGCCACACGTGCCATTTCGCTCTCGCCATTGCAGGTCAGGGCAATGGTTTTGGCCTGTAATGACTTGGCGTATTCTAAGGCCGCGATGGTATAAGGCGTGCGCCCGCTGGCGGCAATACCCACCAACACATCCTTGGCGTTAAAACCGATTTTTTTCAGATCTTCTTGCCCTAAGGTCTGGCTGTCTTCTGCATTTTCTACCGCATGCAGAATGGCCTGATGGCCGCCTGCAATCAGCGCGACAACCTGTTCCGGCGGAGTACCATAAGTTGGCGGGCATTCGCTGGCATCAAGAATGCCAAGGCGCCCTGACGTTCCGGCACCACAATAAATCAGGCGGCCACCTTGTTGAAAAGCCGCAACAATGCAGTCAACGGATTGTGCGATCGCGGGTAAAACAGCCTCTACGGCAAGAGCCACTTTCTTATCTTCATCATTGAGCACTTTCAGCATGTCAACGGTAGAAAGTTGGTCAATATTCTCACTGGCGTGATTGCGGCTTTCTGTGGTCAGCCCGGATAGATTAACTTTCATTACAACCTCATTGGAAAAATCTAAGCCCATCATAAATCAAGTACGCAATACGCCTGCGACTTGAAATATGATGGGTAACGGCATTAAAGCAGACTGCTGACAAAGCCCGTGTATCTCGGTCATAAAGACAGCTTTGTCATCAACTTCATTAAAGGCTGATTGCCCAGCGTAAAAACTCCTTCTTTTGCTCATCACTCATCTGTAAATAAAGCGTCTGCAGGTTACTGAGAGAGGGGGTTTTAACCTCTGCTTTTGCTTTATCTTGTTCTTTCACTTCAGCGACAGGCTGCTGAATCGCACCCGGTAATAATTTGGCATAATCCGTTCCAAATTTATTCGATGCCGCTGAAACAGGTTGAGCATGGAAAGGGATAGACTTGCCCTGCGAATCCGTCAGGTAAAACGTTGGCGACTTAGCCGCAGCCTGAGTTTCATTCGCATTGAGCGGTATCGCTGTTTTTAAATTAATATGGCTATTAGGGCTTGCAGTAAAGGTTAATATCTGAGCGTTGGAAATGACACGCCCCTGGCTTTCATTCATTGAGCCAGGATCGTTAGGGGCATCAAAACGCACAATTAACGTCTGTTCACCATCGGGCAATGTGACCGACTTACTGAAAGTATTTATTTGTGCTGATTGAGCGGCCAGAATATTAACGTTGTCACCAAAGTTAAGCGTGACAGCGGCATGGCTGTTCATCACCGTTCCTAACAGTAATAAAGCTATAAACGTAATTCTCATCATGATCCCACCTTTCGATCTTTTATAATATAAGCTGCGCTTATTGAGTCAGTCGTTTTCACGCCAACGGATCGTCTACGCGAAGAAAGTCAATGCTCAGGCAACTTGAAGTATTACGGGTGTAGCATCAGAACTCGTAACGCAGACCAAGATGATAGAAACTATCTTTGGCTGAACTGCCACCAAATGAAACCTGACGGCCTGTGTCCACGTTTGTTCCATCCTGTCCATTCCGCAGAATATAGGCAGTGTAGATTGAACTGCGCGGAGTGAGTTTATATTGTACTTCAAAGGTGGTATCACGCAGAGTTAATTCGTCACCACCGGTATTATCCA
This sequence comes from Serratia sp. Ag1, assembly GCF_000743355.1. Lineage (GTDB taxonomy): Bacteria > Pseudomonadota > Gammaproteobacteria > Enterobacterales > Enterobacteriaceae > Chania. The sequence goes on from NZ_JQEI01000051.1 coordinate 25,707, forward strand.
GATAGCGATAGCCAGTACGCAATGCCCAATCATTATTCACGTTATAAACGGCGGTGAATTCCCAGTCTTTATCTTTACTGTCTGCTCTGCCGTTGCTGTAACTTACGGTATCTGAAGAGTACAGCAGGCCTAACATAACCGGGCCCAGGTAATAGCGGGTACCAATACCACCGTAGGTAAAGGTGTCTGCCCCATTGGTGCGATTACCCAGATTTTGCGCGGCGCGGGTTTTCTGGAAAGCGATAACCGGCACCAGCTTGCCTGCGGTACCCATGTCGAACGTATAGCGTGTGGCGGCATTGTAGCCGTAGTCCAGATCGGATGTACCGTTACCGATAATGTACGCGGTAGCAACGTCAAGGTTACCGATATTATTCTGATACTGAATGGTACCGTCCTGGCGGAATACCTGCACTGCGGTTGGGTCAACAAAGCGTGCTTGGCGGCCTGTTGCAACATCAGAGCTGGCGAAAACATCACCGATATCGGTAAACATAATCAGACCGGAAGAGACGCGGCCACCGGTAATTTTGCCGTACTGCGCAAAATCAAGACCGGCCCAGACGTAGCGAGCGGTCAGGCTATCGTTATTTTTCTCGACGTTATTGGCGTACTCGGCGGCGTTCACCTGATATTGTGCCAGGCCAATAACGGCAACATTATCATTGACAACCTGACGACCAATAAACCCCAAACGCCCATCAAAGTCACCTTGTGTGTTACCCGTTTTCTTGTCTGAAACGTTGAATCCAAAGCGGCCATAAAGCTCGACATTGGAACCATTGTCTTCCTTGTAGATCACCGCAGCCTGAGCTGTGCTGCTAGCAATAATGGAGGCCAGTACTGTTTTTAGTATGATTTTTTTCATTTTTAACTCATTGGTGTTTTAGAGGTGATAGATGTTGTTTTTTAGCGATCGGAATAATGTATTCTTTAAATTAAATGTAAAAGGAATATTTTATTCTTTTTGTGGGGATTGAGAGCTGCGTCAAAAAATTTCAAACGCAGTCTGGTGACGTGAGGGTAGGCGGTAGTGATACAGGAGGCGGTTTTGAGGGGAAACCGGTGAGCTATTTCCCTAACGGTACCATTAACGGGGTATGTGATACCGGATCGTCAATGATCATACATTTCAGCCCATACACTTCTTCGATCAGCTCAGGGGTTACAATATCTTTCGGCGCGCCTTCGGCGACAATTTTACCGCCGCGCATGGCGATCAGATGGCTGGCATAGCGGCAGGCGTGGTTAAGATCGTGCAGCACCACCACCAGAGTATAGCCATTCACCCGGTTTAACTGGCGCAGCAGCTCCAGCAGCTCAATCTGGTGGGTGATGTCTAACCAGGTGGTGGGTTCATCCAGCAGCAGTAATGGGGTTTGCTGCGCCAAGACCATGGCGATCCATACCCGTTGGCGTTGCCCGCCGGACAACGTATCCACTGGTTGTTCGGCCAACTGCGCTACACCGGTAGCATGCATGGCTTGCTCAACCGCTTGCTGATCTTCGTCGCGCCAGCGGCTGAACAAACGCTGATGCGGGTAGCGGCCACGTGCCACCAGATCGAACACCGTAATATCACCAGGGGCGATCGAACTTTGCGGTAACAAACCGAGCTGGCGGGCGACGTCTTTGGTGGCGTAATCGCGGATCTGCTGGCCGTTAAGCCATACAGAACCGGCTTGTGGCTGCATCAGGCGGCTGAGCGTTTTTAACAGTGTGGATTTGCCGCAGGCATTCGGGCCGATAATTACCGTCAGCTCGCCGTGCGGAATGGACACTGACAGATCGCGCGCGACGATCTTTTTTTCGTAACTCAGCGTCAGGTTTTCGGCGCGTAGCGGCGCAGCTAACAGGTTTTCAGCATTCATTTTTTTCGCGACTCATGGATTAATAACCAAATCAGATAAATCCCCCCTAGGCTGACGGTCAAGACACCGACCGGCAACTGGTAGGGCATAAACAGGCGTTGTGCGGCAACATCCGCAGCCAGCAGTAACAAAGCGCCGGTTAAGGCCGTCAGCAACAGCACGTTTTGGTTGGCGCACAGGCGGCGGGCAATCTGCGGAGCTACCAGAGCAATAAAAGAGATTGGCCCAGCCACAGCGGTTGCCGCTGCGGTGAGCAGTACCCCGGCCAAAAACAGCAGCAGGCGTGAACGCTCAACCGCGACCCCCAGAGCACAAGCGGTATCATCACCCATTTCCAGCAGCCGCATGCGCCGCGTTAGCGCCGCCAAGAGCAGCATTGCCAGCACTATTACCCACAGGGCAGGCAGGCTTTTTGCCCAGGAAATGCCGTTGAGCGAACCTGCGCTCCACAAGCCAGCGGTCATCGCCGATTCCAGCGAAGCGCTGACGATCATCCAGGTGTTTAACGCAACCAGCAGGGCGCGCACCGCAATACCGACAATAATCAGGCGGAAAGCCTCAACGCCGTTACGCCAGGCCAACAGGTAAATCAGCCCGGCGGTGATCAAGCCACCGGCCAGCGCGCCAGAAGTGATCCCGAGAATACCGCCGTTAAACAGCACAATAACCACCAACACGCCGCTGTAAGCGCCGGTATTGAAACCGATGACGTCTGGGCTGCCGAGCGGGTTACGCAGCAAGGATTGGAAGATGGCACCGCTGATGCCCAGAGCGGCCCCCAGTAACAGCGCCATCGCAACACGCGGCAAGCGCCACTGAGTGACGATAACCGCCAGATTGGCCGGGCCTTCGCCGCGCAAAGCCTCGATCACCTGCATGGCGCTGAGTGGCAGCGTGCCGGAAGCGAGGGCATAAACCGCTAACGCCAGGCAGGTGAACAGCAGTATCAACACGGTTGCTAGCGGTCGCGCCAGCCGCAGTGGTTTTTTGGCAAGGAGTTGGCGGGTAATCAACAGGCTCATTTATCCTCCCCGCCGGAACATGCGGCGCTGGCGTACCAGCATAATCAGTACCGGTGCGCCGATCAGCGACAGCACAATAGACACCTGCAGCTCACCTGATACCAGGAAGCGGCCAAGCAGATCGGCAGTCAGCAGCAGAATCGGCGTTAGCACCAAGGTCCAAGGAAGCATCCAGCTTAATTCCGGCCCTGATAACCGCCGGGCAATGTGCGGCATCATCAACCCGACAAATGCGATTGGGCCCACGGCGGCGGTCGCACCACCACACAGCAGGGTTATCGCCAGCAGGCCGAGCAATTGAGTGCGCACCATGCTGGTGCCCAGTGCGGCGGCCAGCTCGTTGCCCATACTCAGGCTGTTCAACGCTTTGGTCAGCCAAAGGGTAATGAATGTGCCTAACAGGATCGGCAGGGCGACGGTGCGTACCACCGCCATGCTTTGAATATCGAGAGAGCCCGCCTGCCAGAAGCGCTGCTGATCAAACACCTGCGGGTTAAGCAGGGCAATGCCGGAAGTCAGCCCTTCCAGCACCGCCGCCAGTGCCACCCCGGCCAGCGTCAGGCGAACCGGGCTGAGGCGGCTACCGCCCAGCGCGCCAACCAGCGCCACTAATAATGCAGCAAACAGGGCACCGGCAAAGGCGAACCACAGATAGTCGCTGACGCTGGTTGCGCCGAAGAAAGTGATCCCCAAGACCACCGCGAAACCCGCACCGGAGTTAACCCCCAGAATGCCAGGGTCGGCCAGCGGATTGCGGGTAAGAGTCTGCATCAGAGCACCGGCTAACCCCAAAGCCACACCGGCCAGTACGCCGATCAGCGTTCGCGGTAGCCGGGCTTCGGTCACGATGAGGCAGTCGGCCCCGCTACATTGCCCGTTCAGTGCGGTAAACACGTTGGCAACAGGGATGGGCTTGGCTCCCAGCGACAGGCTGAGCATCATCATTAACAGCAGAACCGCAACGGCACACAGCAACCCAAGCAGGCGTAGCCAAAATGAATGGGATAAGCCCTGGAGTGGGGCAGATAAAGGGGGAGAGCAATTACGTGTAAGCCGGAACATGGCAACCCATTACCAATTGAATATAAATGATACTTATTATCATTATTGATTGTGTTTATCTATGGTAGCATGACTCCCCAGACAGCACTAGCGCTGTTCCTGATGAGTTTTAAGCTGCAATAACGGAGTTCGGTGGTGGTGATAACAAGATGAAGAAACCCTCTATTTTGCTCGATTTCGGCCTGCTGAAAACCAATGCGGCCTTTCGGGCGGTATTTTGTGCGCGCTTTATTTCGATTCTGGCGCTGGGCCTGATGGCGATCGCCATTCCGGTGCAAATTCAGGCGTTGACCGGCTCAACCTTGTTGGTCGGGCTTGCGGTGACGCTGGCGGGCAGCGGGATGTTTGCCGGTTTGCTGATGGGGGGCGTGCTGGCGGATCGCTATGAACGCCGCCGCTTGATCCTGTTTGCCCGTTCTACCTGTGGCGTGGGTTTTGTCGGGTTGTGCCTGAATGCAGCATTGCCCGCACCTTCTCTGACTGCGATCTATCTGCTGGCGGTATGGGACGGTTTCTTTGGTGCGGTGGGGGTGACCGCCTTACTGGCTGCCACCCCAGCGCTGGTGGGGCGTGAAAACATTGTGCAGGCCGGGGCCATCAGCATGTTGACCGTGCGTTTTGGCTCGATCCTCTCACCTGCCATTGGCGGCGCAGTGATCGCCAGCGCCGGAGTTGCCTGGAATTACGGCTTGGCGGCGTTAGGCACCCTGTTGACGTTGCTCCCTTTATTGCGTTTGCCGCAGTTGCCGCCGCCACCGCAGCCGCGTGAGCACCCGCTGCGCGCTTTGATCGGCGGTTTTACCTTTCTGCTGCAAAATAAAGTGATCGGAATGGTAGCGTTGATCGGTGCGCTGCTGACCATGGCCAGCGCGGTGCGGGTGTTGTACCCGGCTATCTCTGGCATGTGGAACGTGAGCATCGCGCACCTGGGCTTTATGTATGCTGCGGTGCCGCTGGGGGCGACCATCGGGGCATTCACCAGTGGGCGAATAGCGCAGGTCGCCAGACCGGGTTGGGTGATGTTGCTGACAGCAATTGCTGCGTTCGCTGCCATCGGGCTGTTTGGCCTAATGCCATGGTATGGCATGGCGCTGCTGTGCTTAGTGGTTTTTGGCTATTTCAGCGCGCTGAACTCGCTGCTGCAGTACGGGTTGATTCAGAACCTGACGCCGGATGCGTTTCTTGGCCGCATCAACGGGTTGTGGACGGCCCAGAACGTGGTCGGCGATGCGATTGGCGCTTTGCTGTTGGGGGCGATGGGGGCATTTATGCTGCCAGCCATGACCTCAACCAGTTTTGGTTTTGGCGCTGTGTTGCTGGCAGTGGTATTGGCGTTCGCTATGCGTGGCTTGCGCCAGGTGGGCAGTGGCGGGCTACAACCCGCCACTGAAGCTACTGAGCAATAAATAGCTGCTCCAGACGCGTCAGCAGATTGCTGGCGCTGTAATAATCCAGGCGGAAAGTGTCGTTGCCCAACGCATAAACCCGTTGGTTTGCTACCGCAGGCAAATGCGCCAGAAAGCGGTTGCCCGTCAGCCGTTGCACGTCGGTTTCGTCATTGGCAAACAGCAACAGGGTCTGACCATTCAGGCCCTGTGCCAGATTTTCTCCCCCCAGTTGAATGATGTCTTTACGCACTCCCTGACTGGTGCTGGCGTTAAACTTTGGTGGCAGCGTTGCCAGAGTAAAACCTAACTGCTGCAGCAGTTGCCCTTGTGACGAATCAGCGGTCCACAGGTTGGCACTTTTGCCATCGCTGCGTAATACCAAGGCGGACGTGGGTTGCGGCGGGAGTGTCATACGCTGTTTCAGCGCCTTTTCCCGTGCGGCAAATTCACTGACCACTCTTTCCGCCTGAACTTCGTGCCCGGTCGCCTGACCGAGAATGTGGGCCAACTCCTGCCAGCTCTTGTCGTCGTAATTCACCACCAGCACGGGGGCGATAGCGGATAACTGATCGTACAGGCGCAACGCGGAATCGGCACCGGTCGCAGACATCACAATCAGGTCCGGGGCTTCAGCGGCTATCGCTTCGGCGTTGGGTTCACCGATGTATAACCGTTTCACACCGCGCTGGGCGGCGATCTCGCCCCATTGATGGAAAAAGCCTTGTTTATCCGACAGCCGATTGTTCGGGCTGGTGGCTCCGCTGGCGATGACTGGTGCGTCGATAGCCAACAGTGTGCCGGTGACGGTGACGCTGGTGGAGACAATGCGCACTGGGGGCTGATTGAGGGCAATCATGCCGTGTGGCGTGGTAACCGTGCGTGGCCATTGCGCTGTGGCTGACGCTGGTGCGTTGCCCAATGCCAGCAGGCCGAACAATGCCAACCCAAGGCGTAAGTGATTTATCATCTGCGGGTAAACCTCGCTTAAATGTTAATAATTATCATTTTTATAAATTAAGACACTAAACTCATATCTGATTTTGATAAGAATAAGCGTTTGCATTTATTGACATGGCAAAATCTGCAGAGTACTTTACCGCAATCAAATACAAATGATAATCATTATTATGTTGATTGTTGTTAATGATATAGAGGAAGTGCCGATGGTGTTAGCAGTTAAGGGTGCCGAACAAGAGGAGCTGCAAGGCAGGGAGCAAGTGTTACAGTCCGCCATGGTTTCCCCAACCTCAGGTTTCTTTTTTACTTCTCCTTATCGTAGCCTGAGCACACAAGGGTGTTTTGCCAACATCACGCAGCCTGCTGCCGACGGCGATAATCTGCAAGGCCGCTTCCAGCAGGGGGTGCAGCAGGCGTTTGCCCAAGCCCGGCAGGCAGGGATCTCCAATCCGCTGCTGTGTGGCGCGATTCCTTTCGATACCCGCCAACCCTCCGCGTTATTTATCCCTCGGCAAGTGCAATGGTTTGAACGTGAAGCCTTTATGGCAGACCTGAAGCCGGTCGTAGCTGCGTTGCCAGTCATCACCCACCAGAGCGAATTGCCCGAACAGACGCAGTTTATGCAAATGGTGGCCGATGCGGTGCAGGTGACCAGTAGCGAACAGTTGGAGAAAGTGGTGCTTTCCCGTTTGCTGGAAATTAAGACCGGCAAGCAGATAGATCTAGCGGCGCTGATGATGCGCGTTATGGCTCAGAATCCACAGAGTTACCACTTCCATGTCCCGTTAGAAGAGGGGGCTCTGGTGGGGGCCAGCCCAGAACTGCTGCTGCGCAAGTACGGTGATCGGTTCTATTCGAACCCGCTGGCAGGATCGGCGCGGCGTGAAAACGATCCTCAGCGGGATCGTCAAGTCAGTGAGCAACTGCTTACATCGGCTAAAGATCGCTACGAGCACCAGATTGTCACCGCCGGTATGCGCCAGGTTTTGCAGGGCCGCTGCCGCCGTCTGCACATTCCAGCCACCCCGGGACTGCTGAATACCAACACGTTATGGCACCTTTCGACGCCGATCGAGGGCGAAGCCGCCGAGCAGGCAGAGAATGCGCTGTCGCTGGCCTGCCTGCTGCACCCAACGCCCGCATTGTGTGGCACTCCGACGCTGGCAGCACGCGATCTGATCGGGCAGTTGGAGCCTTTCGAACGTGGCCTGTTTGGCGGCATTGTCGGTTGGTGTGACGCCGAAGGCAACGGTGAGTGGGTGGTCACCATCCGTTGTGGCACGGTCAATGCCAATCAGGTACGCCTGTTTGCCGGTGCGGGGATTGTGCCTGATTCCTCCCCACAGGCTGAGTGGCATGAAACCAGCACCAAGCTCAGCACCATGCTGCGTGCTTTTGGTCTGCAAGGATAACAACATGATGAGTATCGCTTTTACTCCCTGGCCCGAGGATTTCGCGCGCCGTTACCGTGAGCGCGGCTATTGGATCGATAAGCCACTGACCGAGATCTTGGCCCGACAGGCAGATAATCAGGCAATCGCCCTGACTGACGCGCAACGCAGCCTGAGTTACCGCGAATTGGAGCAGCTTTCCAACCGCTTGGCCGCCGCCCTGTTGCGCCGAGGATTACGATCTGGTGATACCGCGTTGGTGCAACTTGGCAACGTGGTGGAGTTCTATGTGGTGTTCTTCGCCCTGCTGAAAATTGGCGTGGTGCCAGTAAATGCGTTGTTCAGCCATCAGCGCAGCGAACTGAGTGCCTACGCCAGCCAGATCAAACCTGCGCTCTTGATTGCCGATCGGCAACATAGCCTGTTTGCACAGGACGATTTCCTGGTCGCGTTCAGAGAACAGAATCCTTCTTTACGCGTAGTGGGTTTACGTGGTCAACCCGCTGGGGAGCACGCTCTAGCTGATTGGTTAGCGGAGGATTGCGCTGCCTTTATACCGACCCCAACGGCTGCCGATCGAGTCGCGTTTTTCCAGCTTTCTGGTGGCAGCACCGGCACGCCGAAGCTGATCCCACGGACTCACAACGACTATTACTACAGTATCCGCCGCAGCGTGGAGATTTGCCGTTTCGATAGCACCACTCGTTACCTGTGCGCACTGCCCGTGGCCCACAATTACCCGATGAGTTCACCGGGGGTGTTGGGCGTGTTCTATGCTGCCGGGCAGGTAGTGTTCGCTGCCGATCCGGCGGCGGCCCAGTGCTTCAAGCTGATCGAACAGCATCAGATTACCGTCACTGCGCTGGTACCGCCTGCTGTCATTCTGTGGCTACAGGCGATTGAAGAGTGGGGCAGTAACCAGCCGTTGGCTAGCCTGCAACTGTTGCAGGTGGGGGGGGCTAAATTGGGGGAAACCCTGGCGGCGCGTATTCGCAACGAGATCGGCTGCCAATTGCAACAGGTGTTTGGTATGGCTGAAGGGTTGGTGAACTACACCCAGCTGGATGATGACGATCAACATGTTCTCACCACGCAGGGCACGCCGATGTGCCCGGACGATGAATTGTGGGTGGCGGATGAGCAAGGTAATCCGTTGCCGGTGGGGGAAACTGGCCGCCTGATGACGCGTGGCCCTTATACCTTCCGGGGGTATTACCAGAGCCCGGAGCATAACGCCGAAGCCTTTGATGGCAACGGTTTCTACTGTTCGGGCGACCTGATCAGCCTGACGGCAGATGGCTATGTGCGGGTTCAGGGGCGGCAGAAAGACCAGATTAATCGCGGTGGTGAAAAGATTGCCGCCGAAGAAATTGAAAACCTGCTGTTACGCCATGCGGCAGTGATTAATGCTGCACTGGTGTCGATGCCGGATGCACTGATGGGGGAGAAAAGCTGCGCCTTTATTGTGGCGCACAACGCGATTAAGCCAGTCGTTCTGCGCCGCCATCTGCGTGAACAGGGCGTGGCGGAGTTTAAACTGCCCGATCGCTTTATTCAGGTTGAATCGCTGCCGCTTACTCCGGTCGGCAAAGTGGATAAAAAACATTTGCGTCAACATTTAACTCAGGCTCAGGGAGAATAAGCCATGGCCATTCCTAAACTTAATGACTACGCACTGCCAACGCTGAACGAATTGCCAACTAACAAGGTGAATTGGGCTTTTGAACCGCAGCGCGCTGCGCTGTTGATTCACGATATGCAGCAGTATTTCCTCAACTTTTGGGGGCAAGACAGCCAACTGATCGAACAAGTGGTCAAGAATATCGCCAAGTTGCGCAGTTACTGTAAAGCGCAGGGCATTCCCGTGTTTTATACCGCACAGCCGAATCAACAAAGCGATGCCGATCGGGCTTTGTTGAATGATATGTGGGGGCCGGGTTTGAACAAGCACCCGGAACAGCAGGCGGTTACTCGCGCGTTGGCACCGGATGCTGATGATACCGTATTGGTTAAATGGCGTTACAGCGCCTTCCATCGCTCACCGTTGCAGGAGATTTTGCAGGAAAGCGGGCGCGATCAACTGATTATCTGCGGTGTCTATGCGCATATCGGCTGCATGACTACTGCCATCGATGCTTTTATGCGCGACATCAAGCCGTTTATGGTGGCCGATGGTTTGGCCGATTTCTCGCGAGATGAACACCTGATGGCGCTGCGCTATACCGCCGGGCGCTGCGGCAGGGTGGTGATGACCGCCGATCTGCTGCCGGGTATCGCCAGCATTGATGCTCTACGCCAGCAGATTATTCCATTGCTTGATGAAGACAGTGAAGATATCGGCAATGATGAAAACCTGATTGATTATGGTCTGGATTCGGTGCGAATCATGGAGTTGGCGACCCGCTGGCGCAAGATCCGTGCAGATATCGATTTTATCGCGCTGGCCAAATCCCCCACGCTTGATAGCTGGTGGGCGCTGCTGACTGAGGGGAAATCCTGATGAGTAATGGGCACGATTTTACCGGCAAGCGGGTTTGGGTGACCGGGGCCGGAGCGGGGGTTGGTTATCAAACCGCGCTGGCGTTTGTGCAGGACGGTGCCGAGGTGATTGGCTTTGATTTGCGTTTTGATGAGCAGGATTATCCGTTCCGCACCGTAGTGCTGGATATCGCCGACGACGAGGCCGTCGAGCGCGTTTGCCTGCGGCTATTGGCAGAACAGCCCGAACTGGACGTGTTGGTGAACGGGGCCGGGATCTTGCGCATGGGGTTGGCCGACGAAACCAGCAGCGCCGATTGGTTGGCCTGCATGACGGTAAATGCAGGTGGGGCGTTCAATATGTTCCGCCAGACGTTGCCGGTATTCCGCCGCCAACGGCGTGGAGCGATCGTCAGCGTGGCGTCTAACGCCGCTCATGTGCCGCGTGTGGGTATGGCGGTTTACGGCGCTTCTAAAGCGGCCCTGCGTAGCCTATGCCAAACGGTGGGGTTGGAGATGGCACCCTATGGAGTGCGCTGTAATCTGGTTTCACCAGGATCGACCAATACGCCGATGCTGCGCGGTATGTGGCAGGATGAAAGCGGTGAGCGTAAAACGATTGCTGGCTACCCTGAACAGTTTAAGTTGGGGATCCCGCTGGGGAAAATTGCCCAACCGCAGGAGATTGCCGATGCGATTCTGTTTTTGGCTTCGGATCGTGCTAGCCATATTACGCTGCAGGATATTGTGATTGATGGCGGGGCAACGCTGGCGGCTTGATGGTGCTGATTGGCTTTTTGCATTCGTTGCATTATTAATGCTTGATGATCTGTTTGAGTGCCGTGCCAATCGTGCAGGATTGACTCGGCCTTCGGCCTCGCCCTACGGGCAACGCTGCGCGTTGTCGTCTCGCTTCGCTCGGCTCGAACCTGAACGCAGGTTCTCATCCAACACGACCTCGGGGGATTATGCTATATCGGACGTTTGGGAAATTGATTGCGGAATATAAACGAAAAAAGCGCCAAAAGGCGCTTTTTTCTATATTGGTGGGTCGTGCAGGATTCGAACCTGCGACCAATTGATTAAAAGTCAACTGCTCTACCGACTGAGCTAACGACCCGCAGAAGTGGTGGGTGATGACGGGCTCGAACCGCCGACCCCCTCCGTGTAAAGGAGATGCTCTACCAACTGAGCTAATCACCCACTTCAGGACTTCCAGGTTACTGCTAAACAAGAGAATGAGTGGTGGGTGATGACGGGCTCGAACCGCCGACCCCCTCCGTGTAAAGGAGATGCTCTACCAACTGAGCTAATCACCCTCATTTTTCTCATTTCAACAAGATGGTGGGCGATGACGGACTCGAACCGCCGACCCCCTCCGTGTAAAGGAGATGCTCTACCAACTGAGCTAATCGCCCCGTCTTGTTGGAGTCGCATTATAGGGATAGTTGAAAGTGAGTCAACGGTTTTTAAAACGTTTTTATTCGTTCGTCGTAAAATTAGGCAGGATGAGATATTTATCAGCAACCGCGCTGATTCTTTACTCATTTTCATGCGAAACAGCCCGCAAACCCGGCGTAAGGCTGCCTGGTAATGTGGTGTCAGCGTTGAGGAATTGATATGGAATGGTAGAATGTCGGCCACTTTTTAAATTCCGAGCAATTGTCGGCACCCCGCCGACACGCGTTGCGTAATAAGGCTGTGAACCCAATGAAAATCAAAACCCGTTTCGCACCGAGCCCGACCGGTTATCTTCACGTCGGCGGTGCCCGTACTGCGCTTTATTCCTGGTTGTTCACCCGCCATGCCGGTGGTGAGTTTGTGTTGCGTATCGAAGATACCGATCTCGAGCGCTCAACTCAGGACGCTATCGACGCAATTATGGATGGCATGAACTGGTTAAACCTGGCTTGGGATGAAGGCCCGTATTTCCAGACCAAGCGTTTCGATCGTTACAACGCCGTGATCGACGGTATGTTGGAACAGGGCACAGCTTATAAATGCTATTGCTCCAAAGAGCGCCTGGAAGCGCTGCGTGAGCAGCAGATGGAAAACGGCGAGAAGCCGCGCTATGACGGCCACTGCCGCGACAGCCAATGCAGCCATACCGACGATGAACCACATGTGGTGCGTTTCCGTAACCCGCAAGAAGGCTCGGTTATTTTTGACGACAAAATCCGTGGCCCTATCGAATTCAGTAATCAGGAACTGGACGATCTGATCATTCGCCGTACCGACGGCGCGCCAACGTATAACTTCTGCGTGGTGGTTGATGACTGGGATATGGAGATTACCCACGTGATCCGGGGTGAAGATCATATCAACAACACGCCGCGCCAGATCAACATCCTCAAAGCGCTGGGTGCTCCGGTGCCTGAGTATGCGCACGTCTCGATGATTTTGGGTGACGACGGCAAAAAACTGTCTAAACGCCACGGCGCGGTAGGTGTGATGCAGTACCGTGATGACGGCTACCTGCCACAGGCATTGCTGAACTATCTGGTGCGCTTGGGGTGGTCGCATGGCGATCAGGAAATCTTCTCGATCGACGAGATGAAAGCGCTGTTCACGCTGGAAGCGATCAATAAGTCTGCCAGTGCGTTCAATACAGAGAAACTGCAGTGGTTGAACCACCACTATATTAACCATATGCCAGCGGAAGAAGTGGCGGTGTATCTGGCGTGGCACGTCGAACAGCAGGGCATAGAAACCCGTAACGGCCCGGAACTGAAAGATATCGTTAAACTGCTGGGTGAACGTTGTAAAACGCTGAAGGAAATGGCGGAGTCTTGTCATTATTTCTATCAGGATTTCAACGAGTTTGACGCTGATGCGGCGAAAAAACACCTGCGCCCGGTGGCGCGTCAGCCGTTGGAAGCGGTGCGTGCCAAGTTGGCTGCAATTACTGACTGGACGCCAGAAAATGTGCACGATGCCATTCAGGGCACGGCAGACGAACTGGGTGTTGGCATGGGTAAGGTCGGTATGCCGTTGCGCGTTGCGGTTACCGGTGCTGGCCAATCGCCAGGTATGGACGTTACCGTGCAGGCGATCGGCCAGGCTCGCTCCCTGAAGCGTATCGATCAGGCGTTGGTGTATATCGCCGAGCGTGAAGCCCAAGGCTGATTATTGCTGCTGTAACTTGAACATCGATGAAGCCCTGCAAGATGATCCGCAGGGCTTTTTTGTGCGCTTTATTTTTATCCGTGATGATGATTTTTTGACATTAAACGCCCTGATTTGGCGGCTTTTTCAGCGCTTGATCGAGGAATTCAATTTAGCCGTTGACAGTGTTTCAGGGGTTTCATATTATGCGCCCCGTTCACAGGGTTTTGTGATTGTGGATTGGGGCTATAGCTCAGCTGGGAGAGCGCTTGCATGGCATGCAAGAGGTCGACGGTTCGATCCCGTCTAGCTCCACCAACCTTTTTATCGATAAAAGGTTGAAAATTAACACCGTAACGCCGGTTAATGCGTACCACTTTTGTGGGGCTATAGCTCAGCTGGGAGAGCGCTTGCATGGCATGCAAGAGGTCGACGGTTCGATCCCGTCTAGCTCCACCACCATTTAGAAAGCCGATCCTGTTGGGTCGGCTTTTTGCTTTCTGGCGTTTACGTTCCTGATGAATCATTGTTATCGGTTTTTTTATAGACTATATTCAGTCTATGAAAAGTGAGCCTTGATCAAGGGAAATACCATGAAAACAGAGACCATTAGCTATTTAAAACAGAATGCAGCCAAACTCGATCTGTCTGAACCTTTGATCGTGACGCAAAATGGCCTGCCTGCTTATATTATTGAATCTTATGAAGAACGTATGCGTAGAGACGAAAGTATTGCTCTGCTCAAGCTGATGACTTTGTCAGAAAAAGATATCGAGTTAGATCGGACCTTCTCACGTGAGCAGATTCTGGATTCACTCTGATGGTTGCAAGCGCGGTGGTTTTTATCTACTCAGATACGGCGAAAATGACGATGCAAACCATTGCGTATTTTCTGCGTTCGCATCAGATCGAACCCCGGCCCGTTCTTGAAAAAATACTGGATGAATTCGAAGAGAAAACCCGTGTTTTTTCAGCAGGGAGCCCGATTTGTGCCGAACTCCTAGCACTGGGTTGTGCTAAATATCGGGAATGCAATACGGCTGATGGATATCGCGTGCTTTACAGTATTAACGATAAAGAAAAAGTGATTTATGTACATGCCGTGTTGTCTCAGCGACAGAATATTGCCAATCTGCTTTTTAATCGGATCTTGGAATGGCAACGATAATTTCTGGCGGTAGTAAAAAACAAAACGCCCGATGAGTTGCACCGGGCGTTTTGAGGTTTAGAGTGCTATCAACCTAACACCAATCCCGCAATGGAAGCAGATAGAATGCTCACCAGGGTAGAACCATACACCAGCTTAAGGCCGAAGCGTGATACCACGTTGCCCTGATGTTCGTTCAGCCCTTTGATCGCCCCGGCGACAATGCCGATGGAAGAGAAGTTGGCAAAAGACACCAGGAACACCGACAGAATACCCAAGCTGCGTGGCGACAGTTCTGCCGACATTTTTTGCAGCTCCATCATGGCCACGAATTCGTTGGAAACCAGCTTGGTTGCCATGATGCTGCCCACTTGCAACGCTTCGTGTTGCGGGATCCCCATAACCCAGGCGAATGGATAGAAGAAGTAGCCGAGGATTTCCTGGAAGCTCAAGCCGAAGATTGCGCTGAACAGGCCGTTAAGGGCGGCGATCAAAGCGATAAACCCAATCAGCATGGCCGCAACAATAATGGCCACTTTAAAGCCCGCCAGAATATATTCCCCTAACATCTCGAAGAAGCTCTGGCCTTCATGCAGGTTGCCCAGATGCAGTTCTTCCTCATTGCTGGTGTCGTAAGGGTTGACCAGAGAAAGCACGATAAAGGTGCTGAACATGTTCAACACCAATGCGGCCACGACATATTTCGCATCCAGCATGGTCATGTAAGCGCCCACGATCGACATCGAAACCGTCGACATCGCGGTGGCGGCCATGGTGTACATGCGTTTTTCAGACATCTTGCCCAGAATATCTTTATAGGCAATGAAGTTTTCAGACTGGCCGAGGATCAGCGAACTGACGGCGTTGAAAGACTCCAGTTTACCCATACCGTTTACTTTAGACAGGATGGTGCCAATAATCCGGATGATAAACGGCAGCACTTTGATGTATTGCAGAATACCGATCAGCGCGGAGATAAACACAATAGGGCACAACACTTTCAGGAAGAAGAATGCTAAACCTTTATCACCCATACCGCCAAACACAAAGTCAGTCCCTTGACCTGCAAACCCGAGCAGCTTGTCAAACAGCGCTGCGAATCCTTTTACAAAGCCTAAACCCGCTTCCGAATGCAGGAAAAAATAGGCCAGTAATACTTCAATAACCAATAGCTGAATAACGTAGCGAATGCGGATACTTTTACGATCGCGGCACACCAGCAGTGCCAGGATCGTAACCACCACCAACGCTAACGCAAAGTGCGCAATATGGGACATATTTGCTCCAAATTTGAGGCAGGCTGAATTTCGATTGTCATTTTATGTAACGGCGAGTTTAAAAACGAGATGTATATTGCAAATGTTGAAAGTCATAGTAGGGAAAACTCTGAGCGACCACCGCAAGGTACCCGCGTTCAGGATGTTAATAAAATTGCATGCTTGTAGCGATTTTGTGCTAATTTGGCTATTAAGCCTGTTCAATTCCGAATGCCCCTATTTAGATTAGAGTAAAAGAAAACGGCAAAGTCTGGTGCGATCTGTTCGATGAACCTTCGTCCTCGTTATCACAGCGATAGATATCTCCGCCTTAAATGCACTTGATAATCATTATCATTTAAGTAAGATGAAGGTAAGCGTAAAATTAGTAAGGGTTTCACGATATGCTGAACAGCCGCGTAGTTGATAGTGCTTCCAGTCGCCCATCCAGAAAGATCAAGCTTTCTCTGATGGGCCCCGCTTTTATTGCGGCCATCGGCTATATCGATCCTGGCAATTTTGCCACCAATATTCAATCCGGTGCCTCTTTCGGCTACACGTTGCTGTGGGTGGTGGTCTGGGCCAACATCATGGCGATGCTGATCCAACTGCTGTCAGCCAAATTAGGCATCGCCACCGGTAAAAACCTCGCCGAGCATATTCGCGATCGCTTCCCACGGCCGGTGGTCTGGGCGTATTGGGTGCAGGCAGAAATTATCGCTATGGCCACCGATCTGGCCGAGTTTGTTGGTGCGGCAATCGGCTTCAAATTGCTGCTAGGGGTTACGCTGCTGGAAGGCGCGATCCTCACCGGTATCGCCACTTTTCTTATACTGATGCTGCAAAAGCGTGGGCAAAAGCCACTGGAATTGGTTATCGGTGGTTTGCTGCTGTTTGTGGCGGCAGCCTATATTGTCGAACTGGTGTTTTCTCAGCCGCAACTGAGTGGGTTGCTGAACGGGATGGCAGTACCGGATTTGCCAAACAGCGATGCGGTGTTTCTGGCGGCTGGCGTACTGGGGGCCACCATTATGCCGCATGTGATTTATCTGCATTCTTCGCTGACTCAGGATCCGGGCCAGCATTCGCGTGCTGAACGTTACGCCTCCACCAAGATCGACGTAGCGATCGCCATGACCATTGCCGGGTTTGTTAATCTGGCCATGATGGCCACCGCCGCAGCGGCGTTTCATTTCAATGGTCACAGCGGCGTTGCCGATCTCGATCAGGCTTATCTGACGCTGCAACCGCTGCTGGGTAATGCCGCTGCTACGATTTTCGGCCTGAGTTTAGTGGCAGCCGGTTTGTCTTCAACGGTGGTGGGTACGCTGGCGGGGCAGGTGGTGATGCAGGGGTTTGTGCGTTTTTATATCCCGCTGTGGGTACGCCGGGTCGTCACTATGTTGCCATCATTCATTGTGATTATGCTGGGGATGGATGCTACGCGGATTCTGGTGATGAGCCAGGTATTGCTGAGTTTTGGTATTGCTCTGGCGCTGGTTCCGCTGCTGGTGTTTACCGGTAACCGCGCACTGATGGGCGATATGGTCAATAGCCGCATGATTCAGAATACGGGCAAATTGATTGTGTTGGTGGTGGTCGGTCTGAACGGCTATTTATTAATTAGCAACGTCATTTAACCTCCTGAAAACTAATCACCAGCATTATGTCTCATGCTGGTGATTTGTAAGCGATTACATCAAAATGCTGTCGATCTCTGCTAGCTCCCCAGAGGTAAAGGCGCGGTTAGCCAGCATTCCCACGGCATCTTCAAGCTGGCTGGTTTTACTGGCACCAATTAGCACAGAAGTGACGCGATCGTTACGCAGTACCCAAGCCAATGCCATTTGCGATAGCTTCTGCCCACGGCGTTCAGCCAGAGCGTTCAGGCGGCGCACTTGCTGTAACTTCTCTTCGGTAAGCTGTTCGGGCCTCAGGAATTTGCTACTGCTGGCCGCGCGTGAATCCTGCGGAATACCGTGCAGATAACGATCGGTCAGCATACCTCCTGCCAGCGGCGAAAAAGCAATCGACCCTACGCCATGTTGTTCCAACGTCTCCAGCAGTTCTGCTTCAACCCAACGTTCAAACATTGAATACTTTGGCTGATGGATCACGCACGGTGTACCGAGCTGCTGTAGCAAGGTCAATGCCCGGTGCGCCAGGTCGGCAGGGTAATTTGACAGCCCGACATACAGCGCTTTGCCCTGACGTACCAGCAAATCCAGCGTAGCCATGGTTTCTTCCAGCGGTGTGTCTGGATCAGGGCGGTGATGATAGAAAATATCCACATAATCGAGCCCCATCCGCTGCAGGCTTTGATTCAGGCTAGCGACCAGATACTTCTTTGAGCCCCAATCACCGTAAGGGCCTGGCCACATGGTGTAGCCCGCTTTGGAAGAGATAATCAACTCATCACGATAAGGTTTGAGGTCCTGCTGCAGGATGCGACCGAAATTCTCCTCAGCCGATCCCGGAGGTGGGCCATAGTTATTGGCCAGATCGAAATGGGTAATGCCCAGATCAAAGGCGCGGCAGAGTAAACCACGGGCATTGTCATACAACGTGCTGTCACCAAAGTTGTGCCATAAGCCCAGTGAGACGGCGGGGAGTTTTAGCCCGCTGCGGCCACAGCGGCGGTATTCCATCTCCTGATAGCGCGCAGAGTCAGCTTGATAGACCATACATATCCTCATCGGCAAAAGTGAAAACGAGTTTCAATGTATGCGTTTCCACTTAAAGCTTCAGCGCGCTCGATCACGCAAATGATTCCCTATCTGATTGATCCCAAGGGTTGGGAACTCAAGCACAGGTGTAAAGTCTAGTTGCCAGTGGTCTTTTGGTGCAAAAGTTCGATATTTGAGTAACATCTCTGATACTTAAAATTAACACTCCCACCTTCTGGCAGGTGATAATCATGAGCAAGAACTACACGGTGGCAGATTACCTCCTCGATCGTTTGGCACAGATTGGTATCCGGCACTTTTTCGGGGTGCCGGGGGATTACAACCTGCAATTTCTCGATCATGTTATTGATCATCCTCAGATCGCCTGGGTGGGATGCGCCAATGAATTGAATGCCGCTTATGCGGCTGATGGCTATGCCCGCTGCAAACCTGCGGCGGCATTGCTGACCACTTTTGGCGTGGGGGAACTGAGTGCGATCAACGGTATTGCTGGCAGTTACGCGGAGTATTTGCCGGTGATCCATGTGGTGGGTACTCCGGCCTTGCGCGCGCAGCGCGCCGGAGATCTGCTGCATCACTCACTGGGGGATGGGGATTTCGGCCATTTTTCCCGTATGGCGAAAGAGGTTACGGTCGCACAGACCAGTCTGACCGCCAGTAACGCCGAAGCGGAAATCGATCGTCTGTTGACCACCGCGCTGTTTGAGCGTCGCCCGGTGTACCTGCTGTTGCCGAGCGATGTGGCTGAAGCACCGCTGAGTTCGCGCCCGGCACCGTTGATGTTGCGTCAACCCAACCTTTCTGATGCTTCGCTGCAGGCATTTATCGCCGCAGCGCGTGAAAAATTGCAGGCGGCACAGCGTGTTTCCCTGTTGGCAGACTTCCTGGCTGAACGATTTGGCGCAGAAACGGTGCTGGAGCAGTGGATGAATGAGGTGAATATTCCTCATTCAACGCTGTTGTTGGGCAAAAGCGTGCTGGATGAAACTCATGCCTGCTTCACTGGCACCTACGCCGGAGCTGCCAGCGATCCTCAGGTAAAACAGCTGATTGAAGGGGCTGATGTGGTAATCAATGTCGGTGTCCGTTTTACTGATACCATCACGGCAGGTTTTAGCCACCATCTGCCCAGTGAAAAATGCATTGATATTCAACCCTTTGAAGCTCGGGTTGGGCAGCAGGTGTTTAGCCAGATCCCGATGCGTGATGCGGTCAAAGCTCTGCATCAGTTAACGCTATCGCTGGCTAGACAGTGGCAATTGCCCGCTATCAAGCGCCCGTTATTGCCGGATCCGAGCGGCAGTGGCCTGGATCAGCATGCTTTCTGGCAACAAATGCAGCATTTCCTGCAACCGGGGGATATCCTGATTGCCGATCAGGGAACCTCATGCTTTGGCGCTGCATCGCTGAACCTGCCGCGAGGCTGCCGGTTTATTGTGCAATCTTTGTGGGGATCGATCGGCTTTACGCTGCCAGCGGCGTTTGGTGTGCAAACCGCCGAGCCGGATCGCCGGGTGCTGCTGCTCATTGGTGACGGAGCAGCACAATTGACGATTCAGGAATTGGGATCGATGCTGCGCGATGGCCAAAAACCGGTGGTGTTTCTGATCAACAACAATGGCTATACCGTGGAACGGGCAATTCATGGCCCGGAGCAACGCTACAACGACATTGCTGAATGGAACTGGACGCTATTACCGCAGGCGCTGGGGCATAATGTGAAATGTCTGCACGTGGGGGAACCTGAACAATTGCGCCAAGCGTTGGGCGAAGTGCATGGCAGCGAACAACTGATGTTTATCGAAGTGATGCTGCCGAAGATGGATATTCCTGAATTGCTGGATACCATCTCCCGCGCCATTCAGTCACGCAACGCAGCGGCCTGATCTTCGGCATTTTCCAACAGGCGATCCAACAGCCAAAACCCCGCTGGCCCCGGCGGGGTCAGTTTTGACCATACCGCATCCACCGAAATCAGCGTGGGCCAACCGCGAATTTTCAGCTCTGTCAGGCGCTGTTGCCCGTACTGCTTCACCAGCCAGTGCGGCAACACTGTCCAACCGAACCCCTGCTCCGCCATTTCCAAGAGCATCAGATAACTGGGTGCCGACCACACGGGCCCCTGTGGTTTCGCGGTTTCGCTACCGGTATAGGTATTAAGATAGAGCTGACGACTGCTGGCAAGATGCGCCTGCGTCAGTGCCGGGATGCGCGTCAGCGGGTGTTGATTGGCGACAAATACCCCCATTTCGGTTTGCTCCGGCAGCCTGGCAACGGCGATATCGGGGGGATAGCTCGGTTGCACCGCCAGCATCCCCAGATGTGCCCGACCAATCTGCAACAGATCCAGCACATCGCCGTCTTCGGCGATCATGCACTCCAGTTCAATATCCTGATAGCGCTGTTCGAAGTGTTTCAGCAAGTTATCGTGATGATTAGGCTGATAGGTATCAGAAAAGACGATAGTTAAACGCGGTTCAACCCGATCGCCCAGCCGGATACTCAGTGACTCAAGACGTTCGCTGGCAGCGAGGATCTCCTGTACGTGGCCGAGCACTTTGCGGCCCGCAGGCGTAAGCACCGGTTGGCGTGCCTCGCGGTTGAACAGCGTCAGCCCGAGATCGGCTTCCAGATTGGCGATAGCAGTACTGATGGTGGACTGGCTTTTGCGCAGCTTGCGCGCGGCGGCAGAAAACGAGCCTAGTGCGGCTGCTTCAACAAACGCCTGTAAGGCTTCGGGAGAATAACGCATGATATATCGACTTTATCGATGGAACCTATTTTTAATCTACGCAAGAAAGCGATGATAATCACCCGACTTTTTCAAAAACAGTCAAAAAACAGGTGATTTATGCCATTGCAAAACAAGTCGTTGATTGAACGTATCGTCCATGCCGTGAGTTTCGAGGCGATTGCTATCGCGATCTGTGCGCCGATAGGGGCGTGGTTGCTTGATCGCTCGCTATTACAGATGGGCAGTTTGACGATTATGCTGTCAACCGTCGCCATGCTGTGGAACATGGCTTATAACATAGTGTTTGATCGGCTATGGCCGACGGGCCGCGTGAAACGCAACCTGAAAGTACGTGTTTTTCACGCTTTGGGTTTTGAAGGCGGGTTCATCGTGATTGGCTTGCCGCTGGTTGCCCTGGTGATGAATATGTCGTTGGCGCAGGCCTTTATGCTGGAGATCGGTTTCTTCCTGTTCTTCCTGCCGTATACCCTGTGTTACAACTGGGTATACGATACCTTGCGGCAACGCTGGTTTGAACCACGTTCGGCGGACTGCGTACGGGCAAAATAACCGCCTTGTCAATCTCTTGATTCTAAAAGGATAACATGATGAAAGTGCTGGGCTTATTGGGCGGGATGAGTTGGGAATCCACCATCCCCTATTACCGTATGATTAACGAACAGGTAAAAGCGCGGCTCGGTGGCCTGCACTCAGCCAAAATTGTGCTCTATAGCGTGGATTTTCAAGAGATTGAACGTTTACAGCATCAGGGGGATTGGGAAGGCGCAGGCCGCCTGCTGGCAAATGCCGCCGCGTCGCTGCGTGCCGCCGGTGCTGAGGCGATCGTGATTTGTACCAACACTATGCATAAAGTGGCGGATGCGGTGGAACAGGCCAGCGGTTTACCGCTGATCCACATTGCCGATGCTACGGCCTTGCAGGTACGCCAGCAAAATATCCACCGCATCGGGTTGTTGGGCACGCGTTTTACCATGGAGCAGGATTTCTACCGTGGGCGCTTGCAGGACAAGTTTGACATCGATGTGGTCATCCCCACAGAGGCCGATCGCCAGATCGTGCATCGCATCATCTATGAAGAGCTGTGTCTGGGGAAGATCGCCGATGCTTCCCGCAATGAATATCGCCGGATTATCCATAATCTGGAGCAACAGGGCGCGCAGGGCATTATTTTTGGCTGCACTGAAATCGGTCTGTTGGTTGGCGCACAGGATGCGGCAGTACCGGTGTTTGATACGACCGCTATTCACGCCCGCGCGGCAGCGGAATACGCGCTGGCCTAGTCGGATATTTTTCGTGATCCAGATCGCTATTGAGCAGAGGGTTACAGAATGGCGATTGTTGTTTCAACGGCGTGATTTTACAGTGTGCTCAGTTTCTTATTATTTATTCTGGAGAAAACACTGATGACCTATGCCCTGGTAGGTGATGTTGGCGGCACTAACGCTCGCTTGGCGTTATGCACTGTTGAAACGGGTGAAATCACTCAGGCGAAAACCTATTCAGGTTTGGAATTTGCCAGCCTGGAGGCGGTGATTCGCCAATACCTGGCCGAGCATAAGCTGGAGGTGCAGGACGCCTGTATCGCCATTGCCTGCCCGGTGACGGAAGATTGGGTTGCGATGACCAATCATACCTGGGCTTTTTCTATCAAAGAGATGAAAGCTAATCTGGGGTTCAGCCATCTGGAGGTCATTAACGATTTTACCGCCGTTTCCATGGCTATCCCGATGCTGTCTGACGCCGATGTGCTGCAGTTCGGCGGTGGCATGGCGCACAAAGATAAGCCGATCGCGGTTTATGGTGCAGGCACTGGCCTGGGCGTGGCGCATCTGGTGCAGGTCAATCGCCGCTGGATAAGCCTGCCGGGCGAGGGCGGGCACGTGGATTTCGCGCCAAACAGCGAAGAAGAAGACATCATTCTGCAAGTGCTGCGCGCCGAAGTGGGGCACGTTTCCGCTGAACGTGTGCTGTCTGGCCCCGGATTAGTGAATCTGTATCGTGCGATTGTACAAGCGGATAACCGCTTGCCAGAGAAATTGGCCCCCAAAGATATTACCGAACGGGCGTTGGCAGACAGTTGCACCGACTGCCGCCGCGCACTCTCGCTGTTTTGCGTGATTATGGGGCGTTTTGGCGGCAATCTGGCGTTGAGCCTGGGCACTTTCGGCGGCGTATATATTGCTGGCGGGATTGTGCCGCGTTTTATGGCGTTCTTTAAGGCTTCCGGGTTCCGGGCCGCCTTCGAAGACAAAGGGCGCTTCAAAGACTATGTGCAGCAAATCCCAGTGTTTATGATCACCCATGCTCAGCCGGGGTTGCTGGGGGCCGGAGCCCACTTGCGCCAGACGTTGGGGATGCAGTTGTAAACCTATATTTAAATGTGCAGGAATTGTGAAAGTGCATGTGGGTTGCATAATTTGAGCCTTATCCTATAGAGCGGAATTCAGTATGGCTTTACTATTTCCAGAGAAAAGTCTGACTCTGCTCTGTAGGGGTTATCCAATGAAGAAAATACTGTTGTTGCTGGCAGCGTTATTGCCACTGTCATTACCGGCGGTGAGCTACGCAGATCTCTCTATCGGCGTAAACGTTCCCGGCCTGTCCTTGCAGATCGGCGATCGTGACGCTCGTGGGTATTACTGGGATGGTTATCGCTGGCGTGAACCCCATGGGCGGCATAAACATTACCGCCCACGGGATTATTACTATGGCCCACCGCCTCGGGTGATTTATTACGGGGCACCACCGCGTGAATGGCGTGATGATCGCCCGCGTCATTACCGCATGCCACCGCCTGATTACTATCGCCCGGGCCCACCAGGGCCACGCTGGTAATACTGGCGTAACGACTATTTAATACCGAGCTGTGTTTTACCTAGCGGTGTCAACAGCTCGACGGTTGCGCGGCCAGTGAAATCCACTTCAAAGTCATCTGGTGCGAAGTCTGGCGGTGTTTTACCCGAGAGGAAGCTCGGTAATTGGCGCTGCAAATAGGCATCATTTTTATCGCAACCCGGCGCGGCAGCAATGTACATCACGTTGCTGTCGTATGCGCCGTTGTGTTCATTTTCTACCGCATGAACCACGTCGCAGTGCCAGAATACCGTATCCCCAGGTTCCAGATCGGGAATAGGGGAAATCCCTTGCAGTAAAAGAGGATGCCATTGCTCTGAGATCGACAGTGCCCGGCCAGGAGCTGCGCCACACAAGTCATCGTCTGCCACATCGTCCTGCAGAGCGCGCAGTAGCACATAGGCCATGGCGTTGGCGATCGGCACCAGGTTCAGCGTGCCAGCGTTGGTACGTTGTGGCGTCAGTGCGGTCCACCCTTGGAAAGTACGGAACATTGAACAGACGGCCGGTGAGGCTATCTCGCGTACTTCGGTGCGGCCATCAGCAGCAAAAGGATCATAGCGTTGCCAGTCGCCGGAAAATACGTGGCGGTAAACGTAACGGAAGTTCTCGTCCAGCCAGCGTTCGATGGTGCCACTGTCCACATGCGGCGACAGCCCCAACGAAGATGAGTTCGGTGGGCGGCGGCGGGTGCGATCGGCATAAGTGGTTACCCGCGTCGGGTCAAAATGCTGTTTGCCGTTGCTCTCGGTTTCCCACAGTCTGTTGAGGAAGACCTGCACCGCGTGCATCTGCTGGGCCTGCCTGGCTTCCACTTGCGGTTTTGACCAGTAAATACCGTAGATCTGTGGTTTGCTGGCGGTCAGTTTACCGAAATAGTTATCCTCCGCAGCATTCTTCAGGCGTTCAACGAAGTTATTGCGATCAAGATAGTCGCCGATCTCCTGATTCCAGGCTTCGGCTGTGCTGCGTGGGAACACGCCACGGATGGCACATGCGCCGCGCTGTTTGATTCGTGCTTTCTGCTGCTCGCTGACCCGCTGCTGCAAAATATCCTCTAGGTTAATCTGTGGTACAGGATTCTCTCCTGCAGCCAGTTCCTGGCGGATGCATTCAACCTGTTGGCGGATATTGTCTTCTAAAGCCAGAAACACTTCACGATAGTTCGGCAGTGCCTGGCGCAACTGCTGTTTGACGGTTTTAATGGCGGCAGGAATATCGTCAATCACTAATGAGGCCATAAATGTTCTCCTGGTGCCACCGTGGGCGGCGCTAGATCGTTTAGGGGACAGAGGGGCGTTGCTATTCTGTTGTAATGACGTTAATGATTATCTGGGTTTAATAGGGGAAAATAAAGGGATATCTTTCACTCGTAACATCCTGTTTTTCGTTTTTCGGAGGTTAACGTTAATGAAATTGGAAACGCCTCGCTTGCTCCTGCAATCGCTGACGGCGAATGATTGGCCATTGTTCCTGCGTCTGTATCAGGAGCCTCGGGTGATCCGTTATATCGCCGATCCGATGACTGAAAGTGAGATTCGGGCACGTTTTGAGGTGCGCTTACCCGCATGGGACAAGCACAGCGAGCGCTGGTTGTGTTTGGTGATCAAAGAGAAAGCGAGTGGCAAAGCGCTGGGGATCACCGGTTTTCGCCCTGAATGGTTGCCTTTTCAGCAGGCTGAAGTCGGGTTCGGCAGCTTACCGGAAGGGCAAGGCAAAGGTTATGGTCAGGAATCGCTGCTGGCAGTGCTGGATTTTGCCTTCAATGCCTGCGGGTTTCACAAAATGAATGCCACGGTGACCGAAGGGAACATCGCCTCGCGCCGTCTGCTGGAAAGCTGTGGTTTCAGGCTGGAGGGCACGCTGCGGGATAACTATCGCCTGGCAGGGCAGTGGTGTAATGACTGGCAACTGGGGCTGTTGGCGGCGGAGTTCGCTACGCAGCGTCGGTAAAAAAATTGTTATCAGGGGGCTCGACAGCCTGATGGCGCTGCGTTATGTTCGGTATCCGGCCACAAAGTGGTCAGCGTCGCTCGGACGGTCCGGGCGCTAACGTCTCTTCGAGGAATCTATGGCTGATAACAGTCCGCGCCGTTTTACGCGCATCGAACGTCTTCCCCCTTACGTTTTTAATATCACTTCTGAGCTGAAGATGGCTGCGCGCCGTCGCGGTGAGGATATTATCGATTTCAGCATGGGCAACCCCGATGGCCCGACGCCGCCACACATTGTTGAAAAACTCTGTACCGTGGCCCAGCGCGACGATACACATGGTTACTCCACTTCTCGCGGTATTCCGCGCTTGCGTCGTGCGATTTCCAACTGGTATCAGGAGCGCTATCAGGTAGATATTGATCCGGAGAGCGAAGCGATTGTCACTATCGGTTCGAAAGAAGGTTTGGCGCACCTGATGCTGGCGACGCTCGATCATGGCGATACCGTGCTGGTGCCTAATCCAAGTTATCCGATTCATATTTACGGTGCGGTGATTGCCGGTGCGCAGGTGCGTTCAGTGCCGCTGGTGGATGGCGGTGATTTCTTTGGTGAACTGGAGCGCGCGATCCGCGAAACCATTCCTCGGCCAAAGATGATGATCCTCGGCTTCCCGTCCAATCCGACAGCGCAGTGCGTGGAGCTGGATTTCTTCGAGCGGGTGGTGGCGCTGGCAAAACAGTACGATGTACTGGTGATCCACGATCTGGCCTATGCCGACATTGTGTATGACGGCTGGAAAGCGCCGTCGATCATGCAGGTGCCAGGGGCGAAAGATATCGCGGTCGAGTTCTTTACCCTATCGAAAAGCTACAACATGGCGGGTTGGCGCATCGGTTTTATGGTGGGTAATCCTGAATTGGTCAGCGCGTTGGCACGTATCAAAAGTTACCATGATTACGGCACGTTTACCCCGTTGCAGGTGGCGGCCATTGCGGCGTTGGAAGGCGATCAGCAGTGCGTTCGCGATATTGCCGAGCAGTATCGCCAGCGCCGTAACGTGTTGGTGAAAGGGTTACATGAAGCGGGCTGGATGGTAGAGAACCCTAAGGCATCGATGTACGTCTGGGCAAAAATCCCAGAGGTTTATGCGCATTTAGGTTCGCTGGAGTTCGCCAAGCGCCTGCTGGCTGAAGCCAAAGTATGTGTATCGCCGGGAATTGGTTTTGGCGACTATGGTGATACGCATGTGCGTTTTGCACTGATTGAGAATCAGGATCGTATTCGCCAGGCGGTGCGTGGCATCAAAGCGATGTTCCGTGCCGATGGTCTGTTGGCGCAACCAAAAGGCAGCAGCGCTGTAACCAAATAATGATGGCTAAATCGGAGGAAATTTCCGGTTTGAGTTTGATCACAAAGTGGTTTTTTAAACCGAGATACCCGGGCCTAGCGCACCGAGGGGCGCTCCGGCGGCTTACGCCGCTACGACCCCTTCGGCACGCTCTCCCTAATATCTAACTTTATCAGCCGTCTGAAGCGCCTGCGGGCGCTTTTTACGGCAGTTAACGCCAGGGTTCAGCGTCCGCGTTTTGCCACCAGCGTAAACTTGTAGTCTTCGCTTTTAAAGAAATTACGGCTGAACTCAAATACCGTGCCATCGCTCAAAAAGCCGGTAGAGACTTTCTCCAAAATCGGTTTTTGCGGGTCAATCCCTAATGCGTTCACCGCATCTTCAGAGGGCATCACCGGAATGATCTCCTGCTCGCTACGGTCGATCACCAGCTTTTTTACCTGCTCAATATAGTGGTATTTGGATTTCTGCATCACTTCGTAGCTGAGATCGGGGAACAGTGCCAGCGGCATCCAGGTTTCTTC
>NZ_JQEI01000052.1 GCF_000743355.1 Serratia sp. Ag1
CAAATTCATTAAACCACTACACAAGTTCGACAAAAATCACCATGAATGGAAACACCCCCACGTGCGTGGGGAAGACGCAGACAGCGTTCGATATGTCTATCGAGCCATAGAAACACCCCCACGTGCGTGGGGAA
Organism: Serratia sp. Ag1; assembly: GCF_000743355.1. Taxonomy (GTDB): domain Bacteria; phylum Pseudomonadota; class Gammaproteobacteria; order Enterobacterales; family Enterobacteriaceae; genus Chania. Next base: position 135 of record NZ_JQEI01000052.1, read on the forward strand.
GACAAAGGTGTCCACCAACCACTTAATGGTGAAAAGGAAACACCCCCACGTGCGTGGGGAAGACCTTCCGCCGATACTCCCGACAATTCGCGTCCTAAGAAACACCCCCACGTGCGTGGGGAAGACTAGAAAGGAAACGGCCACAGATGCCCTGGCTGAAGAAACACCCCCACGTGCGTGGGGAAGACCGCTGCATGCCCTTTACGATGCGTCGCAGCGTAGAAACACCCCCACGTGCGTGGGGAAGACGATTTCTCACCAGGTCTGAACAATGTCAGCAGGGAAACACCCCCACGTGCGTGGGGAAGACTGATTTTTATGATCACAGCAAAGATGAATTAGAGAAACACCCCCACGTGCGTGGGGAAGACCTACATCGAGCCAAGTCGAACGTGATGAAATCAGAAACACCCCCACGTGCGTGGGGAAGACTCCCATGACGCGACAACGTTTACCCACAGGGCGGAAACACCCCCACGTGCGTGGGGAAGACGAAAACGTCAAATCGTAACCGGGACGGTGGGTGGAAACACCCCCACGTGCGTGGGGAAGACCCAAGTCTGCATTTCGCGTTCAATCATCTTTAAGAAACACCCCCACGTGCGTGGGGAAGACCTAGTGCAATTGATGGCATTAATAAGGCAATGGGAAACACCCCCACGTGCGTGGGGAAGACAATCCCTGCTCATCACGCGCAGGCACCCTAAGAGAAACACCCCCACGTGCGTGGGGAAGACTTGTCGTGCTTTACTTTCGCCAAGTGCTAAATAGAAACACCCCCACGTGCGTGGGGAAGACTCACGCGGTTCAAATCGCAAGCCATATGAAACAGAAACACCCCCACGTGCGTGGGGAAGACCCCATCGGAGTTAACGCTATGTATACATTCAAAGAAACACCCCCACGTGCGTGGGGAAGACGTTTCAGAATATGCGGTACTGACGACGACCACAGAAACACCCCCACGTGCGTGGGGAAGACACCGCTTAGACCGCGATGAGTGCGACTATGATAGAAACACCCCCACGTGCGTGGGGAAGACTCTGCCGGTAGCGGGGAGGATGGCGCGGAGGCAGAAACACCCCCACGTGCGTGGGGAAGACACCAATATATTGTGAAAGAGCGATAATTGAAACACCATATTTATAGATTATGGGGATTTCAGGGTTTCAATAATGAGTTGTAATCCGCTGATATTAGTAATTGGTTTTCTGATCTCACCTTTGTAACGAATTTCGTAGCCTGGCGGTTGAGGAATACTTCTAAACAGCATAAGACCAGACTCTGTCGGAGAATATTGCATCAAGTAATCAACAACTGTTTGTGCAACAGAATCTTTTACACCAGATACAAACACGTTCGGGCGAGGCTCGATAAACCAGAGTTTCATACGTCCACGAACAGCAGGTGGTAAGTCATTTGCGAGTACGACGAGCATGTTTAACCCCCATCAAATCATTAACATCAACTGTGATCTGATTGAGCAAATCCATGGCAATGACTCGCTTCCTGAATGTTTCAGAGACTTTGTGTTTATCATATCGGCCAGCCATTTCTCGAGTGAGGGAAAATGCAAGATCAATACAAAGTTGTTCCTTGTAAAGATCGGCTAAATCATAAACAAAAGGTAATGGGCTACCAGAATGAATAAATCCAACATGGGGGGAATACCCCATGGAGTGGACGGCTGAACACAATATTCCATAAAGCGCTGCATTGGTGGCGGTTAGTACTTGATTGGTCAGATCACTCAGCTGAAATTTGCCCGGTGTAAACTGGCGTCCTTGCCAACTTACGCCATACTCTTCAGCTTTTTGCTGATATAACGCACGAACACGATTACCTTCCATTCCCATCATGCTGTTTAAACTCTTACCATCCAGTTCAGCATCAGGAAAACGTTTTGCGAACATCGCTCTGGCGATCTTAAGAGAAGACTCCTCATTGTTGGCAAGAGCCATCTGCAATTTAAGATTGCGTGTATCGGCGGTAGGAAGAAAACCTGCGGCATAAAACAGCAGGCTATCCTCTCCAACCCAGCACACAGAGCAGTTGGCTGCGACTGCCGTTTTAACCGCTTCATGAGTCACTGTGGTACCAGGGCCAAGCAGCAACGTGTTGATGGTTGCGACAGGGATCGGCACCACATTGGCCTCCGAGTCAACCCACTTTACGCTGCTATCATCTATCTCTAATCGGCCGCGCTCCAGATACAGGAAGGGATATTTGTCTTTTACCTGGGGCAATGATTCACGAGTCACTTTTACAAACAGTCGCTCTCCCTTAGCCATTAGCTGAACTCCAGCAATGTCACCCGTCGATCCCGATAACGTTTGTGCCGGCCAAACTGCACAGGGACATCGTTCAAAGTAATAATATCGCCATCTGTTTCCCCCTCAATGACGGCGTAGCTGAGTAACCGCTGTTTGTTATCTGCCAACGTTTGTGCTTGTTGCCAGGCAGCGTTTGCATCTTCAAATAATCCCTGATAAATCAGTTCGGTTGGTACACAGTTTTTGCGGCCCAGGTACAAATCCCACACCGGGTTTTGTAAAGCGTCAGATAATGATCCCGCTTGCGTCTGGGGTACCGCCAATACCACGGCGAAAACCGAATCCTGCAGGTAGTAGCGATAGGTCATTTTGGTACCTCCACCGACGGCCTTTTTTCCATCAGAGGTTTTAGGTATCAACAGATTTTGCCAGGGGTCACTGTCATCGTAGCCACTACCCACCATCTGAAAGTCACGCAATGCAGGCTCACGTAGTTGCAGTTGGCCTTTACTATCAATACGGGCGTATGCCCGTACCTCCATGCTCATGTCATTCATTTGCGCCAGCCATTCGATTTCGGGGCCACCAGCCCCTCGAGCGCAGCAAAGCAGGCCAAGGATACCCGAGCGTGTGGGGAAGTTCAGCGTATCACGTACCCCAAACTTGGAGTCGTGTCCCCAGGCTTGCAGCGGCCCTTCAAGCCACAAGAGCATATATTGGGTTGATTCGCGCATCTTTAATCTCCCTTACAGATGAGACTGTAGATCAGCAATCAGGCTATCGATACTGTATTCAAGGTTATCACCCCATTCATAATCCCCTTGTTTGCCAAACAACGAACCGGATAGCTTTTCTTTTTTGTCGAGCCAGGCGTTAAGTTCGACTTTGCTTGGGGAGAGGAAACCTTCGCCTTTACTTTTCACGGGTTGTTCAAAAGATGCTTGCAGGCGTTGGCCTTTACGCACCAGTACGCGGGCGTATTCCCAGGGGCATGCACCCGATTGCGTTGTCTGGCGTGCGTCCGGCACGGCAACATACAGTGCCTTTACAAAGGCATCTACGGCAGTCTTAAAGTTTGCATCTTCTCCCAACGTTTGTTCCAACTGTCCTAGATCAAGGCTCACATAACGGTAGTAAGTTGCTGAGTTATATTCCAAACTGCCCATATGTGCGGAGCCGCTTTCGTATTCGGTTTTACAGTCATCCACCGCCGTAAAAAACTCCACTTCGTTGGTCACTTTGTGGGTTGAGATAGCATGTGCGAATGACGCTGCCGCTTCGACATTCATATCCGGTGCCCTGGCAACCATGCGGCCAAACAGCGCAATATCCAGTGCATCAAGCGTTTTGTTAACGACTTTTTTGGACACTTTTACCAGATCTTTGTCTTTCAGTTTCGCTACTTCAAAACCATTTTCTTGCGCATAAGTGGCAAACGCTTTGGCTTCAGTTTCACTCAGAAATAACAAGGTATCGTCGGAAAAAAATGCGGCCATCGCCTCACCACATTGAGTCGCTTGCTCTTCACTGGCACCAAGTGCCAGACACTCATTGGTTAACATGGCGGCTATCTTTTTGCTGCGGATCCCGAGTCGAATACCAAAATCGGGCATAGCAAGGCGTACTTGACGTTTCCAGCATTGTGACGACACGCGTGCTCGCGGCACGCCGCCGATGATGGCTGACTTGGGGGCACCGACATCATCACGATTAAGACAGGTCACCGGGAATGATTGCAGGATGTGGAATTCAATACGGGTATTTTTATATGGGGTAGTCATAACATTGTCCTTGTAAAAGATACTTTGGAAATCAGGCAAATGGATTGTCAATGAGCGGCACTATTTGCAATAGGCCACAGCCAAACGCGCGGCCCTTGCCAATACCATGTTTAAAGCTGTTGTGAAATTGCGATAGGTTGGTCACAGTGAGCTGCCCCTGAATATGAGCTCTGCCAAGTGTTACCTGTTGGCCAATCTTGTCTTGAAATTGCAATACCTCAATGGCGTCTACCTGTAAGGTTTGAGGGGCTACCTCGAATCCCCAGCTATTGGCGGCCCGCTGTAAAAACCATTGAGCGATATCAGTGCGGCCCTTTACCGCAACTCGTTTACCACTCTGTTTATCCTTGCGCACCGGGTTCACCTGCACCTTGAAGCGATAGTTGGAGTGAGTCAAAAACGCATCAGCAATGGGCTTGCTGATCACTTTGCCGTATTGGCCCTCTACTTGTGTTGCTGGCTGCCGGTCTGAAACAATCAGCACTTTGCGGCTATAAAAGTCACCGCCCTGATCGGCATAAACGATACCGCTTGGGATATGGCTCTGTTTTTCGGCTTCCGCACGTTTATCAGAAAACAAGCTGTACACTACCCGGTGCAACGAATAGACATCAGTCACTTTCAGCGCTTTGACGGCGACACGGTCAAGGTGTAGGGCACTTGCGAATAGCTTAGTCATGAGAGAGCTCCGAAGCAGTTTCATCCACCTCTACGGCGCGACGATAGAACTCTTGTGCCCAGCGAGCTCGAATCTGCTCTTGCCTGTGCCCGGAAAACCTCAGCAATTGCTCCAGCAACTGGCAGTAATCAGGTGTGACACCACGGCTTGTCATCAAGGCTAACAATGGCCGTAAAATGCGACAGGCTTCACTCGTACTGGTACAGGCCAGCAGGCGGCGCAGGCGAGCCTTGGCCTGATCAGACTGATTCCCCTCATCAAAACAGGTGGCAATCGCTGTACCCAAGGGTAACTTGCCATTGGCTGCGGGTTTAGCCTTTGCCAGGGAGGCGCCTACGGTGCAGTAGGGCAAACGCTCCCACTCTTTTTCGAGATCAACGCTAAAATTGGCCAGCAACTCCCAGCTTTGATATTCCATTGTGGGGTTGTCTGCTCGTTTGAGCCGAGCAGCAAAGCCGTTGTCCTTTTTGATACGATCAATCACGTAGCTGACGAATCGTTCGGCTCTAGAGAACTTGCCGGGATTTGGGGCCGTAGTATCTACAGAGGGCTGAGCCATATAGGTTTTCTCCTTAGTCAGCGTTTAAATATTTGGAAAAGTTGGGGCGAGCTTGGGCCCAGGCGTCCATTTGACGGGCACTGTCGTTTGGGCATATTTGGTCAAAAACTTGAATGGCGTAAGCAACGAAGGTTTTGCGCAGTTGAAAACGTTGTTGCCTGGCTTCTTCGGTCGTGTCACAGGCGTTAATCATGCACTGAGCCTGGCGTTCGCAGAGTTGCCAGAAGATCCCAGTCGCTTTCTCAACCTGATTCGCAACAAAGGGTTGAGCCTTGCCTGTACCGGATTTATCAATATCAGATAGCTGACGGAAATAACGGACAACCGCCCCCCAAAGCGTTTTCTGGATAGCTTCAAGTTGTGCCATTTCATGTTTTAGGTGTTCCATAAACACGTCGTTAAGCAAGTCGGATGATAGCCACATTTCAGACTGAACGTAGTCGTCAGTACCGGATGCATATTGCTCTCCGGCATTACTGCTGACCCGTAAACCGCCTGACCAGAGAGCAAATTGCTCGGCACTGCGAGACACGCGTTTTAGTGTGTGTTTCAGTTGCAGTGTGTCAAAACCAGCTGTTTTATTTTGCTCGATAAACTGCAATAAGGAGGTTAATTCTCGCCAAGGACGTTTACTTGGATTTACCCATAAGGCTCTCGGTTTTTTCTGGGCAAAATCCACCGAAACCGTCGGGTCTGCTTTTCCTTCCAGATAACCTGCATGAGCAATACCATCGGTGTAGTGAATGCCGTTATCCGCCAACAGACAGAATTTACCCATCGGTATCAGTCGGCCAATCAGTGACTCTTTTAACGATCGGGCAATTTCATCATCCTCGCCGGTGGGCATCTGTTCCCAGGGAGTAATTCCCAGCGTTGGATACATTACCAGTTCAGTAATATCCTCATGGGTAAACAAATTTAGCCAAATGCTGTGTGCAACGAAATCACCCAGCCAGAAAGAATGCAATAGACCCATGTGCCCAACCGCAATACCGGCTTTGCCGCTGGCAGGCTTCCCCTTGTCGTTTTGTTTACCTTGGTAGCCGGCAGTTAATACCACTGAGTTATCGGTTTTCTTACCGCTGAGGCCAAATCCCATTTGAACGATAACGGTAATGGCTTTATCAGCATCATTGCTTTTTTGCTCTTGCTGAGTTTCCGTTAGTATCGTTGTGTTGCCAGTACTGATCTCTGGTGACAATACGCCCAGAGACTTGACTTCAGCAGCCCGAATGGCAGGGATCTGTAAAAACGGTCTTTCGCCGTACAGATAAAATCTGTCATGCCATTTATCAAGATAATGTAGACACTTGTCCGCCATCCCCTGCCAGCCCATTCGCTTCCAATCATCGTCATCATCGGGTGTTGCCGCAGTTTGAGCGATGGCTAATAACAGTTTGGTGAGAGCAATTTTCTGCACAGGGTTACCACCTAAAGCACGTAATTGTGGGTTGCTAAAAATCTCTTTCAGGCTGACCCGGCCCACATCCGCAACGGATATCCAGGGTTCATCAATCAAGTTAAAGCGGTTTTCCATCGTTTATTCCTTATTGGAAATGGCCCGGAAGCCAAGATCTTCACGGTATTCAAGCAGGTATTTATCGCCAGCCGGGTAGCCGTCCTGAGTAAGCAATTCGCCTGTTTTGCTGACGATGGCAACGCGCAGCAAAGCTTCGTCATCTTCTGGTCGACCAAGATAAAACACCTCATGCAGGTGCAGTTTTTCCAGCTCATGTTTAGCGGTTTTGGGCGGGCAATAAGCTGGATTGACTCGCACCAGTTGCTGGTTAAGGGCTACAGCCAGTTTGCGCCATTCCGCTTTGGTCAGGCGGTGACGGCCATGAGGCAGGGTTAATTCGCTGCCATCGAGTAAACGGATATGGGTCGTATCATCTTGTGTGCGTAAGCTGCGCAGTAATAACAGGTCGTGTGTGTCCCGCTCGCTATAGCGGGTTTCCGCTTTGTGCTCTGGCAATGTTTTGCCGCCTTTCGATAAAGTCAGCTTGGCCAGAGCCTGTTGGGCCTGTTCGCCAGTACGGAACCGGCTGCCATTTTTCAGTTCGTGCAGCAAGCTGGCCCATTGCTCAGTTTCAGTGCGTTCGGCATAGGTTTGATCGATTAAAGGGCGAATGCCTGAGGGTAACCGGATTGACTGCATGTCTTTCCAGACTTCAAGGCTGCGGCACAACACATAGGGTGAGTACACCATGGCGCTCAAGCCAAAAGCAGAGTGAGGATTAGCCAGGGCGTGCTCCAGCGTTGGGGTCAGCAACCAGCATTCGGGTTTGGCACCGGCATGGCGCGGGGTGTCTGTGTGCCGCCAAAGACGGCCAAGACGCTGTAGCAACATATCGGTGGGGGCAAAGCGGGTTACCAGAAAATCAGCGTCAATATCGAGCGACTGTTCCAGTACCTGTGTACCGACCAGAATACGCCCACAGTGTGCACGTTGGGGCCACCCAGCCCGGCCATAGAGGTTTACCCAACGACCTTCGTTGCGTGCTCGGTCATGAGGAGTAAAACGCGAATGTAGCAAGCCCGTTTCACATCCTGCCTGCGTCGCGCGGCTGGCGATATCAAGATACCGCTGTTGGGCTTCCGCAACCGTGTTTTCAATCCATAAGACCTGTTGGCCCTGAGTTGCCCGCTTAAGTGCCTCTTCCAATGCTTGTTCATTTTTATCGCATGAATGAAGTATTACGGGAGGATTGTCTACCGTGGGCACCCCCACCTCAACCAGCTTATTTTTTTCCTTCACCGCTGGCAGAGCCGTAACCAGTGGGTAGGCGGTGCTGGTTGTTGTCTGTTGTAAGAGCGCTTCACGCCGCGCCTGGCTCAAGGTAGCACTGAGAATAATCACGGTGCAGTCTATTTGCCGCAGAAATGCCACCAGTTCGTTGAGAATAGTACCGGTGTAAAGATCATAGCTGTGCACCTCGTCCAGGATGACGACCTTGCCAGCCAGACCAAAGGCTCTGACAAAACCATGTTTGACGTTCATAACCGCCATTAACGCCTGATCAATAGTGCCGACAGCGAACGGAGCCAGTAAACCGCGTTTATTTTGGCTGAACCATGAGCCGCCAGGGCGGCCTTCTTCGCCTATTTCAGTATCCTGCAGCCAGGCACCAGAATGCAGCAACAAAGCCTGTTTGGGGGTTTCTGCGCTAACGACTTGCTTCAAAAAAGCATTGAAGCGATCGTAAATCTTGTTGGAGGTCAATTGGGTTGGCAACACAAAGTAAATACCCGTCGCTTTTTCCTGTGATAATAGCCGATAAGCGGCATATAAGGCCGCCTCGGTTTTTCCCATCCCCATCTGGGCTTCGAGAATATAAACCCCAGGCTCCGACACTTGCTCGATAAACAGTGACTGCGGTTCACGCAGTTGCATCGTGAGATTAGCGGGATCAAATACTTCAGTAAAAGACAGTCCGTGGCGAATGACGGGCTTGATAAAACCAGCGTCATTCAAGGCTGCTGCAATATTGGGCCGCCAATCTTCATCAGGGTTTTCAAAAAACTCGCCGGAGCCAATCCAGTCAGAGACTGAAGTTAACCCAGCGACGACACGGGCCTGGGCTGCGGAGTCAAACTTCGGCCAGTCCGCTTGCAAGCACTCTTTTAGCGCGGCCACCAGTTTCTTGCGTTCGTCAAACCAACTGGGGCCACCAAAGACGCCAGCATTGCCGCGTTTATCATCAACCGGTGGGTTAAAACCATGGTGTTGACCGAGGATTGCGGCAACATACTTCGGTACTCCAATTTCTTCTGCTGTGGCCTGACTGACCCCGGCATGTCCCCCCCATTGTTTCTCAAGTTCGGGGGCTACACCGGTCAGTTCCGGTATCTTTGTGTAGTCGATACCGCAGGCTGAGAGAATCCTTGCCACAAAAGTCGGGCTGACTTTGCCGATATCATGGCTGCCCACAGCCATTTCACTCCCGGTTGGGAACAAACGGTCTCGTATTGACTCGGGGAAGCGGGATATCAGCTGGCGCGCAACTTCAGCGACAATCTGGCAGTGGCTTAGCACCGAACGGCCTAAAACGACGGTTCCATCACTTAATATCCGAGTTTTAGCCGGGCACTTTTCGAAGAAAATCGCAGAGACTATATTGTCGGTTTGTGAAGGCATTTTTGTTAAGCGTCTCACTATCAATCATCCTTGCTCAAAGTAGTTTATCCGCAGACGTCAAACTGAATTCATAGGACACAACTAAATAAGAGTTGTATTGGAATGAGAGCTTGCTATTTATAAAATCCCCGCACAATACTGTACGGATATTCAGGTTAATTGGAATTACCAATCCACTGCTTGCGCACTCACCAACTGTTAAAAAACCATTGCTTGATGTCATCTCTGTTTACCAGCACCAATTGTTGGGCTTCGGGTTTTCCATCAAGATATTTAGTATTTACCTGCAATTCTTTCAGCAAGTAGTCGGCAAGGGCGGCTCGGGTTTTTATCTGAAGCTGGTTATTTTCCATCTGATAGTCATTGGCAAGAACATCTTGTTGGGCAGGGTTTAATCGTGGGTCAGGTGATAAAACTAACGTAATGTAGGTTTGCCAGGCTTCATCTTGAACAATCGAGTGGGGCGATAAACCTTCGATTTCTGCTTTTTCTCTAAAGCGACTCAGAACAAGGTCACGAAACCCTTGCGATTTTTCACAATATCCTCGCACATGGAAACGGCTTCCTGCTTTGACAATACTGTGTGGGCTAAAGATTCGCCCTTCATTTTCAGGATTAGATAGCGAGGTATAGTTCACTTCTATTCGTAAACCTTGATGAATAGCTTTTATCAACGTAGCGATTACTTGACGAGAGATTCTGCGCTCAGGTAATTCAAGCCGGGTTGCACAGGCACTGGGTAATTGGCGGGCTAAAACAAAATAGCCAGTTTCAAGCCAGGAAAGAAAATTATCTAACCCACCATGAAAATATTGGGGCTGTTTATCATCAGCAAAAACGTACTGTGCTTTATTTAACTTGATGAGGTAATCGGGGTGCAAATTTTGATACTGAACAAAGTCTTTATATGCTTGCTGTCGGGTTATGCTGAACTGATTTTCAAGGTCTTTATTACGCACTTCTCCCATCCAAAAGGCCAACATCTCAAGAAATGCGAATCGTTCATGAGTTAGCTTGGTACTACTCATATACCCTCCATGGAATATTGAACCTCATATAGGCTCATCTGCAACATAGCTGATTATTATGGCTTTGTGAATAAGTGCCTGTCCCACCGCTACGGCTTTGTCGAATAAATCAGATTGGAGTCAAAGTACTCTCTAAAAATGGCCTGGTTCAGGCCATTTTCTGATGAATGATATGCAAAGGGGGTTCGATATGGAGGTCTACGCTCAGATCCTGACGGAAATCATAGGGAGTGATATTGAAGCGTTTTCTGAACATATAGGTAAAATGCGACTGGGAACCAAAGCCAAAATCCAGCGCGATATCAAAGATGGTCGCCTCACTGCTGCGTAGTTGATACACCGCTCCTGCCAGACGGCGCTCGCGGATATATTTGCCCAGCGAAATCCCCGTCGCTTCTTTGAACAATTTCTGCATATGCCACAGTGAGTAGCCTGAATACTCAGCCAGCTCTTCAAGGTGGATCACCCGCCCAAGGTGGGTTTCAACCCACTTACTGAGGGCGCAGACTAATGAGAGGTGGTGTTCTTGTATCAATCCACTTACCTAATTGATTTTGTTGTTAAGTTTACACATCCTGCCTGTTTATAAAAATTATATAACTCTATGATTTTGCAGGATTTTGTGGTTTAACCCAAGCGAGCAGGCACAGGCAAACGCACTTAGCCTAACTCAGAGATTTGAGGTTGTCATCACCGAGAGTGGAATGCCTGCTAACCTGAGCCACAGCCCTGCTGGCGTAACGCCCTCATTTTGGGTCAACAAAGACGTTTCCACTACCTTGAATCACATAGTAATACGTCTATGCTTGAGCTATTGCTGATTATAGGGATGTGAGGCTCTATGGCCCCTCAACGATTAGATGAAAGTACGCGCACGCAGAAAGGATTCTCTTTCTGGGATAACTACTTGGCACATAAGGTTAACTTCTTGCCGGTGTTATTATTTATCGTTGGGGTGATCTTTTCAGGCGTAGGAGCCTGGCGGGTCTATAACGATATTGAACACAGTGCCAAGGCTGAGTTTCAGCGTAATGTTGAGCGAATTTCCGATGAAATCGTCAGGCGCTTTTCTCAACCTGTCTACGGTTTGAACGGGGCGAAAGGGGCTTATGCCACCAATAACGACTTAAACCGTGAGCAGTTTCATGCTTATGTCGCCTCCCATAATCTGTCTGTTGAGTTCCCTGGGGTCAGGGGGTTCGGTTTCATTCAACGGGTCCAACGCAGTCATTTGGATGAGTTTCTTGCGCGGGTCAGAGCGGATGGAGATCCGGAATTTAGCCTGACTCAGTTTAGTGATAAACATTACAATGACCTGTATATCGTTAAGTATATTGAGCCTGCAAAAGATAATCATGGCACTGAAGGGATTGACGTTGGTTCAGAAACCGTGCGGCGGGAGGCCATTCTTGCCGCGATTAATACCGGCCAACCTACACTGTCGGGTTCTCTTCATTTAGTACAGGACGATCGCAAAACGCCCGGTGTTTTGCTGTTTGTGCCGGTTTATGCCTATGGAAGTAACCCCGTAACGCCTGAAGAGCGGCAGGCATCGTTAGTGGGGTTGCTTTATTCGCCGATCATTATTGCCGATCTGTTGCACAATATTCCAGAGTTCAGCAATCGGCGAGTGGATATTGAACTGTTTGACAGTACGGATGACTTTTCTAAAAATAATCTGGTTTTTGATGCCGATGGCAGCCAAAAGCCGGATTTTATGCCAAAAGAAGAACACAGCAATCAGGTCATCAATACAAGAACGTTCCGCCAGTTAAATACATTACCCCTGCCAGGCAGGGAGATGACTCTGCGAGTCACCAGTATTCCTTCCGTTGAAGCGCTGACAGAACGCTATGCTGCCTGGCTTTTATTGGGCTTTGGTGTGTTACTCAGTTCTGCGCTGGCACTATTGCTTCGTCAACAGATCAATGGCCGACATCGTGCAGAGATGTTGGCTCGTAATATGACGGCAGATCTGGAACGTTTGGCGCTGGTGGCGAAGAACACCTCTAATGCCGTCGTTATTACAGATGTAGATCGCCGTATTGTGTGGGTGAACGAGGGGTTCGAGCGCATTACCGGCTACAGCAAGAATGAATCTCTTGGTCAGTCGCCAGGGAGGCTACTGCAATGTGCTAATACCGATAAAGATGTTGCGGCGGCCATGAAGGCCGCGCTGGATGCGGGCGAAGCATTTACCGGTGAGTTAATTAATCGCTCTAAGTCAGGCCAGGAGTATTGGATTGAGTTAGAAATCCAACCTCGTTACAACGACCAGAACGAACCCATCGGTTTTATGGCGATAGAGTCGGATATCAGTGAGCGTAAGGCTACCTATATGCGGCTTGAGGAGGCGTTACGTGAGAATAACGCATTGCTCAGCACCCTTAATTTACATGGCATAATCTCTTCCGCCGATCGGGATGGGTTAATAACGGAAGTGAACGACGCATTTTGTAATATCAGTGGTTATCGACGTGAAGAGTTGATTGGCCAGAACTATCGGTTATTAGACTCACATACCCATTCCACTGAGTTTTGGCAGGCAATGTGGAAAGATATTGCCAGCGGGATCTCCTGGCGAGCGGAGATCTGCAACAGGGCCAAAGACGGGCGTATTTATTGGGTGGATACCACTATTGCACCGTTTAAAAATAGCGCAGGTGAGATCGAGCGCTATATCTCTATTCAGATTGATATTACCAACAGCAAAAATCAGCAAGCTAACCTGACCATTGCCCGTAACCAATTAATCCGTGCGGCAGATGTTGCAGAATTAGGGATCTGGTTTTGGAATATTCCCGATAAAACCTTCACCTTTGATGAGCGAATGAACGATATTTATGCGCTGCCCGCCGAGTTGTGCAATGTGCCGATTCCTCAGGAGTCTTGGTATAACCTGTTGCACCCGGAAGATCGTCAAGAGGTTACGCATGCAGTGAAAATGGCGTTGGAAAGTGAGAATGTTTATCGTCAGAACTTTCGGATTGTGATCAACGGCCAGATACGTTTTATTCAATCAAGTGGAATGGTCGAACGGGATGAAAATGGCCGACCAGTTTCGATGATGGGGATCAATCGTGACGTCACGCAGCAGCATGAAGACGAAAATATACTCCGGGTGGCGAGACAAGCGGCAGAAGCGGCGAATCATGCCAAATCTGCATTTCTGGCGACCATGAGCCATGAGTTGCGTACGCCAATGAATGCCATTTTGGGCATGATGACGTTATTAAGAAAAACCGGCCTCAACCATAAACAGGCTGACTATGCGATCAAAATTGAAGCCGCTGCCCGTACCTTATTGCGGTTACTGAATGACATACTGGATTTCTCCAAGATCGAATCGGGCAAAATGGTGCTGGAATGCATTCCGTTTGATATTCATACCATGCTGCGGGATTTGTCCGTCATCCTCTCCAGTAACCTGAGAGTTAAAAACGTTGAGGTATTGTTTGATATTGACCCAGGCTTGCCTTCGTTTGTGATTGGTGACGGCATGCGCTTGCAACAGATCTTGATTAACCTTGGCGGCAATGCGCTGAAGTTTACCGAACAGGGTGAGGTGATACTGTTTATTAAAGTGGTCAAACAAGATGATCAACAGGTGACTTTACATTTTGGTGTGCGCGACACCGGGATAGGGATCGCCCCTGAGCATCAGGAGCGTATTTTCAGTGGGTTTACGCAGGCAGAAGCTTCTATCTCGCGCCGTTTCGGCGGTTCAGGGTTGGGGTTGGTTATCAGTCAGCGCTTTGTGGCCTTGATGGGGGGAACCCTCGAGTTAGAAAGCCAGGTCGGTAGCGGCAGCTTGTTCCATTTCACCATTACGTTACCTCTGCCTGAGCGTTCCGAGGTAGCCAGCGAGGCTCCTGAGCCCTTGTCAGTCAGGGCTCATGCTTTAAATTATTTACGTGTTCTGGTGGTTGATGATAACCCAACGGCCTGCGATCTGATTAAACGTATGGGCGAGTCGTTAAAATGGACCGTGGATGTCGCCAATAGCGGCAGTGAAGCGTTGCAGTTGATGAAGCAGCAACAGGAAAAAGGTATTACCTACGGTGCCCTGTTTATTGACTGGCAAATGCCGGGGTTGGACGGTTGGCAGACCAGTAAATCAGTGCGTGAGCTGATGCCAGAAGGGGTGGTGCCGATGATTGTTATGATCACCGCGCACGATCGTGAAATGTTATTGCAGCGCAGTGAAGAAGATCAGGCCTTGCTTGATGGCTATCTGGTAAAACCCATTACCGCTTCTATGTTACTGGATTCAGTGACCGATGCATTAAGTGATGGCAAGCAGCCTGAAGATGTACCGGCCAGGCTGGCGGCGCCTTCACAACAATTGTCGGGCATCCGATTGCTGGTTGTTGAAGATAACGTTAACAATCAGCAGATTGCCCGCGAGCTACTGGAGGACGAAGGCGCGATTGTGCAGATCGCCAACCATGGCCAGGAAGCGATCGAGATCTTGCAGGACAATCTTGCTTCCTTTGATGTGGTGTTGATGGATTTACAGATGCCGGTGATGGATGGTCTAAGCGCCACGCAGTACATTCGTAGCACTCTGGGGCTGGAGGATTTACCGATTATCGCCATGACCGCCAATGCGATGGCATCCGATCGCGATGCTTGCCTGGCTGCCGGGATGAACGATCACATTGGTAAACCTTTTGATCTGGGTAACCTGATCCGGGTCATACGGAAATACAGCAAGCAGCCGGAGCTCGCTATGATTGCGCATCAACAAACGCTCTCACCGTTATTAACGGAGTGGAAAGCGGCTGCGGCGGTAGCGGGTATTGAACTGGAGTCTGCGCTTAATCGCTTAGGCGGAGACGTTCCTTTACTGCAGAAAATGCTCTCGCTGTTTAGCGCTGAACTGGCCGACTTCTCAGGGCAACTCGACACCCTGATCGCGCAGCAGGACTGGCGAGCCGCCTCGCGTCTGTTGCACACCGTGAAGGGGTTGGCAGCGCAGCTTGGTGCCACGCATTTTTCGCAAAATGCCAGTCAAGGGGAGACATTATTGAGTGGGGAATCTGTGCCTGCTCCAGAAGCTCTGGAAAGCCTGCTGAGCGAAATAAAAGATCAGGCTCGTTCTGTGCAGGCTGGAATGGTGGAGTTGAGTCGCATGCTGCTGGGTAAAGGGGCGGATGCCGCCTCTGCTGGCGAGGGTGGGGTAGATTCGCTTGATTCTGATTTGAACGCGCTGATATTACTGTTACAAAATTCAGATATGGCAGCCCTTGAAGCCATGGATCAATTACAGGCGACTTTTGGCCACCAGGTTGGTGAGGCGTTATCTCCGCTAAGCCACGCGATCAACCAACTAGACTTCGCACTGGCTATTCAGATAGCTCAAGCGTTGCTGGACAGTGTTTCAATGCAAAGGAATGGACCTCATGACAATAACTAACCTGCCTGACCAGGATGCCACCGTATTTTTACCGGGTCTGGAGAAACCTAAGCTGCTGGTTGTAGATGACCATCCGATCAATATTCAGGTGCTATACCAAGCATTCTCTGCCGATCATCATGTTTGTATGGCCACCAATGGCAAGCAGGCGGTGGAGGTTTGCATCAAGCAAAAGCCGGATCTGATTTTGCTGGATATTGAAATGCCGGACATCAGTGGTTATGAGGTTTGTGCTCAGCTCAAGAGTTTACCTGAAACCAAGGATATCCCGATTATCTTTGTGACTGCCCATATTGATGAAGAGACGGAAACCCGCTGTTTTAATGAAGGTGCAGTGGATTTTATCAGCAAGCCGATCAACCGGAACACGGTCAGAGCACGGGTGCGCACCCACCTGTTGTTAAAGGCACAATCCGATCTGTTACGTCAGTTGGTCTATCTGGATGGGTTAACCGAGGTGCATAATCGGCGCTATTTTGATGAGCGGCTGAGCCAGGAGTGGAAGTTGGCCCATCGTCACCAGACACCGATCAGCCTGATTATTATTGATGTCGATTTCTTTAAGAAATATAACGATCTGTATGGTCATTTGGCTGGTGATGACTGTTTACGCCGCGTAGCGAAAACCATTCGCCATGGCTTGAAGCGTGCTACCGATCTGGTTGCTCGCTATGGCGGTGAGGAGTTTGCCTGCCTGTTGCCCAATACTGAATTAAATGGGGCTATGGCGGTGGCAGAATCGATAAGATCGTTGCTTATCGAGCAGAAAATCCCTCATGCGGACTCTTCGGTCTCGCCTTTTGTCAGTATCAGTCTGGGTGTCTGTTGCCGCAGTGCCGAGAGCACTGGCGAACTGGCTGACTTCCTGCTACAGGCGGACGCACAGCTATATCAGGCGAAAAGAAACGGTAAAAATCAAGCCTGTGGAACACTGCTAGCAAATATCCGGCCTGAAGCCGTCTGATCCTTCCTCGTTACACAGATAAATAAAAAAGCTTTTCCGGATGGCTTGTCATCATCCGGAGAAACCAGCTAATCTGAAATTGACCGCAACGATGAATCCAAGTGGTCCAGGCCCGAGAGGCCATTAACCTAAGCAGAGAGTTAACCGTAACAACGTCATGTTGATGGGGTGATCGCATGTTAATAACAGTGATTATTACTCTTTTAGTCATCGTAGGCGTTGCTGCCTTTATGGTCGCGCCAGTCATGATAGTAAACAATGCGGAAGGTATGGGAGGTGAAGACCAGTGAAATCAGTTAACCAACTCACCCATCGATATTAACGCAACTCAATGATGACAGGTTCCCGCTAAGGAAGCCTGTCATCATCCTGCTACCCGCCTCAATGTTAAATCACCGCGTTAAGTTTCGTTGTCGTCAGCCCGGCCACCTATAAAAAAATGAGAACATAACGTTATGGAAATCAAGGACTACTATGCCATCTTAGGGGTTAAACCTAGCGATGACATAAAAGCAATCAAGACCGCTTACCGCCGTTTGGCGCGGAAGTTTCACCCGGACGTCAGCACTGAAAAAGACGCCGAGGCCCGTTTTAAAGACGTTGCTGAAGCCTATGAGGTGCTCAAGGACAGTGAACGTCGTGCGCAGTACGATCAATTGCTCCAGCAGCGTAACAATCCTGATTTTGGTCGGCAGACGCAGTATACCGAGCAGGGTAATGCTGAGGACTTCGCCGATATCTTCAGCTCGATGTTTGGTCGCGGTGCGCAAGGGCGGCAGCCACGGCATGCGGCTCGCGGGCAGGATCTGGAACTCAGCGTAGCAATGTTCCTGGAAGAAACCCTGAGTGAACAGACGCGTTCCCTGAGTTATACGGTGCCGGTCTATAACATTTTTGGTCTGGTCGAAAAAGAAATCCCCAAAACCCTCAATGTGAAAATCCCTGCAGGAGTGGGTGAGGGGGAACGCATTCGTGTAAAAGGACAAGGCGTTCCTGGGACGGATGGGGGGGCGAATGGCGATCTCTATCTCATCATTAAACTTGCTCCTCACCCTTTGTTTGAGGTGATCGGGCACGATCTGGAGATTGTGGTTCCTCTGGCCCCTTGGGAGGCTGCGTTGGGGACTAAAATCTCGTTGCCTACGCTGTCGGATAACATTCTGCTGACTATCCCGGCGGGCAGTCAGGCGGGTCAGCGCCTGCGGTTGAAGGGTAAAGGTCTGGTCAGCAAAAAGGAAACCGGCAACCTGTATGCGGTAATCAAGATTGTGATGCCAGCCAAACCGGATGAAAAGCAGGCGGCACTCTGGCAACAGCTGGCCGAGGCGAATACCGCCTTTGATCCCCGCACTGTATGGAGAAAAGCATAATGGCCAAGTTACAGATAACCTTTACCGTGACTGAGTTTTGCCTGCATACGGGGGTGACCGAAGCTGAATTGAGCGAGGTGGTCGGGCTAGGCGTTATTGAGCCGAGCAATCCAGAAGCCGCGGATTGGGTATTCGACGATGGAGCATTGGCCGTATTTAATCGTGCCCGGCGTTTGCAGCGTGAATTGGCTTTGGATTGGCCCGGCATTGCGGTCGCGTTGACGTTGCTGCAGGAGATCGAGCAATTACGCAGAGAGAACAGCCAGTTACGCCATCGCTTGGAGCGTTTTATTGAATGACTGGCATGCTGTATGATGCGGCGTCTGAATCAAGAAGGAAGGTATTATGTCTGACATGCTGAGCAACGATCAGGAACTGGTTTCTGATCTGGTTGCCTGCCAACTGGTTATCAAACAAATCCTGGATGTGATCGACGTTATTGCGCCGACAGAAGTACGGGACAAGATGGCTAGTCAACTGAAAAATATTGATTTCTCTACTCATCCTGCCGGGGCCGATCCCATCACTAAGCGGGCGATTGAAAAAGCGATCGCACTGATTGAGATGAAATTCAACCGCGAGTAACCTGTGAACCGCCGCACTGCGGCGGTTGTTACCTTGCAGTTTTAATCGAGCCGCATTCTTACCTTCAGTAAAATACCATATCTGAATAGGGCTTCTCCCTACAGGCTGCTAAACGGCTGGCCAGATCTCCGCAGTGAATCTCCAGGGCGTGCTGGTCGGGATCGAGGAAATACAGTGATTCTCCTTCGCTGTGGTTATCTTTCCACTCCTTTACACCACTGGCCCGTAAACGCGCAACGAAGGTAGCAAAATTCTCAGGCGCTATGCTGAAAGCGTAATGCGTGTAGTCGTGGTGGGGCTGTTCACTGCGAGTGTTATCCAGCGCCAGGCATAACCACAGGTCACCCAGTGTCAGATAGGCCCCGCGTGACCAGCGGGCTTTGGGGCTAAAACCCAGCGTGTCGGTATAAAAAGCAAAGCTGCGATCAAGATCGCTAACGGCGAGCGTCAGGTGGTTAAAGCCACTTAGCATGATGGGGTGTCTCCTCAAATAAGAAGCGAAAGCGTGTTGGCTGTCATAAATCTGTCGTACCGGTATCGTAATGTCGTCTTGACCTTACGAAACAGAGAGACAGCTAATGATTAAATGGTATGAAGAAAGTGACGCCGAAGTAAACCGCAGCATCGCGTTAATCACCGGGGAAAGTCCAGAAAAATGGTACCCTTACGGTGGTGTAAAAGGTAAAGACTATTGCAAGAACCCTGCAGATGCGTGGCCGATTATCTGTGCCCACAAAATCAGTCTCAATGCTCTCAGCCAAGACAGTAATCCACAGTGGCAAGCCAGTATCACCACCCAAGGCGGCGTATGGCAGGCCGGAAGCAGCAGCCCATTGCGGGCCGCGATGATCTGTTTTCTGCTAAGCCAGCAGACGCAAGCTACGTTGGCTTGAATCCGATTTTTGCATCACTCTTCTTTTTAGCCCTGATAAATCAATTTATCTGCCAATAGGATAGGCAAAAAAGCCAGATGTTTATCATACTGGTGATAAGCCCCAGGCGGGCTATCTTGTATTACTTGGGGCAGGGAGAGGTAGGGGAATGAAGATCACTAATCGCTATTACGATGCGAATAAAGCGCACCATACGCCGCAGGGATTCTGTAACCCTGAACCGACGTTGCACAAGAAAGGCGATTTGAGACGTTGGCAGGATGAACGCAAAAAGCTTGGCTTACCCAAGCCACCGCAGGCGGGTTATGAGCAGTTCATCCAAGACTGGTGGCAAGCCGCCGATCTCAGCGGTGAGCAGGACAGCGTGTGGTGGTTAGGGCACGCTTCGCTTTTGTTGCGGTTAGGGGGGCGCTATATCCTGATCGATCCGGTTTTGTCCCCTCGAGCTTCGCCGCTGAGTTTTTATGGCCCGCAGCGTAAAACTCCGTCTCCGTTAACGGTGCAGCAACTGCCTGCGGTAGATGTGGTGCTAATCTCCCACAATCATTACGATCATCTGGATCGGCGTACTATCAGGGAACTGACCAAGCGCTTTCGCCAAATCACGTTCATTGTGCCGCTAGGGCTAAAAAATTGGTTTAGCCATTATCCGGCCAAACGCGTCGTCGAACTGGATTGGTGGGAAAGCCTGGCGTTGGATGATTTGACGTTTCATGCAACGCCAGCACGCCATTGGAGCATGCGTACTCCTTGGGATCGCAATCGTTCACTGTGGTGTGGATGGGCGATCCATCATCCCGCACTACGATTTTATTTCACGGGTGACACGGGTTACACAGAGAAACTGGTTGAGATCGGTACTCGTCTGGGGCCATTTGACCTCGCGGCGTTGCCGATTGGCGCGTATGCACCAAGATGGTTCATGCAGGAACAGCATATGGATCCCCAACAAGCGGTAATGCTGTATCAGCAATTAAACTCACCGCGCGTGATTCCAATGCATTGGGGGGTTTTTGAGTTGGCCGACGAGTCATTAGATGAGCCACCGCAGCAATTAAACCAGGCATTAGGAGCCGCGGGTATTGAGGATCATCGTTTTCATCCATTAAAGATTGGCGAGCGTATTGATCTTGATGTGAGTTCTGTGTGAGTAAGGCTGGATTTTTTCAGGGGCGTGGGTTTTGGTGTGATCGGTTTTAGGCAGTGAATGAGATTGGTCGCGGTAGAAATGCGCATAACACCGAGCCAGTGGCGGCGCTGAAATTCATCTGCGTATTCTCTTAGAGCGGGGGTTTAAATAAACATTGAGATATTAGAGAAAGTATTTGCTATTTATTTTCTATTGGTTCGTTTTACGCGGAATATCCACGGGTTGAAGGCCGGGAGTATTTCGCCACGTTGCACTTTATTGGTGCATAATTCCCTGTGTGGCATGTTTATGCACCTATGGGCTGTGGTTTTCCATCGCATAAAACGGCTGAGGCGTTCGCCTTTTTTGCCAAACAGGACGATGTCTTCCTGCTGTGGCTGGCTTGGTAGCAAAAATCCGAATTGATGAGCCGTTTCGTCCCCTGTTCATCGATATTCAAAACTTGCATATAAAATTCCATAAAGATTCAAAAAATTTTATGCTTTACCGTGCGTGAAGGCTTATTTGTTGTCAAAAACCTTTGTCACCAGGTTGAAAGAATTGTTAAAACTCAGGCGGCATGCGGAGTTCAGAACCGCATGCGGATAAAGCAGAAAATAGCCAGGGCTTCAACATCTTTTAACGTATTTAGGCTATGCATGCGGTTGACCGTTTCAAATATGTGCGACAGGTCGATCAGTGATTAAAAATGGCTTGCCATCGTTTCCAGAGTATGTGATAACGCATCTGGGTAAAACGAGGTACAGTTCTGTATATGTGTGGCATTTTCAGTAAAGAAGTTCTGAGTAAAAACGTTAGCGTTGAATACCGCTTCTCTGCCGATCCTTATCTTAGTGCCTCAAGCAGTAACGACTCTAGTTTGTCTATGTAACGCCTCCGGGCGGTTTAAACAATCCAAAGGAAATACTCAAGATGGCAAAGATTAAAGGTCAAGTTAAGTGGTTCAACGAGTCTAAAGGTTTTGGTTTCATCACTCCTGCTGACGGCAGCAAAGATGTGTTCGTACACTTCTCTGCAATCCAGGGTAATGGCTTCAAAACTCTGGCAGAAGGCCAGAACGTTGAGTTCGAAATCCAAGATGGCCAGAAAGGTCCATCTGCAGTGAACGTTACTGCTATCTAATACAGCGTCAGCTGTACAAAAAACCCGCCTTTGTGCGGGTTTTTTCGTTTCTGCGGTTTGCTCAGCGTCAACCAGTGATAATAATGCCGGAGTACTGATTGCGCCCCTTGATATCTGGATGGCTAGGGTCCTGCGCCCGGCGGTGGCAGTTACGGCGATAACTGGTGTATTTAAAGCGCTGTGGCAGCTGTGGGGAACTGTTCAGCGTGCAGATAGTGCAACTGCCTGCGCGGTCAACCGCAGCAAATCCCAGGCTCCGAAGCTGGTTTTCAGCGATAGTGGCTAAATCCAGATGTCGGTAGCGTGGGCTGATTAACTCGGGTGGCAGAGGCAAAGCCTGCTGAAAGCGCGCAACCAACTCTTCATTGACCTCATAGCAGCATGGCCCCGCAGCGGGCCCAATGGATGCAACCCAGTGGGCGGTGCTGTCATCACGGCTGATGTGTTGCGCCATCTGTTGAAGAATGCCATCCATTAATCCGCGCCAACCCGCGTGAACTGCAGCAACAGCGCTGCCGTCGTTTCGGCTGAAGATCACTGGCAGGCAATCAGCGGTCAATACGCTGATTAAAATACCTGGTTCACGAGTAAAGAAACCATCGGCTTCACCGCACACTTGGGTGGGGTGATGGATCTCAACAATACGTGTACCGTGAACCTGTTTTTTTTCTGGTAACGTGGCGCGATACGGCAATAGCGGTTCCGGCAGCAGGGCGCTTTTGTTGCCAAAGCCATGTTTGATACCGGGAACGGCACTGAGGAGCGGGGAGTAATCGGTCATAGAATGTTTTTTACCTGCAACTGATGACAGGCTTCAGTGTAACCAGCTTTTCTGGTTGCTGGCTAGCGGCAACAGGGAGTATGCGCCTTGCATCGCACAGAGCCCTTCTTTAGACTAGCCGCGCCGTATCTCTCTGGAATTCATGTCATGTTCTATCAATGCCCGTTGTGCCATCAGCCTCTCAATCATGCCAGCCAGCAATGGCGTTGTGAAAACAATCACCAGTTCGACTGCGCCAAAGAAGGTTATGTCAATTTGATGCCGGTGCAGCATAAACGCTCAAAGCAGCCGGGCGATAGTGCCGAAATGATGCAGGCACGCCGTGTATTTTTGGATGGCGGATATTATCAGCCATTGCAACAGCGGGTTGCAGAGCTGTTAGACACGGCATTGCCGGATGAGGCTGAGGCGTTGTTGGATATCGGTTGCGGGGAAGGTTATTACACTGCGGCGGTGGCGGCGCAATTAGCGCAAAAACGCAGGATGGCAGCAGTGTATGGCCTGGATGTGGCCAAGGTGGCGATCCGTTCTGCCGCTAAACGTTATCCGGCAGTGTCATTCTGTGTTGCCTCCAGCCATCGTTTGCCTTTTGCTGATGCCTCGCTTGACGCCGTATTGCGCATTTATGCGCCCTGCAAGGCGCAGGAGTTGGCACGGGTAGTGAAGCCAGGGGGGATAGTGGTGACCGTTTCCCCAGGGCCACGTCATCTTTATCAGCTAAAGCAGCAGGTTTATCAGGATGTTCAGTTACATGCGGAAAACGACGAGCAGCTTGACGGCTTTAGCTGCGAAATCATCGAATCGTTGGCTTATCCGATGATGCTGCCCGGTGAGCAGGCGGCCAATCTGTTGCAGATGACGCCATTCGCCTGGCGCGCTTCGCCACAGGTGCAGCAAGCACTGGCAGCAACCACCGATTTTGCTTGTGAAACAGACTTTGCCATTCGCCTGTATCGCCGTTCCAACGGGCACTGAAAACCTGCTGCTGCTGGTTTCAGACGGCTGATAAAGTTAGATATTAGGGAGAGCGTGCCGAAGGGGTCGTAGCGGCGTAAGCCGCCGGAGCGCCCCTCGGTGCGCTAGGCCCGGGTATCTCGGGCTAAAAAACATGTTGTCATCCCCCTCAAACCTGCTGCTGCAGGTTTTTCACTTTCAGAGGATGTCAGGCAAGATAACCCAGGTGCTCAAGCAGAATATTTACCCCAATCCCGATCAGCACCACCCCGCCAAGAATTTCAGCACGTTTACCCAACAGAGGGCCGATATAGCGGCCAATCATCATCCCCAACGTTGCCATAATCATGGTGGCACAACCAATCGCCATTGCAGTATGAACGATGTTGACCTGCAGGAAGGCCAGACCGACGCCGATGGCCATTGCGTCCAGGCTGGTGGCAATAGCGGTAACGACTAACACCCAGAATCCGTGACGTTTTACTTTCTGTTCTTCGAGCGGCGCATTCTTGATGCCTTCCATGATCATCCGCGCGCCCAAAATAAACAGCAGACCGAAGGCCACCCAGTGATCCCATTCGATAATATACTGGCTGGCAAACAGCCCGAGAGCCCAGCCGATTAACGGTGTAATGGCTTCAACGACGCCAAAGATCAGGCCAGTGCGCAGTGCTTCACGAAAGCGTGGTTTATACAGAGCGGCGCCTTTACCGATCGAAGCGGCAAATGCGTCCATAGACATAGCGAATGCGAGAATGAGGGTTGCTGACAAGTTCATGTTGAATAACCTCGGCCGGGTGGCTCCATATGCACGTAACCCACCCCCAACCATACGACGGAGTTACGTGCCTATGGTCTCGCCAACCTGTTCGGCTGCCCGCACCACGTTTCGAGTTGCGAAACGAGTATGTTGATACGGGCGTTTCTGATTATTTAATCCTCAGAAACCGGCTACTCCCCAATGACGGCGCAACCTTACCATAATATTTTTAGCGGAGACAACCTTTAAATGAAGGTTCTATTTTAATGGCATTGAGAACGGTTTTCACTTGAGGTAAATGTGGCCAACATTTCTGCAACTCGAATTATTTAGGGTATCAGCCGCGAATCAAAAGGGGGCTGATAAATTATTCATTAGTGCGGCTGATAAAAGGAAGAGATTTTTTTGTTACTGATTTTCAACAAAAAAATGATAAATTTTCTCCAGGTCATCTAATTGAGTGACTTGAATCAATAATCTGCGCTGCTCTAAATCAATAACCAAAATGCCGTCTTCAGATAAATTCATTGCCTTAATACGCGGATATTCAATAAAGGCATTGGCATAAAAGAAACCTTGCGGTTTAAACAACATCTTAGGCCAGCGAATATAAGCCATATAGACGGCGATCAAGGCTAACGAAATGAGCAGGTACGTGGTAAATAACGTGCCCTGCGTGGTGATATTGCGGTAAATCAGGATGGTGAGCAGACCGACAAAAATCAGGCAATCAAGCCGGTTACTGCGCCTTAGCCGAACTTTTAGCAGGGTTTTGCCTTTCCGCAGCTCCATGCCGAATTCGTCGTACAGCGCATACAGCAGCATCAGGGCAATAAAAATCAGTAATACACCATCGGTCAGCGACATCTCACTGCTCCCTCAATAAAAAACCGGGGGTGAGTGCCCCCGGTGGTTAACGCGATTATAGCCCTAACAACCCGATCCAGTAGCCGAAAATACCGATGGCGAAGAAACCGATAATGATCCACAGCGCATTGACCTTTTTGCGCAACAGCCACATGCAGCCAAAGGTCAGCAGCAGCGGTACCAGGCCTGGCATCAACTGATCGAGGATGGTTTGTACCGTGGTGATTTTGGTTTGCCCGGTCTGGTCGGTGATTTTTGAGACCACTAAAGGAATATTGACGTGCGTCCACTTGTTCACCAAGGCCCCCATGACAAACAGGCCGAGAATGGACGCTCCTTCCGTCAGTTTCTGCAGGAAACCACCGCCCATATCGTTAACGATATCGACCCCTTTGCGATAGCCGTAGGCCACACCGTAATAACGCGTCAGCAGGCGCACCAGATTAAACAGCACGAAGAACAGGATCGGGCCGAGCAGGCTGCCGCTCATGGCGATCCCCGCTCCCAGCGCAGCGAATACTGGGCGCACGGTCCCCCAGAAGATCGGATCACCTACGCCCGCCAGCGGCCCCATCAGGCCCACTTTGATACCGTTAATCGCTGCATCATCAATTGGCGCACCGTTGGCGCGTTGTTCTTCCATTGCCATGGTCACGCCGAGCACGGGGGCGGCAACAAACGGCTGCGTGTTGAAGAACTCAAGATGGCGTTTGATCGCCTGCTTGCGTTCGTCATTATTTTCCGGGTACAGGCGACGGATCACCGGCACCATCGAGAAACAAAACCCCAGCGCCTGCATACGTTCGAAGTTCCATGACCCCTGGAACAGGTTCGAACGGACGAATACGCCCCGAATATCGGCAGGTGTCAGTTTCTTTTGTGTTGTTGTATCAACCATTGCTTTCACCTATTCCTAGTCCAGTTCGTTATCGAGATCGTTGGCACTGGCTGGGCCAGTTTGAACCACCTGAGACTTGTTGTATTTAGGGCTGAGCTGGATATAAAGCACGGCCATCACCACGCCAATCACGCCAAGCGCCACCAGGTTGAAATTGGTGAAAGCGGCGGTAACGAAGCCCAGGTAGAAGAATGGCATCAGGTAACCAGCACGCATCATGTTGATCACCATCGCGTAACCGACCACCACGATCATGCCTCCGGCGATGTTCAAACCGCTGGTGACCACTTCCGGGATCGAGTTAAGCAAGGCGTGAACGCCTGCCGTGCCAACCGAGAACGCCACGATTACCGCCGGGATAGCGATACGCATGGCCTGTAACAGCAGGGCAGAGATATGGATAAACGTGATGCCGCGCAGGCTGCCACGTTCTGCTGCGCTGTCTGCTGCGTGCTGGAAGGCGACGGTCAAGGTACGGACGATAATCGTCAACACTTGGCCAGCCGCTGCCAGCGGAATAGCCAGCGCGATACCGGCCCCGATGTTTTGCCCACCGGCGATAACCAGAATGGTGGAAATGATGGATGCCAATGCCGCATCAGGTGCTACTGCGGCCCCGATATTCATCCAGCCCAACGCAATCATCTCCAGCGTACCGCCGATGATGATGCCGGTTTTCATGTCACCAAGTACAAAGCCAACCAGCGTACAAGCGACTAATGGGCGGTGGAACTGGAATTCATCCAGCACGGAACCCATCCCGGCAATACAGGCAACGATAAATATCAGCACAATCTGAAGAGTGGTAATCTCCATTGCACTTCTCCTCTAACCAAGAAAACACGAGATAAAATAATCAATGGCACAGGCCATTAATTGAGTTTGTTAATCAGATCCATCATTTTTAACCGGGTGTCGGAAGAGACCTTACGCACCTCCAGTTCAATACCGTGCTGGTTCAGTTTATTAAACGCCTCGATGTCCTTTGCATCGACGGACACCGCGTTATTCACCTGGGTTTTCCCCTGACGAAACGCCATACCGCCGATATTGACCGATTTTATCTCTACGCCTCCCTCCACCAGACGCCAGACATCGGTGGGGTTGGTGAACAGCAACATGATACGTTCACCGGCGTATTTCGGGTTATTCCAGACGCGAATCGCTTTCGCCACGTCGACAACGTGCGCAGTCACGCCCGGCGGAGCCACCTGCGTCAGCAGGGTCTTGCGCACGTGATCGGCGGCGACTTCGTCACTGACGACAATGATGCGGCTGACGTTGGTCTCCTTGGTCCAACGGGTCGCAACCTGGCCATGAATCAAGCGATCGTCAATGCGTGCCAAGCCAATTTTCATGCGATCACCGGCACCGAGCAGGGCTTGCGGAGCGGCGGTTTTTATGGGAGGGGGAACGGCGGGCTCAGGGGATTCTGCTACCGGTTTTTTCAGCGCCTTAATGCCTTCACGACCGGTTTCCAACGACAGTGCGACCAACTCGTCAAAGCTCGGGTTATCGTCACGTGCCATAAAGGTTTCGACCAGCATCGGAATATTCACTCCGGTGATCACTTCATAGCGCTCTTTATCAACAGCAATGCGGCTGGCCGCATTAAACGGGCTGCCGCCCCAGGTATCGACCAGAAACAGAACGCCATTGCTGGTGTCGAGTTCACTGATTTTCTGATTGTACTTTTCAATTAGCGTTTCGGCGTTCTCACCGGGGACAAAATCTATATAAGCGACGTTACCCTGCTCGCCCAATAGCATTTCTGTGGTTTTCAGCAATTGTTCCGCCGCAGTCCCGTGTGTACCGATGATAATAGCTATTGCCACTCGCTACCTCCTCGTTGAACTTAAGGTACAGCTTGTACCTTTCTCGTTACCATCCTGGCAGTAGATTCCTGTGGTTTAAAAGGGGCTTGCTCTTGACTTCCCGCGCAGTTTCATCAACCTGCGCACTGGGTTCTGATGAGCGACAGATTTATTTTAGTGAGTGAAAAAATAAATTATGTGATACCGCTCTGTTATTGGTCGATCGAACTGCCATTAGCGTTTTTTTAAAGGATTATGCCCGCCATACTTCACGTTACTTGGGAATAGATTTCAGAATAAGGTGCCAAGTAAAAGAAGCCACTTTTCCACAGAAAAATTTCCTGCTAGAGTGCTCGCTTGTTTTATTACTAAGGAGTGAAGGGCCTCAGCCCTCCCTATGGACTGTCACCGAAGTTACTGTTTTTCAACGATCCACCCGCCACCTGCTGGCGTTATTGATATCACCCAGCCCATCGGCTGTTTCCCGGTACTGCAACTCAATTCCACCGTTGTTTCTGTTTGCGCCGCCTCTGCGCAGGCTTCGTCACGCTTGAGCACCGCTCAACACACCTGTCTTTCTTCTGGAGTCTGATATGGAAATATTAATGGACCCCTCCATTTGGGCAGGGTTAATGACGTTGGTGGTACTGGAAATTGTACTGGGTATCGACAACCTGGTGTTTATTGCCATTCTGGCCGACAA
The DNA here is from genome assembly GCF_000743355.1 of Serratia sp. Ag1. Taxonomy (GTDB): domain Bacteria; phylum Pseudomonadota; class Gammaproteobacteria; order Enterobacterales; family Enterobacteriaceae; genus Chania. The sequence continues at coordinate 28,873 of NZ_JQEI01000052.1, forward strand.
ACTGCCGCCCAAGCAGCGAGATAAGGCCCGCGTACTTGGCCTGTCGCTGGCATTGGTGATGCGCCTTGGCCTATTGTCGGTTATTTCGTGGATGGTGACGCTGACTACACCGCTTTTCAGCCTGGGCGAATTCAGTTTCTCTGGCCGTGACCTGATCTTGCTGTTTGGTGGGGTCTTCCTGCTGTTCAAAGCCACTATGGAGTTGCATGAGCGGTTGGAAGGACATAGCCATCAAGGCAACCTCAACCGGGGTTATGCCAAATTCTGGGTGGTAGTGGTACAGATCGTTATTCTTGATGCCGTGTTCTCGCTCGATGCGGTGATTACCGCCGTGGGGATGGTGAACGATCTGCCGGTCATGATGGCGGCAGTGGTGATCGCCATGGCCGTAATGCTGCTGGCGTCAAAACCGTTAACCAGCTTCGTGAACGCCCATCCAACCATCGTGGTGCTCTGTCTGAGCTTCCTGCTGATGATTGGCCTGAGCCTGATTGCTGAAGGTTTCGGTCTGCATATACCGAAAGGTTATCTGTATGCCGCGATTGGCTTCTCGATCCTGATCGAACTGTTCAACCAAATCGCACGCCGCAACTTTATCAAGCATGAGGCGCGCCGCCCGATGCGTGAACGCACGGCGGAAACCATTATGCGCTTGATGGGGCAGGAGCGGACGCAGCAGCAACCGGACGAGACGGCAACGCGCAAAGTGAACCAGACCTTTGCCGAAGAAGAACGCTATATGATCAGCGGGGTACTGACGCTGGCTTCGCGTACTTTGCGCAGTGTCATGACGCCGCGTACCGAAATCTCCTGGGTGGACTGCGAACGTTCCCGTGAAGAAGTGCGTGAGCAACTGTTGGATACTCCGCATAGCCTGTTCCCGGTGTGCCGTGACGAACTGGACGAAATCATTGGCGTTGTGCGCGCCAAAGACTTGCTGGTCGCGCTGGATCAGGGCGTGGATATCGCAGAGTTTGCTGCCCGCACCCCGCCGATGGTGGTGCCGGAAACCATGGATGTGATCAAACTGCTGGCGGTGTTGCGCCGTGCCAAAGGCCGCCTGGTGGTCGTGACCAACGAGTTTGGTGTGGTTCAGGGGTTGGTGACGCCGTTAGACGTGCTGGAAGCGATTGCTGGGGAGTTCCCGGATGAGGACGAAACACCGGACATTATCGCAGAAGGTGAGCGCTGGCTGGTAAAAGGCGGGGCAGATTTACACTCGCTGGAACAGTCGTTGGACTGCGACGATCTGGTCAGCCCGACTGAGGACTATGCTTCGTTGGCGGGGTTCCTGCTTTCTCATTACGGCCAGATGCCGAAAGTTGGGGAGGTAGTGGAATTGAACGCGCTGCGCTTCGAAATCCTTGAAGTGTCTGACTATCGCATTGAGCTAGTCGGTATTACCAAAGTGAAGCCGCTCCACGAATAATAGCAATCATGGTTCAAGCCGGAGGGCTCCTCCGGCTTGTTGCTCTACAGGCTACCGCGATTAATCACACTGAACTTTAATCGCCAAACCACCGCGAGAGGTTTCGCGGTATTTGGCGTTCATGTCTTTGCCGGTTTCGTACATGGTTTCGATGACTTTATCCAGCGAAACGCGGGGCTCACTGGTGCGGCGCAGTGCCATACGCGCCGAGTTGATGGCTTTCACCGCAGCGATAGCGTTGCGCTCAATGCAAGGCACCTGAACCTGACCAGCGACCGGATCGCAGGTCAGCCCCAGGTTATGCTCCATGCCGATTTCTGCGGCAATGCACACCTGTTCCGGGCTGCCGCCCAACAGTTCGGCCAGGCCTGCGGCGGCCATCGAACAGGCGACACCCACTTCGCCCTGGCAACCGACTTCGGCTCCTGAAATAGAGGCATTCATTTTATACAGCGCGCCGATGGCTCCGGTGGACATAAAATAACGGATGTAAATGTCCGGGCTGACGGAAGCGATAAAGTGATCGTAGTAAGCCAGCACCGCTGGCACGATGCCACAGGCACCGTTGGTAGGTGCAGTGACCACTCGGCCACCTGCGGCATTTTCTTCATTTACTGCCAGCGCAAACATGTTCACCCAATCGATCACATTCATCGGGTCGTTAGATAGCTTGTCTGAAGAAACCAACATACGACGCAGCGCCGAAGCACGGCGCGGCACGCGCAGTGGCCCCGGCAGCACCCCTTCGGTATTCAAACCACGATCGATACAGGTACGCATGGTTTGCCAGACGTTGCCAAAATAGCTTTCGATCTCTTGCTGGCTGTGCAGCGCCAGTTCGTTTTGCATCACCAGGCCAGACAGCGAAAGGCCAGTATTGCGGCAATGTTCGAGCATTTCACTGGCTGAATGGAACGGATAGGGGACGCTGACCTGGTTGCTGTCGGCTTTACCGAAGTGCTCTTCGTCAACGATGAACCCACCGCCAAGGGAGTAATAGGTGTTGCTGTAAACCTGCTGGTCTCCGGCAAACGCGTGGATCTGCATACCGTTTTCGTGCAACGGAAGATTATCACTGCGGAATACCATGCCACCGTCACGCGGGAAATCCACTTCATGCAGGCCGCTGGCCAGCATGAGGCGCTGACGTTGTTCAACGTCACGAATAAAACCAGGAATGCTGTCAATATCGACCGTCGCGGGCAGATTGCCCGCCAGACCGAGAATGATGGCGACATCGGTGTGGTGACCTTTACCCGTTAATGAGAGTGAGCCGTAAACATCCACGGCCACACGCGTGATTGAAGGCATCAGGCCTTTACTTACCAGATCGTCGACAAACTGTTTGCCGGCTTTCATTGGGCCAACCGTATGAGAGCTGGACGGGCCGATGCCGATCTTAAACATGTCGAAAACGCTAATCACGCTAAAACTCCTTAAAGAGGCATATTGTTATGGCTGCGACAGCCTGGGCTGCTCGGTGCTTTTAAATCACTTATTGATAGTGATTTGTGCCAAGCACTTTTATTTTACAGGTATTTCATAAGGTTTAAGAGAGTATTTACGGTTTTTTTAAAAGATAGATGCGTTGAACAGTAGTTGAAAAAAAACCGGTGTGAAGTGATAGTGATCGCTTTATGTGTGAAAGTTCTAACAGGTAAGCACAATAATGTGCCAGAGATCACGGAAATCAGCGGCTTTAAATGCTTACTTGCTGCGCCAGGCGGCGGATGATGGCTGCGGTCAGCCCCCAGACAAACTGGCTTTGATACCAGGAAAGATACAGCCGGTGCGAATGGCCGTTGCGGTGAATATCCAGCGGATAATAGCGTGACAACGTTAGCGCCTCATGCAGCGGCATTTCAAACACTTCCGCCACTTCTTCGGCATTGGCATAGAATTCAATATCGGGTGGCAGCAGGCCAACCACTGGCGTGACCTGGAAACCGGTGTTGCTGTCGAGCGGAGCCAGTTGCCCCAGCACATGTACTGCCTGCGTAGGGATCGCCACCTCTTCCTGCGCTTCACGCAAAGCCGTGGCGATCGACGAACCGTCTTCGGCATCGGCTTTACCACCGGGGAAAGCGACCTGGCCTGCGTGTTTACGCAGTGAGTCGGCCCTGCGGGTCAGCAACAGGGTGGGTTCCGGGCGGTTGATTATCGGGATTAGTACTGCCGCTGGCCGCACATTGTGAGACACCTGCGTTGCCTGCGGCAATTGCAGTTGAAAACGGCTGATAAAAGCGGCCAGTGGTGCCGAAGGGTCCTGATATTTCACGAAACGGTAAACTCCCCCAACTGCGGCAAGATGCGGCCCACTTTATCAAAGGTTTCCCGATATTCCGCCTGTTCTTGGCTGTCGGCAACGATACCACCGCCTGCGGAACAATAGATACGGCCATCTTCGGTGAGCAGCGTTCGGATGGTGATATTGGTATCCATGGTGCCACAGGTGCTGATATAGCCAATGCTGCCACAATAGGCATTACGCCGCTGGGGTTCCAGTTCTTCAATGATCGCCATAGCGCGCACTTTGGGGGCTCCAGTAATGGAACCGCCGGGGAAACAGGCTCGCAGCAGTTCAGTGGCTGGCGTGGTGTCAGAGAGCTCCGCAGTGATGGTACTGACCAGGTGATGCACCGCTGGAAAAGGCTCCACGACGAACAGTTCCGGTACGCGCACACTGCCTGGTTGTGCCACACGGCCAATATCATTACGCAGCAGATCGACAATCATCAGATTCTCTGCACGATCTTTCTCTGAATGAGCCAACCTCTGCGCCTGTGCGGCATCTTCCGCTGCGTTGCTCAAACGTGGCAGAGTGCCTTTGATTGGCCGGGTTTGAATCTGCTGGTTTTCCAGCCACAGGAAACGTTCTGGTGAAACGCTCAACACGCTGTTTTGCGGCAACCGCAGAAAAGCAGAGAACGGAGCGCGGTTGCTGGCGCTCAACTGGCGGAAAGCCTGCCATTCATCCCCTTGATACGGGGCAGAAAAGCGTTGTGCCAGGTTGATTTGGTAACAATCGCCGCTGTGCAGATACTCCTGAATACGGTGAAATTTTTCACCGTATTGCTGGCGCGTCATATTCGCCTGCCAGTTGCTGGTCAGGGTAAAAGGCGGGCAGGATGGCGTCTGTTGCTGGCTAAGCCAGCGCCAGCGTTGTTCAACATCGCCATAGCTGAGTAACGTCAGCGTCTGTTGCTGATGATCGGCAATCAATGCCCAGTCATAAATACCGATTGCCATATCCGGCAGCGCAATGTCTGCCTGCGCCAACTGCGGCAGGGTTTCTACGCGCCGCCCTAAGTCGTAACCGAACAGACCTAACGCACCGCCCTGAAAGGGTAAAGCCGGGTTTGGCTCTGGGTGCAGGCGTAACGCATCCAACTGCTGTTGCAGCAGCAGGAACGGATCTTCCGCTGAGTGAGAGCTTTCGGCAGCCTGGCAAATTTCGGTATTTAGCCCACGGGTGGTCAGAGTGACGCGCGGTTCAGCAACCAGAATATCGAAGCGATTATGGGGGTGATCGGCAAAGCCAGAGTGCAACAACATGGCCCAGGGTTGTTGCGCCAACGGAGTAAACAGTTCCAGCAGCGATTCACGGGTATAGGGCAAAGATTTAAGGTTTGGGGTGATTGCACTCATCAGCTTCAATAGACCTGAATGACAGGAACGACAATTTTTAGGGGGCATTTTGCCATACTCTGCTTGCTGGTGCAGCCAACACCCAAGCAACTTGAAGTATTATGGGTATAATCGGCGCCTATTTACTGGGGAGAAACATATGATTGCTGGTATGCCGTCACTGAGTCATCAAGAGCAGCAGGAAGCTGCTGAACGTATTCATCAACTGATGGAACAGGGCATGAGCAGTGGTGAGGCCATCGCGCGTGTCGCACAGGAAATCCGCGAAAAACATCAAGGGGGTCTGGTTGCGGCCATGTTCGACGATGAAGAAGAAGACGAATCGCAGGAAGCACCAACCGAATATCTGGAAGACGACGCCGAAGACGACGAAAATTACTGATACTGAACGGGCTCGGCATGCCGAGCCCGGAGATCATCAACCTTGCACTACCACCGCAGCAGCGGCCTGTTTAGCCAATTCAACCGCTTGTTCAACGTCTGGAGCCGTAGCCAGCGCTACACCCAGGCGGCGTTTGCCGCTAATGTCTGGTTTGCCGAATAAACGCAGCTGATTATGGCCGTTTAGCGCGTGTTCCAAACCGCTGAAGCACACATCGGCACTGTTTAATTCCGGCAGGATAACCGCAGAAGCCGAAGGCCCGAACTGACGGATACTGCCAATCGGCAACCCCAGGAAAGCACGCACATGCAGGGCAAATTCGGACAGATCCTGCGAGATCAGCGTAACCATGCCGGTATCATGGGGGCGTGGCGATACTTCACTGAAAATAACCTCGTCACCGCAAACAAACAGTTCAACGCCAAATAAGCCCAAACCGCCCAACGCATTAACCACGTTTCTGGCAATCGCCTGCGCCCGGCTTAGGGCTAACTCAGACATCTGCTGGGGTTGCCAAGACTCACGGTAGTCGCCATCTTCCTGACGATGGCCGATTGGGGCACAGAAATGTACACCATCAACGGCGTTGATGGTCAGCAAAGTGATCTCGAAATCGAATTTCACTAATCCTTCCACAATCACCCGGCCTCCGCCCGCACGGCCACCTTGCTGCGCATATTCCCATGCGCTGGCAAGCTGCTGTTCGTTGCGGATCAGGCTTTGCCCTTTGCCGGACGAACTCATCACCGGTTTGATGATGCACGGATAGCCAATTTCAGCCACTGCGGCACGAAAACCCGCTTCGCTGTCGGCAAAGCGATAGGTGGAGGTTGGCAAGCCTAACGTTTCGGCTGCCAGGCGGCGGATCCCTTCGCGGTTCATGGTCAGACGCGTGGCCTCGGCACAGGGCACCACGCGGTGTCCCTGTTGCTCTAGCTCAACCAGCATACTGGTGGCGATGGCTTCAATTTCCGGCACGATGTAGTCAGGGCGCTCCTGTTCGATCAGCGCTTTCAGCACCTGACCATCCAGCATATTGATCACATGGCTACGGTGGGCCACATGCATGGCGGGGGCGTCTTTGTACCGATCAACAGCAATCACTTCCAGCCCTAAACGCTGGCATTCAATGGCAACTTCTTTACCCAGCTCGCCGGAGCCGAGCAACATAACGCGGGTGGCAGAGGGGCGCAGGGCGGTTCCAATAGTTAGCATAGTTTCGTACCTGGATCTGATGGGAATAATACCGTCTGATAATAGGCGCGCATTATATACGAAAACGATTGCGTGTGCAGATGGGGGAGGTGACAAGACCGCTAAACTTGCTGCGGCCCGCAGTTTTTTTGTGGCTGAAATCGGGAATCCACACTAACTCTGTTATCATCTGCGCCTGATTCGGTGCCAGCTCAAGGGCCGCGCCGCCTTTCCACCTGCTATATAAGAGTTATTGCCGTGAGCACAGTTTCCTTTTCTTCCCTGCCGCTGCCAGCCGAACAGTTGGCTAACCTCAACGAACTGGGGTATGCCGAAATGACACCGGTACAGGCCGCAGCGCTGCCCGCTATCCTGAAAGGGCAGGACGTTCGTGCCAAAGCGAAAACCGGTAGCGGCAAGACGGCAGCGTTCGGGATCGGCCTGCTGGACAAAATCAACGTTGCCCAAGTGGCAGCCCAGGCGCTGATCCTGTGCCCAACCCGTGAACTGGCCGATCAGGTCAGCAAAGAGTTGCGCCGCTTGGCACGCTTTACGCAAAACATCAAAATTCTGACCCTGTGCGGTGGCCAGCCAGTAGGGCCACAGCTCGATTCATTGGTGCATGCGCCGCACATTGTGGTAGGAACACCGGGCCGCATACAGGAACATTTGCGCAAAAAAACGCTGGTGCTGGACGATTTGAAGGTGCTGGTGCTGGATGAAGCCGATCGCATGCTGGATATGGGCTTTGCCGATGATATTGACGATGTGATCAGCTATACGCCACCGCAGCGCCAGACCTTGCTGTTTTCCGCCACCTATCCGGCGGGTATCGAGCGTATTAGCGCCCGTGTGCAGCGGGAACCGCTGAAGGTAGAAGTCGATGAGGGTGAAGAACCCACCACCATCGAACAGCGTTTTTATGAAACCACGCGTGACCAACGTCCGGCGGTGCTGGTTGCGGCGATCCGCCATTATCAACCCTCTTCCTGTGTGGTGTTCTGCAACACCAAGCGAGATTGCCAGAGCGTATGTGAAGCACTGCAGGCGCGCGATATCAGCGTATTGGCGCTGCATGGTGACCTGGAACAGCGCGACCGCGATCAGGTCTTGGTGCGTTTTGCCAACCGCAGTTGCCGCGTGTTGGTGGCGACCGACGTCGCGGCTCGTGGTTTGGACATCAAGGATCTGGAACTGGTAGTGAACTACGAGTTGGCATTTGACCCAGAAGTGCACGTGCACCGCATTGGCCGCACAGGGCGTGCCGGTTTGAGCGGGTTGGCCATCAGCCTGTGTACGCCGCAGGAAATGGCACGCGTCCATGCAATCGAAGATTATCTGCAAATAACCGCCAATTGGGTGCCGGTTTCGGAGTTAAGTGGCGCGTCGAATGCCTCGCTGGAGGCGGAAATGGTCACGTTGTGTATCGACGGTGGCCGTAAGGCGAAAATCCGCCCCGGTGATATTCTCGGAGCGCTTACTGGTGATGCCGGGTTGACGGCGGCTGACGTGGGCAAGATCGATATGTTCCCGGTACATGCTTATGTGGCGATCCGTAAGGCCAGCGCACGCAAGGCGCTGCAGCAGCTGCAACAGGGCAAAATCAAAGGCAAAAGCTGCAAAGCGCGGCTGTTGAAATAATAAACGGCGGAGCGCTTGCGCTCCTGCTGGATATAATATTATACTGTATAAAATTACAGTATAACGACCTTTGAGGAGTGAACAGATGGCTGTTGAAGTGAAATATGTAGTAGTAAGAAACGGTGAGGAAAAAATGACTTTCGCTAACAAGAAAGATGCCGATGCCTACGACAAAATGCTGGATCTGGCCGATAGCCTCGGTGAATGGCTGCAACAGGCTCCGATCACCCTCGAAGAGGAACAGCGTGAAGGGTTGAGCTTTTTTCTGGCAGAAAACAAAGAAGCGCTAGCGCAGATTCTGCGCGGTGCCGCGCCGCAGGAGACAGCAAAAAAACCGGCGAAGGCCAAAAGTGAGAAGCCAGCCGCTATCCTGCAAGCAGAACCGGCGCCAGAGTCAGAGCAGCAGGCGGCATAAGCATGCTGTTGCATCATGATGAACCAGGAAGCGGAATGCCGCGTGAAATAACCTTTTTCAGCCGCTTTGAGCAAGACATTCTGGCCGGGCGCAAAACCATCACCATTCGGGATGCCAGCGAGTCCCATTTCTTGCCCGGTGAGGTGTTGCGCGTGTGCCGCAATGAAGACGGCGTCTTTTTCTGCTTTATTGAAGTGCAATCGGTCACGCCAATACGTTTAAGCGCGCTGACCGAGGCACATGCCCAGCAAGAGAACATGACGCTTGGCGAACTGAAGCAGGTGATCACAGACATCTACCCAGGGTTGGATGAACTGTTTGTGATCGCCTTTCGCCAGTGTTAATCCATCGCTTTGCTGGGCGATTAATGGTTCTGCGACACAAATTTGCACCTTTCATACATTTGTTGACAAATAATACCCTAATCTGAAGATCGTTCGGCGAACAGGCCAGTAAATGCCTGTTCGCCTGAATCCCCCTGTTCAGAGGTAGATAATGAAAAATAATTGGATGCAACAGATTCAATCCATCTTGGGTGACAAAGCCAACTCGATGGGTGGTGCAGAAGGCTTGGGTAAATTACTCGCTCCAACCGCACTGGGTGGTTTGGTCGGTATTTTGTTGGCGAATAAATCCTCCCGCAAAATGGTCGGTAAGTTTGGTAAAAATGCGTTGATTATCGGTGGCAGTGCGGCATTAGGAGCCGTGTTGTGGGATAAATACAAACAGCGAGTCAAAGAAACACATCAGGAAGAAGTGCAGTTTGGCTTGCGGAGCACACCAGCAGACTTGCGTGCCAAGCGTTTAGTACAGGCATTGGTGTTTGCTGCGAAAAGCGATGGTCATATCGACGACGAAGAAAAACAGGCTATCGATCATAGCTTGAAACAACTGCAAGTGGGTGATGAAGCGCAAGGCTGGGTACAACAGGCTATAGACCAACCGCTGAACCCGGATCTGATCGCGCAAAGCGTGCGAAACGAAGAAGAAGCGTTAGAAGTGTATTACCTCAGTTGCATGGTGATTGATGTCGATCACTTTATGGAGCGCAGCTACCTTGACGCGTTGGCACAGTCGCTGAGAATCCCGGTTGACGTCAAGCAGGGCATTGAGAATGACGTTCAAGGTAAAAAACGCGAACTGCAGTAAACCCGCGGCTTGTTAATCTGGTGGGGATCGTGTCACTCTTGCTTTAATCAAGGTAAGCGGATGATTTAGCAATGATGACACCTCCCAAGGCAGAGAAACGTCCTTATCCAATCACCATTCACGGTGATACGCGTGTGGATGACTATTACTGGTTGCGTGATGATGAGCGCACAGATCCTCAGGTATTGAGCTATTTGCAGGCAGAAAATGCCTATACCGAGGCGCAACTGAAGCCGCAGCAAGAGCTGCGCGAAACGTTGTATCAGGAAATGGTCGCTCGTATCCCGCAGCAAGAGCACTCCGTGCCTTACGTTAAGCGCGGTTTCCGTTATCAGACCCGTTATGAACCTGGCAATGAGTACGCGCTCTATGTACGCCAGCCAGAAGCGGCAAGCGAACCCTGGAGCACCCTGATTGATGGCAATCAGCGGGCCGAAGGGCACGAGTTTTACACGCTAGGCGGGCTGGATGTGAGCCCAGATAACCAGCGTTTGGCGGTGGCGGAAGATTTTCTGTCACGTCGTCAATATGACATTCGTTTCAAGAACCTGCTTAATGACAGTTGGCTTGACGAAGTGCTGGAGAATACCTCCGGCAACTTTGAGTGGGCGAATGACTCCTCTACCGTCTATTACGTCCGTAAACATGCGAAAACGTTGCTGCCGTATCAGGTATATCGGCATGTGGTGGGCAGCGATCCGCAACTCGATGTGTTGGTCTACGAAGAGCAGGACGATACTTTCTACGTCAGCCTGGAAAAAACGACCTCAGAACGTTTTATCCTGATCCATCTCAGCAGCACCACGACTTCAGAGATTTTGCTGCTGGATGCGGACAACGCCAATAGCACACCGCAGATGTTTATGCCGCGTCGTAAAGACCACGAATATTCCATCGATCACTATCGCCAGCACTTTTACATTCGTTCTAACAAAGACGGTAAGAACTTTGGTCTCTATCAGAGCGAGCAGGCCGACGAAGCACAATGGCAAACGCTGATCGCCCCCCGTGCCGAGGTGATGCTGGAAGGGTTTAATCTGTTCCGCGATTGGCTGGTGGTGGAAGAGCGTATTGCTGGCCTGACCCAATTGCGTCAAATCCATTGGCTCAGCGGTGAAGAAAAACGCATTGCCTTTGACGACCCAACCTACGTTACTTGGCTGGCGTACAACCCGCAGCCAGAAACGGTATTGTTGCGCTATGGCTACTCCTCCATGACTACCCCGAGCACATTGTATGAATTGAATCTGGACAGCGGTGAGCGCGTTCAACTCAAACAACAGGAAGTGAAGAACTTCACCGCAGAAAATTATCGCAGCGAGCGGGTGTGGGTGAAGGCGCGTGACGGCGTTGAGGTGCCGGTATCGCTGGTTTATCGTACCGATCGTTTTGCTCAAGGTGCGAGCCCGTTATTGGTTTACGCTTATGGTTCTTATGGCAGCAGCATGGATCCGGCGTTCAGCGCCAGTCGCCTTAGCTTGCTTGATCGCGGTTTTGTTTTCGCTCTGGCACATATTCGCGGCGGTGCTGAATTGGGCCAGTTGTGGTACGAAGACGGTAAATTGTTCAAAAAACAGAATACCTTCAACGACTTTATTGACGTAACCGAAACGCTGATCGCGCAAGGCTATGGTGACCGTCAACGTGTATTCGCCATGGGTGGCAGTGCGGGCGGTTTATTGATGGGGGCCGTGAGCAATCAGGCACCGCAGTTGTTCAAGGGCGTAGTCGCACAGGTGCCGTTTGTGGATGTGGTAACCACGATGCTGGATGAGTCGATCCCACTGACAACCGGTGAGTATGACGAATGGGGTAACCCGAATGACAAGGCTTACTACGACTATATCAAGCAGTACAGCCCTTACGATCAGGTGAAAGCGCAGGATTACCCGCATATGCTGGTAACCACCGGATTGCACGATTCGCAGGTGCAATACTGGGAGCCTGCCAAGTGGGTAGCAAAATTACGAGAACTGAAGACCGACGATCACCAATTGTTGTTATATACCGATATGGAGGCAGGGCACGGCGGTAAATCTGGCCGCTTTAAAGCCTATGAGGATATCGCGTTGGAATATGCATTTATTCTTGCGCTGGCAGAGTAGTGCAAACGCGGGCGGTACCGGCTGCCAGCGCTATTATCTGGCTTGGTAACATCTTGGTGCTATTCAGTGTTTTCTCGTTTTAACGTTGACCAGACGCAGAGCTTCGTCTTTGATAAATGAATAACTCACCAAGACGGAAGTACCATGGAACAATTGCGAGGCTTGTACCCACCATTAGCCGCCTATGATAGTGGTTGGCTGAATACCGGGGATGGACACAATATCTACTGGGAACTGAGTGGTAATCCAAATGGTAAACCTGCCGTATTTATCCACGGTGGCCCGGGTGGCGGCATTGCTCCCTATCATCGGCAGTTGTTTGATCCTGAGCGCTACAAGGTGCTGCTGTTCGATCAGCGCGGCTGTGGCCGTTCGAGGCCGCATGCCAGCCTGGACAATAATACTACCTGGCACTTGGTCGCAGATATTGAACGGTTGCGCCAGATGATTGGTGTGGATCAATGGCTGGTGTTTGGTGGTTCTTGGGGATCCACATTGGCACTGGTTTATGCACAAACACATCCGCAGTGCGTCAGTGAAATGGTATTACGTGGCATTTTCACGCTGCGTAAGCAGGAGTTGGGTTGGTATTATCAGGATGGGGCTTCACGTTTCTTTCCTGATAAATGGGAACGCGTGTTATCCATTTTGTCCGAAGAGGAACGCAAAGACGTTATCGCCGCTTATCGCCAGCGTTTGACGTCGCCAGATCTGCAGGTGCAGCTTGAAGCGGCCAAATTGTGGAGCGTGTGGGAAGGTGAAACCGTCACGCTTTTACCGAACAGCGCGTCAGCTTCTTTCGGTGAAGATAATTTTGCGCTGGCTTTTGCCCGGATCGAGAATCACTACTTTAGCCATCTGGGTTTTCTTGACAGCGACGACCAAATTCTGAAAAACGTGCCGTTGATTCGCCATATTCCGGCGGTAATCATCCATGGCCGCTACGATATGGCCTGCCAGGTGCAAAATGCCTGGGATCTGGCAAAAGCCTGGCCGGAGGCTGAATTACAGATTGTTGAAGGGGCAGGGCATGCGACGGACGAACCGGGTATTTTGCACTGCCTGATGCTGGCTACCGATCGCTTTGCGGGCCAGTAAATTGCGAAAGCCTGTTATATCGGCAGGCTTTTTTATTTCGCTTTAGGCTCATACGGTAGGCGAGAAAATTTGTGTGATTCAGCACGATAATGCGCAACACGTTCACGGAAGTAATCCCGCAGATGTGCAGGCTGTTCACGTTCAACCATTTCAGGGATCACCGGCATGTTGTAGCGTTCTTTGAACGCCACACCCGAGGCGGCCAGATCGACGTTCACTTTGTCCATCTCATCTTTGGAAAGTTCTGCCAGATTGTAACCCATCGTATTTTCCTTCATAGAGCTGCGCTAAATCAGCGCAGAAGGTAATTCAACCTCGGTGACTTGGCAAGCCTGACGTTGTAGCTTGCTTTTCAGCGATACGTGCTGCCAAACAGCAAAAAACCAGTGATGTACTCGACTTGTTGAAGCACCAGCTTTATGATTCAACGCGATACGTTGCTAAAAACCGCAGCGCAATCATTGTGGTGGGGTAAGGCTGCGGAAACATCGCTCCGGTAAACAGCCAGCCTCTTATCACCTTCATTATGATAAAAAGGGATTCCTCTGTGATCGCAAAAATTCGCTCATCCTATCGCCTGCTTTCGACCATTTTTGTGCTGTTCGTCGGCCTTTCTGCCCAGCAGGCTTTGGCCCATGCCCACCTTAAAATGCAGGTTCCTGCGGCAGATGCCAGTATCAGCTCGGCTCCGAAGATGTTGACGCTGAACTTTTCTGAAGGCATTGAAGCCAGTTTCAGTGGCGTGAAGATAACCGGCCCCGATCACAAGGCAGTAAAAACCGGCAAGCTAAGCCTGGATCCCAATAACAGTACGCAGATCAACATACCGATTGAAACCGAACTGACTGCGGGGAAATATAACGTCAGTTGGCACGTAGTGTCTGTTGACGGCCACAAAACCAAAGGTCAGTACAGTTTTACCCTGAACTGAGCCATGACTCTGGCCGCTTTTTTTGCCCTGTGTCGCTTGGTGCATTTTGTCGCGGTGATGCTGATGTTTGGCATCAGCTTATTCACCGCCTTGCTGTCGCCACAGCGCTTTTCCCCGCTCATTACCCGTGATTTACAGCCGTTATTGCGGGTGTCGGTCTGGCTTTCTGCGGTTACTGCGCTGTTGATATTGGCGGTGCAAGCGGGCTTGATGGGTGAAGGGTGGGCCGATACTTGGCATTTGGCAACGTGGTGGGTGGTTTTGGGCACCACGTTTGGTGAGGTTTGGCGCTGGCATTTAACGGTGGCCTGGTTGGCGCTACTGGCGCTGAGTTTGCCAGATCCTAAGCGTGCTAACGTGCTCACCGGGTGTTCGGTGTTGCTGCTGGTAAGCATGGCATTTATCGGCCATGCGGCTATGCATACTGGCACATTGGGTCTTTTACATCGTCTTAATCATGCGTTGCATCTGCTGGCAGTGGGCTACTGGTTCGGCTGTTTGTTACCGTTACTGGCATGCTTGCGCTACCTGGCGCAACCACCGTGGCGCAGCGATGCGGTGTTGGCGCTCATCCGCTTTTCCCGTTGGGGACACGTTGCTGTCGCGGTGGCGATCCTTACCGGCATACTTAACAGCTGGATTATCCTTGGCCATTGGCTGGTGAACCTCGGCTCTGCTTATCAACGTTTGCTGCTGTTTAAAATCGCATTGGTGGCTCTGATGGTATTGGTGGCGCTGGTTAACCGCTACGCTATTGTGCCAGCGATGCACAAGCAGCCAATCTTGGCGCAGCGTGGGCTGGTTGTGGCTTGCTGGAGCGAAATAGTGTTGGGTGCTGCAGCCCTATTATTGGTCAGCCGGTTTGCAACTTACGCACCGCTGTAATATTGCGGCTTGCTGTGCCCCCCTGATTTGCGGGAAAATTGAATCAAATCGCAACCTAAGGCTATATCATGAAATCTGTAATTCTTGGCGTCGCCCTGCTGGTGACGGCGACCAGCACATTGGCGGCAGATAAACTGGTTAACGTCACTAAGCTGGAATATGGCAAACAGTGGGCATTCACCAAAGAGGAAGTGACGCTGCAATGCCGCAAAGGCAATGCCCTGTTTGTGCTCAACAACAGCACCCTGATGCAGTACCCATTGAATGACGCAGCATTGGCACAGGTGAAAGCCGGGCAGCAACGTGCCCAGCCACTGGAGATGATTCTGCTGGATGATGCTAGTAATCCAGGCAAGAAAATGAGCGTTGAAATTTTTCGCACAAGAGCAGAAAAGCTCTGTGCGGACTAACCGATTGTCTACCAACGGGTTATGAAAGGGTTGATGCAGAGTGTGAGATTTCACGTAATTAATTTCAGTAAGAAATTATCACTTACCGTGCGATTGGCTGGCAAAAATAGCATGTTCAGCTACTCTTAAAGTGCATGGCTGAGTAAGCCCTGTATAAATGCCAACTTTTAGCGCACGGCTCTCTCCCAAGAGCCATTTCCCTAGACCGAATATAGGATTCGTATTCGGTCTTTTTTTATATGTTTGATTTATAATGAAAAATTTCAGTTTCACGAAAATACACGAAATTTCCACGAATTTTGATATTCGGTCTTTTACAACATCACGTACTCTTTCCCCCTTGTATCCAGGTATTTTTCAGTCATCGCCTCCGATTTATGCCCCAGCAGTTTCTGTGCAAACTCCTTCCCCTTTTCCTTCTGAAGGCCACCAGCAAAGTGACCTTAGAAGTGAGTAGATTTGATTATGCATCAGCTAACCACATGAGTCGTTTTTACCTGTATGCATGAAAAACCCACAGATTTCTCATGTGGGCTTTTCTTTTACTTAGCTAAATTTATTTATGTTAGATTATCTCGATACTTACCTAAATTAAACAAGTGCTTAATTATATGATTTCTATACATATTTAAACTCCATTCTATGTCCTAATGAGTTAACAGCCTTTTGTATCGTATCAATTTTTGTTGAATGCTTAAGGTCGAACAATCTCGTAACCTCCTGTTTTTTAACATTCATTTTTTCAGCCAATTCGGTCTGGCTCATTCTTGATTCAATAGCCTCAATACTTAAAGGCAGCTCTACATAGTCTCCTGTTACTATACCAGGCTCAGGAATCCTATCTCCATCTTCAAAGTAGAATTCAAAAGCTGTTACCAAAGCGTCACGTGCATTTTCAAGCGCTTCTTCTCTGGTTTTTCCCTGCGTAAGAGCTTCAGGTATATCAGGGAACTCGACAAAGAATCCGCCTTCTTCAGCTTTACTTAGGTTTACAGGATATCGCATATAATCTCAGTTCTACGTCGCGTTTCCGGGGAACCCTGGCCCTCAAGGTATTTGACCTCTCTCCATAGTTCATTATGAGAAGATGAAATTATCAGGGGGTATTTTTTATTGAAAGACACTGACTCATTGGTTTGTAGTGGTCAACTAATATTGGCCACCGCATTAGACTGTTCATGGAACAGCCGTTCTGATTCATTTGGCGTTAAGCCGCCGTTGTACCAATGGGGTCTCAGTTCACTGTAATACCCTATGATATAGCGGGTAATCGCATT
>NZ_JQEI01000053.1 GCF_000743355.1 Serratia sp. Ag1
TTTATCGCGCGGCGCATCAACCAGCAGCGCCCGACACGCTTCGTAGAGTACACAGGGTCAGATGGTTGTAGACGCCGCTTTGATGAGGCAATCGTGCTTCAGTCCGCGACTGAGCACCTTGACGCCGAGATGTGCGCTTTTTGCGGCAAGTTCCGAGCGCCGGGAGATCTGCAAGATGTATCTATCCAGATGTATCGAGGCTCAGAGCGGCATGTGTTCTGTAGTGAGGGCCGTTGCGCGGAGTCTTACCAGTTAACGATCAAGCGCCCAGTCACGCGTCATACACGCCAGAACGTTCGGAGGTCACCATTTTGGAAATGAACAGCATCATAAAGATGAGCCACCGGTACCGCTTAACCGGAGCGGATTTCAAGAAAAAAAGCAGTCTGCTGGCCGAGATTGCAAACGGCCTGTTACTGGCTCTTTGCCTTGTTGCAATGGGTGTTTTATGGACGGCTTAGAGGTTATCGAAACCCCAACACGCCAACAACTGGCCGCCGAACACCTAATTCTTTCAATCTGCATCGCAAACCATTTTGGCCCTGATGACCTCGATCGCCTGGCTCACCGCCTGGCGGACATGAATGCTATTGCCGATGCGCGCACCGTTGGAACCAACCATGAGCACTATCTTTCGCGTCGTTGATACCGAGACAACCAGTTTTGAGGGGGGCGTTGTGGAGATCGCCAGCGTCGATATAGTAAACGGCGAAATTTGTAATCCCATGAGTGACTTTGTACGGCCCCCTGAGCCTATCAGTTTTGAGGCTATGGCAATACACCACATCACCGAAGAAATGGTCGCTGATGCCCCGCTTATCGACGATGTGATAGACCGCTATCAGGGTGCGGATCTATACGTTGCCCACAACGCCGCTTTTGACCGTGAAAAGCTACCGCAAATCACCGCACCATGGATCTGCACACTGAAGCTGGCGCGCAAGCTGTGGCCGGAAGAAAAGCACGGCAACCAGTATTTACGGTACCGGTTCGGGTTAAAACCTGACGTGCCGGAAGGCTTGTACGCGCACCGGGCGCTTTACGACTGCTACGTCACGGCAACCAACCTGCTTTACATGAACAGCATAGCGCGCTGGAGCATTGCCCAGATGCGCGACATCACCGCGCGGCCTTCGCTGCTCCACACGATGCCTTTCGGCAAACACAAAGGAAAAACCTTCGTTGATATCGCAGCGGAGGATCCGGGTTATTTCCGTTGGGCATTGGCAAACATGGACCTGAACGAAGACCAGGAATACACCATGAAACACGCGATGGGGGCGCTTTTCTAATGGGAACTCCAGTTTTGATCCTCGGCGACTCTGGCGCGGGCAAGTCTTACAGCCTGCGTAATTTCAACCCGGACGACTGCCTACTAATACAATGCATACCCAAGATGCTGCCCTTCCGTTCCAAAGGCTGGGCGCTGCATGGCCAGCTTGATAGCGAGGGAAAGCCACAGCGCGGAAATGTGTTCCGCACGGATGCATGGGATGACGTGCTCGATAAGATTAACCGGATGGTACTTTCTAAAACCCGTCGCGTGCTGATCATTGATGATTTCCAAGTTGTCATGCAGCACGAAAACATGGCTCGAGCCTATCAGACCGGCTACACCAAATTTACCGAAATGGCCGATCACGTCTGGCGCATCATCACAGCGGCAACGCAACTGCCCGACGACATTCGCGTTTACTTCCTCGCCCACACGGAGGAAAGCGAAGGTAAGATCCGCATGAAGACTGCAGGAAAGATGCTGAATGAAAAGCTTACGCCTGAAGGCTACTTCTCAATCGTGCTGCGTGCCATCAAGAAAGACGGAAAGCACGTTTTCATGATCAAGGGCGATGACAACGACACCGCCAAAGCCCCGCCCGACCTCTTTCCAGATCAGACCGAAATGGAAAACGACCTACACGCCGTGGATGTTGCCATCTGCGACTTTATGACTGACTCACTTGGAGCTATTCGATAATGCAACCAATGACTTTTAATTTCGATCCAGAACTGGCCAAGAAGGCTGGCGCTGGAATGGGTATCACCGAAAACGGTGCTTATGAGGGAACCATCATTTCCGCTGTGTACACCTTCGGTAAAGATGGCAGCCAGTCGCAAGGCCTTGAACTGAGCTTTGACTCTAACGGCGCTCGAGCCAACTACATGCGCATTAATTTTCTTGGGCGCGATGGCGAACCGACATTCGGTATGGGGTTGATTTCCGCCCTACTCTGGTCCGCTGGTATCAATAGCGCTCAACCGGTACAGGTTCAAGGCACAGAGGGACCGGAATGGCACAACCAGGCGCTTGAAGGTAAAAACGTTGGCCTAGTGCTACAGAAGACGCTTTATACCAAGCAAGATGGCGGCGACGGCTACAAAATGGAAGTGCGGCAGGTGTTCAAGCCTGGCACGAAAAAAACCTACGCAGAACATGCTGAGAACGCACTGGCCGAGGCTGTTGATAAACTCGTCGCTCTGCTCAAAGACCGTGACGAACGCGATCCGAATGCTGGCAAAACGTCAACGCATACCAGTGGTCAGTCACACTCAAACCCTTATGCAAATCAGAACCCTCACCAGTCCAGACTACAACAGGCCGCCAGCAATCGCCAAAATCAAGCCATGCAGCAACCGGACCCTGATTTCGACGACGGGATCCCATTTTAAGGAGGGCTTTGTGTCGGTTGCCATGCTGATTGGCATAAACATAACAGGCCTATTTACGCGCCCGCCTCCCTCCCAGCATTGCCCGCTCCGGCGGGCTAATGAGGTGATCCATGACCGATCAATCGAACCGTGGCAAGTCTCCGCATGAGGTCGTTGAAAACGCGATCGCCCAGCTCGACGGCCTGAGGAAAGGTAAACCTGTCAAGCGTCCGGGCTGGTACTACCTCGACGCGCTGGATGCTGAAGAACGGGCAGTAATCATTGATGGAAAGCGAGTGATTAGGCGATCTGAAGACGATCGGGAGGACGCAGAATGAGCCAGATCCAGCCGGAAAACGTTGCCATGGTATTTACCGATAAGAATACCGGGAAGGCCTATGCGATCCTTCTTGAGCAGTTGGAGGTAAACATCGTTATGCCGCAGATAGAAGCGCTTAGAGATGGATGCTTGAAAGCACGTGAAGTTAAACCGTTTGAAATTCGCAGTGTGAGGAGGCCCGGTGATGGCGAAGCCAGTAGTTAGAACGACAACCGGCGCAACGGTAAAGCTGACCGTTGAATTGAGCAGCCTCGGCTGTTGGGGGCCGGACTGTCAGATCGACCAAGTTTATCGGCAAGCATTACGTGAGGCAGAGGGAAAGCTCAGAAGACTTTTTGAAGGCCAGAATATTCGCATTATCGGCAGTGCCCAGGTTCAGGCGATCACTACCGACGTGGAGGTTAAGCGTGGCAACTAATAGCGAACTGAAGCCGTGCGCGGAAAACTTCAAGTCAGTAATCGGCGGGCGTGTTGATTGGCGCATGGGGCCGCCATGCCTGACGTTAAGAAGAAATCAATCTGGCGCTACTGGCGGGATTCTCAGCAAAGCAACGGACCTGCTTGAGACAACCGTCGATCTGCAAGTCGATAGCAAATCTGGCTGGTTGCGCGTGAAGGCAGCGGAGAAAGGATTCAAGGTTCAACGCAACGGGTCATTTAGCTGCTCAGCGATTGCCTTTAAGTGCGTATCCACAGATGACAAAAAGACCGTAAAAATTTACCTCAAGCTTGAGTTGGATGGATGGTGGTACGGCAAATTTAGCGAGGCCCATCATGAAGAGTAACAGCGAACTGAAAGCCTTTAGCGTCCAGGCTGATGAATTCGGATGCATCCGTTTTGCCAAAAACAACGTTACGGCGCGCCGTGAAGGTGCTGGCGAACTTGGTGTTGAGTTCAACGAAATAGTTTCCTGTCGTCGTGTTCCCGAGCTTGATAGTTATGCGGCTATTGGAAGCGTGCCCTGGAAAGTTTTGCTAACTGAGCACGGCTGGAGCCAAGAATGCGGCTACTGCTATCGCATGGTTTATGCCGAACCAGGTGAATACGTTTTTGATGATGAAAACGACCAGGCTTATTGCAGCGTTGAATGCCAAGCTCGGCATGAAAACTATGAACGTGAAGTGTTGGGCGGGCAGCACACACAGGGGGGGGGAGAGGGTGAGCAAGCTAACGAAAAAACAGCGTGCTGAGTTGCGGCAGATGTTCGGCGGGCGATGCGCCTATTGCGGCTGTGAACTTCCGGTAAAAGGCTGGCACGCTGACCACGTGGTTGCTGTTCTTCGCGTTTCAGAGCAGGACATGAAAGCCGCAGCGAAAGGCATTTTTAAGCTGAAAGCGACCGGAAAGGTATTCAATCAGCACGCTGATAATCATGAAAATCTCGTCCCGGCTTGCGCCCCCTGCAATCTGCTAAAAACTAGCTATTCGCTGGAGATGTTCAGGAAGCAAGTATCACTGCAAGTCGAGAGAGGAAGAAAAAGCAGCGTCAATTTCCGCACAGCCGAGCGATTTGGTCAAATTCAAGTCACTAATGCACCAGTTGTATTTTGGTTCGAGCGTTATGACACCCAGGAGGAAGCAAAGCCATGAGCAACGAAACTCTAATTTACATGATTAAAAATCTGGCTGCACGTAATAGCGTTGTCGCTAGCGCTGATGTAAGAGTGCTAATCGCAGCGCTGGAAGAGAAAGACCAGCGCATAGCAGAGCTTGAGCAGAAAGCGCATGAATTGAAATCCGAACGAGATACCTTCAGTAAATCAGAATGGAAAATGGCGGGTGAATTAACAGAATTGCAGATTTCCCATCACGCACTTGAGCAGCGACTACAGCAGCCAGGGCAGGGCGAAGTGCTCGTAACCGTATCTGGCTTTACTGGCTGCGGTAAAAGTGCGGTTGCCGGTGAAATCGAGATTGCGCTGCGGGCTATTGGCTTACCCGTTGTATGGACGAACGGCGACGCTGAAAAGCGCATGACTGGTGCGGACTGGCTGACGGCGTTAGAAATGTATAAACCGCGCGTGCGCATTGTTGAGCAAAATGTCGTGGGGGATAAACGATATGTGTGATGAGAAAGAAACCATCGAACGTAACCCTAAATCTTATGTAGCTTGGAAGCGTGAAGCAGAAAGGCTGCGGGTTGAAATTGAGCGACTACAGCAGCCTATCAATCTGCCTGCTGGTTACCGCCTCGTTCCAATCAAGCCGACACGCGAACAACTACTGGCAGTGGTACAAGTGGCAGGTAAATCGGCGGTGTATACAGACATGGTGATGGCCGCACCGGAGCATGCAGGCTTCAAGGTCGAGGAGGAGTGATATGGCAAAGCGCAAGCCATCAAGAATCGTTAATCAGTATCTTTTCACTAGAGCATTTTTCAAGAACGTTAGACCTGGAATATCAATAGGAATCATAGCAGGCCGCCAGCAGGTCAGGGAGTACATGCGCGGGAATTGGCGTGATAATAACCCTGTTGAAGCAGCGCGGCGCATTCACAATGCATGGGGAGGGATTGGAGCATGACCAAATCAACACTAACAAACGAGAAACTACGCGCAATAATTGCAGATGCAGATAAAGATTTTGATGTTGGCGGAAAACAATCGGACATTTTAACGGAAATGGCTCGCGAACTTCTGGCAGCAAGGGAGGCGCAGAGCAAACACCCCGATTTATATCTGTATCAGGTTCATCGCGGCGGTGAGATTTTATATTCTGAATGCGGGAAGGACTTTCCGCGAGGCCGGGGGTACTACACAGCCCCTCAAGTGCCAGCACCTCAATCAGACCACTTAAAACGCGCAATTAATCTAGTCGCCAAAATGGAGGAATTGGCTGTTCGTATTAGGGCTGAAGAAACCTTGTCGTCAGCACCAGTAATACCGGTATCGTTCGACGATTTAGCAGATGCGGTTAAAGAGGTCACTGGCGGTATTCGCATGCAGTTTAGTGCAGAAACGTGTAAGGGACATCAGGCCGTTCCTTTCATGAATTTCAACTCTCTATCCCGCATCGTTGAAATGTTCCGTACCGCCACGCCAGTGCCAGCGGTGCCGGATAAGATGACATATGATGATGCCGTGCTGTTTATTCTCAACAACAATATGTGCAGCGAAACACGCGAAGCAATTGCAATGCGCGCGCATAACGCCTACCGCGCCGCAATGCTGAACCATTCCGAGGATAAGCTCGGAATGGTTGAACCTGTAAGCCACGGTTACACGTTGCCTGAGGGCTACAAGTTGGTGCCGGTAGAGCCAACGCAAGAAATGATAGACGCAGCAATGATGTGCGATGACGTTGAGTTCAATAGCGATGAAACGTTTTGTATTAATCACCACAATATCTATCGTGCAATGCTGGCGGCAGCGCCTGACGATATAGACAGGTTTGCAGACCAAGTTTGCGGCAATAAGTAACCCCTCTTTTTAATGCCTGGAGGCCGTCATGCGGCACATCATCCGTGGCGCCCCCTCCCCACTTGAACGCAAAGCCGCTGAAGCAGCGCTAAAGACTCATCAGTCGCGTTACGGCAATTATGCTCGCTCAAAGGTTACCGAAACATATCACATCGATGTGGGTGGGGTCGTCATCGCTATTGAAATAGCAAATAACAAGTCGTCTTACGTGGCCACGTCAAGAATGCGTCCACGCTCACTATTACGCATATATGGGAGCTAGCCATGAGCAAGGCTCAAAAGGCATCAATCGTGATGCGCTACGGATCAGTATGCAGCGGCATCGAGGCCGCAACACTCGCCTGGCAATCGCTAGGGTGGCGCGCTGCTTGGTTTTCTGAGATTGAAAAATTCCCCAGCGCCGTCCTTAAACACCACTGGCCAGAAGTACCCAACCTAGGCGATATGACCAAAATCGCAGCCGCTGTCCGGGCTGGTGAAGTTGAAGCGCCCGATCTGCTTGTCGGCGGCACGCCGTGCCAGGCATTTAGTATTGCAGGACTCCGCAACGGACTTAGTGACGCCCGAGGCCAGTTAACCCTTTCATACGTGGAATTAGCAGATGCAATTGACGAAAAGCGCAGCCAGCGCGGAGAAGACCCCGCGATCATCGTCTGGGAAAACGTCCCTGGAGTCCTCAACAGTAACGACAACGCTTTCGGCTGCCTGCTTGCAGGACTTGCCGGAGAAGATGAGCTATTGCAGCCATCAGGGGGTAAATGGACGAGTGCTGGTTATGTGTCTGGACCCAAAAGAACAATCGCGTGGATCGTCAAAGACGCCCAATATTTCGGAGTGGCCCAACGCCGCCGTCGTGTGTTCGTTGTCGCAAGTGCTCGAAAAGACTTCGATCCCGCCGCGGTACTATTTGAGCTCGACAGCGTGCGCCGGGATACTCCGCTGAGCCGAGAAGCGGGGGCGCCAGTTGCCGCCCTTACTGCAAACGGCGTTGGAACGTGTGGTGCAGACGACAATCAGGCCCAAGCGGGACATATAATCGCCTTTGGCGGCAATAACACTGCTGGATCAATAGATGTTGCTACCGCTCGCAATGCGCATTCAGGTACCGGCCGACTTGATTTCGAGTCTGAGACATTTCTTGTTTCAACCGGGGTCGCCTTCTGCATTCAGAGTGAGCAAATAGGTAGAAAAGACAGCGCTGGGCCACAGGGTAATGGATATCAGGGGGATATTGCATTTACGCTGAATACGCAAAACCAACCTCACGCAGTAGCTGTTAGTAACATCGTTCGTCGGCTAATGCCTATTGAGTGCGAACGCCTCCAAGGGATGCCTGATAACCACACCCGGATCCCTGTCAAATTCTACGCCAAGCGCAAAATAACCAGCCTACGGCCCGCTGATATGTGGGAACCAACCGAGGGTGGTTGGTTCCTAATGGCCGCCGATGGCCCACGTTATAAAGCGATCGGCAACAGCATGGCCGTAACCTGCATGCTATGGCTGGGTAAGCGGATACAGCAGGCATGCATTTCCATCCCAACCACAAAACCCCAATCAGTAGAGGTACCCGCTATGGCTGTTGATGTTGAGCAGATTGAAGAAATAGCTGCCACATCGGCAGTCAGCGCCTATTGCGAAAAGCTCAATGACATGAAAGTCAGGAAGGCGCATGAGTTGAAAGAGATTGGCGATCAGTGGCGCACTCCCGATCCGCTATTCTGGGGTATCAATGCGATGTTCGGCCCGTTGGTGCTAGATCTGTTCAGCGATGGCGAAAACAGCAAATGCCCGGCGTTCTACACCGCAGAAGATAACGCGCTCACACAAGATTGGTCGGAAAAGCTGGCAGACCTGCACGGCGCGGCATTCGGCAACCCGCCATATTCCCGCGCACAGCAGCACGAAGGCCAGTACATCACCGGCATGACTTACATCATGGCTCACACGATGGCAATGCGTGAGCGTGGTGGCCGTTACGTTTTCCTGATCAAGGCGGCGACGTCAGAAACGTGGTGGCCAGAAGACGCCGATCACATCGCATTCATCCGTGGCCGGATTGGTTTTGACGTGCCGAAGTGGTTTGTGCCGGCAGACGAAAAGCAGGTGCCAACCGGTGCATTCTTTGCCGGTGCTGTGGCTATCTTCGATAAAACGTGGCGTGGCCCAGCTATGAGTTACATCAGCCGTGAGCAGTTAGAGGCTCAGGGTAGGGCGTTTCTGGAGCAGATCAACTGGCTGGCCGGGCGCGGGGTGGCGGCATGAGAATACCACTTGATGTTTGTATCGTTATCGCCCTGCTGATTGCCAGCGCGGCGATCTTGGCGTGGGGAATTTGATATGTCTGGATTAACAAACTATGACTTGCTGATATTCCTGATCGCCGACGGCGGCCACTATACGCGTAGTGAGCATGTGAAGCTGCTGAGCGAGAAATTCCCTGGTGAACATATCGATGTTGGCCGGGTTTCTTCGCTTCGAGCAAGTATGCTCTATTCGAAATTTGTCACATCAGAAACGCAGTCAGGCACCGACGGCCATAGGGCCATAAAAGTGATTGCAGTCGATGAACAATTTGGTCGGTACGCATACAAACGGCCTAATGAAAG
Organism: Serratia sp. Ag1; assembly: GCF_000743355.1. Taxonomy (GTDB): domain Bacteria; phylum Pseudomonadota; class Gammaproteobacteria; order Enterobacterales; family Enterobacteriaceae; genus Chania. The sequence goes on from NZ_JQEI01000053.1 coordinate 9,017, forward strand.
CAAGCCAAGCCCGATGACTAGCTATCTGCTGAGTGAACCGGAGGAGGTAGTACGCACCATCAAGCTGCGCATGGAGTTTGACAACTTGCTGAGAAAGCATCATGCAAACAGAGATAGAAAACGCACTTCGGAGTGTGGCGAGGCAGTGTCGCGCTGAAATTATTGCGAAAACTAAAGGAAAGCCAAAGCCGCAACACGACCACATCATCACAACAATTCTCGACTTCTACGCAAAAAAAATCACAGCACTGTCACCTGGCCGGTTCAGCGCCAAGCTGTGGCTGAGCTATTTCGTGCATCTCATCGATAAAGAGGTAAACAATGGATAGCGTGATCCAACTTATGCCCAATAAGTGGGTTTCTGAGCAAGTGCTGATCGCAGTCACCGGACTCAAGAAAAACACCATCAAAACTGCGCGTGAAACCTCCTGGCTCGAGGGCCGGGAGTACAAGCATGTTGCTGCTGACGGACAACCGATGGATAACAGCATGTGTTTCTACAATCGCGAAGCAGTAGACAAATGGATTGAAAAGCAACCAGCCGCGCAACCGCGCTGCAAATCTGCTTAAATACCAACCCCATCATTTAATGAGGATATGTTATGACTAACTACCCCACAGGAGTAGAGAAGCACAACGGCAAACTCCGTATCTGGTTTATGTACAAAGGCGAGCGTTGTCGCGAATCACTAAGCGTTGATGATACAGCTAAGAATAGGGTTCGGGCTGGAGAGCTTCGGGCATCTGTATGTTTTGAAATAAAAATGGGAACTTTCAACTACGCAGCCCGCTTTCCTGAATCACCAAATTTGAAAAAGTTCGGTGTTGCCAGACGGGATATCACGGTTCAAGAGATTGCTGATAAATGGCTTTCATTGAAAGAGCTGGAAATAGCTAAGAGTACGATGGATAGGTATGAGTCAAAAGTCAGAAATACAATACCGTTTATTGGAGGAAGTAGGCTGGCTGCGTCGGTTCGCCAGGAGGACATACTTGCAGTAAGGAAAGAGCTGCTGACTGGATATCAACACGCAGGTAGAGGCCACAAAACAACACGCAAGGGCAGATCTGTCGCAACAGTAAATGATTACATGGGCGTCATAGTTTCTATTTTTGGATTTGCCTTGGCTAACGGTTATGTCTCTGCCGACCCAACTGCGGGAATGTCACCTTTAACCAAATCTCGCACGATTCCGGATCCGCTTTCCAAAGAAGAATTTGTCCGAATGCTTGATGCAATCAGTATCAGGCAAACACGGAACATGTGGGCGATCGCAGTGTATACCGGGTTGAGGCACGGTGAGCTTTGCGCATTGGCATGGGAGGATATTGATCTGGCTGCTGGTACATTAACGATCAGCAGGAACCTAGCGCACAAGAGTGAATTCACACCACCAAAAACTGAGGCCGGAAATCGCACCATCCAACTCATTCAACCCGCTATTGATGTGTTACGCAATCAGGCCGAATTATCACGTCTGGGCAAGACGTATGACGTGAATGTCGTTCTGCGGGAATATGGCAAGACAACCACTCACAAATGCACATTTGTGTTTAACCCTCAGTTATCAGCCGTTAACTCCCGGAGTGGCCCCCATTACTCCGATGGAACAATCAGCCAAAGCTGGGACTCTGCGTTGCGCCGCGCAGGGATACGTCACCGGAAGGCATATCAATCTAGGCACACTTACGCATGCTGGTCACTGTCAGCAGGGGCAAACCCAAACTTTATAGCTCAGCAAATGGGCCATGCTTCAGCGCAAATGGTCTATCAAGTTTATGGCTCTTGGATGGCAGAAAACAACAGCGAACAAATAGCGTTATTGAACCAGAAATTATCAGAGTTTTCCCCCATAATGCCCCCGAAAAAAACAGGAACATGATAATTAACATATAAATCAATACAGTTACCACTCTACACAGCCATATTCATAACGTCCTGATAGGCCGCTACCAGTTTATTACGCACTTGCACCCCCAGTTGCAGTGAAACCGACGATTTTTGCAAATCAACCATCACATCATTCAGGCTGACATCTGGCACACCCAAAGCAAAATCCTGCGCCTGTTGGCGTGCGCTCAGTTGGGTGTCGCTGATTTTACCCAGCGCCGCTTTCAACTCGCTGGCAAAACTCGCCCCTGACACCGCTTGCTCAACCTCATTGCTGGCCTTGAACGCTGTAGCCTGCAGCCGCTGTATTCCCTCTGCAATTCCTGCAACGGTATGAATTGTCATGATGGCCCCAAGACGCCAATTGCGCCGCGTGTTTTCCCGATGCTGTACACCCTAGCACGGTTATTTTCAGCTAAAACGGCTAAATAAGCGCAAAAAACCCAGCTTATCGAGCCATCGGTATTGGCTCTGGTAACCAATAATGGCGAGCCAAAGCGCGGGAAAACCTTAATCACCCCGCTAAGCGATGCGTACTCGGGAGTCTGCCTTGTCACTAAACAATGTCGACCATCAGGCCCAGCCACAACCAGGCAAGAGGCCAATATGAACGCCTCTGCCAGCGTAACTCACGCCCATGGTTTTCAGGCCCTGTGGCATCGCCTGCTGACGAGCCCCAAAATGCCACTGTTGATTGCGGCATCTGCCGCCGTCGCTATCGTGGTCGCACTACTGCTGTGGCTGAAAAGTCCAGATTATCGCGTGTTGTATAACAATCTTAGCGATCGCGATGGCGGTGCCATTGTCACACAACTGGCGCAAATGAATATTCCTTACCGCTTGAGCGAGAACGGTTCAGCCCTGTTGATCCCGGCAGAACAGGTACATGAAACCCGGTTACGCCTGGCACAGCAAGGGTTGCCCAAAGGGGGGGCCGCCGGGTTCGAACTGCTCGATCAGGAACAGTTTGGTATCAGCCAATTCAGCGAACAAATCAACTACCAGCGGGCGTTGGAGGGGGAACTCTCACGTACCATCGAATCACTGGGGCCGGTACACAAGGCTCGCGTGCATCTGGCATTGCCAAAGCCTTCGCTGTTCGTCCGTGAACAGAAAGCCCCTTCAGCCTCGGTCACCCTGTCTCTGCAACCAGGGCGCACACTGGATGATGGCCAGATCAATGCCATCGTGCATATGGTTTCCAGCAGCATTACCGGTTTGCCTGCTGCCAATGTCACCGTCGTCGATCAGGCAGGCCGCCTGTTAACCCAGCCCGACGGCAACGGGCGCGATCTGAATACGGCACAACTGAAATATGCCAGTGAGGTGGAAAACCGCTACCAGCGCCGGATCGAGGCCATCATCGCTCCGCTGGTTGGCAGTGCCAACGTGCGTGCTCAGGTCACCGCACTGATTGACTTCACTACCCGCGAACAAACCGACGAACAGTATCAGCCAAATCAGGCCCCCGATAAATCCGCAATACGCTCCAAACAGCTCAGCCAAAGCGAACAGCTTGGTGGGCAACTGATTGGCGGTGTGCCGGGCGCTCTTTCCAATCAGCCCAGCCCCCCCGTCAGCGCGCCGATTGAAAAGCCTAAACCCACGAAAACGCCAGCGAGTAAGCCAACCAATGCCAACACATCCAGCACCAGCGACAATCAGCCGCAAAATACTCGCCGCGATGAAACCACTAACTATGAGCTGGATCGCACCATCCGCCATAGTCAGCAGAAAGCCGGGGCGGTAGAACGGCTGTCGGTCGCCGTGGTGATCAATACGCAAGGTACCAATCAAGAAGGGAAACCGGTGCTGATGAGCAAGGAACAGTTAGCACAGATCGAGTCGCTGGTGCGTGAAGCAATGGGCTATTCCATCAGCCGTGGGGATACGCTGAATGTGGTGAATGCGCCGTTCAACGATGTCGAACCCGTTCACAACGAGCTGCCGTTCTGGCAGTCACAGGCCTTTATCGAGCAAGTATTCAAAGCGGGCCGTTATCTGCTGGTGCTGCTGGTGGCGTGGCTGTTGTGGCGCAAACTGGTACGCCCACAGTTACGAAGCCGTCAAACGGCCACTGCCGCCGCTCAGGTTGCCGCTCACCATTCAGCCGATACCAGCAAACCCAGCCAGGAGGAGCTCGCGCTGCGTAAAAAATCCCAGCAGCGCGTCAGTGCCGAAGTTCAAGGCCAACGAATCCGCGATCTGGCCGATAAAGATCCGCGCGTGGTCGCTCTGGTGATCCGCCAATGGATGAGTAACGAACTATGAGCCTTTCCGGTACTGAAAAAAGCGCCATCATGCTGATGACGTTAGGTGAAGACCGTGCCGCCGAAGTGTTCAAACACCTCTCTTCACGCGAGGTACAACAGTTGAGCGGCACGATGGCCAGCATGCGCCAGGTATCGCATAAGCAACTGAATGAGGTTCTCAGCGAATTTGAAGATGATGCCGAACAGTTTGCCGCCCTCAGCGTCAATGCCAACGACTACCTGCGTTCCGTGCTGATTAAAGCCCTGGGGGAAGAACGCGCTGCCAGCCTGCTGGAAGACATCCTCGAAACACGGGAAACCACCTCCGGCATGGAAACGCTCAACTTTATGGAGCCGCAGAGTGCCGCCGATCTGATCCGCGACGAACACCCACAAATCATTGCCACCATTCTGGTACATCTGAAACGTGCTCAGGCGGCTGATATTCTGGCGCAGTTCGACGAACGCCTGCGTAATGACGTGATGCTGCGGATTGCCACCTTCGGCGGGGTGCAACCAGCTGCGCTGGCGGAACTGACCGAAGTGCTTAACAACCTGTTGGATGGGCAAAACCTCAAACGCAGCAAAATGGGTGGTGTGCGCACCGCCGCCGAGATCATCAACCTGATGAAGGCCCAGCAGGAAGAGGCGGTGATAGGGGCGATGCGCGAATACGACGGTGAACTGGCTCAAAAGATTATCGACGAGATGTTCCTGTTCGAAAATCTGGTTGAAGTTGACGATCGCAGCATCCAGCGCCTGTTGCAGGAAGTCGAAGGGGAATCGCTGCTGATCGCGCTGAAAGGCGCGGAGCAGCCATTACGCGAAAAATTCCTCAAGAATATGTCGCAACGCGCCGCCGACATCCTGCGCGACGACTTGGCTAACCGTGGCCCGGTGCGCCTGTCGCAGGTGGAGAACGAGCAGAAGGCCATCCTGCTGGTGGTGCGTCGCCTGGCGGAAACCGGCGAAATGATCGTTGGTGGCGGCGAGGATACCTATGTCTGATCGCATCAATACCCTGCCCTGGCAACGCTGGGCCCCCAAAGATCTGGCGGCCCCCAGGCCGTTGGCAGAAACGGCATTACCATCAGCGGCAGAACACGCTGCGCTGGATAGCGCAACCGACGAGCAGCAACGGCTAGACATCTTGCGCCAACAGGCGCAACAGCAAGGTCAGCAACAAGGCTATACCGCAGGCCAGCAGCAAGGTTATGCCGCCGGGTTTCAAACCGGGCTGGAGGAAGGGCGTCAGCAAGGCATACATGAAGGCCAACTACAGCAACAGCCTATAACCGAACAGTGGCAACGGTTAGTCACCGAGTTTCAGCACACGCTGGACGCATTGGACGGCGTGATTGCCGCGCGCCTGATGCAACTGGCCTTAACTGCCGCCAAACAGGTGCTCGGCCAGCCCCCGCTCTGCGACGGCACCGCCCTGCTCAGCCAGATCCAGCAATTGATCCAGCAAGAGCCGATGTTCAGCGGCAAGCCACAGTTACGCGTGCATCCGAATGATTATCCACGGGTAGAACAGCAGCTTGGCGTTACGCTCAGCCTGCACGGCTGGCGCTTGCTGGCCGACGGTCAATTGCACCCTGGTGGTTGCAAAGTCAGCGCCGACGAAGGGGATCTGGATGCCAGCCTGGCAACGCGCTGGCATGAACTTTGCCGTCTGGCGGCACCGGGAGAAGTCTCATGACCGTGCGCCTCGGCCATTGGTTGAACGCGCTGGACGCGCTGGAAAAGCGCATAGCCCGTGCGCCAGCCGTTCGGCGCTATGGCCGATTGGTTCGTGCAACCGGCCTGGTGCTGGAAGCCACTGGCTTGCAACTGCCGCTCGGAGCGATCTGCCTGATCGAACGCCATGATGCCGGTGTGATACAGGAAGTGGAAAGCGAAGTGGTCGGCTTCAACGGTCAGCGGCTGTTCCTGATGCCGCTGGAAGAGGTGAATGGCATCGTCCCCGGAGCTCGCGTCTATGCTCGGATCTCCACAGAGGGGCCCAGCGCCAGCAAGCAACTGCCGCTGGGGCCGGCCCTGTTAGGCCGGGTGCTGGACGGCAGCGCCAAGCCGCTCGACGGCCTGCCAGCCCCAGAAACCGGCCATCGTGCAGCGCTCAGTACCGCACCGTTCAACCCGCTGCAACGCACACCAATCGAACAGGTCCTTGATGTTGGCGTGCGCACCATTAACGGTTTGCTGACCGTCGGACGCGGTCAGCGCATGGGGCTGTTCGCCGGTTCAGGCGTGGGTAAAAGCGTGTTGCTCGGCATGATGGCGCGCTACACCCAGGCCGAGGTGATTGTCGTTGGGCTGATCGGTGAACGTGGCCGTGAAGTGAAAGACTTTATCGAAAACATTCTGGGGGCCGATGGCCGGGCCCGTTCAGTGGTGATCGCCGCCCCAGCCGATGTCTCACCCTTGCTGCGCCTGCAGGGGGCCGCCTATGCCACCCGTATCGCCGAAGACTTCCGCGATCGTGGTCAGCATGTGTTGCTGATTATGGACTCCCTCACCCGTTACGCTATGGCGCAACGCGAGATCGCACTGGCGATCGGAGAACCTCCGGCGACCAAAGGCTACCCCCCTTCGGTGTTTGCCAAGTTGCCTGCGCTGGTGGAACGCGCTGGCAATGGTATCAGCGGTGGCGGCTCGATTACCGCTTTCTATACGGTGCTGACGGAAGGCGACGATCAGCAGGATCCGATCGCCGACTCGGCACGCGCCATTCTTGATGGCCACATCGTGTTATCACGGCGCTTGGCAGAGGCTGGGCACTACCCGGCGATAGATATCGAAGCGTCGATCAGCCGGGCAATGACGGCGCTGATCGCTGAAGAGCATTACCGCCGGGTGCGGCAATTCAAGCAGATGTTGGCCAGCTACCAGCGTAACCGCGATCTGATCAGCGTAGGTGCCTATGCCGCTGGCAGCGATCCCCTGCTGGATCGCGCCATCGCGCTGTATCCGCAGATGGAAACCTATCTGCAACAGGGCATCTTTGAACGCAGCGGATATGAAGAAGCCTGCCAGCAATTGCAGCAACTGATCGCTTGACCGAAGGGGCATGAACATGACGAAAACACCATCACCTCTGATCATTCTGCGCGATCTGGCACAGGACGCGGTGGAACAGGCCGCACAGCAACTCGGCCAGGCCCGTCAGGCGCAACAGGCTGCCGAGCAGCAGCTGAGTCTGCTGCTCAACTATCAGGATGAGTATCGGCACAAACTGCATGCCACCTTATGTGACGGTATGGGCTCTGCACGCTGGCAGAACTACCAGCAATTTATCGGTACGCTGGAACAGGCGATCGTTCAGCATCGCCACCATCTGCTCCGTTGGAGCGAAAAAGTGACTCAGGCTACTCAACATTGGCAGGACAAACAGCAGCGGCTGAATGCCTTCGATATCCTGCATACCCGCGCCTTGAGTGCCGAACAGCGGCTAGAAAATCAACGGGAGCAAAAGCTGAACGACGAATTCGCCCAACGCAGCACACGGAGGAACCAGACGCTATGAATTTCGATCCTCTGGCTGGCCTGCCAGCCGTTGGTGACAAACCCGCAATAGGTGAAACTACCCTGCCGCAGGAAGATGCCACGCTGTTTGCAGCCTTTGCTCAACGGCTCGGTGAACGTTTTGCCCCCGAGGAAACACAAAATGGCGAACTGACCCAGGCCGAGCCTCAAAATGGGTTAGCTAACACCCATACCCACTTTGAGGCAGAGCAGCAAAAAACGGATGAAGCTCCATTAGCTCCCATTCCGGTGCTGCAAGCGCTATTCGCTATGCTGCCAGCATTATCACAACCAAGGCCCATCGCGTCAGCGGCGATTGTTGAGCAAAACCCGCCTGAAGCCACGCAGTTGCCAAACATATTGAGCGATCACCCCAGAGAACTTGCACCCAATCCGGTTCAACCCCAGGCCACTGCCACCGTTGCCGATAAAAACCCGCTGGTGATAAAGCCTGACCAACCCCCATTGCCATCGGATAACCCGGAGGAGCGGGCGACTCCCCCAGCCAAATTCAGCGCTGAACTGACTCAGCCCACGCCGACAATAACCTATAACTCTCCGGCAGCGGCCCCAAACCTGTTCGCAGCCCCCACGACAACCCATGCACCACCCACACCTCAGTTACATGCGTCGCTTGGCAGCCCAGAATGGCAACAGGCGCTGGGCCAACAGGTGCTGATATTCCAGCGCAACGGCCAGCAAAATGCCGAGTTGCGCCTGCATCCGCAAGAATTGGGTGCCCTGCAGATCACACTGACGCTCGACGACCAGCAGGCACAGCTGCACATTGTTTCACCACATGGCCAAGTACGGTCGGCAGTGGAAGCCGCTCTGCCGCAGCTGCGCCAGGCCTTTGCCGAAAGCGGCATTCAGCTAGGCCAAAGCAGCGTTGGTGGCGAATCGCTCCCCCAACCGCAGCATCCCCCTTCGCAAACGCCATACCGTGGCAGGCAGAACACGGCCCACCCACAGCGCAGCAGCACTGAGGCCAGCCTGTTACGCGTTGAGACGCCAACGGATTTACTGGCGATGGCCCGCGCGATCGATGGCGTGGATATTTTCGCTTAAACGCCCAATCTGGCACGCTTTTCCTCACCTATTCTGGCTATTGCCTTTCAGGATAAACCGCATAATCCGGTTGTAGGCCATACGTGAATTTTTTGCACACATCGCCCAGTGAATCCCAAACGATTGCGAGGTGAAAACTCGGGGCAGATTACAGGAGTGTCATCACATCATGTCTGAAAACACCCTGCCAACAGCAGCAAAAAAACGTCCGATCCGGGTCATACTGCTGGTGCTGTTGGCTCTCGGCCTCTGCGCCGCCGCAGGCTACGGTTGGTGGTTGACGCAGCAGCCCAAAGGCGGTAAATCCACCGCCGCAGCGCAGAAAACGCCACCACCGGCACCGGTATTTATGCCGCTCGACACCTTTACCGTCAACCTGCTCACGCCGGATAACAACCCCGAGCGCGTGCTGTATATCGGCCTGACGCTGCGCTTGCCCGACGAAGCCACACGCCGCCAGTTAAACGACTTTCTGCCGGAGGTTCGCAGCCGTTTGCTGATGTTGCTGGCGCGGCAAACGCCAGAGCAACTGGCCACTGAACAGGGGAAGCAGCAGCTGGTCGTGCAGATCAAAGACACCCTGAGTACGCCATTGGTCAAAGGCCTGCCTAAACAGGCGATCAGCGACGTTCTCTTCACCGCTTTCATACTGCGGTAATCCCCATGGGTGACAGCCTGCTTTCACAAGCCGAGATCGATGCCCTGCTCAACGGTGAAACCGACGGGGATCAACCCGCTGTAGCGAATGGCAGTGAAAGTGAGATCAAACTTTACGATCCGAATACCCAGCGCCGCGTGGTGCGTGAGCGGTTACAGGCGTTAGAGATTATCAATGAGCGTTTTGCCCGGCAGTTCCGTATGGGGTTATTCAACCTGTTGCGCCGTAGCCCGGACATCACCGTCGGCCCAATCAAGATCCAGCCTTACCATGAGTTTGCCCGCAACCTGCCGGTGCCGACCAACCTGAATCTGGTGCACCTGAATCCGCTGCGCGGCACGGCACTGTTCGTGTTTGCCCCCAGCCTGGTGTTTATCGCCGTCGATAACCTGTTTGGTGGCGATGGCCGCTTCCCCACCAAAGTGGAAGGGCGGGAATTTACCCCAACCGAACAGCGGGTGATCAGACGCATGCTACGCCTGGCGCTGGATGCCTATGGCGATGCCTGGAGCGCCATCTACAAGCTCAATGTGGAGTATGTGCGCGCCGAAATGCAGGTCAAATTCACCAATATCACCACTTCACCGAACGACATCGTGGTCACTATGTAGTGGATCACAAAATCA
>NZ_JQEI01000054.1 GCF_000743355.1 Serratia sp. Ag1
TCACCGACAGCAATCACCGGCAGACCTGCGGCAGCGTCCGGCATGTTCTCCAGGTAGTGAACCGGGTGGCCCAGCAACATATCGGGATCACCGGCTTGCAGACGATCGCGCCAGATGTAATCCCCGTTGCCGTTCTTCAGCTTTTGCAGCATGGCGGCAGTATTGGAGTTCATCACCCATACAGCATTACGGCGGTAACGGCGGCGCAACTTGAAGACCAGATCGATCAGCTCGTCAGCGGTAGGGGTAGCACCAGCGGAAACCATCTTTTCCAGGGTGCCGAATGGACGGGTGCGATCGCCTTTAGCCTCTCGCGGATAGGACAGGAACCCTTTTGACTTCTTGGCCCCGTCACCACTCACCAGGTCGGTTTCTTCGGTTTCGGCGAACGTGTCGCTAATCTCTTCAGTCAACCAGCCCAGAATATCCACGTCGCTGAAGTCGAGAATTTCTTGAGTGGTTTTCGGGTAAGCGTAGATAGGGTTCAGCTTGATGCTAACCTCTTCGAGCTTAGGCGTCGCGGTTTCGTCACGGGCTTCACCTTCAATGCCACGTCCTACCGCCGCGCCGCCTACGGACACGAGTTTTTTGTATTCGTTGGATTTGGTGGTCTTCACCGTACAGATCTGGCGCATCACGCTTTCATCGGCCAGCATGCGCATGATCTCGGTATCCAGCTCAGGGATAACGGAATAGCCGCCACTCTCATTAACGGTGGTAGACAGCATCCGGGTTTCACCGGTCATGATGTAGTGGCGCAGTTCTTCATTGGTCACGCTCTTGCCGTCTTTGGCTGGCTTGGCGTTGCCACCTTGGGCGCGTTCTTCATCGGCCAGGGATTCATAACGGGCAATATCATCCTGCAGGGTGTCAGCCTGGGTGCGGAGCTCGTCAAACTGTTTGGCTTCGTCTGGGTTAAGGCTGCGTTTCTCTTCTTCTGCCTTGGTCAGCAGGGAGCGCATTTGGGTGGCGAGTTCGGCTTTCTTCTGGCGGAGTTCAATCAATTTTTTCATGTACGGTTTCTCGTTGAAATAAATAACGTGACGTGAAACCAGCACTAAAGGAGGGGGGCCGTTTACCCTTTTTCTGCATCTCGCAGGCTACTTCTCGCAGCTTGACTAAACGGCCAGTGGCGGCTCACGTCTGAGTGCCACTTATCAACATATACAGCAGAATAGAATAGTAAACAGGCTGTTTTTGTCCTAAACGCTAGTAAACAATAGCGAACAGAACATTTACAAAACTATTCTTTGGCAAGGTCTAAGGCATCATCTAATAAGCGTCTTTCCCTTTTAAGTTGCTCAATGAGAATATCAATGTGTTCCTTGCTGGCGGCAAGAATTTCACCTGAGAATTGGTGTCTTAAGAAGCCGTTATGATCGACAAAAAAGAAAGCCTCCCGCTCCACCATATTTCGGTATTCACTCAGGGGCATCATTTGCAAATCACTTTTACCGTCAGGAGTGCCAAACAGCTTTTTATGCTCGGCGATCTTCTTGATGTTAACTTTTGAATATGTGACTTCATCTTGCTTGGTGATATTCATCTCTTTTACCTCTCATTTTATAGAAAAATTATTTGTTGCTGGAACCACTACAACCACCCTCAATTAGCATGCCCGCTTGAATAGCTTTGTGGCTATATCATTTTTGAGGTGGAACAGGTGGAACAGGTGGAACAACCGCGCCAGCTCTGGCTTGAGCGTGTTCCACCTCATAACTTGTAAAGTGGAACAGGTGGAACAAAGTTTACAAGTCAGCAGTGCCATACCTGAAATGTTCCACCTTGTTCCACCTAATTTAGATAAGGTGGAACAGCTACAACCCGCGCTATTACTGAATGTTCCACCTGTTCCACCTTGTTCCACCAAAATATAAGATACGTGCGAGAAATATTGTTAATCAGATGTTAAATATATCTGAGGTGACTTTATACACTCGCTGGTTGCCAATATCCGGCAAGCGCTGGCGAGACTGGTATTTACCATCACCACCCACCAGCAGGCAGCCAGATTCAGCACACAGCCTTGCAGCCTTGACCAAATCGAACCCCTTGCAGATTTCTTTCCAGCCTGCTGGCAGCACGTAGAAAACTGTTGAGTCCTCCCCGGTGGCCGCGTTTTTTTCTACCCGGCGAAAGCCAACCATATCGCGCGGATGATCGGCCATATCCCAACCCGCAAACCGGCTGTACTGATTTGCAGTGAAGAAGCGCTTGATCTGCTCCATCACCCCCACATCCTCCTGATTGGCAACATGCCCCCGCTCTTTCATCCAGGCAGCAAGACACACCTCTACCGCCTTGTATGCTTCGCCTTCTGGCCAGCCTGTTATGCCGTATAGCGTTGCCATTTCCCCCGCCACGCCCACCAGCGCAAAACGAGACACAACACGCCCTACCTGATTACCGGCATTTTCCGGCATCAGTGCGGTGCTGTACTTCTTCAGCAGGGCTTTTGCTGTCCCTACCATCTCGTTCATGTCGCCCGTTAACACCTGCAACCAGGCGCGGAGTGGCGTTCCGTGATACAGGCCCACCATTTCACAAAGGTGATCGGCAAATGCCTTACCATCTGCATGGCCGTGCAACGCTTCAAAAGCCCCGTGCTGGCCGGTATCGCTGGGGATCTGCACCATACGCACTTCCATACCGGCAAAGGTACGCTCTCCAGCCCGTTCGGCGTGTTCAGCCAGTGACAGCTCACCCGTGGAGAAGAACAACAGCCGCCACTGCTTACGCGCCCGTAGCTCTCCATCAGTCCGGGCGCGGCCCTTGCCTTGGCCGTTCGCCAGCATGTAGGCAATCTGCCCCGCCTCTTTCCCCTCTACCTCTCGTAATTCATCCAGCGGCAACAGGGCATCATTACGGCGGCTGGCGGTGCCTTCCAGCGCGTTCCCCGTTGCACGCCAGGTATGCCAATAATCCGGGCCACCACATATCGAGGTTGCCACCTTCATTACCGTGGTTTTGCCGTCCGTAGACTCCCCTTTGAGGTGATAGCCGCCGCCGTCCATCCCCACCAGGCGCAACAGCGGAGCCGCCAGAGCACAGCTCACCGCAAACGCTAACCGGGAATTGCCCACACACAACGCGCCAATGTGCTGCTGCCAGTCCTCCAGGCTACCGGCCTGCTTAAAATCCTGCGTCTGGTAACTGGACGTTTGAAGAATGACCCCGGCAGCATCCACGCCGATCACCATATCGGGCAAAACATAGGTGTGTTCGTGCCAGCCGGTACGATCGACACAGACCACCGTTCGCTCAGGCTTCGACAGCGCGATATAGTCCAGCAACAAACCGCGTGGCGCTTGGCCGGTGCCTATGTACGTCAGGCCATTGGATAGCAACACCCGGCGCAGCTCATCACCACTACCGCTCAACATTTCCATTGGCATGGCCCACTGGCGCTTAATGCCGGTCGTGGTTTCCCACTCAAGCAGCCGGCCAAAGCTACTCCCGTTCGTATCGCTGGTGATTGCTGTAACGCGCAGCGGTGAACACACCCGGATCGGCCTTATCTCGGTATCTCCATCGCTTTTCTGTACTTCCTTATCGAACCACAGCGCGTCAGCCTCCAGACGGAAACCGTGTGGCAGGCTGTGAGGATCAATTTCTGCGGGGTGTTCTTCTGCCAGGGCTTTTAGGCGCGGCGTCCAATCCTCCAGCAGTTTCCCACTGGCAGAATCATACAGTTGCGCATTACATACCCCTGCACGGCCCAGCATGGCGGCGATCGTCAGTAACTTGTCACCGTCGATCAGCCCCGCCTGGTGTACCCGAACAAAGCGCCGCCCTTCATCAACGATCCTAAGGCTACTGAGTTCCTGTAGCTGTTTGCTGTCCAATACAATCGGCTTGTGCTGATCTTCCTTCTCCGTTTCGGAATAAGCCTTTGCCGCCTTCCAGGCACCAGAGCCCGCAAAAATAATGGCTTCTTCTCGTTTGTCCCGTGGCAAATCCTTCACATTGGGTGCGTTCTTCATAGCGCCTCCCCGGTTTCAAGACGAGACTCAACGCCATCCAGAAAGATGCTATTGATAATATCGAGGCCCGTTTCCGTGATTTCGTCGCCATCTAGGGATAATCGCAGCATGTAACGGGCTGTGACTTCTCCCTGCTCTTTGCCGAATTCACCAATAAGAAGATCCACCAGCCCCTTGCGGATACAGATCTCGGTGCTTTCCTGCTCCAGCATCACCACGGCATGCACCTTGTAACGCTCAGAGTCCACCAGCAAGGCCGGGCGGCCTGATTCACGCACCAAATGGCGAATGCAGGCAGCGGCAAGCACTGAGCATAGGTGGTTCAATTCTGTAGTCCTCTCCATCATTGCTTACCCCTTGCCATGCGATATCTGGATTCCTGCTCCAATAAATTCCAGGTACGTTCTAAGCCACCTTCGAGGTTATAAAGCAGGTTTTCAGTCACCAACCGCCGATCTTCTTCATCTTTTCTACTGTTATGCCAGTATTCGATCAGGCTGATTAACGCGGCTTGTTGCATAGACAGTTCAGCAGCCGCAGCAGACAAGTAATCATTTTTTGCATCAGTCATGAGTTGCCTCCGCGTCGCATTCTTCGCACCGGACAATGTCGTGTATCCCACTCACCCACAGGTAAACCTCTTGGCGTTGCTGGATATCCTCAATCTGGGGAATGACCTCCAGTAACAGATGGATCAAGCCTTTTTTGACGCGAAACAGCCGATCGCGCGAACGATTATCCGTAGTGCTGGGTGTTGGTGCATGAGGGTTGCCAATCAGCGCATTAACTCGCTGAAAATCATTTTGGTAAGCATCCAGATTGACTTCACACATGGTGCACCTCCACTGGCAGACGGGCAGCAAATGACAGGATGAAGTGAGGAGCCAGAACCTTACGGGCTTCGCGTTCGGTGTGTGCCTCTACGGATAAGCGGCAGGGCTTGGCTTCACGGTCAATGCGAGAGATCGCCAGAAAGCGCCATGTGTACTTATTAGGGGTGAGGGAATTCCGCCCGGTTAATGGTGTGATATGATCTAACATAGCTACCTCGATACTTATTCTATCGTTGGTGGTGAGAAGCCCCGTATGTGTTTGCACCACTGCGGGGTTTCGCTGTTTTTGTTGCTTTATTAATGTCTGGTACGTACCATTAAGGTTTACTCTACAATACTGGTACGTACCAATGCAAGAAGAAAAATCCAAGCCTGCTTTTGAGCGGAATGGCAGCACAAAGAAAAATATTCGCTTCGAAGATGCCCTATTGGAGCAAATCGACGCTGTGGCCGGGCAGGGTAATTTCAGTGCCTGGGTGAAAGATGCTTGTCGCCAACGCCTGGAACGCTTAGGCATTGAGCCAAAGGGCTGATCGTCATGGCTCAGATTTGCGCCATCGTCCAAATCTGGACTATATTGATTTTCCTCATGGTTTAAAAAGCAACCATCCCAAAAGGCACCGTTCGCAGCGTTGCCTTTTTCTTTGCCTAAAATCTGCTGCTCAACATCGCCGTAGCTCTTGTGGGCTGGGTGGCGTTCCGTGCCAACCCCATAGATATTGAGCGTCATGGAAGCACCTCCAGACGCTTCGCCAGCCAACGCTGCGATAGCCGCATCAGCTCGGCTTTGCGCTGGTGGTATTCTTGGCCTAACTCAATCAGCGTTATGTTGGTGCTTTCCAGATAGGTGAAGTGCTCCAACTGCTCCGATCTCATGCTATCGCGTGGATCACCGTCGATGCCGTTTACCTGCGCCCACTGCTTGGCCGTCAATCCACCCAGCACAATCTTGGCGATCATGTTGCTTTCGTTGCTGTAGTGATACTGTAGCGTCCGCTTGCCCTGTTCGGCACGGGCAGCATCCAGTGCGGCACACATTGGCTTAAACAGGTTGGCGGCACCGATACGGGCTTGAAGCTGGCGGCGTAAGCGTGCGGCCACCTCTGGAGCGCTGCGGTGTAATTCTTCCTCACACTGGATGAAGTAACGACGAATGGCACGGCCTTGCTCATTGCGCTCTACCATTGC
The DNA here is from genome assembly GCF_000743355.1 of Serratia sp. Ag1. GTDB lineage: Bacteria > Pseudomonadota > Gammaproteobacteria > Enterobacterales > Enterobacteriaceae > Chania. The sequence continues at coordinate 6,005 of NZ_JQEI01000054.1, forward strand.
CAGTTCTTTCGCTGTTGCTAAGGTGGGGTAGTAGTCCTTCTCGGGGCGACCACGTTTTTTATTTTTCCCCGAAACGGGGGAATATTGATTGTTAATCAACCATGCCGCGCCTTGGTCATCGTCGGTGAAGTAATCAACGCCACGTACAAAGCCATATTCCTTAACGCGTTCATTGAACCAGGTTGAGAAATCGCGGCCCACACCTAGCGTTTTATGCAACGCCTTGGCGCTCACAATATTACTTTCGCGTCCGCCGATCTGACCGGAAACCACCGGTACCAGAGATCCAAAGTTGTTGTCGTTAATATCGCCGTGGTTTTCTTCTGGCCGAGTTTGGCCACGACCAGTGATGGCCGTATTTTTCTGTTTCATTAGTTATTCCTTAATTATGCGGAACGGCGGCTATATGGGTTATTAACGTTTTCAACGGCAGGCGGATTGCGAACCCACCACAACACATCACTGAGAAGCCAGGCGCAGGAATTGCGGCCAAAATGGCAGCGCGGCGGGAATTTACCTTCGTTCTCAAACTGCCAGCGGGTAGTGCGTGATAGGCTGGTAATGTCTTGGCATTCACGTTCGCGGATGCGCTTGTCGTAGGTGAAGCCGTACTCGCTAAGAATGGTGCGGCGTTGCTCTGGGGTCGGGGGTGTAAAGGTAGTATTTGGCATGTTGCCTCCACTGTTCATGTGTTTGTGGAGGCTATTGTTATGCGTGGAAAATCTCCTTGCTTGAATCTTCCGGAAAATTACCGGAAATTCCGGTATTCATGATTCGTCGTTAAAAGGTATGTCCACCATCTCGATCCATGCCTGAACTGACTTACCAGAAGGTGGTTTTATATTCATCTTTCTAAAATCGTCGATAATTATGCTGTTATTTTGTTCTAGAAATCGCCTAGGGCTTTCTGCTACATCACTACCATAATGAATGTGAAGTAATGATTTTATAAATTGAGCACGTGAATTAGTCGTCTTGGTGTTCTCTTCTTTATTATGTGTTACTTCATTCGCAATTCTGCTAGATATGTTTCCCAGCCCACCCTCTAGGCTTCTAAATTCTTTCCCTGCTAACTTTTCTATATCTTCCTTTACAAGCCAAATGTTTTTCTTCATTACCTTCATATTTACACTTGCTGATAAATAGATATTTTTATTTAAATCACTCCCATAAGGTAATAACCTTCTTATGTCGATTTCGTTACTATCATCGAAAAGATATTCAAGGCCACTATCAATCCGCCACACACCACATATCTGACCGTCGAAATTGCAAGATTCAAATTCAGGGGAGTATTTTAAAGGGTAGCTCTCTTTTTCAAACTTCGCAAAAAGCAATGTCCCGACACTATACGCAGTAAATGGGAAATAACCACCCGACCAATCTATACTACGCAAATAGTTATCTGCATCATCTTCGTTACAGCCTATAGTAAATGATGCTATAAAATCCTTTTCAAATGGAATGTTTAGGTAGCCATTTATTGTTTGAGTTTCCATCCAGTGATACAGATCTTCAACCTCACAGCCTATCAATCTTGAAGCCCTATCAACCCTGCAATAAGCTATTTCTGGTATGTCAAAGTATTCAGTCATAAATTTAACACCTTGCCTAATAGGTTTGTTTAATTACCTGAAGCTGATGAAAGTAAAACAACATTTTCATGATTACCCGCCAACACTTCCAGCCGGTCTATCCACTTGTTTAGCGCGTCCAGTTTCTCCGGTAGGTACTGGCTACGGTTGTACACGGCCATGATGCCGCCCAGGGTATGCCCTAGCAACAACTCAACGATATGCGGAGGGATACCCAAATCATTCATGCCGGTTGAGAAGGTGCGGCGCAGATCATGTAAGCGCCAGCGTTCGGAATGGCCCAGCCTTTCACAGACTCGGCCACCTGTAGAGCTAACGGCGGTATTCTCTTTGAACTCACCAAGCAAATACCCGGAGTTTTTATTAACCTCTTTGAGTCGTTTAATTCGAGGCAATATTCTTTCGGGAATTGGCCTTATTATCTTCTCACCTGTTTTACTGTGTTTTTCTGGAACCGTCCACAGCATTGCGTTTAAGTCCCATTCGTTCAAACCAGACAATCTAACTTCAACGGTTCGAGCACCAAAGACCACCAGCAGGTAGAACAATTCCTGATAATAAGGTGAGAAGAAATCACTATTCAGAGCCACCAGCAGATCGGTTAATTCGCGATTAGTTAAAACTCTTTTTCGCTTATTATGCTTTACACCAATATCTTGCGCTGATAATCCGTCAAGGGCGTTACAAACGGCATAGCGACGAATACGGCAGAATTTAAACGCCTGCTGTGACATTTGCAGAATCATGCCCGCAACGCTTGGCGCTTTCTTCTTTGTACGTGCGATGCATTTTAGCCAGTAATGGGTTTCACAATCAGATAGGGCCATATCTCCGATATAGGGGTAAACGTGGATCTCGAATCTTTCTCTATATCGAACGGCGTTAACAAGATTGCCGTCAACATATTCAGTTAGCCAATATTCCAGGGCATCTTTAACGGTGACGGGCTTCAGTGTGGTTTCGCGGTCTAATTTGAGCATCCGTTGCGGATCGCGGCCCTCGGCCAGCCAGCGGCGGCACTGGTCACGCATTTCACGCGCTTTTGCCAAAGTGAGATCAGGATACTTGCCCAGCGTGGCGAGAATAGCCTCAGTCTCACGGCCACCAAGGCGGTACTTGTACAGCCAGGTGATAGCCCCCGCTTTGGTGATGCGCACCATCAACCCACCGCCGTCCGATATCTTGGTGAGCTTCTCAGCGCGAACGCCAAGCAGTGACTTTAATTTTCTATCTGTCAGCCGATTGATTGAGGTTGCCATGATTGGGTTTCATCTCGCTTTTTGTTACCCCACGGATTACCCCACAGTGTTGCACATAACTACAGAAACCACAAAAAACACTGAAACAATATACAGGTATATTTTAAGGTTAACCTATTGAAATATAATGAATACATTAAAAGTGGCTATAACACAAAAACACAATATGCACCATTTAAAACAAATGGTTATGGTTTTTTTAATAATTAATTTTTTGTTAAAATTGTATATTACCTTTCTACCATGAAAATTTTTTTATCATTGATAAAAAAATAGAGTCTTCACAAAATTCTGGAAGAATCTTATAGTACACACACTAACAGCGAGGCATTAAAGTGCATATTTATTTGCTCACCCCGTACCAGGCTGAAATAGAGTGTTAATCTT
>NZ_JQEI01000055.1 GCF_000743355.1 Serratia sp. Ag1
GATTTTTCGGGGGGATTACCCAATCCTTCTTTCTGACCTTGCTGTGCCAATTTAAGCAGTTTGCTCTCGGCAAGCTCGTTGCAGGGCAACATTAGTTGCCCACATCTATCCAGGATAAAACAGTTTCCATTGAAGCTGAATTTAGGAAGTATCGCCACCAGTTTCTCTGTTGACTCCTCAAAAACCAGCGTGCCAAACTTTTCATCGTTGGATTTCCACAAGGTATAAACAGTACGGAATACGGGTTTGTTCTCTTTGCTTACTGGATGGGGGAACCAATACGGGACGGGACTGGTCGTAACGAGCGACCTGATTCCTCGTTTGGGGCTGTCACCGGTTTTATGTCTCGGCTTAACTGCTTCAACAATACAGAACGGGGTTGTGATAATAAGCGCTCTACAATTGCCTGTTCCCAAGATACTATCGTGAGTATCAAAAGTTTTTTATCCACACTGTAAATATAGCGTTAAACTCGCCGCCGTAGCGCTCTTCAGCATTGAGAGCAATCGGATAAATATTTTTGCCAAGGAGTGTAATACCCAGGGGTATCCATACCTGTCAGGGGGGACCGTCATCACCAGTCTAGGCCAGCTCTCTGCGTGGATATTAGCAATCACGCTTTCGCCATTCGTTTTAAAATGCAAAAGAGTGGCTTGAGCTACAGAACTTGCCCGAGATTCTCGATATTTTTCAAGTATTATCCCATTACGTCAAGGTGGTTGAGAAAAGAACCGGTAATACCGAGGTGCCACTTGAGCATAGGGATAAAAAACTAAGCTCAGCTCAGTCAAAATGAATATGGTGCATTGTTAGAGTGTTGTCAGTGATACCTCTTGGCCAATTTCTTTTAGTCTCTGTGTGTCTCCAGTCAAATTGCCAGCGTGTAGAGGCCAACTAAAATTGATCGACGTCTAAGTTGTAACTTATGCTGAAGCTGGTGCAGGAATGGTTCAAGTTGCATCATGGCTTCTACCCTCCCAAATCTGAGATGCGATTCAATTTCTGCCAGTTCTTTTTCAGCCTCTGGAAAGTGGTAGACACTCAGCGCTCCTCGGAGTTTATGCAATTCCTTCAGAAGACCCGCTGTATCGCCAATAGCTTTCGTCTCACGAATCGCATCAAAAGATGACTGGCATGTGTATTCAAAGATATCCCACATATCTTCTGGTAATGCTTGCTGGTTCAATAGTGCGCTGACCTGATTTTCTGCTTGTAGTAGTGCTTCATCAAAAGCCGTTTCCAAGTTGCATACCTCCAGCAGCAATTGCTTCAACTCTTTTAATAATAGCGGCTTGATGAGCACCCGTACCATTCCCGCCGACGAGCATTTTATGTATTCTTGCGGGGTCGCATCCGCCGTCACTGCCACCACTGGCATTTTGGGGTAAGCAGCTTGCACCCTTCGTGCCAGGCTATACCCATCCATACCCGGCATAGACAGGTCAGTTAGCAAAACATCAAATTGTTCATGCTGTAATCGAGCTAATGCTTGCTCTCCCTCTTCGACCAAACACACAGTGCAACCCAATAGCCGCAGTTGTTCTTCAAGCAGGTGCCGATTAAATGGGTTATCTTCAACCACCAAAACCCGCAAGTTACGTGGTAAAGGCTGTTCATCCTGTACAGGCAACGGCAGGTGATGCCCCTGTAAGCTATGGCCTAAGGCCAAGGCCAAGCCGCTAATGCCATACATTGATGTGCTCAAGATCCGCCCGGTAACAACGGGAATAACCGGGCCGTCACTACGGCAGTCAATCACCCATGAAGCGTGTTCAATCAAACGATTCTCATCATCAGGATGCCAGGACGTTTGGTCGCCCCATAACACTAGAGTCTGTAAGGACTCTAACGGCATGTCATCAATTTGCGTCGGGTGCTGATAGCTTTCCACCTCCAGCCCCCACGCCGTTAATACCTTTGCCAGATATGCCCGAGACTCTGGTTCTGCTGCCAGCACACAGATTCGCTCTCCATGGAAAAATGGATGAACAACCTGCCCTGTGGCTTGAGATAGCGGCAACGACAGGCGAAACACGCTCCCTTCACCTGGTTCGCTGGTGACAGACAATTCCCCATGCATGGCTTCCGTAAAGCGCTTACACAGTGCCAGTCCCAGCCCGGTTCCGCCGTAACGCCGCCTGATGGTTACATCTGTCTGGTTGAACGCTTGAAATATTTGTTGCTGCTGCAACGTCGACATACCAATCCCGGTATCTTCGACCTCAAAATATATTAATGAAGCAGGGGCATCCACGCGAATTCGTAGCATCACTTTCCCCTGCTCGGTAAATTTTAGCGCATTCGATAACAGATTGTTGAGCACTTGCCCCAGACAGTCTGGATCGCCGAGCATCAGTTGGCTTGTGGTATCCCCTAGCTCCCCCAACAGAACCAGCCCTTTCGCTCGGGCGATTGGTGCAAAGATCTCCAATTCGCGGCTTGCAACGTCCAACGCATCAAACTCAATATGCTCCAAATGCAATTCACCGGCCTCTATCTTGGATAAATCCAGTACATCACTGATGGTCGACAGCAACCTGTCTGATGCATGACGGACAATAGCCAAGCGAGCACGCTGTTCGTCCAACGTTGAATGGGCTAACAGTTCAAGGTTGCCAAGGATTGCATTAAGAGGAGTACGGATCTCATGGCTCATGGCTGCCAGGAAATAAGATTTGGCAGCGCTGGCTTTGTCGGCAGACTCTTTGGCTGCAATCAAATGTTGCTCCAGCTGTTTTTTGTCTGTGATGTCAATAAAAGCCACAACCAACGCATCTTCTCCCCGGTAGCGAGCAGGTGCCATACTGACGGCCAGATTAACTGGCAGGCCATCGTGTGTGCAAAAGGTGAATTCCTGCAGCAAAAATCCATTTTCTGATGTCTTTGTCTGCTGGCGGTAGCACTCGGCAAGGACTGCTGGCAGGCTGTTTCCTCTGGTTTGCAACCGTACCTGTGTTTGAGTCATGACCGGGCTACGCAACAACGGCTCACCATTTTTCAACCTTAACAGCCCTAGCCCCACAGGCGCAGTTTCAATCAGGGAAAGGCTGAGTTGTTCGCTTTCCAAGACCTGTTGAGACTGTCTGAAAAATGGACGGAAGAGGTAAAACTTAAAATAGATCAGAAGGCACCAGACAAGCAGTATGGAGCCAAAAGTAATTAGAGCATCATCGCCAACCTGACGAACAACAGTTGAAACAATTTGGCGCCATGGACAGTGAAACACCAGAAACCAGCCAGTCTCCCCCAGTGTCGCAACGAAAGTGACCCCTTCTTCCTGCAGTTCTGTTGGGTGTTTCTTACCCTGTATAGCGGGTTGTCCAAAAAACCGCTCACCCCGCTGGTTGATGATATCGCCTTGTTTTGACAAAAGAGTATAAGTGCCCTGCTTATCCTCTGGCATAGAAGTTAGCATCAACGCAGATGGACTGGACTCTATGACAAGAACGGCAAACGGTACGTTATCACGCAGGAGCGGCGCAGCCAGCCGCAGTACTTTTTCACCTGAATATGGGTTTATGTATGGAGGCATCCAATACGTGCGGTTTGCGCCATGAGCCTTCTCTCCCCAACCCGATGAAAACACCGTCTTATCGACATCTTGCGTTAGCAAATTCAGATAATACTTGGGAGCTGATTTAAACTGTTCGCGCCTAGCCAAGGATGGGGCAGGAATAATACCAACCATCTCATGTCCGACGCTGTATAAGTAACTGGAGAGAATATCTTTTTGCATCGTCAGACTATCTGCAGAAATCACCTTTCCTAGGTAAGAACTCAAACTCAAGAAGTGCCTGAGCACTTTTTTATCAACGGTTAAATTTTTGTTATTATAAACCCATTGTGAAGTTGACGCAGATGCAGGCTTTAAAAACAATTGATTATCATTAAGGTAGAATTGGCGCACGTAGTCGTTGTTGAGCTTAATGTTTTCCTTTAAAAGGATTTCTGCACCCACCAACATCGTACTGAAAGTATTTTCCAAGCGGACAATTTCTCTCTCTAACATAGCATGCTCACCAGTAAAATCTTGGTGTAACATTTCGATATGATTGAGTACAGCGGTTTTTACCCCAATAGTAAAAACCAAGAGGAGCATGAAAGTACTAAAGAAACCGAAACCAAAAACCAACATGTGTTGATAACGGCGAAAGCGAATAAGGGACTCTATATGGGAAGTTAACACGGCATTATAAACGAAATGAAGATGGCTTTCGTCCTCAGGAAAAGTATTATCATGAAGTATAGAAAGAGTATGCGAAATACCTCAGCGGCAAGAAACGAACTAATCCTAGTATTAATTACGAAATAGCTGACAAAAACGAAGCTCATCCCCTAATAGTTCGGTTTACATAAATAAAAACATAGCCGATCATGTAATGAGTGTGTTTAGGTATTGTTGATATCCCTGAGGTTTAAAGGGGCATCAGTATCGCAATAAAAATTAGACGAACTCCCCAAAAAAAGCCTATGCTTTTCTAATCATATGTAGCTATCGCTAAACAAGAACAGTCATCGCATAAAGGATATGGTTAGAATATGAAAATTCGCCTTTTGTTAGCTGACGATCACCCTGCGCTGTTGGCGGGATTGACACATGAACTAGCTCAACTACCTACCTTGGAGATTGTAGGCTCAGCGCTGGATTCTGATGAGTTGGTCGAACTATTACACCGTACAGAATGTGATGTGTTGGTCACTGATTACGTTATGCCTGGGGGGAGATACGGCGACGGTATTGGCCTGCTGTCACACATCCGGCGCGTAAAACCGCAATTGAAGATCATCGTTTTCACCACGCTGGAAAACCAGGCCCTTGCGCAAGAGTTGGCAAAGATTGGAGTAAACGGTGTGTTGGGGAAAACACAGCATGTTAGTCAACTCATCTCGGCAGTCCATGCTGTTTATGCTGGTTCAAACTACTTCCCCACCCATGATCTGGTAACAGGCCATAGTGGTATCAAACAGAACCCGGTTTCAAATCTGGCCCTGACCAAACGCGAGATGGAAGTCGTGCGACTTTACGTTTCAGGTTTATCAGTTAATGAGATCGCTTCTCAGTTACACCGAACCAAACAAACGATCAGCTCCCAGAAAGCCAGTGCCATGCGTAAGTTAGGTATATCACGCGATGCGGACCTCTTCCGTTTTGCGTTTGAATCAGGTATGACGAATGGACAGTAATATTATTATATTCAATAAAATACAAAGCTTCCCCTTCAAATGACATGGATGTTTCTGCATTACTCGGTCCATCTGGGGCCGTCCTTAAACGGGAACAGGATATACTTGCTACACTTCAAATTACATAAGCATTAGCTGCACGCTGTACCCCATCCGTACCTTGATTTATTTGGGATACAATGCGTAACATACTAAAGAAATTAACAATTTTCATATAAAGTTAATATCAGGAATTAATTTAAACTGCCGAATCAAAAAGCAGCGAGTAAGGAGAATCCTTACTTTAGTACTGGTCCTACCCCCTATCATTTCAATTCGAACATACCTGACAGACACAGAAGCTGCAGAAATTTAAAGTGTATCCCCATAGCAAGTGTGAAGGGGATAATTATTTTCCTGACTCCCTTTCCTCATATTTTTACAGATATAGCCACACAGACTGTGTCTTTTAATAAATCTTTGCAAGCGCCAGGGTCAATTAAGACACCAAAGGATTATAAACATGCAGCCAGAAAAAAATCATTTGAATCAAAATGAGAATGAGAACTCGTTTACTCTTCCGCCACCAGATCGAATTGTAGACACTTTGCTTGAATGCACCCTGTGGATGTGTGAATACCAGGGTTCACCTCGGAGCATTGAAAGCCTTTGTGCTGGGTTACCTAAAGGCAATCACCTAACTCCATCGCAAGCTCTGGCTGCATTAAGTAACGCGGGCCTTACAGCAGGAACTGTTCGTCGTCGGGCACACGAATTTTCCCCGCATCTGATGCCTATCATTTTGCTACGTAAAGATCGTGGGGCAGTGATTCTGCTTGCTTCTCGTCGTGATGACGAAGGTAAACTGCGTTTTCAAATCATTTTGCCTGAAATCGGTGTGGATTCACCCGTAGAAATAGGTCAAGAGGAACTCTCAACTTGGTATTCAGAACATGCCATTTTGGTCAAACCCAGTGCGCAGGTCGATGCTCGTGCAGGAGAGGAAACACCACATTCATCAGGGCATTGGCTGTTCAGTACCCTGTGGCGTTATCGCAGTTATTACCGTAGTGCAGCGCTAGCTGCGGTCATTGTTAATATTCTGGCTCTGTCCAGCATATTCTTTACGATGAACGTCTATGACCGCGTGGTTCCAAACCAGGCCTACGTTACACTTTGGTCATTGGCTGTCGGCGTAGCTATCGCCATGTGTTTTGAAGCAATAACTCGGTTTGTACGAGCAAATTTATTGGACATGGCGGCGAAAAAAGCCGACTTGGTATTAGGTTCCCAGTTGTTCCGTCAGGCACTAGGGGTGCGAATGGAACATAAGCCACCTTCGGCTGGGGCCTTTGCCAACCAGTTGCGAGAATTTGAATCAGTCCGCGACTTTTTTACTTCGGCTACCTTGGCGGCCATATCTGATTTACCGTTTGTTTTACTGTTTGTTGGCGTGATCTTTGTCATAGGTGGCTCGCTGGGATGGATACCGCTGATGATGATACCTTGCATCATTATTATCAGCGTGCTCATTCAATGGCCACTGGCTCGTACTATGCGCGAAAACCTGCGTGAGTCGTCACTCAAACAGGGGGTTTTACTGGAATCAATCGAGGGGATGGAAACACTCAAGTCTGTTGGCGGTGAAGGCTATATGACACGTCGCTGGGAAGCGTTCAGCGCAGCCGCTGCCAGTACCTCGATGAAATCACGCAAACTCACCAGCACAGCGCTGAACTTGGTGACTTTCCTGCAACAGTTGCAAACCGTGATTATTATTGTGTTCGGTGTTTATTTGATCGGCAATGGCTCACTTTCTCAGGGGGCTCTGATAGGTACCGTGATGTTGGCAGGGCGTGCAACGGCGCCACTGACACAGGTTGCAGGGTTAGCCGTACGTTTTCAGCAAGCCAAAGCGGCGATGACATCTTTGAATCGCCTTATGGATATGCCACTCGATCGTGAGAATGATAAGAAATATTTGCCTTTGCCTTCACTAAAAGGGCAATTGGAGCTTAAAGGGATCAAGTTCGCTTATCCAGCACCGCCAGATAAACCTAATCAGCCTGTGCTTGAAGGTATCAATGTTTCAATCGCACCCAATGAGCGAGTTGCGATACTGGGGAAAATTGGTAGTGGTAAGTCAACATTGCTGCGCCTACTTGCGCGCCTTTATCAGCCGACTGGTGGACAAATGATGATTGGGGGGATCGATGTGGCACAGATTGACCCAGCTGACTGGCGTGGAACCGTAGGATATGTCGGCCAGGAAGCACGCCTGTTTTATGGTACTTTGCGCGAAAATATCATGATTGGTCGCCCAGATGCTTCCACTGATGAACTTTTGAAAGTGTTACAAATGACAGGGTTGGATCAGATTGCACAAAAGCATCCAATGGGAATCAACCTGCCTATCGGCGAAATGGGCGAAGGTCTGTCTGGAGGACAGCGCCAACTGGTTTCTTTGGCACGCAGTTTGTTAGCTCGCCCACAAATATTATTGCTAGACGAACCCACAAGTTCTATGGATACGCAAACTGAAGCCCTTTTTATGGCGCGACTTAATAACGCTACTAAGGACCAAACTCTGATACTGGTGACTCATCGAACTTCATTACTGAATTTGGTTGATAGGATCTTGATTGTTGATGAAGGGCGTATCGTTGCTGATGGGCCAAAAAATGAAATCATCGCTGCTCTGACTGCAACGGCCGATCGTGAATCAACAGGCAAAGTGCCATCTAACGTTAAATAAATTATTCAGGTTGAACGCCTGCCAGTAAAGTAGATTAAGGAATTTAGACGTGTTTAATAAAGTACTTGGCCGCTTTAAGCGTGCCGCGAAACCGGCTGCTTTAAAAGCAGGTGATGAAGCATTTATGAGTGATTTACGTGAGTCACTGCTTATTCAATCAGCTCCAAACTCACGAGCCGTTTTATATATTATTTGTATTATTTTGATAACGGGAGGTGTCTGGGCACATTATGCGAAGGTTGAAGAAATAACCCAAGGTGAAGGGAAAATCATCTCTAAAAGCCGTGAGCAAGTTATAGAAAGTTTGGAAGGTGGGATTATTGAAGAGATGTTGGTGCGAGAAGGCGATATTGTTGAAAAAGGTCAACCCCTGCTCAAAATAGATCCCACTCGCGCAAGCTCAACTTATCAGGAAATGAACGCCAAACTGATGGGACTAAAAGCTATGGTAGCGCGGTTAGAATCCGAGGCCTATCAGAAGCCGCTGCAGTTTCCTGAAGAGTTAAAGAATTATCCTTTGATGATAGAACAGGAAACCAAGGCTTACGAATCACGAAAGAAATCCCTTGATGACAGTTTGAGTGCATTGCAACGCAGTCGTGATCTTATTTTGAAAGAAATTTCTATGACTGCACCATTGGCGTCACGTGGTTTGATCTCGGAAGTGGAAATTCTACGCATGAAGCGCCAAGCTAATGATCTGGATGTCCAGATCGTAGAACGTCGCAACCGCTACCAAGGTGATGCAAACACTGAATTGAATAAAGCTGAACTTGAGGTTGCACAGTTAATCGAAGGTCAGGTTGGCCGCAAAGATGTACTTGAGCGAACGACTATTGTCGCACCGGTTTACGGGACAGTGAAAAACGTCAAAATCAACACCATTGGCGGAGTTGTTCAGCCTGGTGGTGACATTATGGAGATTGTTCCTCTGGAAGATCAGTTGATTGTGGAAGGGCAAATTAAACCACAAGACGTGGCTTTCCTACGACCAGGGCTTCCGGCAACGGTTAAGGTTTCTGCTTATGACTACGGTATTTACGGGGGTCTGAAAGGAAAAGTAGTCCATATAAGCCCAGACACGTTGCAGGATGAAAAGAAATTAGCTGCTGGTCGCCCAGATGCCATTTACTATCGGGTCCAAATACTCACCGATACCAGTTGGTTGGAGTCTGCCGGTAAGAAATTACCGATTATTCCGGGTATGACAGCAACCGTAGAAATACGCACAGGCACAAAAACAATTTTAGATTATTTATTGAAACCAGTGTTTAAAGCCAGAGAAGCATTTCGCGAGAGATAATAAATTATGAAATTAAATAGAAGAAAAATTCGCCCACTAAAACCGAATGTTTTAATGCTGAATGCTTCAATGCGGTTTCTACTGTGTGCCGGTATTACTTCTTCATTTATGTTGCATGCCAGGGCTAATACACAGGACGTGGTACTAATAGCAGCAGAGGATGCACCTAAACGGGTTTCATCCTGGAGCTTATTTTCATCTGCAGAGAAATCAAAGAATACCGAGTTCCGTGGTACGTTTGGTGAGTATCGCCTGATTGCTGAACAGGCTCAGAAATTATCGCCAGCTAAAGAAGCCACAGACAAGTCGGCAGATAAACAGGATATTAAGCTGGTAACAGCATCTAAAGCTACAGAATATATATCGAGTCAAAAGCAGATTTCTCGCCAAGACCGTGAACGTGGTGAGATGGGGAGTGATGCATTTAGAGTTATTTTGGCCAATGCGTTAAAACGGGCTGTCGAACGCAGTCCTTCACTAAAACAAGCCAGTGCGGCTCTTGGTGCTGCAAATGCTGACGTGCGTGAAGCCCAAGGGCAGCGCTGGCCACAAATTGATGTGAGTGCCAATTCGCGTTCAAGATCGTTAGGCGGCGGTTCTAATAACGTTGCTCAAGCAGTTAACCTGAATATGACGACTACAGTGTACGATTGGGGACGTACCGGGAAATTGATCGATAGCAGAAAAGAGCTGAGCGCTGCAGCAGTCCAAAAATATATGCTCAATGTGGAGATTTTAGCCCAAGACGTTACCAGTACCCTCCTGGAGAAAGAGAAAGCGAGTCGGGTAGCGAATATCAACCAACAGTATGCAGAACGGATGAAACAGTTGGTTGATATGCTGGCGGATATAGTAGCTGTGGACAATGGGCGTGCCAGTGAGTTGGTACAGGCACGTGCCAGATTGTTAGAAGCCGAATCCAGCAAGGAAACATGGCTAGCAAGGGAAAGAGATGCAGAAATAAAACTGTATAAATTGATTGGCAAAAACAACATCAAAATTCCAAAGAATATTAAGTTTACATTACCAGATGTCGAGTTGGAGAAATTGCTATCAGTAGCCCAGAATCACCCTGCTTTATTACAAGCAGAAGCAGAGGCAAAAGCGTCAAAGCTTCAAGCTGAATCCCTGCGCGCTGCGGAAAAACCACAGGTCAATTGGGTGGTAACAAAATCAACAGGCAAAGATGATTTTGGCCGTGAAGATCCTTGGCAGACCATGGTAACCGTAAGTTGGCCTATTTTCCGTGGCGGCTCAGCCACAGCGGCACGAGAAGCCGCGTTACTAAGGGCGGAAGCTGATCTTGAAAATAAAGAACAACAGCAAATGGATCTTGAATTTGAGGCTCGTGCCGCAGTTCAAGATGCTAATACTTTGCTCACAAGGGCAAATCTTTACATCAATTTGATTGCAGAAACAGAAAGGGTAAAGACTGCATTTTTTGACCAGTGGTATAACCTGGGGCGTCGAACACTTCTTGATGTTCTGATTGCTGAGAGTGATTACAACAATAATCGTATTAATGAAGTTTCATATCGCTTTGATAGCTATCTTGCGGTAGTAAAAGCTTATGGAAGCACGGGGATGTTAAGCCGCTGGTTATTTAATGATTTGAGTGATGTAGGACGCTAGTCCTTGAAAAAGTTTCCTAAAATAAAGGTATTAGTGAAAGGTGTCTAAACCCCTCGTGGGAAAAATGAAAGAAACTCCACTATTCGAAATAGCGTAGTGTTTTTTTGCTATCGAATGATAAAAAACTATTCGAGTTGCTGTTCAAAAATGCAATACGTTTTTGAACAGCACTTGTGCAGAACCTGAAAAACCAGGCCCAACATGGGTAGCGTTATGTAGCCAATACATATGCAACTTGAGGTATGACGGTATAGATGCTTACCTGTCACTCTCAATGTGTTTAGCATAGGACAATGCGATAACTCTTTATTTACACCAAGGATACGATTTTACTTACTGGATGAGTTATGAATATTAATATTACTATTGCGGACGATCACCCAGCGATACTTTCAGGTATTTCATATGAATTATCAACGATTCGTACGCTAAATATTGTTGGGAAGGCGAAAAACTCAACAGAGATCCTGGACGTATTAAACCAGAAAGATTGTGACGTTCTTATAACGGATTATGTAATGCCAGGGGGTATTGCTGGAGATGGGATGGCAATGCTTTCTTTCTTAAGGCGCCATTATCCTGAATTAAAGATTATTGTTTTTACCATTATAGATAACTCGGCAATTGTTGCTGAGATACTCAAGTTAGGCGTGGGATCAGTTCTGAACAAGGTTGAAGATACTGGACACCTTATATCGGCAATACATGCTGTGTATGCTGGGGCCACCTATATTTCACCTCACTTCAAATCAGTGGCACAAGGTTTGGGGAGCAATGTGGCTTCGCGTACCACAAGTCATAAACTGACAAGACGAGAAGCGGAGGTTATTAGGCTGTATGTTTCGGGGATGTCTGTCAACGATATTGCAAGCCAATTAAAGCGAACTAAACAAACGATCAGTTCTCAGAAAACCAGTGCTATGCGTAAACTTCAAATATCAAGAGATGCTGACCTGTTTCGCTTTGCTTTCGAAACGGGCTTAACCAGTGTTGGATAAGTGATTGTTGGACTCATATGTATTAGCTCAGACCTGATC
>NZ_JQEI01000056.1 GCF_000743355.1 Serratia sp. Ag1
TGAGGTAACCAGTAGTAATGAACCGTGAGGCTTAACCTAACAACACCGAAGGTGTTTTGAGAGAGAGTAGTACGATGGTTTGAGTGTCAGGGGATGTTCCGGATTGGTTCTGGTGGTTGCGTGCATACGAGAGAGGAGTATGTGATGTAACGGCTGGAATGAGAAAGAATTTGCCTGGCGGCAATAGCGCGGTGGTCCCACCTGACCCCATGCCGAACTCAGAAGTGAAACGCCGTAGCGCCGATGGTAGTGTGGGGTCTCCCCATGCGAGAGTAGGACACTGCCAGGCATCAAACACGCAAAAAGGCCATCCGCAAGGATGGCCTTTTTGCGTTGAGGTCACCGTGTTAACAAGCTTTATTAATTCTTTTATCTGCTCCAGCCTTCGTGTATGAATGATTAAATATAGCGAAGACTACTATCTGAAATATCCTAAATAATTTAGTTTTAATTATTAATCTAATATTCATAGATATATATAATATTTATAAAACTTATATAACTCAGAGTGCCGAATTACTATAAATAATGTAGTATTCATATCAATATGATCTTAATGACTTTTTCTATTTTTTATTAAAAAATGATGATAAAAACTCAGAGCAATAAAAACAAATAATAGCCATATTGGCCGAATCGAGTAGACTAGATGATAATTTATTACGCCAGAGTATTTAACGTCATGTCTACTGAAAACACTTCTTTAAAAAAACACAATACCTTTGCACTCCCAGCTAACGCGGCGCATTTGGTTATTGCTGAAAAAATTGAAATGATGCTCAAGGCTTGGCAGAAAGCGCAAAAGCGCCAGGAGCCACTGTTGGTGATCGGTGAAGGGAGTAATGTCCTCTTCTTAGAAGATTTTGCCGGTACTGTCATGGTCAATAGCCTGAAAGGTATTGAAGTCAGAGAAGAGGATGATGCTTGGCATCTTCATGTCAGCTCTGGTGAGAATTGGCACTATCTAGTAAGCAAGGCCCTTGAACAAGAAATCCCCGGATTGGAAAACCTCGCACTGATTCCTGGCCTGGTAGGTTCTGCGCCAATCCAAAATATTGGTGCCTATGGTTTGGAATTGAAACATGTCTGTGAATATGTCGATCTGCTTAATCTGACTACTGGTGAGATCGACCGTATGAGCTCTGAGCGCTGCAAATTTGGCTATCGTGAAAGCGTGTTTAAACACGAGTTTAAAGTTGGCTATGTCATTGTAGGTGTCGGTTTACGGCTCAATAAGCAGTGGAACCCTCTCTTAAACTACGGTGAGCTTAGTAAACTGGATCAACAGACTGTTACGCCACAGCAAGTTTTTGATGCGGTATGTGCCATGCGGCGTAGCAAGCTGCCGGATCCACGGGTTATGGGCAATGCAGGCAGTTTCTTCAAAAACCCGCTTGTAAGCAAGGAGCTGGCTGATACGCTGCTTGTCACTTATCCAACGATGCCTCATTACCCGCAGTTGGACGGGCAAGTCAAATTGGCTGCAGGTTGGCTCATCGATCAGTGTTCGTTAAAGGGATATCAGATTGGTGGTGCTGCAGTACACCGTCAACAAGCATTGGTTTTGGTGAATACCGGCAATGCTAGTAGTCAGGATGTGGTTGCACTTGCAAGGTATGTGCGTAATACGGTGGCAGAGAAATTTGATGTCTGGTTAGAGCCTGAGGTGCGTTTTATCGGAGCGAGTGGTGAACTGGATGCAATCGAGGTTCTTTCATGAAAGATACCAAAGTACCGCTGAAGATTATCTCACTTCTCGCTGATGGCGAGTTTCATTCTGGCGAGCATTTGGGTGAATTTCTGGGTATGAGCCGAGCGGCTATTAACAAGCATATTCAGACGATCCGGGAATGGGGGCTGGATGTGTTCACCGTGCCAGGAAAAGGCTATAGCCTGCCAGCGGCAATGAATTTACTGGATGCTGAACGTATTCTCAGCATGCTGGAAGATAAGCGTGTAACGGTTTTACCGGTTGTCGATTCAACGAATCAGTATCTGCTGGACCGAGTGGCAGATCTAGAATCTGGTGATGCCTGTGTTGCAGAATATCAGCAGGCAGGCCGTGGTCGGCGTGGGCGCCAGTGGATCTCACCTTTTGGTGCGAATCTCTATTTATCTATGTTCTGGCGTCTTGAACAAGGGCCTGCTGCTGCAATGGGGTTGAGCTTGGTCATTGGTATTGTGATGGCTGAAGTGTTGCAACGTCTGGGGGCAGAGCAAGTCCGAGTCAAATGGCCAAATGATTTGTATCTTAATGACCGTAAACTGGCTGGCATACTTGTTGAACTGACGGGTAAGACAGGCGATGCGGCGCAACTGGTACTCGGTGCTGGTATTAACATGGCGATGCGTGAAACGCATGCTAATAAGATCGATCAACGTTGGGTTAATCTACAAGAAACAGGGATCAATATTGATCGCAATGAATTAGCTGCAACTTTACTTAATGAGTTACGCCAATCATTACAGCAATTCGAAATCGAAGGGTTATCGTCATTTATTTCCCGTTGGCGCCAACTGGATAATTTTATTGATCGACCCGTTAAACTTTTAATTGGCGAACAGCAGATTTTTGGTATTGCCAGAGGCATCGACCAACAAGGAGCATTACTGCTTGAACAGGAGGGCGTTATTAAACCCTTTATTGGTGGTGAGATCTCTTTACGCAGTGCTAGCTGATATTGCGAAATAAGAGAGGTTGATAGTCTCTCTTATTTTATCCTTATTTCCGCAGTCGCACGCTTTCGACAGCATGATTGGCACTTTTGGTCATGATCAGGCTGGCACGCTCGCGTGTTGGAAGTATATTTTGATGTAAATTCAATCCGTTAATTTCATTCCACAACTGTGTAGCGATGCTAATCGCCTCCGTTTCTGGAAGCTTCGCATAGTTGTGGAAATAAGAGTCCGGATTAGAGAAGGCACCTTGGCGGAATTTCAAAAAACGGTTGATATACCACGATTGTAATAACTCTTCTGGGGCATCTACATATATTGAGAAGTCGACAAAGTCAGAGACAAAGACGCGATGGGGATCGTGAGGATAATCCATACCGCTTTGCAGGACGTTCAAGCCTTCGAGAATCAGGATGTCAGGCTGTTCAATAACTTTATTGCCTTCTGGAACAACATCATAAATCAAATGAGAATAGACCGGAGCGGTGACAGATTTGGCCCCTGATTTTACTTCCGAAACGAATTTCACCAAGTTGTGCATATCATAGGACTGTGGAAATCCTTTTTTCTTCATCAAACCACGTTCGCTCAGCACCTTGTTCGGATGCAGGAAACCATCTGTAGTCACCAACTCTACGCTGCGATGCTCGGGCCAACGGCTCAGCAATGCCTGTAACAAACGTGCCGTCGTACTTTTACCCACGGCTACGCTGCCTGCAATACCAATAACATAGGGGATGCGCTGGCCATCCGTGCCCAGGAATTGCTCTAGAACCGCTTGGCGACGCAGGTTGGAGCTGATGTAGAAGTTCAGCAGTCGTGAAAGTGGTAGATAGATCTGTGCTACCTCTTCCAAAGAGAGATCCTCGTTAATCCCTTTCAGTTTAACAATCTCTTCTTCCGACAGCGTCAGCGGTACCGAATTGCGCAATGCAGCCCACTGGGTACGATCGAACTGAAGATATGGCGTTGCTAAAGATTGCTCTCTTTTTATCATAAGCCAAATTCTGCCTGTTAACGCAGGTTGGGAACGGCGTCAGACGCCAACTCCAGATAATAAACAAACTGCATATTATAGACAGCTTCGTTTTTGGCGTAGACATTTTTCGTAAATGTTACCGAATTAGTATGAATTTATGCCGATAGGGCGGACAGGTATGCCGTTGATTAAGCATTATCTTTCGGTAATGAAGCCATTCTCTGGCTGGTTGGCGGTGTGTGAAGAGGGATTGTGCGAAGGGAATTTAAAGTACTTTTTTATACGAGGGAGTTTTTACTGATCCAGTGTATCGAGCACGATCACAAATTTTTTGTCAAAAAGCGAGTTAGGCGTCGGTCAACATGGAAAAGCGTTGAGGAACCCTTGCAAAGAATAAATAAAATTGTACAAAATAGCATCTGCTCTGATTAGGTATGAGCATATCCTGAGGGAGTAATGGCTAGCGAACAGGCAAAATCGCATGATTTATGAGCGATAGTGCGCGGAACGCAAATTTTTTGTTGCATAGCCCGCCAGCTCTACCTAGAATGCGCTGCACTTGATGCCGGCTTAGCTCAGTAGGTAGAGCAACTGACTTGTAATCAGTAGGTCACCAGTTCGATTCCGGTAGCCGGCACCAATCAAGTCACAGTAGTTAAAATTAGGTGGGGTTCCCGAGCGGCCAAAGGGAGCAGACTGTAAATCTGCCGTCACAGACTTCGAAGGTTCGAATCCTTCCCCCACCACCAAATTCGATTCTGGTAAAAGAATCAAAGCATGGAGGCAGAGGCCTTCATGGAGAAAGTGCAAGCTTTCTAGAATTCGCGCAAGATGGCAAAAGCCATTGGCACGAAGGGTGCAGAGTTAAGTGACAAACGATTCTTTCTCGCACCTACAAATTCACAGATAAAGTCAGGTAGCCGAGTTCCAGGATGCGGGCATCGTATAATGGCTATTACCTCAGCCTTCCAAGCTGATGATGTGGGTTCGATTCCCACTGCCCGCTCCAAGATGTGCTGATATAGCTCAGTTGGTAGAGCGCACCCTTGGTAAGGGTGAGGTCGGCAGTTCGAATCTGCCTATCAGCACCACTTCTTAATTCCTCGTCCCCTGATTTTCTTTCTGTTCTGGATTCAACAAGCAAATGCTTGGTTGATGTGGTGATATCACCGATTTATCCGTGTCTTAGAGGGACAATCGATGTCTAAAGAAAAGTTCGAACGTACAAAACCGCACGTTAACGTCGGTACTATCGGCCACGTTGACCACGGTAAAACTACCCTGACTGCTGCAATCACCACCGTACTGGCTAAAACCTACGGCGGTAGCGCACGTGCTTTCGACCAGATCGATAACGCGCCAGAAGAAAAAGCGCGCGGTATCACCATCAACACTTCTCACGTTGAGTACGATACCCCGACTCGTCACTACGCGCACGTTGACTGCCCAGGGCACGCCGACTACGTGAAAAACATGATCACCGGTGCTGCTCAGATGGACGGCGCTATTCTGGTGGTTGCTGCAACTGATGGCCCAATGCCACAGACCCGTGAGCACATCCTGTTGGGCCGTCAGGTTGGCGTTCCTTACATCATCGTGTTCATGAACAAATGTGACATGGTTGATGATGAAGAGCTGCTGGAGCTGGTAGAAATGGAAGTGCGTGAACTTCTGTCTGCCTATGACTTCCCGGGTGATGATCTGCCAGTGGTTCGTGGTTCAGCTCTGCAAGCGCTGAATGGCGTGCCAGAGTGGGAAGAGAAGATCATCGAACTGGCTGGTTACCTGGATTCGTACATCCCAGAACCAGAGCGTGCGATTGACAAGCCATTCCTGCTGCCAATCGAAGACGTATTCTCCATCTCTGGTCGTGGCACCGTTGTTACCGGTCGTGTTGAGCGCGGTATCATCAAGGTGGGTGAAGAAGTTGAAATCGTTGGTATCAAAGACACCGTTAAGTC
The DNA here is from genome assembly GCF_000743355.1 of Serratia sp. Ag1. GTDB lineage: Bacteria > Pseudomonadota > Gammaproteobacteria > Enterobacterales > Enterobacteriaceae > Chania. The sequence goes on from NZ_JQEI01000056.1 coordinate 5,617, forward strand.
TACCTGTACTGGCGTAGAAATGTTCCGCAAACTGCTGGACGAAGGCCGTGCGGGTGAGAACGTGGGTGTTCTGCTGCGTGGTATCAAGCGTGAAGATATCGAACGTGGTCAGGTTCTGGCGAAGCCAGGCTCAATCAAACCACACACTCAGTTCGATTCAGAAGTGTATATCCTGAGCAAAGAAGAAGGTGGTCGTCATACTCCATTCTTCAAAGGCTACCGTCCACAGTTCTACTTCCGTACTACTGACGTGACCGGTACCATCGAACTGCCAGAAGGCATCGAGATGGTCATGCCAGGTGACAACGTGAATATGAAAGTCACGTTGATCCACCCAATCGCAATGGACGACGGCCTGCGTTTCGCAATCCGTGAAGGCGGTCGTACTGTAGGTGCGGGCGTTGTTGCCAAAGTTATCGCTTAATCGCTGATAATATTTGACGCGACATGCGGTAAAAGGGCATCATTTGATGCCCTTTTTATACGCTGTGAACTAGAACCTATCTCATCAGCGATTTTGCAGTCATAATCATTGGTGAGATGGGCTCTTAAACCGTATTGAATGGAATACGTCATGGCGTAAAACACCGAGTGTTGTTAAGCAGCATCTGATCGGTTTGGTTTGCCTCGCATAGCGAGGCAAAGTTATTTGTTTGAATCATTGTGACAGGTTGGTTTATGAGTGCGAATACCGAGGCTCAAGGGAGCGGACGTGGCCTTGAAGTGGCTAAGTGGCTGATCGTCGCCGTTCTGCTGGTTATGGCTATTGTCGGTAACTATTATTACCGTGATTTCAGCCTGCCATTGCGTGCACTGGCAGTTGTATTGATCATTGTTGTTGCTGGTGCAGTGGCACTGATGACCACCAAAGGCAAAGCCACTGTCGCGTTTGCACGCGAAGCGCGCACTGAAGTGCGCAAGGTGATTTGGCCAACTCGTCAGGAAACGTTACATACCACGTTGATTGTTGCTGCGGTAACCGCCGTGATGTCACTGATTCTGTGGGGGCTGGATGGTATTCTGGTCCGCCTGGTATCGTTTATTACTGGCCTGAGGTTCTAAAATGTCTGAAGCCCCAAAAAAGCGTTGGTACGTCGTTCAGGCGTTTTCCGGTTTTGAAGGTCGCGTAGCTCAATCACTGCGTGAACACATCAAGCTGCACGATATGGAAGAGCTGTTCGGCGAAGTCATGGTTCCTACGGAAGAAGTGGTTGAAATCCGTGGTGGCCAGCGTCGCAAGAGTGAGCGCAAATTCTTCCCTGGTTATGTATTAGTCCAGATGGTGATGAATGATGCTAGCTGGCACTTGGTGCGCAGCGTTCCTCGCGTTATGGGCTTCATCGGCGGAACTTCCGATCGTCCGGCACCGATCAGCGACAAAGAAGTTGATGCGATTATGAACCGCCTGCAGCAGGTGGGTGATAAGCCGCGTCCGAAAACGTTGTTTGAGCCGGGTGAACTGGTGCGTGTCAATGATGGTCCATTCGCAGATTTCAACGGTGTAGTTGAAGAAGTGGACTATGAGAAAAGCCGCCTGAAGGTTTCTGTTTCGATCTTTGGCCGTGCAACACCGGTAGAACTGGACTTCAGTCAGGTCGAGAAAGGTTGATCAATTCGTCAGTAGTGTAGGCGGATTTGTTGCTTGTAAGAGGCGCGGAATTGAACTACAATTTCGCGCCTTTTGTTTTTAGATGCCTCGCTCTTGGAGCGGGGTAAAACACGGGGAGCCTCTCAGGAGGCGATACTACCCATACGAGGAAATTTCAATGGCCAAGAAAGTACAAGCCTATGTCAAGCTGCAAGTTGCAGCTGGTATGGCTAACCCGAGCCCGCCAGTCGGTCCAGCTCTGGGTCAGCAAGGTGTTAACATCATGGAATTCTGTAAGGCTTTTAACGCTAAGACTGATAGCGTTGAAAAAGGTCTGCCGATCCCGGTTGTTATTACCGTTTATTCTGATCGCTCCTTCACTTTTGTTACCAAAACCCCGCCAGCAGCAGTTCTGCTGAAAAAAGCGGCTGGTGTTAAGTCTGGTTCCGGCAAGCCGAACAAAGACAAAGTGGGTAAAGTGACTCGTGCTCAGGTACGTGACATCGCAGAAACCAAAGCTGCGGACATGACTGGTTCTGACGTTGAAGCGATGACTCGCTCAATCGAAGGTACTGCTCGTTCCATGGGCCTGGTAGTGGAGGATTAAGAGATGGCTAAGCTGACCAAGCGCATGCGCGTGATCCGTGACAAAGTTGATGCTACTAAACAGTATGACATCACCGAAGCTGTTGCTCTGCTGAAAGAGCTGGCCACCGCTAAATTCGTAGAAAGCGTTGACGTTGCTGTTAACCTCGGCATCGACGCTCGTAAATCAGACCAAAACGTACGTGGTGCTACCGTTCTGCCTCACGGCACCGGTCGTTCCGTTCGCGTTGCTGTATTTGCCCAAGGCCCTAACGCTGAAGCTGCTAAAGCGGCTGGCGCAGAGCTGGTAGGTATGGAAGATCTGGCCGATCAGATCAAGAAAGGCGAAATGAACTTCGACGTTGTTATTGCTTCCCCGGATGCAATGCGCGTTGTGGGTCAACTGGGCCAGGTTCTGGGTCCACGTGGCCTGATGCCAAACCCGAAAGTGGGTACCGTTACTCCGAACGTTGCTGAAGCGGTGAAAAACGCTAAAGCAGGTCAGGTGCGTTATCGTAACGATAAAAACGGCATCATCCATACCACAATCGGTAAGGTTGATTTCGATACAGACAAGCTGAAAGAAAACCTGGAAGCCCTGCTGGTTGCTCTGAAAAGAGCAAAACCTTCTCAGGCGAAAGGTGTGTACATCAAGAAAGTTAGCCTCTCCACCACCATGGGTGCTGGTGTGGCTATCGATCAAAGCGGCTTGTCTGCTGCAGCGAACTGATCGCCCAGCGATTATCGCTTTGACTTGGGGTAAATATTCACCTAGAATCTTATGCCCCAAGGTTTTGCTGTAGCTTTGCTAAAGCAAAACAACAGATTTTTCGGTTGGAGCCTGGCCTATCCAGGCCTCCGTCCAAGACCGCAGGTGTGCCCTAAAGCACTTAATTTTCCTGCGTAGACGGTGACAGAGCCTAAAGAAATTTTTTCTTTTTAAAAGAATGGTCTTTGCTGGATTCTGCTCACCGTGTTAAGCCGCTTGTCACTGCGTGGTTACACAAGGGGATAAGTGAAGTGAGTTCCGGGGATTTTCCCCGGCTAATCCAGGAGCAAAAAGCTAATGGCATTAAATCTTCAAGACAAACAAGCGATTGTTGCTGAAGTCAACGAAGTGGCCAAAGGCGCGCTGTCTGCGGTTGTTGCGGATTCCCGCGGCGTTACCGTTGATAAAATGACTGAACTGCGTAAAGCAGGTCGTGAAGCTGGCGTTTACATGCGTGTTGTTCGCAACACTCTGATGCGTCGCGTAGTTGAAGGCACTCCATTCGAATGCCTGAAAGACACGTTTGTCGGTCCAACCTTGATTGCATTCTCTAACGAACACCCGGGCGCTGCTGCTCGTCTGTTCAAAGAGTTCGCGAAAGCGAATGCAAAATTCGAGGTTAAAGCTGCGGCCTTTGAAGGTGAGCTGATCCCTGCGGCACAAATTGACCGCCTGGCAACGCTGCCTACTTACGATGAAGCAATCGCACGCCTGATGGCAACCATGAAAGAAGCCGCTGCCGGCAAACTGGTTCGCACTCTGGCTGCTCTGCGCGATCAGAAAGAAGCGGCATAAGCCACTCTTTCTTAGCCTTTGCTAACGTATTTAAACTATTTCTGAATTTTAGGAACAATTGCTATGTCTATCACTAAAGACCAAATCCTGGAAGCCGTTGCTGCCATGTCCGTAATGGACGTTGTTGAGCTGGTTTCTGCTATGGAAGAAAAATTCGGCGTTTCTGCTGCTGCTGCTGTGGCTGTTGCTGCAGGTCCTGCTGAAGTTGCTGAAGAAAAAACTGAGTTCGACGTTGTTCTGTCTGTTGTTGGCGGTAACAAAGTTGCTGTTATCAAAGCAGTACGTGGCGCAACCGGTCTGGGCCTGAAAGAAGCTAAAGACCTGGTAGAATCTGCTCCAGCAGTACTGAAAGAAGGCATCAGCAAAGACGACGCTGAAGCTCTGAAAAAATCTCTGGAAGAAGCTGGTGCTTCTGTTGAAGTTAAATAAGTTTAACTTCTCAGAGTGCAGTCTGGCTTAACAGACTGATGGCTGGTGACTTTTTGGTCACCAGCCTTTTTGCGCTGTAGGGTGTCAGTAGAGTTTCACACTGTTTGGCTACTGGCTAACCCCAATATTTCTTTCTATCGACGACTTAATATACTGCTCTCCCTGCTGCAGCCGAATCTGTTGCAAAGGCAATGAAATGATTTAAGCGTGATAGAAACGAGTATTGCGGAAAGTATTCCTGCTTTCCGATCGACAAAATGGTGTTGCATGAACTGTCCTGATTCTGGGCAGACAAATGGTTCGACTTTCCAGCGAGCTGAGGAACCCTATGGTTTACTCCTATACCGAGAAGAAACGTATTCGTAAGGATTTTGGTAAACGTCCACAAGTTTTGGACATACCTTATCTCCTTTCTATCCAGCTTGACTCGTTCCAGAAGTTTATCGAGCAAGATCCAGAAGGGCAGCACGGCCTAGAAGCCGCGTTCCGTTCTGTTTTCCCTATCCAGAGCTACAGTGGCAATTCGGAGCTGCAATACGTTAGCTACCGTCTTGGTGAGCCGGTGTTTGACGTCAAAGAATGCCAGATTCGTGGTGTGACGTACTCTGCGCCGCTGCGGGTAAAACTGCGTCTGGTTATCTACGAGCGTGAAGCGCCAGAAGGTACGGTCAAAGACATCAAGGAACAAGAAGTCTATATGGGCGAAATTCCGCTCATGACCGAAAACGGTACCTTCGTGATTAACGGTACTGAGAGGGTTATCGTATCCCAGCTACACCGTAGCCCGGGTGTGTTCTTCGACAGCGATAAGGGTAAAACCCACTCCTCGGGTAAAGTGCTGTATAACGCACGTATTATCCCTTACCGTGGTTCATGGCTGGATTTCGAGTTTGACCCGAAAGACAACCTGTTCGTGCGTATTGACCGTCGCCGCAAACTGCCAGCGACTATCATTCTGCGCGCCCTGAATTACACCACTGAGCAGATCCTTGATCTGTTCTTTGCAAAAATTGTTTTCGAGATCCGTGACAACAAACTGCAGATGGAACTGGTTCCAGAGCGTCTGCGTGGTGAAACTGCGACCTTTGATATTGAAGCCAACGGCAAGATCTACGTTGAGAAAGGCCGTCGTATCACCGCTCGTCATATCCGTCAGCTCGAAAAAGACGAAATTAAGAGTATTGAAGTACCGGTTGAATACATCGCGGGCAAAGTGGTCGCGAAGGACTATATCGATACCAATACTGGTGAGCTGATCTGTGCTGCCAACATGGAGCTGTCGCTGGATCTGCTGGCCAAGCTGAGCCAGTCTGGTCATAAGCGTATCGAAACGCTGTTCACCAACGATCTGGATCACGGTGCGTACATCTCTGAAACCGTACGTGTCGATCCGACCACCGATCGCCTGAGCGCGCTGGTAGAAATTTACCGCATGATGCGCCCTGGTGAACCACCAACGCGTGAAGCGGCGGAAAGCCTGTTCGAGAACCTGTTCTTCTCTGAAGACCGCTACGATCTGTCTGCGGTTGGCCGGATGAAGTTCAACCGTTCTCTGCTGCGTGACGAGATCGAAGGTTCGGGCATCCTGAGCAAAGACGACATCATCGAAGTGATGAAGAAGCTCATCGATATCCGTAACGGTAAAGGCGAAGTGGACGACATCGACCACTTGGGCAACCGTCGTATCCGTTCCGTTGGCGAAATGGCGGAGAACCAGTTCCGTGTCGGTCTGGTGCGTGTTGAGCGTGCGGTGAAAGAACGTCTGTCTCTGGGCGATCTGGACACTCTGATGCCTCAAGACATGATCAACGCCAAGCCGATTTCGGCGGCGGTGAAAGAGTTCTTCGGCTCAAGCCAGCTTTCTCAGTTTATGGACCAGAACAACCCGTTGTCTGAGATCACGCACAAACGTCGTATCTCTGCATTGGGCCCAGGCGGTTTGACCCGTGAACGTGCGGGCTTTGAAGTTCGAGACGTACACCCGACTCACTATGGTCGCGTGTGCCCAATCGAAACGCCGGAAGGTCCGAACATCGGTCTGATCAACTCCCTGTCTGTGTACGCGCAGACCAACGAGTATGGCTTCCTGGAAACCCCGTACCGCCGCGTGCGTGACGGCGTGGTGACCGATGAGATCAACTATCTGTCTGCTATTGAAGAAGGCAACTTCGTTATCGCCCAGGCGAACTCCAACCTGGATGAAGATGGCCGTTTCATAGAAGACCTGGTTACCTGTCGTAGCAAAGGCGAATCAAGCCTGTTCAGCCGCGATCAGGTTGACTACATGGACGTTTCTACCCAGCAGGTGGTTTCTGTTGGTGCTTCACTGATTCCATTCCTGGAACACGATGACGCCAACCGTGCATTGATGGGTGCGAACATGCAACGTCAGGCGGTACCAACTCTGCGCGCTGACAAGCCGCTGGTCGGTACTGGTATGGAACGTGCTGTTGCGGTTGACTCCGGTGTGACTGCCGTAGCTAAGCGTGGTGGTGTGATCCAGTACGTGGATGCTTCCCGTATCGTTATCAAAGTTAACGAAGACGAGATGTACCCGGGCGAAGCAGGTATCGATATTTATAACCTGACCAAGTACACCCGTTCTAACCAGAACACCTGTATCAACCAGATGCCGTGTGTGAGTCTGGGTGAACCTATCGAGCGCGGCGACGTGCTGGCTGATGGGCCATCTACCGATCTGGGTGAACTGGCTCTGGGTCAGAATATGCGCGTAGCGTTCATGCCTTGGAACGGCTACAACTTCGAAGACTCCATTTTGGTCTCCGAGCGCGTAGTTCAGGAAGATCGCTTCACGACTATCCACATTCAGGAACTGGCGTGTGTGTCTCGTGACACCAAGCTGGGGCCTGAAGAGATCACTGCCGACATCCCGAACGTGGGTGAAGCGGCGCTCTCCAAGCTGGATGAGTCCGGTATCGTGTATATCGGCGCGGAAGTGACCGGTGGCGACATTCTGGTCGGTAAGGTAACGCCGAAAGGTGAAACCCAACTGACGCCAGAAGAGAAACTGCTGCGTGCGATCTTCGGTGAGAAAGCGTCTGACGTTAAAGACTCTTCTCTGCGTGTACCAAACGGTGTTTCCGGTACGATTATCGACGTGCAGGTCTTCACCCGCGATGGCGTGGAAAAAGACAAGCGTGCGTTGGAAATCGAAGAGATGCAGCTGAAGCAGGCGAAGAAAGACCTGACTGAAGAACTGCAGATTCTGGAAGCGGGCCTGTTTGCACGTATCCATGCGGTGCTGGTTGCTGGCGGTATTGAAGCTGAGAAGCTGAGCAAGCTGCCACGCGATCGCTGGTTGGAACTGGGCCTGACCGACGAAGAGAAGCAAAACCAGCTGGAACAGCTGGCAGAGCAGTATGACGAACTGAAATCTGACTTCGAGAAGAAGCTGGATGCCAAGCGTCGTAAGATCACCCAAGGTGACGATCTGGCACCAGGCGTGCTGAAAATCGTTAAGGTTTATCTGGCCGTTAAGCGTCAGATCCAACCGGGTGACAAGATGGCAGGCCGCCACGGTAACAAAGGTGTTATCTCCAAGATCAACCCGATCGAAGATATGCCTTACGATGAAAACGGCACGCCGGTTGACATCGTACTGAACCCGCTGGGCGTTCCATCACGTATGAACATTGGTCAGATCCTGGAAACCCACCTGGGCATGGCGGCGAAAGGCATTGGTGAGAAGATCAACCAAATGCTGAAGCAGCAGCAGGAAGTCGCCAAACTGCGTGAGTTCATCCAGAAAGCTTACGATCTCGGCGATGATGTTTGCCAGAAAGTCGATCTGAACACCTTCAGCGACGATGAAGTGATGCGTCTGGCAGAGAACCTGAAAAAAGGTATGCCAATCGCAACGCCGGTCTTCGATGGTGCGAAAGAGACTGAAATCAAGCAATTGCTGGAAATGGGCGGTATCCCGACTTCGGGTCAGATTACGCTGTTTGATGGCCGTACCGGCGAGCAGTTCGAGCGTCAGGTCACCGTTGGCTATATGTACATGCTGAAACTGAACCACTTGGTTGACGATAAAATGCACGCTCGTTCTACCGGTTCTTACAGCTTGGTAACTCAGCAGCCGCTGGGTGGTAAGGCGCAATTCGGTGGTCAGCGCTTCGGTGAGATGGAAGTGTGGGCGCTGGAAGCCTACGGCGCAGCTTACACCTTGCAGGAAATGCTTACCGTGAAGTCCGATGATGTCAATGGCCGTACCAAGATGTACAAAAACATCGTGGATGGCGATCACCGCATGGAACCTGGCATGCCGGAATCCTTCAACGTTCTGTTGAAAGAAATCCGCTCGCTGGGGATCAACATCGAACTGGAAGGCGACTAATCGCTATTCCGGCTCAGGTTCCCGGCCTAGGGAACCTGAGGGTGGTTGTTCAGGTCACACGGGCGCACAATGGTGCTCAAAAGATTTCAAGCTGTAGCAAGGCGGCAACTGAATGAATTCCCAGGAACTTACTCAGGTAAGTGACTGGGGTGAATGAGGGCAGCCAACAAGGCTACAGTTTGAAAGATGAAGAGCAGCGTGTTCCCAACAGGTTTAACTCCGACAGGAGCCAATCCGTGAAAGACTTATTAAAGTTTCTGAAAGCGCAAACTAAGACCGAAGAGTTTGATGCGATCAAGATTGCTCTGGCATCGCCAGACATGATCCGTTCATGGTCGTTCGGTGAAGTTAAAAAGCCGGAAACCATTAACTACCGTACGTTCAAACCTGAGCGTGACGGCCTTTTCTGCGCCCGTATCTTTGGGCCAGTAAAAGATTACGAGTGCCTGTGCGGTAAGTACAAGCGCTTGAAGCACCGCGGTGTTATCTGTGAGAAGTGCGGCGTTGAAGTGACCCAGACTAAAGTGCGCCGTGAGCGTATGGGCCACATCGAACTGGCTTCCCCGACTGCGCACATCTGGTTCCTGAAATCGCTGCCATCCCGCATCGGTTTGCTGCTGGATATGCCACTGCGTGACATCGAACGTGTACTGTACTTCGAATCCTATGTGGTGGTTGAAGGCGGTATGACCAACCTTGAGCGTCGTCAGATCCTGACTGAAGAGCAGTATCTGGACGCGCTGGAAGAGTTTGGTGACGAATTCGACGCCAAGATGGGTGCGGAAGCTATTCAGGCCCTGTTGAAGAACATGGATCTGGAAGCCGAGTGCGAGCAACTGCGTGAAGAGTTGAACGAAACCAACTCCGAAACCAAGCGTAAGAAGCTGACCAAGCGTATCAAGCTGCTGGAAGCGTTCGTTCAATCGGGTAACAAGCCAGAGTGGATGATCCTGACCGTGCTGCCGGTACTGCCACCGGATCTGCGTCCGCTGGTTCCACTGGATGGTGGCCGTTTCGCGACGTCCGATCTGAACGATCTGTACCGCCGCGTGATCAACCGTAACAACCGTTTGAAGCGTCTGCTGGATCTAGCTGCGCCAGACATCATCGTGCGCAACGAAAAGCGTATGCTGCAAGAAGCGGTAGATGCCCTGCTGGATAACGGTCGTCGCGGTCGTGCGATTACCGGTTCCAACAAGCGTCCGCTGAAGTCTTTGGCCGATATGATCAAAGGTAAGCAGGGTCGTTTCCGTCAGAACCTGTTGGGTAAACGCGTTGACTACTCTGGTCGTTCGGTTATCACCGTAGGTCCATACCTGCGTCTGCACCAGTGCGGTCTGCCAAAGAAAATGGCATTGGAGCTGTTCAAACCGTTCATCTACGGCAAGCTGGAACTGCGTGGCCTGGCCACCACCATCAAAGCTGCCAAGAAAATGGTTGAGCGCGAAGAAGCTGTCGTTTGGGATATCCTGGACGAAGTGATCCGCGAACACCCGGTACTGCTGAACCGTGCACCAACCCTGCACCGTTTGGGTATCCAGGCGTTTGAACCGGTTCTGATCGAAGGTAAAGCGATCCAACTGCACCCATTGGTTTGTGCGGCATACAACGCCGACTTCGATGGTGACCAGATGGCTGTTCACGTACCGCTGACGCTGGAAGCCCAGTTGGAAGCGCGTGCGCTGATGATGTCTACCAACAACATCCTGTCACCTGCGAACGGCGAGCCAATCATCGTTCCATCTCAGGACGTGGTATTGGGTCTGTACTACATGACGCGTGACTGTGTTAACGCCAAAGGCGAAGGCATGGTTCTGACGGGCCCGAAAGAAGCTGAACGTGTTTATCGCGCCGGTCTGGCTTCTCTGCATGCGCGTGTCAAAGTGCGTATTGTAGAAGAGATCAAAAATACCGAAGGCGAGACCGTCCATCAGACCACGCTGGTTGATACCACTATTGGTCGTGCCATCCTGTGGATGATCGTACCAAAAGGTCTGCCGTACTCGATCGTTAACCAGCCTCTGGGCAAGAAAGCGATCTCCAAGATGCTGAACACCTGTTACCGCATCCTGGGCCTGAAGCCGACCGTTATCTTTGCTGACCAGATCATGTATACCGGTTTTGCTTACGCAGCCCGTTCAGGTGCTTCCGTAGGTATCGATGACATGGTGATCCCAGCGAAAAAAGCGGAGATCATCGAAGAAGCGGAAACCGAAGTTGCCGAGATCCAGGAGCAGTTCCAGTCTGGTCTGGTTACCGCTGGCGAACGCTATAACAAAGTGATCGATATCTGGGCTGCAGCGAACGAACGTGTTGCTAAAGCGATGATGGAAAACCTGTCGGTTGAAGACGTGGTTAACCGTGACGGCGTGGTGGAACAGCAAGTTTCCTTCAACAGCATCTTTATGATGGCTGACTCCGGTGCGCGTGGTTCCGCCGCTCAGATTCGTCAGTTGGCGGGTATGCGTGGCCTGATGGCGAAGCCAGACGGCTCAATCATCGAAACGCCAATCACCGCGAACTTCCGTGAAGGCTTGAACGTACTCCAGTACTTCATCTCCACGCACGGTGCGCGTAAAGGTTTGGCGGATACCGCACTGAAAACAGCAAACTCCGGTTATCTGACCCGTCGTCTGGTTGACGTGGCGCAGGATCTGGTGGTGACTGAAGACGACTGTGGTACTCACAACGGCATCATGATGACCCCGGTTATCGAAGGTGGTGACGTTAAAGAGCCACTGCGTGAGCGCGTTCTGGGTCGTGTGACGGCGGAAGACGTGATCAAGCCGGGTACGGCAGATATCCTGATCCCGCGTAACACTCTGCTGAACGAGAAAGCCTGTGACCTGTTAGAAGAAAACTCTGTCGATAGCGTTAAGGTGCGTTCCGTCGTTAGCTGTGAAACCGACTTTGGCGTGTGTGCCAACTGCTATGGTCGCGATCTGGCACGTGGTCACATCATCAACAAAGGCGAAGCCATCGGCGTTATCGCGGCTCAGTCCATCGGGGAACCGGGTACACAGCTGACGATGCGTACGTTCCACATCGGTGGTGCGGCTTCGCGTGCGGCTGCTGAATCCAGCATCCAGGTGAAGAACAAGGGTACGCTGAAGCTGAGCAACGTTAAGTTCGTGATGAACGCAACGGGCAAGCTGGTGATTACTTCACGTAATACCGAGCTGAAGCTGATCGACGAATTTGGTCGTACCAAAGAAAGCTACAAAGTGCCTTACGGTGCCGTAATGGGCAAAGGTGACGGTGCAGAAGTTAACGGTGGCGAGACCGTGGCTAACTGGGATCCGCACACCATGCCAGTTATCAGTGAAGTGAGTGGTTTCATCCGCTTCGCTGATATGGTCGATGGCCAGACCATTACCCGCCAGACCGACGAACTGACCGGTTTGTCTTCTCTGGTGGTACTGGACAGCGCAGAGCGTACCGGTAGCGGTAAAGACCTGCGTCCGGCACTGAAAATCGTTGATGCCAAAGGCGACGACGTATTGATCCCAGGTACTGATATGCCTGCTCAATACTTCCTGCCGGGCAAAGCGATTGTGCAGTTGGAAGACGGCATTCAGATCGGTGCGGGTGATACCCTGGCGCGTATTCCTCAGGAATCCGGCGGTACCAAGGATATTACCGGTGGTCTGCCACGCGTTGCGGATCTGTTCGAAGCACGTCGTCCGAAAGAGCCTGCGATCCTGGCTGAAATCAGCGGGATTATCTCGTTCGGTAAAGAGACCAAAGGCAAACGTCGTCTGGTGATCTCTCCGTTGGACGGCAGCGATGCTTACGAAGAGATGATTCCGAAATGGCGTCAGCTCAACGTGTTTGAAGGTGAAATTGTGGAACGTGGTGACGTTGTTTCTGACGGCCCAGAATCGCCACATGACATTCTGCGTTTGCGTGGCGTACATGCGGTTACCCGCTACATCACCAACGAAGTGCAGGAAGTTTACCGTCTGCAAGGTGTTAAGATTAACGATAAGCACATCGAAGTTATCGTTCGTCAGATGCTGCGCAAAGGCACCATCGTCAGCGCAGGTGGCACCGAGTTCCTGGAAGGTGAGCAGGCTGAAGTGTCACGCGTCAAGATTGCTAACCGTAAGCTTGCGGCTGAAGGCAAGATCGAAGCTACCTTCTCGCGCGATCTGCTGGGTATCACCAAGGCTTCCTTGGCGACCGAGTCCTTCATCTCTGCTGCATCGTTCCAGGAAACGACGCGTGTTCTCACCGAAGCGGCGGTTGCCGGTAAGCGTGATGAACTGCGTGGTCTGAAAGAGAACGTCATCGTGGGCCGTCTGATCCCAGCCGGTACCGGTTACGCTTATCACCAGGATCGTATGCGTCGTAGAGCGCAGGGTGAAGTGCCAGTTGTGCCGCAGGTGAGCGCGGCAGAAGCAACGGCGAGCTTGGCCGAGTTGCTCAACGCAGGTAACCTGGGTGGTAATGACGACGAGTAAGTCATCCAGATCTGATGTTTGATTAACTGCACGTTATAAAGCCCTGGCTGTCACAGCCAGGGCTTTTTGTTGTACAGTGCCTGTAAAGTTAAAACAACGGGATAGGCATGGATACCTCAACATCAATCAGGCACAGTACTTCTGTGAACGGCGTAATCACGCCAGAAACCCAATCAAATAGCCACTCTCAACGCCGGGCACGCCGCGCGGCCTGGGGGAGCTTTGTGGGTGCAGTCGTCGATTGGTACGACTTTTTGCTGTACGGAATAGTTGCCGCGTTAGTGTTTAATACGGAATTTTTCCCCCAGGTCAGCCCAACCATGGGCACATTGGCCGCTTTTGGCACCTTTGGCGTAGGCTTCCTGTTTCGCCCGCTGGGTGGGATTGTGTTTGGGCACTTTGGCGACAAGCTGGGCCGCAAACGCATGCTGATGATTACCGTCTGGATGATGGGTGGTGCTACCGCCTTGATTGGCCTGCTACCCTCTTTTGCGACAGCAGGCTGGTGGGCCCCGGTTATGCTGGTACTGCTGCGGGCCATCCAGGGTTTTGCGGTTGGTGGCGAATGGGGCGGGGCTGCTCTGTTGGCGGTTGAAAGTGCGCCGAAAAAGAGAAAAGCTTTTTACAGTAGTGGGGTACAAATTGGTTTTGGCGTTGGTCTATTGCTGGCAACGGGCTCGGTTTCTATTGTTAACCAGTTTACCACTAATGAAGAGTTTATAAGTTGGGGCTGGCGTTTGCCGTTCTTATTTAGTCTGCTGTTGGTAGCGATTGCCTGGTGGGTGCGGAACGGCATGGATGAGTCTCTGGAGTTCGAAGCAAATAAAACATTACAGGACAGAGCCGAAAAAATACGCAAGTTCCCGATTTTAGAAGCGTTGCGTCAAAATCCTAAGGCATTTTTATTGATTATCGCCCTGAGGCTGGGGGAACTGCTCACGATGTATATCGTGACGGCTTTTGCGCTGAATTACTCCACCACACACCTTGGCCTCGCCCGCGACATGTTTCTGAACATTGGTTTACTGGTGGGGGCGGTGAGCTGCATCTCCATTCCTTGTTTTGCCTATTTGGCCGATCGCTTTGGCCGACGTCGGATCTACGTGACAGGCGCGTTAATTGGTTTCGCCAGCGCAGTGCCATTCTTTATGGCGCTCGAGAGCCGTAATACTCTGATGATTATCTTGTTTGCCATTATGCTCGGGAATGTGGCGCACGACATGCTGGTCAGCGTGCAGCAGCCGATGTTTACCGAGTTGTTTGGTACGGCTTATCGTTATAGCGGTGCTGGGGTTGGCTATCAGGTTGCCAGCGTCGTTGGCGGTGGTTTCACACCTTTCATCGCCGTACTGCTGGTGGAATTTATGGATGGTTCCTGGCATTTGGTGGCCGCCTATCTGGCAATAGGCTGTCTGTTATCGGCGATCGTCGGGGCAAGCATGAAGCCGCAGGCTGCAGATTAAACCGGTAAGAATCCGGAGACGCACGGGGGATGTCCGCGCGCTCCGGGGTTTGGTAAGGCAAGGTCATCAAGAGGGAGAGATAACCTTGGCTGGCCCCAGGTTTGGTAGCCAACGCAGCCACTATAGCTAGGCTAATTTTCAGTACCAGCCTGTCTGGTTAGCTTTGCGCATGGCCTCCAGCACTAATCAATTGCCTGTGTAATCGTTGCAATTTATTGCGTAGCACGCCCCAGATACTCATCCCAATCCTTCCACACCGGCTGCAACCCAGCAGCGTTCATAGCCTGTGCCACTTGTTGTGGTGTGCGGTTATCGTGAGGTTCAAACTGCTCCAGCTCCGCAGGTGTATCATCGGCATAGCCTCCTGGCTGGGTTTTTGAACCGGCGCTGACGCTGTTAATTGCCAACGGGATCATATGATCGCGGAAGAACGGTGATTCGCGGGTCGATAACGACAGCTCAACATCGGGAGCAAACAGGCGGAAAGCACAGATGAGCTGTACCAGTTGCGGCTCACTCATCACCGAAGCGGGTTCAATACCCCCGGCACAGGGCCGCAAACGGGGGAACGAGATGGAGTAACGGCTCTGCCAGTAGGTTTGTTGCAGATAGAACAGATGCTCCGCCAGCATGTAGCAATCAGTGCGCCAACTGCTGGAAAGCCCGATTAATGCGCCAAGGCCGATCTTGTCGATCCCGGCGCGGCCCAAACGATCCGGTGTCGCCAGCCGCCAGTGGAAATCCTGCTTTTGCCC
Source organism: Serratia sp. Ag1 (assembly GCF_000743355.1). Taxonomy (GTDB): domain Bacteria; phylum Pseudomonadota; class Gammaproteobacteria; order Enterobacterales; family Enterobacteriaceae; genus Chania. The sequence goes on from NZ_JQEI01000056.1 coordinate 20,821, forward strand.
GCGCAGATGGTGCCGTTGATAAGTGGCCGCATGGTAGGTTTCCTGATAAACCATCACGCCATCCAGCCCCAGCGTTTTCAGTTCGACATAATCCGCCTCGGCCATGGGTTGCACCTCCATCATCAGCGAGCTGAAATGGTTGCGGATTTGCGGCAGATGCTGGCGGAAATACGCCATGCCCACTTTATTCTGGTGTTCACCGGTCACCAGCAGCAGATGCTCAAAACCCAGTGCTTTGATCGCTGCACATTCCCGCTCAATCTCGTCACTGTCTAGCGTTTTACGTTTGATACGGTTACTCATGGAGAAACCGCAGTAAGTGCAGTCGTTAGCACACAGGTTGGAGAGATATAACGGAACGTAAAAGCTCACCACGTTACCAAAGCGTTGGCGCGTCAGTTGCTGCGCGCGTTGTGCCAGCGGTTCCAGATAGGGCGTAGCAGCAGGGGAAATCAGCGCCATAAAGTCATCACGCGTCAGTTTTGCTGCGTTGAGTGCCACTTCGACATCGCGCGCGGTTTTGCTGTTGATGCGTAACTGGACGTCATCCCAATCCAGTTGTTGCCAGCGGTGACTGAAATCATCACTCATCAGTGAGCCTCCTCAGAGTGGCTGAGAAACGCGGTCAGCGGACTGGAGGCAACGGCAACCCGCTGGCGATGCCCTAATCCGGCGTGGCGTGCCAGCTCACCAGCCTCTAGCGCCAAGCGGAACGCCCGCGCCATTTGCACCGGATCCTGCGCTACCGCGATGGCAGTATTGACCAGCACCGCGTCAGCCCCTAATTCCATGGCCTCTAATGCATGGCTTGGGGCACCGATGCCCGCATCGACCACCACCGGTACCTTGGCTTGTTCGATGATGATTTCAAGGAAATCGCGGGTTAGCAGGCCACGGTTAGAACCAATCGGCGCACCGAGCGGCATCACTGCTGCACATCCGGCTTCTTCCAACCGTTTACATAACACCGGATCGGCACCGCAGTAAGGCAGCACAACGAAACCCTCTTTGACCAGAGTTTCTGCGGCTTTCAAGGTTTCGATCGGATCTGGCAGCAGGTATTTTACATCTGGGTGGATTTCCAGTTTTACCCAGTGAGTCCCGAGCGCTTCGCGTGCCAATCGGGCGGCAAACACCGCTTCGGCAGCGGTTTTGGCCCCGGAGGTATTTGGCAGCAGCTTCACACCCAATTGTTGCAGCGGTGCCAGAATGGCATCGTTACCGCCGCGCAGATCGACGCGTTTCATGGCCATGGTGACTAACTGAGAGCCGGATGCTTGCAAGGCCGCCAACATCAAGGCGGGTGTGGCAAACTTGCCGGTGCCGGTGAACAGGCGTGAAGTAAAAGTAGTATCGGCGATTTTTAGCATATCAACCCCCGGCAATCGCTTGAAAAAGCAGGATATCATCACCGTCCTGCACCTGGTGGGTTGCCCAGTCGGCGCGTGGAATGATGGTCTGGTTAATCGCCAGCGCTGTGCCTGGCTGGTGGCGCTTCAATTGTTCGAGCAGGGCGGTGACGCTTAAGGCTTGCGCTAACTCCAACGGCTGGTCATTCAACGTGATTTTCATGCGGCACCTCGGCAAATCGTGCAATTGCTGGCTTTGCTGAGTTGCAGGGTGCTCCAACTCTGCTGTTTGCCGTCGAACAAGCGCAGCTTTCCGCTGAGTGTTGAGTCCATCCCCGCCAGCATCTTAATGGCTTCCAGCGCCTGAAGTGTGCCGATCACCCCTACCACCGGGCCAAGCACGCCAGCCGTGCGGCAGTTACGCTGGGGTTCGGCTTGTTCAGGGTAAAGGCAGGCGTAGCATCCTTGAGCGTATGGCGGTTCGATCACCAGCAGTTGACCGCTGAAACCGACCGCACTGCCGCTGATCAAGGGTTTACCTATAGCGATACAGGCGGCATTAACCGCGTGGCGGGTGGCCATATTGTCACTGCAATCCAGCACCAGGTCGGCGCGTGCTACGGCTTCGCTCAATATTGCTCCCTGTAAACGCTGTTCCAGCGCGACGCAGGCGATCAGCGGATTCAATGCCTGCAATTGGCGCAATGCCAGGCGTGCTTTTCCTTGAGGAACTTCACTGCTGCGATAGAGGATCTGCCGCTGCAGGTTAGTCAGATGCAATTGGTCGTCATCGGCCAGCAGTAACATGCCGACGCCTGCGGCAGCCAAATACAGTGCTGCCGGGGAGCCTAAACCCCCCAGGCCGACAATCAGAACCGTGGCTTTCTTCAGTTTTTCCTGGCCTGCCGGGCCGACATCCTCCAGCAGCAACTGGCGGCTGTAACGCAAAAACTCCTGATCGTTGAGCATCGCATTACTCCTTACCTTCAATCAGCTGCAGCAATTTTGCCGTGGCTGAGCGCCAATCGGCTGCCTGAGTGATAGCACTGACGACCGCCACGCTGCCTACACCGCATTCCAGCACGGCGGGCACGCGATCGAGGCTGATCCCGCCGATCGCGACCGTTGGGTAATGTTGCAATCCGGCAACGTGGCGTTTCAGCTCAGCGAGCCCTTGGGGCGCGGAAGGCATTTCCTTGGTTTGGGTGGGGAAAATATGCCCCAGTGCGATGTAGGAAGGTTTTACCGCGATTGCTCGGGCGATCTCGGCGTCGTCATGGGTCGAGACTCCCAGGCGCAATCCGGCCTGATGAATAGCGGCCAGATCGGTGGTATCCAGATCCTCCTGCCCCAGATGAACGCCATAGGCGGCGTGTTTGATCGCCAGCCGCCAGTAATCGTTGATAAACAACCGCGCGCGGTAGCGTTTGCCAAGCGCAATGGCAGCAGCAATGTCGGCTTCGACCTGTTCATCCGGCAGATCTTTGATGCGCAATTGCAGAGTCGTCACGCCTGCATCCAGCAGGCGGGCAATCCATTCAACGCTATCAACCACCGGGTAAAGCCCCAGTTTGTGCGGGGTGGCAGGAAAAGGTGTGGTGATGTTAGTCATGATTCACTTCTTCCTGCAGGTTGGCGGCGCTGTGGTATAGCTCGCTGCCGCGTGAGCGGAACTCGGCAGACATTTTCTCCATGCCAGAAAGCTGGACTTCGACCGGTTTGGCGGCCTCTTGAGCCGCGGCGTAATCGCGCACTTCCTGCGAGATTTTCATTGAGCAGAATTTCGGCCCGCACATGGAACAGAAATGGGCGATTTTGCCGGATTCCTGTGGCAGGGTTTCGTCGTGATAAGCGCGGGCAGTGTCCGGATCCAGCGCCAGGTTAAACTGATCCTCCCAGCGGAATTCAAAGCGTGCTTTGGACATGGCGTTATCGCGGATCTGCGCACCTGGATGGCCTTTCGCCAGATCGGCGGCATGGGCCGCAATTTTGTAGGTAATCAGCCCTTGTTTCACGTCTTCTTTGTTTGGCAGGCCAAGGTGCTCTTTCGGTGTGACATAACACAGCATTGCACAACCGAACCAGCCGATCATGGCGGCACCGATCCCTGAGGTGAAATGGTCGTAGCCTGGGGCGATATCGGTAGTCAATGGCCCAAGGGTATAAAACGGTGCTTCATGACAATGCTCCAACTCTTCGGTCATGTTACGGCGGATCATCTGCATCGGCACGTGGCCTGGGCCTTCGATCATCACCTGCACATCATATTCCCAGGCGATTTTAGTCAGCTCGCCCAAGGTGTGCAATTCAGCAAACTGGGCTTCGTCATTGGCATCCTGAATTGAGCCTGGGCGCAGGCCGTCACCAAGCGACAGGGCAACGTCGTAGGCGGCGCAGATTTCGCAGATCTCGCGGAAGTGCTGGTAGAGGAAGTTTTCCTGATGGTGTGACAGGCACCATTTCGCCATGATCGAACCACCGCGCGACACGATACCGGTCAGGCGCTTCGCGGTCATCGGCACATAGCGCAGCAGCACGCCCGCGTGGATGGTGAAGTAGTCAACGCCCTGTTCTGCCTGCTCCAGCAGCGTGTCACGGAACATTTCCCAGGTCAGGTTTTCCGCCACGCCGTTGACTTTTTCCAACGCTTGGTAGATCGGCACCGTACCAATTGGCACCGGGCTGTTACGCAGTATCCATTCGCGAGTTTCGTGGATATAACGGCCAGTAGAGAGATCCATCACGGTATCCGCGCCCCAGCGGGTAGACCACACCAGTTTCTCCACTTCTTCTTCGATCGACGAAGTCACTGCCGAATTGCCAATATTGGCATTCACCTTCACCAGGAAATTGCGGCCAATGATCATCGGCTCGGATTCCGGGTGGTTGATGTTGGCGGGGATGATGGCGCGGCCAGCGGCCACTTCCCGGCGTACAAATTCTGGCGTGATATTTTCCGGCAGATTAGCGCCCCAGTTCTGGCCAGGATGCTGATGGCGCAACACGTCACCACGAATGCGTTCACGGCCCATATTTTCGCGGATGGCGATGAATTCCATTTCTGGCGTGACGATACCGGCGCGGGCGTAATGTAGCTGGGTGACACACTTGCCGGGCAGGGCTTTACGTGGCAGCGGCAGGTGTTCAAAGCGCAGATGATCCAGCCCCTCATCCGCTAAGCGCTGTTGGGTAAAGCCGGAACTGACCCTGTCCAACGCTGCGGTATCCGCACGTTCCTCAATCCAGCTTGCTCGCAGCTTTGCCAGACCACGGCGGACATCAAGCGTGGCCTGTGGATCGCCGTAAGGGCCCGCTGTGTCATACACCGGGATCGCTTCATTCTGTTCATACTGCGGATTATCTTTATTGCCACCGGTAAGCGTCGGGCTAAGCTGAATTTCACGCATGGGGACGCGGAGGTCGCTGCGTGAACCCTGCAGATAGATGCGCTGTGAGTTGGGGAAAGTGACGCCCTGCAAGGCATCGATAAACTGCTGCGCTTGGTCGCGCTGTTCTTTGCGGGCACGGGGTTTTTTCATCGTAGACATAGCAAATTCCTATCAGTGGGTGATGTTTGGAAAATTGCTTGTCTGGAGCTCGGAGGGAGTAATGATGCTGGCCAAGAAGGCAGCGAGATCCTGCTTAGGGAAGCTGTCTTTGGCGATAGATTACTCTTGTTCCCTTCGCGGGTATTAACCCGATCAGGTTCCGCGGATCCCGAATTAACGGTCTCAGCCTGGCCAATTTGAACAATAAATCAGCGCTAGGCACTCCGACAAGAAGCATCCAGTATAGAAGGGCGAATGAAAACTACAAGCAGAGCTTGCACTTTAGGCAGCTCAAACTGTGGTGAAGGCATACACGGCCCATCCGTGGGCCGATTCTGTGTATTGCGGGGTTTTAGGCGCGGTTTTCCAGCGTATCGGAATTGGAAGCCCCTGGCTGCGCTTGCTGCCAAGTTTCTGCTGCCAGTTGAATCAGGCGATCTTCTAGAGCAAAACGTGCTTCCAGCGCCTCGCCGATATCCGAGAGCGCATGATGGAATTCCAGACAGAGATCCTGATCGATATCCACTTCGGTATAGCGATCGTGGAACGCCATCATGGTTTCGGTATTGGCCTGTAACTTTGGATAGAATTTGGTGGCGAGTGCCATTTTCGGGCTGGCTGAGCCTTCCACCTGCTTGATAATTTTGCCGTAGATGTGAAAATGCCCGTCGGAGAGATAATCCACCAGATTCTGGCAAAAGTTCTCCAACGCTTTTTCGTTCAGCGGCGTATGCTTTTCTTTGTTCGGCTTGATGCCTACCAAGGTGTAATAGGTGACCAGTAACTGCTTACGTGCCTGCAGCCATTGATCCACTAATTCGTTACTGCCACCAACGCGTTGAGTCAGGCTTTCCAACTGGTTGAGCATGTTTGACTCCGTGAGTAAGAGAAAGAAACAGTAAGCTCTTAAAATGTAACAAAGAACAATTCCTAGATTGCCAGTGAAGCAGAGGTTGTGCAACAACATATGGAACTTGCATTGACGGGTAACGAAAATGGCTGGTGGATCGTCAGCCATGAAAGCAAAATCTGGCTGCCAAACGGTGACTTGCCGTTCGGTTCCGCTGCGTCATTTTCGCTGTCGGGCCAGCAGGCTCGCCAGATTGGTGAATGGGAGGGGGTACCGGTCTGGTTGATATGCCACTCGATGCCAAGAGAGATGGGATCGGTGCGTCAACTGCTCGATCTCGATCGCGGCCTGTTCCAACTGGCCGGGCGTGGCGTGCAGCTTGCCGAGTTTTATCGGTCACACAAGTTTTGCGGTTATTGCGGCCATGAGATGGTGCTTAGCCGTACCGAAAGTGCCTGCCTGTGTAATCACTGCCGTGAACGTTATTACCCGCAAATTGCGCCCTGTGTGATTGTCGCTATCCGCCGTAACGATGAGATCCTGCTGGCGCAGCATGTGCGCCACCGTGGCGGTATCCATACCGTGCTGGCCGGGTTTGTAGAGGTGGGCGAAACGCTGGAGCAGGCGGTGGCGCGTGAAGTGATGGAAGAGAGCAATATCACCATCACCAACCTGCGCTATGTGACATCTCAACCTTGGCCGTTTCCGCATTCGCTGATGGTGGCCTTTATGGCCGATTATCAGGGCGGCGAATTGCGCCATGATCCGAAAGAGTTACTCAATGCTGGCTGGTATCGCCACGATCGATTGCCTTTGCTGCCACCACCGGGCACCGTGGCGCGCCGTCTGATCGAGGATACCGTGGCGTTGTGTCGGGCAGAATAGAATCATGTACAATGGCGGCAGATGATGATGGGAGCCTGATAAATGAATGAGTTGAAGAACGATCGTTACCTGCGTGCCTTGTTGCGCCAGCCGGTGGATGTGACTCCAGTGTGGATGATGCGCCAGGCCGGTCGTTATTTGCCTGAATACAAGGCCACCCGTGCTCAGGCCGGTGACTTTATGTCGCTGTGCAAAAATGCGGAGTTGGCTTGCGAAGTCACACTACAGCCGCTGCGCCGCTATGCGCTGGATGCCGCCATTCTGTTCTCCGACATTCTGACTATTCCCGATGCCATGGGCCTGGGGCTCTATTTTGAAGCCGGTGAAGGGCCGCGTTTTGCTGCCCCGATTAGCTGCCGGGCCGACGTGGAAAAGCTGCCAGCGTTTGATCCAGAAGATGAACTGGGTTATGTCATGAATGCGGTACGCACCATTCGTCGTGAACTGAAAGACGCGGTGCCACTGATCGGTTTCTCCGGCAGCCCGTGGACGCTGGCGACCTATATGGTAGAAGGCGGCAGCAGCAAGGCGTTTACCAAACTGAAGAAGATGATGTACGCCGAGCCACAAACGCTGCATCTGTTGTTGGATAAGCTGGCGGACAGCGTCATTTTGTATCTCAATGCCCAAATCAAAGCCGGTGCGCAGTCGGTGATGGTGTTCGATACCTGGGGCGGAGTGCTGACTGGCCGCGATTACCGCGAGTTCTCGCTCAATTACATGCATAAAATCGTTGACGGCTTACTGCGTGAAAACGATGGCCGCCGGGTGCCGGTAACCTTGTTTACCAAAGGCGGCGGACAATGGTTGGAAGCGATGGTGGCGACCGGTTGTGATGCACTGGGTCTGGATTGGACCACCGATATTGCCGATGCGCGCCGCCGTGTGGGTAACCAGGTGGCTTTGCAGGGCAATATGGACCCTTCCATGTTGTATGCCGCACCGGAACGCATCGCGCAAGAGGTGGAAACCATTCTGGCGGGCTTTGGCCACGGCGAAGGGCACGTTTTCAACCTGGGGCACGGTATCCATCAGGATGTACCACCAGAGCATGCCGGGGCCTTTGTCGACGCTGTGCATACGCTTTCGGCAAAATACCATCGCTGAACCTGTCTGGAGACGCTGTGATTGATACCCAAGCTTGGCGAATAGAACAGTTACAGCGTGCAGACGAGGTCATCCGGCACGATGATTTGCTGCAAAACCCACTGGCTTTTATTGCCGGGGCTGATGTCGGTTTTGAGCAGCAAGGCGCGGTGACGCGCGCCGCCATTGCAATCTTGCGCTATCCTTCTTTGGAACTGGTGGAGTATCAGGTTGCGCGCATCGCGACCAGCGTGCCTTATATCCCCGGTTTTCTATCGTTCCGTGAGTGCCCGGCGCTGCTTACTGCGTGGGAGCAACTGCAACAGAAACCTGATCTGATCTTCGTGGATGGGCATGGTATTTCGCACCCACGGCGTTTGGGTGTGGCCAGCCACTTTGGCTTGCTGGTTAATGTGCCGACGATCGGCGTGGCCAAGCAGCGCTTGTGTGGTACTTTTGCTCCGCTTGATCTGGCCGTTGGGGCAGTGGCACCGTTGGAAGATAAGGGCGAGCAGCTTGGCTGGGTGTGGCGCAGTAAGGCGCGCTGTAATCCGTTGTTTATTGCCACCGGCCATCGCGTGAGCACGGCTAGTGCATTAGCCTGGGTACAACGCTGCATGGCCGGGTACCGTTTACCCGAACCGACGCGCTGGGCCGATGCCATTGCATCGCGCCGTCCGGCCTTTCTGCGCTGGTTACAGCAGCATCCAGAGATGTCGGCCCGTGCGATTTCGGGTACACTGCGCGCAGATAACGAGTAAGAGAGTAGACAATGCTACGCAACCCCATTCATTTACGCTTGGAAAAGCTTGAGAGCTGGCAACATTTGACCTTTATGGCAAGTTTGTGCGAGCGTATGTACCCGAATTATCAGATGTTCTGCCTGCAAACCGAGTTTGGCGATCCGGCGATTTACCGCCGCATTCTGGATCTGGTGTGGGAGACGCTGGTGGTGAAAGACGCCAAGGTCAATTTTGACAGCCAACTGGAAAAGCTGGAAGAGGCGATCCCATCGGCAGAAGATTACGATCTTTACGGTGTTTACCCGGCGATCGACGCCTGTATCGCGTTAGGGGAACTGATCCATTCGCGCCTCAGCGGAGAGACGCTTGAGCACGCTATCGCCATCAGCGAAACCTCAATTCGCACCGTGGCGATGCTGGAAATGACCCAGGCGGGTAAAGAAATGACCGACGATGAGCTGAAAGTATTGCCGGCCGTCGAAGAGGAATGGGACATTCAATGGGAGATTTTCCGCCTGTTGGCTGCCAGTGAAGAGCGCGATTTAGATCTGATCAAAGGGTTACGATCTGACCTGCGTGAGGCGGCGGTAAGTAACATCGGGATAAATTTAACGCAATAAGGCAAGAAAACGTGATTTAACGCCTGATTTGTCATGTCTTAAGGCTTCACATCCGCACCCTGTCTGGTCTACATTTGGGGGGCGAAAAAAAGTGGCTATCGGTGCGTGTATGCAGGAGAGTGCTGTCAATCGGCATATCCGTCGCACTCGATGCTTTGCAAACGATAAACACACTGTAAGGATAACTTATGAACAAGACTCAACTGATTGATGTAATTGCGGACAAGGCTGACCTTTCCAAAGCACAAGCTAAACTGGCTCTGGAGTCTACCCTGGCTGCTATTACTGAGTCTCTGAAAGAAGGTGATGCAGTACAATTGGTTGGTTTCGGTACTTTCAAAGTAAACCATCGCAACGAGCGCACTGGCCGTAATCCACAGACTGGTAAAGAAATCAAAATCGCAGCTGCAAATGTGCCTGCGTTCGTTTCTGGCAAAGCACTGAAAGACGCAGTCAAATAAGACGCGTATTGGTGAAAAGATTAAACAGAGGGGCGATGGCGCCCCTTTTGTTTGCCTGCCGGGTATTCACAGTGGTTGCCATGATTGGCAGTTTGAGCGCCTGTGGCTTGCATTCTGCGCCTCCTACTTTTACTGCCAGCGGCTTTGTTGCCGATCAGGGAGTCATACGTCTGTGGCGTAAAGACGATGGGCAGCAGCGCCCGCTGGTATTGATGAGTGTCTACAGCCCCTATCGTGGGCCGGGCACCATAACCACCCTTTATGAATACCAGAATGGGGTGTTACATCAGATCAGACGTACCGATGCTGATGGCGATCGTGACTCGATTCAATTGCGTTTTACCCGTGAAGGTACGGTCAGCTTTATGCAGCGACAACTGGCGACGCGGCGTGAAAAGATTTCCAGTGATGATATCGCGCTCTACAAATACCAGGCTCGCCGTATCCTGGAGGTTAGCAATGCACTCAATGCTGGTCAGATCAGGTTGTTGCAAGGGCATTGGTTGCAAGGAGAGGTACGATCATGCCGTGGCGAAGTGTTGAAGCCAAACTTTGGCGAGCAGGCAGAGGCTTGGATCGCGCAACGAGCGGCGAACAGTAGCCAACCGGTAAGTGTCGCCTGGTTGGATGGGCCCGGGGGGCGCGAATTGCTGCTGGTAGCTAACGACGATTTCTGCCGTTGGGAACCCACAGAAGCGTCGCTCTAGAAAGACCAATAAAAAAGGCTCTGCGTACAGAGCCCCTCGTTTTAGCCTTGGCTGAGTTTACTTGCCGCGTGCAATGGCGCGGTAGCCAATATCCTTACGGCAGAAACTGCCTTGCCACTGAATATTTTCCGCCAATTGATAAGCGCGTTGCTGTGCTTCAGCTACCGTCGTACCTAAAGCGGTGACGCACAGTACACGGCCACCGCTGGTGACCACATCATTTCCTTGCAGACGTGTACCGGCATGGAACACTTTCCCATCGGCAATTTCCTGATGTGGCAAACCATGGATAACATCGCCACTACGGTAATCGCCAGGGTAGCCGCCAGCCGCCAGTACAACGCCCAAGGAAGGCCGCTCGTCCCACTCGGAGGTTTTCTCACTCAACCGGCCCTCGGCACCAGCCAGGCACAGTTCAACCAGATCGGAACGCAGGCGTAACATGATGGGTTGAGTTTCCGGATCGCCAAAGCGACAGTTGAATTCAATCACTTTAGGTTGGCCGTCGGCAGCAATCATCAGGCCAGCATACAGGAAACCCACATAGGTGTTGCCTTCTGCCGCCATGCCGCGCACGGTTGGCCAGATCACCTGATCCATCACGCGCTGGTGGATTTCATCGGTGACTACCGGGGCCGGAGAGTAAGCCCCCATACCGCCGGTATTCGGGCCGGTATCGCCGTCTCCCACACGTTTGTGATCCTGACTGGTTGCCATTGGCACCACGTTTTCGCCGTCCACCATCACGATAAAGCTGGCTTCTTCACCTTCAAGGAACTCCTCGATCACGATGCGGTGCCCAGCATCGCCAAAGGCATTGCCCGCCAGCATATCCTGAATGGCGTCTTCTGCTTCTTTCAGCGTCATGGCGACGATCACACCTTTACCGGCAGCCAGACCGTCAGCTTTGATCACGATCGGTGCGCCTTTACTGCGCACATACGCCAGCGCAGGCTCAACCTCGGTGAAGTTCTGGTATTCCGCGCTGGGGATCGCATGGCGTGCCAGGAAATCTTTGGTGAAGGCTTTGGAACCTTCCAACTGAGCAGCCGCTTGCGATGGGCCAAAAATTTTCAACCCGGCAGCTTGGAAAGCATCAACCACGCCAATCACCAGCGGAGCTTCTGGGCCGACAATGGTGAGATCGATGGCATGACTTTTGGCAAACGCCAGCAGGGCCGGGATATCGGTGGGGGTGATATCCACATTGGTCAGGTTGGCTTCCAGCGCGGTGCCTGCGTTACCCGGAGCCACGTAAACCTTATCCGCCAGTGGTGATTGGGCCGCTTTCCAGGCCAACGCATGCTCGCGCCCGCCGTTACCGATAATCAGAATATTCATCAGGTGCTCCATAGGGATTAATGGCGGAAGTGACGCATGTCGGTGAAGATCATCGCAATACCGTGTTCGTTGGCGGCGGCAATCACCTCATCATCACGGATCGAGCCGCCAGGCTGGATCACACAAGTAATGCCCACTGCGGCGGCAGCGTCGATACCGTCGCGGAACGGGAAGAAAGCGTCGGACGCCATGGCGGAACCTTGCACCTCCAGGCCCTCGTCTGCGGCTTTGATCCCCGCAATTTTGGCGGAGTAAACGCGGCTCATCTGGCCTGCACCGATGCCGATCGTCATGTTGCCTCGTGCATAAACAATCGCGTTAGACTTAACGAACTTAGCCACTTTCCAGCAGAACAAGGCATCACGTAATTCCTGCGCCGTTGGCTGACGCTCAGATACCACGCGCAAATCACCTTCAGTCACCATACCCAGATCGCGATCCTGCACCAGCAGGCCGCCGTTGACACGTTTGAAATCCAGCCCGGCCACGCGTTGCTGCCATTGACCACAGGCCAGCACGCGGACATTCTGTTTGGCTGCCAGCAGGGAACGGGCTTCAGCACTGATGCTCGGTGCGATGATCACCTCAACGAACTGGCGGCTGATAATTGCTTTTGCTGTCTCGGCATCCAGTTCACGGTTGAAAGCAATGATGCCGCCAAAGGCAGAGGTAGGATCGGTCTGGTAGGCGCGCTCATAAGCCGTGAACAGGTTCTCGCCAATGGCTACGCCACACGGGTTAGCGTGTTTGACGATCACACAGGCCGGTTCAGCAAACTCTTTCACGCATTCCAGCGCGGCGTCGGTATCGGCGATGTTATTGTAAGAGAGTGCTTTACCCTGCAACTGTGTGGCAGTAGCGACAGAGGCCTCCTGCAGGTTCTCTTCTATATAGAACGCTGCTTGCTGGTGGCTGTTCTCACCGTAGCGCATATCCTGCTTTTTGATGTAATTCAGGTTCAGGGTGCGCGGGAAGCGGCCAGAGGGTTGCTCGGTGTCACCATGATAGGCCGGAACCAGAGCACCAAAGTAATTGGCGATCATGCTGTCGTAAGCGGCAGTATGCTCAAAGGCCTTAATCGCCAGATCGAATCGGGTTGGATAGCGTAGAGAGCCCGCATTGTTGTCCATTTCGGTAATGATAGCGGCGTAGTCGCTGCTCTTTACCACGATGGCGACATCTTTATGGTTCTTGGCGGCAGAGCGCACCATGGTTGGGCCGCCGATATCAATATTCTCAACCGCGTCTTCCAGTGAACAATCTGGGCGAGCCACGGTTTGTGCAAAAGGATAGAGGTTAACAACCACCATATCGATCGGTTGGATCGCATGTTGAGCCATGATGGCATCATCTTGCCCCCGACGGCCCAGAATGCCACCGTGTACTTTCGGATGCAGGGTCTTCACTCGTCCATCCATCATTTCCGGGAAACCGGTGTAGTCGGAAACTTCGGTAACAGGCAAACCTGCATCCGCCAACAGGCGGGCAGTACCACCGGTAGAAAGCAATTCTACGCCCCTCTGAGAGAGAGCTTCGGCGAATTCAACGATACCGGCTTTATCAGACACGCTGAGCAAGGCCCGGCGGATTGGACGAGGTTGTTGCATGGTGTTATCCCTTGGCTTTGAGTCGCAATATAAAGAGAGTTACGTGAATCCCTACTTTTTCTATATAGAGATTTCCTTCCTTATATAGAGGAGAGGAACAGATTCAAGTAACACCCCCGTAAAATAGGGGATCGTTTTATCGCGGGAATTGTAGCGAAAACGTTTGCGCGGTGCTCGTAAATTTTCCGGACAAATGTACTCTGTGGATAAGTTTGTGTGTAACCGGGTATAAGGACGGGTTTTGCTGTGGAATGCAGCAAACGGTGATTTTTGTCGAAAATACCTGTTGCGGCCTGCGTGGAACTCCCTATAATGCGCCTCCATCGACACGGAGCCTGTGAACAACTTCACAGAGCATCTGAGAGTCGCAGAGAAAAAACCTGAAAATTAAGGTTGACTCTGAAAGAGGAAAGCGTAATATACGCCACCTCGAGTTAGCAAGCGAAAGCGCATAACTCACTGCTCTTTAACAATTTATCAGACAATCTGTGTGGGCGCTCACAAGACGATATCCAGCTGCTTCGGCAGCACAAAAAATATCAAGTCTTGAAGAGTGACCAAGCAGTAATTCATTTAAGTGAATTATTACAAACGTTGATTTTCGAGCATCGCTGCACATGTTGCAGCACATCAAGCTTTTAATTGAAGAGTTTGATCATGGCTCAGATTGAACGCTGGCGGCAGGCCTAACACATGCAAGTCGAGCGGCAGCGGAAAGTAGCTTGCTACTTTGCCGGCGAGCGGCGGACGGGTGAGTAATGTCTGGGAAACTGCCCGATGGAGGGGGATAACTACTGGAAACGGTGGCTAATACCGCATAACGTCTACGGACCAAAGTGGGGGACCTTCGGGCCTCACACCATCGGATGTGCCCAGATGGGATTAGCTAGTAGGTGAGGTAATGGCTCACCTAGGCGACGATCCCTAGCTGGTCTGAGAGGATGACCAGCCACACTGGGACTGAGACACGGCCCAGACTCCTACGGGAGGCAGCAGTGGGGAATATTGCACAATGGGCGCAAGCCTGATGCAGCCATGCCGCGTGTGTGAAGAAGGCCTTAGGGTTGTAAAGCACTTTCAGTAGGGAGGAAGGCGACATATTTAATACATGTGTTGATTGA
>NZ_JQEI01000058.1 GCF_000743355.1 Serratia sp. Ag1
GATTTTTCGGGGGGATTACCCCTCATTTTTACTCTGATGTAGTTGCCCAAAGGTACTGAGGATGTTGGTTTCGCTGATGGCAGGAATATCGTTTCCCTCCAAATTTCTGTACCACTGATCACGGGCCTGAGCGTCCATGAGCGACAGCATACCGGAGCGCTTCATCAGATCTCGCCATATGTCGCGAGCAAGATTGCGGGTGTTCACAGGCATGGCCGTTTCGGCTTTCTCCATCAGCCAGCAGCCGCAGCGGAAATCTTGTTTCATTGCCCAGTCTCTTGCCACTCCGCCACCAATGCTGTTGGTGAGGGCCGAGATATCCGGGCTGACACGTTGCCCCCTGGCAACATTGCCCATTACTACTGTGACGATTGCCATAATCGCCTTATCTTGCACGTGACGCATACCGAAGGGCGGTACTTTGAACATGACCTGGAACGTATGGATATCGAGAGCGCCAGGCATTGTCGTTATCGTCTGACGGAAGACAGGCCTTGCTCCCCTGCTGCGCAGACGGCAGTGAGCTCCATCAAACTGGGTTGGCCTAGCGTTGAGTTTTACTTTTGCGTCTTGTGTTATGAGTCGTACCTTGGGCGAAAAATCTGCCCGAAGTGTGGAGAGCACATCTACACCACCGAGGTGAAATTACGTGATCCCACCTGGACGTTGGAAAAATAGGCAAAGTCAATCAGCTCCGTTTTCACTGGGGAGGCGGTGTTGTTGGTACGATTGGCGATTATCGCTATCGAAACTTTCGACAACGGTACAACTGCTTGCCAGTTACAATGGATTTTCAATTCCCAGTTTGCGTACCCAGGGTTCTTGTGAATAAAACGGCTACCTCAGTGTTGATATTGCGATGAATGGCGGTGCGATCCACGCCCTGATGATCGAGGCACAAGGCGGGCATTGAAGAGCGCATTTGAGGCGAGCACGGTGCCAGGAACGTGAAATGGCCAGCATGGGGAATAATCTGTAATTTTTCTCCTGGTGGCATGTCATGCACGAGCGCCATCGCATTATCTGCTGGCGATAACCCTGCGTCTTTTTCCCCGACAGAGACCCTCACGGGGGACGTGATGGCTTTCAATTCGTTCGAAGGGAATTACAGCACTGAGTGGAGCGAGCAGCACAAAGGAGCGAATGCGCCGATCGGCTGATGGGACAAGTTCAGGGTGATCGTTCCTTATTAGCCCCTGAATCCATGCTGGAGACGGTGCATTGGCGGCGATTGGCATTAAGACGATGCAAATTTTCTTTATGCAACCCAATATGCTGTTTATGTATATGGAAACTATTGATGATTTCTCTCCGTCACGTGAGTTCACCCACGCGCTGACATTAGATCCAAAAGTTAAAGCGTTTGATGATTATGTGCATGGGGAACTGCTACAGCGGGTATTTATGAATGATGGTCCTACCGAATGGGCAGTAATGGATAAGTTCTACCAGTTTGATTCCCGACCGGAGCCGGTACAGTATTAATTAAGAAAGACTGGTATTCTCTATAGATGTCACATCCAGCAACATGCGTGGTGCGCATGTTGCTATACAAAAGTGATTAACAATGATGACTAATTCTAATGCAGTTTTGTTGGATTGCACTTTCCGTGATGGTGGCTATTACACCAACTGGAATTTCGATGAAGATCTCGTCAATAATTATTACTCTGCTGTTGTTGAAGCGGATGTCGATATCATGGAGGCCGGCTATATCTCTGTGGCCGCTTCAGACTGTGGCCGCTTTAAAGTGGCTAATATAGCTGAATTTAACTTCTTGCCGATCATTCCGGGAAAGTCATGGGCGGCGATGATAGACAGCAAATCCATTATCTGCCTGGAAAATTGGTGTGAAGTTATCACTAATATTTTGAAAAAAACCTGCCAGGCCGGTTATCGGAATTATTCGGATTGCCAGCAAATTTAACCAACTTGATCACGTTGACCAACTTTGTGAATTTATTTCCGCCTTAGGTTACCGTGTCGTGCTAAATTTAATGCAAGTCGATCTCGCCAGCGAAGAAGAGGTAACTTTCGCCTTCGATAAAATCGCCCAGATGCCATCGATTGAAACTGTTTATCTAGCCGACTCTTTTGGTTCAATGGCCCCCCAACGGGTCGCTGAACTCATTACCCGCTTAAAAAAAACAACGTCTGCCAATATTGGCTTCCACGCCCACAATAATATGGGGCTGGCGCTTGTGAATAGCATGACGGCTCTTCAAGCGGGAGCCAACTGGATTGATACAACCTTCTCTGGAATGGGGCGCGGTGCTGGTAATGCGGCCACGGAAGAACTTTCTGAATTGATCAAACAGCCCGATGCCGAAACACCTGCGGTGGATGCATTGTTGAAACGCCACATGGGTGTATTAAAAAAAACCTATAACTGGGGCGGTGGCGTGTTATACCGTCGGGCGGGTAAAAAGAAAATACATCCCACCTATGTTCAGTTTTTGATAGATGCCGATCTTTCGGTAGATAAAGTGTATTCGCTATTAGAGAAAATACCGGCAGCCTCCCGCTCAACATTTAATAACACTCTTATTAAGGCGTTGATAAATGAATATTGAGCATTTCTCCCATATTGTATTTGATATGGATGGGGTGCTGATTGATAGCAACCATATGAAGGTTGACGCTGCCAGGCGGATAATGCAGGCCATATTACCTGACGAGGCCGCCACCTTTGTTGACCATTTCCGGCAAAACTTTGGCCTGACCCGGTACGCTCACTTCGCCTGGGCCTATGAACATTTGCTGGCAAAAGCGGGTTATTCCGCAGAGGTTATCGGGAGCTTGGTTGCGCAATATGGCAAGTTGGTGGCTGAAGATTATCCCGCCTGCGCGGTAACCTGCGGTACTCACGCATTGCTGGCGCAGATTAATTGCCCTTGTTACGTTCTCACGGGCTCCGAGCAGTCTGAAGCCAGAACCCTGTTGCGTAGCCACCAGTTAGATACCTGCTTTGACGATATTTTGGGCGGCCCGGTAAGTAAATCTGAAAACCTTGACTGGATTATTAATACCTATGACATAAACCCGGCTGAATCGGTACTTATAGGTGATGCTTATCATGATTTTGAGGTGGCAAGTCGTTTTGGGTTTTCTTTTATTTTGGTTTCCCAATATATGCCATTCGATAACTATCCGTTGATTGAAAAAGTCAAATCCTGCGGCGGCTATGTCGTTAACACATTATCTGATTTACTTACTGATGAGTTTATGAAATGAAAATCAAGAAACATGCATCTAAATTTAGCTATGGGCTGAATTCAAAAAGCCTGATACTGCCTGACAGCGCAACGGGTGGAATGTCGTGTTCTTTATCGCCAAGGGCGCAGTCAACATTTCACCGGCATCATGAAACCGAGCTGTTTTTGATAACTTCTGGCAAAGGGCGCGTGCATATAGAGGGCGGGGAGTCTGAAGATGTAGCTGCGGAAGATATTATTTATATCAATCCACTACACGGCCACACGATTGAAAATACCTCTGAGGATGAAGATTTAAATTTTACCGCGCTGTATTGGGATAACCCCGAAAAAAAACAGCGTGAGGAGATGCCGAAGGATACGCTGGTGATTTCAACGCCGCCGACGCCAAACGGTGATTTACACCTTGGGCATTTGTCTGGGCCTTATCTGGGCGCGGATATTTACCGCCGTTACCTGACGCTGCAGGGCGTTTCTGCCCGTCATTTAACGGGGCGGGATGATAACCAGACCTATGTAAAACGCATTGCCATCAAAGAGCAGCGCACACCTGAGGACGTCGCCAATGATTATGCGGATAAAATCCGCCAGACTTGGGATAAAGCAGGCATTGCCTTGGATTTTTTCTCAACCCCACAAACGACGATGAATTATCACGGTCGGGTGAGCAGCATCATTGGCCGCCTCTACGATCGGGGCTTTATTTTCGCTAAAGATGTGAACGAACTCTACGATATTAATACCGGGTTCAGCCTGCATGAAGGCTACATTAAAGGTGGCTGCCCCCACTGCAATAGTGCTTCAGATGGAAACGCCTGTGAGCAGTGTGGAAGGCCGAATGACTGTACCGATCTGATTAACCCAGAGAGTAACTTCCCAGAAGCGGTGGTCGGCACCCGGGCTACTAAAAAATTGTATTTCCGCCTGTCTGCCTTGGCCCCGCAGCTCACGGAGTTGACTTCCCGCAGCACTATGTCGGCCCGCGCTCGCGCGCTGACGCAGGGCATGTTATCTGACGGTTTGCCGGATATTTGTATTTCCCACCGCTCAGATTGGGGTATTCCCGTAGAGATCCCTGGATTTGAAGATCAGGTGTTATATGTCTGGTTCGAAATGGCGGCGGGCTACCTGGCGGCTGATGAAGATTTACAGCCTCAAGCGCCATTTTTCAAAAATAAAAACTGCGATATCGTTCACTTCTACGGTTTCGATAACGCCTACTATCATACCTTATTATTCCCGGCCATCTACTATGCGCTGGATGAAGAATATAATGTGCCGGTTAACCATGTCATTAATGAATTGCTGTATTTGCGTGGCGAAAAGTTTTCGACCAGTCGGCGTCATTTGATCTGGGCCTCAAAACTGTTGAGTAAAGTACCGGTTGATTATGTCCGCTGGGGATTAGCCCGTTCGCGCCCCGAAGTGAGCAATGAAAACTTCAGCCTCGAACTTTTTATTGACGCGATTAATGACTTCTTTGTCGGCACATTACAACAACACCTGACGACCTGTTGCCGTGAACTGGGCCTACAATTCCAAGGGGTGATACCGGAACCGGGTGCATGGACATCTCAACATGCGGCCTTCTACCAGCGGGTGAAAAACTTGGCCAGGGACGCGGAACATGCCTATCGCATCGATGCCTTTTCACCG
Organism: Serratia sp. Ag1; assembly: GCF_000743355.1. Classification (GTDB taxonomy): domain Bacteria; phylum Pseudomonadota; class Gammaproteobacteria; order Enterobacterales; family Enterobacteriaceae; genus Chania. The sequence continues at coordinate 4,872 of NZ_JQEI01000058.1, forward strand.
CAAACGGTGACGGCCAGGCTTGAGGAAATGGGGCGGTTAACGCAAAAATTCTTTAACACACAGTCAAAGTATGAAACCCAATCGGCGCTGCGCGATTATCAACGCACCACTTTTGCCCTTAATTTTTGGGCCATAAAGCAATTTGCTACTCTTGCCCAGCCAATTATGCCGGAGGGCAGCGAATATATTCTCAAGTTGCTTGGTCTTGATTTTGACGGCTGGAAGCACGATCGAGAAGGCTTTATCGCAAGTTCTCATGTACTTTCAGAGTGCAATGAAGGCTATTTCAACATCATCCCCGGGAATATTGGGGAACAGGTTTGCCAAATTAACTAACCGAAAAATTGTTTTATCGGGCCAATAAAATTTACTTTTAATAACAGGAGTCAATGTTATGTCCAATGCTAATTTGCGTGTCGTTATTACCGGTGCGGGCCGTGAGATGGGGCGTTCTCTGGCAATTCGCTATGCGAAATCTGGGGCCGAGGTGCTACTTTCAGCGCGCAATGTCGAAGCGGCCGAAAAAGTGCTTTACGAGCTTCAGGCGTGTGGCTGCCCCCGCGTGCACGCGTTTGCCTGTGATTTATCGGATCCTGCCAGTATCCGGGAATTTGCGCAGGCCGTTGAAAACAAGTTTGGTCACGTGGATGTGCTGATTAACAACGGCAGCCCATGGGTAGAAGGTCAGCAACTTGATGCCGCCAGTGATGAGGAAATTACCAACGTCATCATGTCCTGTACGGTGGGCACAGTATTGATGATTAAACATTTCTTGCCGCTGTTACGCCAATCCGAGCGGCCGGATATCGTGAACATTATTTCTTCTTCCGCTCACCCCCTCACCCATGACTGTGAAGGCCATGCCGCCTTTTATGCCGCCAAAGCCGGGCAAGGGCGTATGGCAGAAACTCTGTCGCTGCGTCTGCGTGAAGAGGGGATCCGCGTGATTTCCCTGTACCCGCCCAAATTTGACAACAGCGACCCACTCGTCGGCGACGGGCAGGTTTCTCGTACCTCAAAGGATCGACTGACTTCGGAGTCCCTGATCGATTGCATACAGTTTGCGGTGAATATGCCCAGAGACTGTTTCATCCGCCGCTTTGATTTTGAATCGGTATAAGCAGTCTGTAGTGCGGATTTTCCAGAGTATCACGTTTCTTTTTGGGAGAAGTTTCCATGTGCGGAATTGCAGGATGGGCGACGTTTAACCGTAATTTTCACGCCAGTCGGAGCGAGCTGGAAGCGATGGCAGCAACAATGGCGTTACGGGGGCCGGATGCTTCGGGGATTATGATGGATCGCCATGCGGGGTTGAGCCATCGCCGTTTAGCCATTGTCGATCTCGAAGGCGGTGTTCAGCCAATGACGGCAAATCTGCCAGGGGCTGCGTGGCGCTTTCTTACAGCGGTGAAGTCTATAACTTTAAAGAATTACGCCGAGAACTGACGCAATTAGGGCACGTGTTTACAACCCAAAGCGACACGGAAGTGGTGCTGAAAGGGTATTTACAGTGGGGCAATGGCGTCTGCGAGAAATTAAATGGCATGTTTGGCTTCGCCATTTGGGATGCCCGGCATGAGGTGCTGCTGCTGGTACGCGACAGACTTGGCGTCAAACCGCTTTACTACTATCCCACCGAGCAGTCAGTGCTATTTGGCTCCGAACCTAAAGCTATCCTGGCCCATTCACAGGTGCCTAGCGTCTTGACTACCGACAGCTTGCGTGAAGCGCTGGGCTGGACTAAAACCCCTGGGCATGGGACATGGGATGGTCTCAAGGAAGTCAAACCAGGAACCTATGTGCAGTTTGGTCGGGATGGACTGCGGGAAGAGGCTTACTGGCAACTTCAGGCTAGGCCGCACCATGACTCGCTGGAAAAGACTATCGAAAATGTACATGCCCTGCTTGCCGATACCGTAAAAAGGCAAATGGTTTCCGATGTACCGCTCTGCAGCCTGCTTTCCGGCGGGTTGGACTCCAGCGCCATTGCAGCCATCGCCAGCCGGCAGCCAAACGCAGAGCGTCAGCTTAAAACCTTTGCCGTGGATTTTGAGGCCCATACGGATCAATTTGTGCCCGATGTTTTTCGTGACGAATCCGATGCGCCCTATGCCCGTAAAGTCGCGGAAAAAATTGGCTCCAAGCACACTAGGGTGTGTCCCGGAATTATTTTTTGTACCATCCAACGCCTTTTTTAACCAGACGAAGTCTTTTACGTGGCTCGTTACGATTTTCCCGATGACGCTTGGGCATTGATTTCCCCCCTGCTGCCGCCTGAACGAGGCGTTTCTAAAGCCGGTCGCCCCTATCTTGAGCACCGCCAAGTGATGAATGGCATATTTTGGGTGCTGTGTTCAGGAGCCCCTTGGCGGGACCTGCCCGAACGTTATG
>NZ_JQEI01000059.1 GCF_000743355.1 Serratia sp. Ag1
GTATTACTGATCCACTACACTACGCCGTTCCAGGTGGAGATCGGTGCGTTGAGCGGTGATTTCAATATCTGCATCCCGTTTTCCATGATCGAACCGCTGCGGGAACTGTTGACCAACCCGCCAGTGGAGAACTCCCGCCAGGAAGACAGTCACTGGCGGGAAACGCTGGTCAAACAGGTTCAGCACTCGGAACTGGAACTGATTGCCAACTTTGTTGACATCCCTTTGCGCCTGTCAAAAGTGCTGAAGCTGCAACCGGGGGATGTGTTGCCGATTGATAAACCGGAGCGCCTGATCGCCCACGTCGATGGCGTGCCGGTCTTAACCAGCCAGTACGGCACTCTGAATGGGCAATACGCCTTGCGAGTTGAACATCTGATCAACCCTATTTTACCTGCTCTGAGTGAGGAACAGCCCAATGAGCGATCCTAAGCAACCGTCTGGCGAACAGCCGGGATCCGTAGACGATCTGTGGGCTGAGGCATTTAACGAACAACAAGCCGCAGAACCCGCTACGGCAACCACCGAAGGCGTGTTCAAATCGCTGGAAGCGGCAGAAGAACCCGGTAACCGGCAGGATATCGATCTGATCCTGGATATCCCGGTCAAACTGACCGTGGAGTTGGGGCGCACCAAAATGACCATCAAAGAGCTGTTGCGTCTGTCGCAGGGTTCCGTGGTGGCGCTGGACGGTCTGGCGGGTGAGCCGCTGGATATCCTGATCAACGGTTACCTGATCGCTCAAGGCGAAGTGGTGGTGGTGGCCGATAAGTTCGGCGTGCGCATCACCGACATCATCACCCCTGCCGAGCGCATGCGCCGCCTGAGCCGCTGATGAACACTCATGCCACAGTCCCCACTCAGAGCACTCAGCAACCACCCGTCGCTGTGTTGCCTGCCAGTTCAACGCTGATGCAGGTCAGCAGCGCACTCGGCGCGATCCTGCTGCTGATTGTGCTGGCTGGCTGGTTGTTCCGCTGCCTGGGGTTTGCACCTCAGGCCCACAGCAACAGGTTGCTCAACCTGAAAGCCAGTTGTCAGGTTGGCCAACGTGAACGGGTTGTCGTGGTTGAGGTTGATAATACCTGGCTGGTACTGGGAGTAACCGCCCAGCAAATCACTCTGCTGCATACCCTGCCCGCTCCGCCACCAGACGGCACCGCAGCAGAAACGCCCCCGGCAGATTTCCGCCAGATCATGCACCAGGTGCTGAGACGCACGGGGAAACCGCGATGAATCCACTCATGCTGTTTACCGCCGCTCTGCTGTTGCTCAGCCCAGCCGCGTTGGCCCAATTGCCCGGTCTGATCAGCCAGCCGCTGGCCAACGGTGGCCAAAGCTGGTCCTTGCCAGTGCAAACGCTGGTCTTACTGACCTCGCTCAGCTTCCTGCCTGCCATGCTGCTACTGATGACCAGCTTTACCCGGATCATTATCGTGCTGGGCCTGCTGCGTAACGCGTTGGGTACCCCTACGGCACCGCCGAATCAGGTGATGTTGGGGCTGGCGCTGTTTTTAACGTTCTTCATCATGTCGCCGGTATTTGACAAGGTGTATCAGGAGGCTTATCTGCCCTTTAGTCAGGATAAGATCGGCATGGAGCAGGCGTTCGAACAAGGCTCACAACCGCTGCGCGAGTTTATGTTGCGCCAGACGCGGGAAACCGATCTGGCGCTGTACGCTAAACTCGCCAACCTGCCGCCACTGGCCGGGCCAGAGGCGGTGCCGATGCGCATTCTGCTGCCTGCCTATGTCACCAGCGAACTGAAGACCGCCTTCCAGATCGGTTTTACCGTATTTATTCCGTTTCTGATTATCGATCTGGTGGTCGCCAGCGTGCTGATGGCACTTGGGATGATGATGGTGCCCCCCGCGACGATCTCACTGCCGTTCAAGCTGATGCTGTTTGTGCTGGTCGATGGCTGGCAATTACTGCTTGGCTCGCTGGCGCAGAGTTTTTATGGCTAACGTTGGGGCATTATCTCAGTTAAATGAAGAACTGCAGCATTCTGCCGTAGATGCGAAAAGTGTTCTCTCGGTGAGCAATGCCAAGGTTGCCCGATGCTCACAGATTCAGGTGTTGACGTTGCGCGCATCATGGCCTGCTGAGCAAGACACTGTTGCCAGGGGCAACCGGCCATGGAGGGCCGGTTGAGGCGATATGAACAGGGACATGAATTGAGCCGACCCGTCCGGCAACGGTGACGCAGCGAAGACACCCGCGTAGCGGGCAGGCCATGTTAAGCGTTGGCGCGGGTGCAGGGCCCCGCCTTGGGCCCTGCAATTGCCGTTCACTGTCGTTTCATAGAGTTGCGCTCTGTTTGCGGCAATTCCCATTACACCGGCCGTGCATATAAGAGACAACTCCTGTGAGAAAGAATCCTAACTAAACAGCATTTAAGATCGAATACACATTGGAGCACCACGATGACACCTGAATCCGTTATGGCACTCGGCACCGAGGCAATGAAGGTAGCGCTGGCGCTGGCAGCCCCACTGCTGCTGGCAGCGTTGATCAGCGGCCTGGTGGTCAGCCTGCTGCAAGCCGCCACGCAGATTAACGAAATGACGCTGTCTTTTATTCCCAAAATCCTGGCGGTCGTTGCCACTATCATCATCGCCGGGCCGTGGATGCTCAACCTGTTGCTGGACTACATGCGCCTGCTGTTCAGCAACCTGCCAAACCTGATTGGCTAACCATGCTCACCTTCGACAGCGCACAACTTGGCGTCTGGCTCAGCCAATATTTCTGGCCGCTGCTGCGCGTGCTGGCGCTGATTGCCACCGCACCGTTATTCAGTGAAAAACAGATCGGTAAACGGGTAAAAATCGGCCTTGGCGGGCTGATCGTGTTGCTGATCGCCCCAACGTTGCCCAACAGCCACACGCCAATTTTCTCCATCATCGGCCTGTGGCTGGCGGTGCAACAAGTGCTGATTGGCGTGGCACTTGGGCTGGCGATGCAGTTTGCTTTTGCCGCTGTGCGTTTGGCCGGAGAGGTGATCGGCATGCAGATGGGGCTGTCGTTCGCCACCTTCTTCGATCCCGCTGGTGGCCCCAATACGTCGGTTCTAGCGCGTTTGCTGAATCTGCTGGCAATCCTGCTGTTTCTGAGTTTTGACGGGCATTTAGGGTTAATCGCCCTGTTGGCAGAGAGTTTTCACACCTTGCCGATCCAGGCTCAGCCACTCAACGCTCACGGCTTTCTGGCGCTGGCACAGATGGGTTCGCTGATCTTTATTAACGGTATGATGCTGGCACTGCCGTTGATCTGCCTGCTACTGGTGCTGAATCTGGCGCTCGGCCTGCTCAACCGTGTCACACCGCAGCTTTCAGTATTTGTGATTGGCTTTCCGATCACCATGATGATTGGCATTCTTACCATTGGCATGATGATGCCGCTGCTGGCACCGTTCTGTGAACGTCTGTTTGGCGAGTTTTTCGAGCGGTTAGCTCAGGTGATCGGCGGGATGATGTCATAAAAAAGAGTACGGCACCGGGGTGAGTAGGAAAAAGTGCCGTACCAAAACGAAAATTACCGTTTAACGTTTGATCTGAAACAGCGACATCCCTTGCATATCACCGAAGGTCTTATATGAAGCCTGCAACGCTGCCTGTTGCATGTAGTAATTCGAGATAGACTCCACCACATCGGCATCAACCAGCGCACTCAGTTGCCCTTGCTGATAGGTGTGACTTTCAACACCAATATTGTCCAGCACATCCAGTTCCTGCAATTGTGTCCCCAGCACCGCACTGGTGCTCAGCACATTGTTGTAAGTGTTATCCAAACCACGCGAAGCCTTATCCAACGCTGCCGTTACCCGCGTCCGGGTAGCCTCATCGGCCCCCTGCAACGGGGTTTTCAGGGCCTCAAGTGCCATATCGATACTTTTAAACACGTTGGCTTCGGAAGGACTACCGTCCGGTTCTGGTTTGATATTGCGGGTTAATGCCATAAAGATCCCACTACCGCTATGGCCGATGATCATAGTGCGGTTGGCATCCACCTTTTGCTCAATGGCTGAATGGCTCCCCTGATAAACCACCGTGCCGCTCTGCTCGGCAAACGGCGGCTGATCGTTGGCATAGCCAGCAAAAATGTAGCGACTATTGCCATCGGTGCTGTTCGCCTGGCTGAGCAATTGGTCTTTTAACCCTTGCAAACGCGTAGCGAGCGAATCCCGATCGTTGTCGCTGAGCGTGCCGTCTCCGGCATTAACGATCAGCGCTTTCATGTCTTTGATGCCGTTTGCCGCACTGCGCAGCACGGTTTCTTCCAACGAGATATTCTCACGGGCAAACGTCCGTGCCAGCGCATATTGGCTATTTTCTGATATCGCCTGGGAGAGCATCACCGCCTGTGAGGCCGCCAGCGGATCGTCCGCAGGCGAAATAACACGCTTCCCGCTGGTGAGCTGTTGCCCAGCCTGCATCCACAACGACTGATTATGCGTGACCCCCGACAAATTCTGCTGGTAGATCATGCTGGTGCTCATGCGCATAAAAGGCTCCTCAACATCAACGAATATTCAGCAAGGCATCGAACATAGCCGTAGCGGTCTGAATCACCTGCGCATTAGCCAGGTAATATTGTTGGAAACGCAGCAATTCACCGTATTCCTCATCCAGATTAACCCCAGAAATCGACTGTTGCTGAACCTCCAGTTGCTTGACGATCTGGTTCTGCGCAGTATTGTTAACCTTAGCCGTCGCGGTCTGGTTACCCACGTTACTCACCAGCCCGGCATAGGCACCGCTCAATGTCGCTTTGCCCTCCACCAACGTTTGTGTTTGCAGATCAAGCAGCTTCTTGGCGTTATCGTTATCCCCCTTGCCGCTGTTTGCTGCTCCCGCTGCCGCCAATTGCGCCGAATCACCTAGCGCTACCTGCAGGCTGCCCGCAATGTCACTGACCGGTTTGAGGATAAAGCTGTCATGCTTTTGCGCCTGCCCTGCAACACCAATCTGTAAGCCATCAAAGCTTAATATCGGCTTGCCGTCGCTGCTGGTTGCCATCACCGCCGCCACTTTGGTGTTGTCGGCAAGGCGCGTCACTTGCCAATCGCTGCCGTCGAACTCCAGCCGATAATCGCTGGCTTGCACTTTGCGGGTGTCGGTAAAGGCCACTGACAAAGAAGCGTCTCCGCTATTGCGCGAATTATTGATAGCGCGGCCCCCCGAGAAGCGAAAGAAATCCTCGCCCGAGTCGCCATTAAGATCAAAGCCCTGCTGATGCTGCTGGTTAAAACTGTCCGCCAGAGCTAATGCCAACTGCCCCAACTGGTTGCGGGCGCTATCCAGTGATTCACTGCGGAATTTCAGCACTCCGCTGACGCTGCCATTGGCGATCTGGCCTTCAGGAATCTCGCTAAAGCCGTTGCCGTGGAGGTAGCCCAGCGTTAAACGGGCCGAATCCTGACCCGAAGGCACTGCGGCAACCTGATACGCAGAGTTACCCTGCACCAGCGTCAGGCCACTGGCAAAAGTCACTGTATAAGCATCACCATCCTGCTGGGTTATCTGCACACCGACAATTTTATTCAGCTCAGTGACCATCTGATCCCGCTGATCCAACAGCGCATTCGGTTCACCACCACCGCTGCTGGCACGTAACTGGGTGATTTCGTCATTCAGCCTGGCGATCTGCTGGCTGTAATTATTGATTTGTGTGGCACTGTCGCTCAGTTGCTGATTAACCCCCGCCGCCATATCGCGCAGGTATTTGTCCGCATTGTTGAACTGATTCACCAAGCCGTTGGCTTTGCCCAGCACAGTCTGGCGCGCGGCATCGTCCCCGGCATTGCTGACCAGGTTCTGCAGATTTTTGAAAAAGTCCTCCATGCTGGTCGCTAACGTATTGGTTTTGTTCGCCAGCAGATTATCGATCTGAGAGATCTTGTCAAAATAGCTGTTCTGAGCCGCAGCCTGACTTTGCGCGCCCCGCAGTTGCGTCGTGATGAACTGGTTATATTCCCGCCTAACGCCGGTCACGCTCACTCCGTTACCGATAAAACCGTTTAGGGTACCAAGGCCAGCATTTTGCGTCAGGATCGCCGTCTGGCGGTGATAACCCGCTACGTTGTAGCTGGCGATATTGTTACTGACGGTGCTGAGCGCCACCTGCGCCGCATTCAGGCCACTCATTGCAGTATTAATGACGCCGTTGGACATGGAGGTTCCTTACGCTGTGGCCGCGAGATTCGATGATTCTGCTGAACACCGCAGTTCAGCCTGTATAGGTTATCGGCGTTAAAGGGGGAAACTTGAGGGAAAATTGGGTTTTGTTCCACACCTCAAAACAACTCATCCCACTCCTGACCATAAGCCTTCGCCACCTGTTCACCTGCGCTTTTCATCTGCGAAATGACATTCACCAGCTTCCTGGCATAGTGCGGATCGGTGGCATAACCGGCCTGTTGCAGCGCGTGTGCCGCCTGTTCCGGGCTGCGCGCTGCGGCAACCTGGGCATAGCGTGGATTACTGGTCAGCAATTTGACGTAGTCGCCAATCGCTTCCACATAGGAACTGTAAACGCGGAAACGGGCTTTGATCTTCTTTGCCGCCCCTTGTTCAAATTCGGTGGTGGTAATTTCCGTCACCGGCCCATCCCAACGACTACCCGCTTTGATACCAAACAGGTTGTAACTCGGTGAACCATCTGCGGTAGGGATTTCGCGCTTGCCCCAGCCCGACTCCAGCGCTGCCTGCGCCACGATCAACTGATGCGGGATCCCACTCTGCAGGCTGGCAATTCTCGCTGGCCCCGACAAACGCGCGACAAAATTGCCATTGCCAAGCGGCTCTGTAGCCGCCGTTGGCGCTGGCGTCAGTGCCCTGCGCACTATCTGCCCCAACGCCCGAAGCGGTAACCTTTGCAACACCGCATTATCCAACAGCATCGGCACGGTACCTGCCGCTTCGCTCGGTTCACTGTTCGCGGCAGCAAGCTGTTTAGCCATCATGTCTGCCAGCCCTAACCCTTTCTGCGACATCTGCTGGGCAATTTGCTGATCGTACATCGCAGTGTACAAACGGGTTTGATCGCTGCTCAACACGCCATCCTGTGGCAAGGCGGCTCGCATGCTTTTCAGCATCATCTGCACAAACATGCCCTCAACCTGCTGGGCGACCTGCTTCAGGTTGCCCTGTGGATCGGCGGCAGCATCGCGCTTCAACCCGTTCAATGCCTGAGCTTCGTAGGCGGCTCCCGCTATCGCCATCAGATAATCTCCAACTTGGCCCGCAAACAACCCGCACTCTGCATCGCCTGCAAAATCGACATCAAATCGATCGGCGTAGCACCCAGCGTGTTCAAGGCACGAATCACGTTATTCAGGTTGGCGCTGGCGTTCACTTTCTGCAACGCGCCGCCCTGCTGTTGCAGCGCGATCTGGGTTGTCGGCGTCACCACCGTTTGCCCACCACCCAACGGTGTGTCCGGCTGGCTGACAATTTCCTGACGATCGACCACCACCGATAAGTTACCCTGAGCCACCGCACAGGAATCCAGCACCACATCGCGATTCATCACCACCGAACCGGTGCGGGAATTGATGATCACCTTGGCATCCATCGCCGTTATATTGATGCTGATATTCTGGATATCCGCCAGAAAACGTACCTGTGAACTGTTGCCACGCGGCACCAGCACCTGCACGGTGCGCGAATCCAGCGGCGATGCCGTGCCACCGCCGCGCTGGCGGTTAATAGCGTCGCTGATCTGCTGCGCCAGCGTGAAATCATCATCATTCAGTTGCAATATGATCGCGCCGTCCTGACCAAAGGTGGTGGGCAGTTCACGCTCAATAATCGCCCCGTTGCTGATGCGGCCCCCCGCCAGTTGGTTGACCTGCACGCTGCTACCCCCCGCCGCCGCACCGGCACCGCCCACCAGCACGTTGCCCTGGGCTAACGCGTAAACCTGATTATCCACGCCTTTTAGCGGTGTCATCAGCAAAGTGCCACCACGCAGGCTTTTGGCGTTACCCATTGAGGACACCACCACGTCGATATTCTGGCCCGCACGGGAGAACGGCGGCAGCTTGGCGGTGACCATCACCGCCGCGACGTTTTTCAACTGCATGTTGGTACCGGGCGGTACGGTAATCCCCAGTTGCGACAACATGTTGCTCATGCTTTGGGTAGTGAATGGGGTTTGCATGGTCTGATCGCCGGAACCGTCTAGCCCGACCACCAGCCCGTAACCGATCAGGGCGTTGTCGCGTACCCCTTGCACCTTCACCAAATCACGGATGCGTTCGGCATAAGCAGGTAACGTCAGTGCGCTTATCAGCAGCACCATGATAAGTTTCTTTAACATCGTGACCTCGCAAAGGCGGTTGCCGCAGGCGGTAGTTCAAAACGGTGAAATATTCAGGAAGAAACGCTGTAACCAGCCCATGGTCTGCGCTTCATTAATGTAACCGTTGCCGAAATATTCAATGCGGGCATCAGCCACCTGTGTCGACGTCACCGCGTTATTGCCGCTAATGGTGCGCGGATTAACCACGCCAGAAAACCGAATAAACTCAGTCCCCTGATTGATAGCGATCTGCTTTTCTCCCACCACGTGCAGGTTGCCGTTGGCCAACACCCGATCGACGGTGACAGTGATGGTGCCGCTAAAGGTGTTGTTAGCGTTGGCCCCGCCTTTACCGCCGAAGGTGCTGTCGCCGGAAATATCCATATCGGCCCGCGCATTGCCCAACAGCCCTTCGAGATAACGCGGTGAAGTCGCAACGCCGAACGTGCTCGCTCCGTTACGGCTGGCATTGGCTGACGAGCTCTTGCTGGCGCTGACGTTTTCCTGCAACACAATGGTCAGGGTGTCACCGATATTGCGTGGACGACGATCTTCAAACAGTGGTTGATAGCCGTAGTTCATCGGCTGTGCCGCCTGAAAAATCGAACCGTTCGGCATCGGTGCAGTTGCCGGTGCCGGTTGTGCCGTAGTCTCACCGGCCACCAGCGGTGTACGCGGAATATAGGCGCAGCCGCTGAGCACCAGCAACACACTGGCCCACAGGAGGCGCTTCCTTTGCCACAACCAACCAACCGTTGAATCGCTGCTTATCACGGCGTCGCCCCTAGCCATTACAGTTGCGTCAGTTTTTGTAGCATCTGATCGGACGTCGCGACCGCTTTGCTGTTGATTTCATAGGCACGTTGGGTCTGGATCATGCTGACCAACTCTTCCGCCACGTTAACGTTAGAGGTTTCCACATAGCCCTGATACAGCAGACCGGCACCGTTCAGGCCGGGAGTGCTCTCATTCGGCGCACCGGAACTTTCGGTTTCCTGATACAGGTTTTCGCCCACGCTCTCCAGGCCACTGTCGTTAATAAAGGTGGTCAGGGTCAGTTGCCCCACTTGCTGAGCGGCGCTTTGCCCCTGCTGGGTGACACTGACTATCCCGTCGCGACCAACGGTGATGCTCAGAGCATTGGCAGGAATGGTGATCGCCGGTTGCACCTGAAAGCCGCTGGCCGTCACCAGTTGGCCATTCTGGTCGATCTGGAACGAACCGTCGCGGGTATACGCCTGACTGCCGTCTGGTAACATAACCTGGAAGAATCCCTGCCCCTTGATGGCCACGTCTTTGCTGTTATTGGTTTGCGACAGGTTCCCCTGGCTGTGGATGCGTTCGGTGGCCACCGGGCGCACGCCGGTGCCAATCTGCAAACCAGAGGGTAACGTGGTCTGTTCCGAAGACTGCGCCCCCGGCTGGCGCATGGTCTGGTACAACAGATCTTCAAACACCGCACGCTGGCGCTTAAAACCGTTGGTGCTGACGTTAGCCAGATTGTTGGCGATCACGTTCATATTGGTCTGTTGCGCGTCCAGACCGGTTTTGGCAATCCATAACGATGGGATCATCGCTGACTCCTCTGCACTTAACTCATTGACAGCAAGGCGTTGGCACGCTGTGCGTTTTCATCCACGCTATGGATGACTTTCATTTGCATTTCGAACCGGCGGGCGTTGGCGATCATATCTACCATGGTTTCCATCGGCTTGACGTTGCTACCTTCCAGCACCCCCGGCATCACCCGCACCTGCGGATCGTTTTGCAGCGTATTGCCACGTTGCTGCTGAGCGCTGGCAGTCAGGTGGAACAAACCATCGTCACCGCGCACCACGTCACGCATTTCGGCTTTTACCCGTTTCAGGCGGCCAATTTGCGCCACGGTATTCGGCGGATCGCCCGGGTTGAGCGCCGAAATAGTACCGTCGGCTGCAATGGTGAGCTGTGCCTGGGGTGGCGCTGCGATAGGGCCACCATCCCCCATCAGCGGCTGGCCCTGCACCGTCAGTTGCCCGGAGGATGAGATCTGAATGCTGCCATTGCGGCTGTAGGCTTCGCTGCCATCTGGCAGGCTAACGGCCAGAAAACCATCCTGTTGCAGCGCTACGTCCAGCGGCCTGCTGGTGTAATTCAGCGGCCCTTGGCTGGTGTCAGCCCCCGGCGTGGAGGCGGTCACCAAAGTACGCGTCTGCAGGCTCGGCCCATCAATCGGTACCGCCCGCAACGCCGTCAGTTGCGCACGAAAGCCCGGTGTAGCCGCATTGGCCAGATTATTGGCCGTCACCGATTGTTGTTCCAGCGTTTGGCGGGCGGCCCCCATGGCGGTATAAATCGCGTGATCCATAATTCCGTCCTGTTAGCGCAAGCTGACTAACGTTTGCAAAATCGAGTCCTGGGTTTTAATGGTCTGCGCGTTCGACTGGTAGTTACGCTGCGCGACAATCATGTTCACCAGTTCCTGGCTGAGATCGACATTGGAGGATTCCAATGCACCGCTGGTGAGCGTGCCGAACCCACCGCCGCCAGCCACCCCCACGCGCGGCTGGCCGGAAGGGCCGGTGGCTTTCCACAGGTTGTCCCCCTGCGATGCCAACCCTTCCGGGTTAGAGAAGTTGGTCAGTACAATCTGCCCCAGTAGTTGGGTCTGCTGGTTGGAATACACCCCGACCAGAGTGCCATCTTTGTTGATCTCAAAGCCTTTGTATTCACCGGTAGCGTAACCATCCTGAGATAACTTACTGACAGAGTCGCTGCCCACGTTCTGTTGCAGGCTGCTGGCAAAGTTCAGGTTGAAAGTTTGTGCCGGAGCACCGTCTTTCGCCGACATCGGCACCACCAGGTTGAATGGCATGGCGCTAGGGTTGCCCGCCGCATCCCGCGTATCGGTTAGAACACCGCTGGTGTTGAAATTCAGGCTGCCCGCTTTCCCTGCGGGGGAACCGGCCACGCTGCCATCCTGGCTGTAAACATCCCACTGGTTATCCGCCGTTTTAACAAAGTAGGCGTTGATATTGTGGGCATTGCCCAGTGAGTCATAAGTGGTAATAGTGTTGACGTAATTGAACGAGTCGGTTTGGTTCGGCGCAAACGGCGTTGTTGGCGGCACCTGATGGGTGGATCTGAGGTTGACGACCATGTTGCCGGATGCCGTCGGCCTGGCCTGCATCATCCCCTCCGAGACGTTCAGCGGCACCGGCTCGGCCCCCTGCTGGATGGTTGCTGGCGTACCGCTGGCCGGGTAACCCGTCAGGTTGAGGCCCTGCATATTGGTAATATTACGGTTCTCATCCATTTTGAACTGACCGTTGCGAGTGTAGAAGACGCCGCCGTCAGCATCCTGCATACGGAAAAAACCATTCTGGCTGATGGCGATATCCAGTGAACGGTTGGTGTTGGTGGTCATACCGCCTTTGAAGTTCTGAATGACCCCCGCCACTTTTACCCCCAACCCAACCTGTGAATCGGCAAACATATCTGCAAAGGCAACGCTGCCGGATTTGAAGCCGAAAGTTGCGGAGTTGGCAATGTTATTGCCGATCACATCCAGGTTGGTCGCTGCCGCGTTCAACCCGCTGACTGCTTGAGAAAAAGCCATGTTATTCTCCGAAAATAAAATGTTTGCAGAATTGGCTTAGCAGTCCATTGCCGACATAGAATGTTCACTCCGTTGCGAATTTGGATAAGATCAGGCGTACATCGTCCAATGCCGCGCTCCCTGCCATACCCAGATCCAGTTTTGCGTCATCCGCATCGCGCGTAACACCATTAACCATGGCAAAACGCAGCGGTTGCGCGACTCGTTGTTCATTGCCATTTTTAGCGTTGATCGCCAAGCTGTAAGCTCCATCCGGAGCATTAGTGCCATCTTCCAGCGAACCATCCCAGCTAAACGAATGCACGCCTGCGTTCAGCCCGCCAAGCTCAATGGTGCGTACCACTTTGCCTGTGACGTCGCTGATGGTGGCGGCCACCGCATCAGCACTGCGTTCCAGTTCAACACCAAAAGGCGTGGTGCTCACTTTACCCCCCTGGTTGCCCACCAGGATCTCTTTCCCCGGTACCATCACACCGTGCCCAATCAGCGCACTGGCCTGGATCGACTGGTTGCTGCCAATCTGGCCGGAGATCGCCCCAAGCGTCGTATTGAGCTTTTCAATCCCGCTGACGGTATTGATTTGCGCCAGTTGTGTGGTCAGTTCGTTATTCTGCATCGGGTTGGTCGGATCCTGATTTTTCAGTTGCGCCACCAGCAACGTCAGAAAATTATTGTGCAAGTCTGTGCTGGTGCTGTTACGACCATTGGCCCCAGCGATGGTGTTATCCATGGATTCA
Source organism: Serratia sp. Ag1 (assembly GCF_000743355.1). Lineage (GTDB taxonomy): Bacteria > Pseudomonadota > Gammaproteobacteria > Enterobacterales > Enterobacteriaceae > Chania. The sequence goes on from NZ_JQEI01000059.1 coordinate 12,640, forward strand.
TGGGTAGTTGCGGTAATCGCCATGGCAAACTCCGGTTACTGACCCAGTGTCAAGGTTTTTATCATCATGGATTTGGTGGTGTTCAACACCTCGACGTTGGCTTGATAGCTGCGTGAAGCGGCAATGGTATTGACCATTTCCCCCACCACATCAACGTTGGGCATGCGCACATAGCCTTTGGCGTCTGCCAGTGGGTTGCCGGGTTGAAATACCAGGCGATCGGGGGCGGGATCGTCCATCAGTTGCGCCACCTGGACGCCGCCGAACGCTTGCCCTGCGGTTGCCGCCACCTGAAACACAACCTGTTTGGCCCGATACGGCTGGCCGTCTGGGCCGGTCACGCTATCAGCGTTCGCCATATTGCTGGCGCTAACGTTCATACGTTGAGACTGCGCCGACAGCGCCGAACCGGAAATATCAAAAATACTCAGCAGTGACATGTGTGTTATCCCCCTTGCAGCACCGACATCATGCCCTTGATCTGCCCACTCATCAGCGTGAGGTCAGTCTGATATTTCAGGCTGTTATCGGCAAAATGAGTCCGCTCACGATCCATATCCACCGTATTGCCGTCGAGCGCTGGCTGATCTGGCACGCGGAACAGCAGATCGAGCGACGGGGGTTGGATGTTTTGCGCTGGCAGATGGCGGGCTGACGTCAGGTTCAGCGCCATGTCGCTAGAGCGCCCCTGAGCCATTACTTGGCTTAGCTGACTGGCAAAATCGATATCGCGCGCCTGATAGCCCGGTGTATCGGCGTTAGCAATGTTGGCGGACAGAATTTCCTGCCGCCGAGCGCGTAAGTTCAGCGCCTCTTGACCAAAGCGCAGCGCGGCGTCCAGTTTGTCGAGCATGCTTTCCTCACGAGATGAATGTCTGGAGCTGACAGCATAAGCATCTCTATCGCCCATTCATCGCAGGAATAAGGGCTAAATACACGGTTATTTGTTTGTTTAATGAGCGAGAGCTACGGGTACACTGCTGTGCATCGTTACCGCATTTGAAGGTGAAAATGAAAGGTAAGTCGCCGGGCATTCGCGCCACGCTGTTCACCGCTCTACTGTTTTGCCATAGCGTGCAGGCGGAAGATTTAGCGGCGCAAATTGACCGTTTTATCAAGGTGCAATTAACTGGCAGTGCCGCTGAGCTGAAAGTGCAGGTGCGCACTCCGGTTAGCCAATGGCCGCAATGTGATACCCCACAGCTTGCGCTGTCGCAGACTGGCCGACGGTGGGGCAATATCAGCGTTTCTGTACGCTGCGGTGAAACACGGCGATTTCTCCAGGTTCAGGTGCAGGCGTTTGGGCCTTATCTGGTTGCTACGCATGGGATCGGGGCTGGCAGTAAACTGACCGCCGCAGATCTCAGGCTGAAAAACGGGCGGTTAGATACCTTGCCGCCGCGCACGCTGACGCAAGTCCGGCAGGCGCTTGGGGCCATCAGTCTGCGTAATATCAGCCCTGGGCAGCCACTGAATCTGGCAATGTTGAGGCGCGATTGGGTGATCAAGGCGGGGCAAACGGTACACGTCATCGCTTTGGGGAACGGGTTTAATGTCCGTAGCGCAGGTAAGGCGATGAATAATGCCGCGTCAGAAGATGGCGTGCGGGTGCGGCTGCTCTCTGGGCAGATCGTCAGCGGCATTGCCAACCATGACGGCACGATAAGGATTGCGTTATAAAAATTTAAAGATCTGCCGCAGCGTGCCGATAAGAAATTATGCAATATTTTCGCGCCTCTCCTCTATACCCAAAATAATTCGAGTTGCTTGTAGGCGGCAACTGAATGAATCCCCAGGAGCTTACTCAAGTAAGTGACTGGGGTGAGTGACAAATCTGCGAAAGCAGATTTGAACGCTGCTTGCAGCGGCCCCGAAGGGGCGAGGCCCTGTCTGGGCCGAGTAACGCAGCCAACACCCAAGCAACTTGAAGTATGAAGGGTATATAAGGGGCACCAGGGTTAATATCCGTCCTTACCCGCTCAGTCTTCGCTGGCCTGCAGGTAACCTATTAATAAACCACTAGTGGTATAAATGGAGATTGAACATGAGTATCGACCGCACTCAGCGCTTACAACCCGTCCCTGCGGTGCAAGCGCGGGAAACGAGCGCTGAGAACACGTTGCAAGCGCGTAAAAGCGGGCGGCAGGAACCTACTGCCAGCGGTACGCAGGTTAAGCTGAGCGACGCGCAGGCCCGGCTGATGCAACCGGGCACACAGGATATTGATATGAGCCGGGTAGAAGCCATTAAGCAGGCGATTCTCAGCGGTGAATTGAAAATGGATGCCGGTAAAATTGCCGATGCGCTACTACAAGATATGCAGAATGATGCGCAATGGCTGCCCAACGATAGCCAACAGGAATCATGATGGAAGACCTACCCCAACTGTTGGATAAATTGCTGGAAACGCTGCATGCCTTAGGAACGGTGCTGGCACAAGAGCATGCCTTGTTGTGTGCGGATACGCTGGCCGGGGTGGCATTGCAACCTGTTACCGACATCAAAAGCCAACTGTTGGTTACGATCAATGAACTGGAGAAACAGCGGCTAGCAGCGGAGCAACTCCACGGGCTACAAGCCCCTTATGCTCACCATCCACACCTGGCCGCCTGCTGGGAAAACGTGCAGCAACTGGGCCAACAACTGCGTGAGCAGAATCAGCACAACGGGTTGCTGCTCAAGCAACATATTGAGCATAACGCGCAAGCATTGGCGGTGTTAAGCCAACAACACTCCCCGCTCTATGGCCCCGACGGCCAGGCTCGCTCCGGCAATCTGCCTGGAAGCGTTCGCCACATTGCCAAGTGAACCCCCTCGCCGAAGATACGCAGCAAAGCGAATTACCAATACCTTTAAAGCATAATTTTGACACTTAAATAGTCTTGGGAAAGGCATGCACCAGTTGGTATATACCCATAAATGCAGATTTTTCGATTAAGCTATTAAGCTCAATAGCATAGGGAACCGATATGCACGCAGCCCGTTTTGCAAGCAAAGTGATGGTCATTACCGGTGCAGCACAAGGCATAGGCAAAGCGGTTGCCGAGCAGGCCGCTCGCGAGGGAGCGCAGTTAGCGTTGATTGACCGTGCGCCGTACCTCCACGAACTGGCCGCCACCTTGAGCGAACAGGGTTGCGAAGTGCTGACCATCGCTGCCGATCTGGAAAACTGGGCCGAGACCAGCAACGCGATGAGCAACGTGCAGGCACACTTTGGCAGCCTGGATATCCTGATCAATAACGTCGGTGGCACTATTTGGGCCCGGCCATTTGCCGAATATAGCCCAGAACAGATCGCCGCAGAGATACAGCGCTCGCTATTCCCTACCTTGTGGGGTTGCCGAGCGGCGCTACCCTATATGCTGGCACAGCGGCATGGGGTAATCGTCAATGTTTCTTCAGTGGCGACACGCGGCGTAAACCGGGTACCGTATTCGGCGGCAAAGGGTGGGGTTAATGCGCTCACACAATCCTTGGCTTTTGAGTATGCCCAAGCAGGCATCCGAATCAATGCCACGGCTCCGGGCGGCACCGAAGCCCCACCGCGCCTGACACCGCGCAACCACGAGACGCCAACACTGCAAGAGGAAAACTGGTACCAGCAGGTTGTCGATCAAACCATCAACACCAGCCTGATGCATCGCTATGGCACGGTAAATGAACAGGCCAGCGCCATTTTATTCCTCGCCAGCGACGAAGCCAGTTATATCAACGGTACTATCCTGCCAGTGGCTGGGGGCGATCTGGGCTGAGAACGGGTGCCCTTTACTGGCGATCATTCATACTAGGGTGTGTCCCGTAATT
>NZ_JQEI01000060.1 GCF_000743355.1 Serratia sp. Ag1
CTGGTGGCGGCTGATCGACCCCAACCTGCTAAACCCTAAAAACAGCAGCGGTAATCCGGCGCAGTTGGCAGAGGATTGGATAATTTTCAAAAATATCATGATGGAGTCCGTTGAGGTCTTTCATACAAGGTTAGCCGACAAATATCATTCCAATACCCATGCCTTTTATGGGCTGGATACCGCCACGCCTGACCGTGTATCTGCCGCGTATGCCACCCATCAGGTAGTCACCTGGAAGGGGGAACTGGCGAAGGGGCTGTCCCCTATGCCATGGCGACCGACAGCGGTGCGCCAGGAGGGCGATTTGCTGGATCCGAAAGAGCTGATGGGGTACCGCACCACCTATACGCAGCTTTCACCGGCCGAGCAGGCCTATTCAGAACTGGTCAACCCACGCGGGGGGAGCAGTAAAGTCTACATCGGCCAGCGTTTCACCTTGCAAGAGGCCAGTGGTAACGGGGACGGCACGGTGCCGCAAAAGGCCGGGTATATTGAGGATCGCCATCTGATGTCCCGACTGGCGATCACCACCGAACATGAGCCGGCCTATCAACACCCCACCGCGCAGGCCTTTACGCTGCGCGCCATCGTGAAAATAGCCCAGGAGGTGAACAATGACCCGTCAATGGCGTTTAAATCGTTATCTGCCTAAGCCATGGCAGAAAGCGACCGTGGCCCTCACGCTGCTGAGCGCGGGGCTTTTCGCCTATGTCAACTCTTCTCCCCTCGATCGCCCATTGAATGACAAGGAACAGGCCATGCTCACCCCCCTGCTGCAACACCCGACACCGCGCTGTGTCGGCCTCTATCTTATCGATCTGCCCGCTGATTTTATTGTTGATGAGGGCATGTTTTTACTGCTGGATGACCGCACCAAAATGGAGAGCCGGGAGCAATACCGCCCGCCCTTTAACCAGTTAATCCAGCGCCGGGAGCAGGAGTTGAAGACTACCGAGACGGATGATCCACTGGATAAACCGTTCTTAAAGAAAGTACATCCGTTACCCGAAGGGATGGTCGGTACGGTATTTGAACGTAATGAAAATTCATATAAACCTGATGTTGCCAGAATACTGGAAGCCTATAAATGGGATGCAGGCGTTACCTTTAAGATTGAGATGAAAGCCAGAGATGGTCGTTCCTCACGTTATGATCTAAATCGTTCCAGATATGGCACCGATGTATTTAATTACAATGTCCCTGAAAAACTCACCACAGTACAAAATTTACTCCGCCGCACCACGGCCAGAGAAGATACGGTGATCCCCAACCAGCCGGGGTTTTGTATCAGGCGCGGTTTTATCGCGGGTAAACCGATCGAGTCTTATGACTTTGGTATGGGGTATGTGCATAGTCATGTCAAAAACCTGGTCGTGGGTTTTAGCAGTAATGATTACCAGAGTACCGGTGATACCCTGTTGGAGCAGGATGAACGGGTCATCGGCCAAGGCAAGTACCATACGCTGCATAAAGGGAAACGGGAAATTAACGGACTGGCGATTGAAGAGTGGCTGTTAGGGGGGGAAGTGACGGAGCGCGAGTATATTACTCCACCGTACAACGAATATTTTTTCTATCTTAAATACAATCAGTTAAACCCCACCGCCCAGCAGCCAAGGTTTGAGATCACCCTGTACTACAAAACCGAAAACCTGACCCCGGAAGAGACCTTGAGCGAAGCGCAACTGACCGCGGTGTGGAAAGCGATCACTTCGACGCTGCGTATCCGGCCAGGGGCGATTTAAGGCGCTTGGGGGAGTGATGCAGGATGAAAAAAAGACAGGAGGTCAACAATGTTCCGTCAATGGCGTTTAAATCGCTATCTGCCTAAGCTGTGGCAGAAAGCGACCGTGGCCCTCACGCTGCTGAGCGCGGGGCTTTTCGCCTATGTCAACTCTTCTCCCCTCGATCGCCCATTGAATGACAAGGAACAGGCCATGCTCACGCCCCTGCTGCAACACCCGACACCGCGCTGTGTCGGCCTCTATCTTATCGATCTGCCCGCCGATTTCATCGTTAACAAGGGCATGTTTTTACTGCTGGATGATGGCACCAAAATGGAGAGCAGGGAGCAATACCGCCCGCCCTTTAACCAGTTGATGCAGCGCCGGGAGCAGGAGCTGAAGGCGACCGAGCCGGTTAATCCACTCAATAAACCGTATCTGAAGCAGATTCATCCATTACCTGCGGGGATGGTGGGTACGGTATTTGAACGTAATGAGAGCACCGGAACGCCGTATGTTGCCAGAATGCTGGAAGCCTATAAATGGGATGCAGGCGTTACCTTTAAGATTGAGATAAAAGCCAAAGATGGACGCTCCTCACGTTATGATCCAGACCGTGCTACATATGGGAAGGATATATATCGTTACAACGTCCCAGAGAAACTGGCCGCAGTACAAAATCTACTTCGCCGCACCGTGGCCAGAGAGGATACGCTGATCCCCAACCAACCGGGATTTTGTATTTTGCGCGGTTTTATCGCGGGTAAACCGATCGAGTCCTATGACTTTGGTATGGGGTATGTGCATAGCCATATCAAAAATCTGTTGGTTGTTTTTAGCAGTAATGATTACCAGAGTACCGGTGATACCCTGTTGGAGCAGGATGAGCGGGTCATCGGCCAAGGTAAATACCATACGCTGCATAAAGGGAAGCGAGATATTAACGGGCTGGCGATTGAGGAGTGGCTGTTAGGGGGGGAAGTAACAGAGCGCAAGTATATTACCCCACCGTACAACGAATATGTTTTCTATCTTAAATACAATCAGTTAACCCCCACTGCCCAGCAGCCAAGATTTAATATCAAGATGTACTACAAAACCGAAAACCTGACCCCGGAAGAGACCTTGAGCGAAGCGCAACTGATCGCGGTGTGGAAAGAGATAACCTCAACGCTGCGTATCCGGCCAGGGGCGATTTAAGGCGCTTGGGGGAGTGATGCAGGATAAAAAGAAAGACAGGAGGTCAACAATGACCCGTCAATGTAGTGGATCACAAAATCA
>NZ_JQEI01000061.1 GCF_000743355.1 Serratia sp. Ag1
CTGGTGGCGGCTGATCGACCCTAATCTGCTAAACCCTAAAAACAGCAACGGTAATCCGGCGCAACTGGTAAAGGACTGGGAAACCTTTAAAGATATTATTATGGAAAAAGTAAAGGTTTTTCATGAGGATTTGGCCGACAAATATCATTCCAATACCCATGCCTTTTATGGGCTGGATACCACCACACCTGGCCGTGTATCTGCCGCGTATGCCACCCATCAGGTGGTCACCTGGAAGGGGGAACTGGCAAAGGGGCTATCCCCTATGCCATGGCGAGCAACAGCGGTGCGCCAGGAGGGCGATTTGCTGGATCCGAAAGAGCTGATGGGGGTCCGCACCACCTATACGCAGCTTTCACCGGCCGAGCAGGCCTATTCAGAACTGGTCAACCCACGCGGAGGGATCAGTAAAGTCTACATCGGCCAGCGTTTCACCTTGCAAGAGGCTAGTGGCAACGGGGACGGCACAGTGCCGCAAAAGGCCGGGTATATTGAGGATCGTCATCTGATGTCCCGGCTGGCGATCACCACCGAACATGAGCCGGCCTATCAACACCCCACCGCGCAGGCCTTTACGCTGCGCGCCATCGTGAAAATAGCCCAGGAGGTGAAAAATGACCCGTCAATGGCGTTTAAATCGTTATCTGCCTAAGCCGTGGCAGAAAGCGACCGTGGCCCTCACGCTGCTGAGCGCGGGGCTTTTCGCCTATGTCAACTCTTCTCCCCTCGATCGCCCATTGAATGACAAGGAACAGGCCATGCTCACGCCCCTGCTGCAACACCCGACACCGCGCTGTGTCGGCCTCTATCTTATCGATCTGCCCGCTGATTTTATTGTCGATGAGGGCATGTTTTTACTGCTGGATGATGGCACCAAAATGGAGAGCAGGGAACAATACCGCCCGCCCTTTAACCAGTTGATGCAGCGCCGGGAGCAGGAGCTGAAGGCGACCGAGCCGGTTAATCCACTCAATAAACCGTATCTGAAGCAGATTCATCCATTACCTGCGGGGATGGTGGGTACGGTATTTGAACGTAATGAGAGCACCGGAACGCCGGATGTCGCCAGAATGCTGGAAGCCTATAAATGGGATGCAGGCGTTACCTTTAAGATCGAGATAAAAGCCAAAGATGGACGCTCCTCACGTTATGATCCAGACCGTGCTACATATGGGAAGGATATATATCGCTACAACGTCCCAGAGAAACTCACCGCAGTACAAAATTTACTCCGTCGTACTGCGGCCAGAGAGGATACGGTGATCCCCAACCAACCGGGATTTTGTATTTTGCGCGGTTTTATCGCGGGTAAACCGATCGAGTCCTATGACTTTGGTATGGGGTATGTGCATAACCAAATCAAAAACCTGGTCGTGGGTTTTAGCAGTAATGATTACCAGAGTACCGGTGATACCCTGTTGGAGCAGGATGAGCGGGTCATAGGTCAAGGCAAGTACCATACGCTGCATAAAGGGAAACGGGAGATTAACGGGCTGGCGATTGAAGAATGGCTGTTAGGGGGGGAAGTGACGGAGCGCGAGTATATTACTCCACCGTATAATGAATATTTTTTCTATCTTAAATACAATCAGTTAAACCCCACCGCCCAGCAGCCAAGGTTTGAGATCACCCTGTACTACAAAACCGAAAACCTGACCCCGGAAGAGACCTTGAGCGAAGCGCAACTGACCGCGGTGTGGAAAGAGATCACCTCAACGCTGCGTATCCGGCCAGGGGCGATTTAAGGCGCTTGGGGGAGTGATGCAGGATAAAAAGAAAGACAGGAGGTCAACAATGACCCGTCAATGGCGTTTACGTTGTTAT
>NZ_JQEI01000062.1 GCF_000743355.1 Serratia sp. Ag1
AAAACACCTTCGGTGTTGTAAGGTTAAGCCTCACGGTTCATTAGTACTGGTTAGCTCAATGCATCGCTGCACTTACACACCCAGCCTATCAACGTCTTAGTCTTAAACGTTCCTTCAGGGTCCTCAAGGGACCAGGGAAGACTCATCTCGAGGCAAGTTTCGTGCTTAGATGCTTTCAGCACTTATCTTTTCCGCACTTAGCTACCGGGCAGTGCCATTGGCATGACAACCCGAACACCAGTGGTGCGTTCACTCCGGTCCTCTCGTACTAGGAGCAACCCCTCTCAATCTTCCAACGCCCACGGCAGATAGGGACCGAACTGTCTCACGACGTTCTAAACCCAGCTCGCGTACCACTTTAAATGGCGAACAGCCATACCCTTGGGACCTACTTCAGCCCCAGGATGTGATGAGCCGACATCGAGGTGCCAAACACCGCCGTCGATATGAACTCTTGGGCGGTATCAGCCTGTTATCCCCGGAGTACCTTTTATCCGTTGAGCGATGGCCCTTCCATTCAGAACCACCGGATCACTAAGACCTACTTTCGTACCTGCTCGAGCCGTCACTCTCGCAGTCAAGCTAGCTTATGCCTTTGCACTAACCTCACGATGTCCGACCGTGATTAGCTAACCTTCGTGCTCCTCCGTTACTCTTTGGGAGGAGACCGCCCCAGTCAAACTACCCACCAGACACTGTCCTCACCCCAGATTATGGGGCCGAGTTAGAACATCAAACATTAAAGGGTGGTATTTCAAGGTTGGCTCCATGCAGACTGGCGTCCACACTTCGATGCCTCCCACCTATCCTACACATCAAGGCTCAATGTTCAGTGTCAAGCTATAGTAAAGGTTCACGGGGTCTTTCCGTCTTGCCGCGGGTACACTGCATCTTCACAGCGAGTTCAATTTCACTGAGTCTCGGGTGGAGACAGCCTGGCCATCATTACGCCATTCGTGCAGGTCGGAACTTACCCGACAAGGAATTTCGCTACCTTAGGACCGTTATAGTTACGGCCGCCGTTTACTGGGGCTTCGATCAAGAGCTTCGCGTTGCCGCTAACCCCATCAATTAACCTTCCAGCACCGGGCAGGCGTCACACCGTATACGTCCACTTTCGTGTTTGCACAGTGCTGTGTTTTTATTAAACAGTTGCAGCCAGCTGGTATCTGCGACTGGCTTCAGCTCCAGGAGCAAGTCCCTTCACCTACATGCCAGCGTGCCTTCTCCCGAAGTTACGGCACCATTTTGCCTAGTTCCTTCACCCGAGTTCTCTCAAGCGCCTGGGTATTCTCTACCTGACCACCTGTGTCGGTTTGGGGTACGATTCTGTGTTACCTGGAGCTTAGAGGCTTTTCCTGGAAGCTGGGCATCAACTGCTTCGCCACCGTAGTGACTCGTCATCACGCCTCAGGGTTAGATAAGAGAACGGATTTACCAATTCTCTCCCCCTACACGCTTAAACCGGGACAACCGTCGCCCGGCCAGCCTAGCCTTCTCCGTCCCCCCTTCGCAGTAACACCGAGTACGGGAATATTAACCCGTTTCCCATCGACTACGCTTTTCAGCCTCGCCTTAGGGGTCGACTCACCCTGCCCCGATTAACGTTGGACAGGAACCCTTGGTCTTCCGGCGAGCGGGTTTTTCACCCGCTTTATCGTTACTTATGTCAGCATTCGCACTTCTGATACCTCCAGCAGCCCTCACAGACCACCTTCAACGGCTTACAGAACGCTCCCCTACCCAACAACGCCTAAGCGTCGCTGCCGCAGCTTCGGTGCATGGTTTAGCCCCGTTACATCTTCCGCGCAGGCCGACTCGACCAGTGAGCTATTACGCTTTCTTTAAATGATGGCTGCTTCTAAGCCAACATCCTGGCTGTCTGTGCCTTCCCACATCGTTTCCCACTTAACCATGACTTTGGGACCTTAGCTGGCGGTCTGGGTTGTTTCCCTCTTCACGACGGACGTTAGCACCCGCCGTGTGTCTCCCGTGATAACATTCTTCGGTATTCGGAGTTTGCATCGGGTTGGTAAGCCGGGATGGCCCCCTAGCCGAAACAGTGCTCTACCCCCGAAGATGAGTTCACGAGGCGCTACCTAAATAGCTTTCGGGGAGAACCAGCTATCTCCCGGTTTGATTGGCCTTTCACCCCCAGCCACAAGTCATCCGCTAATTTTTCAACATTAGTCGGTTCGGTCCTCCAGTTAGTGTTACCCAACCTTCAACCTGCCCATGGCTAGATCACCGGGTTTCGGGTCTATACCTTGCAACTCGACGCCCAGTTAAGACTCGGTTTCCCTACGGCTCCCCTATTCGGTTAACCTTGCTACAAAATATAAGTCGCTGACCCATTATACAAAAGGTACGCAGTCACACCACGAAGGTGCTCCCACTGCTTGTACGTACACGGTTTCAGGTTCTGTTTCACTCCCCTCGCCGGGGTTCTTTTCGCCTTTCCCTCACGGTACTGGTTCACTATCGGTCAGTCAGGAGTATTTAGCCTTGGAGGATGGTCCCCCCATATTCAGACAGGATGTCACGTGTCCCGCCCTACTCATCGAACTCACAGGATATGCATTTTAGTGTACGGGGCTATCACCCTTTGCTGCGCGACTTTCCAGACGCTTCCACTAACACACACCCTGATTCAGGTTCTGGGCTGTTCCCCGTTCGCTCGCCGCTACTGGGGGAATCTCGGTTGATTTCTTTTCCTCGGGGTACTTAGATGTTTCAGTTCCCCCGGTTCGCCTCGTATGGCTATGTATTCACCATACGATAGTGTGTCGAAACACACTGGGTTTCCCCATTCGGGTATTGCCGGTTATCACGGTTCATATCACCTTACCGACACTTTTCGCAGATTAGCACGCCCTTCATCGCCTCTGACTGCCTAGGCATCCACCGTGTACGCTTAGTCACTTAACCTCACAACCCGAAGGTGTCTTCTGTACACAGAGGACACCTCGCGCTGCAAACTATTGAGAGACTCTCTGACAGGGTACTCCTTGCCTCCATACTGCTACGGAGAGACAAGTTTCTGCTGTCAGGTTTCAATTTTCAGCTTGTTCCAGATTGTTAAAGAGCAA
>NZ_JQEI01000063.1 GCF_000743355.1 Serratia sp. Ag1
TCATGGCGCTGTTTATGGCGTTTGGCGTGGCGTTTGAGGTGCCAGTGGCCATCGTTCTGCTGTGCTGGAGCGGTGTGACAACGCCGGATGATCTACGCAAGAAACGCCCATATGTGCTGGTTGGGGCCTTTGTAGTGGGTATGTTGTTAACGCCGCCGGACGTGTTCTCGCAAACCCTGCTGGCGATACCAATGTACCTGCTCTTTGAGGTAGGGGTATTTTCTGCCCGTTTCTATGTGGGTAAACGGCGTAAACCTGCAGAAGAAGACGAAGGTGAAGAAGAGCCGCCTGCGGTTTAACCTCTGTTATTGGATGAGCAGCTGAGATTGATGGCGAAGTGGTCTTTTAACCCGAGATACCCGGGCCTAGCGCACCGAGGGGCGCTCCGGCGTCTTACGCCGCTACGACCCCTTCGACACGCTCTCCCTAATATCTAACTTTGTCTGCAGTCTGAAACCGGAGGAAATCTCCGGTTTTTTCTTTTATTCAGAAAACCCCCAGCTAGGCTGGGGGTTCCGTAAAGCTTCCAGCTTTGAGTCGGCTCTTTTAATGGCCAGTAACGCTTGTGGTCAGGTAGCAACAAAGCACCTCTGGAGATAGATAAACCGCTAATAGTTGATGAGAAAGGCTTAGCGCATACCCGATGAATGAGAGAAGTACCACCACGTTACTTATTCAGTGTCTTGGGGGGTAAGTACAAAGGAAACTGTCATATGCGCTAAGGAAGATATGTGTATAGAAAGATGTGGTGGTAAGTACAGTCGCCCTTACATTGATGTAGCCCGTTTACGGGCAGTAAGTAACAGAAGTAATGCAAATGTGAGGTAGTAATGCGCTTGTTAGGGCGCGGCAGGTAAGAGAGCCTTACAGGCGCATATGAAAAACCTCCGGCTATGCCGGAGGATATTTATTTTTATTAAGGTTCTCTTCATCATTTTCAGGCTATGTTTATACCCGTCAAGCAACTCGAATTACTTTGGGTATAAGCCGGTATTGTTTCATTGATTGGAAGAGGTTGAGCTATGGTCACGCGTTTTGCTAAATCGCAAATTATTCTGCACTGGTTAACGCTGTTGATGATTATTCTGACGTACAGCGCCATGTTATTGAAAGATTGGGTTCCTGAAGACAACATTGATCTGATCAAAAATTTACACTTTAATTTTGGTCTGTCCGTTTTTTTGCTGATGATTATCCGGCTCTGTTTACGCCAATTGAATACGGTGCCACCGATTACGCCGCCGCTAGAGGCCATGCAGGCTTTGGGGGCGAAAGTATTCCACTGGTTGCTGTATCTGCTGTTTTTATCTTTGCCGATCCTGGGGATGCTGGCATTGGCTTACGGTGGAAAAGAGTGGGTACTGCTGGGCTGGCAGGTACCGCAGTGGGTAACCCCTGATCCAGGGATGCGTAGCTTGATTAAAGAGACGCACGAAACCTTGGCCAATACCGGTTATTTCATCATCGGTGCCCACACGTTGGCAGCGCTTTATCACCATTATCTGCGTGGTGATAATACGTTACAACGCATGATGCCGGGCAAATAGCGCTGTAAACGCAACATAGGCACAGATCGGCGAATCTGTGCCTTCTATTATCAGATATTGGCAGCCGATGGCTTGCGAATTTCCGTTACGGAAATATGTACTTCACAGCCTAACAGGAACAGTGCCTGTTCAAGGGCCTCCACTTTTGAGGCATAAGCGATATCCAGCAACCGATCGACCTGTGCGCCGTTCAACCCCATCTGGCGTGCCAGCACCGCTTTTGATGTACCGCCACTCAGCATCCGGTTATGCAGTTCCAGCTTGAGTTTGACCAACACCGGCAGATGAACCGCTATCTCTTCGGCCTGTAGTGTAGAAGGTGGTGGTACTTGGCGGCCTTCCTCCATTGCAATGGCGATCGCCGTCAGCAGGCTTTCCTGGGTTTCCAGTTCAACATCTTCACGTTTGTAGCAAGCGGCCAACTGCTGTGGAAAGTCACGCAAGGTAATCTGCCAAGTATCGCTTTCATCGTCGAAAGCGTAGTGGGCGGGGTAGTAGCAAAGCATCGGATTCCCTGCTTACAAATAAGTGGAACGGCATTGTGACCGCTTGGCGCTAACAATGCCAGAGATTGGCGCGGCTACAATGAAAGGTGTTGCGCAGAAAAGCGCTGTGGTTTGTTTTTGGCCGATTTTTTTTAGTGGCTCGCTGATGATTTATTAGCGATTTCTGCCAGAATTATTCCATCTTCCTAAGATAAATCGGATAGAGCATGAAATATAGATTCAATGACAGTGTTCTTTTTGACGCTGATGCAGGAACGCTAGGGCCGAGTGATTTATCAGACGACCCTATTCCACTTTCGAACCCAACCAAGCGCTTACTGCTGCTATTGATTGCTCAACATGGTGAGCCCGTCAACCGTGAAGTGATATTCAAAAAGGTGTGGGACGATTACGGCATGATCTCCAGTAACAACAACCTTAATCAGTGCGTCAGCAAATTACGCCGGGTGATCAAGGTGATGGGGATAGATGATGAAGTGATCGCTACCGTACCTAAACTGGGTTTTATGCTGCGTCAGGAGATCCTGATCGAATCCAGCGAAGCAGATAATGAGCCTTTTACTCAAAGTTACGTGCCAACTCATTCGGCAGAACTCTTTGATGAGGAAATGGAAAACGAACTGGATGAACAGGTAGCCACCAGTGATGAGATTGTGGAAACCCAGTCTGAAGTTGATAGCGCACCAGAGCCCGCATCCGCGCCTCCGGTGGCAGCACCTGCCGCCACTAAGAAGCGTTATGGCTGGGGAGTCATTGTTGCGCTTACCGGGTTTGTGTTTGTCCTGGGTATTGGTATCACCATGTACACCACCAACTCTTTTGCTCGACAGGAGGTTTTTCTCGGTAGCGCAGGCAGTTGCAAAGTGTTTTTATCAACATCCACAACGTCGGGGATTCCCGGCCCGAGCCTGAATAAAGACCTACTGGCCTACGTGGAGCAGAGAAAGGCACAATGCCACGCTGACGAATACCTGCTGGTGGTGCGTAGTAATCAGGTGCGCTCTTATATTTCGGGTATCCACCGTATGTTTTTTGTGCGCTGTACTACATTACGTGAGCACAGAATCGAGTTTTGTTCGGGAATGGAAAGCGATGGCTCGCCGCTAACGCTTTGAAGTGATTGTCTGTCGGGCTGTGATCGAGCGGTTAATACAGGTTTTCAATTGGATCAGGATGAAAATGCCTCAACAGCAAAAGAAAAACTTTTCCCGAGACAAGTGACAGTGCAGGGGGATTTGGTAGAATAGAAGTCGGTTAATTAAAATAAGATGATTCTTATCATGCGGTTATCTCCGATTATACGTGCTGTGCCTATGCTGTTTCTTTTGGGACTGGTTGGGTGTCAGCAGCCACGCTCGGCAAACCAGAATAAATCAGTACCCCTTAATGAGCAGGTTGAACAGCTTGCTTCGGTGATTGCTGGCACTAAATACCTCAAGAACAAATGCAATCGTAGTGATTTGCCGGGGGATGCGGTCATCGAAAAGGTGGCGAATAAAGTGGCAAAACAGCGCGGCTGGAACCCGTCGGATTACACTGCTTTGCCTCAGCGCAGCGACGCAATTTATCAGAGCCTGACCCGAGACAGCACGCCTGAGCAGACAAAATGCAGCAGCTTTAACAGCCTGCTAGCGCCTTTCACTAACGAACTGCGCACAGAAGGTTAACGTCATCGGCGGAATCTTCTGTGCGGGGCGTTCCGGTTTTATGGTTCGCTGGGGTTGGCGA
The DNA here is from genome assembly GCF_000743355.1 of Serratia sp. Ag1. Classification (GTDB taxonomy): domain Bacteria; phylum Pseudomonadota; class Gammaproteobacteria; order Enterobacterales; family Enterobacteriaceae; genus Chania. The sequence goes on from NZ_JQEI01000063.1 coordinate 3,782, forward strand.
CGTCAACTTTGCCGCCGGGCCAATCCTCCAGCGCATCAAGCGTGAAAACTTCACCATTGAAATTGAAGATAGTCACATCCTGCTGAATCTGTTCGATGATCAGGTTAGGGGCTGGGCTATCGCCTTCATGATAGCGCTGACCGTTCAGCGTGATGCTGCGTTTGCCGTCTTCCGAAGCGTAAACGTGCGCGCTGTAACGTAACGGGGGAAGTTCATCGCGGGCCAGCGTTTCTGGCGGGGCATCTGGCACGCTGGCGCTCTTGGGGTCTACCGGGCTTTTTTCGGTTACAGGCGCAGCAGCGGGTTTAGCTGGTACAGGAAGAGGCTGCGCTATAGCCGAGGGGACCGCCTGCGCAAGCACCGTTACGGGGTGCTCAAGCTGTGGATTGGTGTGCCAGCGTTCTCCGGCAAACCAGCCAAACGCGATAAACAGCAGCGCATAGATAGGTAGCAGATAGCGGGGAATAAATATTCCCTTGGCGGTGCGAGCCCTGACGGGTGGTGTTAGCTCCGTTTGATTGTCCACATCCCTGAACCTTTGAGTTAATGCAATTTCGCCACAGCTCGAGGCCATGTCATATTTTGCTGGTAGTAAAAAAACTATCAGACGGCTGACAACATCAACCACAGAAATTATCCGTCTGTCAGACGCGGGTCAAGAGCGCCCAGCGTGTATTTTTGGTTTTCCGGTGGGTCAGTGCAGAAAGAGAAGGGCCACCCAGAGGTGGCCCGATGTAGCGGATTTATTTACTGCTGACAGGAATCCCCGAGCCTTGCTCTGCTCCTTGAGGTTTCACCAGCAGCGCAACGGACCATGCCGGAATGGTGATACTGCCATCACCCGCAATATCAATACCTGATGCCAGCGAGGCGGCCCCTAATGTTTGTTGAAGCGTACTCAGGCTGAGGTTTTGCCCCACAAAATCATGGATAGTCCGGGCTTCGGGGGCGGCGTTAATCACCACCACCAGCGCATCGGCCTGCGGATCGAGATCGCTGCCCGCCAGGGTGCCATCATCAATAGTCATCACCAGCAACCCGAGCTGCTGATCGGCACCGGTATTGCGGAAATCCACACGTTTCATCACTTCGCTGCCACTACCCAACGTGATCAGCGGAGAAGAGCGGCGTAACTGTGTGAGTTCCTGATAGAACGCGGTCATTTGGGTTATTTCACTTTGGCCAGGTGTGGCCACCGCATCTTTTACGCTGCTAATCACATCGTAATTGCTGCCGTCATCACTGATACGCGGCATACCCACGTTGTAGTTATTGTCCTGATAGCTGTAATCCACGCGGTTAAACCAGTCACCGGCATCGTAGGAATCGCGGGTGAAGGATTTGGAGCGCAGCAACTCGGATCCTTGCTGATCAAAGGCTAACCCTTGCCCCAACATTGTCGTGGCCAGAGACACCGCCTGCATCCGCACGCGCGTATTCAGATCGGCTTCTTTGGCGGCTTTGTAGCTGATCATGTCCCACAGGGTTTGGTTGTCGTGCTTGGAGACATAGTTGATCACCTCGGTCGGATCGCTGGCATAGCCGCCGATGGCACCGTTATAGTCAATCTCGCTACCTCTCTTCAGGTTACCGTCTTTATCGATCAGCAAGAAATCGGCCAGGTTACCCGCCATCCCCACGCGCGTCAGATCGGCCAAGTGGCGCACGTTATCTGCCGTTTGCCCGCTCTTTTCATTGGCTAGCACGCCTGCTCCGTTGCCTAAACCTTGGTTTTGCCGCAACGCATCACCAGAGTCAAAAGGGCCACCGCCGCGCACAGCATCACGCAGACGATCGGAGAAGGTGCCGATCCCGGTACCTTTCAGGGTGATTTGTGAGGCGATCTCGAAGCGATCTTCCTGCCCGGAGTTCCAACCTTCGCCAAAGAAATAAACCTCAGGATTTACCGCTCTGACTTGCTCACGCGCTGCCAGGATCTGTGCTTTCGGGTGGTAACCCATCAGATCGAAACGGAAGGCATCGATCTTATAGTCTCGGCTCCAAACCACCAAAGAGTCGTCAATCAGCTTGGCGAACATGCGGTGTTCCGGTGCAGAATCAGAGCAACAGGTTGCTGATTCCACGCTGCCGGTCGATTCGTTCAAGCGCTGGTAATACCAAGGCACGATCTTATCCAGTACTGAGGTGCGATCGGTTGGGCCCGCAGCATTGGTGTGGTTGTAGACCACGTCCATAATCACGTTCATCCCCAACTGCTGCTTGATGGTCTGCACCATGGTGCGGAACTCTTTGATTCGCAGCGTACCTTCCGGATTGGTGGCGTAAGATCCTTCCGGCACCGTGTAGTGGAAAGGATCGTAACCCCAGTTATAGGAGTCGGTCTGTGACACGTAGCTGTTCAATTCCTGCACTTGCGGATTGTCTTTGCTATCGTCTTTCTTCAGCTCGTTGAGCACGTCACCAATGGTGGAGGCACTGTTGCAGTAATCAGCAAAGCGGCTTTGCTTCACGGCGCTGTTCAGTTCACACAGGCGGCTGAACGGTTGCGGCAGATCCGCCACTTTATCGGTGAACTCATTGACGGTTGCCAAATCAAACACCGGCAGTAATTCAATGTGTGTCACCCCTGATTGTGACAGTTGTTTCAGGTGTTTCACCATATTGCTGTCGGCGGCGGTCAGCGCCAGATACTTGCCACGCAAGGATTCGGGCACCGTCTGATCCCAGGCTGAAAGATCGCGGATATGGGATTCGTGGATCACCATACGGGCAATATCGGCTTGAGTGGCCTGTGGATGCGGCATGCTCAGGCTGTCCCAGCCATCCGGTTTTAACTCGCTGTCATTGAGATCCACCACCTGGCTGAACTCGGAATTGGTTGAGAGGCTATGCGAGTAAGGATCGGTGACTTCATACTGCTCGACTTTGCGCGATTGCGGATGGTAGACCGTCAGGGCATAACGATAGAAAGCCCCTTTGAGCTCGCTGCCGCCCTGATACGACCAGGCACCGGATTCGCTATCCCGGGTCATTGGCTGGCTGCCAATCACTTTTTTATCTGCGCTGTAGAGCACCAGTTCAACCTGTTGGGCGGTGGGGGCCCACAGGCGGAAGCTCACACCAGAACCGTTCACCAGTGCGCCATACTCCAGTTTCTCGGCAGCGTTGGCGAAACGATCGTCCAACACACCCGCAGTTTGTACCTGGGTGGCCGAACGGAGGATCCCGCTCTGATCGGTGGCCAGCACGACTGTTTCATCAGTCAGCAACTCATCGACGTTGGCGTCATCGGGCAGTTTAAACGCCGCATAATTGGCAAGGTGCGGGAAACGCGCGCGGGTTTCCTGGCTGATGGTGGTCGGCGTCAACGAGAAATAGCGATCGGTAAATTGCCCTTGGCTGTTGGCGGCGACTTTGCTGCTGTGGTTGTAGTACAGGCGCACGATCGGCTGATCTTTTCCGGCAGGCCAAAGCAGGGTTTGTTTGTCGACCCAATGTGCTTCTGCCAGCGCGACCCCAAAAGCTCCGCGGAAAGCATCGGCACGGGTGTCGTACACCGTATTGCTACCCGCAAGGACCGACACGGTGCGATCGGGAAAATTGCTGAAGGTGACACGCATATCTGCATCAATCAGCTTGTTGGTGCCATCACGCAGGATAAAGTTGATACAGCCGGTGGTTTTGTTTAACGGCAGTACCCAGTATGGGCCGTAGGCATCGCTACCCGTCGGGGTGATACTGGTATCTTCCCAGCCGTTTGAGGTTTTATCTAGCGAATCACACGCATCGTTATTCCATAAGAACAGGTTCTTGCTGGTGTCATTAATGGCGGCTCGGTTAGTGACACCGGCAATATCGACCAGATGGATCACGGCTTGGTTTCCGGTTGCCGTGATGGCTTCGCCAGGTATGGCGACATCTGGCAACCGTGCGACAGGCTCCTGATTTTCGGGTGTCTCAGGAGTTTCAGGCGTTTCTGGTGTACTCGGAGTTTCCGGCGTACTCGGTATTTCAGGTGTATTAGGGCTAACATTAGGTGCATTATTGTTATCACAGCCACTCAGTAAGATGAGTGAACCGAAGAGTAGGGCATTACAGGTATCTTTCAGCATTCTAAATTCCCTATCAGACTCACGTAATAGAAAGTAAAAAATGGTATTAATGTGTAAAGCCAAGGCATTAGATAGTGTGGGGCTGGGGGGAGCATCATCCCGCCAGAGGAGGAGAAGGGGCGTAGGAAGCAGGAGGAAGAGCCACTGAGAGGGGGTGACGAACTGTGAAAGGCCGATTATTATGATGCGGGTCAAAAAAGCAAGAAATCGCTAGCAAAACAGAAAGATGAATAATTCACCCAGTAAAAAATAATTATTTTTTTCGTCATGTGAGTATGTATAAAGTAGTCGGGGCTGAGAGGAGTCACTCACCAGCAGGCCTTTAAAAGCGCCGTTGTTACGCAAGATCCCGGTCACACATCGGCAGGTCTTTGATAAACAGCGCTAATCATAATGATGTACCATGGGTTGAGTTTCGTGACTCGGGTCAACAAAATAGCAAAGGAAAGCATGATTCAAATTTCTGGGATGGCTTTGTCAATCAGAGAGGTAACCTTCAGGCTGCTCACGCCGCGATGGGTACTGTTTGCCGTTATGCTATTGATCTGTAATCAACTGGCGATGCTGACCTGGCACATTTGGTTGCCACCAGAACTACCTGAAACACGCTTGACCAAAGCCGATTTACCGCAAGCCACCTCGGCTGGCAGCGGTAAAGCACAAGCCTATCGATTCAGCCTGTTTGGCACTGCTGCACCGACCTCTACGGCCAGCGCCAAGGCCGCTGCGGACTCCTCTCTGCGTGATGCGCCCGCTTCAACCCTCAAGATCAATCTTACGGGCATCGTTGCCAGCCCGGTTTCTGCGCATTCGATCGCCATTATCGCCAAAGACAGCAAGCAATTCAGCCTCGGTATTGGGGATAACACCCCAGGGTACGACGCAAAAATTGCGGCTATTTTTGCCGATCGGGTAGTGATCAGCTATCAAGGGCGCTACGAGTCGCTGTTTCTGTTCAGCGAACCACCTGTGGCCGCCAAGGCGCACAGCGAAAAACCGCAGGCAACGGCGGCTAACCTCAAGGCGCAGTTACAAAAAGAACCGCAAAATATTCTTAACTACCTGAATATTTCACCTGTGATGGTGGATAACAAACTGACCGGGTATCGCTTGAATCCTGGTGTACAAGGGGAATTGTTCCAACAGGTTGGGCTGCGGGAAAACGATCTGGCCGTGGCCCTCAATGGCCTTGATCTGCGTGATGCCCAACAGGCTCAGCAGGCATTGAAACAGTTGCCAGAACTCAGTGAACTGAATCTTACCGTCGAACGTGATGGTCAATTGCAGGATATCTATGTTGCTCTTGGAGATAATTAATTGTTTAGCAAAGGGATGATTGGGAGCTTACGCATTTTGGTGCTGGCCACCGCGCTGCTCGCGACAAAGTCAGGGTGGAGCGCCGAGTTTTCTGCCAGCTTCAAGGGCACGGATATTCAGGAGTTCATTAATACCGTCAGTAAAAACCTGAATAAAACGGTGATTATAGATCCTGCGGTGCGTGGCACGATCACCGTGCGCAGCTATGACATGCTGAACGAGGAACAGTACTACCAGTTTTTCCTCAGCGTGCTGGACGTTTACGGCTTTGCCGTGGTGGATATGCACAACGGCGTGCTGAAAGTGGTGCGCTCGAAAGACGCCAAAACGGCGGCGGTGCCAGTGGCCAGCGATGCCGAACCAGGGCAGGGCGATGAGGTGGTGACCCGCGTAGTGCCGGTCAACAACGTGGCAGCCAGAGATCTGGCACCGTTGCTGCGCCAGCTTAACGACAATGCCGGAGCGGGCAGCGTGGTGCACTATGAACCTTCCAACGTGCTGCTGATGACCGGGCGGGCAGCGGTGATCAACCGCCTGATGACGATTGTCGAGCGGGTCGACAAAGTCGGGGATCGCAGCGTGGTGACGGTGCCGCTGGCTTATGCTTCGGCTGCCGAAGTGGTCAAGCTGGTGACAGAATTGACCAAAGATGCCAGCAAGTCGGCAATGCCCAGCCTGATGACCGCCAGCCTGGTGGCCGATGAACGTACCAACTCGGTGTTGGTCAGCGGTGAACCTAATTCCCGCCAGCGGATTATCGCCATGATCAAGCAACTGGATCGCGAACAGGCGGTGCAGGGGAATACCAAAGTCATTTATCTGAAATACGCCAAAGCGACCGATCTGGTTGAGGTACTGACCGGCGTCAGCACCAGCATTCAGAGCGAACAGCAGAATGCCAAACCTGCTGTGGCGTTGCGGAAAGACGTCACCATCAAGGCCCACGAGCAGACCAACGCCCTGATCCTGACCGGGGCTCCCGACGTGCTCCGCGATCTGGAAAAGGTTATTGCGCAGTTGGATATCCGGCGCGCGCAGGTGCTGGTAGAAGCGATTATTGCCGAGGTGCAGGACGCTGACGGCCTGAATCTGGGGATCCAGTGGGCCAACAAGCACGCCGGGGTAACGCAGTTCACCAATACTGGTCTGCCGATCACCACCGCGATCGCCGGGGTCAATCAATACAATCAGGATGGCACCCTCAACACCGCCTTTGCCAGTGCGTTGAGCAGTTTTAACGGCATTGCCGCAGGCTTTTATCGCGGTAATTGGGCAATGCTGCTGACCGCGCTTTCCAACAGCAGCAAGAACGATATTCTGGCGACGCCGAGCATTGTCACGCTGGACAATATGGAAGCCACCTTCAACGTCGGCCAGGAAGTGCCGGTGCTGTCGGGCTCGCGCACCACTTCCGGCGATAATATTTTCAACACCGTGGAGCGTAAAACCGTCGGTATCAAGCTGAAGGTTAAACCACAGATTAACGAAGGGGATTCGGTGCAGCTGGAGATCGAACAAGAGGTTTCCAGCGTGGCGGATTCGGCCTCCGGCAACAATGCTAGCCTGGGGCCAACCTTCAATACCCGTACGGTCAACAATGCCGTGCTGGTGGGCAGCGGAGAAACGGTAGTGGTGGGTGGTCTGCTGGATAAAACGGTGAACGACAGTGCCAGCAAGGTGCCGTTGCTGGGTGATATTCCGGTGCTGGGCTACCTGTTCCGCTCCAACAGCCAGCAGGTTTCCAAGCGTAATCTGATGTTGTTTATCCGGCCGACGATCATCCGCGATCGTGATGATTTCCGTAATGCTTCGTCAGATAAGTATCAGGCGTTCAGTAAGGAGCAAGAACAATTACGCGGTAAAGAAACCCGTGGTGTGACCTTGAATAACGACGTGCTGAGGTTACCTCCGGACCAGAATGGATCCACTTTCCGCCAGGTCAATGCGGCGATCAGCGCGTTTTATCAGCGAGGGGCTCAATGATCAATGCCCCGGCGGATGTGGCCGAATTACGTCCTCAATTGCCATTTGCCTATGCGTGCGCGCAGCGTATTCTGCTGTTGCGCGATAGCGCCGGGTGTCAGGTGCTTTGCGTCGCCGATACGCCAGCCAGTGCCTTGCTCGAGGCGCGCCGGGTGGCTGGGGGCAGTATGACCGTCAACCGGTTGTCGGAAGACGAGTTTGAGAAACAACTGGTGCTCAGCTACCAGCGTGACTCGGAAGAAGCGCGGCGGATGATGGCCGATATCGGCAATGAAATGGATTTTTATACTCTTGCCGAAGAGCTGCCCGACAGCGACGATTTACTGGATGCCGACGACGACGCACCGATTATCCGCCTGATCAACGCCATGCTGACCGAGGCAATCAAGGACAAAGCGTCGGATATCCATATCGAAACCTACGAACGCCATTTGCAGATCCGCTTCCGGGTGGATGGCGTTCTGCGCGAAATTCTGCGCCCGCAGCGGCGTTTGGCATCGTTGCTGATCTCGCGCATCAAAGTGATGGCAAAGCTGGATATTGCCGAAAAACGTATTCCGCAGGATGGGCGCATGGCGCTGCGCATCGGTGGCCGTGCGATTGACGTGCGTGTCTCTACCTTGCCTTCCAACTATGGCGAGCGGATCGTGCTGCGTTTGCTGGATAAAAACAGCGTCAATCTCGATCTCGCCACCCTTGGTATGTCACCGCAAAACCAGCGGCAGATCGATGAACTGATCCAGCGCCCGCACGGCATTATTCTGGTGACCGGCCCGACCGGTTCCGGCAAAAGTACCACGCTGTATGCGGCGCTGAGCCGTTTGAACGCCAGCGAACGTAACATCATGACGGTCGAAGATCCGATCGAATATGAACTGGACGGTATTGGCCAGACGCAGGTTAACCCCAAAGTGGATATGACCTTCGCCCGTGGTTTGCGCGCCATTCTGCGTCAGGATCCCGACGTGGTACTGGTGGGGGAGATCCGTGATGGCGAAACCGCCCAGATCGCGGTGCAGGCGTCACTGACCGGCCACCTGGTGCTCTCCACGCTGCATACCAACAGCGCGCTTGGGGCGCTGTCACGCTTGCAGGATATGGGGATCGAACCTTTCCTGCTGTCGACTTCACTGCTGGCCGTGTTGGCCCAGCGATTGGTGCGCACATTATGCCCTGATTGTCGCCAGCCCTATGAGGCCGATCCTGAACTGGCCCGGCAGATGGAGATCCCGGTGGGCACGCCTTTGTGGCATGCGCAAGGGTGCCAGAAGTGCGGTTTTACCGGCTATCGCGGGCGTACGGGCATCCATGAATTGCTGCTGATTGACGATCGGGTGCGGGCGGCGATCCATCAGGGGGAAAGTGAACTGAGCATTGCCCGCCAATTGCGTAATGAATATGTGACGCTGCGTGGCGACGGGCGTGAAAAAGTGCTGGCGGGGGAGACCAGTTGGGAAGAGGTCGTTCGCGTCACCGAAAGCCGGGTACAGGAAGAGGAGTGATATGGCACTGTTCCACTACCAGGCGTTAGATGGCCGTGGCAAAAAGCGCCGTGGTGTTCAAGAGGCCGATTCTGCCCGCCATGCCCGCCAACTGCTGCGCGAGCAAGGATTGGTGCCTGTCAGCCTGGAAGAAGGGCAGGACGAGCGCCAGCGGGCTCGCAGCGGCAAGCGCGCTTTGTGGCAGCGCGGTATCAGCAGTGCCGATCTGGCGTTGATCACGCGGCAACTGGCAACGCTGGTAGCCGCTTCGCTGCCGTTGGAAGAAGCGCTGGATGCGGTGGCAAAACAGAGTGAAAAGCCGCGTCAGCGTGCGTTGATGGCGGCGGTGCGCACCAAAGTGCTGGAAGGGCATTCGCTGGCAGAAGCGATGGGGGGATTTCCCGCCAGCTTTGAACGCCTGTACTGCGCCATGGTGGCAGCGGGTGAAGCTTCCGGCCACCTGGATCTGGTGCTGAACCGGCTGGCAGATTACACCGAGCAGCGCCAGCAGATGCGTGCGCGCATCCTGCAAGCGATGATTTACCCCTGTGTTCTGACGGTCGTCGCTATCAGCGTCATTGCCATTCTGCTTTCTGCCGTGGTGCCGAAGGTGGTGGAACAGTTTGTCCATATGAAACAGGCGCTGCCGCTGTCAACCCGCGTACTGATGGGGTTGAGCGATGGCGTACGTGCTTTTGGCCCTTGGCTGCTGTTGGTGATATTGCTGGGCGTCTTGCTGATGCGTTTGCTGCTGCGCCAGCCGTCGCGACGCGTGGCCTTCCACCGCCAATTGCTGCGTTTACCCGTGATTGGTCGCATTGCCCGTGGCCTGAATACGGCGCGCTATGCCCGCACGTTGAGCATCCTGAATGCCAGTGCGGTGCCGCTGCTGCAGGCGATGCGCATCAGCGGTGAAGTGTTGAGCAATGATTACGCCCGCCGTCAACTGGCTATCGCGACCGAATCGGTGCGCGAAGGGGTCAGCCTGCATCGGGCGCTGGAGCAGACGGCGCTGTTTCCCCCGATGATGCGCCATATGATCGCCAGCGGCGAACGCAGCGGCGAGCTGGACAGTATGCTGGAACGGGCGGCAGACAATCAGGATCGGGAATTTTCCGCCCAGATGCAGCTGGCCTTAGGGCTGTTTGAGCCTCTGCTGGTGGTCAGCATGGCAGGCGTAGTGCTGTTTATTGTGTTGGCGATCCTGCAACCGATTCTGCAATTGAATAACATGATGAGTATGTAAATGATTAATCTGCAATCAACGGAGAGAAACATGCGGCAACAGCGTCAGCGCGGCTTTACCCTGCTGGAAATTATGGTGGTGATTGTGATCCTGGGCATTCTGGCAAGCCTGGTGGTGCCTAACCTGATGGGCAACAAAGATAAAGCGGATCACCAGAAAGTGGTCAGCGATCTGGTGGCGCTTGAAAGTGCATTGGACATGTACAAGCTGGATAACAGCCGTTACCCAACCACTGAACAAGGGTTGCAGGCGCTGGTCAGCAAACCGTCTGCCCAGCCAGAGCCGCGCAACTATCCGAAGGATGGTTACATTCGCCGTCTGCCACAGGATCCATGGGGTGGCGATTACCAACTGCTGAGCCCTGGGCAGCATGGTCAGATCGATATTTTCTCTTATGGGCCGGACGGTATGCCGGATACCGAAGATGATATCGGCAACTGGACTATCGGTAACAAGAAGTAGTGCGTCAGCGCGGCTTCACGCTGCTGGAGATGATGTTGGTGGTGCTGCTGATTGGCAGTGCCGCCAGCCTGGTGATGATGTCATTTCCTGCCGCACAGCGGAATACCCCACAACAACAGCTGGTACGTTTTCAGGCCCAGTTGGATTTTGCCTTGGACGATAGCCAGCAAAATGGTCGGTTGCTGGGGATTCAGGTGCGGCCAGACGGCTGGGAGTTCAAGCTGTTGCAGCGGCAACAGCCAGGAAACAGCGCCTCGGCAGCGGGGTCTGATATTTGGCAGGGGTATTTCTGGCAAACCTGGCAGCCGCGCCGTTCGGCCTTAGGCAGTGAACTGCCGGATGATCTGCAACTTGAGTTGCAGTATCCCGGTTTGCAGGAGTGGCCGCCTGTGAACGCAGCGGCAGCAGAGCCGGATATTTTGCTGCTGCCCGGCGGTGAAGTCACGCCGTTTACTCTGGTATTCAGGAGTAAGGATAGCAGCCTGGAGGCCTGGTTGCGGGTTGACGAGGCCGGGGTGATTAGCACCTCGGAACATGAGGCCACACCGTGAAAGCGCAGCGTGGGATGACATTGCTGGAAGTGTTGGTGGCGCTGGTGGTGTTTGCCCTGGCGGGATTGGCGCTGTTGCAAACCACGGCACAGCAGGCGAGCGGCATTGGCCGGATGGAAGAAAAAGTATTTGCGAGTTGGCTGGCGGATAATCAGCAGGTGCAGTTGCGCCTGGATAAGGTTTGGCCCGAGAAAAGCTGGAGCGGCAAGACCGTCGCTTTTGCCGGTGAAGAGTGGTATCTGCGCTGGCGCGGGGTTGATACCGAAATCAGCCAACTGCGTGCGCTGGACGTTGAAGTCCGGCGTAAAAAAGAAGATGCGGCGGCAGTGGTTTCTCTGCGCAGCTATGTGGTGCGTGAATGAACCGCCGTATGCAAGGCTTTACCCTGCTGGAAATGTTGCTGGCGTTGGCTATTTTTGCCGCGCTGAGTATTAGCGCATTTCAGGTGCTGCAGGGCGTGGTGCGTAATGACAAAGTCTCCCAAAGCAAGGTCGAGCGTTTGGCAGAGCTGCAGCGGGCCTTTGTGCAGATGGACGCGGATTTCGGCCAGATTATTCCACGGCACAGCCGGGGTAGCGAAAGCCTGTTGTCTGCCGCTCGTTACCAGTTAGAGAGCGAGGACTGGGCCGTCTCTTTTATGCGCAATAGCTGGCAGAACCCGTTAGGGATGCTGCCCCGTTCCGAGCTACAGAATGTCGGTTATCGCCTGCGCGCTCAGCAGCTAGAACGGTTGAGCTATACCCATGCAGATCCGCAAGTGGGCGCAACGCCAGTGGTTAAGGTGGTGCTCAGTGGTGTCAGTGCTTTTCGTCTGCGTTTTTTTGCCAACGGTGCCTGGCAGGATAGCTGGGAGAATACGGCAAAGTTACCGCAAGGGATTGAGGTGACGCTGATGGTGACCGGTGTGGGTGAACTGACCCGGCTGTTTATAATCGCTGAAGGGGCGACAGAATGAGGGCGCGGCAGAAAGGTGTGGCGCTGCTGGTGGTGTTGCTGATCCTGGCCCTGATGGTCACGATTGCCGCCACCATTGCTGAACGTAATGGGCGCACTTATCTGCGCACGGCGGCACAGTTGGATCACCAGCAGGCAAAATGGTATGGCCGCGCGGCAGAAACTCTGGCCCGTAAAATCCTGCAGATGGATACGCTGGATTCACCAGAGAAAACCCATCTGGCCCAAAACTGGGCGCAAGACGAACGCCGCTTCCCCGTCGAAGGGGGGGAATTACATGGGCAGATTGTAGATGCTCAAGCCTGTTTTAATCTTAATGCGATTAATCAGGGGGCGGGTGGGCAGGATGAGACAACAACGCCGTATCCCGCCAAGGTTTTTCTCCAGCTACTGAAAAATCTGCAGGTGGATCCGTTGCAGGCCGCGCAGGTGACTGCCGCTCTGCGCGATTGGATCGACAGTGACAACGAACCCGGCATCGGTGGGGCAGAGGATGAGGTCTACATGTCATTGGATGTGCCCTACCTGCCCGCCAATCAGCCGATGCAGGATGTCAGTGAATTGCGCACCGTTTATGGTGTTGACACAAACCTGTATCGATTGTTGCTGCCTTATGTGTGTGCGTTGCCAACCAAGACGCTGTTGGTGAATGTGAACACCCTGCGTGAATCCCAAGCGCCTTTATTGGCGGCGCTATTTCTGACGGAACTTGACCCCGTTGAAGCAGAGCAATGGCTGCAGCAGCGCCCGCGTGAAGGGTGGAGCAGCGTAACGGTATTTTTGGCCCAGTTGCCACGTCAGGAGATTGATACGACGGCAGTCAAACCGATGCTGACGGTGAAAAGCGACTTTTTCCTGGCTAATTTCAGCGTGCTGATGGGGAACAGCCATTTCAGTCAGCACAGTTTATTGCAGAGGACCGGCAATAATTTTCATGTGGTACAGCGGAAATATGGATTAAGCATGATGGTGACGCCTTGATAGATAACATACAGCGCAGTGGTGAGGTGCGGTTGATCCTGCGTTTGCCGAGTGACGACGCGCAGCCGGTGCTGTGGCGATTGACTTCGCCGGGCAGTAACCGGCACGGCAGCCTGGCTACGGGGGAAACCGATCCTGAATTGGCCCGTTTGCTGGCTACCTATCCAGCCTGGGTGCTGGTGCCCGCGAGCGAGTTCGCTTTCCATCAGGTAACGCTGCCGCGCCGTGCCCGCCGCCAGAGTTTGCAAGTGCTGCCGTTTATGCTGGAAGAGCAGTTGGCAACAGAGGTTGAGCGCCTGCACTTCGCCATTTTGCAGCAAAGCGGCGAGACTTGTGACGTTGCGGTGGTAGAGAAAAGCGCCATGCAACAGTGGATTGCCCGCTGTGAGCAGTTGGGGGTCCGCGTTCAGGCAATGTTGCCCGATGTTTTGATGATGCCGTTGGTGACCGACGGTTGGAGCGCCGTTCGTCTGAACGATCAATGGTTATTCCGCCGCGAAGCGCACGCGGGGATGATTGTGGAATCATCCTGGCTGCCCGAACTGTTGGCGGTATCGGCTCCGCAGGTGATTGAAAGCTACTCCACGCCGCCAGCGCAGATTGCGGGTTTGGCGGAATGGCGGGTGTGGCCAGAGCGCGATTTACTGCAACTGGCGGCAGAAGGTGAGAAATATTCCGGTGCCGATCTGCGTCAGGGCGAGTTTACCCGTTCCAGCCCGTGGCGTGCCGGGTTACGCCCTTGGTGGCCAGCTGCGCTGGCACTGGCGGTCTACCTGCTGTTGGTCGGTGCGGATGCCGGGCTGTCGCATTACCGCCTTTGGCAGCAGGCTGAGCATTGGCGGCTGGAAAGCGTGCGGCTGTATCAGCAACTGTTCCCGACTGAGAAAAACGTGATTAACCCGCGCGTCCAGATGCAGCAACACCTGCAGCAGCTGCAACCTGGCGAACAGGCCGGGTTGAGTGAACAGATGCGCCAATTGCAGCAACTGATGGCGGATAACTCGGCGGTTCGCTTGCAGACGCTGGCCTATGATGCCAGCCGCAAAGAGCTGAGAGTCGATCTGCACGCGGCTTCTTTCCAGGCCTTGGAACAGTTTCAGCAGAGTGCCGGGCAGCACTACCAGGTGCAACCGGGTGAAGTGAAGCAAAACTCGGGTGGGGTAGAGAGCCGGTTGATTCTGGGGATACAGCATGAATGAACTTAAGCGCCGTTGGCTGCAGATCAGCCCCCGGGAGCGCGGACTGGTATTAGGCTGTGGCGTATTACTTATCTTGTGCCTGTGCTATTACGCATTGTGGCTGCCTTGGCAACAACAGGCCGAACAGTGGCAGCGTACCATTGCCCGTGAGAAGGGCACTGTTGCCTGGATGACCGAACAGGCACCGCGCTTGCGCGAGCAAGGAGCGCGCCCAGTTACGGGAGAACCCCTCAGTTTATCGGCTACGGTCACGCGCAGTGCTGCCGCTCAGGGCATGAACATCACCCGTATACAACCGCAGGGTGAACGTTTGGCCGTGACGCTGGAACCGAGCGATTTTAACCAGTTGATGCGTTGGCTTACGCAACTGGAACAGCAGTATCGGGTGCAGATCGTGGCGCTCGACGTAGCAGCGCAGTCCGCGAAACCGGGATGGGTTGCCGTCAACAAACTGATGCTGGAACGCAGCGATGGGCGCTAAAGCGAAAAAAGCCGTACTGCTGTTGGTTTGCTATCTGCTGCTGCTGGGGTGGTATGCGCCTGCACAATTGCTGCGAGTTTTTTTGCCAGCGGATATGCGCGTTGGCAGTTTCTCCGGTTCCTTGTGGCAGGGCAGCCTGCACCAGTTTAATTGGCGTAACGTTACATTGCCGGAGTTGAAGTGGCAATTTACCTGGTCTTCCTGGCAACCAGCCCTGCGGCTGGCGCTGCACGATCCGCAGGGTATTCAAGGTTCAGGCACGTTGCGCGGATGGCTGAGCCTGCAGCTGTATCAATGGCAGCTTTCCGCGCCAGCCGGTTTTGTCCAGCAACAGTTGCCACTGCCTTTGCCTATCACCGCGCAGGGTAAACTGCAACTGCGCCTGCAGCAGGGGGAGTTCAGTTCACATGGCTGCTCGAGCCTCAGCGGTGGCGTGGCTAACTGGCAGAATGCCCAGTTGGCGTCCCCGTTAGGGGAATTGCTGCTGAGCAATGTGCAGGCCCAATTAAGCTGTGATGCTAAAGGCGCGTTGGCGCTGGTGCTCAAGCAGGACTCCTCTCACCTGAACCTGACGGGGCGTGGCAGCCTCGGGTTCGACGGGCGCTATCAGTTCAGCGGCCAGTTGCGCAGTGGGCCGCAGTTGCCCGATGTCATGAAACCATTAATGAATCAGTTGGGCCGCGTCGACGACCAAGGCCAGATCGCCTGGCAGGTTCAGGGAAAGCTGTTTTAACCGCAAGAACATGTCTCACAACAGGGAGAATCTGTGAATTTGTTATTGGACTTTACCGCCGCTTTCCCCTGGCTTTGGCTGTGCTTTGTGGGGCTGCTGGGGGCGATCGTTGGCAGCTTTCTCAACGTGGTGATTTACCGCCTGCCCGTGATGTTGGAGAGGCGCTGGCAGCAGGAATCCCTGCTGCAACTCGCCCAGCCTTTGCCTGAACCGCTGCCACGTTTTAACCTGCTGTTGCCACATTCTTGTTGCCCGCATTGCCAGCAGCCGGTGGCTGCCAGGGATAACATTCCGCTGTTGAGCTTTTTGTGGCTAAAGGGCAAAGCCCGTTGCTGCGGTGCCGCCATTTCCTGGCGTTATCCCCTGGTTGAAGCGGCCACGGTGCTGCTGTTTGTGCTGGCTGCACTGGCTTGGCCGCTAGGGATGCCATTATTCGGCGCTTGGATATTCCTGTCTGTTTTACTGGCGCTGGCGGTGATCGATCATCACACGCAACTGTTGCCAGACGTGCTGACGCTGCCGCTGCTGTGGGGGGGGCTGCTGCTCAACCTGCAAGGTACTTTTGTGCCGTTGGAGCAGGCGACGATCGGCGCAATGGCCGGGTATCTCTGTCTCTGGAGCCTGTTCTGGCTATTCAAGTTGGCGACCGGCAAAGAGGCGCTTGGCTATGGCGATTTTAAATTGCTGGCGGCGTTGGGGGCTTGGTTAGGTTGGCAGGCTTTGCCGCAGGTGATTTTGCTGGCTGCGGGGAGTGGGCTGTTGTTTACGTTGCTGCAGCGTGGGCTGGCACGGCAGGATCTGAGCCAACCGTTGGCGTTCGGCCCTTGGCTGGCGCTGGCTGGTGCAGTCAATATGTTGATACCGTTAGTTTTTTAACACATTGAAAGGTTTTGCTTAAACACAATTTCTTGCCGCTTTCCTGCGATTCAGGGACGCGGTTTTTTTAACCATATCGAATGGGGCAGGCGATGTATAAAGTGACGATGTTGGCAGCGTTATTGATGGGGGCTTTCAGCGCCCAGGCAGCAACGGTTTATACCGGTGATAAAATTGATGGCAACCCGGTGATCAGCAAGCTGGATGTTGACGATCTGGAAGCGGGCAAGGTCTATCGCTTTATGTTCCAAGGGGCCAGCAACGGCATCAGCCAGCACTGGTATGTGCCGATCATGGTTGCCAAAGGCGCACAGCCTGGCCCTAAATTGGGTCTGCAAGCGGCAATCCACGGTGATGAACTGAACGGGATCCGGGTGATACAGCAGGTGTTCGAGAAGCTGAACCCTGCCGAACTGAAAGGCAGCGTGGTTGGTGCCATCGGCGCTAACCCTTCCGGTATGCTGGCTAATAACCGTAACTGGCAATTGGTCAACGACGGTGGTGATATGGTTGACTTCAACCGCATCTGGCCGGGCAAAGAGAAAGGTAATACTGCGGAACAACATGCCTGGCTGCTGTGGAATAACTTATGGGCAGGCAATGCTGGCATGTTTGTTGACATGCATACACAAAGCCGTGGTACTGAATATCCGCTGTTCATCTATGCTGACTACCGCAACCCACAGGTGAAACAGATGGCCGAGCTGTTCCCTGCCGACCAGATTAAGGCCGATCCAGGTGAAAAGGGCTCGGTAGAAACCACTTTCGTTGAAAACAAGATCCCAGCGATTACGCTCGAAGTGGGCAAACCGAAACTGTATCAGCCCGAACTGATCGCACGTAGCGTAACGGGCGTGCATAACCTGATGATCCAGCAAGGGATGGTGGCAGGTGAGCTAGGGGCAACGGCTCAGCAGCAGAAAACCTACGTGGGTAACGAAATGAGTTCGATCCGTGCGGAAGTCGGTGGGTTTGCCGAGATTCTGGTTAAGGTTGGCGAGATGGTTACCAAAGGGCAAAAAGTTGCTGTGCAACGTAATGCCTTTGGCGATGTGATCCGTGAATACACGGCTACGCATGACGGCAAGGTGTTGGCGATTGGCGATGATCCGCTGCGTGAAGCACGTGGTTTGCTGGTGCGTATCCTGTTTAACAACCCGGATTCTCAATGTGCTGATGGTTGTTAATTCCGGCCATGCCTAACGCTTCAAAACAAACTGTGGTTTTGATGATCTGGATCTATTTTCTGTAGATTTTTATGTCGGATCGCATTACGGGAGTACACTTTTTGGCCGTTGGGTGTATCTTCAATAGTTGATGCGCCGCGCGATAAA
>NZ_JQEI01000064.1 GCF_000743355.1 Serratia sp. Ag1
ATGCATACCGTGGCGGTAACTTAACATGGCGTCTGGTCATTCCTTGTGCTCCAGATGGAGCAAGCTGAGTAAAGGCTGATAATTCGCACAGTATAAACTGTCTGGCTGAGAAAAAGTGAAATGCATTGTCTCTGCCTGTCGATTGGTTCTGCATAAAAGACCTTGTGATGCCCGATGGCACTTTCCCTCAATCACCACCATTGATTTTCCTGCTATTTGGCACCATGTTAGTGAGACATTGTTATTTACCTGGCCCGATGCCCGCATCCGGCCCACAACGCTAATCAGGACTGCCCTTATGACCAATCCGTTGCTGACGCCGTTTGCCTTGCCGCCGTTCTCGGCGATTCGCCCTGAAGATATCGTGCCTGCGGTGCAATCCGCGCTGGCTGATTGCCGCGCTGCGGTGGAGCGCGTGGTTGCGCAGCCGGGGCCGTTTACCTGGGAAAATCTGTGCCAGCCGCTGGCAGAATCTGACGATCGTCTGGCTCGCATCTGGTCGCCGGTTGGCCATTTGAATGCGGTGAAAAACAGCCCGGAGCTGCGCGAAGCCTACGAGCAGGCGCTGCCGCTGCTGTCGGAATACGGTACCTGGGTGGGGCAGCATGAAGGGCTGTATCAGGCGTATCGCAGCCTGAAAGAAGGCGCAGGTTTCGCTGAATTGAGCGTGCCGCAGCGTAAAGCAGTGGAGAATGCGCTGCGAGATTTCGAGCTTTCAGGCATTGGTTTGCCGGCAGAAAAGCAAAAACGCTACGGCGAGATTGTCGCGCGCCTGTCCGAATTGGGTTCCACTTATAGCAACAACGTGCTGGATGCCACTATGGGTTGGAGCAAGTTGATTACTGACGTCAACGAACTGAGCGGTCTGCCGGAAAGTGCGTTGGCGATGGCCCAGGCGATGGCTCAGGCTAAAGAGCAGGAAGGCTGGTTGCTGACGCTGGATATGCCGAGCTATCTGCCAGTGATGACCTACGCCGATAATCAGGCACTGCGTGAAGAAATGTACCGTGCTTTTGCTACCCGGGCTTCCGATCAGGGGCCGAACGCCGGTAAGTGGGACAACAGCGAAGTGATGGCAGAAACGCTGGCGCTGCGCCACGAACTGGCGGAGCTGTTGGGTTTTGCCAGCTATGCCGATAAATCCCTCGCCACCAAAATGGCAGAAAACCCAGAGCAGGTGTTGGGCTTCCTGAACGATCTGGCCAAGCGGGCGCGCCCGCAGGCAGAGCAGGAGCTGGCGCAGCTGCGCGCATTTGCCAAGCAACATTACGGCGTGGATGAGCTCGAAGCGTGGGACATCACCTATTACGGCGAAAAACAGAAACAGCATCTGTTCTCCATCAGCGACGAGCAACTGCGCCCGTACTTCCCAGAACAGCGTGTCGTTGAAGGGTTGTTTGAGGTGGTGAAACGCATTTACGGTATCAGCGCCAAAGAGCGTAAAGATGTGGATACCTGGCATCCGGAAGTGCGCTTCTTCGATCTGTTCGACGCTAACGGCGAACTGCGTGGCAGCTTCTATCTGGATCTGTATGCCCGTGAGAATAAACGCGGTGGGGCGTGGATGGACGACTGCGTTGGCAGCCTGCGCAAGGCAAACGGCGAGTTGCAAAAACCGGTGGCCTATCTCACCTGTAACTTTAACCGTCCGCTGGGTGATAAACCGGCGCTGTTTACCCATAACGAAGTCACCACCCTGTTCCATGAGTTTGGGCACGGCCTGCACCATATGCTGACGCAGATCGATACCGCCGGGGTTGCCGGTATCAGCGGAGTGCCGTGGGATGCGGTCGAGCTGCCGAGCCAGTTTATGGAAAACTGGTGCTGGGAGCCGGAAGCGCTGGCGTTTATCTCCGGTCATTACGAGACTGGCGAACCGCTACCAAAAGCCTTGCTGGACAAGATGTTGGAAGCGAAAAACTATCAGGCGGCGCTGTTTATCCTGCGTCAGTTGGAGTTCGGCCTGTTCGATTTCCGTATGCATGCGGAATACAGCCCAGAAAAAGGTGCGCAGATCCTGCCAACGCTGGCTGAGGTGAAGAAAATGGTCGCCGTGGTGCCTTCACCGAGCTGGGGCCGTTTCCCCCATGCGTTCAGCCACATCTTTGCCGGTGGTTATGCGGCGGGTTACTACAGCTATCTGTGGGCAGAAGTGCTGTCGGCAGATGCCTACTCGCGCTTTGAGGAGGAAGGGATTTTCAACGCGCAAACCGGTAAATCCTTCCTGGATAACATTCTTTCGCGCGGTGGTTCTGAAGAGCCGATGGAATTGTTCAAACGCTTCCGTGGCCGTGAACCGAAGCTGGATGCTATGCTGCGCCATTACGGTATTAAAGGATAACCCGCCACGTGAGCGTGTTTTTATTGTGTGAAGCAGGCGCCGATCCCGGCGCCTTGTCTATTCTGGCGCAGCGCTGGCAACTGACTTCTGACGACGATGCGCAGGTGGCGCTGGTATTGACGCCAGAGCGGCTGGAGTTGCGTAAGCGTGACGAGCCAAAACTCGGCGCGATCTACGTTGATTTCGTTACTGGCCCGATGGCGCATCGGCGGCGCTTTGGCGGTGGCCGGGGTGAGGCGGTTGCTAAAGCGGTGGGCATTAAGGGTAGCTATCTCCCTAGCGTGGTGGATGCTACCGCCGGGCTGGGTCGCGATGCCTTTGTGCTGGCCGCACTCGGTTGCCAAGTGCGCATGCTGGAGCGCAACCCGGTGGTTGCCGCGTTACTGGATGATGGTTTACAGCGGGGTTATCAGGATGCCGAGATTGGCCCGTGGTTACGCGAGCGTATGACGCTGCTGCACGCTTCCAGCCTGACGGCGCTGGTGGATCTCGATCCGCGCCCGGAAGTGGTGTATCTCGACCCGATGTATCCACATAAGCAGAAAAGCGCGCTGGTGAAGAAAGAAATGCGGGTGTTTCAGTCGCTGGTGGGCAGTGACGACGATGCAGATGGCCTGCTGGAACCGGCTCGCCGTTTGGCGACCAAGCGAGTGGTAGTGAAACGCCCAGACTATGCGCCGCCGCTGGCGGATGTTCCCGCGCATGCTGCTAGCACCACCAAAAATCACCGCTTCGATATTTATATGCCGCTGTAAAGCGGCAGATTTCCCCCTGAAAAAAGCAAAATTAATGCCGGCTGAAGTGCCGGCATTTGATTGCGATATCTCACCGAACAGGGATCAGAGCACGCCCTGAGCCAGCATAGCGTCAGCAATTTTAACGAACCCGGCAATGTTGGCACCATGAACGTAGTGCGTTTGCTTGCCTTCGCCACCGTATTCGACACATGCCTGATGAATATCCGCCATGATATGGCGTAAGCGGATATCAACTTTCTCGGCTCGCCAGTTAAGACGCGCGGCGTTTTGCGCCATTTCCAGCCCAGAAGTGGCAACACCACCGGCATTGGCGGCTTTACCCGGAGCGAACAGCACGCCCGCTTCAAGGAAGGCATCGGTAGCCTGAATGGTGGTTGGCATATTGGCGCCCTCTGCCACGGCTTTTACTCCGTTGCGGATCAGCGTCTGGGCAGCTTCCACATCCAGTTCGTTCTGGGTAGCGCAAGGCAGAGCGATATCTACTGGTACGCTCCACGGTTGCTGGCCTGCCAGATAGGTCAGGCCACGCTCGCGGGCGTAATCTTCTACGCGGCCATAACGCTGGTTCTTGATTTCTGCCAGGTGAGCCAGTTTCTCGGTGGTGAAGCCTGCTTCATCCACCACGGTGCCACCGGAGTCAGAAACGGTGATCACGCGAGCATCCAGTTCCAACGCTTTCTCAATGGTGTATTGCGCTACGTTGCCGGAGCCTGACACCGCCACGCGCATGCCTTCAAAACCCAGACCGTGGCGTTGCAGCATTGAATCAGTAAAGTACACCAGACCGTAACCGGTTGCTTCCGGGCGTATCAGGCTGCCGCCGAATGACAGGCCCTTACCGGTAAACACGCAGGAGGTATTATTGGACAGCTTCTTCATCATACCGGCCATAAAGCCGACTTCGCGGCCACCCACGCCGATATCCCCAGCGGGTACGTCGGTATCCGGGCCCAGATGACGATACAGTTCGGTCATTAGCGCCTGACAGAAACGCATGATCTCGCCCTGGCTTTTGCCTTTCGGATCAAAATCTGAGCCGCCTTTACCGCCGCCCATTGGCAGCGTAGTCAGGGCGTTCTTGAAGGTTTGCTCGAAGCCGAGGAACTTCAGGATCGAGGTGTTGACCGACGGGTGGAAACGCATGCCGCCTTTATACGGGCCAATGGCAGAGTTGAACTGGATGCGGTAAGCACGGTTCACGCGCACCTGGCCGTGATCGTCTACCCAACTGACGCGGAACTGAATGATGCGTTCAGGCTCAACCAGGCGCTCTAATAAGGCGTATTCACGGTAATGAGGGTTGCGTTCAATGAAAGGCCAGAGCGAGGTGAAAACTTCACGTACTGCCTGTAAATACTCTGGTTGATGCGAGTTATGACGCTTTAACGAGGTTAGAAACGACTCCAGTGATACTGCTTGTTCCATGAAAGAACTCCTTTTAGCATTTGGGTTCCCCTGTTTTTATCGATGTTGCTCACAGTTGGGGAGGATGTTGTGTCTGTATCGACTATATCACCGGGGGTAGGCTCAATAACAAATAAAAATAGGGGTTATACAACGAAAAACGCCCGCATTAGGCGGGCGTTGGCAAGCGGGGTTAGCAAATACTTACTTATCTTCCTCGTCTCGCAGCGGAACAATCAGCATATCGATGTGTACGCTGTTGATTAATTGGCGTGCAGAAGACATCAGCTTGCTCCAGAAATCCTGGTGGTGGCCGCACAATACCAGATCTACATCGTATTTTTTGATGGCATCAACCAGCACCTGCGCCAGATCGCCGCTGCCGCTCAGAGTTTCGGCGATCGGATAGCCCGCATTCTGCGACAGTTCGGTTAATGCCTGGTGAGTTTCTTCGGAGATACGTTTCTGCATATCGCCGAGATTGACATCGATCAGGCCGGTATACAGATCGGAATAGTTAACATCAACGTGGATCAGGGAGACTTTGGCATTGTAGGGTCGCGCCATGGAAACGGCTTTTTCTACCAGAATCTTGCTTTCCGGTGAGAGATCAACCGCGATGAGAATGTGTTTGTAAGCCATGAGAATACTCCTTCCAGATAATGCCGATTAAAGGGTTGGCAGGCATTCAGTGTTCCAATTTGGCGCTTGCGCCTTACCTGCATCATACCATTCAGATAATGCGGTGATATGTTGGGGCGATCACACTGCATTGCATCAAGATACCCGCTGCAAGTACATCAGCTTATGCAAAACGCGAGTAATGTAAGGGATAAATCTTCCTGATGTCTACCTCTTTAGTTTTACACCGATGTAACACAAAATCCTATTGTTTATCCGGTTATCTAGCGATTTACCCGCTTGGTTCGGCAACGCTGTTAGTTATAGTTTATAACCAAGGGAGAGATGACAAATTTAGCCATTGCGCTAAATTTTATATGAGGTCCAGGTCAGTTTGCAGTTCGGTATCCTACAATAGTGAATATAGGCTTCAGCCTATCCCCTCTGAGCCGCAAGGTGCCCGATACGCACTTTGCGTATCGATGAGAGGTTGTGATAATGCGTGGCCACTTAAAAGGTGCTAGGAGGATGGGAGCCATAGGCTCCGGCAGCATTGGGTAGAGGTAGGGCCGTTGGCCCGGCGGTTGGCCGGGATGACAACGCCCTTGAAGGGGCAATCATCATGAGTACTGTCGCGCTATTTTGGGCTTTGTGTGTGGTATGTGTGATTAATATGGCTCGCTATTACTCTTCTCTGCGTGCTCTGCTGGTGGTTCTACGCGGTTGCGATCCGCTGCTGTATCAATATGTTGATGGCGGTGGTTTTTTCACTGCGCACGGCCAGCCAAGCAAACAGATACGCCTGGTGCGTTATATCTTTGCGCAACGTTATTGTGAACATCACGATCCGGAATTTATCCGCCGTTGCCAGCGGGTGCGCGGTCAGTTTCTGCTGACCACCGAGCTATGCGGCCTGATACTTCTCAGCCTGTTAGCAATGGCAATCTGGTACTAGTTACTTGATTTTATAGCATAAAAAAGGCGGCCTAGGCCGCCTTTCGCATTCATGCGTGAGGATTAAATCAGTTTCAAAGCCAGCCAGTACAGGCCACCAGAAAGCAGAATCGACACCGGCAGAGTCAACAACCAAGCCAGCGCGATGTTCTTCACGGTTTTACTTTGTACACCACCGCCATCCACGAGCATGGTCCCGGCAACCGCCGAAGAAAGCACTTGGGTGGTGGAAACCGGCATACCCGTGTAGCTGGCTACGCCGATCGACAGTGCGGCAGTCATCTGTGCCGACACGCCTTGAGCATAGGTCATGCCTTTTTTACCGATTTTTTCACCGATAGTGGTAGCAACACGCCGCCAGCCAATCATGGTACCGATAGACAGCGCCAAGGCGACCGCGACGATGATCCACAGTGGGGCATACTCAACGGTTTCCAGCAGGTCTGAACGCAGGTTTTTCAGGAACCGCTGGTCATCTGCAGTGGTTTCCGGCAGCTTGGCCACTTTGCCTGCGGTATCCGTTACGCACATCAGCAGGCGGCGCAGATGGCTGCGTTGTTCCACCGTCAGTTGATCGTAACTTTGCAGATTGTTCAGCAGCTCAAGAGAACGCTCGACGGCGATCATGGCGCGTGAACTGTCGCAATGGAACTCAGCTGGTTGGTTAGGCGTTTGAGGCGCTTCTTCCGGCGTAGGCACCAGTGGTTTCTGGGCTATCACATGGGAAAGGGAATCGCCATGCTGCTGGTAGAACTGCTGCAGGTGAACGACGGCATCCCGCGTACGGGTGATGTCGTAACCTGTGGCATTCATATTGAGCACGAAACCTGCGGGGGCCACGCCGATCAGCACCAGCATGATCAGGCCGATGCCTTTCTGGCCGTCGTTGGCACCGTGTGAGAAACTCACACCGATAGCAGACAGGATCAGGGCGATACGCGTCCAGAATGGCGGCTTACGTTTGCCGTCAACCTTCTCACGCTCTGCCGGTGTCATATGAATGCGCTGACGCTTTTTGGTATTGCTCCAATAGTGGCGCAGCACAAACACCATCAGCCCGGCAATAATCAACCCCACCAGCGGGGAGATGATCAATGACAGGAAGATGCTGACCATTTTCGGCACGTTCAGCGCGTCAACCACCGAGGTGCTGGTGACTATCGCGTTGGTTAACCCGACCCCAATGATGGAGCCAATCAGGGTATGTGAACTTGACGCCGGTATACCGAAGTACCAGGTACCGAGGTTCCAGACAATCGCTGCCAGCAGCATGGAAAAGACCATGGCTAAACCGTGTGTTGAACTGACGTTCAGCAACAGATCGGTTGGCAATAAGTGAACAATGGCGTAGGCAACACTCAGGCCGCCGAGCATGACGCCAAGGAAGTTGAACAGGCCAGCCATGACGACCGCAAGCTGCGAGCGCATAGCACGGGTATAAATTACAGTAGCAACCGCATTGGCTGTATCGTGGAAGCCGTTGATGGCTTCATAGAACAATACAAATATCAATGCGAGGACCAACATTAGGCCGGTATGGAAATCCAGGCCAGTGAACAAATGCAACATAAGCGTTACGCCAGATTGGTGGACATGAACGCCGCGCATTATCAGTGACAACCGGTCTCGGGGAAAAGAGAAATATGACGTTTTTTTGATATCAATGGGGCAAAAAAACGGTGGTGACAGGACTAATTGAATAACTATCAACGCATTACCTGTATTTACGCTTACTAACATTTCCTTACGCTAGCGCTGCCGCGCTGATGCCTTTACAATCTTTCGCCGCAGATCCAGCGGTGGGCGGGTGCGCTTTACCGCGCTGGTGATTTTTTTGCTCAGAGAGGCTCAGGTGGAACAGTTTGAT
This sequence comes from Serratia sp. Ag1, assembly GCF_000743355.1. GTDB lineage: Bacteria > Pseudomonadota > Gammaproteobacteria > Enterobacterales > Enterobacteriaceae > Chania. The sequence goes on from NZ_JQEI01000064.1 coordinate 7,946, forward strand.
GTCGTAGTGATAGGTGCGGGTGCCGCAGGGATGTTTTGTGCTGCGCAGGCAGGGCAACTTGGCTGCCGGGTACTGCTGCTCGACAACGGCAAAAAACCGGGCCGTAAGATCCTGATGTCCGGCGGTGGGCGCTGTAATTTTACCAACCTGTATATTGAACCGGCGGCTTATCTGTCAAATAACCCTCATTTCTGCAAGTCTGCGCTGGCGCGCTATACCCAGTGGGACTTTATCGATCTGATTAATCGCCACGGTATTGCTTACCACGAAAAAACGCTGGGGCAGTTATTTTGCGATGACTCCGCGCAGCAGGTGGTCGATCTGCTGGTGAAGGAGTGTGAACTTGGGCAGGTGACGACACGCTTGCGCAGCGAAGTGCTGAGCGTAGAAAAAACGGATGATGGGTTTGAGCTGGAACTGAATGGTGAGAAGGTAAGTGCTCGCTCACTTGTGGTGGCCAGCGGCGGGCTCTCGATGCCGGGCCTAGGAGCATCCCCTTTTGGTTACAAACTGGCGGAGCAGTTTGGCCTGCAAGTATTGCCAACGCGTGCCGCGTTGGTGCCTTTTACCCTGCACAAACCGTTGCTGGAGCAATCTCAAGCGCTCTCGGGCGTTTCGGTGCCCGCAGTGGTCACGGCAGAAGACGGGACCAGCTTCCGTGAAAGCATTCTCTTTACCCACCGTGGTCTCTCTGGCCCCGCAGTTTTACAGATTTCCAGCTACTGGCAGCCGGGCGAGTTTGTGAGTATTAACTTACTGCCAAACCTAGACCTGGTCGGCTTCCTGAATGAACAGCGGCAGGCTCATCCCAATCAGAGCCTCAAAAACACTCTGGCTCTGCATCTGCCAAAACGCCTGGTAGAGTTCCTGCAAGCGCTGGAGCAGTTGCCAGAAGCGACGTTGAAACAACTCACTCCAGCTCAACAGGCGGCGCTGGCTGAAAACCTGCAGAACTGGCGGGTGCAACCAAACGGTACTGAAGGCTACCGTACTGCCGAAGTGACGCTGGGCGGTGTGGATACCAAAGCGCTGTCTTCCAAAACCATGGAGTCAAATAGCGTCGCAGGCCTGTATTTTATCGGCGAAGTGGTGGATGTGACCGGGTGGTTGGGCGGTTATAACTTCCAGTGGGCGTGGAGTTCTGCCTGGGCCTGCGCGCAGGCTGTGGCGTTGCGTCAATAACAGGCTCTGATTGTTCGGTATCACGTTAATATTGATTCGTTTTTCTTATCAGTGATAAGAAAATAGCATCAGCATGATTTAAGTAAAAACGATAAATCCTTCTATAATTTATTATGTACAGGTAACCACTGAATAAATCAGACAGTAATATACCCTTCATACTTTAAGTTGCTTGGGTGTTGGCTGCGTGACTCGGCCCAGACTGGGCCTCGCCCCTTCGGGCCGCTGCAAGCAGCGTTCAAATCGGCCAAGCAGATTTGTCACTCACCCCAGGAACGATCTTGAGTAAGCTCCTGGGGATGATGAGCCTCAAAGAGGCTCACCCTGCGGGCCAGCGCAGGCGCTGTTCAAATGGGTCGTAGACCC
>NZ_JQEI01000065.1 GCF_000743355.1 Serratia sp. Ag1
GATCTCTTCTTTTTCCTGACGCGGTTGCAGTATCGCGTCAACAGGGTGACCCGCACACCAGAAGTAAAAAGAGCGGCCCGCAGGGTGGTGGAACACCCGGCGAGCCGTCAACACACAGAATATTTAGTCCTGTCTCGGACATACCCAATAATCATTCTTAGGGTCTGGTGAAAAAACTGTCAAACAACCTGCTCGTGGGGCTTTGCTGCCATCAGTCTTAGGAAGATGTTCTTTGTCAAGTTTCACGCTCAAATCCCCACCAGGAACATCCATTCTGTCTAAACAAACTGACTGGCAGGCTGATTTAGATATTTTCACCTCGTGAGCATCATTTGATATAAACAAAAAGCAATTATGGTCAGACGCTATGTAACCGCCTAGTCAATAAAAATAATTTCGATAGCGTGCTGGCCGAATTCAGCCCCAAGCTCGCCCTGTCAGTGCCGGATACCCTGTCCGATGACCACAGCGACACTGCCGTCAATCTCAGCTTCAGCGCGATGAAAGACTTCGAACCGGAGCAGGTGGCGCGCCAGATCCCGCAACTGCGCGCCATGCTGGCGATGCGCAATCTGCTGCGTGACCTCAAATCCAACCTGCTGGACAACACCACTTTCCGCCGCGAGCTTGAAATCATCCTGAAGGATGAGGCATTGAGCGACGAATTGCGCATGGAACTGGAAATACTGGCCCTCGAAAACTGTTAATTGCCCGGGAAGATAAGGAAGAAACCGATGTCTGGACAGGAAGAAACACTGCAGGAAAGAACGGCACAGCGCCATACCACGACTACCGTGCTGGAGAAAAACACCCCGGCGGCGCACAGCGTTTATGCGTCGCTGTTTGAAAAAATCAACCTTAACCCGGTTTCCCAGCTTAACGGCATTGAGGCTTTCCAGGATGGCGATGCCCTGGCGGACGTCTCGGCCGATGAGCGTGTGACCGCGGCCGTCAGCGTCTTTTTAGACTTGCTGAAACAGTCGGCACAAAAGGTCGAGAAACTCGACAAGAACCTGCTGGACAGCCACATCGCTGCGCTGGATGAAAAAATCAGCCGCCAGTTGGACGCGGTGATGCATCACCCGGAATTCCAGAAAGTGGAATCCTTGTGGCGTGGCCTGAAGTCCCTGGTGAACAAAACCGATTTTCGCCAGAACGTGAAGTTGGAATTGCTCGATATCGCGAAAGATGACTTGCGTCAGGATTTTGAAGACAGCCCGGAAATCATCCAGAGCGGCCTGTATCGTCATACCTATATTCAGGAGTATGACACCCCCGGTGGTGAGCCGATTGGGGCCGTGATTTCCAACTACGAGTTCGACGCCAGCCCGCAGGACGTGGCGCTACTGCGCAATATTTCTAAAGTGGCGGCCTCTGCCCATATGCCGTTTATCGGTGCCGTCGGCCCGGCGTTCTTCCTCAAGAACTCCATGGAAGACGTAGCGGCCATCAAGGATATCGGCAACTACTTTGATCGCGCCGAATACATCAAGTGGAAATCGTTCCGTGACACTGACGATGCACGCTATATCGGCCTGACGATGCCACGGGTGCTAGGCCGCCTGCCGTATGGCCCGGATACCGTGCCGGTGCGCAGCTTTAACTATGTTGAAGAAGTCAGCGGCCCGGACCACGATAAATACCTGTGGACCAATGCGTCATTTGCCTTTGCCGCCAACATGGTGAAAAGCTTTATCGACAATGGTTGGTGCGTGCAGATCCGTGGCCCGCAGGCCGGTGGTGCGGTGCAGGACTTGCCGATCCATCTGTATGACCTGGGTACCGGCAATCAGGTGAAGATCCCGTCCGAAGTGATGATCCCGGAAACGCGCGAGTTTGAATTCGCCAACCTCGGTTTCATTCCGCTGTCGTACTACAAAAACCGCGACTATGCCTGCTTTTTCTCTGCCAACTCGGCGCAGAAACCGGCGCTGTATGACACCGCAGATGCGACGGCCAACAGCCGTATTAACGCGCGTCTGCCTTACATCTTCCTGCTGTCGCGTATTGCGCATTACCTGAAGCTGATCCAGCGCGAGAACATCGGTACCACCAAAGATCGCCGCCTGCTGGAGCTAGAGCTCAACAACTGGGTACGCGGTCTGGTGACCGAGATGACCGATCCGGGCGATGACCTGCAGGCCTCGCACCCGCTGCGCGATGCCAAGGTGACGGTGGAAGACATCGAAGACAACCCGGGCTTCTTCCGCGTCAAGCTGTACGCGGTGCCGCACTTCCAGGTCGAAGGGCTGGATGTCGGCCTGTCCCTGGTGTCGCAGATGCCGAAAGCGAAGGCGTAAACGGAGACACGATGAAGATTGATCGTCCTTTATGGACACGCGGAGTCCTGGTGTCCCCGCAGCAGTTTCAACAGCAAGCCTCGCTGGAGGCCTGGACCAACGAATGCATTGCGCAGATGGGGGTTCTGCATCCCTGGGGCGTGCTGCATGCCGCTTTTGATCAGGACGCGCTGGCGCAGGGGCGTCTGAAAGCCGAACGTCTGCAGGTGCGTTTTCAGGATGGCGTGCTGATCGACACGGACTGTGCGGATCTGCTGCCCCCTACGCTGACCCTGGCAGCCAATCTGCCTGCGGACGCCACGGCGGTCACCGTGATGCTGGCCTTGCCACAGCGCTATGCCAACGGCGGCAACTGCCTGCAACCCGATGAACGTGCCGAACGTCCGGTCCGTTACCGTCAGGTGTGGCGGGATGTGCAAAATCAGTATGGTGATGATAAAAAGCAGGTCGCAGTGATGAGCCATGAACTCACCCTGCGTCTGGACACGCAGGACAACGGGGATTATCAGGTCTGTCCGGTGGTGCGGTTATTGCGCGATGCACAGGGCCGTTGGGCACAGGACACGCAGTTTATCCCGCCGTTGCTGAGCCTGCGGGCCAGCCCCGGGTGTGAAGGGCAACTTGATGTCTTGATGGTGCAACTGCGGGCGCGTCTGCAACGCCTGATGGGGATGCGTCGGGAAAGCAATGCGCGTATGGCCGACTTTGCCGTGGCCGATGTGTCGCTGTTCTGGCTGCTGAATGCTCTCAACGGTGCCGAGCCGGTGCTGGGGAATTTCCAGCGCTACCCACAGGTGCACCCTGAACGCCTGTATCAGGAACTGGCCCGCCTGGCGGGCAGCCTGCTGACCTTTTCTCTGGAGCATGACGTCACCGCCATTCCGGTCTATCAGCACGATCGCCTGACGGCGGTGTTCCCTCCGCTCTTCACCTTGCTCAATACCCTGCTGGAAGTGAGCCTGCCTTCACGGGTGGTGGCGATTGAGCTGGTGCATGAGCCGCGCGTCAATCAGTGGCGCGGTGCCCTGCACGATCCGCGTCTGCGCGAAGAGGTGGATTTCTACCTGTCTGTGCGTTCCTCTCTACCGGCCGCACAGTTGCAAACCCAGTTCCCGCAACTGTGTAAAGTCGGTGCGCCGGATGATGTCGGCAAGGTGGTAAACATCGCGTTGAGCGGGATCCCGTTGCGTCCACTGAGCCATGTCCCGGCGGCCATTCCGTTGCGTCTGGAGAATCAGTACTTCGCCCTGGATCTGAACAACCCGGCGGCACAGCAGATGCTGGAAGCCGGAACCTGTGTGTTCTACGTGCCGGGTACGCTGGGTGACATTCAGCTTGAACTGTTTGCGGTGCTGCGTTCATGAGCCGGTCTGTGAAACGATCGGCCCCGTCCGTGGATATGGATGCGTTATTGCAGGGGACCTGGTTGCAGATAATCAGCCTGCGTCAGGGCATGGTCTGTGAAGACGGCGAGGGGCAGGCTTTCTGGCAGCGCTGCGTGGCCGATATCGAACACATTCAGAAGGCGCTTATTGAGGCGGGCGTCAGTGAGCCGAGCTGTCAGCATATCCTGTACGCCCAGTGTGCGCTGCTGGATGAAACTGTGAAAGGGCGCAGCGTGCAGGATGATGCTTACTTCGTCTGGAGCCATTCGCCGTTGCAGGCCCACTTTTTCAACACGCTGGACGCCGGTCATCAACTGTATGAGCGGATACGCAGCGTGTTGCGCGAGCCTGCACCGGACAGTGCGGTATTGACCTGTTTTCACCGGGTGCTGATGTTGGGGTTCCTGGGTGGGTACCGCTCGTTGACCGTGCCGGAGCGTGAACAACTGGTCGATCAACTCTCGGTACGGGTCCCACCGTTCAGCGTGGCGCCGTCGCAGCCGGTCCTGGCTGTTGCCGCTCCACGTTATCGCCTGGGTCGCTGGTTGCGTTACTGGCCAGTGAGGTTGGTGTTGGCCGGGCTCATTGTGGCCTCACTGTGGTGGGGGCTCGATCATGCGCTATCGGACCTGTTGCCAACGCTGTTACCGGGGCCGGCGTAATGCGTCCACGGTGGCGACAGGGTCTCTGGCTGTGGGCAGGGTTATTGGCCAGTCTTTTGTGTCTGGTTTTTTTGCCCTTTTCACCGTCGGTGCGTTGGGCCGCTTTACTGCTGGTTGTGGTGATCGGTGCCATAGGGTTGTGGCGAGCAGGGCGTCAGCCTGAGTTTGCGTTGGCTGATACCCATTTTGATGGGTTGCCGCCGGACAACTACCGCTTGCCGGTGGTGCTGGTGTGCGGTGAGGGGCTTGACTCCCTGTTTGGCACCGAAATGCTGTGCCAGAGTGTGCAGGGGTGCTGGCTGCGGGTGGATGAGAGCAGCCAGCTTCGCCAGTCTGTACAGCAACTGTTGTGGCAGCGTCCTGCGTGGGCTGGGCAGTTGGCCGTGATGATTGCGGTCAACCCGCAGCAACAGGCAGATGCGCGAGCGTTATCCACAACTTTGCATGAACTCCGCTGGCAACTGGGGCAACTGCGCCGGGATACCCGCTGCCCGGTGCCGCTGATCCTGTGCAGCACGGTAGCCACCTCGCTTGCCTCTACCCTGGTCTGGCTCTCTCAACAGCGGGCATCGCCTTTCACTCTGTGGCCGAGCGTGAATCAGCCGGAAACGCTGGCAGACTGGCAACGCCAGGGCAATCAGACACAGCAGGCTGCGCGGGTGCAGCAGACGGTGCTCTTCCGCTCTCACCAGGACTGGCTGCAGGCGCAGGTATTGCCCGCATTGCAGACACACAGCGACGATGTGGCCGCAGTCTCCCCGCAGCAGGTGATCCTGCATCAGGTTAGCAGTTTGCCGGGCCAGGCCAGTGTTTCCCTCTGGCAACAGTGGTTGGCGGCGCACACCGCCCTGAGCCGGGTAGCAGGTTGGTGCCCTAAACCCGTTACCGATGGTCGCGCACTGCCTTTTCCTGATTTTATCTTTTCCACGCTACCGATGGGCAGGGGGATATCGCCACGCCAGCAGGCATTACGCCATGCCGTCACCCTGTTGGGGGTAGCTGCGGTGGTGGCTCTGTGCAGCAGCGCCTGGCAAAACCGGCAACTTGTGCAGCGTGTCGCGTTCGATATTCGTCATTACGACAGTGTGGAGAATCAGGACCACGCCTTGAAAGCCCGTGCGGTTGAGGTGTTGCGTAAGGATATGGCCCTGCTGGATGACCAGTTCCGCAATGGTGAACCGCTGCGTCTGGGCCTCGGCCTGTACCAAGGGGAACGCCTGCGTCAGCCGCTGATGGCGGCCATCAAAGACTATGTGCCCCCGGCGCTTGCCTCGGTCTCTCCCGGTACCTCGACTACAGAGACCCCGGACTCCGTGCGACTCGACAGCCTGTCGCTGTTTGACACCGGCAAGGCCACGCTCAAACCCAATGCCACCAAAGTCCTGGTGGAGGCCCTGATGACCATCCAGGCCAAACCCGGTGAGTTGATTGTGGTGGCGGGGCATACCGACAGCACCGGTGATGCACGTGCCAACCAGCAACTCTCGCTCAAACGTGCGGAAGCCGTGCGTGATTGGATGATACAGAACAGCGCCGTGCCCGCGAGCTGTTTTGCTGTGCAGGGGTTTGGTGCCCGTCAGCCTGTAGGGCCGAATACCACCCCCGCTGGGCGCGCGGCCAATCGCCGGGTAGAAATCAGTCTGGTTCCGGCGGCATCGGCCTGCCCGGGGCCTGAAACCCTAACCCGGTCACCGGAACAGGTGACCTTATTACGTCAATAAAAGGAGCTTTACATGGCAATTCCAGTCTATCTGTGGCTGAAGGACGACGGCGGTGCAGACATCAAAGGGTCGGTGGATGTGCAAAGCCGTCAGGGCAGCATTGAAGTGGTGGCACAGGAC
>NZ_JQEI01000066.1 GCF_000743355.1 Serratia sp. Ag1
TCCGGTATTTGGGTGCAAAAACTATATTATATTTACAGTTCCATCGGGTATGCGCTAAGCTCTTTTCGTCCCCCATTGGGAACCCCTTTTGTTTTCTTGTTGAACTTTTGCAGTTGCCAGACCGCAATGTGTTTTAACAAATCAAAAGGGGTTTTTATAGCTGACTTATAGCTGAAAGCTTTACGGAGCCCCCAGCTTATCTGGGGGTTTTCTGAATACAAACCAGAAGGCCCGCATAATAGCGGGCTTTTTTGTTGTCATAAATTAAATATTTAACCCTGTTATTCACTGGACACAATACAGCCCATCTCGATTTTTAGAGGAGCACGAAGAAACAGAAAGTATCCAGATAAATAATTTCCTAACCAAATCAATATCGAGTTATATATATTTATAATTAATTATTTCTTTGGCTTTATTAAAAAAACTTAAACAATCCACATCTCATATATATATTGCGAATAATAAAATAATTATCTATGTTAAAAATTATCGTTTGCAGTATTACAACTTTGCTGCCCAAGAAATGGCTTTATATAACCCGTTGAGCTGCTATTTTACCCAACGCTGTTGAGTTTACGGCTTGAGCTGTGCACGCAAATACGCCAACGCGCTTTGGCTGTAGCTTTCATCCTGTTCAAGTTTAGGGATCAGGCCTTGCGCTTCCAAAACCGTACCGATACGGTGTAATTCCTGATGCTGCGGAAGCACATCGGCAAAAGCATTGAGTAGGATAATCGATGGCATGATCTTGTCTGCACAAGTACCCACAGCACCGGGTTCATCCCCTCTGGCTGGACAAGGAAGATTATCCGAATTACGACACTGACAAGCCTGCAACAAAGTAATTGCCTGCTGAATCTCATGATTCCATGGCATAACCACATTCCCCTAGATTTACCTTTATGCCAGCCGATGAATAATCAGCGATAATCAGTATGCATTCATTATTCACAGTAGAAGAAAAACCTCTAAACCAAGCCAGCTTCGTATGACAAGATAAATTTTTTCAAGAATTGCGCATTGATGTAGGTCACATTGCATAACAATAATTGTGACTCATTATTCTTAAATCAATGAAAAAATTATGTCTAAGCCACTGTCAAAAATCTATTTATTACTCAATTGCTCAACCAACGTCTGGCTCTGCTGAATAAAATGACGGCTCTCTTCACTGTTCTGCTGCATGAGGCTGACAAACAGCAAGTCAATGATTGTGTTTTGCGCCGTTCTGGCGGCGATCGAAGAACTGCGCCAGCGAGTCTCGTCAGCAATAGTATCCAGCGTATAATCCGCCAGCTCTCTCAGTGGGTTATGCTGTAAGGAAGTGATGGCAATCAGAGTCGCCCCCATTTTCTTGGCAACCTCCGCAGCAATCAATATCTCCCGGCGTTTACCGGAGAACGAAATAATGATCTGCACATCAGCAGGGCTCAGGGATTGAGCAACCGTGATTTGAACATGGCTGTCTAGCTCATTCATAACCGAATAACCGATCTTCATCAGCTTATAAGCGAGATCTTTGGCAATCAACGACGAGCCCCCTACGCCGATAATCTGAACCCGTTTAGCCGCCTGAATCTTTAATACCGCCTGCTGCAACTGAGCAAAATCGAGGCTATCGGTGGTATCACGCAACGCCTGCTGCTTCTCCAGAAAGAGCTTCTCCGCAATATCCGGAAGGCTGTCATGGCTGTTGATGCCATTATGGATGTGCGAACTTTGCAATTTCTGCTCTGACGCCTGCTGACCCCATTCTTCAATCAGAGCAATTTTTAGGTGGGTGAAGCCTTTCATTCCCAGCTTCTGGGCAAACTTAATAATGCTGGATTGACTAACCCCCAGAATCATCGCCAAGCTTTGTGAAGAAAGCTGTTTTAGTTTATCCGGATTTTCCAACACATAATCCGCGATCTTACGCTCGCCGGGGGTGAATAACTCTTTGTTATGAATTATTTTTTGCGTATATCTCATCGCGGTAGTGGCTCACATTGTCAGCAAAAAAGCAGGTTCTACCTAGGCTATCTTACGCTGCCAGTGCTTAAAAACAACCTGAGTATAAACTGAGAGGTATGACAAGTTGATTGTGGTCACATAATCACCAATGAAAATAAAATATTTATTGATTTAAATTTTTTAGGAATTAATTATTCCAATGGTTTAAGAAATAACTTTAGACAACAATGAAAATTGATTTATCGACTCTGGTTACTGAAAGCTGGAATCAGGCCAGTACGATTTTAAAACACAAGAACGGTTTTATCCGCGTAGTCTTATCAGAAACAGGACGTCAATCCGATGGCGAAAATAAATGAAGCAATGATAGAACAAATTTTAGGTCATGTTGGCGGCAGCGGTAATATTGCTGTCTGCGGTAACTGCATGACACGGCTGCGCCTAACATTAAGGGACAGGGAACGGGTTGACCGCGATGCACTGAAAAAAATCGCGGGCGTAATGGGTGTTATCGAAGGGGACGACCAGTTACAAATCGTCCTCGGCCCCGGCAAGGCGCAAACCGCTGCCGAAATGATGAATAGCTTGTTAAGCCATGCGGAACAGAACACCACCGACGCGCCTAAAGATCTCAACGCGATTGCGTCAGAGAATAAAAAGCAGCTCAAATCAAAACAAAGCAGTTCTATTCACCAGTTTTTCAGCAAGTTCGCCACCATCTTTACCCCGTTGATTCCCGGTTTTATTGCCGCTGGCCTGTTGCTCGGGATTGCGACCCTGCTCGAGCAAAGTATGGTGATTGGCGTTGAATCCCCCAGCCCTTGGCTACTCAGCGCCATTGGCTATATGAAAGTATTCAGTAAAGGCCTGTTTGCCTTCTTGAGTATTCTGATCGGCCATAACGCACAAAAAGCCTTTGGCGGCACGGGAGTCAATGGAGCCATCATCGCTTCGCTATTTGTACTGGGCTATGTACCCGATGCCAAGGTGGGTTACTACTCCGGTATCGACAGCTTCTTTGGGTTACCTATCGATCCCAGAGGCAGCATTATTGGCGTGCTGATCGCCACTATTATGGGAGCCTGGGTCGAGCGGACAGTTCGGAAGTTTATTCCTGATAACCTGGATATGATACTGACTTCAGTTATCACCCTGTTGATTATGGGTGCCGTGACTTTCGTGGTCATCATGCCCGTGGGTGGGGAGCTGTTCAAAGGAATGTCATGGCTGTTTTTACACCTGAATGGCAACCCGTTTGGCAGCGCCATTCTAGCAGGCTTGTTCCTGCTTGCAGTCATGTTCGGTATTCATCAGGGATTTGTTCCCGTCTATTTCGCCTTGATGGATGCGCAGGGGTTCAACTCACTGTTCCCAATCCTGGCCATGGCTGGCGGTGGGCAAGTGGGTGCTTCAATGGCGCTGTTTGCCAGAGCGAAAGCGGGCGCAGTGCTGCGTACCCAGATCAAGGGAGCGATTATCCCAGGTATCCTTGGCATTGGTGAGCCACTGATTTACGGCGTAACTCTGCCACGGGTGAAACCTTTCATCACCGCCTGTCTTGGCGGTGCCGTCGGCGGGTTCTTTATCGGTATGATCGCATACCTTGGGTTGCCAGTTGGCCTTAACACCGTCTTTGGCCCGTCCGGTATCGTATCAATTCCACTGATGACGTCCGCGCAGGGAATTTATGCCGGGATCATGGTTTATACCGCCGGATTGCTGGTGTCTTACACGGCTGGTTTCATTTTAACCTGGTTCTTTGGCAGCAAGAATGTTGACTTGAGCTAACAACCAGATAACCGGGGAATAGCGCAGACGAGCCATCCCCGGTTAACCATCCTGCTGACGAGCTGCAGCAAATTAGGTATAAGTACTTCTTTCTAGCCTGTATGCTCCTCGGACTGTTTATGTCGCAAATTTTGCACTTTATTCTGGCGTTGGTCGTTATCATCGCCCTTGCGTTACTGGTCAGTAACGATCGTAAGAAAATCCGCCCACGTTATATTATCCAACTGCTGGTGATTGAAGCGGTTCTGGCCTATTTCTTCCTGCACTCGGAAAGCGGTCTCGGTGTCATTAAACATGTGGCTGGCTTCTTTGAAACCCTGTTGACCTTTGCTGCACAGGGATCTGACTTTGTCTTCGGTGGCATGAGCAAAGCAGGGCTATCGTTTATCTTCCTTGGCGTTTTGTGCCCAATCATCTTTATTTCTGCGCTGATCGGTATCTTGCAACATTTCCGTATCTTGCCGCTGATTATCCGCGCGGTAGGTACGTTGCTCTCCAAAGTAAACGGCATGGGCAAACTGGAATCTTTCAACGCCGTCAGTACGTTGGTGCTGGGCCAATCTGAAAACTTTATTGCTTACAAAGGCATTATTGCGGATATCTCCCCCCGCCGGATGTACACCATGGCAGCCACGGCAATGTCGACGGTATCAATGTCGATCGTCGGCGCTTATATGGTGATGATCGACGCCAAATACGTGGTAGCCGCATTAATTCTCAACATGTTCAGCACCTTTATCATTCTTTCCATTATCAATCCCTATCAGATTGAGGATGAACCGGAACTGAAACTAAGCAAACTGCATGAAGATCAGAGTTTTTTTGAAATGCTGGGGGAATACATCTTGGCGGGTTTCAAAATCGCCATGATTATTGCCGCCATGCTGATCGGGTTTATTGCTCTCATCGCCGCGGTAAACGCCATCTTTGCTGCAATTTTCGGCATCAGCTTCCAGCAAATTCTGGGTTATGTGTTCTATCCGCTTGCCTGGCTGATCGGGATCCCCACAAGCGATGCGCTGCAGGCTGGCAGCATCATGGCAACCAAACTGGTCGCCAATGAGTTTGTGGCCATGATCGAACTGAAAAAAATCGCTGCGGAAATGTCGCCGCGTGGATTGGGTATTCTCTCCGTCTTCCTGGTGTCTTTCGCCAACTTTGCTTCCATCGGCATCGTTGCCGGTGCTATCAAGGGCCTCAACGAGCAACAGGGCAACGTCGTTTCACGCTTCGGCCTGAAACTGGTTTATGGTTCAACCTTGGTCAGCCTGCTTTCAGCGGCGGTTGCCGGGTTGGTGCTCTAAACCGATATTCCGGCTTGCCGCGCAACCAGCAAGCCGGAAACGCATCAAAACGCCACACAGACCAGCGTATCAACCCGCATCACAGAATCCTGTACGAACTGCTGCTTATAAAGGCTACGCAGCGCTTCAATCTTCTGCTCACTTTCAGCATCCGATGTATGAATCAACATCAGCGCTTTACTGTTTTCCCGCACCAATTTACCGTCGTTCCCCAACCATTGCCCTTTAGCCTCAAATACCGATAACCCTTCTTTAAAACGCGGGGTCACTTGTTGATCGATAAAGGACTGCCACTCCGCAGAGGTAATCACCGGCCCAACCGGGCGGTTCAAACCGAAATAAAGCGTGGTCTGCGTCATGGGATCGCCAACGCTGCAGGAGAGTACCGACGTTTGTGATGCCACTTTCTGGGCCGGAGCTACGCAGCCGTTTAGCAATACGGCTAATGTAACAACCGCTGCCAGCATTACGTTATGTCTCATCTTATTTTCGTTTTCCTTAAAAGTGGTTATTCCAGAACAAGACTAAATACCATAGAAAACAACACAAAAAGTACAATCATCACGCAGGATTATCAGTAAGTGTGCCGAGCATAAATTACACCCCCTACTATTCAGCCTGACTCAGCATCATGGAATGATTAGGTAACGATTTGAACCCATTGATTTCTTGCTCTAACAAAGTGCTAGCCAGCCCGATGATTACCGGTGATTGTAGAAAAGTATGGAGCTGTTGGGCTCTTTTGGCACCAATCCCGGCCACTTTCTGCCATTTTTCTGGCGTTATCTGTTGTATTTGTTGCCAGTCTTGCGCTTGGGCAGCGGTAACCTGAATCGGTGAAAGCGGTGCCCCAAGTGCAATTAGCCAACGCTCGAATGGCTGTTGACGCGCTTGGCGAAACACCTGATAAAGCGCCTGTGCACGCTTGCTCCCAATACCCGGCACACCATTCAGCTGCTCTGGCGTTAACACCAACCAATCGAGCAAATCATCAACCAGCCCCTGATCGATTAACGATTGCCACCCAGCCTCATTCAGTCCGCGCATGTTCAACCCGTGAATACTGCTCAGCCATACCAGACGCGCCAGGAACTGCTGATGACAACCAGGCTGCAACGTAAAACAGCTCAACAGATGGTAATTCTCAGGATTGGGTGCTTCAAGAGCTTGTCGCTCGACTGCTCGCCACACGACGCGATTAAGATGCGGGATGCCATGCCCCATCAGGCTAATGGCAATATGGTCACCCGGTGCAATATCCCATTTCTGCCACAGTGGCAATGAACCCAGGTTAACGCGCTGAATCCATTTATCATCCATCCGCACCGGATCCAGGAGCAATATCACAGTGATTTTTCCGGTACGGCCTACACCAAATTCCACGTCCGTCACTCTGGCTACCTGCTGAGCCGGTGGGTATTTCCAGGCAACCGCCCAATCGCCGGGTTTGGTTTGCCAATAACGCCCCTCAGGAACCAGCCCTTGATGGATAACAATACCGTCAGTAACAAAGGGTAAAGGAGAACGATGCCAGGATGTGCGCCACTTCTCCACCTCATCCGGCGTCTTGACCGGTTGTGAATATTGCTGGGTGAACGCAAAACCCATCTCCGTCAGTTGCTGCAACCGTTCGGCCATCTGCAGTGGGCCATCAGGCCATGCCCAAATAAACAGACCAAGCTGTTTCAGTTCAGGGGTAAACTGCTTACGCATCAGCATACCGGCGACTTTCGCCCGTGCGTTGATCCCCCCAAACGTTTGCTGACGATGATCGTTCACCAGCAGGAACAATTCACCCTGTAACACCAAGTGTGCGGGAGAGCGCGGCAACTCTTGGGGAACGGCAGGAATGACTCTGACTTTGTCCAACCAGTCTTCACCTTTCACCCCGTTGCCCCTACTGATCGCGCTGACCAGTTTCCCTTGTTGATAAACCAACGTGATCGCCACACCATCAATCTTGGGTTGAACCCACAAATCACTGCGGCCTTGCATCCACTGCGCCACTGCAACGCGATCTGGCAGCTTTCGCAGGCCGGTCTGAGCAACGGGATGTGGCGTTTTACCTTCGGGTAGCGTCGGCTTGATGTCTGGCAATGGCAGCTTATTGGCGCAGCTTTGCCACTGTTGCCGTTGCTGCAGCAAGCTGTCATAAATCTCGTCATCCACCAAACTGTGGCCCTGCTGGTAATAAGCCTCATCCCAGCGCTCCAACTGGCTATTTAGTGCCGCTATCTCCAATTGCAACCTTTCTGGCCGCCAGCTTGGGCACGTTTGGGCCCAAGCCGAGCTACACAAAAGCGCCATGGCTACCAGCATATTCCTGATGTAATTACTGCATCCCAACATCGCGCACCTCCTTGGTACGGCGCAGTAAACTTGGTACGGCGCAGTAAAAACGGAAACGGAATGATTGGCGATGGTTAAAAATCAGGAATGCAAAGCACCTCCAGAAAGTAATGAACGTTTGCTGAAAACGTCGAAAACTTCCAGACATGTTACGCAAATCGGCGTTTTTCCCCTGTTTTTAACAGAAAGCAGCGGCCAAAATGCGACCCAACGCTGCATACCGGGCTTTAGCCGTGTATACTGTGCGGAGAAAATACACATCTGCTGTTACTGGCTTATCAACCGCTATCAACGAACATCATCATGGCTCAAGGCACACTTTATATTGTCTCTGCACCCAGTGGCGCAGGGAAATCAAGCCTGATTCAGGCTTTATTAAAGACACAACCGCTGTACGACACGCAGGTTTCGGTTTCACACACCACGCGCGCAAACCGCCCGGGTGAAAACCATGGCGAGCATTATTTCTTCGTTTCCAAAGACGAATTTCGCCTTATGATTGAGCAAGATGAGTTTCTTGAGCACGCAGAAGTGTTCGGCAATTATTACGGCACGTCACGTGCTGCGATTGAGCAGGTGCTTTCGACCGGTGTCGATGTCTTCCTGGATATCGATTGGCAAGGAGCGCAGCAGATCCGTGCCAAAATGCCCCAATCGCGCAGTATTTTTATCCTGCCACCATCAAAAGAAGAGTTGGGCCGCCGCCTGAGAGGCCGCGGGCAAGACGCTGATGAGGTGATAGCCAGGCGCATGGCGCAAGCCGTTGCAGAAATGACGCATTACGCGGAGTATGATTATTTAATCGTGAATGATGATTTCGATCTGGCGCTGTCCGATCTGAAAACCATTATTCGCGCCGAACGTTTGCGTTTAAGCCGGCAAATGCTGCGGCATGACGCTTTAATCAGCAAACTATTGGCAGACTGAGGGCAGTTTCAGTATCATGCCCAGTCTTTTCGTCACCTGTGGAGTAGCACAAATATGGCACGCGTAACTGTTCAAGACGCTGTAGAGAAAATTGGTAACCGTTTTGACCTGGTGTTGGTCGCTGCTCGTCGGGCGCGTCAAATCCAGACCGGCGGTAAAGACGCTCTGGTACCAGAAGAGAATGATAAGTACACCGTTATCGCTCTGCGTGAAATCGAAGAAGGGCTGATTAACAGCCAGATCCTTGATGTCCGTGAGCGCCAAGAACAGCAAGAGCAGGAAGCCGCAGAGATTCAAGCGGTGACCGCCATTGCTGAAGGCCGTCGTTAATTAGACTGTGAGTCTGCCTTGTACCTGTTTGAAAGCCTGAATCTGCTGATTCAACGTTACTTGCCTGAGGAGCAGATTAAACGCCTCAAACAGGCATACCTTGTTGCACGTGATGCTCACGAGGGGCAGACACGCTCCAGCGGTGAGCCCTACATTACTCACCCGGTTGCCGTAGCCTGTATTCTGGCGGAAATGCGTCTCGACTATGAAACGCTGATGGCCGCTCTGCTGCACGACGTCATTGAAGATACCGCAGCCACCTATCAGGATATGGAACAACTGTTTGGCAAAAGTGTTGCTGAACTGGTTGAGGGCGTATCCAAGCTCGACAAGCTGAAATTCCAGGATAAGAAAGAAGCACAGGCGGAAAACTTCCGCAAAATGATCATGGCGATGGTACAAGACATCCGCGTCGTGCTGATCAAACTGGCTGACCGCACCCACAACATGCGGACCCTCGGTTCGCTGCGCCCCGACAAGCGGCGGCGCATTGCGCGTGAAACCCTGGAAATCTACAGCCCACTAGCGCACCGGCTGGGTATTCACCATCTGAAGATCGAACTGGAAGAGTTGGGTTTTGAGGCACTTTATCCGAACCGTTACCGGGTCATCAAAGCCGTGGTGAAAGCCGCGCGCGGTAACCGTAAGGAGATGATCCAGAAGATTCTTTCCGAGATCGAAGGGCGTTTAACCGAAGCCGGTATCCCCTGCCGCGTCAGCGGGCGGGAAAAGCATCTCTATTCCATCTACTGCAAGATGCACCTGAAAGAACAGCGTTTCCATTCGATTATGGACATCTACGCTTTCCGGGTGATCGTGAAAGAAGTCGATACCTGTTATCGCGTTCTGGGTCAGGCACATAGCCTGTATAAGCCACGCCCTGGGCGAGTAAAAGACTACATCGCCATTCCTAAGGCCAACGGCTATCAATCGCTGCATACTTCGTTGATCGGCCCACACGGTGTGCCGGTAGAAGTTCAGATCCGTACCGAAGATATGGATCAGATGGCAGAGATGGGGGTTGCCGCGCATTGGGCCTATAAAGAGCGGGCTCCGGGCGAAACGAGCGGTACAACGGCACAAATTCGTGCTCAACGTTGGATGCAGAGCTTGCTCGAGCTGCAACAGAGTGCTGGCAGCTCATTTGAATTTATCGAAAGCGTAAAATCTGATCTGTTCCCGGATGAGATTTACGTTTTCACCCCGGAAGGGCGCATTGTTGAACTCCCTGCGGGTGCAACACCGGTTGACTTTGCCTATGCAGTGCATACCGATATCGGCCATGCCTGCGTGGGCGCACGCGTCGATCGCCAACCGTATCCGTTGTCACAATCGCTATCCAGCGGCCAGACGGTGGAAATCATCACCGCACCGGGTGCTCGGCCGAACGCTGCCTGGCTGAACTTTGTCGTCAGTTCAAAGGCTCGCGCTAAAATCCGCCAGATGCTGAAAAACCTCAAGCGTGACGACTCCGTCAGCCTGGGGCGCCGTTTGCTAAACCACGCGTTAGGCGGCAGCCGTAAGCTTTCTGAAGTGCCGCAGGAAAACATCCAGCACGAGTTGGAACGCATGAAGCTGGCCACGCTGGACGACTTACTGGCCGAGATCGGCCTCGGCAATACCATGAGCGTGGTCATAGCGAAGAATTTACAGGGCGATCACTCCAGCCTCGGTGCTTCTTCCGGCGTGCGTAATCTGGCAATTAAAGGGGCTGATGGTGTCCTTATTACCTTCGCCAAATGTTGCCGCCCGATTCCTGGCGATCCGATTATTGCCCACGTCAGCCCCGGTAAGGGGTTGGTAATCCACCATGAATCCTGCCGCAACATCCGTGGTTACCAGAAAGAGCCTGAGAAATTTATGGCGGTAGAGTGGGACCTGGAAACTGAGCAGGAATTCATTGCTGAAATCAAGGTGGATATGTTTAACCATCAGGGCGCATTGGCGAATCTGACGGCGGCGATTAATGCTGCAGGCTCGAATATTCAAAGCCTGAATACCGAAGAAAAAGATGGCCGTGTCTACAGCGCCTTTATCCGCTTAACCACTCGCGATCGCATCCATTTGGCAAATGTTATGCGCAAGATTCGTATCATGCCGGATGTCATTAAAGTTAACCGTAACCGAAACTAGCGCTTATGAGCCCTGAACGTTATGCACGGATTTGTGAAATGCTGGCCACCCGGCAGCCCGATCTGACAGTCTGTCTGGAGCAAGTGCACAAGCCGCATAACGTCTCTGCCATTATTCGCACGGCTGATGCCGTCGGTGTACATCAGGTGCATGCCGTGTGGCCAACCGCCCGGATGCGCACGCTGGTTTCTTCTGCCGCTGGCAGCAACAGTTGGGTTAACGTCAAAACCCACCCCACCATTGCCAGCGCCGTAACACATATGAAAAGCCAGGGGATGCAAATTCTGGCTACCCATCTTTCTGCACGGGCCGTCGATTTCCGCGAGGTAGACTACACCCGCCCAACCTGTGTGCTTTTGGGGCAGGAGAAAACCGGCATCACCGAAGAAGCGCTGGCGCTGGCGGATCAGGACATCATTATTCCGATGATCGGCATGGTGCAATCACTCAATGTTTCCGTAGCTTCGGCATTAATCCTGTACGAAGCACAGCGCCAGCGGCAAAACGCGGGGATGTACCGCCGTGAACACAGTGCACTGAGTAAAGAAGAGCAACAACGCCTGCTGTTTGAAGGCGGTTATCCGGTACTGGCCAATGTTGCCAAACGCAAGGGGCTGCCACGCCCGCATATTGATGAACAGGGCCAAGTGATTGCCGATGCACAATGGTGGGCAACCATGCAGGCAACCACGGTACGTCGATGAAAGGCCGCCTGCTGGATGCCGTCCCTCTTACAACACTTTCCGGGGTTGGAGCCAGCCAGGCAGCTAAACTAGCCAAAATCGGCCTGAATACCATTCAAGATCTCCTGCTACACCTGCCTCTGCGTTACGAAGACCGCACCCGCCTTTACCCGATCAACGATCTGTTGCCCGGCATTTTTGCCACGGTAGAGGGGGAAGTGCTGCGCAGCGATATCAGTTTTGGTCGCCGCCGCATGCTGACCTGCCAGATCAGCGACGGTACTGGCCTTCTCACCCTGCGTTTCTTCAATTTCAACGCCGCGATGAAGAACAGCCTGGCGACTGGCCGCCGCATAACGGCTTACGGTGAAATCAAACGCGGCAATCACGGGGCCGAAATCATCCATCCTGAATATCGTATTCAGGGTGAAAACAGTGAGGTTGAGCTGCAAGAAGCCCTGACACCGGTCTACCCCACCACCGAAGGTGTCCGTCAGGCCACGCTGCGCAAGTTGACCGATCAGGCCCTGGAACTGTTGCATACCTGTGCCATCGCCGAATTACTGCCAGCAGAACTGAGCGGTGGATTAATCAGCCTGCCGCAGGCGCTACATACCCTGCACCGCCCACCGCCGGATATCCAGCTAGCCGATCTGGAGCAGGGTAAACATCCGGCACAGAAACGCCTGATACTGGAAGAACTGCTGGCGCATAATCTCAGCATGTTGGCCGTACGCGCAGGCGCACAAAGCTATAAAGCCCTGTCGCTGATGCCAGACGATCGGTTGAAAAACCGCTTCCTCGCTCAGTTGCCGTTTGCCCCTACCGGTGCACAGAACCGCGTGGTCGCTGATATCGAAGCCGATATGCAGAAAGATTTCCCGATGATGCGCCTGGTGCAAGGGGATGTCGGTTCAGGTAAAACCCTGGTTGCAGCACTGGCCGCCCTGCGTGCTATCGCTCACGGCAAACAGGTGGCACTGATGGCTCCGACCGAACTACTGGCCGAACAGCACGCCAATAACTTCCGCCAGTGGTTTGAACCACTGGGCATTGAAGTGGGCTGGCTGGCAGGGAAGCAAAAAGGCAAAGCGCGCATCGCGCAACAGGACGCGATCGCCAGTGGGCAAGTTTCGATGGTGGTAGGAACCCACGCGATCTTTCAGGAGCAGGTTCAGTTCAACGGCCTGGCGTTGGTGATCATCGATGAACAGCACCGCTTTGGTGTACATCAACGGTTGGCCCTGTGGGAAAAGGGTGAAGAACAAGGGTTTCATGCTCACCAATTGATCATGACCGCTACGCCCATCCCGCGCACGCTGGCGATGACTGCTTATGCCGATCTCGATACATCCGTTATCGATGAACTGCCGCCCGGCCGCACGCCAGTGACCACCGTGGCTATCCCTGATACCCGGCGGGCCGATATCATTCAGCGGGTAAAAAGCGCCTGTATAGAAGAAAATCGCCAAGCGTATTGGGTTTGTACGCTGATCGAAGAATCTGACCTGCTGGAAGCTCAGGCAGCAGAAGCCACTTGGGAAGAGCTGAAAGCGGCCTTGCCGGAACTGAAAGTGGCTCTGGTACATGGCCGCATGAAAGCGCCGGAGAAACAGGCAGTGATGCAGGCCTTCAAACAGGGTGAATTGCAGTTACTGGTCGCCACCACGGTGATTGAGGTGGGCGTAGACGTGCCCAATGCCAGCCTGATGATTATCGAAAACCCGGAGCGGCTCGGGCTGGCGCAGTTACACCAGCTACGTGGCCGCGTTGGCCGTGGTGCCGTCGCTTCTCATTGTGTGTTGCTGTATAAAACCCCGCTCAGCAAAACAGCGCAAAAACGCCTTCAGGTACTGCGCGACAGTAACGATGGCTTTGTGATTGCCCAGCGCGATCTGGAAATTCGTGGACCAGGCGAATTGCTGGGCACGCGCCAAACCGGCAGTGCAGAATTCCGAGTCGCCGATCTGCTGCGCGATCAGGCGATGATCCCAGAAGTTCAGCGCGTAGCCCGCCATATTCACCAGCATTATCCCCAACATGCTCACGCCCTGATTGAGCGCTGGCTGCCCGAAACCGCCCGCTATTCTAACGCCTGATTCTGTCGCCCTCACCTGCAGAGAAGGCGACCTCATTTAGCCAAACATCGGCAGCATCAGATACAGCTTAATCACGATGGCATTGGCGATATCAATGAAAAATGCCCCAACCATTGGCACAACAAGGAATGACAGGTGCGAAGGGCCAAAGCGCTCGGTAATCGCCTGCATGTTGGCAATCGCGGTTGGCGTCGCCCCCATGCCAAAACCACAGTGCCCAGCAGCCAGCACCGCAGCATCATAGTTTCTCCCCATTACGCGATAGGTCACAAAAATCGCATACAGCGCCATCACCAGCGCTTGCACCACCAGAATCGCCAGCATCGGTAGTGCGAGAGAAGCCAGCTCCCACAAACGCAGGCTCATTAGCGCCATCGCCAAAAAGAGAGACAGGCTGACGTTACCCAGCACCGAAACAGCACGCTCAAACACCGTATAGAAACCGGTGACTGACAGCGTGTTGCTGAGGATCACCCCAACAAACAGGACGCAAACAAAAGTGGGTAACTCGAAGGCGCTGCCATTGAGTAACCCAAAAATAAACTTCCCGAGACTCAGGCAGATCGCAATCATGGCAATGGTTTCAATCATCACCAGTGAAGTGATCATGCGGCCACTTTCCGGCTTTTCAAAACCGCTCGGTTGCACGCTATCTTCCGGCGACCCTTCCGGGGTTGAGGAGTGTTTCACCAGATAACGTGCCACTGGGCCACCGATCAATCCCCCCAAAACCAAGCCGAAGGTGGCGCAGGCTATCGCGACCTCTGTCGCATTCTCAAACCCATAGCGTTCAATAAACACTTTGCTCCAGGCAGCGCCTGTCCCGTGGCCACCAGAAAGTGTGATCGAGCCCGCGATCAATCCCATCAACGGATTCAAACCGAGCATTTTCGCCATACCAATCCCAATGGCATTCTGCACCAGCAGCAAGCCCAGAACGACAAACACGAACACAAACAGTGCCTTGCCCCCGGCACGCAAACGCGCCAGGTTGGCGTTCAGGCCGATGGTGGCGAAAAAAGCCAGCATCAACGGGTCTCTCAGCGACATATCAAAGCTGACTTCCCAATTGGCAGTTTTTTTCACCAGCAGCAACAGCAGTGCGACCAGCAAGCCACCCGCAACCGGAGCCGGAATAGTATATTTTCTCAACAAAGGGATGGAACGTACACATTTGCCCCCAAGGAGCAAAACCAGTGTGGCAGCCACTAAAGTGCCGTAGGTATCGAGATGGAACATCTCAAGTACTCCGTGTCAGATTCGATATACAATAAATTATAAACCATAATTTTAGTCAGGCTTTTAACGCATTGAACAATAAAATATTAGTGGAAAAGGCTAATAGTTAAAGGAAAAATGAACGAAAATGTGACAATCACGCTGTCGGTTTCAACAAAAATATTAATGCGCAACCGTTTGCTTTTGTGATTCGGATCATTAAAATGCTTCCTTTGCCGTTTCAGGGAACGCCACACCATGTCCATCCAATCTGCTGAGCTTGATACCGCGCAACAGGCAACAGCAACCTCCCCACGCACCAGTGAACTGATTTATCGTCTGGAAGATCGCCCGCCGTTGCCGCAAACCCTGTTTGCGGCCGGTCAGCATCTGCTGGCAATGTTTGTCGCCGTGATCACTCCGGCCCTGTTGATCTGCCAGGCACTCGGTTTGCCAGCGCAAGATACCCAGCACATCATCAGTATGTCGCTGTTTGCTTCAGGTTTGGCCTCGATTCTGCAAATCAAAACCTGGGGCCCGGTGGGTTCTGGCCTACTGTCCATTCAAGGCACCAGCTTTAACTTTGTCTCACCGTTGATTATGGGTGGGCTGGCGCTGAAAAATGGTGGGGCCGACGTCCCAACCATGATGGCGGCACTGTTTGGCACACTGATGGTCGCTTCCTGCACTGAAATCCTGTTATCAAGGGTGCTGCACCTGGCGCGTCGCATTATTACTCCGCTGGTATCCGGTATTGTGGTGATGATCATTGGCCTTTCGCTGATTCAGGTGGGCCTCACGTCCATCGGCGGGGGTTATGCAGCCATGAACGACAATACCTTTGGCGCACCGAAAAACCTGCTGTTGGCGGGTGTCGTGCTGGTGGTCATCATTCTGCTTAACCGCCAACGCAATCCTTACCTGCGTGTGGCTTCGCTGGTGATCGCTATGGCGGTAGGGTATCTGCTAGCCTGGGCGATGGGCATGCTGCCGGAAACCCAACCCGCTACCTCTGCTGCCACGATCAATATTCCAACGCCGCTGTATTACGGTTTGGGTTTTGACTGGAACCTGCTGTTGCCACTGATGCTGATCTTTATGGTGACCTCGCTGGAGACCATTGGTGATATCACAGCCACCTCCGACGTTTCCGAACAACCGGTCAGCGGCCCGCTGTATATGAAGCGCCTGAAAGGTGGCGTGCTGGCCAACGGCCTGAATTCGATGCTGTCCGCTGTGTTCAACACCTTCCCTAACTCCTGCTTTGGCCAGAATAACGGGGTGATCCAACTCACTGGCGTGGCCAGCCGCTACGTTGGCTTTGTCGTCGCGCTGATGCTGATTGTTCTTGGGTTGTTCCCTGCGGTAGCCGGTATTGTGATGCATATTCCAGAACCTGTGCTGGGTGGTGCCACCATTGTGATGTTCGGTACCATCGCCGCTTCCGGCGTGCGCATCGTTTCCCGCGAGACCCTGAACCGCCGGGCGATCATGATTATGGCACTGTCGCTGGCGGTCGGAATGGGCGTTTCTCAGCAACCACTGATCCTGCAATTTGCACCAGATTGGCTGAAAACCCTGTTCTCTTCCGGCATCGCCGCCGGGGGAATCACAGCCATTGTCTTGAACCTGCTGTTCCCGCAGGAAAAATAACCAATTCTCTCCAGAATAGAAAAATGGCCGGTAGCGAACAGCTATCGGCCATTTTTTATTGTCTTTCAGGCTATTATTGCACTTGAGCTAACGGGATAATTGCGGCATAAACTGGATATCTTTTCTGACCGCTACGGATTCGGACGATGAAATTTATCGGAAAACTGTTGCTGACGTTGTTACTGCTGGTGGCGCTCGCCGTAGTGCTGCTATACGTCTTGGGGCAAACACGCTGGGCTGCGGGCTGGATGAGCCGTTGGATCAGCAATAACAGTGAATACCGCCTATCGGTGGAAAAAATCACCCACTCATGGAGCAAACCTGGGCAAATCACGCTGGAAGATGTCACCCTGGCTCAGGCTGACCAGCCACAGGCGTTAGCCGCCAAGCAGGTGGATTTTGCCTTTAGCCTGCGGCAAATCACTGAACCCGGTTACTTCAGCAGTGTGACGCTGCGTGACGGGACACTCAACGCACAATCACAGCAAAGCATCAGCTTGCCGTTCAAAGCAGACACACTGCAGTTGAGCAACATGGCGTTGCAATCCAACCATGCAGACTGGCGCTTGAATGCTCAAAAAGTGAATGCCGGGATCACTCCTTGGCAGCCGACAATCGCTCATGTGCTGGGTGCAAACTACCAGTTTCAATTCAGTGCGGGCCTGATGGTGTTAAACGGTGTTCCAGCTTCACAGGTGCTGGTGCAAGGTGAAGTCAGGCAAGATCAGCTGATTCTGAGCGATTTCGGTGCCGATCTGGCCCAAGGCGATCTGACCGGCGTTGCCAGCCGGGCCGCTGACGGTAGCTGGCTGGTCGAGCGCCTGCGCCTGAGTAACGTGCGCCTGCAAACCCCACTGACGCTGGAACAGCTCTGGGAGCGGGTTATTGCACTACCACCGATCACGGTGAAGCGCTTTGATTTGATTGATGCGCGCCTGGAAGGAGAAGATTGGGCAATTAACGATCTCGATTTATCGCTGCAAAACGTCACGTTCCAACAGGGTGATTGGAGTAGCCAGGAGGGAACGCTCAGTTTTAACGCAGGCGATCTTATCTACGGTAATTTCCATCTGGTCGATCCGATCATCAATATGCAACTGTCTCCAGCTGGTGCCACCATCCAACAGTTCACCACCCGTTGGGAAGGTGGGCTGTTACGCACTTCCGGTCATTGGCAGCGGGCTAACAAGCGCTTGCAACTCGATGAAGTGGCCATGGCCGCGCTGGAGTATACCTTGCCCATTAATTGGCGGGCACTCTGGTTGCAGCCACTACCTAGCTGGTTGGCACAGGTGTATATCGGCAAACTGACGACCAATCGTAATCTGATTATCGATATCAACCCGGATTTCCCTTTCCAGATCACTGCGCTGGATGGTTACGGCAGCAACCTGCTGCTGGCCAACGATCATCAATGGGGCATCTGGTCCGGTTCGTTGAAGCTCAATGGCAGCGATGCTACCTTCAACAAGGTTGACGTGCGTCGCCCTTCTCTGGCTCTGGAAGCCGACGCGCAGCAGATCAACGTTACCGAACTGAGCGCCTTTATGCCGGATGGCCTGTTGGACGCCAAAGCCAACGTCAGCCAGCAACCCGGCAAACCATTTACGCTGTCTTTTGATGGGCGCTCAGTGCCATTAAATACCTTACAGCAGTGGGGATGGCAGCCGGTGCCGTTAGAAGGCGAGGGTAACCTGCAATTGCAGTTGAAAGGGATGCTGAACGGGGATGGGCCGTTCAAGTCTTCACTGCAGGGCCACTTGCAGGCCACCAGCAAAGAAGGGCAAACGCTAGAACAACAACTACCGTAATCAATCCAGGCCCGGCAAAACCGGGCCTGGATGACAGTTAACTGGCTATCGCCTCGGAACCGCCTTTGTCCAACGGCTCATCAGGTTCAGCAGGCAGCACCATATAGGTGCCCTCAAAAATTGCCCCTTTATCCTCATCACCGAATAAATGCACTTCCGCCTGCACGCGCGCCCGGCGGCCACGCGCCAAGCGAGCGAGATCGCCGCTGAGTGAACTGAGATCCGCCACGGCTCGCGGGCGGCCAGTGATCGGTTTGCTGTAACGGATATGGGCATCCGCCAGAATAATGGTGCCGCCAAGATGGCGCTCACGCAGCAGCAACCAGATCAACCCCCAAGCAGTTAACGTCGCCAATGAAAACAGGCTACCGGCAAACAGCGTATGGTGCGGGTTCTGATTGCCCACCTCTGGCATGGTGGTGACAAAACGCTGGCCGGTATACTGGCTGATGCGCACCCCCATCTTTTCGCTCAGCGGAATATGCTCGTACCAAGCCTGTTGCAGTTGGCCACACCAGTCAGGGCGATGCAGGATATCATCCAGCGTTGCTACCGGTTTAATCATCAGGTAATGGCGCACTGGCGTAGTTTGCGGTGCAGTAATCTCGCCCTGATTGACAAAGCCCAGTTTGGCAAAGAAATCGACGGCATCCTCACGTGCGCTACACACCACCCGCTTTACCCCTTCCTGACGTGCGACCGATTCCAGGGTCATCGCTACCAGCGTACCCAGGCCTTTATCTTGTAACGTGGGATCGACCGCCAGAAAGCGGATAGCGGCTTCATTATCTGCATTAATATACAGCCGCCCAATCGCCACGATCTTGCCAGCCTCATCCACCACCATCTGGTGGTGCGCCATCGCGTCGTAAGCATCCTTTTCCGAACCCACTGGCTGGTGCAATGGCTTGCGCAGCATTTCCCAACGAAACTGGTAATACGCTTTCAGTTCTTGTTCTGTTACGGGGACTCGTAGGTGATACATAGACGCCTTCTCTCTTATGATACTTATACTTGCAGCCAGAACGTCACCGGGCCATCGTTCACCAGCGCGACTTTCATGTCAGCAGCAAACTCACCGGTCTGGGTTTCCACACCGCGCTCGCGGCACTGGCCAACAAAATACTGGTACAGCCGATCGGCGTCGCTCGGCGCGGCACCGCGTGAAAAGCTCGGGCGCATACCTTTTTGCGTGTCGGCCACCAGAGTGAACTGCGACACCACCAGCACGCTGCCACCAGCCTGCTGTACGTTGAGATTCATCTTGTCGTTCTCATCGCCAAAAATGCGGTATCCCAGCACCCGCTCGCACAAGCGTTCGGCTTTCTGTTCGTCATCGCCCGCCTCAACGCCTAACAACACTAACAAACCGGGGCCAATCTTGCCTACCGTCTCACCTTCAACCACCACGCTAGCGTTTAACACCCGCTGAATTAACGCAATCATAACTGCTCTTCCTGCTGCCGTTTTTGCTGTTGCTGATACAGACGATACTCACTCAAGGTTGCGGTGATTTCGGCACCCAGTAACACGATACACCAACTCCAGTACACCCATAAAAATAAAATGGGGATCACCGCCAGCACGCCATAGATCAACTGATAAGACGGGAACATAGTGACATAAAACGCAAAAGCCTTTTTGCCCAGTTCGAACAGTACACCAGCCACTAGCGCACCAACCAGCGCATCTTTCGGCGGCACCCGCACGGTGGGAACGATACTGTACAGCAGCCAAAAAGAGATCCACGACAGGAGCAGCGGAAAAATGCGCAATGTCTCATCCACCAGGCCATTGACGCCGGTTTGCGCCAGCCAGTTCAACGACAGCAGGTAAGAGCTGATCGCCATGCTGGCCCCGACCAACAGCGGCCCCAGGGTTAACACCATCCAGTAAACGGCGAAGGAAAACACGATTGGGCGTTTGTTTTTACTGCGCCAAATGGTGTTCAGTACCGAATCCACTGAAGAGATCAGCAATAACGCGGTGATGATCAAACCGCAGGCCCCTACCGCGGTCATCCTGCTGGAATTGGCAACGAACTGCTCAAGGTATTGCTGAATCACATTACCGGCAGCGGGCATAAAGTTGGTGAAAATAAAGCGTTTCAGCTGGATGCTGATGTCAGAAAACATCGGAAAAGCAGCAAATAAAGCAAACACCACGGCGATCAGCGGCACCAGCGACAGCAAAGAAACATAGGCCAGATGGCCTGCCAGCATGGTCAGGCCATCGCTATCAATACGCTTCATCAGCAACCGCCCGTAGGTAACCCCGGGCTTAAGCGACGCAGGCAGCTTTTTTTGGCGGAAAAACGACATATCCACTCCTTGAAGATCGGTTTCTACGCCTTAAGCTTAACGTGTGGTGGTCATTGAGCAAAATAAGCTGGGATCACCTGCCGATCGACAACCTGCACCGCTTTTATCCCCAGCGCTTCAGCCGCCGCCACGTTGGCGGCAACGTCATCGAAAAACACCGCCTGATCCGCAGGGATATTTTCTGCAGCCAGCACATGTTGGTAAATATTGGCATCAGGTTTGCGCATACCGATGTCTTGCGACAGGTACATATGATCAGCAGCTTCGGCGACCTGCGGGTAATGCTGCGGCCAGTAGTTGCAGTGCAGGCGGTTGGTATTCGACAGCACCACCACCCGGTGCCCCTCTTTACGCAAGCGATGCATAATGTCGATCACCTCTGGGCGCAGAGCAACAAACACCGCCTGCCAGCCGGTAGCAAACTGTTCAAAACTGAGCGCAACCCCCATCTCATCACACAGTTTGGCAGCGAAATCTTCGTCGCTGATTTCACCGCGTTCGTGCTGCTGGAAGACTTCTCCCATGCTGAAACGATCGGTCAACGTCGCTAGCGGTGTGCCACTGAGATTACTCCACACCCCCAGTACACGTTTAAAATCGATATCGACGATCACATTACCTAAATCAAAGATATACAGCATAGTCCTCTCCTGATGGGCCAGTGAGATTTTACTGTAACGGGAAAAGTTAAGGCTGAACAGGGAACAAGGAGGAAAAGCGCACGACACGCCGCAAAAACAGGGGAAAGACAAAGGAAAAACTCAGGGCGCCTTGACGCGCCCTAAGCATTGCGGATTGAATCGGCTGATTAAGCGTCTTTAGGACCGCGGTTCGCACGCTTACGATCGTTTTCCGTCAGGTGGCGCTTACGGATACGGATCGAGGTTGGCGTCACTTCTACCAGTTCGTCATCATCGATAAACTCCAGAGCTTGCTCCAGAGACATCTTGATAGCGGGAACCAAGGTCGTCGCTTCGTCAGTACCAGAAGCACGCATGTTGGTCAGTTTTTTACCGGTCAGGCAGTTCACGGTCAGATCGTTAGAACGTGAGTGAATACCGATGATCTGGCCTTCATACACTTCTGCGCCGTGGCCCAGGAACAACTTACCGCGATCTTGCAGACCGAACAGAGCGAAGGCTACCGCTTTACCCTGGCCGTTAGAGATCAGCACGCCGTTCTGACGCTGGCCCACTTCGCCCTGACGCACATCGTCGTAATGGCTGAAGGTGGAGTACAGCAGACCGGTACCAGAAGTCATGGTCATAAATTCGTTACGGAAACCAATCAAACCACGGCTTGGGATCACGTAGTCCAGGCGCACACGGCCCTTGCCATCAGGATCCATGTTTTTCAGATCGGCTTTACGCTCGCCCATCGCTTGCATCACAGAACCCTGATGCTGCTCTTCGATATCCAACGTCACGTTTTCGAATGGCTCCTGCTTGCGACCATCGATTTCACGGAAGATAACTTTCGGACGGGAAACCGCCAGTTCGAAGCCTTCACGACGCATGTTTTCGATCAGTACCGACAGGTGAAGCTCACCACGGCCTGAAACGCGGAATGCATCAGCATCAGCCGTTTCTTCAACGCGTAATGCCACGTTGTGTACCAGTTCTTTGTTCAGGCGCTCAAGGATCTGACGTGAAGTCACATACTTGCCTTCTTTACCACAGAACGGCGAGGTGTTGACGTTAAAGAACATGCTGACGGTCGGTTCATCAACCGACAGGGCTGGCAGTGCTTCTACCGCATTCACATCACAGATGGTATCGGAGATGTTCAGTTCACCCAGACCGGTGATCGCGATGATATCGCCTGCTTCAGCAACGGTGGCTTCAATACGTTCCAGGCCCATATGGGTCAGGACTTTACCGATTTTACCGTTACGGGTTTTGCCTTCGCTGTCGATTACCGTGATCTGCTGGTTAGGCTTCACTTTACCGCGCTTGATACGGCCAATACCGATAACGCCAACGTAGTTGTTGTAATCCAGTTGGGAAATCTGCATCTGGAACGGCGCATCCAGCTCAACTTTCGGCGCTGACACGTGGTCAACAATCGCCTGATACAGCGGGGTCATGTCTTCGGCCATATCGTTATGGTCGGCACCCGCGATCCCCAGCAGGGCTGAAGCATAGATGATTGGGAAGTCGAGCTGTTCGTCGGTCGCATCCAGGTTAACGAACAGGTCGAAGACCTGATCAACCACCCAGTCAG
This sequence comes from Serratia sp. Ag1, assembly GCF_000743355.1. Lineage (GTDB taxonomy): Bacteria > Pseudomonadota > Gammaproteobacteria > Enterobacterales > Enterobacteriaceae > Chania. Next base: position 22,796 of record NZ_JQEI01000066.1, read on the forward strand.
GGCGCGCGCCAGGGCGGTCAACTTTGTTAATGACCACGATCGGTTTCAGACCGTTAGCAAAGGCTTTCTTGGTCACAAAACGGGTTTGCGGCATTGGGCCATCCATCGCATCCACGACCAGCAGCACCGAGTCAACCATTGACATCACTCGCTCTACCTCACCGCCGAAGTCGGCGTGTCCTGGGGTATCTACGATGTTGATGCGGTAGTCTTTCCAATTAATGGCGGTGTTTTTTGCGAGGATGGTAATCCCACGCTCTTTCTCCAAATCGTTGGAGTCCATTACGCGTTCAGTTGCTTCTGCACGCTCTCCGAAAGTACCGGATTGTTGCAGCAGTTTATCAACCAGGGTGGTTTTACCATGGTCAACGTGGGCAATAATGGCGATGTTACGCAAATTTTCGATCACAGCTTTGCCTCAGGCATTAGAAATAGCGCGCTATTGTACACGTATTAAGCGAGGGACTAAACAAGATCACAACACTCTCTTATAAACAACTGTATGCCGGTCAGTTTGTGATCTCATTCACGGTGCAAAAAGCAGCGATTGCTGACATTTTGCACCATTTAAGTGCCCCAAGCGGCATTATTTGCACCACATTAGTGCATTGCGTCACTCATGGTGCATACTGTGGGTGGGCGAAACCCGCGCAGAAAGGCGATAATTTCGCTTTTAAAAAAGTTGGCACAGTTTTCGCTTTAGTCTACCCAAGGCAAAATCAAGCCAGTTTCCACAGATTCGTTCCATGATGACGACAACGATAAATCCGGGAGAGTTAAGTATGTCCGCTGAACACGTTTTAACGATGCTGAATGAGCATGAAGTGAAATTCGTAGACCTGCGCTTCACTGACACCAAGGGCAAAGAACAACACGTTACTATCCCTGCTCATCAGGTAAATGCCGACTTCTTCGAAGAAGGTAAAATGTTTGACGGCTCCTCAATCGGTGGTTGGAAGGGCATCAACGAATCTGACATGGTGCTGATGCCAGACGCCAGCACGGCGGTTCTGGATCCGTTCTTTGAAGAATCCACGCTGATCATTCGCTGCGACATCCTCGAGCCAGGCACCATGCAGGGCTATGACCGTGACCCGCGTTCAATTTCAAAGCGTGCAGAAGATTTCCTGCGCTCTTCCGGCATTGCCGACACCGTGCTGTTCGGGCCAGAACCAGAGTTCTTCCTGTTTGACGATGTGCGCTTCGGCAGCAGCATCCGTGGCTCCCACGTCAGTATTGATGACATCGAAGGTGCCTGGAACACCAGCACCAAATACGAAGGCGGTAACAAAGGCCACCGTCCAGCAGTGAAAGGCGGTTACTTCCCAGTGCCACCGGTTGACTCTTCACAGGACATCCGTTCCACCATGTGTCTGACCATGGAAGAAATGGGTCTGGTGGTTGAAGCTCACCACCACGAAGTGGCTACCGCAGGTCAGAACGAAGTGGCTACCCGCTTCAACACTATGACCAAGAAAGCCGACGAAATCCAAATCTACAAATACGTGGTGCACAACGTGGCCCACGCTTTTGGCAAAACCGCGACCTTTATGCCAAAACCGATGTTTGGCGATAACGGTTCCGGCATGCACTGCCATATGTCGTTGTCCAAGAACGGCACCAACCTGTTTGCTGGCGACAAATACGGCGGCCTGTCTGACATCGCGCTGTTCTACATCGGCGGTATCATCAAGCACGCTAAAGCGATCAATGCCCTGGCGAACCCAACCACCAACTCTTACAAGCGTTTGGTTCCAGGTTACGAAGCACCGGTAATGCTGGCTTATTCTGCCCGTAACCGTTCCGCGTCTATCCGTATCCCTGTGGTTGCCAGCCCGAAAGCACGCCGTATCGAAGCGCGCTTCCCAGATCCAGCGGCTAACCCATACCTGTGCTTCGCCGCGCTGCTGATGGCGGGCCTGGATGGCGTGATCAACAAGATCCACCCTGGCGATGCCATGGATAAAAACCTGTATGACCTGCCGCCAGAAGAAGAAGCAGAGATTCCAAAAGTGGCTGGTTCACTGGATGAAGCCATGGCTGCACTGAACGAAGACCGCGAGTTCCTGACCCGTGGCGGCGTGTTCACTGACGACGCGATCGATGCCTACATCGAACTGCGGAAAGAAGAGATGGACCGCGTTCGTATGACGCCACACCCAGTAGAATTTGAACTGTACTACAGCGTTTAAATCATACCTTGCGCTGCCAGTGGGGGGCGCAACGGTTTCAGTTGCCGTTTTTTTGTTGCCGTGGAAACTTTTTAGCCCATCTCTGATGGGCTTTTTTCTCCACTTTATTTTCTGCAAAACTATTTCATACCGCGACAGTGTTGGATGGAGTAGGATGAATGCACTAAAAAGGTGCAGAAATCTGCTGTACCTTGAAAGATGAAGGGCATATATGGCAACTGGCAAACTCCCCGACGCAGAGCAGATCCTCAATTCCCTCATCAATAGCATCCTGCTGTTGGATGACAGGCTTGCTGTTCATTATGCCAACCCGGCGGCGCAGCAACTGCTGGCACAAAGCTCCCGTAAACTTTTTGGCACGCCACTGCCTGAACTGCTGGGCTATTTTTCGCTGAACATCGATCTGATGCGCGAGAGCCTCAATGCAGGCCAAGGCTTCACCGATAATGAAGTCACTCTGGTGGTTGACAGTCGTGCGCATATTTTCTCGCTGACCGCTCAGGCACTGCCTGAAGGTTTTATCCTGCTTGAGCTGGCTCCGATGGACAACCAGCGCCGCCTGAGCCAAGAACAGTTACAGCATGCACAGCAAGTGGCAGCACGCGATCTGGTGCGTGGGTTAGCACATGAAATCAAAAATCCGCTTGGGGGGCTGCGGGGAGCGGCGCAACTCCTGGCCAAAGCGCTGCCCGATCCGGCCCTGACGGAATACACCAAGGTAATCATCGAGCAGGCCGACCGGCTGCGCAATCTGGTGGATCGCCTCTTGGGGCCACAACGGCCAGGCCAGCATATTACCCAGAGTATTCATCAGGTTGCTGAGCGTGTTTTCCAATTGGTGTCGTTAGAAAAACCAGATAACGTCACGCTGGTGCGGGATTACGACCCCAGTCTGCCAGAATTGGCACACGACCCGGACCAGATAGAACAGGTGTTGCTCAACATCACTCGCAACGCCTTGCAGGCACTGGGCAATGACGGTGGCACAATCACGTTGCGTACGCGTACCGCGTTTCAAATCACCTTGCATGGAACACGCTACCGGCTGGCAGCACGCATTGACATCGAAGATGATGGCCCAGGCGTACCAGCCCAGTTGCAAGACACCCTGTTTTACCCGATGGTCAGTGGCCGCGAAGGCGGTACAGGCCTGGGATTATCTATCGCCCGTAATCTTATCGATCAGCATTGCGGAAAAATTGAATTTAACAGTTGGCCAGGACATACCGAATTCTCGGTTTACCTGCCTATTCGTAAATCGAGGTAGCTATGCAACGAGGGATAGTCTGGATCGTCGATGACGACAGCTCCATCCGCTGGGTGCTGGAACGCGCGCTCACTGGGGCTGGTGTAAGCTGCGTCAGCTTCGAAAGTGGCCACGAAGTGTTGGAGCAACTTGCCACGCAAACTCCCGATGTGTTGCTGTCTGATATCCGTATGCCGGGTATGGATGGTTTAGCACTGCTCAAACAGATAAAACAGCGCCATCCGATGCTCCCGGTCATCATAATGACCGCACATTCGGATCTGGATGCCGCCGTCAGCGCCTATCAGCAAGGGGCGTTTGATTATCTGCCGAAACCTTTTGATATTGATGAAGCCGTCGCGCTGGTCGAGCGCGCCATCAGCCATTACCAGGAACAGCAACAACCAGCACGCAGCCAACCGATCAACGATCCGACTGCGGATATCATTGGTGAAGCCCCGGCGATGCAGGATGTGTTCCGCATTATTGGCCGTCTGTCACGTTCATCCATCAGTGTGCTGATCAATGGGGAGTCGGGCACTGGTAAAGAGCTGGTAGCCCATGCGTTGCATCGCCACAGCCCACGCACCAAATCCCCGTTTATCGCCCTGAATATGGCAGCCATCCCCAAAGACCTGATCGAATCCGAGCTGTTCGGCCACGAAAAAGGCGCGTTTACCGGTGCCAATCAGATCCGCCAAGGGCGTTTTGAACAGGCCGACGGCGGCACGCTGTTCCTGGATGAGATCGGCGATATGCCGCTGGATGTGCAAACCCGCTTACTGCGCGTACTGGCAGATGGCCAATTTTATCGCGTTGGGGGCTATGCACCGGTAAAAGTGGATGTGCGTATCATTGCTGCCACTCACCAGAACCTGGAGTTACGGGTACAAGAAGGTAAATTCCGTGAGGATCTGTTCCACCGCCTGAACGTGATCCGGGTGCATCTGCCGCCGTTGCGCGAGCGCCGGGAGGATATCCCGCGCCTGGCGCGTCATTTCTTGCAGGTTGCAGCCAAAGAATTGGGAGTAGAAGCAAAAAATCTGCACGCAGAAACCGAAGTTGCCCTCACCCGCCTGCCATGGCCGGGCAATGTGCGCCAGTTGGAGAATACCTGCCGCTGGCTAACGGTAATGGCAGCCGGGCAAGAGGTGCTGATTCAGGATCTACCCAGTGAGCTGTTTGAAACCACAGCACCGGAATCCACTGGCCACAGCCTGCCAGACAGTTGGGCTACGCTGCTGGCACAATGGGCCGAGCGCGCACTGCGTTCCGGGCATCAGAACCTGTTGTCAGAAGCCCAGCCTGAAATGGAAAGAACCTTGCTCACCACCGCATTGCGACATACGCAGGGGCACAAGCAAGAAGCGGCCCGTCTGCTGGGATGGGGCAGGAACACGCTAACGCGGAAACTGAAAGAATTGGGGATGGAGTAATCAGTGCGTCTGATCGTAAAAAACACAATCGAGCGCACAAAAAATCAGCTAATTTCATCTTTACAGGGGGCACGGCAGCAGTATTATTATTGCGCAACCCCTGGAGGCCAAGGATGCTGGATTCTCTTATCGTCTTTATTACCACCCATGGCGCAGACGTTAGCGCTGCTGCCAACCATACGCCACAGACCGCTTTAGCTGCGGTACTGTGCGTCGCACTGATCAATTTCTTCAATTAAAATAACAGCCGCAAATGCGGCTGTTATTTTAAGTATCAAATCACCCGCGAAAACTGCTGAGTGCGCGCCTGCTTACGCAAGTAAATATCAAAACACATGCAGATATTGCGGATCAGCAAACGCCCGCGTGGCGTAACACGGATACTGCATTCATCACGTTCCACCAGCCCATCTCGTTCGAACGGAGCTAACAACTCCAGGTCTGGCGCAAAGTAATCCACAAACTTAATCCCATACTGTTGCTCAACCGGCTGATAACTGAGTTGGAAATTGCAGATCAGGGTCTTAATCACGTCGCGACGCAGGCAGTCGTCTTCCGTCATTGCTAACCCACGCCATAACGCATTGCCACGTTCTTTCACGTTGGCGTAATACACCTTCAGCTCTTTCTGGTTCTGCGCGTAGCTGTCACCCAGCATACTGATGGCTGAAACCCCTAAACCAAGCAGGTCGCTGTCACCTTGCGTGGTATAACCCTGGAAATTGCGGTGTAGCTTACCTTCGCGCTGAGCAATCGCCAGCTCGTCATTCGGGCGAGCAAAGTGATCCATACCAATAAACTGATAACCTGACTCGGTCAGTGAAGCGATGGTCTGCTGTAAAATATCGAGTTTCTGTTGTGGATTCGGCAAGTCGGCATCTTTGATTTTACGCTGCGCGGCAAACAGGTTCGGCAAATGCGCGTAGTTAAAGACGCTCAGGCGATCCGGGTTCAGTTCCGCCACTCGTTGCAAGGTAAAGGCAAAGCTTTCTGGTGTCTGTTTAGGTAAGCCATAAATCAGATCAATATTGGTGGAATTGAATCCCAGCGCCTTGGCACGAGCGATCAGTGCAAAGATGAACTCTTCATCCTGTTCACGGTTCACCAAACGCTGCACTTCTTTGTTGAAGTCCTGCACCCCCATGCTCAAGCGATTGAATCCTTCGGCACGTAAATGATCCAGTACGTCCAGTTCAATCTCCCGCGGATCAACCTCGATCGACATTTCGGCATCCGGCAGGAAATCAAAGTGCTGACGCAACATGACCATCAACCGACTGATTTGCTGTTTATCGAGATAGGTTGGTGTTCCGCCGCCCCAATGCATCTGATTAACCTTACGGCCCGCAAACAGCGGTGCTCGCGCGGCAATCTCCATTTCCAGTACGGTCAGATATTCATCAGCTTTGTGGGTTTGGCGCGTCACCAGTTTATTGCAACCACAGAAGTAGCAGAGCTTGTGACAGAAAGGAATATGCACATACAGCGAGAGAGGGCGCTCAGGATAACGCTCAGCGGCGCGTTGAAACGCCGCTTCATCGTAGCTCTGGTTAAACTCCAGTGCCGTGGGGTATGAGGTATAGCGCGGCCCTGAATAGTTATACTTTTGGATCAGGGCTAAATCCCAGACTATTGCCTGTTCGGACATGTTTGCTCACTCCTTCCGATGCTTTTTCCTACCGGGCCGGGAAATGGGCAGTCGTCGATGCTGTATGGCCACGGAGGCGCTGCGAAAACGCGCTTTGCGTTTCGACAGCCGCCATAGTTTACCGAATAACCACAGTAGATAACATGTCAATAGTAGGGCTATTACCAGGATCGGCCACATGTCATATTAAAATACGTCTTTTGGGTTACCACTTTTCAGCAACCTCAGGATGTCTTCTTTTTTCTCTTCGACTTCCTCGTCGTCTTCATCACCCAATTCGATGCCCAGTTGCTCCATCAGTGCATCAATACGATCCAGGGTTTTATCAACATAAGCCTGCTCTTCCGCATTCAGGGTCGCGCCATCATCCAGGCGATCCAGCAAAGCATCCAAACGCTCGTCGTTTTCCAGCTTCGCCAGCTCTTCTTCTGGCGACAGACGCAATTTGGTTTCTACCTTCGGTTTTGGCTGAGGTTTAACTTTTTCTTTAGCTTCAACCACCAGCGCTACCGGCACTTTACTGCCAATACGTGGATCTTTGGGCTGTGCCGCCGCTTTGTCTTTCTGCTTGGCGGATTCTACCTGGGTGCGTGAGCCTGAAGCATGACCACGGCGTTTTTTAAGACGCTTGCGCTCACGAGCTTCCTGATCGAGCTCCACACGGCTTTTCTTTTTACTCTTTGACGTCGCCGCGCTGCTGCGTGGGGCGCGAGGTGCTTTTGATGGCTGGTTCATTGCGTGTGCTCTTAGGTGTGTAGATTCAGTATATACCCAAGCAACTTGAAGTATGACGGGTATAGAATTGCTATACGATTGCGGCGGAATCTAGCAGAAAGTAAGCAAAGAAAAAAGGCGGCAGGTTAAACCTGCCGCCTATTTCGCACCTTCGATTGAAGGATATTCTTACTCCGCATTCCATGCGTGCACTCAACTTCCCGGTTTTTCCGTCTGCAGTAACCGCATTCCCTGCAACTATGTCCTTCATCCTGAAAAGGAAATTCGTCCCTGGTGCAATCCGTTAGCCTTCACTCTTCCTGAGCGTGCTTCCCGCATGCATCCAAATTGCAATTACTTCACCATCCATATGCTATTTGTACACTCCGGTACAAATAGTTTCAGTTCCATCTGAAATCATCCTGATACTCATTACACACCCTGTGTATTCCATGAGATTTATCATCCTTCCTGGATGTTCCTGTTTCCTTCGCGTCCTGCGTTGAGACCTACTTTACGCTTTTAACAATTCTACTCAAGGTACTTACAACCGACTTACAGTAAGATCTTCCTCGAAATAAAAATAACCAATTGTTTTCAAACAAAAATAAAAAAATCAGCTTTCAAATAAAGAGACATTACCCCTTATTGGAATGGCAAATGTCTTACACGGAAGAAGCCAATTTGCTGGAATGGACTCCTTGCCGAACGTATAAAAACCGAGAAAAACACCATTTTGATACCGATGCAGTTATAATCGCTCACCAGATAGCCATCCTCACGGAGACGAAAATTTTGACCAGCAAGAATTACAATTATCATGTGACCCACTTCGTCACCAGTGCGCCCGATATTCGCCACCTTCCGGGGGATGAAGGTATTGAAGTCGCATTTGCAGGCCGATCCAATGCCGGTAAGTCCAGTGCCCTGAACACCCTGACGAATCAGAAGAGCCTGGCCCGTACCAGTAAAACCCCTGGCCGTACCCAACTGATAAATCTGTTCGAAGTGGAAGAAGGTATTCGTTTGGTCGATTTACCTGGCTATGGTTACGCCGAAGTCCCAGAAGAGATGAAACGCAAATGGCAGCGAGCGCTAGGGGAATATCTACAGATGCGCAACTGCTTGAAAGGCCTGGTGGTACTGATGGATATCCGCCACCCGCTGAAAGACCTGGATCAACAGATGATTCAATGGGCAGTTGACGTTGGTACCCCAGTGCTGGTCTTGTTGACCAAAGCCGACAAACTGGCGTCCGGTGCACGCAAGGCGCAGCTCAATATGGTGCGTGAAGCCGTGCTGCCATTTATGGGAGACATTCAGGTTGAAGCCTTCTCGTCACCGAAGAAAATTGGCGTCGACGAACTGAGCCAAAAACTGAACACTTGGTTTAATGAGATCCCACCGGAGATACTGCCAGAAGAGGGTTAAACCTCGCGGCAATACTCATTGCTAAGCCAATCAGCCGATACAGAGACGTCGGCTTTTTTACGCCTATCGAACGTCACCCTGCGCTTGGTTTGTCATTCAGTTACATTTCTGACAAAAAGTCATCAGAAAAAATTATGCCAGCTTGAAGAATAATACAGATAAAAACAGTTGGTTATCGACTATAAGCCGGAAGGATAATGCGCGGAGGAAGGGAAGAAGAACCTACGTTGGCCTTTGTTTATACAATAAAAAACGCCCCAGTCAAAACCGACTGGGGCGGCTAATATTTAGCCAAATCCGATTACGTGAAGTAAAAGGTCTGAAAGATAGAACATCTTACCTCTGTACCCTACGCCTTTAACTCTACATCATTTTTTCACAGCACAAAAGAATTTTTTGTAGTTTAGTTACACAACTTATTGGCTAAGAACGGCGATATTAGGGAGACAATTGCCGTATATTGTAGCTTAATTACGAAAAGTGCTTAGGTTATCGCCAGTTAGATGCCATATCCCTGATACCTGCAGCCCAGCAATCAATGAGCTTCATCCCAGTTTTTACCAACGCCGATATCCACCTTCAGTGGCACAGCCAGTTTCATGCTGCCCTCCATCAGTTCGTGAATGCGCTGGCTTGCCTCTTCGATTGCCGACTCATGCACTTCAAACACCAGTTCATCGTGGACTTGCATAATCATGCGCACTAACGGCTTTTCCTGTGCTTGTAACCAGGCATCAACTTCGATCATCGCACGTTTGATGATATCAGCTGCAGTCCCCTGCATCGGGGCGTTGATCGCCGCTCGTTCCGCCGCTTTGCGGCGCATCGCGTTGCTGGAACGTACGTCTGGTAGATATAACCTGCGGCCATCCAGCGTGCTGACATAACCCTGTTCAGAGGCCTGCTGGCGAGTGCGCTCCATATATTCCAGCACGCCGGGGTAACGTTCGAAATAAAGATCCATATAGCGCTGGGCTTCGCCACGAGGGATCCCCAACTGACGCGCCAGACCAAACGCACTCATGCCGTAAATCAGGCCAAAGTTAATTGCCTTGGCACTGCGGCGCTGTTCACTGGTTACCTTGTCGAGCGGCAAACCAAACACTTCAGCCGCTGTTGCGCGGTGAATATCTTTGCCTTCAGCAAAAGCTTTCAACAAACCTTCGTCCTGCGAGAGATGAGCCATGATACGCAGCTCAATCTGCGAGTAGTCAGCGGCGACAATACGGTAACCTTCTGGTGCAATAAACGCCCGACGGATGCGGCGGCCTTCATCATTGCGCACCGGGATATTCTGCAAGTTTGGATCGCTGGAAGAAAGCCGCCCGGTCGCCGTTACCGCCTGATGATAAGACGTATGCACCCGCCCACTAACCGGGTTGATCATCAGCGGTAGTTTGTCGGTATACGTGGTTTTCAGTTTCGCCAAACCACGATATTCCAACAATACTTTTGGCAATGGGTAATCAAGCGCCAGTTCCGCCAGAACCTCTTCGTTGGTTGAAGGAGCTCCACCAGGCGTTTTCTTTAAAATGGGCAGTTTTTGTTTTTCATACAAAATGGCCTGAAGCTGCTTAGTTGAAGCCAGATTAAATGGTTCTTCAGCCAACTCATGTGCCTGCACTTCAAGCTCAGCCAAACGTTTGGTCAGCTCCTTAGAATGTGCTGCCAGAATATTTTGATCGATCAGTACACCGGTTCGTTCAATATGAGAAAGCACCGGCAGCAACGGCATTTCAATTTCATTGAATACCTTCAGCAAACCTTCACTTTCTTGCAGCTTTGGCCACATTGCCAGATGTAACTGTAGCGTCACGTCAGCATCCTCGGCAGCGTAAGCCCCAGCCTGCTCAAGGGCTATCTGGTTGAAGGTCAGCTGATTTTTGCCTTTGCCTGCAATCTCTTCGAAGGTAATAGTTTTATGGCCAAGATAACGATCAGCCAGGCTGTCCATATCATGGCGGCCACTGACGCTATCAAGGACGTAGGACTCAAGCATGGTGTCATAAGCAATACCACGCAGATCGATGCCATAACGCGCCAGTAAGCTCTTGTCGAACTTCAGGTTCTGCCCAACCTTCTGTGCATTATCATCTTCCAGCAGCGGCTTCAGAGCCGCCAATACATGGGCACGATCCAATTGAGGCGGAGCATCAAGGTAATCATGTGCGACCGGCAAATAGGCGGCGACGCCCGGCTCAATGGCAAAAGATAGGCCTATCAGATTGGCGGTTAAGGTATCCAGACCGTCTGTTTCGGTATCAAAAGCGAATACGCTCGCTTTTTTCAGCCGCGCAAGCCAATCAGCAAAGGTTTCCTCATCAAGAATAATGACATAGCCTGCTTGTGACAGCGTGGCTTCACTTGCAACTTTAGGCGATTCAGCCGCTGCCACCGGTTTTATACCGGTACTGGCTTTACGCCCGTTACCTTTGTTTTCTAACCAGGTACCCGTTTCAACATCGGCCATCCAGCGCTTAAATTCGTATCGTTTAAATAATGCCTGTAACTGATCAACATCTGGCTGACCAACTTGCAGTTCGCCACAGCTTAGATCCAATTCAACATCGGTTTTAATCGTCGCCAGTTTATAAGAAAGGTAAGCCAGCTCTTTATTCTGCTCCAGCTTGGCCGCCATGGTTTTGGCCCCACGGAAACTTAGCGTGGCGATATTACCGAGGTTAGCATAAAGCGTATCCAGGCCCCCCAACCCTTGCAGCAAAGCCTGAGCCGTTTTCTCGCCGACACCAGGAACACCGGGGATGTTATCTGAGGAATCACCCATAAGTGCCAGAAAATCGATAATCAACTCCGGCGGAATGCCATATTTGTCACACACTTCCTGTGGGCCGAGGATGGTATTGTTCATGGTGTTGATCAAGGTGACATTTGGCGTCACCAGTTGCGCCATATCCTTATCACCCGTACTGATCAATACCGCATGACCCGCCTTTTCAGCCTCTTGTGCCAAAGTGCCAATAACGTCGTCTGCTTCCACACCCGGCGTCACGATCAGCGGCAACCCCATCGCTTTCACCATTTGGTGCAAGGGTTCGATCTGAGCACGTAAATCGTCTGGCATTGGTGGCCGGTGTGATTTGTACTCGGCAAACAGATCATCACGGAAGGTCTTGCCTTTGGCATCAAACACCACTGCCACGTGGCTCGGGGTGTACTGCAACAGCAGGCTGCGCAGCATATTCAATACGCCGTACATCGCCCCAGTTGGTTCACCCGCCGAGTTGGTCAGCGGAGGGAAAGCATGATAAGCACGATAGAGGTAGGAAGAACCATCTACTAGGATTAATGGGTTTTCTGCAATCTGGGCCATAGCGTTTCTTTCATTCGTGAAAAGACTGGCTTAAGCATGCCATAGCTAACCGCTGGTGACGAACCTTAGCGTGCATTACAGGTAAAATTAATGAGATTCTGCGAGACGATCCGCAAGATCCTTCCTGTGGATAACTTTGTGCATAGAAAAGCTAATAAATTATAACAATACTATCAATATTATTATTGAAAATAAAATAATCATAAAAATCAAAATCTTAATTAAATTAATTTTGTGGTTGGATATTGATCTCTTTATGAAATATTTGTGGATATAACTTAAATCAAATGTTAGTAGCCAATTGCCAAACAACAGGATTAGAGATCCCTGTAAAGCAGAAATGCCTGGCTATTTCTTTGCGGTCAAAACACTGATTTTTAGTAGCATTAACCTCCCCCGGTTTCTGTTAAAATATTTTGCTTTCTTACTGGCGTATGTATCGATGTTTTCATTAACCGTAGTACTTAACTCATGCCAAAACTGTTATCCCCTGTAATCTTTATTATTTCTGCAGTGCTTGCCATTCTGGTGACAGCGCTATGCTCTCTTCCAATCGTGTTGGTTGGTGTGATTAAGTTGCTGGTTCCTATTCCCGCAGTCTGGCGAGCAATCTCCACCTTTGCTGATTATATTATGTGGTGTTGGTGCCAAAGCCTGGCTTGGTTGCTCAAAGTTAACCCAAATATACGATGGGATGTTGACGGGTTGAGTGGGTTAGAAAAAAAGAATTGGTATCTGCTGATCGGCAATCATCAAAGCTGGGCGGACATTGTTGTCTTGTGTGTACTTTTCCGTAATCACATTCCGATGAACAAGTATTTCCTCAAGCAGCAATTAGCCTGGATCCCCTTCGTCGGCTTGGCCTGTTGGGCATTGGATATGCCATTCATGAAACGCTATTCGCGATCCTATTTGTTAAAACATCCGGAAAAACGCGGGAAGGATCTCGAAACAACACGTCACTCCTGTGAGAAGTTTCGCCAGCGCCCAACAACCATCGTCAATTTCGTTGAGGGCTCGCGGTTTACCGAAGCGAAAAAAATCAAAACACGCTCGCCTTATCGCAATTTACTGGCACCTAAAGCCGCCGGCATTGCCTTTACCCTCAGCACGCTCGGCAATCAGTTTGATAAAGTATTAAATGTTACACTGCTCTATCCTGATAATCAGGAACACCCGTTTATCGATATGCTGAGTGGCCGCCTGAAATGCATCGTGGTAAGAGTAGAATGCTTGCCCATAGATGAATCCCTACACGGGGATTACTTCAACGACAAGGAGTTCAAACACAACTTCCAGCTTTGGTTGAATACTTTGTGGCAGGAAAAAGATCGTCTACTGGATAAACTCAAGCATCAACAGCGCTAAAGAAACGCCGGATTAACCGGCGCTTTTTATCTCAATCAGGCTTAAACGTTATTTCTTTTCACTCAGGAATTTAACGACTTCAGCAAATTGCTTTACATAAGCTTCCATTGAGCTGGTATCTAAACCATCAGGCTTTACCATGTATTTGCCGTTAACAAACATGGCTGGCACACCACGCAGTTGCAGATCTTCAGCCGCTTTTTGTTGCTGAACCACCAAAGATTTCACGACAAAACTATTCAAGGCCGCGTCATAATCTTCCGCGCTAACACCCGCCTTCACGAAAACATTACGAATATCATCTGGAGTTTGTACCGTTTGGGTTTTCTGTACAGCGTCAAACATCAGCGGAGTGATTTTATCCTCGACACCTAAGGCTATCGCTACAGCCCATGCCTGAGTCATCTGCTTACCCAATGGCCCTAGGAATTCCACATGATACTTGGTCATTTTGGTGCCAGCAGGCAAGATTTTCTTCACATTATCAGAAACATGATAAATCTCTTCAAACTGGTAGCAGTGTGGGCAGTAGAATGAGAAGAACTCCAATACCTGTGGTTCACCGGTAACAGGTTTATCCAAAGTGACATACTGAGCGCCGTCGCTGAATTGCACTGCCGAGGCACTAAATGCCATCATCATGCCAACGAGTGCCAACCATATTTTCTTCATAAAACTAAACTCTCCATTATATTAAAGCTTCAATACATTGGCATCAGCTGCAGAGGGGGTTCCTGCAACAGCTTAACCTGCTCGGTAAATGCCGTAGTCTGAGACAACCAAAAATCAGACTCCGCCATCCACGGAAAACTTTTGGGGAATGCCGGATCCTGCCAGCGGCGTGCAACCCATGCCAGGTAATACACCATGCGCATCGCCCGTAGCGGCTCAATTAACGCCAATTCACGCTGATCGAATTCGGCAAATTCGCCGTAGGCTTCCAGCAAAATATCCAACTGCATCAACCGATCGTGACGTTCACCATGTAATAGCATCCACAGATCCTGCACCGCAGGCCCATTACGCGCATCGTCCAAATCAACAAACAATGGCCCATCACGCCACAGAATATTGCCCGGATGGCAATCACCGTGCAACCGTAGCGGTTGCCAATCCAACTGCCAATGCTGCTTGATGATAGCAATCAGATTATCCATGGCGTTTAAAAAAGCATCGAGCTGGGCCTTGGGTACCAAAACGCTGTTTGCCAAAACCTGCCGCGGAACGGTGAGATACTCTTCAACACCGATAGTCGGGCGCTCTGCAAATAAACTTTTGCGCCCCACCTGATGAATACGGCCAAGAAAACGCCCAACCCATTCCAGTTGCTCAAGACTGTCAATCTCATATGGACGCCCACCCACACTGGGAAATACGGTAAAAAAGAACCCCGCATGAGTATGTAGGGTATTACCGTGCAATACCAACGGCGCAACCGCCGGGATTTCAGCCTGGGATAGCTCAAGAGCAAACTGGTGCTCTTCACCGATTTGCTCCGCACTCCAACGTTCTGGCCGATAAAACTTCACCACGTAACGCTGACGATCTTCATCCATAAACTGATAAACGCGGTTTTCGTAACTGTTCAGCGCCGTTAGCCCAGAATCAACACGCAAACCCACCCTTTCCAAAGCATCCATAATCAGATCCGGAGAAAGGGTCGCAAAATTAAAAGCAGAGTTATTCATAACAGCCATTCAGTTCGCCAGATGACAGCACACAAGTATGAGAAATAGTAGCACCAATCATCATCGCAGGATGACCGCCTTAGTCTTTAATAACACCGCGAGCACGCAGCAATGCGGTTTTGAAATCTTCTTCGTAGTCTTTCTTCAGGCCAGGGATCTGTTCTGTGCCAGCACTACCGCGCATTTTAAGATGATAAATCAAGATATCATCGCTTAAATCTGCCAAGTCACCTTGAAAACCCGCCTCCTGCGCCAGCTTTTGCAGAAACTGAATCAGATTGAGGTCTGGATCCTGTTGCCATGCTGGGTGGAGCAGCTCAATCAACTCGTTTACGCGATGCGTTTTCATACCAATATCATCCAGTGAAGTGAATAAACTCACAAAGTAACAGGCTTACTCACCCAGTGAAAGAACCAGCTTGTCAATAAAGGTAAATCCCCCTATCTAAGCAGGATTAGCGCTACAATCAGTGCATTAGCGATGGAGCAGAGTGATGGACTATGCATAAAGAAATAATCGGCGTTATTCTGGCTGGCGGGCGTTCTACCCGCATGGCGGGCGAAGATAAAGGCCTGACTCAACTGGGTGATAAGGCATTGTACCAGCACGTGTTGGCCCGGTTAGCTCCGCAAGTTGGTAACCTGATCATCAGCGCAAACCGCAATCAGCAACGTTACAGAGAAAGCGGCTTACCTGTAGTAAGCGACCTGACGGCTGACTTCCCCGGCCCGTTAGCCGGTATATTAGCAGGGCTCCACTATGCCCATACTGAATGGATTGTTTGCGCCCCTTGTGATGTGCCAGACCTTCCTCACAACTTGGTTGCGCAGCTCTGGCAACATAAAGGTACAGCTCTGGCTGCTTATGCCAGCGATGGTGAACGCCCACATCCCACGTTAGCGTTACTTCATACCAGCCTATTGGACAACTTGACGGATTATCTGGCTAACGGCGAGCGCAAGCTGATGCTGTTTATGGAGGCTATAGAAGCGCAGCAGGTTATATTCAATAATCAGCAACAGGCATTCCGCAATTTAAATACGCCCGAAGATTGCCAACAATGGTTGCAAGAAAAAGGGGCCATTGATGGTTAGTTCGTTAACGCCTTTACTCGCGATCGCTGCTTACAGTGGTACAGGAAAAACGACGCTACTTAAGCAATTAATCCCGCTGTTGATACAGCAACGGGTACGAGTTGGTCTGATTAAACATACTCATCATGAGATGGATATCGATACACCAGGCAAAGACAGCTACGAGCTACGCAAGGCCGGTGCCAGCCAAACGTTGGTGGCTAGTGATAGGCGTTGGGCACTGATGGCAGAAACACCCGAACAGCAACCGCTGGACTTAATGTATTTAGCCAGCAGGTTTGACAGTAGCAAAGTCGATTTAATTCTGGTGGAAGGATTCAAACATGAGCCGATCAGTAAAATCGTTCTTTATCGCGAAGAAGTGGGGAAACCGCTTGAAAGTATGCTGGATCAATATGTTATTGCTGTGGCTAGCGATAGAAAGATAGAAGGTATGGTGCATCAATTAGATATCAATCAGCCAGAAGAGATCGCCATATTTATTACTCAGTGGCTAAGCAAACAAGGGAATAAGTAAGGCTGTTAAACTTGGGTGCTGTGTTGTAAACGCAAAAAGGCCATCCTTGCGGATGGCCTTCTGCTGATTTGATGCCTGGCAGTGTCC
>NZ_JQEI01000067.1 GCF_000743355.1 Serratia sp. Ag1
TAAAAAGGGGGGGATTACCGTCCGCAAACGGGGTTCCCGTTGCCGGGGAACTCTGCCGCAGGCAATCCAGACAGCGGTATTCCCAGTCGCGGCTGTTGCGTACATAGTGCTCACTGCCACAGCACGGACAGTGTGTTGATGGATGCAGTGCGGGGTTGAGGGTATCCAGCCGAGCAGCCGCTTCTCGCAGCACCGGCTCCGTTTCCCAGAGATGTTTCAGGGCATCAGCGTCCTGTTTTTCCAGATGACCAAAGGCGTCGGAGAACCAGACGGGAAGTGACAGCATGGCATGTTTTCCTGCGGTTTTATCAGTGTGTCACGGTTGAGTTAAATCGTGAAGAGGATGTTCAGACGTAGTTCTGCTGTTTCAAATGGCGGATAATCACCTGGCCTTCCGGCATAAACGCGGTACCAAACCGCACCAGCCCGCGCCCTTTCAACTCGGCATCGATGCCGTACTCCAGATACCCCGGCGTAGTTTGCGGCAGCAGCACCACGGTCAGGCTTTTCAGGCGCGGCTCATATTTCAGCAAGGTATCGGACAGGGTGACCAGCAGCGAGTGGGCCGTACCGGGCATACCTTGCAGGATTTTGCTCATGTCTGGCAGGCCGTAATCCGGCAGATGGCTGAGCGTCCCCGCGCGGCAGTTGAGAATACGCTGCATGTTGTCGAGGACCGACAGGATGACCTGTTCCTCTTCGCTGACCGCATGCAGCTCCAGGCCACTGGCGAAGTTGCCCAGCAGTTGCTCATACAGTGAAGGCGCGTGACGGTGTGGCATCACTTTTTCTCTGCACGCAGCGTCAAACCGTTATTACTCAGCTCAATGGTGCGCGGTTTATCGGGATCTAAATCATCACGAGTCAGCAGCAGACGCCAGTGGTTTTTGTCCATATCCGGGTGGCGGAACAGACCGACCACGGCGACAAACTTCGCCTCCTTTTCCATCGGCATATCCAGCGAGGCTGCGGTGCCGGGTTTGACCACCACGCTGCGGCTGGCC
>NZ_JQEI01000068.1 GCF_000743355.1 Serratia sp. Ag1
CTCAATGGCCCCTTTAATCAGAGTTCGACGCACCTCGTCGGACTCCGCCAGTTCCCAACCATCCCCCACCAGTGACAACTGCTCTGCCAGCCAGGGCAAGGTGCTGCTGTCGACCAGGTCAACCAGATACACCAGCAAGGGGGTCAGGTTGATGTCCGATAAGCGCTGGGCGAGTCCGGCCAGCGCCTTCAGGCTGATATCAATGTCAATCGGAGGTACCGGGATTAACTCAGCCATGCGCACTGCCTTTGAGGGTGATCGTGATGCCGGTGCAGACGGCCAGCTCAATCTCGCTGACCACCGTCAGCGCTGGTGCTGTCAATTCCACGTCATACACTCCGAGTTGCTTCAGTACCCTGACCAGTTCGCTGGGCACAATATCCCGCCCCAACCCTGCTGCACGCTCTGCCGCATAGCTCTCCGCAGCCGCTAACCCCGCTTTTTGGGTACTGTCAGCATTTTGCCCCTCATATAACGTCAGGATGGCGTCGATACGGTATCCCACTGGCACCGGCTGTTTGACCCACACTGTGTCGGTCAGGGGCCGCGCCTTTTCATCTGAACAGGTCGCGCTGACCAGTGCCAAAATGGTGTCATCCGGCAGGCCATTACGCATTAACGGGTAGAGGGCGACAGTGCCCGGCCTTGGCCTGCTGATACCGACATCAATAATGTCCTGATGGGCACTCATCGCATGAAACCGGTATGCTCCCTTGGAGCCAGCATTGCTGAAGGACTCGGGAGCCAGGCGAATACGTTCACGCAGGCGCTCGTTATCTTCCTGTTCCGCCCCTCCGCTGGCCACCTGCGTATTGATCACCTGCAGGTCGATATCATCCAGCGGGTCAAGCAAGGTACTGACCTGGGTCGGTTGCCAGCCATTTCCCATTATTCCCGGCTCGGTGCAGGTGGCGCTGGTTGATGCCAGGGTCTGGCCCGCCACCAGAACAACGTCATTGTCTGTGGCAAAAATCACGCTGTCGGTGGCGCTGACGCGCGTTCCTGCGGGGATCAACACAGAGGTTGGCAGGGCAGTATCGATGCTGAACTGCAGCACGGTGTGTGCTGGTTGCGCCGACAGACGATAAACCCCGACCAGTTCGCCCAGGTAATCCAGCATCGGCTCACGGGCAAAGGCCACCAGGTTCTGCTCGGCGGCTTCCTGAATGGCGACGCGTACCAGGTTTTCACGGTAGGCGAACAGGTTGATCAACAACCGTTCGGCTTGTGCCGGATAGAGCGTTTTACCGCTGTCTGCCTCGTACTGCGCCACCATTTCAGCCGTGATTTTGTCTGCATCACGTTCGATAAAGTCAGGTTTACTCAACGCCATAACAACTCCGTGGATTGTGTTACGCCTTCTGCACTTTTCCACTGCACCCGTAGCGTGAGATGCTCGGCATCAATCACCGGCTTGATCGAGACCAACTGACAGCGAGGTTCCCATTGTTTTATGGCCTCGACAGATTCCCGCACCACATGGGGAATGGCCCGGTCAACGGGGTGATCGATATAAAGATGCAGGTTACTGCCAAATTCTGGCCGATGCGGATCGCTCCCCCTGGGCGTTCTCAGGATGATGAGAATGGCCTGGGCGATATCCTCCAGCCCCTGGACGGTTTCGCCAGGACGCTGAAGCGCAGGTTGCCAAAATACGGAGTTCGTTTTCATGGGGGCAGTATTGCCCCCGGAGGGAATGACCGATATTAACGCCGTTTAAAAAGATTTGATTCAGTGACTGTGGTGGTTGGAGTTTTCGCCGTCTGACAACATGCTGCCGCTGGCGTGGGCATCACCGAGAATGTTCAGGTTGCCGGTGATGGTCGCTGCTGCACCGTCGCCGCCAGAGCCTTCCATACCCCCTTCATAAGTCAGTTTCTTTTTCACCGTCAGGTTGCCCTGAATTTCAGCGTCGCCCGTGACTATCGTCTGGAGAGCATCGACGGTGGCCTGCTGGGCGGTGATATGCACATTGGCTTTGACGGCGATCACGATATGTTCAATGCCGCCGTTGATGGTGAGGGTATGTGTCGCCCGGTCATAATAGAAGGCCGCTTCATCAGCATGGGTGGTGCCCCTGGCGTCTTTGTTATTGACCGGGGGCAGATCAACGCTGGAATACACCGCGCCCAGAATGACGCCGTCCTCACCGTTGGCATCGAGCAACACTTCGACCTGTTCGCCGATATCGGGCAACCAGTAGTCTTTCGTGTTCTGGGTGTTGCGTTGCAGCACATTGAGCCAATCCGTGCGCAGATTGTCGGCTTCAGGCAGGCGAACACGTGCCCGAACCGTTTGAGGGTCAACTGCGCTGATGGTACCGACCTGCCGTGTTACGCCGCTCATTTCTTTTTATCCTTTGTCACTGTGGAGGTTGAACCATCGGGTTTATACACCGTCAACGTCTGGGTTTTTCCCGCTTTTGATTTCGCCTTTCCCTGGGTTACCGGGCCGCGTGCCACCTCAAGTTCAGTCATATAGCCGCCGCTGCGATCAACAGTGTGTCGAGCGGTGGTGATCAACCAGGCACCGGATAACTGACCAAACCCAACCAGCTCAATTTTATTGCCAGCCGTCAGTGAGGGCGCTCCCATCAATGTCAGGGAGCCGTTTTGCTGGTATTCGTTATGTTTGGCCAGCGCCGACTCTGCCTTTATCTGGGCACTGGCCGTATCTGCCGCTCGGCTATTGAGCTTGAGCGTATCGGCACTGGTGGTTTTCCCGTTCTTGGTTTGTTTGGTCACTTCATGCGTGCCACCCTCCGCCTCATAGACAATCAGCTTCTTGCTGCTGCTTTTCTGGTGTTTCACCTTGGCCGACTTGTAAATCCGGTTGATGGTATCGCGCAGGGAGAACTGTGCCACATCCTGTGGCCTAAGCTGCTTGACCGGCTCCAGGCTGCGCAAGGTGGCCAGATGGGAGAAAATCAACTGGTCGCTCACCACCTTCACCGCATAGCCGTACTCGCTGGCCAGGCGCTTTAGAAACCCCACATCGGTCTCTGAATATTGTGTCACCCGGTCAATGGTGATGGCTTCGATACTGCCAACCAGCTTTAATTGGTGCTTTTTGGCGATGCGGCTGGCGATGGCCGCCAGCGTGGTCTTCTCAAACGCCCGGCTGGATGGGGTACGCAGCGCCTGGTTAACCGAGGTGGCCACCCCCCGAATGGAAACCGTACTGGGCGGGCCACTGACTTCAATCTCATCAATAGAAAAGACGCCGCAGGAAAGCAGCTTCTCCCCCCGATAGCCGAGTTTGAGCGTCAGCGTATCGCCTTTGCCCGGATACCACTTACTCATCCAGCGTCCCTCGGTATCTTCCAGGTCAACCTCAATGGCATCGGATTCATTCTTGATGTTGTCGCTGTAACTAACACGCGTCACGTAAGGCGCGATATCACTGGTGATATTCTTCTGCAGGTACCACAAAGTGAAGGTGGGCTGCAAAACCTCGCTGACACCGGTGATGGCCTCAACGGTGGTTTGTGATGGGGTTACCTCAGCCATGGTGGGGTGTCCTCCAACAGCGTGTTATCGTCGGCCTCAATCACGGGGATCAGCAGCAGAATGCCGGAAGACAGCACCGGCGTGATGGCCACATGGGGATTGGCCGCAATGATACGGGGATACCCCAGAGGGTCGTGGTAGTAACGGTACGCCAACTGATCCCAGCGTTCGCCTTCTTTGGTGATGTGCTCAAGAAACATCAGAGGCTCCTCACGGTAATTTTTGCGGCCATCTCGCTCAGCGTCGGCGACACCTGGGTCAAGGTGGTGCTGGCGGCATTCAACTGCCCGGAGACGGTACCCAGTGCAGCAGCAATATTGTTGCTGTCAACTGACGCGAGCGCCCCTTGTGCCTGTTGGATAGTGGTGGCGGCCTGTCCCGTGGCTCGACTGAGCGTGATGGCCCCCGGCAGCGCCTCACCGATGGCTGAAAACGCAGAAGAACTTTTTCCCAGCGGCACGGCCACGGTGTTCAACTGACTCAACAACCCAGGGACGCGGGTCAAGGCGACGGTGGGGTTATCCTTCATCTTCTGGGCGATACGCACGGCACTCATCGCGCCCTGCAGCGCGGACTGTGCCTGTTTGGCGTAGTTCACACCCTCCCGGACGTAGAGTGCAACACCGGAAGGGGCTGGTACCGCGCCGGTTACCGTGCCCGTACCTGGCAACGCCGTTTTGACTGCTGGAGGCTTGAGCGGGTTTTTCGGGTCACCGATGTATTCCCGTAGTGAAACCGTGGCCGTGAGCGCCCACACGTTGCCGGTGGTGTCTGTCTGTTGGCTCACGGCAGTCACGTCGGTTATCACAAACCAGCCGCGATAATCCCCGTTGCCAAACACCAGCGCCAGTGCCTGATGCGCTTTCATGGCGGTACGCAGCCGGGCCAGTTCGACATCCGGCACACAATAGTGCTGATGAAAGGCCAGGCTTATCTGGATCTCGTCGAGCTTTTCCCCCACGAACTGCAGACCCGGCTTGCCTTCAATGCGGGCGTGCTCTGCATAGTCGACGCCGAACGTCGCCTCGAAGCCGTCCCAATAGGTGATCAGCTCAAACTCAATATTTCCCAACACGGCAAACATCAGTTGTACCCCCGGCGCTGTTGCTGGGCCACGATACGCTCCAGCATTTTCTCCAGGTCGCGCAGGCTCAGGTTCAGGGCCTTGGCGATATCGGGCGGTGCCGAAGTTTCTCTACCATTGAGGTAAATCTGCGGATTGAAGCTGACGGTAACTCCTGATGATACGCCCGCACCGGCTGTGGCGGGACCACGTCCGGCATAACCTGCGGCCAGGATATCCAGGGCCGGAATACGGGGAACTTCCGGGGTCATTTCCTGTGCCAGACGTTGGCCAGCTAGAGCCGCAAGGGGGGTAGAACGCTGCAGGCCAATCACAGCACCCTGGGCAATGTTGTCACCAAACCCCATAAAGACCCGGCTGGGTGAGTGGATGTCCAGCTTTTCCGCGAACCAGTCTTTGATGCCGGTGCCCATGTCGGTGATCGCACCTTTCACATCCTCCCACTTTTTCTTGATGCCATTCACCAGGCCATCAATCATCTGGCCACCAAACTCGGTAAACTTGGCAGGGAGATCGATGCCGAGGTACTTCAGCGCCCCGGAAAACACGGTATACAGGATGCCCAACGGCGACCAGTTGATGAGGAGCTTGCCCACGCCCGCAATACCGCCATTGAACGCTTCTTTGACTTCCATCCAACGCTGTTTGAACCAGCGACTGATGGCCCCCCAGTTACGGTAAATCAGGTACGCGCCGCCAGCGATAACGGTGATGGCAATCCCAATCGGGTTCATCAGCAAGGCACGCCCGATCCAGAGCAAGGCGCGACCAACGGTCGTGATGCCCCGAAACAATCCCCCGGAGAATATCCCCGCAAGCCATCTGGCCCCCGTTGCCAGGCGGCTGAACCCTGACGCCAGCCAGCGCAGTCTCCCTCCATCACCCAAGGCCGTTCTGAGCAGCAGCCAGTTTGAGCGCAACAGCATGGCGCTCTTCCAGACGCTGACGAACGGGGAAAGCAACAGGTTAAGCCCCAGCTTTAACCCGATGGTAGCCATTTTGAAGGTGAGCAACGCACCCACCAGTTTGATGGTGCCGCTCACCAGTTCCGGGTTGGCGGCGATCCATTTGGCGGCACTGTCGATAATCGGGATCAACGTGTCGGCCAATTGTATCAAGGCGGGACGGAGGGCTTCACCAAGGCTCAGCATGCTGTCATTGAAACTTAACTGAGTTCGACGCCATCGGTTTTCCAGTGTGTCATTCTGTTTATCCGCATCTTTTGAAATGGTGTTTTTCGCTTCAGGGCTGTTCATCTCCTGTTTGCTGGATAAGTATTTATCCCAGCCCTGGCGCATAGATAGCAGGTGATTAACCGTCTGGATATCGCTAAACACTTCAGCCAGACCAAACGACTCCATCAGCTTTTGCTGGCCTTCCTGATCGCCTTTTGCTCCTGCCGCCTGCCATTGCTTCAAGAAGGCTTGCCCTTTACCGTCAATAAACCGGTTGGCGATCATCAATGAGGCTTCGTACTGTGAGACCCCTTGCGCGACATAGTTCTGCATGGAACTTTGGTAATCAATACCTGCTTTTGCATACTTCTGAACCGTGTCGCCACGACCCATGGCAGCCAACCAGTTGTTCATATTGGTGACGGCTTCTTCTGCCGAGCCACTGCCTTTGGCTACTTCCAGACTGGCGACAATCTGCGTAATGGCCTCCTTGCCGACAATTCCCCGCGCTGCAAAGGACTTCGCCAACCCTGGCAGGGCTTTGGCCATGTCCTTCAGTTCAAAGGAACCCAACTTTGCCCCGGTAGCAGCCATACCGAATGCCTGCTCCAACTCTTTGGCATCAGTGATTTTTAATGCGTCGCTAAAAGCAAACGTCATCTTGGCCAGGTCGGTCATGTCTGCTTTGGTCGCGGTGGCTGTTTTACCTAACATGCCCGCAAACTGTGATGCCTGTTCCGGTGCCATCCCATCTGCTACCAACTGACCGACACCACCCAGCAGGGCTTCCTGTGCCTGATTGACCTTGAGTGCGGCCTGACGAATGGCAGTACCAATCGCCCGCTCTTGCCTCGCATCCAGATCACCGGTCACGCTGATATCACGCAGTTGGGATTCAAACGAGGCGTATTGCGTCACCGCCTTGACCACCGGCGCGGCCAGGGTTCTGCCTACCGCATAGGTCTCCATCCCCTGACCATAGAGTTCCATGCGGCTGGCTTTCAGGGACTCACCGGCGATCGAGGTGTAGTGGATCACAAAATC
>NZ_JQEI01000069.1 GCF_000743355.1 Serratia sp. Ag1
AATTAAGGGACACAGCCTAGTTATCTAACAATAGAATTACAACCTAAGCCAAAAATTACTCACATAATAAAGAACAATCCAGTAGGTATAATTTATGCATTACTTTCCCCTCAACTATAGCTTATAATAATTGTTTTAACATGTTTGTATATGACCATTAGAAATGCATCAATTGCCATTTTTTTATTAGGATAAAATTTATGAATTGGGATTTAGGTCAGTTAGAATGTGATTTTTGCAAGGATGTTTTTAATTGCAGCATAGGGTTATCAAACAAAAACACACCACAAGTGTTCGGCTTTTGCTGCCCGCACTGTAGTGGTGTTCTCTCAATTGAGATTGATCCAATACGGTCTACAAATCGAATATTGAAAAATGTCACTGCAGTCGGGCGAAAAAATAAAGATATATTTAATGTAAAATCAATTAGGTTACATTTGGATTTCCCAGCCTTACTAACTAATGGCTGGTCTCCTTTCACTCCTTTCAATATTGCATGTCTTGGATTAAAAGAAGGTTATAACATTGAACATTTCAAGGTTGTAACCAGTGAACTTAACTTCTACAGTGAACATATTTTAGTACTTCAGAGCCTTTTCAATTTCTATAAAAACAGCAAGATTAAGGAGTTGTATCATACTTCAAGGACATTATTGCGTGAAGATTTCGATATTGTAATCGGTGTGGATTCAAACTACATTGATAGTATTTCTGTTATTGATTATATAACTTCAAGAGATGTTGATATTATATTTTACAAAACACTATTCGGTATATCAATTGCCTTAAATAAAGGTATGAAACCTGACCATGATATAAAAGAACTATCATCCTATTTATCAGGTTTAAAAAAAGAGAAACTATGTGAGTTTCATTCATACTTATCTAATAATAGGCATTTAAAAGACTCCATAAAAACAACAAACAAGATCTACTCCAACATATATTCCAATGAGGAATTTTTTAGGCCATCCATTTTCCTTTCGGATTATAGTAGTACTAATTATAAGAAAGGAAAATCGCCACTACGTTTAGTTAGCGAAAAGGTTGAGGTTATTCTTAATATATACAAAGACTTGACCGAAGTTATATCAAAACAATATGTTCTTATTGTCGGATTAAGAAACATTGAAGAAAGTGATAATTATGACACTTTCAAAATGAATTATGTGAGGACAAGGAAAGGGAAGGTATTCATAAATAACATTGCCGAATTCTCAGAGCTTGATCTTGGAATGAAGGCACGCTTCATGAAGGGAAGCTACTTTGAGAAGGACCTGAAGATCATCTCTAATAAGATTAGAAATTCTATCGCACATAATAACTGGGAGTATAATGAATTAAGTCAAGAAGTTTTATTTAGATTTAATAAAGGGATTAATGATGCACCTAATGAAAAAGACTTCGAATGCAAAACAATTCTTGAAATAAATAGTGAAATAATCACTTTATTTAGGTTGATGCATAAATTAAATATTATTTACTACCTATTTGGTTGTTTTTATGGACGCAATGATTGGGATAAAGGAGAATTAGACAATATATGATTGATATTCAAGACAAAAAACACCCTCTTAACCAATCAGATAAATCATTTAAGTTCTGAAAGGTTACTTACTGCATTAAGTTAACTGTAGATTATTATTTAATACTGGGTTTGTTAAAGCCCAGTATTAAATCAAAAAAAACCAATAACTATATTGCATAGAATCTATAAATAACATATACATCATCTTCATGTACCTATGCAATAATAAAAATTGTAATCTTGGTTCAATAAGAGCAATCCAAATCGCTCTTGACAAATAATCAAAACCAAAATAAACCTTAATTAAACCTTCAATTTCAAATATGAAAAGGAGTTCATATGGAAAAAAATTACCGATATTTCACATTGGAACAAGTACTACGCCTGTAATAGAAAAATCTTCAAACGTTACTACCTTGATACCACAAATGCTGAGAACTCACTGAGTTAGTGTTCGGCTTAATGACACAGAACTTCACCTGCTCAACACTAAACGCGGTTCTACACCCAAAGGCAAATGGTTACGTATGGCCTCGTTACAGAAGCTCCCCACTATTGTGCCACCGATCAACCTAAGTACATGGAAGACTTTGGGCGAGATTAATCAGAAGTTAAATCGCATTGCTCTACATATTGATAACAAGAACAAAGACAGCAGGCTTACTCACACTGAACTATTTGCTGTTAGCAGATTAATTAAAGAGCTTCGCCAAAACCTGTTAAATACAGAGATCTGGAGCAAACCTGATGAAGGGTATGCAGAAGATCAAAAGGGGTAAGAGCTTCGCTGGTGTGGCCCAGTATGCATTGAAACCGGGAGCACATCATAAATGCGATCCAGTCGTAATCGGGGGCAATATGCTGGGCGACTCTGCTCTTGAACTGGTCGCTGAGTTTGATCGCAGCAAACAGCTTCGGCCAGATGTCCAGAAACCTATTTGGCACAATTCACTTCGATTACCCCAAGGAGAATCTCTTACCAACGAACAATGGAAACGAATTGCTGACGATTACATGAAGCGAATGGGGTTCGGTGATACACACCTCCGTTGCTATGTTCTTCATGATGATCAGGCTGGTCAGCACATACACATTATTGTAGTGGTTTAATGAATTT
>NZ_JQEI01000070.1 GCF_000743355.1 Serratia sp. Ag1
GGCACAATTCGACCACCGACCATTTTGTTTTCAGCCGTGTGATTAACGCAAAGATTTGATGGGGAGCTCGCTCATCAACACGGCTGCCTGCTTTAGTATTTCTTTTTCCATTTCCAGCCGTTTAATCTGCGCTCTGAGCGACTGGATTTCACGTTGCTCTGGTGTCAGTGCAGGATTGTCCGGCGTCACCCCGCTGACTTCTTCTTTGTACTGGCGTATCCATTTACGCAATTGGCTGGGGTCCAACTCCAGAGCGCGTGCAACCTCGATGGTTGACCGCTGATACTTAACGACCTGCTCAATAGCTTCCAGTTTGAATTCAGGAGAAAAACGGCGTTTGGTCTGTTTAGGTTGAGTCATTATCAATTACCTCAATTGGCTGTCATTAAATTAACAGGCTATTGAGGTGTCCGGCATTACTGATCCACTACAATTGAAGGCAAGCCGGGTCTGCAGTTCGTGGGGGAAAAGCTCGACGAGATCCAGATAAGCCTGGCCTTTCATCAGCACTATTGTGTGCCGGATGTCGAACTGGCCAGGCTGCGTACCGCCATGAAAGCGCATCAGGCACTGGCGCTGGTGTTTGGCAACGGGGATTATCGCGGCTGGTTTGTGATCACCGAGGTGACTGCCGTGAGCCAACAGACGGACACCACCGGCAACGTGTGGGCGCTCACGGCCACCGTCTCGCTGCGGGAGTATATCGGCGACCCGAAAAACCCGCTCAAGCCTCCGGCAATCAAAACGGCGGTGCCCGGCACGGGTACGCTAACCGGCGCGGTGCCGTCTCCTTCAGGTGTCGCAAGCTACGTCCGGGAGGGCGTGAACTACGCAAAACAGGCGCAGTCCGCGCTGCAGGGGGCGATGAGTGCCGTGCGTATCGCCCAGAAAATGAAGGATAACCCCACTGTCGCCTTGACCCGTGTCCCTGGGCTGTTGAGCCAGTTGAACACCGTGGCTGGGCCGCTGGGAAAAAGTTCTTCTGCGTTTTCAGCCCTCGGGGAGGCGTTGCCGGGGGCCATCACGTTGAGTCGTGCAACGGGACAGGCCGCCACCACTATCCAGCAGGCACAAGGGGCGCTCGCGTCCGTTGACAGCAACAATATTGCCGCCGCCCTGGGTACCGTTTCCGGGCAGTTGAATGCCGCCAGCACCACCTTGACCCAGGTGTCACCGACGCTGAGCGAAATGGCCGCAAAAATTACCGTGAGGAGCCTCTGATGTTTCTTGAGCACATCACCAAAGAAGGCGAGCGCTGGGATCAGTTGGCGTACCGTTACTACCACGACCCGCTGGGCTACCCCCGCATCATTGCGGCCAATCCCCATGTGGCCATCACGCCAGTGCTGCCTTCCAGCATTCTGCTGCTGATCCCCGTGATTGAGGCCGACGATAACACGCTGTCGGAGGACACCCCACCATGGCTGAGGTAACCCCATCACAGACCACCGTTGAGGCCATCACCGGTGTCAGCGAGGTTTTGCAGCCCACCTTCACCCTGTGGTACCTGCAGAAGAATATCACCAGCGATATCGCGCCTTACGTGACGAGAGTCAGTTACAGCGACAACATCAAGAATGAGTCCGATGCCATTGAGGTCGACCTGGAAGATACCGAGGGACGCTGGATGGACAAGTGGTATCCGGGTAAAGGCGATACGCTGACGCTCAAACTCGGCTATCGGGGGGAGAAGCTGCTTTCCTGCGGCGTCTTTTCTATTGATGAGATTGAAGTCAGTGGCCCGCCCAGTACGGTTTCCATTCGGGGGGTGGCCACCTCGGTTAACCAGGCGCTGCGTACCCCCTCCAGTCGGGCGTTTGAGAAGACCACGCTGGCGGCCATCGCCAGCCGCATTGCCAAAAAGCACCAGCTGAAGCTGGTTGGCAGTATCGAAGCCATCACCATTGACCGGGTGACCCAATATTCAGAGACCGATGTGGGGTTTCTGAAACGCCTGGCCAGCGAGTACGGCTATGCGGTGAAGGTGGTGAGCGACCAGTTGATTTTCTCCCATCTGGCCACCTTGCGCAGCCTGGAGCCGGTCAAGCAACTTAAGCCGCAGGATGTGGCCCAGTTCTCCCTGCGCGACACCATCAACCGGATTTACAAGTCGGCCAAGGTGAAACACCAGAAAAGCAGCAGCAAGAAGCTGATTGTCTATGAGGCGGAGGGTGGCACGCATGAAGTGACCAAACAAACCAAGAACGGGAAAACCACCAGTGCCGATACGCTCAAGCTCAACAGCCGAGCGGCAGATACGGCCAGTGCCCAGATAAAGGCTGAGTCGGCTCTGGCCAAACATAACGAATACCAGCAGAACGGCTCCCTGACATTGATGGGAGCGCCCTCACTGACGGCTGGCAATAAAATTGAGCTGGTTGGGTTTGGTCAGTTATCCGGTGCCTGGTTGATCACCACTGCTCGCCATACGGTTGATCGCAGCGGTGGCTATATGACTGAACTTGAGGTGGCACGCGGCCCGGTGACTCAGGGAAAGGCGAAATCAAAAGCGGGCAAGACCCAGACGTTGACGGTGTATAAACCCGATGGTTCAACCTCCACAGTGACAAAGGAGAAAAAGAAATGAGCGGCGTAACACGGCAGGTCGGTACCATCAGCGCAGTTGACCCTCAAACGGTTCGGGCACGCGTTCGCCTGCCTGAAGCCGACAATCTGCGCACGGATTGGCTCAATGTGCTGCAACGCAACACCCAGAACACTAAAGACTACTGGTTGCCGGATATCGGCGAACAGGTCGAAGTGTTGCTTGATGCCAACGGTGAGGACGGCGTCATTCTGGGCGCGGTGTATTCCAGCGTTGATCTGCCCCCGGTCAATAACAAAGACACCAGGGGCACCACCCATGCTGATGAAGCGGCCTTCTATTATGACCGGGCGACACATACCCTCACCATCAACGGCGGCATTCAACATATCGTGATCGTCGTCAAAGCCAATGTGCATATCACCGCCCAGCAGGCCACCATCGATGCTCTCCAGACGATAGTCACGGGCGACGCTGAAATTCAGGGCAACCTGACGGTGAAAAAGAAACTGACCTATGAAGGGGGGATGGAAGGCTCTGGCGGCGACGGTGCAGCAGCGACCATCACCGGCAACCTGAACATTCTTGGTGATGCCCACGCCAGCGGCAGCATGTTGTCAGACGGCGAGAACTCCAACCACCACAGTCACTGAATCAAATCTTTTTAAACGGCGTTAATATCGGTCATTCCCTCCGGGGGCAATACTGCCCTCATGAAAACGAACTCCGTATTTTGGCAACCTGCCCTTCAGCGCCCTGGCGAAACCGTCCAGGGGCTGGAGGATATCGCCCAGGCCATTCTCATCATCCTGAGAACGCCCAGGGGGAGCGACCCGCATCGGCCAGAATTTGGCAGTAACCTGCATCTTTATATCGATCACCCCGTTGACCGGGCCATTCCCCATGTGGTGCGGGAATCTGTCGAGGCCATTAAACAGTGGGAGCCTCGCTGTCAGTTGGTCTCGATCAAGCCGGTGATTGATGCCGAGCATCTGACGCTGCGGGTGCAGTGGAAAAGTGCCGAGGGCGTCACACAATCCACGGAGTTGTTATGGCGTTGAGTAAACCTGACTTTATCGAACGTGATGCGGACAAAATCACGGCTGAAATGGTGGCGAAGTACGAGGCCGACAGCGGTAAAACGCTCTATCCGGCACAAGCCGAACGGTTGTTGATCAACCTGTTCGCCTACCGTGAAAACCTGGTACGTGTCGCCATTCAGGAAGCCGCCGAGCAGAACCTGGTGGCCTTTGCCCGTGAGCCGATGCTGGATTACCTGGGCGAACTGGTCGGGGTTTATCGTCTGTCGGCGCAACCGGCACACACCGTGCTGCAGTTCAGCATCGATACTGCCCTGCCAACCTCTGTGTTGATCCCCGCAGGAACGCGCGTCAGCGCCACCGACAGCGTGATTTTTGCCACAGACAATGACGTTGTTCTGGTGGCGGGCCAGACCCTGGCATCAACCAGCGCCACCTGCACCGAGCCAGGCACGATGGGGAATGGCTGGCAACCGACCCAGGTCAGTACCTTGCTTGACCCGCTGGATGATATCGACCTGCAGGTGACCAATACGCAGGTGGCCAGCGGTGGGGCGGAACAGGAAGATAACGAGCGCCTGCGTGAGCGTATTCGCCTGGCTCCCGAGTCCTTCAGCAATGCAGGCTCGAGGGGGGCATACCGGTTTCATGCGATGAGTGCCCATCAGGACATTATTGATGTCGGTATCAGCAGGCCAAGGCCGGGCACTGTCGCCCTCTACCCGTTAATGCGTAATGGCCTGCCGGATGACACCATTTTGGCACTGGTCAGCGCGACCTGTTCAGATGAAAAGGCGCGGCCCCTGACCGACACAGTGTGGGTCAAACAGCCGGTGCCAGTGGGATACCGTATCGACGCCATCCTGACGTTATATGAGGGGCAAAATGCTGACAGTACCCAAAAAGCGGGGTTAGCGGCTGCGGAGAGCTATGCGGCAGAGCGTGCAGCAGGGTTGGGGCGGGATATTGTGCCCAGCGAACTGGTCAGGGTACTGAAGCAACTCGGAGTGTATGACGTGGAATTGACAGCACCAGCGCTGACGGTGGTCAGCGAGATTGAGCTGGCCGTCTGCACCGGCATCACGATCACCCTCAAAGGCAGTGCCCATGGCTGAGTTAATCCCGGTTCCGCCGATTGACAGTGATATCAGCCTTAAGGCGCTTGCCGGACTCGCCCAGCGCTTATCGGACATCAACCTGACCCCCTTGCTGGTGTATCTGGTTGACCTGGTTGACAGCAGCACCTTGCCCTGGCTGGCAGAACAGTTGTCACTGGTCGGGGATGGTTGGGAACTGGCGGAGTCCGACGAGGTGCGTCGAACCCTGATTAAAGGGGCCATTGAG
>NZ_JQEI01000071.1 GCF_000743355.1 Serratia sp. Ag1
CGGATCGTCTGTCGCACTGCCACTCTGCATGTTCTGCGGCTGTACGCTGCCCACATCGTCCGCGGCCGAGTCGATAAACGGCGCGTTCGGGGCCACCGAGTCTACGGTAAACGCCCAGCTACCGCTGGTGCTGACACCGCCCGCAGGCTCTTTGGCGCTGGCGCTCAGGCTGTGTGCGCCCTGGCCCAGATCGGTACTTGGCGTAAAGCTCCAGTTACCGTTGCTGTCCGCGGTCACACTGCCCAGCACATTGCCACCATCACTGACCGTGACCACGCTGTTGGCCTTCGCTGTGCCGTTCAGCGTCGGACGAGTATCGTCCGTCACGCCGTTCTGCACGATGGTGCCCTGCACGCTGCCCACGTCATCCACCAAGCCGGTCAGTTGGACCTGACCTTTGATAGCATCTACCGTCACCGCCAGGTGTTCCCCTTCGCCGCTGGTGTTGCCCGCCGCGTCGGTCACCGTGGTGGTGAAGTCGTGCGCCCCGTTGTCCAGTGGGGTGCTTGGTGTGAAGGTCCAGTTGCCGTTGGCATCGGTGGTGGTGCTGCCGATCACCTTGCCGTTGTCCAGCACGTTAACCACGCTGCCGACTTCCGCCTTGCCGCTGAAGGTTGGCGTATTGTCATCGGTGGTGCTGCCCGCGCTCAATGGGCCCTGTACATCGCCGTAGTCATCGGTGACCACCAGACCGGTTACCGGAGCCGGTGGCAGCGTGTCAATCACGATACCGAAGCCGCCGGTGGTCGGGCTGACCTGGCCAATGCTGTCGGTGACCGACGCCGTCAGGTTATGGCTGCCGTCTTTCAGTGCCGTCTCTGGCGTGAAGGTCCACGCGCCGTTGCTGTCAGCCTTAACGCTGCCAATCGCTGTGCCGTTGTCGAACACGGTCACGGTGCCGCCCGGCAACGCCGAACCCTTCAGGGTTGGGGTGTTGTCGTTGGTGATATCGCCCTTCTGCAATGCACCGGTGTGCGGTGCCACATCATCTTCCACACTGGTGATGGTCGGAGCCTGTGGCGGTACCGTGATCACGGTGATCGCGTATTCCGGTGACGCTACAGTGGTATTGCCCACCAGATCGCTTTCTTTAGCGGTCAGGGTCACCAGACCGTCAGCCAGTGGCAGGGTCGGTTTCAGTGACCAGGTGCCGTCCGCCTGTACCAGCGCAGTACCGATCACGGTGGTGCCGTTGTACACCGTAATGGTGTTACCGGCTTCCGCCCCGGTGCCCTTGATGGTCGGACGGTTGTCGTCGGTGGTACCACCGGCAACCACGTTGCCCTTCTGTTCACCCACCTGGTCGTCTACCCCGGTGATCGCCACTTTGCTGGCATCCGGTGCGGTAAAGTCCAGTGTCAGGGTAAAGGTGTTCGACGGATCGCTGACGTTACCCGCCTTGTCCGTCGCCGTCACCGTGAAGCGGTGCTCGCCTTCCGACAATTTGCTGGTCGGGGTAAAGCTCCACTGCCCACTGGCGTTGGTCTGTGCCGAGCCCAGCAACCCGTTCTGGTCGTAGACCTTCACGATGCTGTTGGCTTCTGCACGGCCTGCCAGCGTTGGCGTCGGGTCATCTGTCGCACTGCCGCTCTGCATGTTCTGCGGCTGTACGCTGCCCACATCGTCCGCGGCCGAGTCGATAAACGGCGCGTTCGGGGCCACCGAGTCCACGGTAAACGCCCAGTTGCTGCTGGTGCTGACACCGCCCGCCGGATCTTTGGCGCTGGCGCTCAGGCTGTGTGCGCCCTGACCCAGATCGGTGGTTGGCGTAAAGCTCCAGTTACCGTTGCTGTCCGCAGTCACACTGCCCAGCACGGTAGTGCCGTCACTGACCGTGACCACGCTGTTGGCCTTCGCCGTGCCGTTCAGCGTCGGACGGGTATCGTCCGTCACGCCGTTCTGCACGATGGTGCCCTGCACGCTGCCCACGTCATCCACCAGGCCGGTCAGTTGGACCTGCCCAGGAACCGCATCTACCGTTACCGCCAGGTGTTCCCCTTCGCCGCTGGTGTTGCCCGCCGCGTCGGTCACCGTGGTGGTGAAGTCGTGCGCCCCGTTGTCCAGTGGGGTGCTTGGTGTGAAGGTCCAGTTGCCGTTGGCATCGGTGGTGGTGCTGCCGATCACCTTGCCATTGTCCAGCACGTTAACCACACTGCCGACTTCTGCCTTGCCGCTGAAGGTTGGCGTTCTGTCATCGGTGGTGCTGCCCGCGCTCAATGGGCCCTGCACGTTGCCGTAGTCATCGGTGACCACCAGACCGGTTGCCGGAGCCGGTGGCAGGGTATCAATCACGATACCGAAGCCGCCGGTGGTCGGGCTGACCTGGCCGATGCTGTCAGTGACCGACGCCGTCAGGCTGTGGTTACCGTCTTTCAGTGCCGTCTCTGGCGTGAAGGTCCACGCGCCGTTGCTGTCAGCCTTGACGCTGCCGATCGCCGTGCCGTTGTCGAACACCGTCACGGTGCCGCCCGGCAACGCCGAACCCTTCAGGGTCGGGGTGTTGTCGTTGGTGATATCGCCCTTCTGCAATGCACCGGTATGCGGTGCCACATCATCTTCCACACTGGTGATGGTCGGAGCCTGTGGCGGTACCGTGATCACAGTGATCGCGTATTCCGGTGACGCTACGGTGGTATTGCCCACCAGATCGCTTTCCTTGGCGGTCAGGGTCACCAGACCGTCAGCCAGTGGCAGGGTCGGTTTCAGTGACCAGGTGCCGTCCGCCTGTACCAGCGCAGTACCGATCACGGTGGTGCCGTTGTACACCGTAATGGTGTTACCGGCTTCCGCCCCGGTGCCCTTGATGGTCGGACGGTTGTCGTCGGTAGTGCCACCGGCAACCACGTTACCCTTCTGTTCACCCACCTGGTCGTCTACCCCGGTGATCGCCACTTTGCTGGCATCCGGTGCGGTAAAGTCCAGCGTCAGGGTAAAGGTGTTGGACGGATCGCTGACGTTACCCGCCTTGTCCGTCGCCGTCACCGTGAAGCGGTGCTCGCCTTCCGACAATTTGCTGGTCGGTGTAAAGCTCCACTGGCCACTGGCGTTGGTCTGTACTGAGCCCAGCAACCCGTTCTGGTCGTAGACCTTCACGATGCTGTTGGCTTCTGCACGGCCTGCCAGCGTTGGCGTCGGGTCATCCGTTGCACTGCCGCTCTGCATGTTCTGCGGCTGTACGCTGCCCACATCGTCCGCGGCCGAGTCGATAAACGGCGCGTTCGGGGCCACCGAATCCACGGTAAACGCCCAGTTGCTGCTGGTGCTGACGTTGCCCGCCGGATCTTTGGCACTGGCGCTCAGGCTGTGTGCGCCCTGACCCAGATCGGTGGCTGGCGTAAAGCTCCAGTTGCCGTTGCTGTCCGCGGTCACACTGCCCAGCACGGTAGTGCCGTCGCTGACCGTGACCACGCTGTTGGCCTTCGCCGTGCCGTTCAGCGTCGGGCGGGTATCGTCCGTCACGCCGTTCTGCGCGATATTGCCCTGGATATCACCCACGTCATCCACCAGACCGGTCAGTTGCGCCAGCCCAGGAACGGTATCCACCGTCACCACCAGGTGTTCCCCTTCGCCGCTGGTGTTGCCCGCCGCGTCGGTCACCGTGGTGGTGAAATCGTGCGCCCCGTTGTCCAGTGGGGTGCTTGGTGTGAAGGTCCAGTTGCCGTTGGCATCGGTGGTGGTGCTGCCGATCACCTTGCCGTTATCCAGCACGTTAACCACGCTGCCGACTTCCGCCTTGCCGCTGAAGGTTGGCGTATTGTCATCGGTGGTGTTGCCCGCGCTCAGAGGGCCCTGCACGTTGCCGTAGTCATCGGTGACCACCAGACCGGTTGCCGGGGCTGGTGGCAGCGTGTCAATCACAATACCGAAGCCGCCGGTAGGATCGCTGACCTGGCCGATGCTGTCGGTGACCGACGCCGTCAGGTTGTGGTTACCGTCTTTCAGTGCCGTCTCCGGCGTAAAGCTCCACGCGCCGTTGCTGTCAGCCTTAACGCTACCAATCGCCGTGCCGTTGTCGAACACCGTCACGGTGCCGCCCGGCAACGCCGTCCCTTTCAGGGTTGGGGTGTTGTCGTTGGTGATCTCGCCCTTCTGCAATGGGCCGGTATGCGGTTCGACATTGTCTTCCACCGTCCCGATCACCGGGGCCGCAGGCGCCTGGGTGCTGACCGTAAAGTCATACTCCGGCGATGCCGCCGTGCTGTTACCGACTGGGTCGGTTTCCTTGGCGGTCAGGGTTACCAGACCGTCGGCCAATGGCAGGGTCGGTTTCAGTGACCAGGTGCCGTCCGCCTGTACCAGTGCAGTACCGATCACGGTGGTGCCGTTGTACACCGTAATGGTGTTACCGGCTTCCGCCCCGGTGCCCTTGATGGTCGGACGGTTGTCGTCGGTGGTGCCACCGGCAGCCACGTTACCGACAATGGTGCCTACGGCATCGTCTACCCCGGTGATAGCCACTTTGCTGGCATCCGGCGCAGAGTAATCGGTGGTCAGGTCAAAGGCGTCAGACGGATCACTGGTGTTGCCCGCCTTGTCCGTCGCCGTAGTGGTGATACTGTGATCGCCTTCCACCAGTGGCGTAGTCGGGGTAAACGACCAAGCACCGTTGTTGTCGGTGCTCACCGAGCCCAACAGGTTACCGTTGTCGTACACGTTGATGATGCTGCCCGGCTCTGCCGTCCCGTTGAAGGTCGGGTTGGCGTCGTCGGTCACGCTGCCGCTGCTCAATGGCCCGCGGATATCGCCCACATCGTCAATCGCCCCACCAATCACCGGTTGGGCTGGCGCCAGTGTGTCCACCTTCAGCTCAAACGCTGGCGAGGTGACGCTGTTGCCCGCGGCATCTTCAGCAGTCACGGTCAGGCTGTGGTTGCCTTCACCCAGATCGGTATCCGGTGTAAAGCTCCATGAACCGTCTGGGTTGACGGTGGTGGTGCCCAGCACAGTGTCACCGTCTTTCACGGTCACCACGCTGCCCGGCTTGCCGCTGCCACTCAGTTCAGGACGCGCATCGTCCGTCACGTCACCCGGTTTCAGATTGCCGGTGATAGTACCGACATTGTCAAACACCGAGCCCAGTTCGATAACTACCCCGGAGCCATCCACCACGATGTTCACACCCGGGCCTGGCTCACTCACGTTGCCTGCCGGATCGGTCACGGTGGTGCTCAGGTTGTGATCGCCATTCTCCAACGGCTGCTCTGGCGTAAACGTCCAGTTGCCGTTCTCGTCGATCACCGTGCTGCCGATCTCTTTGCCGTTGTCGATCACCGTCACCAGGTCGCCCGGCTCACCTTTCCCGCTCAGGGTCGGTGAACGGTCATCGGTGGTTTCGCCCGGCTTCACTTCACCGGTCTTGTCACCCACGTTGTCGGTGATGATCACTTCGCCCGGGGCGTCTGGCGCGGTGGTGTCGATCACCACGTTGAAGCCGCCGCTAGGCTTGCTGACGTTACCCGCCACGTCGGTCGCGGTCACGCTCAGGTTATGGTTGCCGTCTTTCAGCGCAGCGTCTGGCGTAAAGCTCCACTTGCCGTTGGCATCCGCCGTCACCGAACCTATCACCTGGCCATTGTCCAGGACAGTCACGGTGTTGCCCGGTGTTGCCGTACCACTCAGAGTCGGGGTGCTGTCATTGGTGACATCGCCCTTCTGCAGTGGCCCTACGTGCGGCTCAGCGTTATCCACCACGCTGGTGATGGCTGGCTCGGACGAGACCGGGATAAACAGGCTGATATCGTAGCTCGGTGAAGAGAGACCGGTACGGTTGCCCGCCGGATCCTGAGCCAGGATAACCAGTTGGTTGTTGCCTTCATGCAGTGGCAGCGTTGGCGTCATGCTCCAGGTGCCATCCGCCTGCACTACGGCGCTACCAATCAGATGCTGACCGGTGCTGTCGGTGGTGTACACAAAAATGGTGTCACTGGCTGTACCAATACCGCTGATCAACGGCTGGCTGTCGTCGGTGACAGCGCCGTTATCCACCAGACCCTGACGATCGCCCACGCGATCTTCCACCGCCGTGATGGCCAGGAACTCAGGCCCAGTCAGTGGAGCTGTGTAATCGGTGGTCAGGTCAAAGGCGTCAGACGGCTCACTGGTGTTGCCCGCTTTGTCCGTCGCGGTGGTGGTGATGCTGTGATCGCCTTCCACCAGTGGCGTAGTCGGGGTAAACGACCAGGCACCGTTGTTGTCGGTGCTCACCGAACCCAACAGGTTACCGTTGTCGTACACATTGATGATGCTGCCCGGCTCTGCCGTCCCGTTGAAGGTCGGGTTGGCGTCGTCGGTCACGCTGCCGCTGCTCAATGGCCCGCGCACGTCACCCACATCGTCAATCGCCCCACCAATCACCGGTTGGGCAGGTGCCAACGTGTCCACCTTCAGCTCAAACGCTGGCGAGGTGACGCTGTTGCCCGCAGCATCTTCAGCAGTCACGGTCAGGCTGTGGTTGCCTTCACCCAGATCGGTATCCGGTGTAAAGCTCCATGAACCGTCTGGGTTGACGGTGCTGCTGCCCAGCACGGTGTCACCGTCTTTCACGGTCACCACACTGCCCGGCTTGCCGCTGCCG
>NZ_JQEI01000072.1 GCF_000743355.1 Serratia sp. Ag1
AGGGTCGGTTTCAGTGACCAGGTGCCGTCCGCCTGTACCAGCGCAGTACCGATCACGGTGGTGCCGTTGTACACCGTAATGGTGTTACCGGCTTCCGCCCCGGTGCCCTTGATGGTCGGACGGTTGTCGTCGGTGGTACCACCGGCAACCACGTTGCCCTTCTGTTCACCCACCTGGTCGTCTACCCCGGTGATCGCCACTTTGCTGGCATCCGGTGCGGTAAAGTCCAGTGTCAGGGTAAAGGTGTTCGCCGGATCGCTGACGTTACCCGCCTTGTCCGTCGCCGTCACCGTAAAGCGGTGCTCACCTTCCGACAACTTCTCGGTAGGGGTGAAGCTCCACTGGCCACTGGCGTTGGTCTGTACCGAACCCAGCAACCCGTTCTGATCATAGATCTTCACGATGCTGTTGGCTTCTGCACGGCCTGCCAGCGTTGGCGTCGGGTCATCTGTCGCACTGCCGCTCTGCATATTCTGCGGCTGTACGCTGCCCACATCGTCCGCAGCCGAGTCGATAAACGGCGCAGTCGGGGCCACCGAGTCTACGGTAAACGCCCAGCTACCGCTGGTGCTGACGCCGCCCGCTGGCTCTTTGGCGCTGGCGCTCAGGCTGTGTGCGCCCTGGCCCAGGTCGACCGCAGGTGTAAAGCTCCAGTTGCCGTTGCTGTCTGCGGTCACACTGCCCAGCACGGTGGTGCCGTCGCTGACCGTGACCACGCTGTTGGCCTTCGCCGTGCCGTTCAGCGTCGGACGGGTATCGTCCGTCACGCCGTTCTGCGCGATGGTACCCTGGATATCACCCACGTCATCCACCAGGCCGGTCAGTTGGACCTGACCTTTGATCGCATCCACCGTCACCGCCAGGTGTTCCCCTTCGCCGCTGGTGTTGCCCGCCGCGTCGGTCACCGTGGTGGTGAAGTCGTGTGCCCCGTTGTCCAGTGGGGTGCTTGGCGTGAAGGTCCAGTTGCCGTTGGCATCGGTGGTGGTGCTGCCGATCACCTTGCCATTGTCCAGCACGTTGACCACGCTGCCGACTTCCGCCTTGCCGCTGAAGGTTGGCGTATTGTCATCGGTGGTGCTGCCCGCGCTCAGTGGGCCCTGTACATCGCCGTAGTCATCGGTGACCACCAGACCGGTTACCGGAGCCGGTGGCAGAGTATCAATCACGATACCGAAGTCACCGGTACTTGGGCTGGTCTGGCCGATGCTGTCGGTGACCGACGCCGTCAGGTTATGGCTGCCGTCTTTCAACGCCGTGTCCGGCGTCAGGCTCCAGTTACCGTTGTTGTCCACCTTGACGCTGCCGATCGCCGTGCCGTTGTCGAACACCGTCACGGTGCCGCCCGGCAATGCCGTCCCTTTCAGGGTCGGGGTGTTGTCATTGGTGACGTCCCCTTTCTGCAATGGACCGGTATGCGGTTCGACATTGTCTTCCACCGTCCCGATCACCGGGGCTGCGGGTGCCTGGGTGCTGACCGTAAAGCCATACTCCGGCGATGCCACGGTGGTATTGCCCACCCCATCGCTTTCCTTGGCGGTCAGGGTCACCAGACCGTCGGCCAGTGGCAGGGTCGGTTTCAGTGACCAGGTGCCGTCCGCCTGTACCAGCGCAGTACCGATCACGGTGGTGCCGTTGTACACCGTAATGGTGTTACCGGCTTCCGCCCCGGTGCCCTTGATGGTCGGACGGTTGTCGTCGGTGGTACTACCAACAGCCACATTGCCTTTGATTGCGCCTACTGCGTCGTCCACCCCGGTGATGGCCACTTTGCTGGCATCCGGTGCGGTAAAGTCCAGCGTCAGGGTAAAGGTGTTGGACGGATCGCTGACGTTACCCGCCTTGTCCGTCGCCGTCACCGTGAAGCGGTGCTCGCCTTCCGACAATTTGCTGGTCGGTGTAAAGCTCCACTGCCCATCAGCGTTGGTCTGTGCCGAGCCCAGCAACCCGTTCTGGTCGTAGACCTTCACGATGCTGTTGGCTTCTGCACGGCCTGCCAGCGTTGGCGTCGGATCGTCTGTCGCACTGCCGCTCTGCATGTTCTGCGGCTGTACGCTACCCACATCGTCCGCAGCCGAGTCAATAAACGGCGCGTTCGGGGCCACCGAGTCCACGGTAAACGCCCAGCTACCGCTGGTGCTGACACCGCCCGCTGGCTCTTTGGCGCTGGCGCTCAGGCTGTGTGCGCCCTGGCCCAGATCGGTACTTGGCGTAAAGCTCCAGTTGCCGTTGCTGTCCGCGGTCACACTGCCCAGCACATT
>NZ_JQEI01000073.1 GCF_000743355.1 Serratia sp. Ag1
TGGAAAGCGAGAGCCAAGCAAATGATGGAACGCGGCGATTTAATTGATGCTGATTGGCGCAACCTGGAATTGTATTGCCTCAACTACTCGATGTACCGCCGTGCCGTGGCAGACCTTGCGGCCCGTGGTTTTTCGGTTGAGGGTTCACGCGGTGCCACCACCACCAACCCCGCGCTGAAGGCCAAATCGGACGCCGAAAAAATCATGATCAAAATGTCTTCCCTGCTGGGCTTTGATCCGGTATCCCGCCGCCGTAATCCGGTAGATATTGAGGAGGAAGACGAACTTGACCGCCTGGGATGAATACGCAGAAGCGATAAAAAGCGGTGAAATACCGGCGTGTAAGCGGCTAAAACAGGCCGTAAACCGCTACTTTTCCGACCTCAACAACCCCCTTTACGTGTTCGATACGGCCACTGTAGAGCGTTTTGTCGCTTTTTCTCGCCTCTGTCCCCACGTTAAAGGCCCGTTGCGCGGCAAGCCGATAGCGCTTGAGCCGTGGCAGCAGTTCGCCTTTGCCAACCTGCTGGGCTTCAAATTGGCGGCTACCGGTCGCCGCAAGTACCGCAGCGCCTATATTCAGGTACCGCGCAAGAATGCCAAGTCTACGGTGGCCGCGATGCTGGCTAACTGGTTCCTGGTGATGGAGCACGGCCAGCAGGACATTTACACCGCCGCCGTGAGCCGGGATCAGGCCCGTATCGTGTTTGATGATGCCCGGCAGATGTGCCTGCTCTCCAAACCGCTGCGCAAGCGGGTGGCTATCCAGCAGCACAAGCTGATTTACGCCAAATCCAACAGCCTGTTAAAGCCGCTGGCGGCCAGAGCCTCCACCATTGAAGGGACTAACCCCAGCCTGGCGGTGGTCGATGAATACCACCTGCACCCGGATAACGGCGTGTATTCGGCGCTCGAGCTGGGGATGGGGGCGCGCCCTGAAGGCATTCTGTTTGCCATCACGACAGCCGGTAGCAATATCGTATCGGCCTGCAAGCAACACTAT
Source organism: Serratia sp. Ag1 (assembly GCF_000743355.1). Lineage (GTDB taxonomy): Bacteria > Pseudomonadota > Gammaproteobacteria > Enterobacterales > Enterobacteriaceae > Chania. The sequence continues at coordinate 1,004 of NZ_JQEI01000073.1, forward strand.
GATTACTGCTGCCAGATATTGGCCGGGGAAGAAGAGAATGAATCCCTGTTTGCGTTGATCTACGAGCTGGACGACGAGAACGAAGTAGACGATCCGGCGCAGTGGGTGAAGGCCAATCCAAACCTGTCGGTGTCCGTCGATGTGGCCGCGCTGGCCGATACCATCCAGAAGGCGCGGGGCATTCCCTCGCAGTGGGTAGAAATGCTGACCAAGCGTTTCAATATCTGGTGCCAGGGTGCGACACCGTGGATGGGGGAAGGAGCCTGGAAAGCCTGCGCCGCCGACTATACCGAAGCCGACCTAGAAGGGCTGACGTGTTACGCCGGTATGGATCTGTCCTCCACCAGTGACATTACCAGCGTTTGCTATACCTTCCCGCTGGAGCGCCGTGTGCGCCTGCTGACGCGCCACTATATCCCCGAAGCCCAACTGCAGAACCCGGCTAATAAAAACCGCACCTTGTACCGCCAGTGGGTGAAACAGGGCTGGTTACGCACCACGCCGGGGGATTGTATCGACTATGACCGCATCCGTGATGATGTGCTGGCCGACGCCGAGCGCTTCAACATCGAGCTGGTGGGCTTCGATACCTGGAACGCCACGCAGATCCGCACCCAGCTTCAAGGGGCTGGCCTCGATGTGGAGCCGTTCCCGCAAACCTATGTGAAATTCAGCCCGGTGGCGAAATCGGCAGAGGTGTTCGTGAACCGTAAGGTGATCGAGCACAACGGCGATCCGGTGCTGACCTGGGCGATGGCTAACGTGGTGATGGAAACCGACGCCAACGCCAATATCAAGCCGAACAAGAAGAAGGCGGCCAACAAGATAGACCCCGCTGTCGCCTTCCTGATGAGCTTTGGCACCTATCAGTTACAGCATGAAGAATTTGCCTTCGACATGAGCGAAGAACAGCAACAGCGCCTAGCGGAGTTCAACGGTATTTAACAATGGTGACAGTGACAGGAAAGATAACCAAAGGCCCTAAACGGGTACAGAATCGCACAGGTAAGGTTATGGCTGTAGCGACAATTCTCGCATTGAGCGATAGGCGCAGTGCCTACCCGTTACGGGTGATTGCCTTCGATCTGTTAGCGCTGGAGTTAATGCTTTATCAGTTCGGCCAAACGATTACCGTTAATGGCAGGACTGCATACTGGAATGGGTATCAGGTTACAGCAAGCCACATAAGCCACTAAGACGAAGATCGCCAGCCAATACAATCCCACCTTTGGCTGGCCTCTTTGAATCCTCCATCACCTTTGAGTCGGTCATAAAGCAGATCTGCCTTATACTAACGGCAACCGTCCTCAAGTTTTCGCCGCTGTGCGGTAATCCGTGGGGTAATCTGTGGGGTAATAAATGGTAAAAACCAAAATAATCACAGATAAAAAACAAATAAAATCAAATGGATATATAGAATATGCTCAGTTACCGCCAC
>NZ_JQEI01000074.1 GCF_000743355.1 Serratia sp. Ag1
CGGTAATCCCCCCCTTTTTAACGGAGGTGATAAGTAGAATCAGGTCATACGTTGAATATGCTGCATTGGTGTAAAGCCATTTAACGCCATATTCGGTCTTTCGTGATTATAAAACCATTGCCACTGAGTGGCAGAGTCCTGTAATTCATCCAGTGATGTAAACAGGTGTTGCCCCAGCCAGTCATAACGCACCGTCCGGTTATATCGCTCAATATAGGCATTCTGCTGAGGTTTGCCGGGCTGAATAAAACGAAGGGCTATCTTCTGCTGAACTGCCCATGACGTCAGTATTTTACCTGTATATTCTGGCCCGTTATCACACCGTATGGCTGTCGGTTTTCCTTTCCATTCGATGAGCCGTTCCAGTGTTCGCACAACCCGATTCGCCGGTAGAGAAAAATCGACCTCTATTGCCAGTGCCTCACGGTTAAAATCATCGATAACATTCAGTAGACGGACTGAGCGACCATCCGATAGCTGATCATGCATGAAGTCCATCGACCAGCATTCGTTGCTGCTTTCAGGCACCGCCAGCGGTTCAGGTTTATCCCGCTTCAGTCGCTTTTTCGGCTTTATTCGCATATTCAGCGACAACTCGCAGTAAATTCGGTATACCCTCTTAGGGTTGAACCGGAAGCCTTTTACGTTGCGCAGGTATAAAAAACACAGGCCAAATCCCCAGTTGCGCTGACTGTCAGTGATGCGGAGCAGCCAGTCAGCAATGAGGTCATTTTCTGCATTCAGTTGAGGCTGATAGCGATAGCAACTTTCGCTGACCACAAACAGCTTACAGGCAAAACGCACGCTGACGTTTCGGCTTCTGACCGCGTGCTGTGCCATCTGCTTTCGACGCGATGGCGTCACCACTTTTTTGCCATGGCCTCCTGAATGATTTCGGCTTTGAGCCGCTCTTCGGCATACCTCTTTTTGAGGCGACGATTTTCGTCTTCCAGCTCTTTCAGACGGGCCATCATGGAGGCATCCATCCCGCCAAAACGTGAACGCCACTTATAGAAACTGGCATTGCTCATGCCATACTCGCGGCACAGTTCAGCCACCGGCGTTCCGGCCTCGGCAAGCTTTAGGATGGACATGATCTGGCTGTCAGTAAAACGTGATTTTTTCATAGAGATCTCCCCGGTTCAGATTACGAGAAAATTCTACTTATAAACACACCGATTTTTCGGGGGGATTACC
>NZ_JQEI01000075.1 GCF_000743355.1 Serratia sp. Ag1
GTAGCCTGATGCTTTACGAGCAATTTGGCGATTGGAAGTTTAAGTATCGTAACAGGGAATTTTGGTGCCGAGGGTATTACGTTGATACAGTGGGTAAAAATACCACGAAGATACGAGAGTACATAAAGCACCAGTTGGAAGCGGATAAAATGGGTGAGCAGCTGTCGATCCCGTATCCGGGTAGCCCGTTTACGGGCCGTAAGTAACCGATAAAATGCGAATGTCAGATCGCAATCCGCCTGCTAGGGCGCAGCAGGTAAGAGAGCCTTATAGGCGCATATGAAACACCTCCGGCTATGCCGGGTGATATTTATTGTATGTCATCTTGGCGCTCAGAATTGCTGCGCTTTTTTCAGGCTGTTACGACATATTGCGTGGCACTGCGCAATCTCGGTATTCGCATGTAAAACGGCTGCTCGTATGCACTGAGAGATGAATATACTGCGCGCGGGTGCTCTGGATCTTTGTATCTGGAGCCTAAGCGAAAGGTATAAAGAGAAAAGCCCCGAGTCGATTACATCAACCCGAGGCTAACTCTAACGCCAGACAACGGTAGGTTAGCCTCTCACCCGCCGCAAGGCAAGGAGAAGGAGGCAAGATGCTGAACAAAGGTGATGTCGTAAAACTGGTCGTTATTTGTGCCACGGTAATATCATTGGTATGGATAACACGTAGCAAGATTTGTGAGCTGCGCATTCGATCAGGCAACATGGAGGTTGCAGCTATTCTGGCCTACGAATCCGAACGGTAAGGCAACCCAACGGCGGGAGTTCGCTCCCGCCCGTTGGTTGTTGGCGTATTGATCTATGAGCACCCATCCACTAAAACAACAACGGCGAGCCACTGGCTCGCCGTTGTTACTGCAACAGGACAAACTTACTTCAGGCCAGCCGCTTCGCGCAACTGAGCGGCTTTGTCGGTCGCTTCCCAAGGGAAATGCTCGCGGCCAAAGTGACCGTAAGCCGCCGTTTCGCGGTAGATTGGCTGCAGCAGATCCATCATATGGATCAGGCCATACGGGCGCAGATCGAAGAACTCACGCACCAGCAAAGTCAACTGCTCGGTAGAGACTTTTTCGGTCCCAAAGGTTTCCACCATGATGGAGGTCGGTTCTGCCACGCCGATAGCGTAGGAAACCTGGATTTCACAGCGATCGGCCAAACCAGCAGCAACGATGTTTTTTGCTACATAACGTGCAGCGTACGCGGCAGAACGGTCAACCTTGGAAGGATCTTTACCAGAAAATGCCCCGCCACCATGACGCGCCATGCCACCGTAGGTATCCACGATGATTTTACGCCCGGTCAGCCCACAGTCACCCATTGGGCCACCAATCACAAAACGGCCAGTCGGGTTGATGTGATATTTGGTGCCAGCGGTGAGCCATTCTGCTGGCAGAACCGGTTTGATGATCTCTTCCATCACCGCTTCTTGCAGATCTTTCAGTGCGATATCTTGGCAGTGCTGGGTAGAAAGCACCACAGCATCGATACCCACGATTTTGCCTTCGTCATACTGGAAAGTAACCTGGCTTTTGGCATCCGGGCGCAGCCAAGACAGCGTGCCATTTTTACGCACTTCGGCCTGGCGCTGAACCAGACGGTGTGCATAAGTGATAGGAGCAGGCATCAGCACGTCGGTTTCGTTGGTGGCATAGCCAAACATCAGGCCCTGATCGCCAGCACCCTGTTCCAGCGGATCGGTACGATCAACACCTTGGTTGATGTCCGGCGATTGTTTACCAATCGCACTCAGCACCGCACAAGAATTGGCGTCAAAGCCCATGTCGGAATGGACATAGCCAATCTCACGTACGGTTTGGCGAGTGATCTCTTCAATGTCGACCCAAGCGCTGGTTGTGATCTCACCGCCAACCAAGACCATGCCGGTTTTAACGTAGGTTTCACAGGCTACACGTGCTTTTGGGTCTTGCTCTAAAATGGCATCAAGCACTGCATCAGAGATTTGGTCGGCAATTTTATCCGGATGTCCTTCTGAGACAGATTCGGACGTGAAGAGATGTTTAGCCATGGTGTTCTTTACCTTGCATAAGACGGGTTAAAAATTACTGCACAGCGCTGGAGATCTGGGCATCAAAGCGAAAAGTTCTCCGCTGATAGCGAGATGCATCCTGCAACGCCCCTCAGGCAAAGCCGTTAAGCAGTTAATCAGTATAGATGTATTAACATCTGGACGGCTATTTTAGGCTAGCCTCTGGTCTGATTGCCAGTAGTTTTTTACCGCCGCGCTCTTTTAGTATTGCAGTTGGGCATCATTTTCATCGCTTGAAACAGTTACTGGCAAATTTTCATTTTGCATTTTTACCGGGTGTCCGGTATAAACTGCGCGCGTGGCTCATTGGGTGCACAGCGCGGGGGCTTAAATCGCGTATTGCTGCATCATTAAGAGCCGTAGCTCCCGAAAGCGGTGCCGCCGCTTCATTGAACGTTCACGTTCTTACACTGTATATAGAGGCTTGGTCGTTTATCGCGAGCGACGAGCGTGGAGGTGGTTGGATTAATGATCCGTTGTCTACCGGTTGTTGATTCTCAACAGCAGTGCCGTTCTGGCGCATATTCTTCTGTTATTTCCCGTCTTGTACCCACACCATCTAGCCGATGTCACATCCATCTGGGCGCTACTCAGGATTCTCGGGCCGGCTAACGGTCTTCTGAAGAACTGAATAAGGGTGGCCTGCAGCTTTTCTGTGGGATCTTTTTTGGCCCGATTCAAAAGGTTTGAATAGGGTGTCTTACAATAAATCTATTGGGTATCAACCGATCGCAAGCGACGAGCGGCAGATTAATTCACTGCCAAAATAGCAGGTTGCTGGGTTGTTCTCACGGATTTTAGCTGCGATAGTGGCTGACTGTATCGCTTGTGTGCGATATGAGGCGAGTAATGTCTGATGATCTGTTGATTCACCATCCGTCAGTAGCGGGTGAACATTTATCTTTACGCTCCATGCAGGAGGTTGCCATGAATGATCTTAATGCCAGCAAAATGCTGCGTACTTATAACGTCGCCTACTGGGGCAACAATTATTATGACGTCAATGAACTGGGCCACATCAGTGTATGCCCGGATCCGGATGTCCCGCATGCGCGTGTCGATCTCGCTGAGCTGGTGAAAGAGCGGCAGAAAGACGGGCAGCGTTTACCGGCCTTGTTCTGCTTCCCGCAGATCCTGCAGCATCGCCTGCGTTCAATTAATGCTGCATTCAAGCGAGCGCGTGAATCTTTTGGTTACGAAGGCGGCTATTTCCTGGTTTACCCGATCAAGGTTAATCAGCACCGTCGGGTGATTGAATCCTTAGTGAATTCCGGCGAACCGTTGGGGCTGGAGGCGGGTTCCAAAGCTGAGCTGATGGCCGTGCTGGCCCACGCCGGTATGACCCGGTCGGTGATCGTCTGTAATGGCTACAAAGATCGTGAATATATCCGTCTTGCGCTGATCGGTGAAAAACTCGGGCACAAAGTCTATCTGGTGATCGAGAAGATGTCAGAGATCCAACTGGTGTTGGAAGAGGCTGAGCGTTTGAACGTAATCCCTCGCTTAGGGGTGCGTGCGCGCTTGGCTTCACAAGGGTCGGGCAAGTGGCAGTCCAGCGGTGGTGAGAAATCCAAATTCGGTCTGGCGGCGGTTCAGGTGCTGAAACTGGTAGAAACCCTGCGTGCAGCAAACCGTCTCGAAAGCTTGCAACTGCTGCATTTCCACTTGGGATCGCAACTGGCTAACATTCGTGACATCGCGACAGGCGTGCGTGAGTCAGCACGTTTCTATGTGGAACTGCACAAGTTAGGCGTGAACATTCAGTGCTTCGACGTTGGTGGTGGCCTGGGTGTTGACTACGAAGGCACCCGTTCGCAATCTGATTGCTCGGTGAACTATGGCTTGAACGAATATGCCAACAACGTGATCTGGGGGATTGGTGACGCCTGTAATGAACATGGTTTGCCGCACCCGACGGTGATCACCGAATCTGGCCGTGCGGTGACGGCGCATCACACGGTGCTGGTTTCCAATGTGATTGGCGTTGAGCGCAATGAGTTCTGCGAGCCGGTTCCCCCGGCGGACGATGCGCCGCGTGCGCTGGAAAGCATGTGGGAAACCTGGCTGGAGCTGAACGAGCCAGAAAACCGCCGCTCATTGCGTGAATGGCTGCACGATAGTCAGATGGACTTGCACGACGTGCATACCCAGTATGCTCACGGCATGCTGGATCTGACCAAGCGTGCCTGGGCCGAGCAGTTGTATCTGAATATCTGCAACAAGATCCAGCAGCAGCTTGATCCCAGCAACCGCGCACACCGCCCGATCATCGACGAACTGCAGGAACGGATGGCGGATAAGTTCTACGTTAACTTCTCGTTGTTCCAATCCATGCCAGATGCCTGGGGTATCGATCAACTGTTCCCGGTGTTGCCGCTGGAAGGGCTGGATAAGCCGCCAGAAGGCCGCGCCGTGCTGCTGGATATTACCTGTGACTCGGATGGCACCATCGATCACTATGTTGATGGTGACGGTGTCGCTACGACTATGCCGATGCCGCCGTACGATCCTGAGAATCCACCGGCGCTGGGCTTCTTTATGGTTGGCGCTTATCAGGAGATCCTGGGCAACATGCACAACCTGTTTGGTGATACCGCATCGGTAGATGTGTACGTGTTCCCAGACGGCAGCGTGGAAACCGAACTGTCTGACGAAGGCGATACCGTCGCCGATATGCTGGAATACGTGCAGCTTGACCCGGCAGTGCTGTTAACTCGCTTCCGCGATCAGGTAAAACAAACCGATCTGGACAGCGAATTACAGGCGCAGTTTGTGGAAGAGTTTGAAGCTGGCTTGTATGGCTACACGTACTTAGAAGATGAATAATTAAGTGAAATAAAGGTTGAGTACGATTTTAGTGCTCAACCTTATCCACTCAGCCCGCCGAATTCGACCCTTCCCACTGCATTTCCTGCGACTCATATCACAACCAGCAACGACGATCTTCCCCTAACTCACATTATCTTTCTTGAAAGCAATAAGCCTGAATTATACCCGTCATACTTCAAGTTGCTTGGGTGTTGGCTGCGTTACTCGGCCCTGACAGGGCCTCGCCCCTTCGGGGCTGCTGCAAGCAGCGTTCAAATCTGC
>NZ_JQEI01000076.1 GCF_000743355.1 Serratia sp. Ag1
CGCCACGGCGTTTAGGACGGCGGGCAGTGTTTCAGCATTGCCCGATGAGACATGCTCACCGGAACCAGTGTTAGGGATACCGGCGAGCGCCAGAAATTCATCAATGGTCATGCTGCGGTTTTCGGTCTTGCGTTTCCACGGCCACATATCACAACCCCGCCAGATAAGCCCAATGGGAACGCAGATCCACCAGTTCCGGGTGCTGGGTCAACAGTGAACGCTTGGCGATCTGAATGTCGGTTTCACGATAGGCCGGTAAGCTGGTGATGGTGATTTCGCGCAGCTCGGCGGCCAGCACGGTACGGACATACGGTTGTTGGGTGCTGTCCCACTGGTCTTTCAGCGCCCGGAACCCGAAGGACATGCCGGAAATGTCGCCCCGCTCAACCAGGATCAGCACATCGCGCCCCAGTTGGGTATCGGGCGGTGTCAGCTCAAAGCGCAAGCCGGTGGCGTCTTCACTCAATACCAGGGTGCCGGAGGTATTGCGGCCTAACAGCGCGGTATGGTCATGCTCGTACAGGGCGCGAACATCA
>NZ_JQEI01000077.1 GCF_000743355.1 Serratia sp. Ag1
TCGTACAGGGCGCGAACATCAGTACCGGCTGCCAGGCTGTCTTTAAAGGCATTAGGGGCAAATTGCTCTACAAACTCATCCCACAGCACTTCTGAACGGCTGTTCCACTTCACGGCATAGCCCACCAGCACAGAGCCTTTGCTTGTGAGCGTTGCGGTTCTTATCTCGATATTATTTTCTTTAGCCATGATAATTTTTCGCCCCATGATTTTTTAAAAAGCCCAATTCAATCTCAGCTTTTTTTCTTGCCATTACCGCAGAGTCAAAATCAGCAAAATACCCAAGTGCTCGGTTAATTCGCCCAATATTTATTCTTGCTCTCCAAAGATTCGATTTTTTATGCAGAGACACTCCAACCACACCACTGGTATTCCGATTGCTCATCATTACGTTGAGATGATTTCCAGCGCAGTTAGTACCCCGTAGGTTTACGGGTGTGTTGTTTAGCCCATTACCATCTAAGTGATCTATATTTTCCGGCTCTTCATCATGAAGTATTTTGAATATCAGCCTATGCGCTAAGAATTGGCTACCATCCAAACCAATGACTAGGTATTTTTTTGAGCCAAACTTATTAACATAGCCAGCTTCTATACCTGCATAGCGTGAATTCCATGCCTTGCCGTCACGGGGCGATTTAAAGGAATCTAACTCACGCAACTTCCAAAACAATGAGCCAGAACTTTCATTAAAGTAAAAACGCTCAATCAAATAATCACGGTTAGGGAGTGGCTTGTTTTTATTTATTGCTTTCATCGGTGGCTCCATAAGACAAAGGGGCCGTAGCCCCTTCTCGGATTACTTGGTAGCGTTGATTTCCAGTACCTTGATGGCGTTGGAGTCCACCAGCCCACCGCCCAGGTATTTATCGGTGTGGACCTTAAAAAATCCAGGCTCGGTGATGTTATCCGGGCGGGTACGGGTGCCAGTTTCGTGATCCACGATGAAATAGCCGCGCTTGAAGTCACCGACAGCAATCACCGGC
>NZ_JQEI01000078.1 GCF_000743355.1 Serratia sp. Ag1
TTACAACACCGAAGGTGTTTTAGAGAGACAAAGAGTTTACAGAGTTTTGATTTTCAGCGAATGTTCCGGATTGGTTCTGGTGGTTGCGTGCATACGAGAGAGGAGTATGTGATGTAACGGCTGGAATGAGAAAGAATTTGCCTGGCGGCAATAGCGCGGTGGTCCCACCTGACCCCATGCCGAACTCAGAAGTGAAACGCCGTAGCGCCGATGGTAGTGTGGGGTCTCCCCATGCGAGAGTAGGACACTGCCAGGCATCAAACAAAGGTTATCAGAGTGACATCTGGTAATAGTGAGGTCGCAGAAGCGATTTCACCGGTATCAAACGATACTGCATGAAAGAATCGGTGGAGCGGTAGTTCAGTTGGTTAGAATACCTGCCTGTCACGCAGGGGGTCGCGGGTTCGAGCCCCGTCCGTTCCGCCACTTAATTGATAAGCCCTGAGTCTCTGACTCAGGGCTTTTTCATATGCTAAATCAAAATGTAACTGCGATTCACCGTTCACTTTTACAGATGTATACGTTTCATTGATTGAAATCCCCCTGCCGCGTCTCTATAACTGAAAGACGCTTCTTGTCAAAAACCATGCTGGTCGAGAAGCGCTGGCGTATAATTGTTCTGTCATTGGGGCAATGTCGTTACCAATATCATTTAGACGGGAAATTGATAAATAACGTGCCGAAACGAACTTACGCAATGAGGTATGTTGCAGGCCAGCCAGTCGAACGAATTTTCCCTGGCCCCATTCATCAACAGTTACCGCTCGGGGCTGCATTGCCTACGTCCGGAGCATTACGGGTCATGGTGTGGAATATCTTCAAGCAGCAGCGGGCTGATTGGCTCTCGGTGCTGAAAGATTTTGGTAAAGATGCACAACTGGTATTATTGCAGGAAGCTCAGACGACGCCTGAGCTAGTGAGTTTTGCTACCTCCAACTATTTGGCCGCCGATCAGGTGCCTGCGTTTGTACTACCGCAACACCCTTCTGGCGTGATGACGTTGGCAGCGACTCACCCGGTGTATTGCTGTCCATTGCGCGAGCGTGAGCCGCTGTTACGCCTAGCTAAGTCCGCGTTAATCACTGTCTACCCGCTATATAATGGTCAATTATTGATGGTCGTGAATATACATGCGGTGAATTTCAGTTTGGGTATCGACGTATACAGTAAGCAGCTGGATCCGATTGGCGAGCAAATCTCTAATCATAAGGGGCCAGTGATCATGGCTGGTGATTTTAATGCCTGGAGCCGGAAGCGTATCAATGCGCTGTATCAGTTTGCTGAAGATATAGCCTTGAAGGAAGTCAGTTTCACTAACGATCACCGTCGAAAAGCATTTGGTCGCCCGTTAGACTTTGTATTTTACCGCAACTTGGGCGTAGTAGAGGCATCTGTGTTGGTTACTCAAGCGTCAGACCATAATCCTCTGTTAGTAGAATTCCATCCTGAAACAGAAAAGCCGATTTGGTAGGAAGATCTGCAGACCATAAAAAAGCACCCCTTGGGGTGCTTTGGCGTCGAAAGTTTAGGTGTCGGGTGACGTCTTACTGTTTACAAACAAGGTCAATTTCAGACCTGGTTGCAGACTGCTATTTTTGCCGAGCTTAGCATTCCAGCGCATCACATCATCAATATCGACGCCGTGACGACGTGCGATACTGGAGAGTGAATCACCTTTACGGACCTTATAGGTGATACTGCTATTATCGGCGCTATTGCTGGCCATCTGCAATGTTTGCCCAACTTTCAGTGTGCTCTTGGCACGCAAGTTGTTCCAGCTTTGCAGATCACTCGGTTTTACGTTCAACCGTTTGGCGATGCTGGATAACGTATCGCCGGAACGCACCTTGTAAGCACTTGCACCAGACGAATTACTGTTCTTCGCCAACTGGGTGGTTGGTGGGGCAGTAATCTGTCCATCGGCCAGTGAGTCTTTCAACTGTGCAGCATTACCTTTGGGAACCATAATGTAATGGGGCCCATTCGGTGCCGTCACACCTTTCTTGTAACCTGGGTTGTAAGCCTTCATTTTGGTGACTGAAAGCCCTGCCATCTCAGCCGCCTGAGTCAGCTGTATCTGCTGCCCAACATCAATTCGCGCCAGTGCACGGGTTTCGTCAGTTTTGGGTAATCTGACACCGTACTTTTTACTGTGTTTGATGATATCACTCAGCGCCAGCATTTTCGGGACATAGATTGACGTTTCACGTGGAAGCGACAAGGCCCAGAAATCAGCAGGTTTACCCTGGCGTTTATTCGCCTTTACTGCTTGCATGATACGACCTTCACCGCTGTTATAGGCTGCGATGGTTAACAACCAGTCACCATCAAACATACGGTTTAGACGTTGCATCATGTCAAGCGCAGCAGTTGTCGAGGCCACAACATCACGTCGCCCGTCGTACCACTGATTGTTTTTCAAGCCATAATTACGACCCGTTTGAGGCACAATCTGCCATAGCCCAGCCGCATTCGCGTGCGATGTGGCATGTGGGTCAAAAGCGCTCTCCACTATGGGTAGCAGTACCAGTTCCATCGGCATATTACGTTTCTTAATCTGCCCGACTATCCAGTACATGTACGGCTCTGCCCGTAATGTTACATCGTGGAGATAGCTCTTACTTTTTAAGTATTTTCTTTTTTGTTCACGGATCCGGGTATTTTCCGGAACCTCCATCTTCAGCTCGTCGCTAATGAAGTTCCACAGGTCTTGTTGTGCGGCACTGTTACCATCCAGCCACCGCGCCGAGCTCGCTCGACCATTCGCTGTGTACTCTCCTGCTTCACTTTCTTGACCTGCCGAAGACAGACTCTGTGCATGCTGCTCTGGTGCCTGTGCATCCTTCTTGGACGCCTGACAACCTACTAGCAAGACCGAGGCGAGAAGTATCGCTTTAGCCTTCATATGTATGTCAATATAGTTGCTTAAAAGACGAGCAACTATACTTTGCTTCACGAAATAACACAACTAAAAGCTTCAGAAGCTATCTTTTCTCAGACGTAATTCGGAAAAAACCGAACCAAGGTTGTCTGGTGGTGACTGGAATCCTATTTCTTTTTGTAAATCAATATCATGGCAACGTAAAAAGAGATTAATTTTACGCTCTAATTGTAACGTTGTGGGCACGCTAGGTTCACCTTTTGCACGTAATCTCTCAACTTGCTGCTGATATGTTTCAATGTCTCGATCTTGGGGCAGAATTGCCCGAGAAAACTTAAGATTTGAGAGAGTATATTCGTGTGCGCAACAAATGAGGGTGTCGTCTGGAAGTTGAGCGAGTCGTTGAAATGAATGATACATTTGTTCAGCTGTCCCTCCGAGAAGTCTGCCGCAGCCAGCAGAAAAAATGGTATCCCCACAGAATAAATAAGGTGTGCTGTAGAATGCAACATGTCCAAGCGTATGCCCAGGAACGGCAATAACGCTGTATTGTCGCTCATTGATTTCGATGTTCTCGCCGCCTTGGACGATAATATTCGCACCTTTATTCGCCGTTTCTTGTGGCCCATAGACGGCTAGTTTTGGATATTGCGCAACAATTTCTGCCACGCCACCCACATGATCGTGATGGTGATGGGTGAGTAAAATGGCATCTGGGACCAACTGCAAATGCGCTAGAGCCTCCAATACAGGCTGGGCTTCACCGGGATCGACGATCACGCAGTGTCCTCGCTGGTTATCCAGCAACCAAATGTAATTATCCTGAAAAACAGGAATGCTGATAAGATTCATCACGGACCTCTCGTTGGCAACGGCTTGTAAAGAAGATAATAAATCATGAAACCAGCCCATACTCTAAAAAAGCTTACCAGCCCATACTCATGGGCTGGCCTGCCGTGGGGAGAATACTACCGTGAGGCGCTGGAGCAGCAATTGCAATCTTGGTGGCCGAAGCTGTTCGGTTTTCACCTGCTTAAGGTGGGTAATCTCAGCGCGGCGTTGGACACGGAAAAGTGTGTCATATCACATCAGGTAAATGTTGGCTTGGCGGGGGATAATCTGCACGTGCTTGCGGATCCCTATCAATTGCCTTTTGCCGCCAAATCAGTTGATGCTTGCCTGCTGGCCCATACGCTTTCCTATGCTGACGATCCGCACCGCCTGCTGCGTGAGGTTGATCGCGTCATGATTGATGACGGTTGGTTGGTGATTAGCAGCTTTAACCCGTTCAGCTTAGTAGGGATGGGTAAATTGATTCCCGGATTGCGCAATCGGCAACCTTATGTCAGCCGGATGTTTACGCAAATGCGCTTACTGGACTGGCTCAGCCTGTTGAATTATGAAGTGCTGGAGCAGACGCGTTTTCACGTATTGCCCTGGCAGCGTAAAGGTGGCACGTTTTTAAGTACGCATTTACCCGCGCTAGGGTGTATCAGTATGATCGTGGCACGGAAAAGAACCTCACCGCTGACGCCAACAGCGATAAAAATGGGGGCGAGAAAACCAACTCTCAGCCGCGCAGTAGGTGCGACCAAGAGTTATCGTAAACAGCCTTAAGCTTCTGGTTGGTATCCTAGGTCGTCCTGCGTTGGGTTACCCGCAGCATCACGCGCTAATACGTCACAACGTTCGTTTTCCGGGTGGCCTGCATGGCCTTTAACCCACTCCCAACGTACGCTGTGGCGAGCAATTGCTTGATCCAGGCGTTGCCAGAGATCGACGTTTTTTACCGGTTTTTTATCGGCAGTTTTCCAACCACGTTTTTTCCAGTTATGGATCCAACTGGTAATACCCTGGCGCACATACTGGCTGTCTGTGCTGAGCACCACTTCGCAAGGTGCGGTTAGCGCTTCGAGCGCCACAATCGCCGCCATCATCTCCATACGGTTGTTGGTGGTCAGGTGATAGCCTGCGCTAAAGGTTTTTTCGTGCTGTTTATAGCGCAGAATGGCACCGTAACCGCCGGGCCCTGGATTACCGAGGCAAGATCCGTCGGTGAAAATTTCTACCTGCTTGAGCATCTCTGGTAGACTCTTCCTATCAGTTTTATAAAAGCCAAGTCTGACATAAACGAGCGCTATGAGCACTGCAATATGATCTCTACACCAACCAGACAGATCGTTCTTGATACCGAAACTACCGGTATGAACAAACTTGGGGTTCACTACGAAGGCCACCGTATTATTGAAATTGGGGCCGTAGAGGTGATCAACCGTCGCCTGACCGGGCGTCACTACCATGTATACATTAAACCGGATCGGCTGGTGGATCCTGAGGCTTATGGTGTGCATGGCATCAGTGATGAATTCCTGGCGGACAAACCGACCTTCGACCAGATTGCCGGTGAGTTTATTGATTTCATCCGTGGCGGTGAATTAGTTATTCATAACGCGACGTTTGATATCGGTTTTATGGACCATGAATTCCGTAAGCTGCAACAGAATATCCCGAAAACCGAGACGTTCTGTACTATCACCGATAGCCTGTTAATGGCTCGTCGTTTGTTTCCCGGCAAGCGTAATAACCTTGATGCCTTATGCAGCCGTTATGAAATAGACAACAGCAAGAGAACGTTGCACGGCGCTTTGCTTGATGCCGAGATCCTGGCGGAAGTCTATCTGGCGATGACGGGTGGCCAGACTGCCATGGCTTTCCAAATGGAAGGGGATACCCAGCAAACGGACTCAACGCAGGACATCCAGCGTGTCATACGCCCGGCGACTGCGATGAAAGTGGTTTATGCTAGCAGCGAAGAAATGATGGCTCATGAGGCGCGCTTGGATCTGGTGGCGAAGAAAGGCGGAAGTTGCCTGTGGCGTAGCGAATAATGCAGCCTTTTGGGTGAAAATACGGTAAATGCTGTATTTCACCACCGTATTTGTTGGAAAACTGTGCAAACAACTCTTTTTATAAGAAAAAGACATTGACGGAATGCAGGCACAACCGTACTATTCTCCTCGTTCCCGTAACAGGGAACCCGCGCGGAGCGGTAGTTCAGTTGGTTAGAATACCTGCCTGTCACGCAGGGGGTCGCGGGTTCGAGCCCCGTCCGTTCCGCCAAATATTCAGACCCCAGATTTTTAAGCCTGGGGTTTTTTTATATCTATTTTCCAGTGGGGCTCAGATGTTTTCTGCCCTGTATGGAACAGCTTCACATACTCGCTATCTTTCAAAATACTGCATCCATATACCCTAAATCATTCGAGTTGCTGGTAAGCGGCAAGTGCTGAAGGGCCCAGTAGCATGGATCACTCCGTGGTTTGGGTTACTGAGAGTAGTCAACACGCAAGCAACTTGAAGTGTGATGAGTATATTCTTCTTATCTGACATCTCATCTTTTAATTTAGCCTTAATTTTCTCCATCCAATTGATAAAATTCATTTTTTATTTATAAAAATAGGGTTGCCATTGTTCATCCTGCTGAATTTGGCTTAATCAGGTTAAAATCCCGCATCACAGTTAAATAACAAAATTAAATATAATAAAAAACATTATAAAAAGAATTAAAAACTTAATTTTTTGTTTGGATTTGTGGTTTGCAGTGGATTGTATTGTATCTGTACCTTTCAATTTCTAAGCATGTTTTCTGTACATGGTTTGTGTAAGATATTTCTTATCGGTACGCAGGGGGGGATTTTAGCTTTTTCTGTTAGTCACTAACTAATAGAGTGTTGATTGTGAGACTCTTGGTTAAGGTTCTCACGACTGATGATGCTAAATATTCCTTTCCTTATATGGACTCTTTAGCCATTACGCTAGAGTTCATAATTGACCGTCAGTATTTCTATTATATTGATCGCCGAATAGGCATTAATTCAAACAGAGTGATGGTGAAGGAGTTCGCTTTATTTTGTATGAAGACTTAACTCACCTATAGAAGGATAAATATTTAAGTTTTTCAGCTTTATATTTATCTCAAAGGTAATCGAAGTAGCGCTAGATAAGTGCCTCATGATTTATTGTGGCTCGTATTGGCATATGTGCTTTCGGCTTTTTACCTGTTTTTTACTTCACTCTATCTCTGGGGTTTCTTAATTGTTGATTTAATTCACTTCAAAGTAATTATCCCTACCCATATATGGGTGTATTTCATTTTAAATAAAATGCAATCCTCTTTGCATTGAATCACATGACGTTTGGAGTTATGACAAAGATGAGTAAGACCATCGTTTTAGCAGTTAATAGTGGTGAAGGAAAAACCCGGTTGTTGACTGCAAATGCCAACAAAGCCGTTAAAGTCAAATTGATTGATGGTAATAAATACCTGTTGAAAAATTTGGGTAATGACTTTGCACCTGAAAACGTGACGTTAGTACGTTCTGGCAAGAATTTACTTGTTTTACAGGAAGGTGACACTCAACCTAGCATTATTATTGAAGATTACTTCAATGGTGATGCTAAGCACCCTGTGCTATTGGGTATGGCAGAAGATGGGCAACTGTATGCTTATGTCCCATTGTCAGGTGAAAGTTACGAAAGCGGTTACCTGGTTGGTGAAGGCGAATTCTCCCCGGTGGCATTGGGTGGCCCATCGCTGGGTGATGGTAATGGTATTTTTGTTTCTTCTGATGACGATCACAACGCCTTGTTTGGCCTGCTCGGCTGGGTAGCTGCAGCAACCGCAATCGGTGCCGGTGCCGCAGTGGCCTACCATAACCGCAGCCAGGGTGATAACAACACGGCTGACACCACACCACCGGCAAAACCGGCCATCGGCCAGGCGCTGGACCAGACTGGTGCCATCACCGGGGTCATCCAGAATGGCAGCGTCACCGACGAAACCCGTCCGGTACTGAGCGGTCAGGGGACGCCTGGCGATCTCATCACCCTCTATGACAATGGCCAGGCCATCGGCAGCGTGGTGATCGACGACCAGGGTCAGTGGACCCTGACGCCAAACACCGATTTGGGTGAAGGTTCTCACCAACTGGTGATCACCGAGACCGATCCGTCCGGCAACGTCAGTTCCCCTTCCGATCCGCTGGAATTCAACGTCGATACCACCCCGCCGGATGTTCCGGGTCTGCAGCACGTGATGGATAAAGTCGGTGAACACGTCGGCGAAATCACCGCAGGTGGGGTGACCGACGATCCTCGTCCTGAACTGAGCGGCAGCGGCGAAGCGGGCAGCAAAGTCACCATTTATGACAACGGCACCGTGATTGGCGAAACCGAGGTCAACGAAGATGGCCGCTGGTTCTTCAAGCCTGACACCGACCTGACCGACGGCAGCCACACCCTGACGGTATCACAGACCGATCCGGCGGGTAATCAGAGCGAGCAGTCTGGCGGCTGGACCTTTACCGTCGACACCCAGGCTCCGTCCCAACCGTCTATCGGCAGCATTATTGACCACACTGGCAGCATCACCGGCCCGTTGACCAACGGCAGCGTGACGGATGAAACCCAGCCGCAGCTGAATGGCGTGGGTGAGCCGGGCAACGTCATCATCATTACCGACAATGGCAAACCGCTGGGTTCAACCGTCGTTGACGAGCAGGGCAACTGGCGTTATGAGGTGGATGAACCCCTGACCGAGGGCAGCCATAAACTGGCCGTGACCGAAGTCGATCAGGCCGGTAACGCCAGCGTGCCGTCGGCCCCGATTGAGATCGTGGTTGACACCACGGCCCCGGGCAAACCGGACGTGGCCGATGCGCAAGACCACACCGGGCCGATCACCGGGCCGATTGTCAACGGTGGCTCTACCGACGAAACCCAGCCTGAACTGAGCGGCATGGGTGAGCCGGGCAACACGATCACCATTTATGACGGCGGCGAGAAAATCGGCTCCGTGGTGGTGGATAACCACGGCAAGTGGACTTTCACCCCGGATACCCCTCTGGCTGAAACCGATCACAGCATTACCGTGACCGAAACCGATCCGGCGGGCAATGAAAGTGCACCTTCCGAGTCGTTGAACTTTACCGTCGATACCACTGCGCCGCTGGAAGGCCCGGATCATCTGGCCATCACCGCGGTCGAAGATCGCGTGGGCGATCGTCAGGGTCTCGTGGATAACGGCGCCGTCACCGACGACAGCCAGCCGTTGATCAGCGGTATCGGTACCGCGGGCGACACCATTTTTGTGTACACCACCGACAGCGCCGGTCAACATCCGATCGGCAGCACCGTGGTGCAGGCGGATGGCACCTGGAGCATGACGCCGACGCTGCCGCTGCTCGAAGGCAACAACCAACTGGTTATCCTGGCTCAGGATCCGGCGGGCAACCGTACCGACTTCTCTTCACCGAGCTACGATATCAGCCTGTTTATCCCGGTCTCGTCCGAGCCTGCCATCACCAGCGTGGTGGACAACGCCGAGCCACATGTTGGGCCACTGCAGAAGGGCGATGTCACCAATGACAACACCCCGACCCTGAGCGGCACGGCAATGCCGGGCAACACCGTGACTGTCCTGGACAATGGCCAGGCCATTGGCTCGGCCACGGCGGATGCCAACGGCAAGTGGAGCTTTACGCCAGACGCTGCGCTGAAAGACGGCAACCATAACCTGAGCGTGACCGCGACCGACGTGGCGGGTAACGTCAGCAAGCCTAGCGGCGGCTTCAACGTGGTGATCGACACCACCGCGCCAGACGCCCCGGGCGAAGTGATCATCACCGACAACGTGGGTGACAAGACCTGCGAAGTGAGGCCGGGCGAAACCGCCGATGACCGTTCACCGACCCTGAGCGGGAAAGGTGAGCCGGGCGACCTGGTGACGGTGATCGACAACGGCAAAGAGATCGGCAGCACGGTGATCGACGAGAACGGCAACTGGACGTTTACGCCAGAGCAGCCGTTGGAGAATGGCGATCACAACCTGAGCACCACCGTGACCGATCCGGCAGGCAACGTGAGTGAGCCAGGCCCGGGTGTGAACATCGTG
>NZ_JQEI01000079.1 GCF_000743355.1 Serratia sp. Ag1
GCCGATTTTTTCGCGTTCGGATAGCGAGCGATGCTCCTGGCCGTGGCTGTAATCGCCCATCACCAACAATTTGAGCGGCAGCTCGACTTTTTTCTGTGCGCCACCCGTATGGAGGTCAAGTTTGATATTAACGCGTGCTCGAGGCACTTCATTTTGGTAGGAAGATTTGGACATGGCTATCCCTGTTCAACGGAAACGAATGAAGAACGGTCTGCCCTGGGGAATCAATAAGAATGGCTAACCCTGCCAGACAACAACGTCCTTTTTGCACCATCGGATGCAGATGAAAAGAGGGTCACAAGCCAGCCCATTCCTTGCAGGATAACGGCAGAGCGCTGTGTCAATAAGGTTTATCTGAATCAAGAGAGAATACGGATAAAACTCACCGACGGCAGTGTAGAAACCTTAATCAGATTAGTGAAACCCAATAATGTTACTAAATATTTCTAAAAATTAATGGATTTATCATGCTGATTATTGAGAGTTTTCCCAAGAGATGCAGCCAACGCGCATTCGGCAAGGAATAGCAAGGAACAATGAGCCCAGCAACAACCGGGTAACACTGAAAAAACAGGGTGAACAGAACATGCATTACCCGGTATTTTTTTATTAAAAACGGTCAAGTCTCGGGACGTCATGACGTCACAATGCATCTCCGATGACTCAAATATATTCGCAACATGAATGTTTCTCACTCTTGATTTAGTTTGTTGAGTCTGGCGTTACCCCACATCAGCCCTGGGCAACCACTGCAATCTGGACATACACCGCCTTTCACACAAACCTAGGTTGCATTTCATTGCGCCGATGTGTAAAGAATCGCACACACTTCCAGCATCAGGCTGTGGCGATAGGGAACCGCGAGCAGACAGACGGGTTGCAAACTCCTTTTTAACCACTGCGAAGTGTGAGTTGCATTCAGAGAACGTTTCCCAACGCATTTTACCCGAACTGGCCCGCTTTGCCTGGTGTGGGCTGGTTGCGTTACGTCTGACTCAGCAGCAAGGCCGTGCGTTGTCTGACCTGCAACAGCATCTGTTTCTGATGCAGTGGCTGACCACCGCCCAGAAGCAGAAGCGATTGCTCAGATCACACTAACCGGGCTGAGTTCCCTTCAGGTGATCTATTATTCGGAACGCTTATTTAGTGAAAACCGTGCTGATTAACCTTGCCTATTTTTCCAATGCCCAGGAGGGATCGCGTAATTTCATCTCGGTGGTGTAGATATGCTCTCCACACTTCGGGCAGATTTTTCGCCCGAGGTACGACTCGTCACACAGGACGCAAAAGTAAAACTCAACGCCAGGCCAACCCAGCCTGATGGGACTCACTGCCGTTTGCGCAGAAGGGGAGCAAGGCCTGTCTTCCATCAGACGATAGCGGCAATCCCTCGCGCTCTCAATATCCATACGTTCCAGGTCATGTTCAAAGTACCGCCCTTCGGTATGCGTCACGTGCAAGATAAGGCGATTATGGCAGTCGTCACAGTAATAATGGGCAATGTTGCCAGGGGGCAACGTGTCAGCCTGGATACGCTCTCCGTTGGCATAACAATCTTCGCGAAGCTTTTTAAATTGCATGATGTTGATCCTTACAGACTCCAGGGGCTATAAATCAGCCATGACTTCGGTACTGTGCTCACCGGTCTGGCACACCAGACAATAACGCTCGCCGTAATACCCGGTGTTGCAACTCAAGCAGAACCAATCCGCTTTTCGAACGATGGGGTGAGCATCGGGTACATAGCGGCGCAGCATCTTGATATACCGTCTTTCTTCACGATCTGGCTGGACATAGGGACATTCTCGACCTTGAGCGGTTAATGTGTTTTGCCGATGTTCAAACCAGGGGCGTTCCGTTTGATAATCTGGATGGAACCTCATCGCGCTACCGCAAAGGTGGCAGCAGTAGCGGTCGTCAGGAGCTGTCTGCGCTGTTCTGGCACCAATCAAACGGTTATGACTGTCCAACGCGATAAAAGATTTGGCATACATTGTGTTAACTCCTGCACGACCTGACGCGCAGGGGACATCCGTCCCTGTCTACGGGCAACACGTCGTGCTATTGAAGAGGAAATGAAATCAGGTCAACGAGCAGGATGAAACAGCCAGGCGGGTGATCGGTGGCTTACGGGAGCGTCCATACCACCGAAGCTAACGATTTTACGCTGTTGCTGAGCGCAGCGTATTGGGAAGCGTATTGTTCAACATCACCACGGGCAACCTGCATGCAAAGGGTTTCCGAAAGCAGCACGTGCGCCCATTCGTTGGGTTGCCCGATAACGGATGACCAGGCCTGGCGGATGAGGGCATTAACGGCATCAATTTGTATCTGGAACGCCGCATCATGGCGAACGCTGTAAACGGTATCCTGGTTCAACAGCAGCAGCATCGGGAGATCCCTACGCTGTTCGACACCCCACAACAGACTGAGCTGAGTTGGTGGTGCCGGTTTACCTGCTGATTGGCGAATATCGATGAAGGCGTTGATGTGCTGGCGTAATGCAGCGTGAAATAGCGTTATCAGCGTATCAATAGGTTGATTGGCAATATCGGGCAAGCGCAATAGGACACGTAATGCCAGCAACCTAGGATACTGATCAATGGCGGTTTGCAGCGTGCGTTTAATGCCATTTTCGTCTAGCTGAATGCAGGTAAGAGGAACGTTCATGCACGTTGCCAGCGCGCATTGTGCTTGTCTTGGGAGCCAACCGGTACGCTGAACACCGCACTGTGGCAGAAAGTGCAGTGTTTGGCCCCCGCGTATTGTCGGTGGCACTGTGTACATATCCAGCGGGTAGCGACATTAATCGGATTGATGGCGTTGATCTTTTGCATGTTGAGTTTCCTTGTTTGAACCATAAGAAACACGGACCCTGCGACACGTCAGAAGACATCGCATGAAGCATGGGAGCGCGGGATTTTGGGGGGCGTCGAATGTGTGTTTTTTATTAGCAAGATCATGACGTGGAATGTGGCCGTTGTGGCTCATACCCTCACATCAATAACTATTCTTCTGATTGCTATCGGGGAGGACGAACCTTCAGGCTGAAGGCGATCTGTCGATGTTGGGGCAAATCGCCAGCGCAGTTTCAGTCAAGTGCTCTGGATTGTGGATGAAATACGCTGGCTGATCGCCCTGTGCCAGCACCAGCTCCACCAGGCTATTACAGTGGAAACAGTAGAAATTCCATAAACAAGGACACTTGAACTCATCAGTCGCGCTCACCAGGTAACCAAATTCGTCAATCGCAGTTTTAGCAGGTATGTGTTTCATCAAAGGACCTCATTGAATTAGAACGTTTAATGTCATCGGGAAAATGTTGTCGATCGTCAGGCTTCAACCGTCGATACCCAGTCAGCACAGTGTGGGCAAGACTTCCTGCCTTCGTAACGATACCCACATGACCGACAGTGCCAGGTACGCTTGAGGGTGGGATGCTGCAAGATATGCCGAGAGAGCATTGAATGGGCTAACCGATGATAAGGTTGCCAATCACCCGTCAACATGTGCCAATACAAACACCGGCTGGCGTTGGCGATATCACTTTGGTTCATCAGGGTATGCTCAAATACCTTTCGGCCCTCGCCATCGGTACGGCACCACAAGCCCACCCCGCAAAACTCGCAGACAAGCCGATCATTGCCCGTGTGGTTGATATCTACAATTTCTCCCTCGGATGTGACCGCGTAAGGGATTGAGGTAAAAAACAGTTGCATATACACCTCGCTTGAACGGGAGGAGCAGACAGAGCAGAGGCAGGAATAGCGGTACTCAACAGTCATCATCCCCAGCGAATCTTCCACCGTTAACATTCATTGCCATCGATCATCGTTTCTATCCACAACGGCATGAAATCTAAATGATGTTCATGGCAAACCAAAGCAGACACCGTAGCGCTACCTGCTCACAGCATTGGCCTGCGCGGTAAGAGATTACTTCTGGCTATAACCGAGAGAGCGATCCAACGCGCTGTAAACCTTGCTGCGATCTTTGGCAAGATAACTGGCAACGATAAGCAGGTATGAAGAAGGGGAAATTGCGTTTTAGACAGGATGACTTATTCGCTTACGAGGACGCCCCGCCGCCGGACGCTCAGGAACGTCATTGCAACTGAATGAACACAACCCCTCCTTCTGCTCTATTTTAGCCAGATAGCTCAAGGCGCGACGGATATTCAGGATACTGTCAGGATCGTCGTAGCACACCGGGATGTCGATGTTCGCCGTATACCCCTCCTTGAATTCACAGCGATAAAACCCACCTTCCTGCTGTGTTATCGTATTCCAGTATCCCCTTGCTTTCTCAGCGAAGGGATAAGGTCGTTGTATTACATGACCATCCAACCAGAACACCACATGTGCGTGATATCCATGATCGACTGTCCACTCGATAACCCAAAAATACCCGACTACGGCAGGTTGGCGCATCATTTCCACCATCAACAGCCGAACTTCATTTTCAAGCTGACGATGATTCTGTTGTCCGTACCTAGCTGTGCTTTTTTGATAAAACAGATCTACGCGTAATGCCAGCAAGCAAGAGTAGCGGTTTACCAAATCATCAATGTGTGAATTCAATCTGGCATCCAAAAACCAGTCAAGGTTCCAGGATGGGTTAAATGTACTTGTGTTTTGCATACGGTTAGCTCCCGAACATGTGATTAAGGTACGAAATAGTAAAGACATATTAATGAATAGAAAGAAGACAGAGATAACGTAAGACAAGAAGACGAAGGGATGGCATAGAGGTTAACTTAATGAAATATTGATAATAATGGTGAATTTTAATAAAGCAGTTAGATAGATTAATAAAAAGAGTAAGTATTAATTATATTAAAAAATCCAAATTAATTTTACTCCACTGGCTGCCATCCGAGTGAGTGTAAACATCGTGAAGAGCAACCGTTCCGTGATAGCCCGTTCACTTCCTTGACGCTGCAATACGCTCCTGCATCCAGGCTTCCACTTCGCTCTGTAACCACCGGGAGCTACGGCCTAGCTTGATGGGCTTGAGGAACTCACCATCCTTGATGAGTTTGTAGAACCACTTGTCGCTTAACCCGGTAAATTCCGTAATGAAAACCATATCGACCATCTTGTCGTTCAACAACGGAAGGGTGCTAGGCTGTGTCCCTTAATTTGACAAGCGCTTTAAAAACAACCGAATGGCACCTAATTTAAGCATGCTCAGGTAATTTCTCGCTGTCTTTTCCGAGCGGGTAGCGATTCGGCGATGTTCTTTAAGCTTGGCGAAGCAACGTTCAACGACGTTACGTTTTTTGTACAATCGGGTATCGAGTTTCCGGCGTTTATCCTGGCTGGCTTTTTCATTCAATTTAAAAGGGATAACAGCTTTTATCCCTTTAATTCTCAGTTGATTACGCAATGCCTGACTTGAGTATCC
>NZ_JQEI01000080.1 GCF_000743355.1 Serratia sp. Ag1
ACAAGCATATGGATATGATCCACACAACATTCCGCTTCCAGAATATTCACGTTTTTCCATTCACATAGCTTTCTTAAGATACTGCCTATCGCTTTACGCTTTTCACCGTAGAACACCTTTCTTCGGTACTTTGGCGCAAAAACTATGTGATATTTACAGTTCCATCGCGTGTGCGCTAAGCTCTTTTCGTCCCTCATTGGGACCCCCTTTTGATTTCTTGTTGAACGTTTGCAGTTGCCAGACCGCAAACTGTTTTAACAAATCAAAAGGGGTTTTTATAACTGGCCCAAAGCTGAAAGCTTTACGGAACCCCCAGCCTAGCTGGGGGTTTCCTGAATACAATGAGAAACGCCGCTCAGTGAGCGGCGTTTTTTTATTGCTTTTTGTCTAAACGCTTCAGCCAGTCACCACACTCGATCCGTGGAAAACCCTCTACGCTGTGTTTATACAGGTAGATCCACGCACTCCCATAAGGTGTCTGAATCAATTCACGTTTATAGTCCCTGGTATTACTTTTCAATTCGTCCAGCTCTGCCAGAATCGATGAGTTAATGCGATACACTTCACAATGTATCACCCCCTCTCCAGGGATTGCCGCAGGGTAATGGCCCAGATTGTAAAGCTGATAGCCATCAAGCTCATGTTCACCCAGCCATTGGGCGTTAGTCATCCAATGGCTGTTCCCCTGCTTGCGTCGTAAACTGCCGTAAACAATGATTCGCATAGCTTAAAACTCAAACTGATAGAGCACATCCAGTGCTTGGTCAATACCAGACACTGCTTCCAGATACAGCCTAGGCATCAGGCGGTATCGCAACGTCAGCGTGGCCAGCGAATCGAATATCCCCACCCCATATTTTACTTGTAAGCCAGGGAGGACATATCCGCTCACCACAACCTGAGAGCTGTCACCAACTCCTTCGGTATCAAGGGCCAGATTACTTACGCCAAACGCCTCGCCGATTTTACCCACAAGTTGACCACTTTGTGCAACCCCCATGCCAATTAACATTGAAGTCATCGCATTGCCATCAGCTCCGGTGGCCCCTAACCCCTGGCCACGCAACAGGTAAGACAGCGCCTCCTGCTGGGATAACGTCGGGTCAGAGAACACATCAAGCCTTGGTGCATCGGCCATGCCAGTCACGCGTACCCCGGCAACCACCCCATCCTGGGTAGCATCCGGGTTACGGATCGCTTCAATATTCAGCAATGGCTGATCGGGCGGGCCAGAGAACAGTAACTGACCTTTACGCACGATCAGATCCTGCCCATAGGCGTGGAAGCGCCCTGAAGGAATATCAATGTGCCCATTCAGCCCCAGCCCATTCTGATCTTGCAGCACTCTCAGATTGCCACGCAGCACGGCTTTCAGACCGAAGGCGTCCAGGCGCACGTCGTTGCCGATACGCACCATCAGATTACTGTTGATCGGGATCGCAGCAGTGGCTGGTTGGATCGGTTTCAGTTGATTATCGAGCATCACTTCATCACGGGAGACACCCACTGCACTCTCCGGCAACTCCTGCACTGTGATACGCGCCCACGGAATATCAACCGAACCGTTGAGTGAGAATAGCTGCGGCGTCGCCTCAAACACCAGATCCGGCGAGACGTCAATGCGCACCATCGGTGGTATCGTCACGCGCAGCTTATTGCCTTTGGCAGCGATGCGCGCACGCCAGGCCTTGATATCATGCCAGTCTGCATCCCCCGCCAGGTTCAGTTGCCCATGAGTGGTGCTGAGTAACCCTTCCAGCGTCGAGGTCATGCCGTTGAAATTCACCGCCAAGCGGCCTTCGGTCATATCAAACGGCATCCAGTGGCCGGTGATCATCGCCTTATCCAGCGCCAAGCGGCCAAACACCAGCGGCCTTTGCGCACTGCCGCTCAGTTGCAGATTGGCATTCAGCATCCCCGAAGCCTTTTCGCCCTGCGTCAGCAGCGGTTTCAGCAGCTCCATCGAGATATTGGTGATATTCACATTGCCACTGATATTACGGCGTACCTGCGGATCGGCGATCTGAACGTTGCCGTTAAACTGCCCATTGTTGACCAGCTTGATCAGCCAGTCCGCCTGCACACGGCCATTGTTCATACCCGCGTTGAGATTGAGCGTCTCAAATGCGATCGGCAGCGCACTGCCCTGCATCTGCTGCACCACTTTCACACGGTTACCCACCAGCGAAACTCGCGCCTGTGGCAACGCCCCACCCGGTTGCCAACTGACCTCCGCCCGGCCACTGAAAGCACCACTCAATGCGGTATCCGGGCCCAGGAACGGTTTAATCATCGCCAGATCAAAGCGGTTGAGCACGACGCTGGCCTGGCCACTGGCTCCGGCCTCAATGGTTCTTGGCACGCACAGCTCGGCATTGGGGTTTTGCCAGCAATGCGGCCCAATGCTGATTCTCTGCTGCGTATTCAGGTAATCCAGCGCGATAGCTCTGGTCAGACGCCATTCACCTACCGGCGTGTCGAAGCGGGTATTGTTGAGATCGCCGCGCCAGCGCTGCTGCTGGCGATCAAAGCTACCGGTAAGCTGGAGTTGACCCGAAACCGGCTTGCCATCGACATTCAGCTGCAACCGGTGCTGGCGCTCACTACCGCGAGCATCCAAGGTCAGCAGGTTAACCTGCAACGCATCCTGCTTCAGTTGTTCCACCCGTATGGTCAACTGCCCCTGGATCTGATCAGCCGAACGCACATCGCCGTCCACTTTCACCCGGTTGATGTGCAGCGCCTGCCATTGCAGGCCCAGCGCAGTGAGATCCGCCAGCAGTTGCGGTGCCTGCAGGTTGCCACGCAACTTGAGCTGGCCTTTTACCGTGCCCCCCAGCCCTGGCAGCGCCCCATCCAGACGCGGGGCATCAATATTGGCATCCAGATTCCAGTTTTGTGCGTCTAGCTGGCCCTTCGCACTGAGCGTATTGCGCCCCAACGCCAATTCAATACCCGGTATTCGCCACTGCCCCGCCGCGTTGCCACTGAGCGTGCCGCGTGCCGAGACCTTGTTTTGCTTCACATTGCCATCAAGTTGCAATACCGGCACCTGCAGTTGCCAACTTCCGCCGTGCACACTGCCACGGGTGGTGATTTTACCATCCAGCCGTGCTGGCCACTCCGGCCATTGCTTGGCGGTATTGATACCACTGAGCGTCAATTGTGACGTCCAACTGATCGCTTTGCTCCAGTCCACCAGCGCGGTGAGATCGGTATTGCCCTGCAGTGCCGCCAAGCGCAGGCGTTCAAGCCGGAACTGTTCGAGGTTGCCTTTGCCATCCAGCGTAATCGCCGCTGGCGGCAGGTCTTGGCCCTGGAAATTGGCACGGGTCGACAACGCATAATCAGCCGCGCTGCCATTAAGGCGCAGGCGTAAATCGTTAACCTGATACTGTGCTTCGCCGGTCAACGGCCATTTCAACCGCTGGCTTTGCAACGTCATCGCCAGTGGCAACCCGGCTTGTGCCAGTTGGGTTTGCGCATCCAGTTGAGCACTCACCGGGCCTGAAAGATTCAGCACCAGCTTTAGCTCTTCACGCAATGCTCCACTGATATTCAGCTTTACCTTCTCGCCTTTCAGCGGCTCGATGTTCAGCGCACTGTTGACCGTCATGGCGACTGGCCAATTGCCGCTCAGCGTCGCCTGCCCCTTGGCCGAAAGCGACCCCTGCGGCGATTTCACGTCGAAGCTGTCGAGCTGAACATGCTGATCCTGAGTGCTGAGCTGCAACAACAGGCTGGTGATCGAGACGTCGTTATCCCCGGTCAAACGCAACTGTTCACCGCTGATTTTCTCAATGGTGAGATCGAGCGGCAGGTGGATTTCCGGTAACTCAGGGAGCAATGGCTTGCTGAACAAGGCTCGCAGCGTTTCCGCTAACGGTTTTTCTGCTGGCGTGGCCTCCGCTTTCTTCGGTGTCAACGCATCAGCGGCAAGTGCTGGCGTTTTCGGCAAAGCCACCAGCAAAGAGCGGATTAACGTTGGCTGCAACGTGAATGCCCGCTGCTGCCAATGTGCGCCGGTTTGGAACTCGCCGAGTGCGATCGCGGTGTCGTCCACGCTGACTTTAACGTTATTCAACGCCAGCATACGCAGCGTGATCGGATATGGCGTGCTGAGGTCAGTGAGCGGTTCACTGGTTGCCGGTGCCGGAGCGGATGGCGGTATTTCAGCAGTTTTTACCACCACATCCACATCTTGCGCCGTCAACGCATTGATACACAGTGAACTGTGTCTGAGGCAGGCGAGATCGAGCGATAGATGAAACTGCCCGGCGTTAACCGCCACGCCCGGCATCTGGTATTTCACGCCTTTCAGCGTCAAATCACGCCAGCCACCGCTGACGGCTGCAATTTCCAGCCCCGGCACCCAGCGTACCGCGCCATTGATCACCATATGCAGGCCGGTGGTCGTACCAAGCAAGAACGCAACCGCTCCTATCAGGAGGAACAGCAGGATCAGGAACCCCAGACAAATCTTTTTCACCAGGCTCATAGTTCAGGCCCCAAACCGATATAAAACTGTATTCCGTGGGTATCTTGATCGCCAATCGGTGCGGCAATATCCAGTTTCACCGGCCCGACCGGTGACTGCCAGCGCACGCCAACGCCCGCGCCGGTTTTAATATCCCGCTGTCTGATATCGTTCACTGCCTCCCCCGAATCAACAAACATCGCTCCCCACCAGCGGCCAGTCACGTTGTACTGGTATTCCAATGAGCCCGTTAGCATTTTTGAAGCGCCGGTCAACTTACCGCTGTCATCACGCGGCGCAACCCCTTGGAATTTATAACCGCGAATACTGCGATCGCCACCGGCAAAAAAGCGCAGGTCTGGCGGTATTCGGTCGAAGTTGTTGGTTTCAATCCACCCTACCTGGGCCCGCGTCACAAAGCGGTGTTTTTCTGCCAAGGTGCGGATCCAGACGTTCTGCGCCTGCAACAGCGCAAAATCGACGTCAGAACCCCAGGTCGTGTCGGAGACGTCAATAGAATAGCGTTGGCTGTCCCCCCAGACCGGCATCAGGCCACCGCGCGCACGTGTGCGGTTAACGGTAGCGCCAGGGTAAAGCAGCATGGTGGTGTCGGTGACCAGGCCTTGAGTAAAGTGGTCTAAACGCCAGCTCATGGTTAACGCCCGCTGCCAGCCGCTGGAGAGATCCCAGTTACGTGAAACCACCATTTTGGTACTGTCGGACTTGGTATCATTCAGATCGGTGCGCTTGAAACCGCCCTGCAGCAGGTAGTACTGCTCCAATGGGCTTTTCAGCAACGGGATGCGGTAGGTCAAATCCAACTGCTGTTCCGGGGCTGAAATACTGGCACTGGTGGTCAGGCTTTGACCGCGCTCGTTCAGCCAGGGCTTACGCCAGGTACCACGCACTCGTGGGCCGATATCGGTAGAAAAACCGCCCCCCAACTCCATAATATTACTGTTACGCGGCGTAACCAGCGCATCTAGCGGCAAAATCTTGTGCTCATTGGCACCGTGAAAATCGGGTGAAACCACCACGGAGTTAAACCAGTTAGTGGCAGACAAACGGCGGTTCAACTCGGCAAGATCGTTCGAGTCGTAATAATCCCCCTGATGAAAAGGCACCAGATTCTGCAGATAGTCTTCACGAATCTGCGATCCCTGGAATTTCACCTTACCAAAGTGATAACGGTCACCGCTGTCAAAATCAATGTCCCAGAATGCTTGGTGCAGTTCTTGTGCCACACCAAGCTGGCTCTTCGCCATGTTGGCATCGAAGTAACCTTTACGCAGCGCCAACCCGGTCAGTGAATTTTTAAAACTGTCGTATTCCCCATGGTTGAGGATTTCCCCCAAGGTCGGGCGGCTGCTTTTGACCAGATTGAGATAGTCCTCATCGGTTCGCGCGCCGCCTTCCAGGTTGATGTTCACTCCGGCAATGCGTACCGGCTCACCGGGGTTTACCTTGGCATACAGCACCGGGCGCGAAAGCGTCGGACGATCGTCCAACGTAAAATCAATCGTGGGTTCGTAGTACCCCAGTGGGCGTAAACCTTGACGAATAGCCGCATCCACTCGTGCGCGAAAGCGCCCTTCGGCGCTCACTTCTTCCGGCGTGATCCCCGAAAGACGCGCCCGGACGTTTCTTTCCAAATCCCCACTCAGGCCTTGAACCTGTAGCCGCAAATTCGCCGCAAACACCGATGGCACAGCGAACAGCGCACATAAAATGCAAAGGACCAAGTAGCGTGGCACACGTTCTCCTTAGAGCCTATCCAATAGGCTGAATTTGATGACAAAGTCGTCTTCTGGCCCGAGATACCCGGGTCTAGCGCACCGAGCGGCTTACGCCGTTACGACCCCTTCGGCACGCTCCCCCTAATAACCGGCTTTGTCAGCAGTCTGAAGCTATTTTATTTCTTGCCAATACCTTTGCTCTGGAGCCAGGCATTTTCTGTTAGCGAAAACAAGACGCATTCTTGGCTGTTGGCGCTCAAAATACTGCGTTAAGCTTATACATAAACACAACATAAGGCTTATTGTGGGCAAAGAAGTTGCCAGTTACAACTGACGTACGCCGCTATTAAGTCAATTCTTACTGTGAAAACAGGAGCTAACAGTGATGCCATTCCTTGATAAATCCCAAGCCGTTGAGCAAGCCAACGCACTGCCTGGCCGCACGACGCCCATGCCAATAGCCCCTACACATGCGGTAACGGGCCATTCGATGAGTTTGGTGCCCGAAGGGATGGAAATCGCCATCTTCGGTATGGGCTGCTTCTGGGGTGTTGAACGCTTGTACTGGCAACAACCTGGGGTTTACAGCACAGCAGCCGGTTACAGCGGTGGATTCACGCCAAACCCTACCTATCGCGAAGTGTGCAGTGGCCAGACTGGCCATGCAGAAGTGGTGCGCATCGTGTTCGATCCACAGCTCATCAGTTATAAGCACCTGCTGCAGATCTTCTGGGAAAACCACGATCCGGCGCAGGGGATGCGTCAGGGCGGAGATATTGGCACGCAGTATCGCTCGGCCATCTACTTTTTATCGCCCGAGCAACAGGCCGCAGCAGAACTGAGTCTGCAGCGCTTCCAACAGGCGATGCATGAGGCGAATGATCAACGCACCATTACCACCGAAATCGCTGCTGCACGGCCATTCTATTATGCCGAGGACGATCACCAGCAGTATCTGCACAAAAACCCTGGCGGCTATTGTGGCCTGGGTGGGATCGGGGTTTGTCTGCCACCGCAGGGTTAACACGTTGACCAACGGTAAATTTTTAACCGCTGGCGGCCTTCACAAGGCTACTGCTATACTATGCAGGCTGCGTTTGCAGCCTGATAACTGCCTGTCTGGTTATTATTAATTTTTTCACAAGTACCCCCTCCGAAAAAGCGCCGTCATCCCGTCGGCACGAATGGATAGACTATGTTAAACAGTATTTTACTGATTCTTTTTCTGATCGCGGTGAGTGCGTTTTTCTCGCTTTCAGAGATTTCTCTGGCTGCCTCACGCAAGATCAAACTCAAGCTGATGGCCGACGAAGGTAACGTCAATGCCGCCAGAGTGCTTAAATTGCAAGAAACCCCAGGCCTGTTCTTTACCGTGGTGCAAATCGGCCTCAACGCGGTGGCAATCCTCGGCGGTATTGTTGGCGATGCCGCCTTTTCACCGACGTTCAAAGTATTATTTGACCGATTCATGTCACCGGAACTGTCGGAGCAACTCAGCTTCACCTGTTCGTTTGTCCTGGTGACCAGTATGTTCATCCTGTTCGCGGATTTAACCCCGAAGCGCATCGGTATGATTGCACCAGAGACGGTCGCCGTCCGGATCATCAACCCGATGCGTTTCTCGATCATGATCTTCCGGCCAATGGTGTGGTTCTTCAATGGTATGGCTAATCTGATCTTCCGCCTGTTCAAACTGCCGATGGTGCGCAAGGACGACATCACTTCTGATGATATTTATGCGGTAGTGGAAGCCGGTGCGCTGGCCGGGGTGCTGCGCAAGCAGGAGCATGAACTGATTGAAAACGTGTTCGAACTGGAATCCCGTACAGTGCCTTCGTCGATGACTTCACGTGAGAGCGTGGTCTACTTCGATCTGCGCGAAAGCGAAGAGAGTATTAAAGAGAAGATCTCTACCCATCCTCACTCCAAATTCCTGGTCTGTGATGGCAACATCGATCAAGTCGTTGGTTACGTCGATTCCAAAGATCTGTTGAACCGCGTGCTGGGCAACCAAAGCCTGGTGCTGAGCAGCGGTGTGCAGATCCGTTCAGCGCTGATCGTGCCGGATACCTTAACCCTGTCAGAAGCGCTGGAAAGCTTTAAAACTGCGGGTGAAGATTTTGCGGTGATCCTCAACGAATATGCGTTGGTGGTCGGGATCATCACCCTGAACGACGTGATGACCACGCTGATGGGCGATCTGGTCGGCCAAGGGCAGGAAGAGCAGATTGTGGCGCGTGACGAAAGTTCGTGGCTGATTGAAGGCGGCACGCCAATCGACGACGTGATGCGCGTGTTGCACATTGATGAATTCCCGCAGGCTGGTAACTATGAAACTATCGGTGGGTTTATGATGTACATGCTGCGCAAAATCCCGAAACGTACCGATTTCGTCAAATATGCCGGGTACAAGTTTGAAGTGGTGGATATCGATAGCTACAAGATTGACCAGTTGTTGGTCACGCGCCTGGGTGACAAACCGGCTAGCCTATTACCAAAAAACCCAGACGAATCTCCTCAGGCATAAGTGCCTGGATCCAGAAACGTCAGCGGCCCCGTTTGGGGCCGCAATCTTTATCACCTGGGCCGGGAATCTGCAACAGCATGGGATTATTACCGTCGGCGGTTTCAGCGGCACGCTGCCGATCGTACAGTGGCCAGATTTTCAACCAGGATTACTGCGCGATATGGTGATCCCGGCGCTGAACTTGGCGGTGGTGAGCTTTGTCAGCATGATGCTGACCGCTCGGAGTTTTGCAGCCAAAAATGGTTACGAGGTGAATGCTGATGCTGAATTCCGCGCGCTCGGTCTGGTGAACATTGTTTCGGCATTGTCGCAAGGTTTTGCTATCAGCGGTGCTGATTCGCGCACGGCGGTAAATGATGCTAACGGCGGCAAGAGCCAGTTGGTTT
>NZ_JQEI01000081.1 GCF_000743355.1 Serratia sp. Ag1
ATCATTACGCCGAGCGAGTCGATCTTGGCCGAACCGACCGTGTCGGTGGTGGACAGAGTGGTTGATAAGCGTGGGACGCGTGACGTGGCCAATGCCTATCTGAAGTACCTGTACTCCAATGAAGGCCAGACCATTGCAGCGAAGAATTACTATCGCCCTCGCGATGAGGCGATCGCTGCTAAATTCACCGAGCAGTTCCCGAAACTGAAGTTATTCACCGTAGATGATACGTTTGGTGGTTGGACCAACGCACAGAAGGTGCATTTTGCTACTGGCGGCGCGTTTGACGAGATTAGTAAACGGTAATTAATTGAAAGTAATCAATAAATATCCTCCGGCATAGCCGGAGGTTTTTCATATGCGCCTATAAGGCTCTCTTACCTGCTGCGCCCTAGCAGGCGCATTGCGATCTGACATTCGCATTTTATCGGTTACTTACGGCCCGTAAACGGGCTACCCGGATACGGGATCGACATCTGCTCACCCATTTTATCCGCTTCCAACTGGTGCTTTATGTACTCTCGTATCTTCGTGGTATTTTTACCCACTGTATCAACGTAATACCCTCGGCACCAAAATTCCCTGTTACGATACTTAAACTTCAAATCGCCAAATTGCTCGTAAAGCATCAGGCTACTTTTACCCTTCAGATACCCCATAAAACCCGACACACTCATTTTCGGTGGGATTTCCAAAAGCATATGGATGTGATCTACACAGCATTCGGCCTCCACTATGTGCACACTTTTCCACTCACATAACTTTCTTAAGATACTGCCTATCGCTCTACGTTTCTCTCCGTAGAAAGCCTGTCTCCGGTATTTGGGTGCAAAAACTATGTGATATTTACAGTTCCATCGGGTATGCGCTAAGCTCTTTTCGTCCCCCATTGGGACCCCCTTTTGATTTCTTGTTGAACTTTTGCAGTTGCCAGACCGCAAGGTGTTTTAACAAATCAAAAGGGGTTTTTATAGCTGACTTATAGCTGAAAGCTTTACGGAACCCCCAGCCTAGCTGGGGGTTTTCTGAATACAA
>NZ_JQEI01000082.1 GCF_000743355.1 Serratia sp. Ag1
ACAGCACTTCAAAGCCTTTGTTGACCACCATACGCTCTTTCATGCCCTGCCATTCCGGGGTGAACTCCACAATCGACAGGGAAGGTATGGTGCGCAGGTAGTGGGGCCACAGCAGGCTGACCAGCCCTTCGGTCAGCTCCGGCAGGTCGTCGTCGAGTTTTTCCCGCAAGCGGCCCATCAGGAAGGCGAAGCCTTCGAACAGGCGTTCCACATAGGGGTCACGGGCACCGGCTTTATCCAGATTCAATCCGGCAGCCCGGTCGGGGTGCGCGCGGGCAAACTCTTCGCCCGCCTCGCGCAGGTAACGCATTTCGGCGTCAAAATAACGCAGGGTTAAGTCGTCCATAGCTCTCTTGTTCGTTATGCCAATAGCGCTGAGGGAAACATCAGAAAACCGTATTCCCACTTCCCGGAAGGGGAACGTGGGACGGTGCTGTGGTGTTATAGAGAAACGTTGTCATCACCGTTTCGCTGGAGCCTGAACCGGCACGTTATCCTCCTGCACAAACTCATCATCAGGGGTATGTGCCATCGGCTCTGGGGTATTCTGTAGCTGAAAGATCTGCGTCGGCAGCGTGAAGTTACGCAACTGCAGCAGCGTCAACGGACCTTTACCCAGCTCCGTGCGTAATATCCATTGCAACGGCGCGTTGTCCGGGGTGGTGAACGTCAATTGATAACGCCCTTCATCCAGTTTCTGCTGCTTCGCCTGTTCGAGCCAGCGAATGAGGCCCCAGGTGCCCTGATAGTCACCGTACAGGCGGGCACCGGCATCCACGCTGGTCCAGGTCAGCATGGCACCCGGTTTATAGGTGTCCCCCGGCCAGCGGAAACTTTGCCAGCTTTCCATCTGATTGAAATAATGAAGTTTCTGGCCATCAATCGACAGGTTGGTTTCCACCACATCCGGGACCGGACGGGCCAACAACTCAAACCGCAACCCCTGGCTACCATCGGTGAACAGGATGTCAGAAATCTGGCTCAACTGATTAATGGCCGCCAGGAACTCGGGATTAAAGGTCAGCCCCTGGCTGTTTACCTTGTCCGGTACCCAGCGCGTGCCCTCCTTATGCAGCACCCCACTCAGTTCACTGGTCAGGAAACTGTCGATACGCCCGCTGTCTTTGCGGATAAAATCGGCCAGCATCGGCAATGAGGCATCGCTTTTGCTCGCGGCAAACGGGTAGCGCCCGTCGAAGGCCGACTTCCAGTTCACCACGATAGCGTTTTTCCACTGGTCATTCAGACTGGCCGATGAAGGCTGCAGCACCGTTTCCCAGGCCTGGGTCAGTGGCTGAACAAACATCGTCCGGCCGAAGTTGTTCCATTCTTCTCCCAAGCTGGCAGCAATCAGGCTGGCATATTCCTGGGTGTCGGTCAGGTTAACGTTTTTGCCCTGGAACACCGTCTGTGCCAACACCTGAATCATCTCTTGCGGGTCGGCCGCGCTGGCAACCTGCTGCAGTTTCAGGCGCACACGGGTAACACGGGTGAGCAAGGTCTGCAGGCTGAGCGAGCTGTCAGACGACATCATGGTCTGGGTATTGCCTTTGCCCATCAGGGCCAGCAACGGACCAAA
>NZ_JQEI01000083.1 GCF_000743355.1 Serratia sp. Ag1
GCATCACGATCACCCTCAAAGGCAGTGCGCATGGCTGAGTTAATCCCGGTACCTCCGATTGACATTGGTATCAGCCTGAAGGCGCTGGCCGGACTCGCCCAGCGCTTATCGGACATCAACCTGACCCCCTTGCTGGTGTATCTGGTTGACCTGGTCCACAGCAGCACCTTGCCCTGGCTGGCAGAGCAGTTTTCACTGGTGGGGGATGGTTGGGAACTGGCGGAGTCCGACGAGGTGCGGCGGACTATGATTAAAGGGGCCATTGAGTTACATCGTTATAAAGGTACGCCCTGGTCTATACGGGAGATCGTGCGCCGTATGGGGTTCGGCGAAGTAGAACTGGTCGAGGGTATTGGTGCCATCCGCTATGACGGTAAGACCACCCATAACGGCATTTACTTGCATGGCCACGAAGACGCCTGGGCTGTTTACAAGGTGATATTGCAGCACCCTATCACCAACGACCAGGCGGCAATGTTGCGTAAAACGCT
This sequence comes from Serratia sp. Ag1, assembly GCF_000743355.1. GTDB lineage: Bacteria > Pseudomonadota > Gammaproteobacteria > Enterobacterales > Enterobacteriaceae > Chania. Next base: position 492 of record NZ_JQEI01000083.1, read on the forward strand.
GGATGTGTTCGCCCCTGCACGTTGCGAACTGGCCAGTCTGGAATATCAATCCGTCCCTATTCGCTATAACAACGCGGCGAAGTATGACGGTAACTACAACTATGGGAGCGGTTAAACATGGCAAAACTACCTGAAACACCCCAATGGGAGGAGGAGGTCTATCAGATTGAGACCTCAGACCCCGTGCTCGGTGGGCCGAATGGCATCTCAAACCGCCAGGCGAAACAACTGGCCAATCGTACCACCTGGCTGAAGCAGCAGCAGGAGAGTATCAGCAAGGATTTGGGCAACTATCTCAGCAAAACGGTGACGGCAGATCAGACTGTTGCCAGTACCGTGATTTTTAAGTCCAACGTGTACTCTTATGGCGAAGTCATGATCCAGGCCGCTACCGGTAAGCCGAATGCGTTGTTTCGATTCAGAGACGAAACTGGAGCCGATAAGGGCGCTATTTATGCGCAGACGGACATCGGACAATTAAATTTTCGCTGGAATGGCAGTGCGTACACCGCGCAATTTAAATCTGACGGTAGCGTCGTATTTCCAGCAGCAGTTTTTTCTGGTTCTGTAGCACTGCTGAAAACTGGTGACTATGGTATTGGTCAGGTCGGTATGAGCCTTACCTCCAAAACAACAGGCTTCATTGCCCAAGCTGCGCAGTCGGGATTAGCTCCGGGCAACGGTGCCGGTTTTCAATCGGCCTACGCCTCTAATCGTCGTGCTCAGCTGTACATCTCTACGGATGGGACGGTAACCAGCCGTTTTACACTTGCAGACACACCGGATACCGATACAACACCCTGGAATAAGCATTATACGACGGCGAATGCTGTTGCAGACGCTAACGGATTCTTGAAGTCAGCTTCTGCCCCTACCGACGCGGCGCTCATCAGGTCTGACTTTCCAGTGGGTATTCCGCAACCTTGGCCGACCAATACCGCCCCGGCGGGCTGGTTGAAATGCAATGGGGCTGCTTTTGATAAAGCCAAATATCCCCTGTTGGCGGTAGCGTATCCTTCTGGTGTGCTCCCAGACCTGCGCGGCGAATTTATTCGCGGAGCCGACGATGGTCGGGGTGTAGACAGTGGCCGAACCCTCTTGTCCGCCCAGATGGATGCTGTACAGAAATTTACCGGTAAGACAAATGGCCTTCAGCACTTTATTCCTGGCCTTACCCCGCAAGGGATTATCTCTCAGGGTGAAACCGTCGCCACCACTACCGGCCTGACAGAAACCACCGGCGGTACGGGTAACGGTGTCTTCCGTGTCAATATCGACGCTTCGTTACAAATTCGTACCGCGACCGAAACTCGTCCACGCAACATTGCCTTTAACTACATTGTGAGAGCCGCATAATGAGCCAATACAGCACAACATTACCCACTGCCACCCTGAATGATGAAGGTCTTGCCACGATCGCCGGGTGGTTGACGGTCTATAGCATTGACCCCATCCAGCGGGAATATCAGCAGGCATCTTTAGAGTATATTCAGGAGGGGGTTGGGTTACCTGCTTTTTGCTACGCCGATAAACCTACGCTGCCCAAAGCGGGGCTGGCGCTGGTGCGTAGCGTGGATGGTCTTAAATGGGAAACACGGCCTGACTATCGTGGTCAGACAGTATATCGCATTGATACTGGCCAATCGGAGGTTGTCACCTTGCTCGGTGAGTTGTCGCCAGAGTTAACGCTACTGGCACCGCAAACGCCACATGACAAATGGGACGGGAAAAAGTGGGTAACTGACCTTGTGGCGCAACGCGAAGCAGAACTGACATTGGCGCGTAATGAACTCACTTACAGGCAGCGAGTTGCAGCAGAGAAAATCATCCCATTGGATGACGCGGTGAGCCTCGGGATGGCAACGGAAGAGGAAACGGAAGCATTGCAGGCGTGGAAGGCATATCGAGTACAACTCAACCGCGTCGACCTAGAAAGCGCACCTAATATTGAATGGCCACGCTCACCAGACGAACTGTAATTCTTTTTCATTAGATGAAACGGATTACACCTTTCATTTATCGCACGGATGCGTCGCATTTATCGCGCGGCGCATCAAC
>NZ_JQEI01000084.1 GCF_000743355.1 Serratia sp. Ag1
CGCCACGGCGTTTAGGACGGCAGGCAGTGTTTCAGCATTGCCCGATGAGACATGTTCACCTGAACCGGTGTTAGGGATACCGGCCAGCGCCAGAAATTCATCAATGGTCATGCTGCGGTTTTCGGTCTTGCGTTTCCACGGCCACATATCACAACCCCGCCAGATAAGCCCAATGGGAACGCAGATCCACCAGCTCCGGGTGTTGGGTCAGCAGTGAGCGCTTGGCGATCTGAATGTCGGTTTCACGATAGGCCGGTAAGCTGGTGATGGTGATTTCGCGCAGCTCGGCGGCCAGCACGGTACGGACATACGGTTGTTGGGTGCTGTCCCACTGGTCTTTCAGCGCCCGGAACCCGAAGGACATGCCGGAAATGTCGCCCCGCTCAACCAGGATCAGCACATCGCGCCCCAGTTGGGTATCGGGCGGCGTCAGCTCAAAGCGCAAGCCGGTGGCGTCTTCACTCAATACCAGGGTGCCGGAGGTATTGCGGCCTAACAGCGCGGTATGGTCATGTTCGTACAGGGCGCGAACATCA
>NZ_JQEI01000085.1 GCF_000743355.1 Serratia sp. Ag1
CAACAAAAATGCCCGAATAGCCTGGGCGCTTATAAACCAGAAAGCAGCGTACATGGCTAAGTAACTAACTGATTTTAATAAGTCCAACGAGTTGATGTACTGACAGGTAGAACCGACTCTCTGTGAACCTGGCAAATAGCAGGGCTGTAATAAGCCATGGCACTAATGAGGTCAGAGCGTACGGATGTTCATCATGGCAACAACACCGCCTAATGACCGCTTTTCAACATTTATTTTGTCCGGTTTTCATCATTTCTGATGTCCGCTTGTAGCATTCAGTTTTCTGTGTTTTTCTCCTCTATTGTTTTGGGTAACGTGCCAGCCTTCCGCTTATCTTTCAGTCGGTAGCTTTCGCCCTTGATGTTTACTGTTGTCGAGTGATGCAGCAACCTGTCGAGGATCGCCGTTGCCAATACATGATCACCGAACACCTCCCCCCAGTCGGTGAAGCTCTTGTTTGAGGTCAGGATGATGCTCGCTTTCTCGTAACGCCGATTGAGCAGCCTGAAGAACAGATTGGCTTCATCACGCGTCATGGGCAGATAACCGATCTCATCCAGGATAAGGACCCGCACGTAACTCAGTTGCTGCAACTGCCGCTCCAGCCTGTTCTCCTGCCTGGCTTTTACCAGTGTTGCCATTAATTTATCCAGCGGCATGAACAGCACCCGATGACCCGCATCTGCTGCCTTTACCCCCAACGCTACCGCCAGATGCGTTTTCCCTACGCCCGGAGGTCCCAGTAGGATGACATTCTCATTACGTTCGATGAACACCAGCCCGGCCAGTTCCCGGATAACCCGCTGGTCGATGCCAGGTTGGAAGCTGAAGTCGAACTGCTCCAGCGTTTTCACCCAGGGCAGTCGAGCCTGTTTCAGCCGGGATTCCAGCCCCTTATGTCGCCGACCATTCCATTCGTGATTCAGCACTCGAACCAGTGTTTCTCGTGCGTTAAGTTCTTCCTTTACGGCCTGCTCAAGCAGATTGTCTACCGCATCTGTCAGATGCTCCATCTTCAGTCGCGCCATCAGTTCTGTCAGTTCGCTCATCACAGCAACTCCTCATAATCGCTTAATGCACGCTGTGCCACTCGGCAGGTTTGCTGCCACAGGGGGCGGTGATGCGCGGCTACGGTCTGCCAGCCAGCTGGTTTTTCAGCCAGTAGGTGTGTCGCGATGAGGGCGTCATCTCCATACACCCTGAGCTCGTTATCCAGTGAGATACGGATGCTGACCGGTTGCCCGCACCAGCTTTCCGGCACGCTATACCGGTTACCCCGAACCTCGATATAGCCATCCCAGGCAACCTGTCGGATGTCGTGATAGCTGGTGTCGAAGTCACCCGCCGGTAATGCCAGCAGATGGCATAGCTCCTGGGTAAAGCGTTCTGCCGGTGTCTGGCTGAACTGGCGAAGCGTGCGGTGGTCAGCTTCTGTATTTATCCACTGCATCAGCAACTGATTGATATGTGCCAGACTGTCGAACTGCCGGTAACGAACGAAGAAGTTTTCCTTGAGGTATTTCACCATACGCTCCACCTTGCCTTTGGTTCGTGCTCGGCGTGGTCGGCAGGCACGTGGCGTGAAGCCATAGTGTTTTGCCAACTGGAGGAAGCCGTTGTTGAAGATAACCTCACCACTGTTGTCATGTTTGAGAACGGCTGCTTTCTGGTTATCAACCAGCACGGTTTTGACGCTGCCACCAAAGCACGTGAAGGCTTTGACCAGCGATTCATAGGTATGCTCGGCATCCTGGCTGTCGGTGGCCCATACATGGAAGCGTCGGGAGTAACCGAGGGTATTAACGGCGAAGTTCACTTTGCAGAGCTGACCGTTGACAACAGTCTCGATTTCACCCCAATCGTGTTGGAGTTGCTGGCCGGGCTGCGTCTCGAAGCGTACGGTCTGCTTGGACGCACGCAAGGCGCGTTTAGGATGCACATACTGACGCAACGTGGAGCGGCAGCCGTCATAACCCTGCTGCTTTATCTCCTGATAAATGACCTCAGTATTCCAGACATGCTCACGCAAGCGCAGATCAACATAGTCCATGAACGGACGAAGTTTTCTCATCGGTTCGCGCCGTCGAGCGTTAACGGGTTTTTCAGTGAGATGTCGTCGAACCGTTCGCTCGGAGCATCCGATATGGTGAGCAATGTCTATAATATGCGCACCGTGAATACGCATCTGCTTTATCATG
>NZ_JQEI01000086.1 GCF_000743355.1 Serratia sp. Ag1
ACCCGTCTCATCGACTTCATAATCCACCCAAAGCAGCGCCAGATCGTTATTGTCCTTTGGCAACCCAATTCCACCATTCGGGCCACCCCACGCCGGATCGCTGTTAAAACCCATCACCCCGGAAACCCGGTAAACACCCTCGCTGATGCGCTCAGTTGTCACGTTCTGGCTTTGCTCGTTGAGTTCGCTGCTACCGTCACCGAACAGCTTGACGACCGGAGAGGCTTTCTTGATGAAGCCGTTGGCGTCTACTGTAGTATTGTAGTCACCCCAGATGCTATACGATATTAATCCCGTCCCCGTTGACGCATCAGACAACCCCGTCCTCAGTCGCCCCTTTTGATCAACAAAAAGATAAGTGACCGTCGGGATTGCATTACCATCGATAGGGATTGATATGGCGCCGTATGTCGTGGCGGTCGGGACGTTTATGCTCGCGGCAGTCAATCTGTACATCTTGTAGATATTCTGCAGTGCGTTCGCTTGATGTAATGCTGAACCACCAAGGCCATACTCACCAGCCTTAATCAACGCAGTAGTTCCAGAGTACACGGTGGAAGGGAAGACAACGGTACCATCTGGCTTGAATTGCGCAGCATTTGCTGAGCCATTCCATCGCAGGTTTAGCTGCCCTGTATCGGTC
>NZ_JQEI01000087.1 GCF_000743355.1 Serratia sp. Ag1
GATCAGAACGGCCTGACGGCGGGCACTGGCAGCACTCTGGCCAACGGCACTGACGTCAACACTGTGCAGTTACCGGTCAAGGATGCCAACGGCAACCCGATTGCCGGGTATGACGTGGTGTTTACTGTGACCGATCCGGATGGCACCACGCGTCAGCAGACAGTGACCACCGATGTCAACGGTATCGCCACTCTGCCGGTGAGCAGCACTAAGTCAGGCAACGTGAAGGTGGAAGCCAATGTGGGCGGCGTCACCAGCAGCACCAACCTGAGCTTCGACGCGGATGTCAGTACGGCACAGATCAACACCACCAACGGGTTGGTGCTTGAAACCGCTGCAACCACGATTGAAACGCAGGTCGATGGCGATACGCCGACCGGGCTTTCTACCCATAATCTGGTCATTACAGTGACGGATAAGAATGGCAACGTGATCACCGGTAAGGCAGGGGCTCTGGCTGTGACCTTCTCCACCACCGGGAGTGCCAAGTTTGTCGGTAACAGCACCGTTTCTATTGATGAAAACGGCCAGGCTAAAATCGGCATCATCGATACGGCACAGGAAACGGTAACGGTCAGCGCCAAGTTGAATGGGCAATCGTCCAACAGCGTACCGGCAAGCTTTAAGAACGTGTTGAAAAGCATTGTCTTAAGCAAGCAGGACATTACGTTGACGAAATATTTCTCTGCCAGTGTGACCGCGCAGGCGAAATATTCGAACGGTTCAACGGTCGATATTACCAAGACGGGTACCTGGAAGAGCAGCAACCCGAAAATCCTGGTTGATGCCTCAGGGAATATTTCATCCACCAGTGAAAACGAGACCGGGACAATTTCTATTACTTCTGACGGTGTGAGTGCGACAGCGAATGTTAGCGTTATCGTTGCTAAGACAAGCGCGATTATCGGTACACAAACGGGTTATACTACGCTGATTTCGAAAGAGAAATATCCAACGCTAACGTTCAATAGTGGGGATGTGATTGATGGGATTTACTCAGGTGGCAAGTTGATTGCCGGAGGCAGCGGTGGCTCAGCGTCTTCTCAAGTACTTGACCTGAACACGGTAAAATCGATTACGGGATACAGTGCTATAGTATCAAGCGTAGATTTTGTGAATAGATTGTTGCAACAGTTGTCATGGAACGATGGAACCGCTCACCAGGTGGGTTCATCAACGGGTACGCAGTATACCGCTACGATCACTGATGAGGTTTACGGGATTATCGTTTATACCAGCGCTACGACGGGTACAGGTTACGTTTCTGGTATGCAGATCATCTATAACTAAGATCTGAGGTTGTGAAGGTAACCGGGTTTGACGATCAATCGTTCAGGCTACGGTTTCTGCTGAAACACCGGTTTTGTATCAACCCCTGTAAAGGGTAATGCCAGTCGGTTAAGGCTGACTGGCTGGTTTCTCAAAGGCCTGGGATCTTTCCCGGGCTTTTTTTTAGGCGTGCCCGATTTTAAAGGGGACTCCTACCCAATTTCGTCATAACACACGAGTTGAAGTTCTTTTTGACATGCAGGTAATTGCCTGCATATAATCACCTCTCGTACAAACACACACCTAAAGACACAACGATGGATGCTGACAAAGTTTTTAAAGCGCTGGGCGACCCCACACGTAGAAAGCTGCTCGATCTGTTGTACGAGAAGAACGGGCAGACACTGGGTGAACTGTGTGAACACCTGAGTATGGCGCGGCAATCGGCTACCCAACACATCGGGATCCTCGAGGCGGCCAACTTGGTGAGTACGGTTCGGCGTGGCAGGGAAAAGTTACATTTCATCAACCCGGTGCCACTGCACGAGGTCTACGAGCGGTGGGTGCGGAAATTCGAAGGGCAGCGGCTCAGCCTGCTGCACGATCTGAAGCAAGAACTTGAAGGAGAGTAGTGATGAACAAAGAGAAGACGAGTTTCGTTTATGTGACATACATCCGCTCGACACCGGAAAAGGTGTTCGAGGCCATCACTAAGCCGGAGATCGCCCGGCGTTACTGGGGCCATGAGAACATTTCCGACTGGAAACCAGGGGCGAACTGGGAACACGTGCGTGCCAACGAACAACGTGCAGTCCAATTGGTCGGTCAGGTGGTCGAAGTCATGCCGCCAACGCGTCTGGTCATCACCTGGGCGAGCGCCTCGCAAGCGACCGATCCGGCGAGCTACAGTCGTGTGTCAGCAACACTGATATAAGACCGGAAAACAGCATGAATTTTGTCCACTCCACCCAACATGGGCTTCTCTTAAGGTTCCTACACCAAACGGAGAAGCCGCATGTTAAGCAGAGGGGACCTTCTCATGATAAAGCAGATGCGTATTCACGGTGCGCATATTATAGACATTGCTCACCATATCGGATGCTCCGAGCGAACGGTTCGACGACATCTCACTGAAAAACCCGTTAACGCTCGACGGCGCGAACCGATGAGAAAACTTCGTCCGTTCATGGACTATGTTGATCTGCGCTTGTGTGAGCATGTCTGGAATACTG
>NZ_JQEI01000088.1 GCF_000743355.1 Serratia sp. Ag1
GCGTATAGGTGGTGCGGTACCCCATCAGCTCTTTCGGATCCAGCAAATCGCCCTCCTGGCGCACCGCTGTCGGTCGCCATGGCATAGGGGACAGCCCCTTCGCCAGTTCCCCCTTCCAGGTGACTACCTGATGGGTGGCATACGCGGCAGATACACGGTCAGGCGTGGCGGTATCCAGCCCATAAAAGGCATGGGTATTGGAATGATATTTGTCGGCTAACCTTGTATGAAAGACCTCAACGGACTCTATCATGATCTTTTTGAAAATTATCCAATCCTCTGCCAACTGCGCCGGATTACCGCTGCTGTTTTGAGGGTTTAGCAGGTTGAGGTCGTTCAGCCGCCACCAGTCGGTCTGATTGAGATAAATATCTGTGTAGGGATCTTGGTCTGGGTAGCTCTTCTTGTTGCCATGACGATCCACAATGTTCAGCCAGTTCTTGCCATACAACGGTGAAGGCAGCAGCTCCAGTGGGCCGGGAGACTGGGAGCAGATAGCGGTCATCTCGGCGGCATTGCGCCCCAGAACATGCGAAATTATATAGCCCTGTGGGGTTGACTGGGGGTTCTCGGTACCGCGCTTCATTCGGGTATAGGCTGCGGGGGCCCCAGTTGAGGGCATCACCCCGTGCACAATGCCGTAGATATTGGCCTTTCCCCCCAGCACTTCAGAGTAGTAGCGTGCCACCAGTCCCCCCATGGAATGGGTGACCAAAATCACCTTGTTGCACTTGTACTTCATTGGCGCTTCACGGTATTTTTTGAGCAGGGCATCAATATAGTTTTTAAGGCGTTCTGCAGACTCGATGTTAGAGCCCAACCAGTTATAGCCCATGGCATGAACCGGAAAACGGTAGTTATCCAGAACCTTCAGATCCCCTTCAGTCAACGCCTCGGCCTCGCGGCTGTACTCCACACCCAACAGCTTGTTTAACAGTTCCTGACAGGCCTTGCCTTTTTTATCGCGGTGCAGCGTATGCTGCAACCAATCCAGAAACGTGCCATAGCTCATCTTGGCCACCTGCCCCCAACCACGATCTCGGCGGCTGCCAAACAGTTTGCTTTCGGTATCCCTGGCCAGCACGGCCTCTTTCGCCTTATTGTAAGCATCAATCTCTTCCCGCGTGGTTCTGCTGCCCGGAGGATACTGGCCCTCTAACACCGCCATCTCATACTGCAACGGGTCAATAATCTTCCCGCGATCATCGACCTGCACTTTGTTCGGATCGAGTTGTTCCTTGCGTTTGGTTGCGCTGCCGGCGAACGGCAGTGACCAACCCAATAACGAGGTTTTTCCATCCAGTCGCCATATAGCATCGCCCTGCAGATTTTTGTTCTTAGGAATGGTTTGCAGATTGCTGCCCATTATTCCCGGTAAAAAAACGATGGGGATCACCCGAATATCATCAAGGTAGATAATGGCCTTTTTATTATCTTCTTTTCTGCCTGGGGTGATGGAGGCGGTATACCGCCC
>NZ_JQEI01000089.1 GCF_000743355.1 Serratia sp. Ag1
TAATTTCTAGCTGTCTTTTCCGAGCGGGTAGCGATTCGGCGATGTTCTTTAAGCTTGGCGAAGCAACGTTCAACGACGTTACGTCTTTTGTACAATCGGGTATCGAGTTTCCGGCGTTTATCCTGGCTGGCTTTTTCATTCAATTTAAAAGGGATAACAGCTCTTATCCCTTTAATTCTCAGTTGATTACGCAATGCCTGACTTGAGTATCGATTATCAGCTAGCACCGTATTAGGCCGTGATTTCAGGTGCCCGCTTTGTCGGATGATCCCAACCCGGCCAAGCAACGTTTCCGCGTATCTGCTCTCATGGGCTTGTCCGCCACTCAGGCAAAAACTCAGCGGTAATCCTGTGCTATCTGTCGCCAGATGGATTTTGGTACCAAAGCCGCCTCGAGAGCGACCCAGCCCATGACAGCTGAGTTCATCGGGGTGTTTTTTTTAGCACCCGCAGCGGCTTTCAGGGCGCGAATGTTACTGCCATCTAACGCGATGGCATCCCAGTCAACCCACCTTTTTCCATCAAGTATCTGAAGTAATTTATTGAAAATACAGTTTATTACTCCAGCCTTGGACCACCGGTTAAACCGGTTGTAAATCGTTTTCCAGTGACCATAACGTTCGGGCAGGTCCCGCCAAGGGGCTCCTGAACACAGCACCCAAAATATGCCATTCATCACTTGGCGGTGCTCAAGATAGGGGCGACCGGCTTTAGAAACGCCTCGTTCAGGCGGCAGCAGGGGGGAAATCAATGCCCAAGCGTCATCGGGAAAATCGTAACGAGCCACGTAAAAGACTTCTTCTGGTTAAAATAGGCGTTGGATTGTACAAAAAATAATTACGGGACACACCCTAG
>NZ_JQEI01000090.1 GCF_000743355.1 Serratia sp. Ag1
CTTATATCAGTGTTGCTGACACATGTTATGCCCCTTCCCTCTCAAGCTGTCAAAATGCTCAGAACGCTTTATGGTTTAACAGGTCATCGGCAGCATCTCTTTCCTGGCCGGGATAACCCACGCGGCCCAATGACATCACACTCGCTGCGTCAACTTCTCAAAAGTCTTGGCTGGAGCGGAACTTATAGTCCACATGCGACACGAACTACTGGTAGTACCAGATTAAACGAAATGGGCTATAGGCCTGACGCTATAGAAGCACAGCTCGCGCATGCCGATACAAATAATGTTCGACGCACGTATAACCATGCGACCTACCTTGATGAGCGGAAAGTTATGATGCAGGATTGGGCCAATAAGCTCGATGAGTGGACACTGGAAACTACCTGAATCACTTTTTCTTCTGCTGATAGCGGCTAAGATCAATCACATTATCTGTATTAACACATATGAAGATATAGATCCTGAACTTGTCTGGATTGAATATTTACACTAATACAATTTACATCACAATGGTCTCCTTGATGAGATTCTTAGCGATACTGATTTGCATAAGCTCGATTTTGAACTGCTACGCATTGCAGCACAGAGCTATACTTAATCAAACAGGCAGCTCTGTGCCAGTAGCGGACGTCTAGGTCGCTGAACCACAAAAAATATTTTCTAGTTATATTACTGGCTCATCAGTATCTTTATGCGATAATATTTCATACAAGCTGAATTTATGACGAAGGGAGTGCAAATGGCAATTACGGTCTATTCTCGTACATTCAAAAAGGAATTGGACATAGTTCAATTGCTAAACCTTTACTTATCAAATAACGTACTTAATTTTAGTGATTTCAAGGAATTTGTTGCGTTTGATGCAGAGTGCCCAATTTGCAATGTAAGCGGTGCAATTGTTGTTTCAGAAGGTTATTCGAAAACAACAAATAAAATAGTTAGCCAATCTCATTTTTCGTTTAGAACAAAAGACGGAACAGACGCGCACAAAATATTTTGCGATCATTACAATGGCGATGATAAGCAAATAGACTCTTCAAAGGATGGTTTTATAAAATTAGGCACTTCCGGCTCTGAGATTACAAGTATAATTCGAGAGCTTGTATGTAGAGGTATTGAACATGAAGAGTTCAATCAGGAAGATATTAGAAATATGCGACGGTGGTTTACTGAATTACGCCAATCAGGCACTTTTTCTGTTAACTACAGCCCTCACATGATCAACCTAGTAAGAGCCAGCATGTATTCCCGCAAAGAAGAAGATACATATATTGTCGATGAAGAGAGAAAAAATAAATCTTGGTTTGATATAAACGATGAAGTTTATCGTTCTTTAAGATTCAAATACCCATCATTGATGATCGATATGACCAATAAGAATAATGCTATTTTCTATAATCTTGTGAATAGCACCACATTTACTAAACAAGCATATCGGTTAGTAGCACGAGATCGAGGTTATCAGGTTTATGATAGAAGGTTGCTTAAAGATAAATATGAAGCAACGATAAGGATAGCACAAAAAATAACTAGGCATCACGAGTTTCTTTTCAGAAAGATCAGGAGCTTATCCGCTGTTAAAAAAAACAATCCCCTTTTGGCTGTTTCTGCCTTGCTTCTTTTTGTTTCTGACTGGAATGAAACAACTGCAATCAACAAATTCATCAAATTATGTGGTGTAGGAAAATCTAAAAATAATGATGAGGGAAACGTAATTGGCTTAAACCCCTTTATTCATTACGATGCCTGGAATGTTATTCATCAACTTAAGGATTTAATGGTTACACTTCCAGACTTCTCGAACCTTGATGAAGAATTTGCCAAAGAAAAAGCTAGATTAACTGAGCTTTATAAGCTCTAGCATAAATTAAAAGGCTGTGTATACAGCCTTTTAATTTGCATAGTAAAGGCTTCTTGTTCCGGTCTCGGATCGGAACTAATCGGCACATATCAACCCGGCAATACAACCGAATCTTTCATGGGTGGGTAGAAAAGCTTGGTCTCGAAGATTCGCTTTACAGCACACATTCCATGAGAAGAACAAAACCTTGCCTCATCTACAAGAAAACCAAGAATCTCCGAGTGATCCAACTTCTGTTAGGCCATAAGAAACTGGAAAGCACGGTCCGTTATCTGGGCATTGAAGTAGATGATGCGTTAGAGATCTCTGAATCGATTGAAGTCTAAGGTTGTCAGGGCTGCAATAGCAGCCCTGTGCCAAAAACGGAAGTAGCGAACAGCACTTAGTGTTGATAACGGGTAGCCGGTCACATCAAGGGGGTTATCGACCTAATTACACCATTAAAATTAAAAAGGTATGGTGTTTTATTGATTGGCAATTATTTTTATGATTCAGGGAATATCAAATATGTCCTGCCATGATGAGGGGGAGCCAGAGTAAAAACGGCTTTCTTCGTTATCAACATCATCGTCGTGAGCATCCCAGGCACCAATGAAATCTTCAGTCTGCCCCTCTGTCATGGTCATGTGAATGCTGTGAGGAGTATTGCCTTTTCGTCTCAGATAATCCAGACGATATCTGTCCTCGCTATCATAGAAACGTTTCCCTTCAATCTCAACGTTATAAATGCGAGCCATGTCATGATCGAACACAACGAAATCATCCTCTGATGCGTGTCTGACAACAGCGTTATGCAATATAGCCGTGTTAAATTGCGCGACTTCTGCTAGTAAAGTACAGAAATATATTACCTCATCCTGGTTGCTAATGTTTCGGTCTGCACTGGCAGGCGCCTTATATGATAGTAATTCTCTGTTTGATTTAAGGGTCAGGAAGAAATCATCAAATCGTATGGCCAGTGCTCTGTCATATCGAGCCAACCATTCTCTGGTTTTGTCTCTCGCTTTTTTATGAGAGATACTCAGAATATCCTCATTATCCCAGTCTTCAGTCGGCAAAGTTAGGACCACACAACGTAAGATTGAGAGCATGGCATAATAGTGAAAGTAAGGAATGGCTGCCCTCAGGTTTTTTTCTTCGGCGAATTCAGCCTGTTTTAGAACGACAGTTGCATTTAGAATCATTTTAGTACAGAAATAGATACGGCAAACCCATTGAGAATTACGTTCAGGAGACCATTCTCTAGCAAGAGCGGTGAATTCCTGACGAAAAGCATTGACTTTATTCAGCACTCTTTTTTCATCAGCAATGGAGTGCAGTGCCCGATAATCGTAATAACCATCAATATCATCAAAAATCATATACGCTCCTTATTAATCAATGTTTTTATATTTTACTCAACACCCATATATTTCATTAGAATTCAGAGTGCACTCCAATAACAGTTCAAGTTGCATTTGGAAATCTTTAGATGGTTTATTTCATTAACATTCAACCTGAGAATTTCCATATATTTCACGTAAGCAAAAATCATAGACAATTCTACATCAATGAGGATGACATGAAAATGTTGTACATACCAAGCATTGAAAATTGTTGCTTCACGTCAATGATGAGGTGTTCATAGCCAGTGACCTGCTCCCCCTTGATTCACACAGAATGCTGTTCCCAATGTCCGTTATTCGCTCATAGTTGCCCTATGACAGCTTCGAACGAAGCGGTCTTACATTGTGGTATGTTAGGCAACACTGAGCCGTTTGATATGAAGAAAAAATAGGATGTCTACCAGTGGAAACTGACAACTGCCTGACCTGCGGTCAGCCAATGAGTAAAATACCAGAAACTCTCAATCTTGATTGTGGAGGCGACTGCTTAAATTGCATGGCCTGGCATGGTGACCCAGACGCAATTGAGGTTATTGAGAGACTTACTGGCGATGAAGTTGACGTTAAAGGAAGATCATATCGTTCACTTCGAGCGAAAAGCTGACGTTGGTCATTTTATTAGTAGTTATCACAACTCACCTGAAGAATGATAGGCTGTGGTGAAATACGTAGCAGGCTAGAATTTTAGCAAAAGGATAGGTATCAATGATTCCTGGATATGTATATATTTTAATCAATCCGAGCATGCCCGGGTTGATTAAAATCGGTCGAACGCTACGCGATTCCCGCATGCGTGCACGTGAACTCTCTTCAACTGGGGTGCCCACACCGTTTCAAGTGGCCTTTGAGCTGTTTACTGAACAACATGAAGCTCTCGAAGCTATGTTACATAATGAACTGAATGATTTCCGTGTTAGTACGTCACGTGAGTTTTTTCGTTACCCGCTCGATAAGGCTATTGCATTATTAATCAAGTCAGCAAAACCACTTCAGAATTCCACTGAACAGTATGTGGCCGAGGACGTCACGCAACGACTTCGAGAAAAATATCTTTCATATCTTCGTCCTGAAATTGTAGCTGTGAGAATCGTTCAGATGCCCGGATACGTCTCGTTAGAAATTATGCTTGAAGAAGAAAAAGCTGGATATCTTATTGACCAGACGATCCGCCGTATGGATTTAGAATTTATCAGTGATAAAGACGGACCATTCTTTCGGCCAGAAGATGACGTAAGTTTGAATGCGGATAAACTTGTAAATGACTACGCCCCTTACTCTATTGTCATGACAACAGATCTTTTTCATGAGAAAGCATGCCAACAAATAGCAAGTGAATTTGAAATGCACCACCATAGCGTCTAACTTGGTATTCTCAAGAGTTGGGCGAGCAGTTTGCTATGAGAGGAGCGGACATTGCTAACCGCATTATGTGTGAATTAATGGGAGCAGCTCAACAGAGCTAAAGAAAGTATAAAATTGTATGTAGAGGTAAGAACTCATGAGTGAAAAAACATTGACTTTTGTATGCTGTTTAGACAAGGCGAATATAACCCTAGATTATATGCCTGAACATCAAGGTGTCAGGTTAAATAGTTTCAATAGAGATGAGCTGAGTGACGATTCAACCGCGGTTTCAACGTTTTCAATCGACATCAAAGAGTCAGAGTTCTACAATAGAAAATCCAAAAAAGGAAACTTGTATGTTCAAAGGTATCTCAATGACTTTAAGAATGGTGACTGCTATATTTTATTGAAGTTTAAAAATTCAAATACTGCCGATGGGTATTACTATCGAAATTATCAACCCCCTGAGGGAAGTAAAACAGATCAAGAGTATGAAAAAATTAAAATCATAAGCTTGGCATTCATTTACCCATTAAATCAATTGGTTGCAAAAAACAACTTGATTCAAAACTTCCTAAATAAAAAGAAAGATCATACCGATATAAATAAGGAGATCAGTGGTCAAATATACTTAAATAGTTATTCTGTAGGTCAAGGAATGTGCTCATTGTTACACAACGGAAAAGAAGGGATTCTGCTTGACTGTGGTGCAGGCAAGCCCATTTTAAAGCCTAATTATAAAAAACTGTCTACCAATAAACTTATAAGTGATCTAAATGCTCTATCACAGGTGGATATGATTTTATCTCATTTAGATAGCGATCATCATAGGCTTTTATCTTGGGATCCAAATATATTAAAAATGGTGTCCAATATATACATTCCTAGCAATACAAATGATCTTTTCTTTAAAGATAAATTAACCTTTCAGAAAGTTATAGCCTGCTCCATGATTAAAATAAAATTTGCTAACGGGTTTCTGCATTCGTATCGTACTCAACCTTTTTCTTCTTCAAAAGAAAAAAATGATAATGAATTAGTTACACACATTAGCACTGAAAAAGAGGAGGTTTTAGCTCCCGGAGATTATTTATATAAACATATTCACACTGATTTATGTCCAGAAATAGCCGCGCTTAAAAACAATAAATACACTTATGTTATTGTACCGCATCATGGTGACATAGAAAGTAGTAAATTAATCCTAAGTCCATCAAAGTCAATTTTGGCAATTGCTTTTTTTTCAGCTGGAACTCATGTTGGATATAAGCACCCATCTACTCAATCAATGGATGCACATAGTGCATCGATGTTCATAAATGTCGTAGACAATGAAAACAATGATATTGACAAAATACAGTTTAACCTTTAATTGTTAGATTAAGTAATTACACTGTGCCTTTAGATGCACCCGCCTAATTTTTAGGAAAGAATGAGTTAACCTGCTCTCCGCAGATTAGTAAACCTTGGTGTTAGCAACGTCCGCTTCACGCACAGAACTGCTATTCAGTTAGGTTAACTTTTGTGTCTAGGTTCATAGGATGAACGATGAAATTTTTGCTGAATATACCCTTCATAATTCAAGTTGCTTGGGTGTTGGCTGCCTTCGTTCACCCCAGTCACTTACCTGAGTAAGCTCCTGGGGCTTCGCTCAGTTGCCGCCTATAAGTAACTCGAATTATTTTGGGTATATACTGAAGTAGAATGCGAAAAGAAATTAAAATCAGATGGAATTATGCACACAGGAAAGGCAGCTTTCAGGATGCTGGTAAAAATTACCGAACAAGCAGATCCAGCCAATCTGGGTTCTCAATTTTACGGCAATAGGGTAGCATCGCACGATTAATCAGCTCAAAGAATTCTGACACCTCCATCCTTGCTGCTTCGCTTGTGCTAGGACCCTCCCATTCATCAAAGAGATGCCAGTAAAGCGATTTCAGGGTATCGACCACCGCCGCGAAAATCTTTACGTCAGGTTCAAGCCAATGACACACCAGAAAATACATTTTCTGTTCTGCATCATGGATTGACGCACACTGGGAAAGTTGACTCATAAATAGCTTGATCCAGACCAATGCCGCTGTTTTTAGCGGTGGCAGATCTATCCGCTGCTCTGCCATGTACCGTGACATATATAATTCAACCTCGGTCCGTTCAGGTTCATTATCAAGCCCCAGTGAAGCGAGAATTAAAAGAGTCTCCGAATCATTTCCTTCGGTGATTTGATCTTCAGCCCATGCAATGATCAGGCAGTCCAGATCATTGTGGAGGAAGTGATATTTCCGCGAAAAAACAAGCAGCCCGAGAAGATCATTGAGTGTGTATAGAGATGGCATCTGATATTCCTTTACCTGTATTTTACATGAACCTGGCAGTGATAATTTCTGAGTCCATCATTAACTGAACGGTGGGTCTATGTAACCGAATGAAACTCCAATTAACCTTCATTTTATCTTAACTATTGATATAAATTCTATAAAGTGTAGTGGTATACAGGTTTTGGCCACATAAGCAAAAGTGTGAAATGTCCGTTCTTGGCACTTAGCTGACGTTCTGAGCTATCCGCTGGGCTGATTGAAACCGGACTGCTTACAGCAGTCCACGCTCCGCCATTTATACGGTTCGTACCTGCAACAATAAAGTGGTCGAAAATGCGTAAACCAACCACTTTCAACGCAATTTGTAAATTTAGGGTGATTACCAAACCTGCTTGAAGTGGTTGCGGGCAAGCGTCAACGTCATGCTTGCATATCACCACTCAACGGGAATAAACACCCTGATGCTAATTTTTGGGTGCGTAAGAAGGGCGATTATCTCCATGAAAATAACCCTCAAAAGGGAGTGCATTCACCCCCCCTCCCCCTATCACGCTAAACAATCAGTACAAATTAACATCATTCACTTTTATGCTTGAGCGCCAATTTCAGGTAGGGGTGATCCCATGTAATAGGCTTACTGCTAACCAATCCGTCATGCTCGATCGATCCGCATACCCCAGGATTAGTAAGGATAGTGTCATAGATGGCCCGGCTTTCTATGCCCTGAAGCATATGAGCCAATATCTTCCCCCACTCGCTTGCCTTGACCGGTTCATTCTTTTCCCCTCTCAACAAATAGGTCTGACTTACCGCATTGCGGATAGCCAGTCCACGGCCCGGACAATTTACGCCTTGACTGATATAAATAGCGATGAGTTTCTCAAGCTTACGTTTGATCGGTGAAATATATTCTCCCCATAATCTTAATTTCTTTGCCGCCACATCATATCCATATTCATCACAAAGAATGGAAAAGGATTTACTCTTGGAGGACAGTTTAACCTTGCAGAGAGAGAACAAACAAGAGTACAGTAATGTTTTTGCAGACTGGCTGGATATATCAAACCGCTCCATTATCTTTTCCTTGGACAGTTCGTTTAGACGACTACATTTGATACCGTATTTCTTAAATTCCCCTTTGAGAATATTGAACTGGCTACTCTCTATATCATAGTTATACCCTTCAAAGATCTTCCATTTGAGGCTTGATTTCATACCCTGAAAACCACGGTGTAGCTCAAATGAGCGGGTTCCTTTAGAAGAAAGCTTATATTCTGGATAATACTCAACAATCAGAGGTACACTGCTGACCATTCGGCAACCTCGGGACAAGAGGTGACTGATGAAATGAGCTTTATGAGCAGCCTCGATTTCATCCTTTGGTTCAAAATCACGCCACTTATCAAGGTTAATACGTAACCCGCCCATGTTTGAATAGACTTCTTTCATGTACTTGACGGTTTCACGTGAAGCATGGCGGGTTTTATGCTTAGGCTTCTTCATTTTATCCAAAGCCCGGCCTATCATATCATCGAAACTGAGCGTCTTCTTATCACTCACTTTTACAGCCGTGGACAGATAAATATAACGCTGTTCATTCCTCATATACTCTCGGTGATTAAAATCACCGAACCAGCGCTTAATATACTCTTTACTCAACGCAAACTCACGGCACTTCTTCTTGCCAACATGATGCTGCTTTATCTTAATAATACCTTCCTTTTCCAGAAGCTCTAATGCTCTTTTACAGACAAGGTACTTTGATTGCTCAAATACAAACGGTAATTTCTTTTTACCTAACTTACTGGAGAAAGGAGCGTAAACTGTATACGGATCACTCTCTGGCGTCTGATCGGCGTACAATAATGTATTGCAGATAAGATGTTGCAAGAATCCTTGGATATCCGCATAGAAGCGGGGTGCTTGTCGCTTATCTTTACCCGTAAATTTTATTTTATAAACGTCGTCAACAAAAGCACCATACGTTTCTGAGGTCACAAGTATACCACGGGAAATAAAATAACCAGACATAGACTCACCTTAAATTAAAAAAAGTGTATAATCGACGTGACACTACTCACGTAATGCCAACGTCTCCTGAAAACAAATACATAACGCAATATATACACGTGTATATTTACAACATGGATTACACAAATTTTTTTTAATCGTAAGATTGAACAGTAAAAAAATAACCATGTTATAGAGGAATCTCTAGAGACAGCCAAGACCATATAAACGAGTATAATAATAGAACCATTATAATACCCCTTATACCCTCCCCCCTCCCCAATATTAAGATGGTTATTATTATTATGGTTATTATTATGGTTATTATTATGGTTATTATTATGGTTATTATTATGGTTATTATTATGGTTATTATTATGGTTATTATTATGGTTATTAAACTAGTATCACCTCCATAATATCAAGGCTATTATTAAATTTATGAAAAAAAATATTAAGTCATAAGATGTGAAATTACGCATGTGCACGCGTATGGCCTTTAGTATGGCAAAGGCCATATATAATAATATAAGCCTATATAGTAGTTTATATACTCTACTGATGAGATAGATATGCCTACCAGCACTTTAGATGAATATACAGTTCTCTATATAGATAAATGATTTCTGCGCTATGGACGGAACCATGATTTACCGGGGTGTACGGTCATAATCTTGTTTCATATACAGATATGAAAAAAATGCCAGGAATTCATTGGCGGAACGCACATTCTATACCGGATAAATCTTTCATCCTGCAAGCTGCTGCCCGCATTTTTCAACCCTTGAATTTCTTTCCTGATTGGCATTAATGCTAAAAAAATACCACCTAAACTCCAGATCACCGCCCCCAAGGTATAAAATTTTCATGCTCTGCAACACACCCTGACGCATCTCCGGACTGTTTTGATGGCTTGACCTGGCGTCTGGAGAACCCAAAAATCAACCCTCGTCCAAACCATAGGAAGGGGAAGCTGAAAAAAGCCGCCCCCCTAAAATGCCAGTTAATCAGCCTATAGTATCATCGCCATCCTTGGCAACGATACCTCCAACATCTACCTGATATAACGTTTACGGCGTGCCCTACGCGTGGAACCACATTCCTCATCAAAGTCACCACGACGTTTAAACCGCGTTAGCCCCATTACCTTGGTGGATTTTGCTGATACTTTCTCCTTGTACTCTTGTAACAGATGCAGTTGCCCCAGCAGGCCCAGTTTTTCAATGCAACCGGGCCAGAATGACCAAACCTCTGCTTTGTCAAACCATTGGTATTCGTGTTTTTTCAGAACTCTGCGGATCCGGTCAAGATGGTTGCGCAGATCCTTTTCCTTTCCTGACTGAAGATGTTCACTGATTTTCTGCATCGCTGTCAGCAACACTGATATAAG
>NZ_JQEI01000091.1 GCF_000743355.1 Serratia sp. Ag1
TGTAGTGGTTTAATGAATTTGGCCACCTGACCAGAGGTGATATCCTCACCTCAATAACGTTACAGGTGATACGATGGGTAAACATTTCACAGCAGAATTTAAACTTGAAGCAGCCAAGCTGGTTGTTGACCAGCAATACACCTTTGTAGAGGCAGCAAAGGCGATGAACGTCAGCCTTTCTGCTTTGACTCGCTGGGTGAACAAGCTCCGTCTTGAACGTCAAGGCAAAGCGCCTGCTGGGCTGCCATTGACACCCGAGCAGAACGAACTACGTGAAATGAAAAAAAGAATACAACGTCTTGAAATGGAAAACGATATTCTAAAAAAGGCTACCGCGCTCTTGATGTCGGACTCGTTGAACAATTCGCGATAGTTAACAAATTGAGCGCGCTTTATCCCGTTAAAGCGTTATGCCAACTCTTTGAGGTCCACCGTAGCAGTTACCGATATTGGCACAGCCGTAAAAAGGTGCCGAATGCAGAGCGTGTCATAAAACGCAGTTTGGTCAGTGAAGTCTGGCAGGCTAGTGGCGGCTCTGCAGGTGCCAGAAATATTGCCACGATGGTGACGAATAAAGGGGTAAAACTGGGACGTTGGCTTGCTGGTAAGCTAATGAAAGAGCTTGATATAACGAGTTGTCAGCTTCCTGCGCACCACTATAAACGAGGTGGAAGTGAACGCATTGATATCCCTAACCTGCTTGAGCGTCATTTTGCTGTCACCCGACCAGATCAGGTTTGGTGTGGTGATGTGACGCACATCTGGACAGGTAAGCGCTGGGCGTATCTTGCTGTTGTGTTGGATCTGTTTGCCCGCAAGCCAGTTGGCTGGGCAATGTCCTATTCACCTGATACGGAACTGACCGTGAAGGCGTTACAGATGGCGTGTGAG
>NZ_JQEI01000092.1 GCF_000743355.1 Serratia sp. Ag1
TAATTACGGGACACACCCTAGCTTTGTCAGCAGCCTGCTGAACCCTAAAAATCAAGCCGTTGGGAGCGCCGCTTGATATAGCCTTTGCCACATACCCAGCACCAATACCTGGTCTGGTGGAGAAAGCTCACCGGCAGCGATCGCTTTTTCCAGGCTGCTTTGCACCCACAGGTTAAGCTGTTCGGTGCTCTGTTCAGCGTGTGCTTCGGCTTCAGCCACTGCCAGCGTCAGGTGACCGCGCAGGTAACCACCGGCAAACAGTTCATCATCGCTGGCGTGTTCTACCATATCATCAATCAGCGCCAGAATACGCGCTTCGAATTCTTCGATCATCAAACGTCCTCAATAAAAAATGGGCGTAACCTTAGAGATCTTCCGGGTAAGGGAAATGCTCAACCGCCAGCGGGGGCGTATTGTAGAACGATTGTAGCGCCTGAATAAAGCGCGCAGGCCGTGGGGGTATTCCCTGCTCTAACAGCTCCAGTACGCGGGTGCGCACTTTGCGTTGGAAAGTGATGCGATCCGGTTCGCAATCACCGTTGAGATTGTCGCAACTGACGTTGAACGGGAAACCGGCGGCGACACAGAACATCCACTCCAGCGCCTGCGGCTTGATTTCTACCGCTTCGAATTCGCTCTGCGTCTTGGCATCACGCCCGTCTGGGCAATACCAGTAGCCAAAATCCACCCGTTTACGGCGCTCGGCCCCGGCAATACACCAGTGGGAAATTTCATGCATGCCGCTGGCATAGTAACCATGAGCAAAGACAACACGGTTGTAGGGCAATTCTTCATCCGCTGGCAGATAAATTGGTTCATCATCGCCTTTCACCAGGCGCGTATTGTAATCGTCGCTGAAGCACTGGTTAAAAACGTCAATCAGCTGTGAATATTGATGGGTGTCTGGCATAAAAAACTCAAATAACCACAAAATTAAAGCGGCAATTATACCTGATATTTTACCGCGTGCCGCTCTTTTGGCCTGTTAAAAATGCAACGCCAGCCACTGCTGGATTTCTGCACCGTGATTGTCGTACAACAGTTTACAGCTCATGATCAGCGAAACCACCACGATCATTGGCCGGATCAGTTTCTGGCCCTTAGTCAGCACCATGTGTGCCCCCATACGCGCGCCAACTACCTGGCCGACCAGCATTACCAGGCCGATGCTCCATACCACTTTACCACCAATGATAAACAGCACCAGGCTGCCCAGATTCGAGGTAAAGTTCAGCACCTTGGCATGAGCTGTGGATTTGGCGAGGTTAAAACCGCATAGAGTCACATAGGCCAGTGCGTAAAATGAACCGGCTCCCGGGCCAAAAAAACCATCGTAGAAACCGATAACCCCACCAGCAATCAACCCGAATGGCAGCGCGCCCAAGCGGCGATGGCGATCGCTTTCCCCTAGCCGTGGGGTTAACAGGAAATAAATACCAATCCCGATCACCAGCACCGGCAACATCTGGCGCAGCACATCAGCACGCATATGCTGCACCAGCAGCGCACCGATAACCGAGCCGATCAGCGTCAGGAAGATTGTCAGTTTCTGATCGTTTAGAGCAACCGCCCGGCGGCGGATAAAATACAGGCTGGCGGAAAACGATCCTCCTACCGACTGCAGTTTATTAGTGGCTAACGCCTGCGCTGGCGGCATCCCTACGGCTAACAGAGCGGGAACGGTCAGTAACCCGCCACCACCGGCAATGGAATCAATAAACCCGGCAAACATCGCCACGAAAAACAGTATCCCGAGTAATTCGGGACCTAACAACAGCCCTTCCATAGATTGCCTGCTTGAAAATGAGGATAAAACGACAACGGCCCAAGAGTCTGTCTGCATTGGGCATCAAAACACCCAATAGCGTGATAAAAACTGATGGTAACGGGCTCGGTGAACCAAACACTGGCGTATCAAGTATCGCATTTATGGCAAAGAGAGAAAACTGACTATCGTTATTTCCCCCTCCGAGCTGTCTGCAAAATTAGGGATAGCGATCCGTTTGGTATAGCGGCAGAAGCGCTACAGCATCAAAACCTGCAGCCCCCGGCTGTCTGCTTAAAGTGCCTCTAGGCCTCGATGATTATCTTCACCAGAGCAAGGAATTTGTCCAAAAACCACACTATAGTCAATTGATTGAATAGACAGCCTGAGCTCACCCTATTCACTTTGGCAAATGAGCTTACTGTCAAGTTCGACGAGGGACATGATGAGAATAATCTACTGATTTTTATCACTATTATCGGGATGCGGGTTTCAGAAAGCAACCGATCACCGGGCAGCGTCTATAGGTAAATGGGAGCTATTACCAATGAATACAGTCTATAAAGTCATTTGGAATAAAACGTTGAGTGCATGGGTTGTTGTCAGTGAATTGGCCAAAGGGAAAACAAAAAACAAGCGTAGCTGCCGTTTAACCACAGAAAATCACCTGCCTGTTGCCAATAAAGCTCATAACCAAAAAAATTTAAGAAAAAGCCTCATCGCTCTGTCATTAAGCAGCCTGGCGTTGTTTAGCATCAGCCCCGCCTATGCGCTTGAAATCACTGTTACTACCCAGGCTCAGCTTGTTACAGCATTAGGCAGTGGGAGTTACGACAAGGTTATTTTGGGGGCCGACATCCCACTAACTCAGAACGTCACCGTCAATATGACGACTCGGGATGTGGTGATTGATGGCGGTGGGCTTTATGGTTTGAGCGTGACTAATACCACCACCAATGGTTTGCTCGTGTCTTCAGGGACTCGAACCTTGACGCTGCAAAATATGTCCCAAATCAATTCAGCCAACTATTACAGTATGGTCAGCGTAAACGGCTCCGGTACAGCCGTTAATGTGATTTATGACAATATTAATTTTCTTGGTGTATCCCAGCTTGTTTTCATGGGGGGTAATGGCGATGCCACTAATAGCGTGATGACATTTGGCAATATCGCTAACGATGTGGTGGTCAACGATAGAGGCCAGGAAATCGGTGAAGTCAATAAATTGGTATTTACCGGCAGATTTCACGTCACCCATTTGGGTGGTGGGATTTCTTTCCAGAACTCCAGTGCCACTAATAATACGGCAACCATGGATTTTTTCAGCGGTGCTGACGTCAAGATTGATAGAACAAGTTCAACAGCTAACTTGACCAACACAGGAACTAGCGCTTTTGCCTATAACTTTGCCGATGGTTCCGCCTTCGAATTAATCTCTAACCAGGATGTGTTGAGCGGAACCAATACCAATAGGGGTTTGCAAATCGGCAGTTATGATGCGCTAACCGGTTTTGGTTCTGGTGCAAAAATTATCCTGCAAGCACGAGCGACCGGCGGTGGGATCATTTCAGGCAATGCGATTGACAATTTAACCACCAACACCACCGGCATCAACAATGGCGCTGCCGGACCTACGGATGTGATTTACAACCTGGCGACGGGGTCTATTTTGCAGGCCACCGGGGCCGGGATTTTAGCCACCAAAAACGCGGGTAATGCCAGTGGTATTTACCTCCGATCTGCGGGCGATATTACGGCGGCAACAGGTATTTCTGCAACGCATAACGGTACAGGTGCCGTGAGTATCGCGAATAATGGCACAATTAACAGCACCACAGCCGGTATCGCCATCAGCTCAACCGCGATTAAATCAATGACGGTTGATAATACAGGAGGGATCATTAATGCCTCTGCAGGTACGGCTATCAACGTTCTCGGTAATGCCGGATTAAACTTGACAGGCGGCACGCTTAATACCAGCAATGCCGCCAACGGTATTACTATTGCTGCTGCTAATACCGATACGCATTCCGTTACCGACACCACCATAAATATTAACGGTAGCGGCAAGGCAATTTCCAAAAGTGATAACGCCGTCCTGACCCTGAATAATACCCACATCAATCTGGTCGATGGCATTGGCTTTGATAACGTTACCGGTGTCACCTTTGCTAGCAGCCCAAATGGACGGAACGCGATTAATGTCTCAGGAGTAGGCACCGCCGTCTCAGCCGCTAATACCGCATTGGATGGTTGGAGCCCTGAAGCCCTGGATCTCAATATTACAGGAGCTGGTAAGGGAATTAATGTTACGGGCGGCGGAGTCGATTTTAGTAGCGCCAATCTGATGGTGAACGTGACCAACAGCGGTGGGACCGGCCTGGTGATTAACGATGGTGCCACAAACAATACGACAACGATTGGTGCTAATGCCCAGATTAATGCTTCAGGCGCAACGGCGATCAACTTTGCCGGAACTGCCGGTAAAACACTGAACAATCAAGGGCAAATCAATGGGGCTGTTGTCTTCGCCAATAATGCAACCAATACCATTAATAATAATGGTACGTTGGCAGGCACACTGACAACGGGCTCGGGTAATGATGTCCTAACGTTGAGTGCCTCCTCAGTCAGTCAAGGTCTGATCGATCTCGGTGCAGGCAACAATAGCGTAACGATTAATAATGGTGCCTCTGTCGCCGCCATTGTGACAGGAGCGGGTGACGATATCTTTACCCTTAATAATCTCACGCTGGGTAATACCTACCTGGGCTCCCTTAATGCGGGCGGCGGTAATAATACGCTGAATTTCAACACCTCTACCGATACATTAGTGGCTACGACACGTATCCAGAATTTCACTAATATCAATCTCAACACTACCGATCTGACCTTGAGTGATGCGGCCAATATCTCCGGTGGCAATGTCAATCTTGATAGCAACAGCCGTTTGGCCTTCAACCAGACCTTCAATGGCTTATTTGCCGGAACGTTACTGGGCACGGGCAACGCCAACGTTTTGGCGCAAGGTAATGTCACATTACAAAATGCCAGCACTTTTGCCGGTATATGGAATGTGGATCAGGGGGGAACCTTAACGGCTAATAACACCAACCAGTTCGGTACAGCAGCAATATCGCTCGCAGGTGGGTTAAACCTGAATGCTATGCCATCCCTGAATAATGCTTTAACAGGCACAGGGTTATTGAACATCAATAACGGTAATAATGCCTTCAACTTTGGTGCAGGAGTAGGTTCCGCCTTTACCGGCACGGTTGACCTCAATAATGTGGCATTTTCTCTCTCAGGCAACAATACCAATACCTTAACCAACGCCACGCTAAAAACTTCTGCAGGAAGCACCACTACCGTGGGAGCAACCAACCAGAACGTGGGTAATGTGGTCATGAATGGCGGGACAAGCGAATTTGTCAACGGCAGCCTGATTACCACAAATCTGCTGAGCGTAACGGATGCCAGCACGGTAAAAGTGGATGCAACGGGCATAACCTCAGGCAACTTGCTCGATCAAGATAATGGTGTGAATACCGATCTGGTGAAGAGTTCGAATACTTTATCAGCAGCCGACCTGGCACAGCTAACCTTGCTGGATAGCGCGGGGAATAGCCTAGGGAACGGTACCGTCAGCGATTATATGCAAGGGGGGAATGTTGTCTCCAGAAATACCTATAACTACAGCCTGAACAGCAATCTTGGCCTGAGCGTAGCAACCCAATTGACGCAGGCTGATATCCAATCTGGCCAAACCTTAACCTTATCGTCAGCAGGTGCCACAGATTCCACCTTGACAGCTCGATTGACCGGCACGGGTAATCTGGCCATTGGTGCAGATAACACCCTAATGACGTTGAGTAATAGCCAGAATGATTACACTGGCACCACCACGATCCAGGGCGGCACCGTACTGCTGGGCAGCAACACCGCCTTCGGGGCCACCTCGCTGCTGACGGTGAACAGCGGTGCCACGTTTAATACCAATAACTTCAGCCAGAGCGTGGGGGCGTTGACCAACCTCGGCACCGTGCGCCTCGACCCCGGCGTGCTGACCAGCGGCCTGCTGACCAACAGCGGGGTGATTGACCTGGCAGGCGGCACCCTCAACCTGTCAGCCGGGGGCACCTCCACCGCCGTAGGCGGCCTGACCGGGGCCGGTACCCTGAACGTCAACGGCGGT
>NZ_JQEI01000093.1 GCF_000743355.1 Serratia sp. Ag1
ATTAGGCGGTGTTGTTGACACGTGTGAGTTTTGATATTGCGGCGTACGAGGAGATGGTGCGGTTGACCGTCACCCATGATGAACTTGAGGCGGGCAGCGGGATGGCTATTAGCATCCAGCAGGGTTGGCCGATCGTCCTTTCCAGCCTGAAATCGTTGCTGGAAACGGGGCAGGGCATTGACGTCTTTGCCAAGCCGCTGGCGACCCCAAGCAGCAGTCTTTAATGAAGCAACCTTAACTGGTGTGGCGCGGGCATCTGCAGTGGAGTACGCGCCTATCGGTTATCTTTGACACGTTTATCTGGGGCCCCAGTATTAGCGAACCGAACAGGCCCCAACATTATTTATTGTCATTAAGGTGATAGACATCGCATAGGGATGCCTTTCTTACGAGAAAGACTCGATAGATTTAATACTATTTCGAGGGACTGTTTTACTCAGGTATGAATATGTTCTATGTTGGTGAATCAGGCGGGCCCTAAGTTGCCAATATCCCGATTGGGTATTATGCAGAAATAATGAGACTTATTGAGAGCTGAGACCATGCAGACATTTGTACTTTTACTTCGGGGCGTGATGCCTACTGGCAGAAACAAAGTGCCGATGATTGAACTGCGTAAAACGCTTGAGGCGGCAGGTTATAGCAATGTCAGGACTTACATCCAAAGCGGGAATGTTGTCCTGCAATCCAATAGTGACTCTTCTGTGATTCAGAAACAAGTTCATGACATCATTGCCCAAGAGATGGGTGCGGATATTTCAGTCATTGCTCGAACACCTGAGCAGATAAAGAACATTCTGGAAGGCAATCCATTCAGTCTTGAGGACTCGGCGCGTACTTACTTTTCAATGCTGGAGTCAACACCTACGGGGTCATTGGTTGAGGAGTTTCAACGCATCACCTTTGTACCAGACACAGTGGCGATTATCGATAGCACAATCTATACGCTGTATTCCACCAAGTATAGTGACTCGAAGTTCAACAACAATTTTTATGAACGAAAATTGAAAGTTGTTGCTACAACAAGGAATTTCAACACATTGTCCCGTCTTCTGGGGATGAGTACTTGAAGACGGTTATCTCTTTGTTTCCATTTGGTTAAATTGAATCTGACCTTTTTTCAGATAACTAACTTTGGAATATAGGTCACCCGTGAATGGGTAACACTATTCAAAAAGAAGAGCCTAAATCTTTGTATTCTTAAAGAGCCGAGAAAGGAGAGTCGAGATGAGCATTAAAATTGAAAGAGCTTCCGTATCTGATTCTGAAGAAATCCTGTTATTGCAAAAGATTGCTTATAGAAGCGAAGCAGAAATATACACCGATTTTAGTATTGAACCTCTTGTTCAGACTCTCGAACAGTTACAAAAACAGTTTGAAGGTCACATTATACTGAAAGCGGTAGTTGATGACAGAATCGTTGGTTCTGTAAGGGCAAATGACCAAAACGAAACATGCATCATTGGTAAGCTCATAGTTGATCCGGTAATCCCCCCCTTTTTAA
>NZ_JQEI01000094.1 GCF_000743355.1 Serratia sp. Ag1
GATGGAGGCGGTATACCGCCCCTGCTGATCGCGCTCAGCATAAACAATTTCGATGTTTTCCTGCTTTTCCTCAGCCATGGGTCACTCCTTTGCCTCAGAGGTTATCTGTAAGGTATCGATAAACGCACTGCTCTGGGGTTGCACCTGCCCCTGTGTGTCTGTTGTTTTTGCACTCTGCATATTGTCTGACGGGGTTATCGACAGACGACGCTGCGCCACTGGCGAGTCATCCTGTAACCAGCGTAACTCCGGCGTCACCGCAAAATCTGCCTGTTCCCATTGCTGCACCATCTGGCTGGCGCTCTGCCCGCTGAACTTCTGCCATACTGCCGCCCGCTCAATGATTTTGTCCGGTGCACCGCTCTCCACCACGCCGTTACCGATACGGATATAAGCCCCGCCACTGATAAACAGTGGCGGACAGCGTACTGACCGTCAGTATCACGGCCAAAACAACGATCCAGATACCATAACGAGGGAGGATAACTGAGGTTGCTCGGGAACTTTAGGAATTGGTCAGGCCATAATCACGACTCTATGCTGTTTTCGGGCTGAGAACTGATGACGCGACAGCCGCAGGCGCACAGGCAGTTATTCACAACCACCTGTCGTCCTTCTTCGAAGGTAGTGGAGTCCCCCTCCACGATGGTATTCATACCATGCCTGGGGCAGGAGACCCACTCACCGACCAGTGCCGCCTGCAGCCCGTTGAAATACAGGGTGGAAGACGCGGTTTTTACTTCACCACCGTGGGTGGTAGTATCACCTAAACAAACAACGCCTAGCATATTTTCCGCCTGGATTACTGCCTGATAAAAATACATTAAAATATGATTGAAATCATATGTAAAACGTATTGGCAAGAACAATAGTGAATAAAGTGATTATAGCCATGATATACATACATCCTTAATATCACGTTCTTTAAATGACTTAAAGGCTAAATATATATAAACACAGATTGCAACAATCCAAACAGGCCATGTTATACGAATTAAAATGAGAATAAACTCACACAAGCCAATATCATTAAACATGGGCATCACTCACTCTTTTTTCAGCGCTATTTTTACTGAAAATAATCAAATAGCACCCGGTCGTACACGCAGCGTCGCCGTGATCTGCTGCCAGAATGCCATTATCTCATTTTCTGACAATGCTTCATCGGGTAATGGGCCATGATTTAGTTCCATTCGCAGAAATGGAGTCGCTGGGCTACCCTGTTTTTCATTAAGTTGCAATACGAATATATGTCCGCTAGAAGCATCCGAGCCATTACCAACTGCCAACCACTCTTCTGCGACCAATTGATTGATCTTGCGTTCACCTTTCCCTAAAGTGCGTCCTTTCGAACGAGATATGCCTGATGAAATAGAGCTACTTCTTTCCAGCATAGAGGTCTTTTCCTGGAGATAATTATCACTACTGATGGTTAAATATAGCCGAGGATTTACTGTTGAGTTATAAGGTAATATAACTTCTTCGTCACCTTGTGAACTGCCAGCAATAAAACCATTCGGAATACATAAACCAGCCCCCTCAGGCTCTTCGTTTTCCTGTCTTCCGTGGAATCTTGACAATAAAGCCGTTAACTCCATCAGTTTTTTCTGTACGTTATTGGTATAAACTCCTGGGTACTGCTCTCTTTCTTTTTCATAACGAGGAGAGTCTGCATTAGCTGCCTTAATTAATGTCTTAAATGCAACACCATTATTGTAAATATGCCCTTCTAATACACGAGAGGAATCCGGAGTCCCTGGACTACTTGTGCGTTCAAAAATGATCCCTTTCATGCCGTTAGGTAGTGGATAAACACGTTTTAGAAAAGGAGCATCCTCTGCACTGACTGGCTGAGTTTTACGTAGTTCTTCTTCACGCAGGCGAATGCGCTGTTCAAAGGCAGGTAAATATAGCCGTTGTGTTTCTACTCTTTGTTTATTAAGAGTTACCATCCCTCGGAGTGGGGAAAGGTTCTCTGGCAAATCGACCAGATAACGGCCAATACAGCGAGGAGTAGAGTTTTTCAGTAATGTCTCAACCACGTTATTTTCCTGCTCGGTTAATTTGACCTG
This sequence comes from Serratia sp. Ag1, assembly GCF_000743355.1. Taxonomy (GTDB): domain Bacteria; phylum Pseudomonadota; class Gammaproteobacteria; order Enterobacterales; family Enterobacteriaceae; genus Chania. Next base: position 2,073 of record NZ_JQEI01000094.1, read on the forward strand.
TGGGGGATAGGGCTTAAGCCACTGCCAAAAGGAAAAAACGGCTACAATAGCTAATAGCACGAATACCTTCTTTTTCTTATTGCGCATTTAGATACCTCAATGCCATTCCCTTAATTTTTGACTATCGTCTACAGGGTATAATTAACCGAGGCTGAGAGCCCATCACAATAGGCTCTTACCGGAACCAGCAGTTATTTTTATGACTGAACATAATCAAATGGCACCCGGTCGTACACGCAACGTCGCCGTGATCTGCTGCCAGAATGCCATTATCTCATTTTCTGACAGTGCTTCATCGGGTAATGGGCCATGATTTAGTTCCATTCGCAGAAATGGAGTCGCTGGGCTACCCTGTTTTTCATTAAGTTGCAATACGAATATATGTCCGCTAGAAGCATCCGAGCCATTACCAACTGCCAACCACTCTTCTGCGACCAATTGATTGATCTTGCGTTCACCTTTCCCTAAAGTGCGTCCTTTCGAACGAGATATGCCTGATGAAATAGAGCTACTTCTTTCCAGCATAGAGGTCTTTTCCTGGAGATAATTATCACTACTAATGGTTAAATATAGTCGGGGATTTACTGTTGAGTTATAAGGTAATATAACTTCTTCGTCTCCTTGTGAACTGCCAGCAATAAAACCATTGGGAATACATAAACCTGGCCCCTTTGGCACTTCATTTTCCTGTCGACCGTGGAACCTTGACAATAAAGCCCTTAACTCCATCAGCTTTTGCTGTACGTTATTAATATACAGCTCCGGGTATTGCTCTTTATCTTTACCATAACGCGGGGAGTCGGGGTTAATTGCCTCAATAATGGTCTTAAATGCCACACCATTATTATAAACATGCCCTTCTAAACTACGAAAGGCATCTGGCGCCCCCTCGCTACTGGTGCGTTCAAAAATGACACCGTTCATACCGTTAGGTAGTGAATAAACATGCTTTAAGAAAGGGGCATTTTCTTCTCTGACTGGTTTAGCCTTGCGCAACTCCTCTTCACGCAGAAGAATGCGTTGTTCAAAAGCGGGTAAATATAGCCGTTGAGTTTCCACTCTCTGTTTATTAAGTATCACCATTCCCCGCAGCGAGGAAAAACTCTCTGGCAGATCGACCAGATAACGGCCAATACAGCGGGGGGTAGAGTTCGTCAGTAATGTCTCAACCACGTTATGCTCCTGCTCGGTTAATGTGATCTGTGGGGGATAGGGCTTCAGCCACTGCCAAAAGGAAAAAACGGCTACAATAGCTAATAGCACAAATACCTTCTTTTTCTTATTGCGCATTTAGATACCTCAATGCCATTCCCTTAATTTTTGACTATCGTCTACAGGGTATAATTAACCGAGGCTGAGAGCCCATCACAATAGGCTCTTACCGGAACCAGCAGTTATTTTTATAACTGAACATAATCAAATGGCACCCGGTCGTACACGCAACGTCGCCGTGATCTGCTGCCAGAATGCCATTATCTCATTTTCTGACAGTGCATCATCAGGCAAAGGCCCATGATTCAATTCCATCAACAAATAAGGTGTCGCAGAACTACCCTTTTTTTCGTTTACACGTAATGCGAATACATGCCCACTAGAAGCGTCCGCTCCATTACCTACCATCAACCACTCTTCTGCGACCAATTGATTGATCTTGCGTTCACCTTTCCCTAAAGTGCCCCCCCCCGCACGAGATAGAGCTGAGGAAATAGAACTACTTCTCTCCAGCATGGAAGTCTCTTCCTGAAGAAAATTATTACTGCGAATGTTTAAGTATAAATTAGGATTTGCTGTTGAACGATACGAAAATGAAGCCTCTTCATCTCCTTGTGAACTGCCAGCAATAAAACCATTCGGAATACATAAACCAGTCCCTTCAGGCACCTCATTTTCCTGTCGGCCGTGGAATTTTGACAATAAAGCCGTTAGCTCCATCAGTTTTTTCTGTACGTTATTGATATACAGTTCTGGGTATTGTTCTTTATCTTTATCATAACGCGGGGAGTCAGGATTAATTGCTTCAATTATTGTTTTAAATGCTACGCCATTATTATAAACGTGCCCTTCTAGACTACGAAAGGCATCCGGGGTACCCGGACTACCTGTACGTTCAAAAATGATCCCTTTCATGCCGTTAGGCAGTGGATAAACACGTTTTAGAAAAGGAGCATCCTCTACACTGACTGGCTGAGTTTTACGTAGTTCTTCCTCTCGCAGGCGAATGCGCTGTTCAAAGGCAGGTAAATATAGCCGTTGAGTTTCTACCTTCTGTTTATTGAGAATCACCAATCCAGTCGGGGAGGAAAGATTCTCTGGCAAATCGACCAGATAACGGCCAATACAGCGGGGGGTAGAGTTTTTCAGTAATGTCTCAACCACGTTATGTTCCTGCTCGGTTAATGTGATCTGTGGGGGATAGGGCTTAAGCCACTGCCAAAAGGAAAAAAGGGCCAGAATAATCAATAACGTGTATATGATGATCTTTTTCTTATTATGCATCGGGATACCTCAGCGCCGTCTCTTTAATTTTTTGCGCTATCTTGACTATCGCCCACAGAGTATACCGCTGCGCATCTGGGTGCGAGTATGCAGGTTCATGCGCTACATTTAAACGTGCTCGTGATCGCAAATATCTCTCGGATATTTGTGAAGAACGAAGTGGGACGGTGCCATCCCCTAGTTCAGATTCAGTGGGGGCAATTATTTTATACTCCTGATAAACACCGGATGCCCATCCTTTCCCCCCTAACGGCGTTGCGACCGTTCTGGTAGTAAAAACTTCCTCTCCCGGCTTGCTATTCATACGCCCATCCAGTGGAAACCGCTCACGCCCCTTATATAGCCAGCTATCCATTACCGGTGTTTTAGCCTGCCAAATTAAATCACCGTGGGTGGGTATAGCTCCACCGTAAAAAGAATGGGTAACCTTATGATAGCGCCCCTTTAAATTTTCAATTATAGGCTTAACTTTCTGATTAACTATATTTGTGTATGCTAACCAGTCTTTATCCATTCTAGCCTTATCAAGGCTTGTATTCTTCGGTTCAATCAGATAATCCTCGCACAGACTCCACCATTTACCACGTACGGTATAAATCTCAGAATACGGATCCTGTTTTGGCAAGCTATGAGTTTTATCATCATCCTTGATTTTAAGCCAGCCCATACCATATTCTGTGCCCGGCAGTAACTGTAATGGCCCTGGAGATTGAGATAGTACTGCAGTCATTTCAGCACCGTTCCCACCAGCCACCTCCGCAGTAGCCTTACCCTTTAAACTTTTAATATCGTATTCCATTCCGGCTTTCATACGCCGATAGGCAGATGTCGCACCGATTGCGGGCAAAACACCGTGCACTATCCCCAGTATTTTACTGTTTCCTCCTTTTAACTCGGAACAATACCGTGCCACTAATCCCCCCATTGAATGGGTGACCAAGATGACCTTTTCACATTTATTACTCCTGCTATTATAGTCTGAAATAATACTATTGATTCGGTTGAGTAATGCATCAGCGGAAGATTCAATACTGTCCAACCAGTTATAACCCATAACATGCACGGGGAAGAGGTATTTATAACTCAGACCCACTTCTCCCTTGGTTAACGGCGCCTCCCCCATTTCAAGATCTAAAGTCATATCAATCAGCTTTACACGATCTCCCTCGTGTATTTGATAGAAATCGTGTAATGAACGTTGTAACCAGGGCAAAAATTCACCATAGCTCATATAACCCGCCTCGCCCCATCCTCGCTCAAGGCGTGAAGTAAACCCGATATCGGCTAAATTACCGTCAACTTTCCCTTCCGGGTCAACCTCCACTTTTGTCGGATCCAACAAAGTGCGTCTATCTTTAGCACCTTTAGTCAACCAACCTAATCTCCAGGGGTCTTGATCTGTTCCTGCAGCAGTTGAAGCATCATCCAGTCGCCACAATCTATCTGACGGATTTGTACCCAGAGTTTTTAAGTTACTTCCCATCACTCCAGGTAAAAAAATCACCGGAATAACCCGGTCAGGGACTTTATAGAACACCGCCGTGTGATTGTTATTGCTGGCAGGCATTATTGTTGGGTAATAAAGTTTTCCATTTTCGTCATAAGCTGGAGGAACAACGATTTTTTGCAGTACATCAACCATAAATCACTCCTCATCCTGTATATAGACGTTCAAAGAATCAATACTTAACCGCTGCTGCTTTGTCGCATGCCCAGACTGAGATGTCACGGATGTCTGTTGACTCCCATCACCGCTGAGAATATTCAACTTTTGCGCTGATACAGGGGAATCATCGAATGGCCACAGCACTTGAGGCGTTACCGCAAAACCCGCCGTTTCCAACTTTTGTGCAATCTGGCTGGCGCTCTCCCCGCTGAACTTCTGCCACACCGCTGCCCGCTCAATGATTTTGTCCGGTGCGCCGCTCTCTACCACGCCGTTACCGATACGGATCTACGCTCCGCCACTGCCCACCAACAGGATATCCTGTTTCGC
>NZ_JQEI01000095.1 GCF_000743355.1 Serratia sp. Ag1
TTACTGATCCACTACACAGTGCTACAATGGCGCAGCCCGGACAGGTCAGGGAGCCGATTAACCAGGGGTGGTTGTTCCCGCCCTGCCCTTGTCCGGGCAATCGGCTTTTATTCCCTGTAAGGAAGTTTCCCCGAATGACCGATCACCTTTAAGCCGGGTTTTTCTCCGCGACGTGCCTCGCCCTCTCCCCTATCATTACGTTAAAACGATAACGTAACGCCTGAGCGCGGAGATTAAAAAATTGAGCACTCATCCCGCCGAACTGAGCCAGATTTCACACAGCGCGATCAGCCGCATCGCCACCCCCCGGATTGATTTTGCGCTGGCGCTTGCCGTTCGCCAGCTGGCGAACCGTCAGGCCGACAAACCAAAGTACCTGCTGGAGCCGGAAATCACCGTTCTGCTCGCCCAGGGCTTTAGCGATCTGCGTAAACGAATGTTCTTTGATGTGTTGTGGAATACCGGCGCTCGACTGAGTGAAGCGCTGGCCGTCACCCCGGACAATATTCACACCGGGGAGCGCTGGCCGTCGCGCCCGTTCGTGTCGCTCATGACCCTCAAGCAACAGGGTAAACCCGGACGGCCACCGAAGGACAGTTACCGCGATGTGCCACTGTTTGATGAAGGTTTTACGCTGCGGCTTCGCGATCACCTGGACACGTTCTGTAAATTCAGGACTAAGCGCGTCTGGCAGGTCACGGACGACACGATCCGTAACTGGCTGAGTGACGCGGTCACGCGCTGTGAAAGTGAGGGAATACGGTTTTCTGTCCCCGTCACTCCGCACACGTTCCGGCACAGCTACGCGATGCACCTGCTTTACTGCGGTATCGAGCCGCTGACACTGAAGAAACTGCTCGGCCACCGGAGTTTTAAAAGCACGCAGGTGTACCTTGATGTGCTGGCACTGGAGGCCGATGTTGCCGGGCGCTATGCTGTCCGTTTCGGCATGGACAGGGAAGAAGCCGCAGCCCTGCTTTATAATGCGAAAAATATTGGTGTGTAACGTTATACACTATTTACATCTGAGGAGATTATGCAGTATAACTGTATGCAGATGTTCAGCAGAATTCACACACGCTTTAACGGTGTGTAACGTTATACATTAATGAGGTGTCTATGATCATTCTCGTTGGAAGCCATAAGGGCGGTGTAGGAAAATCCACTATCTACATCCATATACTGATGTGCCTGATTCTTCGCAGTGGTAAGCGCGTTGCTGCACTGGAGTGTGATGATCAGCATAGTGTAAAAGACTGGCTTGAAGACCGCAGGGCGCAAGGAATACAACCGGATGTGGATTACTACGAGTGTTACCATGATATCCCGGCGATGGCTCGGAAGCTTGATAAAAAATATGACATTGTACTGCTCGATGCACCAGGGCGTAGATCGCCGGAGTTCAGTAAATGCCTTGCGGTGGCTGATCTGTTTATCTCTCTGGTTAACCCTTCAGCTCAGATTGAAATCAACACGCTCGGCCTGATGGTTGCCGATGTGTTCCAGTATCAGGCATCGGTCAACAAAGGTCTGAAAGCGGTACTGGTTATGAACAAGTGCGATACTCATCCGTCAGATATTGATGCTTCTAGTTTCCGTAAAGATATCGAGGCCGATCAGGAGAACTGGATTCCCGTTGCCCGGCAGCGTCTTTATCAACGTAAATCCTATTATCGTTCCTACAATGAAGGGTTATCTGTACATGAGTTCAATGACCGCAAAGGGAACCAGGCGCGGGGGGAAATTGAGATGTTACTGAGAGAGCTTGAATTGCTGGCCGCTTAACTAAATTTATTGGTGTGTATCGTTATACACCAATATGAGGAAATTATGAGTAAACGAACTACAAAGCTGAAGGTCAGTCCGGCGCTGAGGAATATCGATGAACACAAAACGTTGCGTGAGTTGGTTAGTGAAACCAGTCACCGTCCGACATCGGGCAGCGTGATCACCCGCGTCAATTTTCCGTTACTGGAAGAGGATATTGCAAAGTTTGACCAGTACAGTGAGGAGAATCATGCGATGCGTGTCAGTGTGCTCAGGGCAGGATTAAGGGCGCTGGAAATGCTGGGAGAGGAACAACGGTCTGATCTTATCCGGGAAGCCGAGTTTAACCGACCTAAGACCGGACGTAAACCGGTTAAAAAATAATAGTGTATAATGTTATACACTATTTATGGAGAGAAGATGGCACGTAATATCATTGCTCATTGGGCGCACAAGTATCTTTGCTCAAAGTCATCAAGGCATGGGTTTTTGAATGAATATATGATCGCCGTAAAGAAATATGAGCAACAATACCTATATCCGTGGATATTAAATAACCCATTTATTTTGTATTGCATTTACAATGCAGTAAAACGAAATATCCGAGGGGCTGCGTGAGCAGCCTTTTTTATGCCCGTAGGGCATGGAAGCCGCCAGAAATGGCACTGGTGAACGCTGAAGGTGAGGGGCGGCGATGCCCGCCCGTAAGGGCGGTTACAGTTTCCCGTTCTGCGCCATACTCCCCCTCCCTGCAAAGCCCATTGCGGCCTTTCAGACGGTGATACAGCTGCATAGCGTCCGTAAGCCCGGCTGAGCACGCAGGAAGACGCCAGAGCGGCTTTCTGCGGGTGATTTGTCCGGGTGTTGGGGGTTCTGGTCGTTTACGGCCAGAAATCCCTACAGACGCGTTTCTACTTAAGCTAAGGAAACTTAAATTCGAGTCATTATCTGCACTATGCAGACAATTAGGGAAAGAAATGTAATCCCAGACATGAGGATCATTGCGATTAAGCTCTTTTGACTGATAAATGTACTGTTCCCTTTTATGTTTTCTACCTTATTAGATAACTGGTTTAATTTGCTATTTACATCATTGATATTATCAGATATTGCCGCGCTAATATGCTGTCTTAATTCAAGCTTGGCTTCGTCAAGTTGATTATTTAATACAGCCCTATGTTTTTCAGCGATGTATTTATAGCTCGATTCAGCTTCTTCTACCGCAGTAGCGAGTTTTTCGATGCCAACTTCCAGTTCACCAGGCATATCTTTAATTGCTTTTCTAACTTCCTGAAGATGTTCACTCAAAATATCAGGAATTTCCTTGATTTTTTCTTCAAGGTTCACATAGTCTTCAAGTAATGCCTGAATTTTCAGGTCTTTTAATTCTTCAGACAATGATTTAGCCATTTTATTCACCTGAAATTATTAAGGGTAAGCTATACTTACCCTTATTTGTTTATGCCAGTTTTAAATTATCAAATGCGATATCAAGATCTGAATTGAATCCATTCATCAACATTTTGACTGCTCGCAGATTAGAGAGTTCCTGTCTTTCTTCCTTCGACGCAGCGGCTCGGATTAAGCTACGGAAATCGCGATCGTCGCTATATACATCATCATATTTTAATCCAGATTTTGTTAAAAGATTAAATATATTGCTGTTATAAACAACAGCAGGATTTTTCCCCGCTATTTTTTTGCTGGTCTTATCTGATAAAAATATGGAGTATTGTTTTTCAATAGATGTGTCTTTATCAGCGAAGTTGTAAATTACTTTAATTCTATCCTCGTCTACACCCATATCTAATAGATTGTTTATTGTTGCAATAGAATCCCTTTGCTGTTTGTCTTGAACGGTAACAGGAACAATGAAGTAATCAATCAAATCATGACTTCCTTGGTATTCTTGCATCTGAACCATAAATTGCTCAATGTTAGATGAGCCTACGTCAATGATTGTGCAATCTACATCATCGATACGTTTAATTATTTCATCATAATCTTTCGCTGATAATCTCTCATCATTTGTGCCATCACTATTGATGGTCTCTACTCTGATGATCTCAGACTCTGGAAGTCGAGGTTTAAGAACAGTCTGGCAGATAGTAGATTTACCAACATTACCGCTATTGTTGAGAACTGCAATTTTCAGGTACATAAATATCCTTAGTTTTTAACTTCATAATTTGTAATTAGGGTGCCTAATCTAACCTTATTAGGCGCGTTCCATTCTTTAATTTGCTCAAGAGGTACACCTTTTTCGATAGCTCTTTTGGCTATCCTTTCCTGACGATAACAAACCTCCATATACTGACTCAGTAGATCATCTGTAATCTGATGGGGGTTTTCATCTGGTGTATCCTCTGAAGCGTTTACCTGTGTATTGACTTTTAATTTTTCTTTAGGTTTCGGAGTTGGGACATTCTGGCCTCCATTACAATATTTTTTTACATACCGTGTGAATTGAGGGTAACTCATTTCAAGCGCCTTACTGTCTTTGAAAGACTCGTATATTTGCTTGAGTGTTTCGCCCAGCTTTAACCGCGCATCGATATCATTCAGCAGCGGCATGAATGTGCTTTTCCCCGTTCTAGGGTTGTTTCGCCAGTCTGACATGATCAAAGCCTCATTGTTAGATTGGCTGAACTCTATCATTTTTCACACCTCCAGTGCAACTTAGTGCAAAACAGTGAAAATATCACCGTGTTTATGCAATTTAGTGCAACGCAGTGCAATCGTCAATTGTTTTTATGCAAAATAGTGCAATTTAGTGAAATATCGGCTACAGTGGTTAAAAGATAGAGGCACGTGACCGATGTTTACAAACTGCTTCGCAGTTCGTAAAATCGTCGTGCCAAAGGGGGTGCCCCTTTGAAACCCCGCTGCGCTCGGCGGTACTTGTTCATGTTGTTGTTGTCCTTACTGGAGGCGTCATATGGCAGAAAAGAAAAACAAGGATAAGGTCGTCGCCTTTAGGTTATCCCAGGAAGACTTCGTACAATTTGAAGAAAAGCTGGCCTCTTCAAATATGAAAAAGTCTGAGTTTTTTCGTGAAGTTTTTCTAAACGCCAACGTTAATATTACATTAAAAGCAGCTCCATCTAAAGATCTCGAACGCCTTACTTTCTTGTTTAATAAGGCGAGTAATAATCTAAATCAATTAGCGCATCAAGTTAATGCCGCTCACCTCGAAGGGAAAGTATCTGAGCGACTTTATAAATCCATTAATAACTCTCTTGTTGATATCCGACATTTATTAATGACGGGGGTGTCTGATGTTGATTAGAGTCAGTGGCTATAATAATGGTGGTAAAGAGTATTTGGAAGAGGGGCGAAAAAACGGCAGGGAGTTAAGCCGTGATGAATTAGATGAAAGGGTTATTCTTGATGGTGATTTGGGATTAACACAAATGGTCTATCAACAAATCCCTGATAAGGGACAAGAGCGTTATGCTACCTTTACTTTATCATTTCGTGAGGATGAAATCCCAAATGAAACATTGCTTGAAATCACGAAGGAATTTAAACAGTTTTTAATGTACGCATATGAAGAAGATGAGTATAATTTCTATGCGGAGGCACATCTCCCAAAAATAAAAGAAACTATTGATAAAAAAACTGGTGAAAAGATTGAAAGAAAACCTCACATTCACATTTTTGTTCCGCGAAAAAATTTACTGACGGGTAAAGAAATGAATCCCCGAGGAATGTTTGACTCGAATGTAAAATACTTTGAAGCTTTCCAGGAATACATTAATCAGAAGTATAACCTTGCTTCACCTCGCGAACATGTTCGAGTAGACCCTACCAATGTTGCTGATGTTTTGTCTCGTTATAAAGGCGATGACTTCAGAACTAAAAACCAAGATTTTAAAAAGCAGTTAGTCGCAGATGTTATTGAAAAAGATATTACTACTCGCGAGGGATTTTATGCTCATGTATCCACTTTTGGCGAAACCAAGATTAGGAATAAAGGGAAAGCTAATGAGTACATAGCTGTTAAGCTCCCAGAAGATAAAAAGTTTACGAATCTCAAAGAGACAATATTTCATGATGATTTTATCGTTAATCGTGAAATAAAAAAACCACCATTGGATAAAGCTGTTATCAGTGCGCGGTTTGCAGAATGGCCTCAGCGTGCAAAAGAAATTAAGTATGTTAGTAAAGCTACACCAAAATTCAGGCAGCTTTATAAGGATGCTAATGCTGAACAAAAGATAACGATGTTGGCACAAAGACAAAATGAATTTTATGAAAAAAATAGGGGGCGATATGAGTTACACCCTGCCAAATGGCAAAGAAGTAATCAGCGAAGTGCTGATGAAGCTGGACGAATCGGATTTACCAAATCTCCCGATGGCTTGCAAAGTTTGTCCGGCGGCGATGTGGCAACTGACAGGGACTATCGAGAAGCCGAGCGTTCGGTGCTACTGCCGGGCGATGCACACATTCACATGGGACAACAAAACTCAGGAAGAGATTCTCGATTGCGACATGATCTATCAGGAAGAAGAGGAAGACGAAACACTGGCGAATACGACTTCGACAAGCATGCCCGCGTTCATGGCATCCCAAGCCTCACCAGTTTCGCCCAACGACGCGGATACCGACTACGAGGAGGTTTCGGAGGATTAGACGCTGAGTCGATCAATTTACCTCCTCATGCCCTTAATCCCAAAAAAATAGCAAGTGTTGAAGACATTCAAAAAAGAGCTGTAAGGCTTTTTGGTAAATCGAATGTAAAAGACTCTACAAATAGAGTGAGTCCTATTCGTAGAGTTATGCCTAAAAAAGATAAAAATGCTTCTTTTGTTGCTGCTTATTTTTTAAGAAAAATGGAGGAGAATTCAATACAACCAGCGTTACGCCGTGAAATACGCGAAATTGATAAAAAGTTTTATAATACACGTCGATTTATTGCGACTGATGAAAGGTTAACGAGAACTGAGAAAAAACAAATCATCTCAGTATTAACGTTTGAACGCATGAAAGCACATCATGCGCTCAAACATCCCAATGAATATTTCGAGTTGGAGAATGATACTATGGGTAGTGAAGATATTCGTAAATTAGTCAAAGGAAAACGTATTCCCGATAATTCTATCACTAAGGGTGAAGCCGCAGCTGAACCGCAAAACGCAAAAGCTCGTTTCGCTCGCATTATCAAGAACGTTAATGAGCATGTTGCAGAGCAACGCGCTCGTGAGCGGCAGAGAACAATCACGGCTAATGATCTGTATACCAAACGAGCTAAACTTAGCCAGAATATTCACTATCTCGATAAGAAGACTGACCGGACGATGTTTGTCGATACAGGCCGGGCTATTGCTTTACGCAAAAGTGGTATGACTGCCTCAGCTGTAGTGGTTGCTCTTGAATTAGCAAAAGAAAAATTTGGTAGCACGCTAACTATTAATGGTAGTAAGCAGTTTAAAGAGCAGGTGATAGAGGCTGTCGCAAAAAACAATCTGGATATTCATTTTACCGATAAAGCTATGAACAAACGTCTGGCTGAAAGGAAGGAAGAACTAGCAATTGAGCGAAGCGGCAATAGTGTTGAAATGCCAGAGCCTACGATTAACGCGGTACGTGAGATAAAGGATATCAGCCCGGAAGCAGTATCTTCCGTCAATGTAAGCATATTGCAGGATTCGCTTCCTGGTACAGCTGGTGTTAAGCATGATGCTGAAACAAACCAGTATGAAGTGTTAGTCGCGTCTAAAGAGGAAGGGGAGGTTTTCCGTTTTGCTATGTCACCAAGCGAAGAAGCTGCCACCCGGATTGCAACTTTAATCAACGATCATGACCCGGAGCATTTAGCTTCAGCAATGCGTAATGAACTTTCGCAGGAATTGGAATCAGAGACGGCCACACAGCCAGCTCAAACTTCGCAGCCTGAAAAATCCTCAGAATCCATCTATGAAGGTGAATTAGTCGAACATGGTGCCGCGCCATATAAATTTAAACCCGATATGGCTAAACCAGAAGGAGAGCGTAATGATAGTTACTACGTTACTCTACGTCACGCTGATGGTAGTGAGCGTACTTTGTGGGGCGTTGGGCTTGAAGATGCCGTACAGCAATTCAATGTTGGCGAGAAGATCAAGCTTGAAGACAAGGGGGTAGTGCCTGTTAAATGGACTGAGACTCTTAAAGATGGTTCCACTGTGGAAAAATCAGGCCAGCGCCGGACTTGGGAAGGTTCACCAGTTGGACGAGAACGCGATCAAAATGACAGCGTGAACTATCAGAATCATGAAGATTATGATGGCCCTGGAGTTGCCTGACGTTATGGCTAGAATTACAGTTAGGTCGCTCGGAATCGGCCTAACTGTTTCCAGCATTGTATGTTATATCTCTATGTATAATGGTTCGCGATTGCATTAATGATAAAGAAGTAGGGGGGGGTACATGACTGATGGCGTTATGTTAACGAAATGTGACCGTACACCCAAAAGCAATGCTCAAAAACAAAGAGAACTAAAACAGCGAAGAAAGCATACGCATACTGAGTTGAAAACATCTATTCGTAATGATGTAAAGGCAGATTTGGTTTTTTTATCAGAGCTTTACAACATGACTCAAACCGCAGTGCTTGAAGAGCTAATAACAGAAGCCAGAAGGAATTGCGGGTTTAACGACGTAAAATGATCCAAGTGATCGCGTTATGGGGAAACTGATCTTGATCTGTGCCTCTTCAGCGTGATAGCTTACGCGGTATTCATGAGAAGAAATCATTTAGCAGTTATTTAACTCTCAGGAAATGATTTTGGTCGCTACGCCGAAAGGTAGCAAAGAAATGGGTTGGAAAGCCCAAAAAACAAAGCCCCGACAATCATGCTCTACTTTGGCGAGCGGACATGATAGTCAGGGCTAGGTACGAAACCTAAGAAGGATTATAACCAATGTATTCCTCAAAGCAACCCCTGTTCGCCATAAGTGCGGGCGGCGGTGTCTGAACAATCTCCGATCGTAAAGCCTACAGGCGTCCCAAAGCAGTCACCTTGCTATAACGTTTCTTCGCGCAAGCGCCGCCGGTTCCTCAATCGGTGGATTAAGTCGGTGGCAACCGAAGCCGGGCGTATCAAAATCAAAAACGAACTTCGGCGTCGCATTCGGCACAACAAGTATTGGGTCAACGAAGCAAACAAGTACGGCATTGAAACTCTGTGCGAGCTGATGCTGGCCATCTTTGATGACCTCGACTTGAGGTCGTGGGAAACGCGCAATAATCTTGAAACGCTGGCAGAACGTGCTGGGTTGGTAACGCGCAGTGATTTAGGGCATAAGTCAATTTCCCGCGCCAGCCGGGGATGTGATCGCCTCTCCTGGCTTAATGCAATTATTTCGGAAAAAGCACCTTTCAATCCTTATGACTCCCGTTGTTCCTGTAAGAACATTGAGGTAACAGAGGATTTCTTTGCCATTCTCGGCGTTCCGTTAAAACAGGTTTACCGGGAACGAGCCAGGTTACTTAAGGCTGATCCGAATGAGATCATATCCTCCGGCGATGTCCGCCTGATCGCTATTAAGGTCGAGGGCTGGACTCGCAAAGCAGCTGCTGGGCTTGCCAGGATGAAAGCAAAGCGTGACGCAGCTCGCCAGCGCAAACAGGAATACTACTCCCCAACCTTTGCCTGATCTCCAGTAACTACCGCCTTAGCTGGCGGGGATTCTGCACGTCCGCAATACAAAAAATAGCCTTAACGTACAATAATTTCCGAAATCCAAACCATTCCCCCTGCCGGAATGGCGGATTTTTCGGCGGTTCCGGCGTAGCCCTTCTATAACTGCTGTATAGCTTGTGGGTAAGTGATAATGAAGTGCAAACGATAGGGCGCAATTACTCTTTTGGTTTATCTTTTAATTACTTACGTATTAAAAGATAAACCAAAAAAAGAATACATTACTGTTATCCCCTTTAAAAAGTGGATAACCAAAAAGCATCGGCGCAAGCGCCTCAAAAGTAGCTCCCCACGCTAAAGCGCGGGGCATAGAACAGTTCATAGAAACGCGCCTGTAGGGATTTCTGGCCGTAAACGACCAGAACCCCCAACACCCGGACAAATCACCCGCAGAAAGCCGCTCCGGCGTCTTCCTGCGTGCTCAGCCGGGCTTACGGACGCTGTGCAGCTGTATCATCGTCTGAAAGGCCGCAATAGGCTTTGCAGGGAGGGGGGGAGTATGGCGCAGAACGGGAAACTGTAACCGCCCTGACGGGCGGGCATCGCCGCCCCTCACCTTCAGCGTTTACCTGTGCCATTTCTGGCGGCTTCCATGCCCTACGGGCATAGAATTTTTACGTAGCACATCCTTCAGTAAGGTTGAACAAGTCCAGCTCCGGTCGTGTCGCCGGCAGCAGCTGGCCAGCGTCCTGCAGCAGCATCGAGGGGAAACATGAAATGCTAAAAAACAATGACTTATAAAAATTAGCTAGAATTTTAACTAATACAAATTTTTTGATGTTATAGGACGTTATAGCCCTGATATACTCGGTCACAATCAGGGCTGGTAGTAAGTAATTATTTTGATTCCATTACACTATTTATTGCTTTATTTATATCCCTGATTCTTACAGGTTTAGTTAGCATTGTTATTGATGGTATAGGGCTTTCATTCGCATAAGCACTAATAAATATGAAAGGCGTTTCTTTGTTCGGACTTTCTATAGATTTTATTTTCTGAAATAGCTCATCCCCAGTCATTATTGGCATTTGGAGATCACTAAGAACAAGATCATAAGGTTTTCGTTGCAGTTTTTCGAATGCACGAACAGGTGAGTTTGTGAATTCAACATTATAATCAGCACTTTCAAGTATAGAGACTAATGAAGAGCATGACATTTCATTATCATCAACTAATAAGATTCTAAGATGGTTAAAATGAGGCTCGTATATGGAATTATCTATATTTTCCAATTCATGTGAGCTGGAGCCTAAAGATACGGGGATTTTTACCGTAAATGAACTTCCTTCGCCAACTTCACTTTTAACAATAATTTGGCCTTTCATTGCTTTAACCAAGCCATTAACAATTGCCAATCCCATCCCAAAGCCAGGAACACCATTTTCGTTTCCTTTAAGTCTCTCAAAAGGACTAAATATTGATTTAATCTTATCTTTTGGAATTCCTTGCCCTGTATCTTCAACTTTTATTACAAGATTTGTTTTGGAATCTAACCCAGCTATAACATCTACATTACCTTTTTGTGTGTATTTAATAGCATTAGTAACAAGGTTCTCGACGATTTGCATTATTCTCGATGAGTCACCTATTATATTAATGTCTTGAATTTTATCTGTGATGATTTTTACGTTCTCTTTCTTTAATGCACTAATGCAATCGTCAACGGTAAGATCAATAATTTTTTTTAAATTAAACTGTGCTGCACTTATTTGTATATTACCATTATCTATCCTTGCAAATTCAGATAGGTCTTTCATTTGCATTTCAATTTTAGTAACAGCACTTTCTAATCTTATAAATTGAGGATCGTCATGGTTTTTATTATACTTTTGCGAAATGGCATCAATCGTGGAGATGATGGCTTGTAGGGACGTTCGTAACTCATGACCAACAATGCCCAAAAAAGCATTTTTATTATTAAATGCTTTTTTTTCTGAGTCCAATAATTTATTTAACTTCCATAAGAAAACACAAATAAAAATACCTAATGTTATTGTTAGGATTCCCGTTATATATAAAAGTATAAGTATCTGTTTTTTTGTTTCTTTGAAATCGACATTTGCATTTGTACGCTGGCGAACTTCTGCGTGATCTGCAATATTAACTAATAACTTAGAGTCTGGCTCTATATCATTTACCAGAGAAACCACTTTTCTCATATCTGGGGACGGTTGTTTTATATAGTGATCAACAATTTCTAGTTTTTTATATATATTGTCGATAGTTTCTTTATAGTCCTTTTCTTTATAGAGAGGAATGGTTGATTCACTTTCATTTTTAATAACGGAAACTCGTGAGAATAAAATATCTAATTTCAAGCGTATTTGCTCAAGATCTTTATCATTGCTTCTAACTAAAGCATAAAAATCCGCTAACTGAATCGAGAATTTTGCAGTTGCCCATGCGTAATTCTCTTGTGTTCCTGTAATTGCATATAAAGATTTGTCAGAAAGTAATGAGTTGTATTTTACAATTGTTGAGATAGCAAAGGCTAATGCCAATGCTATTCCTGCAAAGATTAACATCAATTTTTTATTCATTTATAGCACCGTGATTTTGTCTACTTGCCAGATAAAACGAGATAAATAAATAGGTGAGTTGAGTTTAGTCGGATTGCTGTCTAATGGATAAATTACGAAATATGGTCCAAAGTTCCTAACTTCTAAGGGTTTTCCATCCATTTTATTTGCAAGGATTATATTGAAATCTTCTACGTCAGAAATAGGAATATCAACCCAGTAGTCATTCAGGGCATGCATTCTTAGTGTTTTTCCTTTGGCATTTACCAGATGTAATATATCTTTTATTTTTACACCTTCAAAGTTAACTGGGTGATCTTTTGCCGTCCATGATGTTGTTGTTCTTATTATTGTTTTGGGGAGTTCGTTAAAATTTTGACTTGTAAGGATGTAACCATTTTTTGTATTTGTGGTGGTTATTTTTCCATTAATATAAATATCACCTACTTTTGCGTTAGCATTTGACAGGGTTGCAAAAGATAAAACCACAACCAGAAGGAAATATTTAAATTTACGCATAATAAACCTCAAATTCTTTTTCAATGAGCTTAATGAGGAATTCATCTTCACTGTTATGAATTCCTTCAGTTAAATTGTTTCCTATATAAATGGAATGGCAGTCTTTATAGTAAATGCTGCGCAGTTCCGGTTTTACTGTGGTAAAAATACAAGTGGAAGGTACATTAAAACCTGCGGCAATATGCAAAGCTGAAGAATCGCAGGTATACATGTACTTAGAATTTTTAATTATTGAAATGAAAGCAGCTGTATTTTTAGATGTTGCTGCAATGTTAGTGTAGTTTTCATGATTTATGTCAATGAAACCAAATATTTTTTTCCCGTATGCTTGGGTAAGCTGGGTGATTGTTTTGTGATGAAACTTTGCTGGGATGCTTCTTATTTTTGTACTTGCATTAGGGCAATACAAAACATATTCGCCAAGGTCTAATTCCTCTACATTGCAATCCTGAAGCCAACGGTTACTCTTCTCCTCTGGTGAAAAATAGTTGTAGTTAAGGCCAAGGCTTTTAAGGAAGAAATCATGCATTTCTAAGCGATTGAAATCTTCCCAATACACCTGGTTTCCCATATCAATGATTACATCAGAATCTTTTAAATGAGAAATATCATATGGCATGTAATAAATTTCATCTATTACATTTTTAGCTATGTGATATAGCTCATTAACATAAGCTGGGCAATTCTCCGGTCTGATTACCCTTATTTTTATTCCTGGATTTATTTTCTTTATATTATGTAATGCAGATATGCCAATAATTGAGTCACCCAGGGTAACGCCCATCCCATTCACTATAGTAAGATTTTGTACTGTAGTGTAATCTATAGTGATATTACTTATTGAATTGTTATGTATTACCTCGTAGTTTAGAGGGGTTATTTCTCCTTTGGGTAGTTTTTTACTGATACCATACGGTGAGACAATATACTTACTGTCAAGTAAAAGGCTACCAGTAAACTCTAAAAGTTGTTTGTTCATAGCTAACTACTTAGGAAAAAATTTATCGATATTGGATTTTATTAAGCTTCCTTTAATCGGCTTTTCAAATGGGCCGACGATATCATAATCATTTATAGATATTGAAATTTCTTCATCAATAATCCCTTCTAATTGCCCTGTTAGTACCAAGATCATAGAGTTTCTTTTCTGAGACTGTCTGATTTTCTTAATGGTATCGAATACGGTTTTATCTCCAACAACCCAATCCAAAATATAAGCATCATAAGCAGACTTATCAATTGCACGTGATAAGTCATCAATAGAGTAGAATCCATCAACTATAAATCGGCCATCGTTTATAATTTCTTTGATACTATCAACAATGTTTTTATCATCATCCAGGATAGCTATGCTACTTTTGCCTATTTCTATTTTCCTAGGATGTATAACAATGCTTTCTATGTTTCTCTTAGATTCAACTAAGTATTCATCTCGAATATCATCAGTGTGAATTACGCACCATTCGTCATTGATTTTCACTGCTGAATATTCCGTCTTTTCATCGGAGGTTTCAGGTGAAAGGTAGATTTTGCATTTTAGCGTTGTATTACCTTCGCTCCATAATGCTTCGTGAATTTCTGAGTGCGATGGGCTATACAGCTCAAAAAACTCGCTCATTTCCATCCCTATTGAATGGACTACCTTTACCAGCTGCGATACTTCCCATTTTGTAGAACCTGTAAGTTTTTTATGGGCGGCCGCTGTTGTTAACTCAAGAACTCTACCTATGTGGGCGATATGCTTCTGTTTTGGTATCCCCTTCACGATGAGTGCTTTAGCTAGCATCTCACCTAACCAGTTATCGCTCTTAGTCTCTTCTTCCATCGCTCAGCTTCTCTTCGGTGTTTTTAAAATTTCGTAAGACAATTCTAACCTTAGAGTTAATTTTTTCAATAAAAACAAACTCTTAAGATATCGCCGCGCGACATTGAGTGTCGTAAAAGTATAGTTATGAGCATAAAAATGTCGTGATAGTTGATAAAAACTTGCGCTCGATATCGGTTTGATATAAATTCAATATCGTTAGTGGTTGAGAGTGCAGTGAGAAGGCTGCTGTTAGAAGATTTGTAGAACAAAAAGCAGCCACAGTAGTTAGGTTGCTTAATCACAGTTAACTCTCTGTTTGATAAGAATTAGGCGATAAAAGACAAATTTTCGGTTCTTCTATCTGCCATCTGTTGAATTGGAACGTTTATATGACCGATGACACCACCAAGAAGAACACTCAATCGCTTGTTGATCTTTCTCCAGAAGACAACCGGCTGTTGACTGAGGCAGCCAAACGATGCGGCAGAAGCAAAAGAAAAGAGGCTTCTTTACGTCTGGCTGACTCTTTAAGAAATTTCCCAGACATTGCCACTGAAGGTAAGCGTTTTTTAAATGACGGGACTAAGGGATAGGTAGCACCGGGGAAAGAAGGAAAAATATAAAGCTAAGGGAATAAGCATTTCACCAGGGAACCAAATTTCAATCCCTCTTTAATATGCATTCATCGTGCAGGGGGATTTTTTACCTGAATTTCGCTCTTTAACAATTTATAAAAGTCGTTACAGATGCAAAGCATCTATATAGACCCCGACGCGAAAATGCGATGTATCAATGGGTACGATCTGCCTGTTGAGAAGATTAGCTCTGCCTGGGAGGCCAGGAGTTACAGACGTGAAAGGGCAGCCCTGATAGAAAGCAATGCACTGGCGTTAATTTTAATGAAAAGTAGTGATGAAGCCCATTATTTTAATAGTGGGCTTCTATGAGTGCTTTTATACCTAACCAACACATATAACGTTTGGAGGAAAAATGTTATCTGCTGCTACGTTCGTTTCGTTAGCTATGCAGTGTGCTGTTTCAGTTCACCCGGATACAGCACTGGACGTAGCAAAAACGGAATCAGGTTTTAATCCATATGCAATTGCCGAAATCATCCCTAAAAAGGAGAGAGGTAAAGATGGTAAAAGCGTTATTACGCACATGCCAAAGTCTAAGTCGAGAGCAGTTGAAATAATTAATAGTATTGAGCAGAAAAAACGACGCTATTCAGTCGGCTTAATGCAAATTACGAGCACCAACTTTAGTCTATTTAATGTTACAGCTGAAGATATGCTTGATCCATGTTCTAACCTTAAGGTGTTCGAAAAAATAATCTCGGACTGCTATAAGGGTGGGGGGGATTTACGAAGCGCTCTTAGCTGTTATTACTCAGGAGATTATCAACGGGGGAAAAGGAAGGAGTCAGAGTTTAATAATACGAGCTATATACAGCGAATTGGATATACAACCGCTTCAAATCAGTATGTCGTACCTAGTACTAAAGAAGACAGAAATGCCGCAAAGGAGAACCCTCAGCCCCAATACACAGCACCACCTACTTATGAATCATGGGATGTTTTACGCGAATTTCCGCGAACATCTAACCCTAAAGTTCAACACAGTAAACCTTCACCAGATAATAAGGAACTCATTGATGAAAGCTCTAAAAATCCAGCTTGATATTCTGACCAATAAACTTGCACAACCAGCTGTATATTACGCCTTCATGTTCGCTATGTTTTCGATGTTGTCTCCAGTTTCGGCGGAAGCGGCCTGGTATGATCCCATCGTAACCTTTGCGAAAGACTTTAAAACGATGATTATTATCGTTGGGGGGATCGCAGCTGTCGCTTCGATGGTGTATATCGGCGTGTGCTGGATTATCTCGCGTATGTCCGGTGATATGAAAGTCACTGCAATGGACTACTTCAACCATGCCGCAGTAATTGGAGCCGTTGGTGGTGGTGTTGCTCTTGCTACCTGGGCTTATTCAGTATGGGGAGGAAGCGTGTCTTGAAAGAAGAAAAAACAGAGACGCTAAAATATGAGACGCACAACGCAATGGGAAGGGTTGCTATGTATTGGGGAATACCTGTATTCCCCTTAATATTCCTTCTCATGGGAGTAGCCATCAGCTTCTTTGTTGGTATTTATTTATGGGGGTGGTGGGGTATAGCCACTCCCTCCCCATTTATTATTGCACTACTCGCGTTGCGGATCATAACCGAGAGAGATGATAAAGCTATGCGCCGTTTCTTTTTTACACGTCGTAGAAAACGTATGAATAGGAAATATGGTCGGCACTTGCTTATCACCCCAAGAAATCCAAAGTGGAGAGAAACAAATGCGCGGCGAGCAATCAAAAAACGTATTCTCACCGGAGAGTAAAAAAGTGCCCTGGTTAGGGCACCATGTACATCCTAATGTATGTACATTAGGTAATTCACATTTACTTGCGTTACTTCGTTTTAAGGGGGTGCCACACGAAACACGTGATAAAGAAACCCTAAATCGTGAGTTTAAAAGGCTGGATCGCTGTATCAAGGCACTAGGGAAGCAAGAAGGCAAAAATTTGATGCTTCAAACGTACACATTTAAAACAGGTGTACGTCTCGATGCGCATTATAAAATGGAGATACCTATCTTACAGGATTTTGTTGATGAATATACTGCACCGTTCAGGTGCGGGGCATATCAACAAGTAGGGTATGGTATGGGGCTTATTCTCAAGCACAGTGATCTTGAGGAAGGTATTGCCAGTATGGTGGAATTACTATCCATATGCCAGGAAATGCTCAGTGATTACAGCGTTGCGGTCATGGGGATGGAAGAGCGCAATGGTAAGTTGTATAGCCAAGTTGGGCGATTCTATTCATTTATTTTTAACGGTGTTGATCAAGATGTCCCGGTTACAGATACCCGACTTGGCGACTCGGTTATTAATGGGGAAACAGGCTTTGGTGCTTACGATTATGTAGAATGCCGCCCATATAATAGTGCTCCTAGGTTTGCTACTACATATGATCTGCGTGATTACCCAGATGAAAGTGAACCGGGAATGTGGGATCAGGTTCTTGAGGAACAATACGACTTTACATTAGTTCAAACGTTCCATTTCGAAGACCGGAACAAAATCAAAACAAAGATTAATGCACAAAAGGTGGATTTAGCATCGACTGAAGGCGAATCTTCACAGACAGAGGAACTGGAAGACGATGTTCAAGCCGTTACTCAAGGGAAGAGACTTTTTGGGCACTATCATTCGAGTTTGATCGTTTATGGCGAAACACCGGAAAAGGCGGTTAATAATGGTGCCAGAATGCAGGCATTATTTTTAGCTCTCAATACAGGATTTGTTCGCTCAACAAGCACTAATATAGATTCGTGGCTTACGCTGTTTCCTGCGTATACCGATGTGATTTACCGATACCCTAAATCGACTGAAAACCTTGCATGTGGGTTTTCTTTGCATGCAACACCTACGGGTAAGGCGACGGGAAATCCTCCGGGTGATGGAACGGCTTTGATGCCTCTTAAGACCGTTCAGGGCGGCCTTTTCTTCCTGAATGCCCATGACAGTCCACCAGGGCAGAATAACACAGGCCAGGCATTCCCTGGGCACATGGTGAACCATGCTCAGACGGGGGCTGGTAAATCATCTTCAGCAGCCTTAAAAATGATATTTTTTAGTCGATGGAATCCGATGATTTTCGGTATTGACTATAATAACTCAATGGAGAATATTCACCGGGCACTGAACGTTAAATATTATTCTATTGAACCGGGGGTTTATACTGGTATTCAGTTATTCCAACTCCCAGATTCAAATGAATTGAGGCAGCTTTTATTTGATACCGTAAAACAATGTGCTGGCGGTGCTGACTCTAATGAAGAAATTATCATTAAGTCAGCTATTGATGCTGTGATGAAACATAAAGTCCATGAGGAGCGTCGTTTCTCTCTTCTTATCCAATCAATACCTGATACTGGCGGTAATGGACTCAGAGCAAGATTATCAAAATGGTGTACTGTCAACGGCAAGAAAGGGCAATATGCATGGGTGCTCGACTCCCCGCGCAACCTTTTTTATCCTGAGAAGTACCGTCGCTTGGCTTTCGATTGCACACATATTCTTAAGAAAAGTTATGTTGCTAATCATCCTTTAGTTGTTGAGGTAATGCTTAATACTTTTTATTTCCTTAAAAGTAGTATGCATGCAAAAGAACCTGGTTGTCTGATGATTAATCAGATCTCGGAATATTGGGTTCAGTTAGCTTTTGAAAGTACAGCTGCCAAAATCGAAGAGATTTTACTTGCTGGTCGTATGCGGGGGGAGTTGTTGTTATTAGATACTCAAACTCCTGAATCTGCCCTAAATACACCGTCAGCTCCTGCAATGATTCAACAAATTGTTACACAGGAGTGGATGGCAAATGATAAGGCTAATCTTGAAAGCTACGGTAAATTTGGTGTTACAGCGAGGGAGTTCGAAAAAATATCAGAGTTAACCCCATATAGTCGCCAGATGATGATTAAACAAGGTTCTGGTGCTGTTATGGTTTCATTAGCTTTAAATGGCCGTCTCGAATATTACATCCCACTACTATCAGCAACGATGAAAAATCTACCCGTTGCCGAACGAGTGCGGAAACAATTAGGTACTGATGATCCTGCTATATGGGTTCCTCACTTCCTTGATGAGATGGTCGCTTTTCAAGTACGAGAAGATCTTAAAACTGATGATGCGAAGGTGTGGTATCCGGCGTTCCTTGCAAAGATGAAGGAGTACGGGAGAGACGTCGTCTCATCACTAGTTACCCATCCAAACGAAACCGAATCAGAGAGCACAATATGAAATTGAAAACGTTAATGGCGGTTAGCCTTGCTATGGCGATCAGTTTGCCCGTATATGCCTCCGGTATTCCTACAGTTGATGTGGCGAACATCACTCAACTTGTAGTGAATGCACAGCAACAAGCTAAGGAGGCGCTGGCGCAGCTGGATAAGGCGAAGGAAGCCATATCTCAGGCAAAGAGCCAATATGACCATTACAAAAGCATCATGCAGGGCAATGATAAATTGGGTGATTTTTTGAATGACCCATTACTCAATGAACTGCTCCCGGTTAGCGACTGGCAGGACATCTACAGCCAAGCTAAAGATCTACCTAATTTGCGCACTCGCTACGGACTAACCAGTAGCGACCCGAAAATTCAGGCCGCTTTTGATAAGCTTCTGTCTCAGGCTGATACGCTTGAAAAGCAGTATGACGCTTCAAATAAGCGTATCAAAACGGCTGAGGGATTGCGTAGCCGCCTGAACTCGGTGGAGACACCTAAAGATAGGGAGCAGTTAGGGCTTCGTTACCAGCAGGAAATGCTTGAGCTACAAAATCAACAAGCGCAGCTTCAAAATACGCGCTATTTGATGGAGCAGCAGAACAAGATTGATGATGCAAAACGCGCCCAGGCGTTTGAAGACTATATGCTTGGTAAAAGCAAACAGCGGCCTAGCTACTAGCCATCTCACTCTATAGGTTGCACACTAGAGATGTGCAACCTGTTTTCTGCTGTTTAGCTAAGGAGTATTGAGGTGATGTTAAAAAAAATAGCTATTTTGCTTTGTATTGCTTTTACTGCTTTTACTTTGTCTGCCTGTAAAGGCGAACAGGGAAAAGCTTTCATCGGTCATTGGTATCAGGTTGATAAGGCAAAATATCCAGCTGATATTAATATTACATATGATGATGGTGTATTTCATATTGATGAAAACAGCGCATCAATTGGCGTAACTTCAATGGAATATTCTATTACCAAAAGAGAAGCTAAAGCTGAAAGTGATACTGTCCTCGCTGGTCAGAATTTTTCCATGCGGTTAGAAAATGATAAATTGCAATATAACGGCCACACTTATGTGAAAAAATAAGAGGTTTGTATGGACGTACAGGTTGCACAAACTCTGTTCGATGCCATCGATAATGCAGCAAAAACACAAATGAATAATGTCACGGCTGTTATGGCTGTGATGGGGGTTGTTTTTGGCGCATTTTGGATGATATACATCTTACTACGTTCGTTGGAGTGGTATTTCCAGGGGTTAACTCAAGTCATACAAGATGTTTTACTGACGATATTTAAAGCATCGTGTATTTTGTTTATGGCTTTTAGCGTTTCTTGGTATGTCAGTACGATTGTTCCAACGGTAACTCAATTCCCTGTTTGGTTGGGGAATACAATGGCGGGCGTGAGTGGTGATAAAACAAATTTGGTTGATGGGCTAATAAGCTCGTTCTTTGATGCTGTTGTTAATACAATCGATGCTATGAAATTTGAACCAATAAGTAATTTCAAAGCCACTGTGTTAGGTATACTCGCCTTAGTTTTGTTGCTTGTCGGTGGTATTCCTTTTCTTTTAGTCGCAGTAGGAACGTTGATTACGTTAAAGGCAGCGTCAATGTTATTGCTGGTAGTTGGGCCGATATTTATCGCATTGTCCTTATTCCCTGCAACTCGGCAATATTTTTGGGGATGGGTTGGTGTGCTGGGTGGATTCACTTTAGCTCAGGCTCTTTTTGCTGTCGTAATCGGATTGGAAATGTCTTTCATTAATGCAAATGTGGTTAAAGGTGGCGAAATAGAAACCGATTTAATGAGTTGCCTTAGTATCCTGTTATATTTTGGTGCATTTACCTTACTTGCTACAGAGATACCAAACTATGCCGCATCTGTTATGGGGGGATCTCCAAGCGGAGGGGTAACTGGTGTCGGCGGACTTCTTAGCAAAGGTACAGGGTTAGGGGCAGCAAGTCGAATGGGGGGTAGAGCTGCGCGGTATTTAATGAAAAGAAGGGGAAACCGAATTTCCTAGTCTGAGTTACTCCTATTGTTATTTCCTCTCTCTCTAATCAAGGTTTAATATGAAAAAGATTATTATTATCTGCGCTGTACTATGTACAGTGCTGGGGTTAACTGCATGTGGTTCTTCCCCTGAGAAATTAACTCAACCCAAAGGTGATTGGATTGATGCTAATCCAACGGTAACTAATCTTACTCAGGGGGTTAAATAATGTTTAAGAAAAAAATAAAAGAAGCTGTAGAACAGGAAAAACATTTGCACTATAACGATGGCCCTCTTCAAGGGAAGCAAAAAGAAGTGGGACAACAAATTATGGCCTATACACAGGCGGCCAAATGGTTTGAAGATCGTGTTGCAGAGGACTATCGTAAAAAGGCAAAGAGTTCACGTAGGCTATCTATTTTCTTTGGCCTATTGGCTTTTATGTCTATTCTGGCAGTGATGATGTTAGCCCCGTTGAAAACCGTTGTTCCTATGATTCTTCGGGTAGACAAAAGCAGTGGTTATGTAGATGTAGTAAAACCCTCTGATGGTACGGAGAAACCAGAAGTTGTTGAGGATAAGCATTTTATTCATCAATATATTCTCGCTCGTGAGTCATATAACTGGTCGTCACAGCGCGCAAATTATCGCTTTGTCCAATTGACATCAAGCCCGGATGTGTTCGAGCAATACAAAAACTTTCAGTTATCCAGCAAAGGTTATGTAGCAAGATTGGGGCAGTCACAACAAATTCAATCCATTGTTGAATCCATTGTTCTTTTGCCGAGTAGCAATGAAAGAAAATTGGAAAGTGACACGGGGATTAAAACCTATCAGGTACGATTAACTGAATCGCGCCTTTTACCTGATGGTAAACCTGTGCCGCAGACAGTCCCGGTTAGCTCCATTATTTTGATCTCTATTGATAATAAAAATCCAGCAATCACAGAGGGCGATCAGTGGCTTAATCCCCTCGGTTATGGTGTCAAAGGTTATAGCAAAACAATGGCTATTGTAGGGAGTGGCTCATGAAATGCTTAGTAACTGCGTTATCGTTCTGTGTTGCCGTGTCATTCCTGCCAGCGGCAAAGGCTGAGGTGTCAGGGCGTGGAAACAGCTATGATTCCCGCATTCAGACCGCTTTATATAGCCCTGACAATGTATTTCGTATATATGCAATGAAAAATCGCTCAACAGCTATCCAGTTGGAGCCTGGTGAAACAATTAACCTCGATGACGGGATTCTGAATGTTGGTAAGCCTGGAGTTCAGGAATCGCCTGAATGGATGGTTGGGGCAAATCAGAATGGAAGCATGATCATTCTGAAGCCAAGCATGTATGCTGAAGAGCCTGAAACCAATATGATTGTTAAAACCAATCGTAGAACATATATCTTTGAGCTGAAGCTTGCAAAAAGCGTCTCAAATATGACCTATATGTTCCGATTCCGTTACCCACAGCCACCCAAAGTTGGAGAAACTCCATTTAAAGGGCGTAGCATTAATCAAAACCCTTGCTCCGGTACGATTAATCGAGATTACCAGAAGAAAGGGGATATGGTGCTTTCTCCATATGAAATTTGGGACAATGGAACATTTACGTGTATGCGATTCCCCACAAATGCACCACGGCCTGTAGCATATGAGGTGCTTCCTGATGGAACTGAAACTATGGTTTCGTCCCATCAGGTTAATGATATTTTAGTTCTTCATGCAGTCAGTAAAGAGTTTCGCCTACGCTTGAATGAATTGGTTTTAGGATTGCGGACTAAAGCTAATAATACAGGCTGGTATAACTATAATGGCACTACTACTGGTGAAATCCGGGAGGTTAAAAATTATGGAAAACAATAATCAAACTTCGCCAGAGCAGGAAAATAATGAGTTCAAAGGTCAAGGGGATTTTTCTTTAAAACCTGCCGGAAGAAAAAAAGATTTCGATAAGCGCATCATTGCTGTTATCGGTGGCGGCGTTTTCATTGTTATTATAGCCAGTGTTCTAATTGGCTATATGGCAATCAAAAGTATGGGTGATTCAGAAACAAAAGTGGATGAATCCAAAGTAACGGAATCACCACTTTTACAGTCTGCTGGAATCAAGGATGATTCTATGGACGAATTAATGAGCAAGTCTACAAATTCTCCTTCTGTATCCTTGGATAATGCCCCCTCTCCAGAGGCCGCTTCCCAAACACAGACAGAAGTTAAGAAGGAGCCGGTGCAAAAAACTGAATCGTCCAGTACCGAAACCCAGCAACCACAGCGTTTAGCGGAATCATTATTCACTCCTATTACACGCTTTGAGTCGTCTGGATTGAGTGGCGGGTCTGGAAGTGGTTCAGGTTCGTCTGGGGACACCTTTGGAGGAACTACCCAGGGAACTGGCGACGATGAACAGCGCCTACGCGATTTTGCAAACGCCGATCCTGCTGAACAGGTACAGAAAATCCTGAGTGGTGGCGGAGGGACTATCTTGGAAAGAGGTAATGGGGGAAGCGGAGGCAGCGGTTTGTTGGATAACTTAAATGGTAGCAGTTATCCGGCGACGAAAGCGAGACTTGCTCCTAATCCTAAATATCTGTTGAAACGTCGAATGAACTTTCAGTGTGCATTATATACCGCAATTCGGACTGATTATCCGGGGCTGGTAGGGTGCAATTTGCTACGCCCCCTTTATTCAGCTGATGGAAGTGTCATTTTAGCCGAAGCTGGCGCTCAACTCATTGGAGAACAGCGCGTTGAGGTTAAAGCAGGCCAGAGCAGCGTTGCAACTGTCTGGACAGAGTTAGACACGTCTCCGGGGGTTCGAGCATCTTTAAATGGATTAGGTGTTGATCCTATGGGACGAAGTGGGACAGATGCCGAAATGGATAACCATTATGGTAAGCGGTTTGGCGGTGCTGTAATGCTGTCGCTGGTACAAGATGTTTTTTCATCTATCAGTAATGCGACGCAAAATAATAACGGTATGACTATGAACAATTCTACGCAAAACGCGGAGGATATGGCGAGTAAGGCGCTTGAAAATAGCATTAACATTCCCCCTACTGCTTATGTCAAACCGGGCACTGTAATTAACGTAATTGTTAATCAGGATATTGACTTCTCAAGCGTATTTACAACGCGCTAGTCTAAATTGCTGTGCCTAATAACGTTAGGTACAGCATTTCTTTTAAGAGGTTTTTATGCTTATCACAACAAGGCAAGCTGCATTGCTATTACATGTGAAGGAAGGTGAATTAATATTTGAGTTGGAACGGACGGGGCGGTTTAAGGGGCATCGAATAAATATGTTTGATAACCGAAAAGGCAGAACTCGAAAGTTTTCTTATGAGGATGTTATGGCAGTTAAAAGAAAATTGCATTCTGATAAGGAAGTCAAAGGATATTAATATTAGCCGTGAGAATTGATTATGAAAATAAACATCCCTACCCGAATTAAACTTGCGCTGGTAATGCTTATAATCGCCTTTGGCATCACTCTTTTTAAATACAATGTATGATTATGGAGTATAGCTATGACAGATGATACATATAATATTGATTCAATGGTTGAAGATTTGGGCGATGATGTTTTAGCACGAGGGTATCTAGAACAATCTGGTGTGACTGAGCGGCTTGCTCGACCAGGAGTAACAGAGGTGGCTATCAACCGTCCATTTGAGATATGGACTGAATCATCAAAGGAAGGATGGGTGCGCGAAGAGGCACCTTGGCTAGATTTTGATTTGTGTAGCCATTTAGCCAATGCACTGGCTGTATATAACAACCGCGAGCTGGGAGTCAAATCGCCAATTAAAACAGTTGAATTACCTACTGGCGAACGTGCTCAATTAGTTATTCCTCCCGCATGTGAGCGCGGGACTGTTTCAATGACCTTCCGTAAACCATCGCTTCAGCGATTTACTTTAGAAGACTATGCTAATAGTGGGCGCTTTGATAAAACAAATAAAGAGCAACACAATCAGACAGAGCTTTTTGAATGGCAACTTGAGCTTAAGCGATATGTAAAACAAAGAGACTATGTGAGTTTTTTCAAACTGGCTGTAGCTAAAAAACTTAATATCATAATTTTTGGCGGCACTGGTTCAGGTAAGACAACATTTGCTAAGTCAGTTGTCGATATATATCCCCATAACTGCCGTCTGTTAACAATTGAGGAGCTGAATGAGATGAAATTGCCTTATCATCTCAATCATGTTCATCTTCTTTATGGAGATTATGTAACTCCAAAGGATTTAGTTTCTTGCTGTATGCGTATGAAAGGGGATCACATTTTGCTTGCTGAGCTAACTGGCGATGAAGCATGGGATTTTATGGAGTTACTCAATACCGGACACCCAGGAACGATAACCACAGCGCATGCTAACGGTAGCCTCGAAGGTTATGCACGTATAGCTGGCTTAATTAAGCAATCGGCTGTGGGAGCTGGTCTTGACTACGACTACATTGATAGACGTGTCAGAACTTCATTTGATGCCGTTTTATACATGGAGCATACGGAAATTCTGGATGTAACTTACCAGCCAGAAACGAAACTTGCGCTTCTAAATGGTGTTTCAATGAAAGAAGCGTTATCCATGTTTGAGGAGTGAATATGGTTAAGCTAAAAATATTTTTCGCAATAGCAGGTCTAACCTTTATTTGTTTTATTATCGGGTTATATGCGGGAGGGTGGGCGTGGTATGCCTTAACTGGATATCCAGATAAAATACCATCCTTAATGACTCTTTTTGATTTGGGTGAAATATCATTAACCGACAAAAGTAAAATTATGTTGCCGTGGGCTTGGGCGGTGACAGCAGTTATAACATTTTTACCTACAGGTATAACATTATTTATTTTTCTGGGGGGTGGGGATAAGGGGCTGCGGAGTTTACACGGTAATGCTCGATTCGCAAACAAAAGAGAGTTGAAAAAAATTTGGTATACGGAGCCTGAAAAATGATAATTAAACCAAAACTCCCTAAAGGCTGGGAAATGAGGGATGGAAAGGCATTACAAAAGCGAATAGAAAAATATCCAGCTATATTGATGGGTAAAGATCCTTACAGTAATAACTTTCTCGCGACATATGGACAAACTTACCTCATGCTCGCAGCTCCACCGGGCAGCGGTAAGGGGGTTGGTATTGTTGTTCCTAATTTATTGCAGTATCCACATTCGGTTGTAGTGAATGACTGTAAATTTGAAAATTTCCATTTGACTGCTGGATTTCGTCGAGCGTGTGGTCAAAAGGTAAAGCGATTCTCCCCGGAACTTCTGGAAACGCACCATTGGAACCCTTTGCGGGTTATCAATCAAGATCCATTGTACAGACTAGGTGAGGTTCGTACCTTAGCATCATCACTATATGTACCCGACAACATGAAAAATGCCAGCTGGTTTTCAAAGGCTGCTGACGTTTTTATAGCGATATGTCTGTACCTTATAGAAACACCAGAATTACCGTTCTCATTACCTCAGTGCTATGAAATTGCGTCTCAGGGAACTCAGTTAGGCAGTTGGGCGCAACGTGTTATCGATGAACGCGGAAATTCGGATAACCCGCTGAGCGCTGAAACAATACGCGAGCTGGGAGTCATTGTCTCAGAGTCGAAAGGTAGAGAGTTTTCTACATTAATGTCCTTTGTAACAGGCCGCTTAAGTCTATATGGTGAGAAGCTTGTAGCTTTAGCATTAACTGAAAGTGATGATGATGACGAAAATATAGACTTCAGTAAATTGCGGGAGGAGCCAACAAGTATTTATTTTTGTGTGACTGAAGGATCATTAAAAAAATTCGGCCCACTGATGAACCTGTTTTTCTCTCAGGCTATTCGAGAAAACAGCAAAGTATTACCGGAGCAGGGAGGGTACTGTGAGGATGGTTCCCTTAAACTTAAATATCAAG
Source organism: Serratia sp. Ag1 (assembly GCF_000743355.1). Lineage (GTDB taxonomy): Bacteria > Pseudomonadota > Gammaproteobacteria > Enterobacterales > Enterobacteriaceae > Chania. The sequence goes on from NZ_JQEI01000095.1 coordinate 27,031, forward strand.
TCCTCTATGTAATGGATGAATTTGCTGTAATGGGGAGAATTTCAGTAATGGAAACAGCCCCAGCTTTAACCAGGGGAGCCGGATTACGTTACTTGATTATTTTTCAGAATAAAAATCAGGTTTGCTCTGACGAATGTTATGGGAGTGAGGGTGGTCAGGCTGTAATGAAACCATTCCATGTCGAAGTTGTATATGCGCCGGGCGATATTAAAGTTTCTGAGGAATATAGTAAAAGACTAGGAACGAAAACAGTTAGAGTACCATCAGATAATCATGGTGTATCAGATGGACAGAGACGTTCAAGGGGTAGGACATTTACATTACAACCCAGACCACTAATGTTACCGCAGGAAGTTGATGAGTTGCCGTATGGTGAAGAATTGATCTTCATGCAGCCCTCTAAACAGACTCCAGCAATGAAAATTAGGGCTAAAAAAATCTTCTGGTATGAAGATGAAATATTGAAATCACGTGTTGATGATAGGAGGTATCCATTACCTGCAATTCCAAAAGGAGATGCTGATAAAGCTAAAACACTTGTTGTGCCAATGGGACAATCTACTAAATCTGTTTCAATGGCTAGCCCTCATGGTGACGCTATGAGAGAAGAGAGTAATCGGCGCCGAGTAGATGTGTCAGGTGTTATCAAAACATCAGATTAATTATTTCACAGAGGACAAATAAAATGAATTTTCGCCACATGGTGATGCTTATCATCGTCTGTATAGTAGGAGGGATATCTCAGCCTGTTCTGGCTGGCCCATCCCAAAATGAATGTGCTATTTGGTTATGTATGCCAGCAGGTTTTCCGGGTAGCGATTGCAAATCGCCTCATAAGGCAATGATCAAACGTATTAAAAAAGGTAAGTCGCCACTTCCATCATTATCAAGTTGCATGGTCGATGGTTCTGCATCAGTGCCGGGGTTGCCTGATTCTGGTAGTCAGAATATTAAAACAAATGAAGGTCGGGCGTCATATTATTACAATCGATATCAATGCAATCGTGAAAATCACGATGGTCGCTGCATTGGTTATAAAAAACTACCGAACAAAATTGTGATGGACAATTGGTGTAAAAAAGAGCCACAAAAAGATGCATATAAATCAGATTGTAAAACAATCCGATATATGGAAGCTGTTATTGATGGCAAGTCGTATGGAACACCACTGTTTTATGATGACAACGGTAATACATACGAATTGAATTAACGCAAATAATAACCTCGAAAACAAACAGATTTTAATCTGTTTGTTTTTGCGGTTGAACAACCGAAGGGCGTTAGTAATGAAGTTAAATTATATTGTCATTTGTACTCTACTTTTATCTTGCTCATCATTTGCTAATAATTTCGTGGGTAAGGTCACTCGTGTTATCGATGGCGACACCATAGAAGTTAAAACAATACCCGAGAAAATTCTTGTGTATGAAGTTCCGATTCGAGTCCGATTGATAAATATAGATGCACCGGAAAAAAAACAACCTTATGGCCGTTGGTCAAAGGAGCAGCTTAAAGCCTTGCTTGCCGGACAACCTGTTACTGTCACTTATACGCAAACAGATCGCTACGGGCGAGTCTTGGGGCGCGTGGTGACAGCGAACGGTGCTGAGGCTAACCGGCAGCAAGTGATAAAAGGGGCTGCATGGGTATATGAGCGGTACAACACGGATAACTCATTACCGGCTCTGCAACGGGAAGCACAGAAACAGAAGCGCGGCCTGTGGGCTGACAATCAACCAGTTCCCCCTTGGGAGTGGCGGCATAAACAGAACTGACGCGCTTCGCTTGTCCAACCCCTCCACTGCCTGAAATAAATATCAGGCAGTCTCACGGTTAATATCAAATTAAATTAATTCACCAACTAAAAGGTGGGATTATGAAGCATGATGCTGTTAAAACAGTTTACGATTTAATGCGTTATTGCCATATGCCTATGTGGTGTCAGCGTGAAGTAAGAGATATGAAAGTCGGTGACATCTATTTTTTGGGTAAGTACAAAGAGGTGATGTATTCTGAGGATTTAAATGAAGATGTAGATTTCGTAGGGGAGGCGTGGATTGAAAAGGAAAGAGGTATTTACAAATTCTATGCCACCTGGACAATACCAATGAAACCATCCCGATCTTTTATTATGACAAATGGAGGTTTTAAAGTGTTGAAAGGGGGCGCTGTTAATTTTGGAGGCGACCTTTCAGCTTTTCGTTCGTTTGCTCTGGTTTCACGCTATCTCAATCGATTGGTGATGAAAATGAGCAATGAAGAGCGAAATGAATTTTATAAAGTTGGATCTAAGCCGCTCCTTCGCGGTATTTGTATCGATAAAGACTCCATAAGTCGAAGACCTCACTATATAAAAGAAGGCGAATCTATCCGGCGCGTCTGGTTAAATTATAGCAACCAATTACCGACACACCCTCTTCAGGCTATTGTCACCTCTGCGATAGCGCTAAAACAAATTTAAGGATAATCATATGAGAGTTTTTATTGCTGAAAAGCCCTCCCTAGCGAAAGCTATTTTTGAAGGGCTGGGCGGAAATCCAAATACTGAAAAGAAAAACGGCTATTTTGAACACGGTTCTGATATCGTTACATGGTGTTATGGTCATATGCTGGAGCTGTACGACCCGCAGGATTATGACGACAAATATTCCAACTGGCGTTTTAGTGATTTACCCATTAAATCGGTTTATCCGCCAAAATATAAAATCAAGCCTGAATCTGAAGCACAGACCCGCATCATCCTATCTCTTATCGATAAAGCAGACAGTATCGTTCATTCTGGCGACCCCGATGATGAAGGATGTTTGCTGGTCGATGAGATTCTAGGTTATGCCGCAAACAAGAAACCCGTCCAGCGGCTGCTTGTTGCCGACCTCAACCTTGCGCCAGTGCAAAAATCGCTGGCGAATTTACAGCCTAACGATAAATTTCGCGGTATGTCGTTAAGCGCCCTGGCGCGTTCCCTGTGCGATCAGGGTTTTGGCTATAACATGACGCGAGGATGTACATTAAAAGGCCGTGAGAAGGGCTATGACGGCGTTCTGAATGTTGGCCGGGTACAAAGTGCCGTTCTTGGCCTGGTGAACATGCGCACGCTGGCGAACCAGAACCACACAGAAAGTTTTTATTACGATGTGTTCGCCAGTCTGTCGATGAGCGGGCATCAGATTAAGGCGAAATATCAGACAACAGACGACGATCAGACAGACGAGAAAAAACGCCTGATTTCCGAAGCTCAGGCCGCGCATATTGCCGGGCGGGTTACGGGTAAGGACGCTATTGTTACTATCGCGACGACAAAGCCGGAAAATACCAAACCTCCGCTGCCGCTTAATCTTTCCACGCTTCAGCAGCTATGCGCAAAGCGATTCGGTTATTCTGCGAAAGATACACTCGATGTGATGCAGGGGCTGTATGAAACTCACAAGCTTCTGACCTATCCACGTTCTGACAATCGCTATCTTTCAGATGAGCATTATTACCAGGCCGGAGATATTGCCACCGCGATAGCGGCCACAGTACCCGAACTGGCGTCTGCGATCGCAGATATGGATAAAGGCCAGAAACACAAAGCCTTTAATGCCAGTAAGATTGAGGCGCACCATGCTATTATCCCTACGACAAAAAGCGGAGCCGGTATTCAGCTTAATGAAAAAGAGCGGAACGTTTATAACTTGGTGTCCGTCTACTTTATCGGGCTATTTTACCCGGATGCGATCCGCAACAAGACGAAAATACACTTTGATATCAAGGGGGATACCTTTACGGCCACACAGAGCGTTCTGGTACAAAAGGGCTGGGAAGCGCTGGGTAAGGATAGTGATGATGAAGACGAAACCGAAGATGCCGGAACGGACGGTTTTGACCTTTCATCGCTGAAATTTAATGACAGCGGCCTGTGTGAATCGGCAGATGTGGACAAGAAAAAGACTACACCACCTCGCTATTTCACAGAGTCAACATTACTGGCCGCCATGACGAGCGCGGCAAAATTCATTGATGATCCGGCTCTCAGAAAAGCGCTGGAAGCGAAAGACGAGGGCAGCAGTGATCGTGGCAGTATCGGAACGGAAGCCACCCGCGCGGGCATCCTTGATAAACTGGCCGCTAATACCGGGCTTATCTCTATCGAAAAAGAAAAGGGGTATTCGGAGCTGGTATGGAAAACCACAAAACAAGGCCAGGAATTCTGCGCCGCTCTGCCTCCTGAAATCACTAAACCAGATATCTCCGCTCTGTGGGCTGAAAAGCAGTCTCAGATCAAAGCTGGAGAGCTAACGGTTGAGGAGTTTATTAAGGCAAATGATGAGTATGTCCAGGGGCTGATTGACGAGCTGGACAGGAACGGGATTTCTATTTCCTCAAATGCCATGCCCTGCCCGGTCTGTAACAACGGTTTCCTGCGTAAACGTAAGGGGCAAAATGGCTTTTTCTGGGGATGCTCCTGCTACCCTGAATGCAAGACAGCATTCCCGGACAAAGACGGCAAGCCGGATATGGAAGCAAAATCTAGATCAGAAGGTTCTATACCCCGGCTCGAATCCCCCTGCCCTTCATGCAGTAAGGAAATTCTTATCCGGCCAAAAGGTTTTTTCTGTTCCGGGTGCGAGTTTAAAATCTGGTCTGAAGTATCAGGGAAAAAACTGACACCAAATCAGGTTGAGACGTTAATCAAAAAAGGTAAAACCGGAGAGATTAAAGGCTTTACCAGTAATAAAACCGGGAAAAAGTTTGACGCTGCAATTGTTTTGCAGGACAAATCTACGGGTAAACTTGGGTTTAAATTCAAGAAAAAATAATTATTAAAAAGGCTTCCTTCGGGAAGCCTTTTTTTTTCAAGCCGGAGGAACAGCCACGCGGGCACGTCAGCAAGCTGACGCACCACGCGCCCGGAAATCACGCGCTTCCCGTCGCCCAGCGCCGGAAAGCCCGCTCACCGGGACAGGCTTAAACGGGCAGCTGTGCGGCGTTAAATTCCGTGGATGTTGGGCTTAGCAGGGAGGGGGTCGGCGCGTTGCCTGGTCAGCTGGCGTGGATGTGTGTTTGATGGTTGCCCTGATTGCGTGAGGTGGTAGTGGGCGCGTTGATCTGGTTTAAGGGGAGCAAAGCCCGGCGATTGTCGAACGGAGTTCACACAGCCCCGGAGCAGTCGCCTTTCATGCCCTTTCGGGCATAAAAAAAGAGGTGATATTTATGAATTCACGCTTGATAAAGCACGTTATAACGTGTAATATTATTTACATGGAAAGCGCGGTGCTTTCCCGTAAAGGCCGAACGGCCAGGAGTATATTATGTCTTCTCTGCAATTTACTAACGGTTCCGTTTCTGTGGGGGATATTTTCGCTTCCTCTTGGGGATATGAGCAGACAAACGTTAGTTTTTACCAAGTGGTTAGCATTCATGGGAAAGCTACGGTTTGTGTTCGCCCAGTGGATTCTGAAGTAACATATATTAATATGCAGGGGTATGTTATACCTAAGCCAAATATTTTTGTTGGCGAAGAGATTATAAAACGAAGAATTAAAGATTATGCTTCCTGCCCATTAATTGTAATTGAAGAATACGAGCGGGCTTATAAAACTGATCCAACAGAAAAACATGAATTTTCATCTTATTGCTGAATATTATAGGGGGTGCGCCCCTAATCATTTTTCTTTGGAGGTTCTATGTCTGTTAATTCTTTCGTCCCAGCTATTGAAATTAAATATCATCGCCGCCGCTGGCGTATTATGGTTGGGTGTTCCTGCCTAGGCTCATTTCGTTCTGAAGAGGCTGCACAAGAGAGCCTGGAGAAAAACAGAGCATTTTATGAATACTGGTCAGGGTCTGCCTCGGTTCAGGCAGAAAACACCGCTCCAGTGGTCGTGGAGGTTAAATATTAGATCCCCATGTTAAGCCCGGTTAAACCGGGTTTTTTGTCATTTTTTTCTAAAAACTCTTGCTGATGCACGTTATAACGTGTAATATTGTTTTTATGGAAAGCGTGGTGCTTTCCCTAAAGGCCGAACGGCCAGGAGTTTTAAATGAATATTCAGGAAGCATTAAATGTATTTGGTTTATCCGGTGAATTAACCAAAGAAGAAATTAAGAAAGCCTACAAAAAAGCCTCGCTGAAACATCACCCGGATCGGAACAAAGATAATCCGATTGCTGCGGAAATCATGAAAGCAATTAATGCAGCATTTGATTTTTTGATGGCTAATTTCGAAAAGGTTAATCAATACCAGTCAACTGATGATAATGCACGTTATGACTATGGCGAGGAGTTGGAACGAGTATTAACAGAATTAAATAATCTTCCAGATATTATTTTTGAGGTTATTGGTAACTGGGTTTGGATCTCTGGCGATACCAAAACGCATAAAGAAGCATTAAAAGCGTTAGGGTGTAAATGGGCGTCGCAGAAAAAGCAGTGGTTTTATCGCCCGGAAGAACATAAATCCATCCGCAACCGTAAAGAGCATTCAATGGATGAAATCCGTGAAATGTATGGCACTTATGGCCAGCGTAAAGCTGATGGGCGCAAATCTGTAGAGCGCCGCGCCTGATGCCGTGGGGGGCGCAAGCCCTCCATTTTAAAGTTGCAGGGGGATTATATGGAAAAAACCTTTTTTGCCCGTTATGAAGCTGTTTTTAACCGGGTTTGTACCTTCCTGGGCGATGGCTGGAAGATAGACAGACGTACAGAGGATGCATACCGGATAAACTTGGTAAATCCGGCCTTACGGCATTACTCCATCGGCGCACGTCTTGAAAAAGATCGAATTCATTTGATTGGAGGTGTCCGGTCTGTGCGTAGTTCTGGCGGTTACTCCGCTTGTACGGTGTCCCCCATGCGCGAACCTTGGGGAATTGCTCAGGATATCCGCCGTAAAATTTTGCCTGATGCTGAAAAGCAAATCGCGTATTTCGAAGCTGACCGCGCCGGGGCGCAAAAAGTTAAGGATGAACGGCAGATTTTAATCAACCTGGTCGGGCAGCTGGTCGAGGTGCAAAACTATGGTGGTTACTATGATGTGCTGTGCCATATCAAAACCCCCGGAGGGATTACAGGGGATGTGTGTGAGATGTACGGCGAAGCATATAGGCTTAAGCTGAGCGATCTCAGCAAAGACCAGTTAATCAAAGTGATTGGATTTTTATCAACACTGGAGCGTTGACAGTTAGCCGTGGGGGGATGCCCCCGCGGCCTACTGTTTGGGTGCTCTGTTTTAGGAGTGTGAAGGTATGAAAGATCTGTTTTTTGTTAGGCGTCGGGGCGAAACGTCCCGGATTACGCAGTCGCTGGCGGTGCAAAGTGACGGTATTAAGTACCGACTTCAATATCTGGTGCTTGATCGGACGAACCCGACGAAAGCAGAACGAGCATCTGGGGCTAAAGAGGAACGTATCGAGGTACTTAATCAGGAGTTTTTCCTTAATGTTGGCGACTTTATCCGGGTAAGCGACTTTCCGTTACCAAAACTAACACGAGAATTTATTCGTTTTCTAAAGGGGTCTCAGGAACATGGATCTGAAAGCTGATTACAGAGGCGAACTGGCGCAGCGTGCGCGGGTGTTTCTGAACTACACACAAAAGGAAATGGCTGCTTTGTTCGGGCTATCCCTTCGATCCTGGCAGGATAAAGAACAGAATACTAATCGCGTGTCAGTCAGTGAAACATATATGCTTTTACTGCTACTGAATGAGCATCCTGACTATCAATTGTTGCCTCGTATCGATGATGTTAAGACCCCTGCTCAGCATGCAGCAAAAATTGCCGTTGAGCTGGCGCAATGTCTGACTGAGCGTGTACCACTTCCAACTAAAGTAGTAGAGCTGGAAAATGCTCTGAATGCGGCAATCCTGGCGTTTAGGGAGGATTTTGTAGCCGATATGGATCAAGGACAAGGTGACTTATCTCCGCTGGCCGTGTTGTCTAAAGAACTTGAAAAGGCCAGAAATCAAATCATTTCTCTGGAGTCAGATAACAGCAAACTGCGGGCTGAACTGTCTAAAAAAGCTTGTTAATCAGGCTCCCTTCGGCTCCCCGTCCACAGGCCGGGTCGTCTGCCACACTTCGCTAACCTGATGGCGTTTGCCATCAGGCAAGCTACGCCGAACCCGCTTACGGTTTCGGGCTATCGCTAGTGTCAGATAGCAAAGACCAATCAGTTATTCCTTCTATCGATATGTTACAGATTCAAAAAAACTGACGTATCAACTCTTCACTTAACCTTCTGTTTTTCATGACCTCGCACGCTCGCCGGCGAGCTGCTTCAGCGACCTTTCAGCTGTTATATAGTCTTGGGATTATTCAGCAAAATTGAGTGAGACTTAATGGTGCAGTTTCAAGCCGGAGGAACAGCCACGCGGGCACGTCAGCAAGCTGACGCACCACGCGCCCGGAAATCACGCGCTTCCCGTCGCCCAGCGCCGGAAAGCCCGCTCACCGGGACAGGCTTAAACGGGCAGCTGTGCGGCGTTAAATTCCGTGGATGTTGGGCTTAGCAGGGAGGGGGTCGGCGCGTTGCCTGGTCAGCTGGCGTGGATGTGTGTTTGATGGTTGCCCTGATTGCGTGAGGTGGTAGTGGGCGCGTTGATCTGGTTTAAGGGGAGCAAAGCCCGGCGATTGTCGAACGGAGTTCACACAGCCCCGGAGCAGTCGCCTTTCATGCCCTTTCGGGCATAAAAAAAGAGGTGATATTTATGAATTCACGCTTGATAAAGCACGTTATAACGTGTAATATTATTTACATGGAAAGCGCGGTGCTTTCCCGTAAAGGCCGAACGGCCAGGAGCTAAAAAATGAACTCTTTTGAATACCTTCGCCTCTCTCGTTTCGATGTTGTATTTCTTGCCAAAAATTGCAATAACGAAACTATTCAGTGTCATTTCCATACGAATGCTCTTAATGAGTGTGATGCTGCTTTTATATTTGGTCAGCATAACCAAAACAATGATTATGCAATTCTTCGGGTTGAGCAACTCAATTAATACTAATTCCCGCCTCTAAATGGGGCGGATTATTTGAGGAATGGGAAATGGAATTAACAGCGCTTGCCTCGTTGAAACGTAATGTTAAGTTTTGGATTGAACAATGTGGTTGTAATGAAAAACAAATCATTGCAAATATTAAAGGTTGGTATAATTTCGCTTATTCACCAAGCGAACAAGAGAAAGCAAAGGAGGAGATTCTAAAAATTTTCATGAAATAATCTTGGGGTGGTATCAGGTTGCGCTAACAACCTGATACCGCATGACAAAGTAATTACTGGGGTAATCATTATGCCAATGACCAAAATTGTAAACATCGCTGATGCACTTGTAAAGGGTTGGGAGGTAAAGATCCCGGCGATGAAAGCCCATGAATGGGATGAGTTACGGTGGTGGTTGGAGCATCTCAGAGGGTATGCTCACTAACCAAACGGGCGGGAGAAATCCCGCCAATAATGGCATTGGTTGTTTCATTTTTTGTGCGCTATAATTATGCACATAAACTATGCGCAGGAGGTTATGATGAGAACGAATGTAGCCGAGAAAAAACGTAGTACAAACGTGTACTTAAATGCTGGTCTACTTGAAGAGGCTAAAGAGCTGGACTTGAATGTTTCCGCGATATCTAACCAGGCGCTGGAAACTGCTGTCAGAGAACGCAAGCGTGAACGTTGGATCGAGGAAAACCGCGCGGGTATCGAGGCGTTAAACAGCTTTGTGGAAGAGGTGGGTATTTTTTCTGATGATGAAAATTTCGGGGTGATTTAGTGAAACAGTTTGCAGTTTACAAAAATAAATCCCGGAACAAACAAGCATACCCGTATTTTATTGATGTACAGGCAGATATGCTTGCACACCTTAATACTCGCTTGGTTATGCCTTTAACGCAGAAAGCCAACTCTAATTCGCAGGTAAAAGCGTTAACGCCAGTTATTACAATCGAGCAGATCGATTATGTAGTGCTGGCTACCATGATAACGACAACGGATGTAAAAAATCTGAAAGCTGAAGATGCAATTATGGATGCTTCACATTTACGCGATCAATTGGTTTCTGCTATTGATATGATGATTTTAGGTATTTAAATTTTTGCTGGTCTGGTAGACATTTCATTAACCGTGGGGGTGTGTTTGCGCTACCTTTCCAGCAAATCCAAATGGATGAGAATGCTTAAATATTAGAGAGTAAGGGGGTAGGATATGTTTTATGCTTATGTGACGCTTTCTATGCTTGGTGTACTTACCTGTATGAATACAGATGGAAAAATCTGTGTCACTTCCGCTCTTTTAACACTGTTTGCATGTATGATGATGTGGTATGAATCCTTGTCATTATAGATTTTTAAGAACGGAAAAAGAGGTTGATATGGTAGGCGAAGGAATTAATACTGTTCGTGTGAATGGTGAAGTGAAACATATTTCTGAATTAGACCCGGCAACATTAAGCATTGAGTGGTCTAAGTTGAAAAACGAAAACTCCGAACTTTATCGATGTATCAAAGAAGCTAATTCAGGTTGGCGCGGTTTCATTCTTCGATTAATTGGTGTCAGGCTACCTGATGGAAAAACTATTTGCATCCGTGGCATTAATTCCAGAAACGACTCAATTTACCCGGAATGAGGCGTATTATACAACTGTGCATTAATAATATAAGGTGAATAACATGAATGCTAATGAAAAAGTGACTTTAACACTGGAGTTAGACACAGAAGTAGCTTGGGCGCTGGCGCAGTTCTGCAAGCGTACAGCGCATTCGGATTGTGCTGTACGCTCCACCTCAGAAGATGAGGCGTATCTGATGATGGATGGTGTGAACGCCATCATGCACGGACTGGCAGAATCGGGGATTAATCCCCGCTAGCAGAGAAGGAAACAACAGTGAAACCAATATTGTATGTTGTTACAGTGGCTTTGTTAGTCTCCGGGTGTGACCAGGTAAAAAGTGCGATTGATAACGTGATGAAGGATTACGGCCAAGAACCTGCTATAGCAATATCACCGGGGTATGAGATAAATAATCACGGACACAAAAGTAAAGTGTATGGCTTCAGCGAGTGCCCGCAATCCGTTTTAAGAAGTCTTATTAGGGAAACTGGTTGTATCATTGTTAATCCAGATGACCAAGCCGTATCAGTGTTTATTGGCGATGGGGAAGTACCCCACCAAACTGCTACAAATGAAATTTGGATTGTAGAACGTCACGGCGAATTCCCCAATAATGCCATTCGATTCAAACGCCCGGATAACTCCTATGTCATTCCCTTTGGAAAATAATTGAGAAGAAGATAATTATGAAATTCATAGCTATATTAACGATGACATTAGCGGCAAGTTTTACTGCTTCAGCGACGGGTATTCCGCTGATTAATCCAGGCGCACCCATTAAGGTATCTGAAACCAATAGTTATCGTTGTGGAGCGGATGGTAAGGGGTACATTCTGGATGATGGCAAGTTGCAACCTCTTATTTATTCTGGCGTTGCTGTCACATGCCATGATGATAATCTCTGGTTTGAAGGGCGCTCGTTAAGTTTTATGGATATTGTCGCTTTGGATGCAAAAGATATTACTGCGGCCAAAGAAGCACTATCGAAATAACCTAGGGGTAATAATGATGGATTTTAACGATAAAGAGTTGGGCTGGGTGCTTGCGCTGGGGAGTGTTTGTGTCGTTCTGTGTGTGCTGTTAGGGCTGGTCATGCTCGCACAACAGCTATTTCCCGGAGTCTTCGGGTGAACCCCTGTTAACGGTCATGTAATACCGCTGTATTACCGCTGTATTACATGACCCTTGCCCCTCTTAACGGCTATTTCTTCTCTCCGCTGCCACATCGGCAATTATCAAAAATTCCTGCTGTAAAAATTTATCCGTTGGCAGATTTTCTTTTACGTAATCATTCAGTTTCAGCCAGCTTCGCATCAGATTCAGATCAACGTCCAGCTCACCTAAATCCTGCTGATTCCATTTTGCCACCTGCGAGGCATACCAGGCCGCCGAGTGAAACGGCCCCTCTTCTTCTTTCTCCAAATCTTTATACATATCGTAGCTTTTCCCCCGGAACGTCAGCCCCCTGACGTCCGGCTCGTTATCAATTTCAAAATCCAGCCCCTGCGCTTTTTGCAGATAAATAGTCAGGACTTCCCACGGTTTAATATTGGTGGCCTCATAGGGAAAATATTTAATCATGCTCAGGCGCACCATGACATACAGATCATGTGCGTTAAATATTGGGTTTTTCATTTTAAACATGACGCTCATTGTCTCGTTCCTTTTATTAACTGGCGGTGTCCTTCCACCTTACCGGATCGGGGCGCGTTGTGGAACCGTCCGGCGCGGCGCAGCTTCGGCACGTCTGCCCGGTTCGGGTTTACTATCAGTTTACCGAATTGCGCCCCTGCCCCGTTCCGTTCAGATTTTCTGACCAACTTTTTTCTGACGTCGATTTTACTAACTAGCTGTTTTTTCTCATTTCATGTTCGCCCTCGATGCCGCTGCAGGACGCTGGCCAGCTGCTGCCGGCGACGCGGTCGCAGCTGTAATCATTCAGCCTCACTGAAGAAGATTTTCCCCCGCCGCCACCGCCGCTGCGTCACGCGGCAGTGTAGTGGATCACAAAACCAGGACACCTTCGTAGCCTTTTTCCACTGCTCTTCGTATTCACAGGGCGGTAATCCACCATTGTGCCGATGGGGGCGTACTGTGTTGTAATAACTTTGTATCCATTCACAGATATCTCGTACAGCATGATGGATATCCATATAACCCCCTACAGGCAGCCATTCACTTTTCAGGCTTCGGAACACTCCTTCCATCGGTGAGTTATCCAGGCAGTTACCCCTGCGGCTCATACTCT
>NZ_JQEI01000096.1 GCF_000743355.1 Serratia sp. Ag1
ACGATATTGATTGAGTGAGTGTTCACAACAGATTGTCTGATAGAAAGTAACGAGCAGAAATACCTTTATAGGCTTGTAGCTCAGGTGGTTAGAGCGCACCCCTGATAAGGGTGAGGTCGGTGGTTCAAGTCCACTCAGGCCTACCAAATTCGCACTTATGCTGCGTTATGCGCGCGGTCGTTTACCGGGGTAAACGTTCCTTCCGCATGCCTTGCCTAAGCCCGAATTAACGGGGTTTCCAACAGGAGAAACTGTGATTCGCCGCGAGTGGTAAATAAAGGTATCTGCAAGTGACTGTATGGGGCTATAGCTCAGCTGGGAGAGCGCCTGCCTTGCACGCAGGAGGTCAGCGGTTCGATCCCGCTTAGCTCCACCATATCCCTACGGTCCTTGATAATAGTTCAGAGTGTACTGGCGACAGTATGCTGCGAAGTATTTTGCTCTTTAACAATCTGGAACAAGCTGAAAATTGAAACCTGACAGCAGAAACTTGTCTCTCCGTAGCAGTATGGAGGCAAGGAGTACCCTGTCAGAGAGTCTCTCAATAGTTTGCAGCGCGAGGTGTCCTCTGTGTACAGAAGACACCTTCGGGTTGTGAGGTTAAGTGACTAAGCGTACACGGTGGATGCCTAGGCAGTCAGAGGCGATGAAGGGCGTGCTAATCTGCGAAAAGTGTCGGTAAGGTGATATGAACCGTAATAACCGGCAATACCCGAATGGGGAAACCCAGTGTGTTTCGACACACTATCATGTCATGAATACATAGTGGCATGAGGCGAACCGGGGGAACTGAAACATCTAAGTACCCCGAGGAAAAGAAATCAACCGAGATTCCCCCAGTAGCGGCGAGCGAACGGGGAACAGCCCAGAACCTGAATCAGGGTGTGTGTTAGTGGAAGCGTCTGGAAAGTCGCGCAGCAAAGGGTGATAGCCCCGTACACTAAAATGCATACCTTGTGAGTTCGATGAGTAGGGCGGGACACGTGACATCCTGTCTGAATACGGGGGGACCATCCTCCAAGGC
>NZ_JQEI01000097.1 GCF_000743355.1 Serratia sp. Ag1
GTACCGCTATGAGTGGGATTCGCCGATCAGCGTGATCGGCTCATTTACCTACATGAGTGGCAAGGATGATTACTCTTATCTGCTCGCCAGAGACATCATTAATAACGAAGCCAAGATCAAATATTACTCACTGTCTGTCGGCCCGGCTTACCGCTTTAATGAGTTTGTCAGCGCCTATGGCCTGCTGGGTTTCAACCGCAACAAAGTCGATTATTCCTCCCAGTGGTACAACTACCAGGGTTCATATGTGCTGGCGGGGAGTCAGTCCGGCAATGAAAACAAGACGTCCCTGATGTATGGCGCAGGGGTGCAGATCAACCCGATTGAGAATGTGGCCGTCGATATCGGTTACGAAGGTTCCAGACTGAATATCGCCGGACAGTCTCACGACATTAACGGTTTCAATATTGCTATCGGCTATCGCTTCTGATGCCATACAGATATCCCGGTTTCGACCGGGATAGTCCCTGATGACCTGAAGCGATAGGTCACCGTGCTGTCGCTTGAGGTCATTGGGGTAGATAAAAAAACTGACTTTTCACTTTCAGATTTTCTGCAGGGACGTTGTTGTGAACAAGAATCTCTATCGCATCGTATTCAATACCGCCCGTGGCATG
>NZ_JQEI01000098.1 GCF_000743355.1 Serratia sp. Ag1
CGCCATGGAAGCTGGCATCAGGGCAATCATCCCCGCCAATGCACGCTTCAGCAACGCCGAATCGGCACCGTCTGACTCGGCAAACAGGTTTCTACCTGCGCTGTCTATCATACTGATATGCACATGCATTCCACTACCGGCATAATCCTCATAGGGTTTGGCCATAAAGGTGGCATGCATATTGTGGTTTTCTGCCACCTGCCGCACCAGGCGCTTCAAAGCCAGCGCATGATCGCAAGCCTGCAAGACGTTATCGGTATGGTTCAGGTTCACTTCGAACTGGCCTGGCGATGCTTCCGCCACCGCGCCATCGGCTGGCAGCCCCTGCATCTGTGCCAGCCTGTCAATGTCGTTCAGCACCCCGGCAAAGTGGTTGAGATTATCCAGCGAATAAACCTGGCTCTGTACGTTACGCTCTTGCGTTCCAGGCGCACAAGGGGGTTGCAGATCACCTTCGGAATCCCGTTGTCGATCGATGAGATAAAACTCCAGCTCTACCGCTACCACCGGGAATAATCCACGCTGGCGCAACGCCTGCCATATTCGATTCAGGACATTGCGAGGTTCAACGTCAAAGGGAGTA
>NZ_JQEI01000099.1 GCF_000743355.1 Serratia sp. Ag1
TGTATTAGCTCAGACCTGATCTGACAGTTACCGATTATTTATACAGGTATCTGTCAGATTACATCTGGTTTAAATTCTTCTCTGCCCAGATGCGCTTTCCATCAAGCAACGTTTCCATTGGCGTTCTGCCACAGCACATTTTCCCCTGATGAGTTCGCTCATTATTATAGTGAGCCAGCCATTCATCAAGATCCGATTGTAATGTATCGAGCTCACCATACAGCTTTTTACGGAACGTGACCTGATAAAACTCGTTCAGTATCGTTTTGTGGAACCGCTCGCAGATACCGTTTGTCTGCGGTGACATCGCTTTGGTTTTCGTGTGGTCGATGTCATTTATCGCCAGGTAGAGCTGGTAATCATGTTGCTCCACTTTGCCACAGAACTCTGTGCCTCTGTCGGTCAGTATTCTCAGCATTGGCAGGCCATGCGACTCGTAAAAGGGGAGCACACGGTCATTCAGCAGGTCAGCCGCAGTAATCGGGGTTTTGGTGACATACAGCTTGCAGTGAGCAACCTTTGAGTATGTATCAACAAAGGTCTGCTGATAAATACGCCCGACGCCTTTCAGATTGCCGACGTAGAACGTATCCTGTGAACCCAGATAGCCGGGATGGACGGTTTCGATTTCACCACATTCCTGGTCATCACTGGCTTTACGCTCCAGTGCCACTATCTGTGCTTCAGTCAGTTCGATACCGTCATGGGCCACTTTTTCTTCCAACGCTTTCAGCCGCTTTTTGAAGTTCTCAAGTGAGTGACGCAGCCAGACAGAACGGACGCCGCTTCCTGAGATAAAAACGCCTTGTTTACGCAATTCATTACTGCTCCGGTGCTGACCATGCGCAGGGAACGCGATAGCGTAATCAACAACGGCCTGCTCAGTGATATCATCAGTACGGTTTTTGATATTGGGAGCACGCCGACTGCGGTTAATCAGTGCATCCACGCCACCTTCATCAGCCAGCTCCCGATAACGGTAAAACGTATCGCGTGAGACACCCATGATTTTACAGGCTTTTGACACATTGCTGAGTTCTTCGGCCAGATTGAGCAAACCTGTTTTGTGTTTGATGACAGGATTGTTAGTATGAAGCATGAGAGTTACCTCGTGTTTTGTATAAGGATTCGACACCCATATCAAAACCGGTAACTCTCAACCTTTCAAGGTCATGTGTCAGATCAAGTCGCGACTAATACA
>NZ_JQEI01000100.1 GCF_000743355.1 Serratia sp. Ag1
CACCCCGCGCGGTAGGCTGGATCCGTGACTTCCGTGCTGCAGAACGACGCTCCCATCGGCGTGTTCGACTCGGGCGTCGGCGGGCTCACCGTCGCGCGGGCGATCCGCGACCAGCTGCCGAACGAGTCGATGATCTACGTGGGCGATACGGCGAACACACCGTACGGCCCGCGTCCCATCGCCGAGGTGCGCAGGTTCTCGCTCGAGATCCTCGACGACCTCGTCGCGCAGGGTGTGAAGATGCTCGTGATCGCCTGCAACACCGCGAGCGCGGCCATGCTGCGCGACGCGCACGAGCGCTACGACGTCCCGGTGGTCGAGGTGATCGGGCCGACGGTGCGCAGCGCCGTCTCCAGCACCCGAAACGGCCGGGTCGGCCTCATCGGAACGCAGGGCACCATCCAGTCTGCCGTGTACGACGACCTGTTCAGCATGCGCCCAGATATCGAGCTGACGGGGCAGGCGTGCCCCGAGTTCGTCCCGCTGGTCGAGGCCGGCCGCACGAGCGGGCCCGAGGTGCTCGAAGTGGCGGAGCGCTACCTCGCCCCGCTGCTCGAGCGCGAGATCGACACGCTC
>NZ_JQEI01000101.1 GCF_000743355.1 Serratia sp. Ag1
GGTCGTCACCGGTAGCGCGCACCGCGAATCGGTCGAGGCGCAGCTGCCCGAGCTGCTCGTCGAGAACCTCGTGACCGAGAGCGAGCCGAAGGATTCCTCGGCCGCGATCGGCCTCGCCGCCGCGATCCTCGAGCTGCGCGACCCCGACGCGATCCTCGGATCCTTCGCCGCCGACCACGTGATCCGCGGCAACGTGCTCTTCGAGCGCGCCATCCGCACCGCCGTGCAGGCGGCCGACCAGGGGTACATCGCCACCATCGGCATCCACCCCTCGCACCCGGCGACCGGCTTCGGCTACATCGAGGGCGGCGCCGCCCGCGGCGACCTCGCCCCCTTCGACGTCTACGACGTCACCTCCTTCGTCGAGAAGCCCGACGAGCAGACGGCGCGCGACTACGTCGAGCACGGCGGCTTCCTCTGGAACGCCGGCATGTTCATCGCCCGGGCGACGGTCCTGCTCGATCAGATGGCGCTCGCCGAACCCGACCTCGTGCGCTCGCTGCGCGAGATCGCGGCCGCGTGGGGCACCGATCAGGCGGCCAGCGTGCGCGAGC
>NZ_JQEI01000102.1 GCF_000743355.1 Serratia sp. Ag1
CCCGGCTCCCGGTCGCAGGCGCTCGCGCTGGCCGCCGCAGCTGCGGAGGCCGGCGGTGCTGTTCGCCTGCACGTGCGCGTCGACGAGCGCTCGGCCGGGTTCTTCGCGCTGGGCGTTGCACGTGAAACGGGCGTTCCCGCGCCGATCATCGTGACGAGCGGCACCGCGGTCGCCAACCTCGTGCCGGCCGCGCTCGAAGCGCACGAAGCTCGTGTTCCCATGCTGCTGCTGACCGCGGACCGGCCGGACGAGCTTCGGGGCATCCGCAGCAATCAGA
The DNA here is from genome assembly GCF_000743355.1 of Serratia sp. Ag1. Taxonomy (GTDB): domain Bacteria; phylum Pseudomonadota; class Gammaproteobacteria; order Enterobacterales; family Enterobacteriaceae; genus Chania. The sequence goes on from NZ_JQEI01000102.1 coordinate 278, forward strand.
CCACCCGGCAGGGTGAACTGGTCGGCGCGTTCGCCCGGCTCGTGCTCGAAGTGCCGGCTCCCGCTGCAGTGCCGGACTCGACGGAACCGCCCTGGATCGCCGGATTCGAGCCGGACCGTCTGGCTCGGACGGCGCTGCAGGCCGCCCGCGGCACCTCCGAGCGACCGGCGGGTCCGGTGCAGCTCAACCTCGCGTTCCGCGAGCCGCTCTCCGGCCCTCCGCTCGGCGGGAACCTGCGCGTCGGAACTGAGACGTTGACCGTTTCCGAGCTCTTCGCCTCCGCGCGCGCGGACGCCGATCGCGAACTCGACGGGGAGGAACCCGCCGCGGGTCCTGCAGGAGACCGCCCGAGGCTCGAGGCGATGGGCGGCGGAAATCGAGCGGTGCCCGAGTGGCCGGGTGCAGAAACCTACGTGCACGACGACGGCGTCCGTGCGGTGGTCATCGCGGGTGCGGATGCCGGAGACCGGGCCGAGGCCTTCGCCCACGACGCCGGTCTGCCGCTGCTCGCCGAGGTCGTCAGCGGTGTGCGGTTCGGGCGTGAAGCGGTGACGAACTACTCGGCGCTGCTCGACG
>NZ_JQEI01000103.1 GCF_000743355.1 Serratia sp. Ag1
GGACGTTGCGTGATGCATTAACCACCCAGGAAGCTGGCCCAAAGGTTTTGATTGCCCAAAGTGAATGCATGCTGAATAAGCAGCGCCGTGAGAAAAAGCACACCCGCAGCGCCATTGCAGCGGGTAAGCGTGTCCTGCGCGAACGTTTCGGTGTTGATCCTGATACCTGTACTGGCGATCATTCCTGTATCCGTTTATCCGGCTGCCCATCGTTGTCGATCGCCCCCAATCCTGACCCACTACGCACCGATCCGGTGGCTACGGTCTTGGAGAGCTGTGTGGGGTGCGGGTTATGCGGAGAGGTTTCTCATCCGCCCGTGCTCTGCCCGTCCTTCTTCAAGGCACAGATTATTACCCATCCACCACGTTGGGAACGCGGTTCTCATTGGCTACGCCACAAGGTGATTGGTTGGTTACAGCGTCGTGATAGCCAGCAGCGCGCACGGCTGAGTTTTTAAGGGGAAGACGGATGATTGCATTACAACCTATCAAAATTGCCATGCTGGCAATGGGGGGAGAGGGCGGTGGGGTCTTAGCCGACTGGCTGGTTAATCTTGGCGAAGAGAATGGTTAT
>NZ_JQEI01000104.1 GCF_000743355.1 Serratia sp. Ag1
GCGGATCCGTGTACGACGAGCAGTTAGAGGTGGGTTCCGCATGACCGAGCGCCGCAAGGCCAAACGCGCCCGCTGGGGGATCCTCGGCGCGCTCGTCATCGCCGCGACCCTGCTGACGGCACCGCCGGCGACCCCGCCCGCGGCGCACGCCGTCGACCTGCCGACCTGGGACGACGTGCAGCGCGCCAAGGCGAACCAGGCCGCGACCGACGCCAAGGTCAAGGAGATCGAGCAGCCCATCGTGAGCCAGAAGAAGGAGCTCGACCGGCTGCGCAACCTGCACAGCGACAAGATCGAGGCCAGCCGAGTCGCGGAGCAGAAGCTCGCCGAAGCCGCGGGTCGGGCGAAGACGCTCGAAGATGCGGCCGCGGCGAGCAAGAAGGAAGCCGATCGGGCGAAGGAGCAGGCGGCCGCGCTCGTGTCGCAGATGTACCGCTCGGGCGGCGTCGACCGCAACCTCGAGCTGTTCCTCGACTCCAACAAGGACACCGCCGACGCGCTGCTCGGTCGCCTCGCCTCGATGTCGAAGGCCACCGAGCGCAACACCGTGATCTCGGAGCAGGCCGAGCAGAGCACCAACAACGCCGACTCGCTGAGCAAGCAGGCCGAAGCCGCGAAGGCCGAGCGGGACCGCCTCGCCAAGGAGGCGGACGTCGCCGAGAAGGCCGCAGCGACCGCGGTGCAGAACCAGGGCGAGGTCGTGCGCAAGCAGGAGGCGCAGATCCAGGTCCTCGAGACCCAGCTCGCCGCCCTGCAGGACAAGACCACCAAGACGGTCGCCGGCTACCAGGAACGCCTGCGTCAGGAAGCCGAGGCGGAGCGCAAGCGGATCGAGGCCGAGAACCGCCGGCTGGCCGAGGAGGAAGAGCGGCGGCGCCGTGAGCAAGAGAACAACGGCGGGAACAATGGCGGCAACCCGCCCGTCAACCCCAACCCCGGGGGCGGCGGCAACAACGGCAGCAGCAACGGCTGGCTGATCCCGGTCACCGGCTACTACGTCTCCGAGGGCTTCCGCCCGCCGGGCCGCCCCGACCACACCGGCATCGACCTCGCGACCGCGTACGGCACCCCGATCCGCGCCGCGATGTCGGGTACCGTGGCGTCCGCCTACTGGGATCCCTGCGGCGGCAACATGGTCAGCATCAACCACCCCAACGGCTGGCAGACCCGTTACGCTCACATGGCGAGCTGGTCGCTCGTCGGCAACGGCCAGACCGTGCAGCGCGGCCAGACCGTCGGCTACGTCGGCAGCACCGGCTGCAGCACCGGCCCGCACCTCCACTTCGAGATGCGACCCAACCAGGACAACGGCTGGTACGACTTCGTGAACCCGGCGTTCGTCATCAACTTCTAAGACGGGCGGGTACGTCGAAGGGGGCGGGGATCATCGATCCCCGCCCCCTTCGACGTACCGGAGCCGTGCGGCTCCGCGGGCTCAGTGGCCCTCGGCCTGCAGGCGCTCCTGAGCTTCGACGATGAGCTGCTCGGCGTCGGCGGCCGAACCCCAGGCGTCGACCTTGACCCACTTGCCGGGCTCGAGATCCTTGTAGTGCTCGAAGAAGTGCTCGATCTCCTTGCGGGTGTACTCCGGGATATCGGCGACGTCCTGGATGTGCGCCCAGCGCGGATCCTTGTGCTGCACCGCGATGACCTTGTCGTCGCCGCCGGCCTCGTCGCTCATCTTGAGCACGCCGACCGGACGCACCTTGATGCCCACGCCGGGGAACACCGGGTAGTCGAGCAGCACGAGCACGTCGAGCGGATCGCCGTCCTCGCCGAGGGTCTCCTCGAAGAAGCCGTAGTCGGTGGGGTAGACGAAGCCCGTGTAGAGCACGCGATCGAGGTACACCC
>NZ_JQEI01000105.1 GCF_000743355.1 Serratia sp. Ag1
CCCTGCGGAAGAAGCCGATGACCGCGGCCGCGATGACCGCCATGAGGAGCACGAGGCCCATGGCGCCCGTGTTGGTGAGCCAGGTGAACATGGTGAGCACCGGGTAGAGGAAGCTCTGCTCGCCGAGCGCCGCGGCGCCGCCGAACACCTCGCCCGAGAAGATGAAGCCGATCGTGACGACGAGTGCGATGACGGTCTGCGCGACCGAGCCGGCCCAGGGAGCGCCGTGCTTCGAGGTTCCCGCGAACCAGGTGGGCAGCACGCCCTCGCGGCCGAGCGAGAAGAAGTAGCGGGCGACCGCGTTGTGGAACGACTGCAGCGAGGCGAAGAGGCTCGTGGGGAACAGGATGTTCATGATGTCGACGAAGATCACGCTGACGTGGCTGTTCATGAACACGAACATCAGGTCGGGGCCCGACTCCTGCGACTTCGCGACGATGTTCGACGGGCCGATGCCGACCGAGAACGCCCACGCGCTGAACGCGTAGAAGAGACCGATGATCGCGACGGCGGCGTAGGTCGCCCGCGGCACGGTGCGCTTCGGGTCCTTCGCCTCCTCGCCG
>NZ_JQEI01000106.1 GCF_000743355.1 Serratia sp. Ag1
TCCGCGAGCTGCGACTCGATGGCCGGCTTGCCCAGGTCGGCGAGCAGCGCCGCCTCGAAGTCCGTGCCGCGCTCGACGAGCATGCGGCGCAGCCCCTCGAGCTGCAGCCGCCGCCAGGCCTCGGGCCGGGTGGTCCCCTGCGCGAAACCGTAGCGCAGGCCTCCGACGATCTCGGTGATGGCGGGGATCGATGCGACGTCGCTCATGCGCTCACCTTACTGTCGACGGCTGGCAAGAGCGAGCGGCCCGGGGCCCTACTTGTGGAAGATCGGGATGATCAGGTAGATGCCCGCCAGCACGCACAACGCGGAGAGCCCGAAGCAGATGTTCGCGGCGATCTGCGCCCAGCTGGGACGCCCGGATCCTTCCAGGTCGTCCTCCTCGTCGTCGCGCGACGGGCCGTTCGGTTCGCGGGTTCCGTCCTCGCGCAGCGGCGCGGGCGCCGGGATCGCGAGGAAGCGGATGCCGAGCGCGTAGAGCCCGACGACCACGCACGCCGAGACGAGCGCCGCGATGAAGACCTGCAGGAATGCGATCCAGTCGATGGTCATTTGTCGTTCTCCTCGTCACCGGCGGCGCGAGCGGCGCGTTCGTTCGTGCGGATCGCGGCGCGCTCGACCGCCCGGATCTGCCGTTCCGCGTCGTCCGCGGCCTGCTCCGCCGCGCGAGCCGCGTGATCGGAGCGCACCGCCGACTTCGCGATCGGGGTGAGCGGCGGGATCGTTCCGGTCTCGGTCGGGACCGGCTTGACCTTGCCCCGCTTGCGGATGCGGACTGCGTAGCCGGACTCGGCGACGTCGGGCACGTTGATCGCGTTGGAGTGGTCGACCTTGTTGCGGCTCGACCGCCAGAAGATGAAGAGGATGAAGAGGAGGCCGAGGACGGCGTCGATGATCACGCCGGTCGTGCCGAGGCCCTGGGCGAGCAGCGCAGCGAGCGCGCCGACGATCGCGGCCGAGGGCAGCGTGAAGAGCCAGCCGAGCGCGATGCGGCCGACGGTGCGCCAGCGGACGCTGGATCCGCGACGGCCGAGTCCCGAACCGATGACGGAG
>NZ_JQEI01000107.1 GCF_000743355.1 Serratia sp. Ag1
GATTCGAGCTACAACAAGCCGTCGAACCGGCGGCGCGGCCTGCACTGGAAGGACCTCATGGTGCGGGTCGAGGGCCCCATCGTGCTCGGCCTCGAGGCCGTGTTCCAGGGCGACTGGTACCTCGAGACCGGGGAGCTGCTCGCGCACCTCGCGGAGTCCGACTTCGAGTCGGATCGCCCCGGCGCGCTCGACTGCCAGATCGTGCCGAGCGGGCCCGGGTACGCGGGCGAGAACAACCTGCAGGTCTTCGTCGCGCTGCTCTACGCGGCGCAGCGGCGCATCAGCATCACGAGCCCCTACTTCGTGCCCGACGGCTCGATCATGAACGCGCTCCGCGCCGCGACGGCGCGCGGGGTCGAGGTGGAGCTCTTCGTCTCGGAGACCGGGGATCAGGCCGTCGTCTACCACGCGCAGCGCTCCTACTACGACGAGCTGCTGCGCGCCGGCGTGCGCATCTGGATGTACCGGCCGCCGTACATCCTGCACTCGAAGCACTTCACCATCGACGATTCGGT
>NZ_JQEI01000108.1 GCF_000743355.1 Serratia sp. Ag1
CATCAACCATGTTCTCCCTGCCCAGGCAAGCGGCAACCACGCCTTGCTCACCCGCAGCAAAGACCAGTGATTGCCGCGAGAGGAAATTCCCATTGATGACGATATCGACTTGATAAGTGCCGGGCTCGATAGCGTTAGCCTGGTTAAAACGCGTAATGTTTTTTTGTTCTTTGGCCCTGCCAACCAGCCTACTGTCATCTAATTCAAACGAGCTATTCGCGGGCTGGGCATAAACCTGGGGAATCAGCAACCATAGCAATACGGCCAGCGGTCTTAGCCTGGCCGGAATTAACCTGACATTCGCCATCCGCTGGCCATTTTCGAAAGCGTTTGGTATGGCTTTATGCATTTTTCAGTCCCTTAACCGAGGGATACTGGCCACCAGCGTCTGCTCAATTCAAACTGGCTTCCGCGCTGGTATGTCCGCCATAGTCATTAACCAACGTAAATTTCACTTTTTGCGCACCTGCCGGTGAGCCGGCCCCTTTCTCTAGTTTCCAGCTTACCTGAGACTTCGGCGCTACCATATCAACTTTGAATGGGACTTCTTTACCACCCACCACTGCGGCCGCTTTAATAAAGGAAGCATAAAAACCGGAATCATTTGTCGCGGCCATCACCCATTGACCCGCCTGTTGTTTCAGCGAGAAACGAAGTTGCTCGGTGACTTTTTCTGGGCTACCGGCAATGCCTTTCGGGCGATAAAAAATTTTAATCCGGTTACGCAACACCACCAGCATCTGGTTTTCTGCCGCTCCAGCCACGTTTTTAGGC
>NZ_JQEI01000109.1 GCF_000743355.1 Serratia sp. Ag1
GACAGTTTCTATCAGGCCAAGGTGAATACGCAAGAGATGCCGGATCTGCGCCAAAACATGCTGGCGGAAATGGGGATTCACGGAGAGGCGGCTGCGCGTGCTTTGGCGGTGGAAGCGGCGGAGCAGAGCATCAGCCAGGGGCTGATTTCTGGCCGACTGCAACATACCCAAGTCACCCTGTTCAAGGCCACACAGATGTCTGCTTATTATCAGTCTGTTGCTGGGGGAAAGGCGCTATGGCTGAGCGAAGATAATGGGATAGGGGCAGTGTGTGATCAGTTGACGGTGATTCCGCTGGCGTGCAACCACCATAATATTATCGATTGTGTTAGTGAGATTGGGTCGGTGATAAGGTTGTTGCGGTGATTATGGGGTAATCAGAGAAAGGTTTTTATAACTTCGACCTTCTGATTTATTCCCGCATCAACCTGTCTCTTGTTCACATTTTGAGGGTTGTTGCGGAATGTGGATTTATTTCGGTCGCTACACAAATTATGTTCACTCGGGAATATGATGAAGGCGACCGAGTTGGGGGCTCAA
>NZ_JQEI01000110.1 GCF_000743355.1 Serratia sp. Ag1
GGTAAATCCACCCTGCTGCGCATTATGGCCGGCATCGATACCGATATCGAAGGGGAAGCGCGCCCACAACCGGGTATCAAGATTGGCTATCTGCCACAGGAACCGCAGCTCAACCTGGAACATACCGTGCGCGAGTCGGTAGAAGAAGCGTTGGCAGAAGTGGTGGGGGCTCTGAAACGCCTTGATGAAGTGTATGCACTGTACGCGGAAGAAGGGGCTGATTTCGACAAATTGGCTGCAGAACAGGGCCGCTTGGAAGAGATCATTCAGGCTCACGATGGCCACAACCTCAACACCCAGCTTGAGCGCGCCGCCGATGCGCTGCGCCTGCCGGAATGGGACGCCAAAATCGCCAACCTTTCCGGTGGTGAACGCCGCCGCGTTGCGCTGTGCCGCCTGCTGCTGGAAAAACCGGACATGCTGCTGCTGGACGAACCCACCAACCACCTGGATGCTGAATCCGTGGCCTGGCTGGAGCGCTTCCTGCACGACTTCGAAGGCACCGTAGTGGCGATCACCCACGACCGTTACTTCCTCGACAACGTCGCGGGTTGGATCCTCGAGCTGGACCGTGGCGAGGGTATTCCGTGGGAAGGTAACTACTCTTCCTGGCTGGAGCAGAAAGACGCCCGTCTGGCACAGGAAGCTTCTGCCGAAGCCGCTCGCCGCAAGTCGATTGAGAAAGAGCTGGAGTGGGTGCGTCAAGGCGCTAAAGGCCGTCAGTCTAAGGGTAAAGCCCGTCTGGCACGCTTTGAAGAACTCAACAGCACCGAATACCAGAAACGTAACGAAACCAACGAACTGTTTATCCCACCGGGCGCACGCCTGGGCGATAAAGTGGTGGAAGTCAGCAACCTGCGCAAATCTTACGGCGATCGCCTGTTGATCGACGATCTCTCCTTCTCGGTACCGAAGGGCGCGATTGTCGGCATTATCGGCCCGAACGGCGCAGGTAAGTCTACCCTGTTCCGCATGATGTCCGGTCAGGAACAGCCTGATTCCGGTAGCATCACGCTGGGTGATACCGTCAAGCTGGCGTCTGTCGATCAGTTCCGCGACAGCATGGATAATTCCAAAACCGTGTGGGAAGAAGTTTCCGGCGGTCAGGACATCATGCGCATCGGCAACACCGAAATGCCAAGCCGTGCTTACGTTGGCCGCTTTAACTTCAAGGGTGTCGATCAGGGCAAACGCGTTGGTGAGCTGTCCGGTGGTGAACGTGGCCGTCTGCACTTAGCCAAGCTGCTGCAGGTTGGCGGCAACGTGCTGCTGCTCGATGAACCGACCAACGACCTGGATATCGAAACCCTGCGCGCGCTGGAAAACGCCTTACTGGAATTCCCAGGCTGCGCCATGGTGATCTCGCACGACCGCTGGTTCCTTGACCGTATTGCCACCCACATTCTGGATTATCAGGATGAAGGCAAAATTGAATTCTTCGAAGGTAACTTTACCGAATACGAAGAGTACAAAAAGCGCACTCTGGGTGCCGAAGCGTTGGAACCCCGCCGCATCAAGTACAAAAGAGTCACCAAGTAACCTGATTCAGCCCGCACTCTGCGGGCTTTTTCTTATCCCTACGCATCATCTGCACTGAAACAAACCCGCACCGGACTATATTATCCGCCGGAGAGATTAAAGGCATTCATTCGAAGGAGCAGCATCATGTCAATCAAGGCCATTGCCGTCGATCCACAAAATCCCGCCCGCTTTATCGAGATCGCGCCAGAACAGCCCACGCCGGGCCAGTACGATCTGCTGGTGGAGGTGAAAGCCGTTTCCGTTAACCCGGTCGATACCAAGGTCCATGCTAACCTGCAGAAAAATGGCCTACAGCAACCACGCATTCTCGGCTGGGATGCCAGCGGCGTGGTGCTGGCAGTCGGCAGCCACGTCACGGGGTTCAAGCCGGGTGATGAGGTGTGGTATGCCGGGGATATTACCCGCCCTGGCAGCAACAGCACTCAACAACTGATCGACTCACGTATTAGTGCGCACAAACCGCGCACGCTGAACTGGGCCGAAGCCGCCGCCATGCCGCTGACCGCCCTCACAGCCTGGGAAGCGCTGTTTGAACATTTGCAGATCCAGGATGCGACAGCAGATAAAACGTTGCTGATCATCGGCGGAGCCGGTGGCGTGGGCTCACTGGCGATCCCATTGGCCGCACAGCGCAGTAAAGTGAAAGTGATTGCCACCGCGTCACGTGCGGAGTCTGCCGCCTGGTGCCGCGAGCGCGGTGCCGAACTGGTGGTGGATTACCGCGATCTGCAAGCCAATCTGGCCAAAGAGGGCATCAAGCACGTCGATTATATTCTGTGCCTGAATGATACCGACGGCCACTGGCCAGCCATCAGCGAGTTGATCGCTCCGCTGGGCCATATCTGCACCATCGTAGAGAACAGCCAGCCGCTGGATCAGAACGCGCTGAAGCTGAAAAGCGCCGCGCTGCATTGGGAATTTATGTTTACCCGCAGCATGTTTAATACGCCGGATATCGCCCAGCAAGGGGAAATCCTCAAGCAAATGGCGCAACTGCTGGATGCCGGGAAACTGACCACCACGCTGAGCGAAACACTGCATGGCCTGACGGTGGAAACGGTCGCCGCTGCTCATACCAAGCTGTTGCAAGGCCATATGCAGGGTAAGTTGGTGATTGTTTACTAACGATTTCAGGGCGCAGCCTGCTGCGCCC